>JAVVSD010000001.1:0-2092 GCA_036654375.1 Oscillospiraceae bacterium
TCCTTCTCTTGCTTCATCAATTGCATTGGATAATATTTCAAAGATAGAGTGCTGACAACCATCAATTCCATCCGAGCCAAATATTACAGCCGGACGCTTTCTAACTCTGTCAGCACCTTTAAGTTGTGATATGTTATCGTTTCCGTAACTCGATTTTTTGGGCATAATTTCCTCCCTAATGAATTCCAATGTATTAAAGACTATTTACATTTTTACATAATAACCCATATTATTACTTTACACTACATATTGATGTTGTGTCAAGCTTATATACAGAATAATAGCCGTTTGTATTTTTAAAGTAATCTTATTATTACCACTTTATTTAAAAAGCTGTCGAATCTCTCGACAGCTTTTTAGTGTTAATTTTAAATTATCTAATTTCGTTTACTATATCTATTCCACCGCAAAAAGTAAAATATTTTATAGTAAATATTGGAGATCCATCATATTGAGTGTCTTGAAGCTTGTTGTCACATCCGCCAAGTAATGAAACTCCTGTTGTTTCAATTTTATATCCCTTTGGTGGAACAATATCAACTCCTCCAAAGATTGAATTGACACTAAATGTTACATTACCGCTTGGGACAGCGTCAGACAAGTCAAGCTCAACACCACCAAAAATAGCGGTGGCATCTCCCCCGCAGAGGTTTTTACATGAACTTCTACTTTGATTAAGTCCAAAAGCTGCAAAGAATGATGGCTTTTGAGAAGTACTCTCTGTTGCTCTTCTATTAAAATTTGTTCCCTGTACTACCTCAACTTCTTGATTGCTGGGAGTCTTTTTCCTTTTTATTTCACTGTATATTAGTCCAACTCCAAAGATAACAAGAGCTACTGAAATTGTGACTCCGTTGAGTATTTCTTGGCTAACCCATTTTTGCTGGTCTATAAGCAACCAAACTCCAAAAATCAAAAATGCTGAGTTGACATAGTTGATTTTTGAGGACAACATACTTCCAATTGCAGGAATAATAATTATAAGAGTCCATAAACCCTCAAAACTTCCAATGCTCCAAAAATTAAAAACATCGCCAAAATATATTACGCCAAAAACTATTGCCACAACACCAAATAAAATTTTTGTTGCATTTTTCATAATATTTGTCCTCCTTTTTCTTGCTGTTTATTTGAATTACTTTTTTTCCTTGTCTTTTTTACCCTTTTTGCCTTTTTCAGAATTTCCTTTTTCTGCATTGCTATTGTTCTTATCAAGCAAAATTGTAGGCTTTGGACTAAAATCACGAGTTGCTTTTAAAAGCTCATAAAGCTCATAAATTTCGTCATTTTCAGATAATTCAATCTTTTCATTAGGGTTATATTCTTGATCGTTTAATGCATCAATCATATTTTCAACATCTACATCTGATGTTGCATTTACTTCGTCAGAATCATACATATTGGATACATCTTCAAGCTCTGTATCATCAACTTCAAGCCTTCTGTCATCATAACCACTTGCTGCAGCGGCATAAAAAGCATCAAGTCCAGGTTGTTTGAGTTCTTCTGCTACCTCTAAATAAGGATTTTCATACTCGTCAGCAAAATTGCCATCAGAAACTGTTTTGGTTGACTCTTCATTAGCTCCATTAAAATCATTAACATCGTCCGTTTGTTCAATATTTGTTGATTCAAATGGTTCTTTCTCAACCTCAACACTTTCGTCCAAAAGTTCATCAGCAGAATCTTTAGACTCAGAGTCATTAACTTCATCCTCTGATATTTCTGGAAGAGGAACAGGATCATATCCAGCAAATTCAAAGTCAAACACTTGTTCCTCGGATTTTTGATTTGCTTTTTGCTTTGCTTCTTCTTTTATTATCTCTTTTGATATTTCTTGCTCAATATTTTCAGTTATTTTTTTTTGTATAATGTCACCTTCAAAAAATTCTGTTTCTTCCAGATTTTTAATCAAAGTTTCATTATTGTTTGATTTCTCTTTTGTTGTCAAGGATTCCTGTTCAAAATCCAAGCCGTTTTCAGTTAAATTATCCTTTTCATCTGTGCATTCTTCATTGTTTAATAAATCTTTATTGTCTAAATCAACATCATCAGATTTATTTGAAATTTCTTCGTTGTCATCAGAAGCTTC
>JAVVSD010000001.1:2192-336583 GCA_036654375.1 Oscillospiraceae bacterium
AGCCATCTCACCATTGTTATCTTCAGTGTCATTTTCATCTGATTTAAGCGATTTTTCGTATGCTTCTAAATCAAAATCGTCTATTGACAAAATATTCTTGAATAATTCGCCGTCCATTTTTTCATTAACGATAAGATACTGAGCAATCTGGTGCAACTTATCAATATGAGAACGGATAATGTCCTCTGCACTGTCATAGGATTCAAGGATAGTTCTATTTATTTCTGCATCAATTTCAGAAGCAGTATTCTCTGAATAATTGCGAATATGGTTATAATCTTTTCCAAGGAAAACTTCCTGATTACTTGAACCATATGAAATTGGTCCAAGAGCATTGCTCATACCATATTTGGTAATCATTTTTCTTACAATTTCTGTTGCTCTTTCAATATCGTTTGAAGCACCTGTTGAGATATCTCCAAGCACAACAGCTTCTGCTACACGACCACCAAGTAAAGTAACTACCTCATTAAGCATATCACTTTTTGCCTTGTAGCTCTTATCTTCTGAAGGAATAGACATTGTATATCCTCCAGCCATTCCACGAGGAATGATGGAAATCTGGTGAACTGGGTCCAGTCCCTCAAGAAAAAATGTTGTTACTGCGTGTCCTGCTTCATGATATGCTGTAAGCTTCTTTTCCTTGTCGCTAATTTTCTTTGATTTTTTTTCAGTGCCAACAACAACTTTAATGGTTGCTTCATCAATTTCAGACATTGTTACAGCACGCAATCCTCTTCGAGCAGCAAGCAATGCCGCTTCATTAAGAAGATTTTCAAGGTCTGCTCCTGTAAATCCTGCTGTTGAGCGTGCAATCTTGCCAAGCTCAACATCCGGTGCAAGCGGCTTACCCTGTGCATGAACTTTTAGTATTGCCTCACGGCCAACAATGTCTGGATAATTAACTGTTACCTGACGGTCAAATCGGCCCGGTCTTAAAAGTGCAGGGTCAAGAATGTCTGGTCTGTTTGTTGCCGCAATTATTATTACGCCCTCATTTGTTCCAAAGCCATCCATTTCTACAAGCAACTGGTTAAGCGTTTGTTCACGCTCATCATGTCCGCCACCCATGCCAGCGCCACGGTGCCGTCCAACAGCGTCTATTTCATCTATAAATATTATTGCTGGCGCACTTTTCTTTGCTGATTCAAAAAGATCTCTAACTCTTGAAGCACCAACACCAACATACATTTCCACAAAATCAGATCCTGAAATTGAAAGGAAAGGAACTCCAGCTTCACCAGCTACTGCTCTTGCAAGCAAGGTTTTACCAGTACCGGGAGGTCCAACAAGCAAAACTCCTTTTGGAATTCTTGCACCCAAATCGCTAAACTTCTTTGGGTCCTTTAAAAATTCAACTATTTCACTAAGCTCTTCCTTTTCTTCGTCAACACCAGCAACATCTGCAAATGTGGTTTTTCGAGTTGCATCAACGCCATTTTTTATTCTGGCCTTGCTGAAGTTCATCGCTCTGTTATTTTCTCCTGTCATTGACTGGTTCATCTTTTTGGAAACAAAAATAAGTGCCGCAACAACAAGAACCATCATAAGCACTGTCGGTAAAACAGACATCCATGCAGATGATGCCGCACCTTTTATATAGTCCATTTTAATGGGCTTGTCAGCGTGTTTTGTATTATAATCTCTTACCTTTTCATGAACATCATTCAGGAAAAGAGTGACATTCGGTATATCATAAATTCGTTTTTCTTTTTCTCCCTTTAACACATAGGTGAGCTTGCCACTGCCAAGGTTCAAACTGTATTCTGAAATTTTTCCCTCATCAAAATAATTAATCAGCTGATAATATTCTGTTTTATCAGTTGGTGCTGATGACAGGTACCAAAAAATACCCGAAATTATAATAACCGGGATAAAAATCCAAGATAAAGCCGCAACCCAGCTGCTTTTTTTGTTTTCCAAAGAAAATCCCTCCTAAAAATAGAGCGCCATAAATAAAACAAATAATTAATTGCTATATATCTCTGGTTTTAATACTCCAACAAATGGTAAATTGCGGTATTTCTCATCATAATCGAGTCCATAACCAACAACAAATTCATCTGGAATTTTTGCTCCAAGATAATCTGCTGATAAATCAACAGCTCTTCTGTCAGGCTTGTCTAAAAATGTGCAAATTTTTACGCTGTTTGGGTTTCTTGTTTTTAATATTTCCATAAGTGATTTAAGGGTTCTACCCGTATCCAAAATATCCTCAACTATCAAAAGGTCATATCCTGAAAGATTAATGTCAAGATCCTTTATAATTTTTACTGTGCCACAGCTTACAGTTTCACTACCATAACTTGAAACTACCATAAAGTCAATTTTACATGGAATACTGATAGCCCTCATAAGATCTGCCATAAAAACTACCGAGCCTTTAAGAACACTGATGAGCAAAAGATTTTTTCCCGCATAATCTTTGCTTATTTGTGTACCTAATCTCTCTACCAACTCAGAAATTTGCTTTTCGTCAAGCAATATCTCTTTAATGTCCTCTTTCACTATTTACCTCCTGATAGATATCTCTACTATGTTTTTTGTGCCTTCAGATATTGATGCTTTTTCACTTGGTCCGAAACCTTCAATCCAAAGTATCTCATCTTCATTTGCAAGAATTACAATACTGTCCCTTTTTTCTACAGGAATTTTGGATTCATTGAAAAGCTTTTTTAATGACTTTGTAATTTTTCTGCCTTTTGGAGAAAATTTGTCGCCATCTTTTCTACTTCTAAAAACACAGTGCTTATCTATTTTAGCATAATCTACGCCATTATCCAATATATCTTTGTTAATTTTCTGTATACTTTTTGCCATAAAATCGTTAATTTTACGAACATTTATAGTTCCAGACGGTATTTTGATGCTATTTTGTTCAAATGGAATTTCAAATCCTTTGTTTTGAAATTCATATTTCGGGAAGTCAAGCCTTCCATTTTTTACTCTTACAAAGCAATTTTTGCTCACTTGAACCTGACCTGTGCAAAATAATAGGTTATCAATTGCATCAATATGCTTCTGTTCAAGATGAATTCCACTATTTTCAAAGGTTAAATCTGCAATCACTCTTTTTCTGATAGATGGATGCTCACTTTTTAAAAGTTCTGCATCAAAGTCACCTTTAAGTGCAATTTTATCTTTTAAAATGCACGATAAAGAATTTAACAAATCACTGTCTTCATTAAGACATTTTACACAACGAAAAACAGCATCTAAAAAAGATGGATTTATCTTTTCAAGATGTGGAATAACATTGTGTCTTATTGAATTCCTTGAATAGATATTTTCATTATTTGTGCTATCAGTAACATAAGCAATTTTATTTTTACTGCAATACTCTTCAATCTCACTTCTCTTACATTCAATCAGAGGACGGATTATATTTCCCCTTTTGGGTGGGATACCGCAAAGTCCTTTAAGTGCAGTGCCTCGAGTAAGGTTAAACAGTACAGTTTCAACACTATCACTCAGAGTGTGTGCTGTTGCGATAATTGCATCCTTATCTATACTTTCAAAAAATTCATATCTTATTCGTCTTCCGCATTCTTCTTCACTTTCACCTGTCAATTTTGCAACAGCCGGAACATCAGCATGAAGTATTTTTAAATCAACATTTAGCTTTTCACAATATTGTTTAACAAAATGCTCATCGCTATCCGATTCTTTTCCTCTGATGCCATGATTAACATGGGCAGCCATAAGCTTGATATTAAATTGCTCCTTCATTGAGTTTAAGAACGAAAGAAGCGCAATCGAATCCGCTCCTCCTGAAAAAGCAACAATAACTGTTGCTCCAGAACTCAGCATCTGATAGCGCTCAATAACAGATAAAATCTTAGATTCCATCTCTATTCCTTTCCAAGGTTGAAAACATTGTGTAATCTGGATTCCAAGCAAGCTCAACAGACTCCGTAGGGCCATGTCTGTTCTTACCTACTATCATTTCCACCTTGTTAATCTGTTCTGCATCTTGATTTTCAGCTTCATCGCCATAATAATCCTCACGATAAAGCATCATAACAATATCAGCATCCTGCTCAATTGAGCCTGATTCACGAAGATCTGAAAGCTGTGGTTTATGGCTTTTCCCTCTGCCCTCAGTTCCTCTGGAAAGCTGTGCAAGAACAATTACAGGAATATTGAGGTCCTTTGCCATAAGCTTTAGGTTTCTTGTGATTTCTGAAACCTCCTGCACTCTGTTTTCTATTCTCTGTCCAGATTTCATGAGCTGCAAATAGTCAATTATAACACATTCAACATCTTTCATTCTGCGTACTCTTGCCTTCATTTCGGGAACAGTTATATTTGAAGTGTCGTCAAAATAAAGAGGGCAATCATAAAGTGCCGATGTAGCAGCACTAATTCTCATCCATTCTTGCTCATTAAGCATTCCTGTCCTCATCTTTGTGCTAAGCACTCTTGATTCGGTGGACAGAACTCTTTGTGCAATTTGTTCCTTTGTCATTTCAAGGGAAAAGAACAACACTTTTCTCTTTGATACAACCGAAACATTCCTTGCAAGATTAAGGGCAAAACTTGTTTTACCCATTGCAGGACGAGCGCCAATTATTATTAAGTCAGATTTGTTAAGACCTGAAATTACCCTGTCTATATCAGAAAATCCAGTAGAAAACCCAATGTACTGGTCCCTTTCAGGTGAGTTAAGCTTTGTAAGTCTATCGTAAACACTATCTGTGAGAATTTCACCGATTCGAGATGCACCAGAAGTATTCTTTCCCTGTCGAATATCGTATATTCTTTGCTCAGCACTGTCAAGCAAAGTGTCCGCACTTTCTTCATGGTTTGATGCACTGTCGATTATCTCTTTTGAAACACCAATTAGTGTGCGTATGTAGAACTTTTCTCTTATAATTTTTGCATAAGCTTCAACATTAGCCGTTGAAGGAACTGATTGTGAAAGCTGAAAAAGATATGTCTTACCAGCCGCATCATCATAGACATTCTCTTCCTTTAGCTTTTCAAGAACAAGGAGTGGGTCAATTCTTCCACCCATCCCATCAATACTAAGCATAGCAGAATAAATTGCCTTATGTGCAGGGAGATAAAAGTATTCTGTTTTAAATCCGCACTCGCTTGACTGAATCTGAGTAATGCAAGGCGGGTCAATTAGTATTGAACCAAGAACTGCCTGCTCAGCCTCAAGGCTATATGGCAATTCCATGTCCATCGTTAAGTTAACATTTTGCACAGATTTATTTCTCCTTGTAATGTGTCTTATACATCTGTCCCGTTATGCTTCACTGACTTGAACATTAACTTTTGCGGTGATACCACTGTAAAGCTTAATCTCTGCTTCATATGTTCCAAAAGCCTTGATATCATCAACAGTTATTTTACGCTTATCAACATTTATTGTAAATTCGTTTTTTATATACTCTGCAATTTCCTTTGCAGTTACAGAGCCAAATAATCTTCCGCCCTGACCTGCTTTTGCAGTAATTTTAATTGTTTTACCAGAAATTTTATCAGCTGCTGCTTTGGCTTCAGCAGTTTCAACATCAATTTTATGTTGCTTTGCCTGCTCGGCATTTTTAAGTTCGGTCATATTCTGTGCATCTGCAATAGTTGCAAGATTTCTCGGGAATAAAAAATTGCGCGCATATCCATCAGAAGCGTTTACAAGCTCGCCTTTTTTTCCAAGTCCCTTAACATCCTGTTTTAATATTACCTTCATTAATCTTTCCTCCAAAGTTAATTCTGAGTTTCAAAAAAGTCATCAAGTGAAGTACGAAGTTTGCCAAGAGCATCTTCCATTACTGCGCCTTTTAGCTGAGCCGCAGCCATTGTCTGATGGCCTCCTCCACCCAACTTTTCCATAATAATCTGAACATTCATTTCACCCATTGAACGAGCAGATATATTTATATTTCCATTAGACCTAAAAAGCACATATGACGATTTTATGCCCGTTATATTCAAAAGTTCATCAGCAACCTGAGATGCAACAATTCTTACATCTTCTATTCCATCTGGTGCAATTGAAATTGCACAATTTTTATATGTCGTTGAACTGCCTATAATCTGATTACGCAATTTATAGTTATCCATACTGTTTGCAAACATCTGTTTTACAGTTACAGTGTCTGCTCCTCTTCCGCGCAGATATGCTGCCGCCTCAAAACTTCTGACCCCAGTACGGAGAACAAAATTACGAGTGTCAAGCATAATACCTGCAAGCAGCGCTTCGGCAGGTGTCTGTTTAAGCGGATTCTTGGCTGTTATATATTGCAATATTTCTGTTATCATTTCTGAAGCAGAAGAAGCCGCCGGTTCGTTATAAAAAATAACAGCATTATCTATGTAGTCAACAGTTTTGCGATGATGATCCACAACGACAACTGTATCAATTGCATCGTAAAGCTTTCTGTCTTCAAGAAAGTCCGCTCTATGTGTATCAACAACAACAAGCAGTGTCTTTTTTTGAACTAACTTTAGCGCCTCATCAGGCTCAATAAATAGCTCACCCATGCCATTTTCTTCCAGATGCTTTATAAGGGAATCAGCAAGCGTCTTTTCTCTATATAAGACAATATTTGCAGGCTTTCCAATTGCAGATGCCGCACTACAAACTCCAACCGCAGCGCCAATACTGTCAAGGTCTGAAAAGCAATGCCCCATCACAAGAACATTTTCGCTACTTTCAATAAGTTCTGCAATAGCTGAAGCAATTATTCTTGTCTTCGTGTTCGTTCTCTTTTCTATTCCACCTGAAACTCCGCCAAAGAATTCATAACTTCCCCTTGTCTTTATAGCGACTTGGTCACCGCCTCGGCTTTGGGCCATTTCAAGTGATTGCCTTGCGCAGTCATCACATTCCTGCATTGAGTTTCCCCTGCCTGCACCAATTGAAAGGGTTATTCCAATTGCCTTTTCGGCATATAAAAACGACCTTATTTCATCAAGGACTTTAAATCTCTCCTCAATCATACTCTGTAAACCGCGTTCCTCAGCCACAATAAAAAACTTGCCATTGGCAATCTTACGCAAGATACATGGAAACTTTGAAGTCCACGACTCTATAATCTTTTCAAGTCCACCATTAATAACAGCAACTTCACTATCTTTATAATTTTGAGAAATATCCTCAATATTGTCAAAAACGATGTGCAAAACCGTTGGCCTTGAAAGTTCAAACTCATCAGCCTTATTTTTAAGCACAGTATCATCGACAAAATACACACAGTAAAGTTCAGAATTGTTAAAATCAATTTTGCTCGTAAACACAGTGAATTTACTCCCATTATATTCAGTAGAAATACTGTCTAATGGTGAGAGTTCATTTAACTGAATGCCGGGAATAAACTGGTCAATATTATCATTTTGCAAAAAATTATCATCAATTATCCTTGCACTAAAAAGCTCATTATTCCACTTGATTTTTCCATTTTCCTCAACAACTGCTATCGGGAAAGGAAAGACTTCAAGAGATTCTCTCTGAGTAAAGTCAAGATATTGTGCTGTTTTTTTGACCGTTTGCTTTAATTTTTCGCTAACAACTCTTGCACTTATAATGGCACCAATAACAATGGCTACAATTAGTATTGCCTGTGCGATAGCTATTGTAATGTTATAGTACGCCATAAACCCAGTGAATACAATTGCCAGAATAGTTGCAGTTATCTGCAATGGGTAGTTAACGAAAAAGCTTTTTATTTTCATCGGTGATGTTAAACCTCCATAATTATGGGTAATATCATCGGGCTTCTTTTTGTGCGTTCATAAAGTAGATGTGATACTTCATCTCTTAACTTTGTTTTGATTGTACTCCAATCTCTTATGCTGTTTTCAATACAACTATCAAGAGAGTATTGTGCAACACTTCTAACATCATCCATAAGTTCTTCTGACTCTCTAACATAAACAAATCCTCTTGAAACAACATCAGGTCCAGCAAGAACTTCACCTGTAGCACTGTCCATGGTAACAACAATAATTATAAGTCCGTCCTGTGCAAGATGCTTTCTGTCACGAAGAACGATGCTACCAACATCTCCAACACCGTAACCATCAACAAAAACTTTGCCTGATGGAACGCTGCCAAGAACTTTGATTTCCTTATTTGATATTTCAATCTTTTTACCATTGTCAGTGACAAGAATATTCTTTTTATCCATTCCCATGCTCTCTGCAAGCATTGCGTGCTTTATTAGATGCTTTTGCTCACCATGAACAGGGATAAAATATTTTGGTTTCGTAAGTGCCAAAATGAGTTTTAATTCCTCTTGACACGCATGGCCTGAAACATGGACTTCATACATTTTTTCGTAAACTACTTCAGCTCCAAGCTTCATAAGCTCGTTTATAACCTTTCCCACTGTCTTTTCATTGCCAGGGATTGGAGTTGCAGAAATTATTACATAGTCGTTTGGACTAATCGCAACCTTGCGGTGGTCAGAAAATGCCATTCTTGAAAGAGCAGACATCGGCTCTCCTTGGCTTCCTGTTGTTATAAGAACCAGGTTTTCTGGTGTGTATCTATTTATCATATCAAGTGGAATAAGAAGACCTTCTGGAACATTAAGATATCCAAGCTCTTTTCCTATATTAACAACATTTTCAAGGCTTCTTCCAGAAAGTGCAACCTTTCTTCCAAGGCTTTTAGCAACATCCATTATCTGCTGAACTCTGTGAATATTTGATGCAAATGTCGCAACAATTATGCGTCGATTATCTGCCTTTTTAAATAGAAGCTCAAAAGATTCTCCAACCTTTTTTTCGCTTTCTGTATATCCTGGTCTTTCAGCATTTGTTGAGTCAGAAAGAAGGCAAAGAACACCCTCTTGACCAATCTGTGCGAATCGTGCCAAATCGATTATATCGCCGTCAATCGGTGTGCTGTCAATTTTAAAGTCGCCTGTTTGAATAATAGTACCTGCACCGCATCTTATAGCAAAAGCCAGTGCATCGGGAATCGAATGATTGACATGAATCATTTCAATATCGAATTTCCCAAGAGAAATATGGTCGCCAGGTTTAACGATATTAAGCTTGGCTTTATCAAGTATCCCATGCTCTCTAAGCTTGCCTTCGATTAATCCGATTGTAAGCCTTGTGGCATAAACAGGAAGATTAACAATTTTAAGCAAATATGCTAACCCACCAATATGGTCTTCATGTCCATGGGTAATCATTATTCCTTTTACTTTGTCAATATTTCTTTCAATATAAGTGAAGTCGGGTAAAACCAAATCAACTCCAGGCATATCCTGGTCAGGGAATGCGAGTCCACAGTCAACAATGAACATATCTCCATCATATTCATAAAGTGTGATATTTTTGCCAACCTCATTAAGCCCACCTAAAAAGGATATTTTGACTGGCTCGGTATGGTTTGTCTTTTTGGCAGAAGACTTCTTTGGGATATTAGTACGACCACCTTGACGATATTTTCTATCGTTTGGCGGTTTTTTGTCCTTAACATCCCTAACAATTGCATCTACAATTGTTTCATTTTTGTTCTGCATAAATTTTCTCCTTATTTTATAGAAACACTATAAACCCCTACCAAAAGGCGAGGAACTAACATTTCAAGATTATCAAATTTGTATCCGAACATAATATATAAAAAAATTATTTATTAAACCGAATATACCGTCGTCGTGTGTTACGACGACGGTATTGATATATACTATATATTCTACAGCTATTGATATTGATTGTCAAGGAAATAACCACTTATTTATGTGGTGAATTTGCCTTTACCTTATTTTCTATTTCTGCACAAAGCTCTTCTGCCGTTTCCATGTTTGACGCTTCTGCAAATAACTTTATTTTATCTCCCCTGCGGGTAGGAGTAATTAGCAATCGCCCATTATCTCTTTTTAGTGTTACCCCCTCTTTTCCTGAATTTATTTCATTGCTATCCAAGCCCAAATATTCCGATAATTGGGTTGGGGAAATATCAATTTTTAATATTTTTCTATGCACATAAAAGTCCGGCACTTCTCTTAGTAGCTGTGCAAGTGTCATACCACGCTCATTCATTATTGAGAGAATTCTGACCGCCATAAACAATCCATCTCTTACCCATGCCTGTTTCATGCTTAATCTTCTTGCCTCACTATCTGCGTTATCCGCAGGAGATCTAAGATATCTTAACACTCTTTTATTGTATCTTTTAGCAAGTGAGTTTAAAAATTGTGGTGCATCATATGGCAACGCTATATCTCGGTCACTTTGCAATTCGTTTATACAACATATTGCAAGTAGTTTTTCATAAGAAATATCACCACAGGTTTTATCAATAATTTTTAATATTGTACCTTCTGAATTGATTTTAAGAACAACTTTTGAAGAACATTCACACCCTAATCTGTCAAGAGATTCACGCAATATTCTTGCTACTTGTTCGTTTTCACATTCAATTCCTGCACTTTGCCCAACAAGCCCATAGCTTGCCTGACGACAAAGTTCCTGCTGATATATCATCTGGATACTGCTCATATCCGCAATATCCCTACACGATTCGCTTCCGCAGCGGTTAAATTCGCCTTTAGCAAGTCTTGCTTCAACCTCTCTTTCCAAAAATCTTGGTAGTGAAAGACCACCCTCTCCACAAATTTTTATACTTGTTTCAACTCCGTCAGAAATATATATCCCCATTCCAAGTCCACAAAAAGAGGTGAAAAAGGAAAGCTGTGCTTCAAAGCACTCACCAAAGTCCCAAACATGACAGCCCGCCGACATTAATCCCGACATTATTGCAAGCTTTAATATTTTTGAATTTCTTGTACCATCAAAAGCAATTCCCGTTTTTCTTCCTGCGTGTGTGCTTCCGATTGAAGAGCCGAGCCTGGCACAGACTTCTGGTGTAAGTTCAATTCCACTTTCTCCAGATATTCCGTCATCATCAAAAATATCTCTACTGAATTTTCCGTATTTAACATTTTTATATGCCGTTGTGCCATCACTAACTGACTTTTCAGGCCAAATGAGAACATTCGGTCTGACACTTGCGTTTTTTCCTATGATAACTCCAGTTCCTGTAGCACTGAATTCATACATTGTTGCGTTCCTTTTTATTGTTGCGCCTGTTCCAAGTATAGCACTGGTCATTTCAGAATCACTGGAAACATATGAGTTTTCAAGCATTACTGAGTATCGAATTTTAGCATCTTTTCCAACTAAACAGCCATCATCAATTATTGTATTTGGTCCTATCTCCGCACCGCTTTCAAGTTCAACATTTTCACCAATATATACAGGTGGAATAAGTTTATAATTGCCTACTGGAAGAACCGAATTTTTTGAATAAACTCCTGCTCCAAGAGCCTGTAAATCACATTTCACTTTGCAGTTTAGCATATCATACTGGCAATGCAAATAAGCTTGTAAATCCCCTATATCACACCAATATCCATGTGCCTGATATGCATTTATTTGCATATTATTTTGAATCATCTTTGGAAATAAATCCTGAGCAAAATCAAATGGCTCATTGTCTGGAATTTGTTCTAATATTTCGGGGCTTAAAATATAAATACCCGTATTGGCAAGATCTGATGTAACTTGCCCCCAGCCCGGTTTTTCAATAAATCCTTCCACGATTCCCTTGTCATTCATTTTTACGAGTCCATATTCTCTTGGGTCATTAACTTTTGACAACACAATCGTTGCTAAAGCCGATATGCTTTTATGATGTGCCATTATTTTATTTAACTCAAAGTCACACATTGCATCTCCGCTGATTACAAAAAATGGCTCGTTAAAATTCTTTGCAGCATTTTTAACGCTTCCCGCTGTTTTTAGTGAAATCCCCTCTTCAACAAATGTAAGTTTCAAGCCTTTATAGGTATTGGTTGGGAAATTGTCTTTGATTATCTGAGGCAAATATTTTAGCGTAACTACTGCTTCATCAACATCGTTTTCAATAAGTAAATCCATTATATATTCAATTATTGGTCTTCCGCAAAGACGAGCCATTGGTTTTGGAATATCGCATGTCAAAGGTCTCATTCTTGTGCCTTCTCCACCTGCCATTATAACAGCTTTCATTTTTTATCTCCTTTTATAGTAATTAATTAATATTATTAACTTAAAATAGTAAATATAAACTGTTTGATTAATTAATTCTTGTTTGCTATGTGAGAAAATGATAGAATGTTTTAAGTATATTGAATGGAGAACAAACTAATGAATGAAAAGCTTACTTTAGTAAAAATATTTACGGATGGCGCTTGTTCTGGCAACCCTGGTCCTGGTGGCTGGGGAACAATATTACGCTGTAACGGTGTCGAAAAAGAACTTAGTGGTGGTGAGCGTGAAACGACAAACAACCGAATGGAACTTACTGCTGTTATTGAAGGCTTGAAATGCCTTAAACGAAGCTGTGATATTGAACTTTATACAGACTCAAAATATGTTGCTGACTCCATTGAAAAGGGATGGGCAAAATCGTGGAGGAAAAATGGCTGGAAAAAAGCTGACAAAAAACCTGCTCTAAACTCAGACCTGTGGGGCATTTTACTTGAAGAAATTGAAAATCACAATGTGAAAATCATCTGGATAAAAGGACACGCTGGACATCCAGAAAATGAAAGGTGCGACAAATTGGCTGTGGAACAATCCCAAAAATATATGTAACCAATATTATTGTTTCACTTATTAAATACAATTATTCATATAACATTAAAAGGCGATGCTTTAAGCATCGCCTTTTGTCTAATCAATTTTTAAAGAATGATGCAAATCAGTCCACTGCAACCTTCGTTTATGACTTTTTCAAGTGTTTCTTGAAGTTTCATTCTTGCATCGGATGGCATATGATAAAGTTTGCTGCGAAGTCCTTCATTTACGAGTTCATTAAGTGATGTGCCAAAGATATTTGAATCCCAGATTTTTGTCGGGTCTTCCTCAAACTCTTTAAGCAGATATTTTACAAGCTCTTCTGACTGGCTTTCAGAGCCAACAATTGGGGCAACTTCCGTCGTAATATTTGCCTTGAGCATATGGATTGATGGTGCTGATGCACAAAGTTTAACCCCATACCTTCCGCCCTGCTTCATGATTTCTGGTTCTTCAAGTGTTAACTCGTCGATTGTTGGCATTACAATCCCATAACCTGTTGCCTCAACTTCGTCTAAAGCTCCCTTAAGCCTGTCATATTGCTTTTTAATTGTTGCCAGCTCAATCATACAGTTCATTAAGCCCTGTTCATTATCAATCTCAATGCCTGTGCTTTCTGCAAGGACTTTATAGAACAATTCTTGATTCATTGTAACAGATATTTCAGCACTACCAGTTGCAAGATTCATGGAAACAATCTGTACTGCCTCTATGTGTTCGCAATTGCACATTTCCGTTACAAGCAAATTGACATCTCTTACATGACAAATTGTTTTTGCCGCTTCTTCAATTGCTCTGAATGTACTGTTCCTGAGCCAATGCTCTGAATCAAGCATCATAAGCCAGCTTGGAATATTAATTGAAATTTCCTTAATTGGAAACTCAAACAAAACTTGTGCCAAAATCGTTTTTATTTCCTGCTCATCAAGTTCCATACAATTCACTGGGATTACGGGTACTTGATATTTTTGCATTAATCCTGATGAAAGTTCTCTTGCATTTTGTGTCTGTGGATACATACAATTGAGAAGAACAATAAATGGCTTGTTAATATCTTTTAGCTCTGTAATTACACGCTCTTCCGCCTCTTCGTATTCATCTCTTGGTATGTCACTTATGCTTCCATCTGTGGTGACAACCAATCCAATGGTTGAGTGTTCACTTATTACTTTTTGTGTGCCAATTTCAGCAGCCATATTAAACGGTATTTCATGGTCATACCAAGGTGTACGAACCATTCTTGGCTGGTCATTTTCAAAATATCCAAGTGAGCTTGGAACAATATATCCAACACAGTCAATCATTCTTACCCTGAAATGTGCTTGATCAGGCATAACAATATCTATTGCATCTTCTGGAATAAACTTCGGCTCAGTTGTCATTATCGTTCTGCCAGCAGATGACTGGGGCATTTCGTCCATTGCACGCTCTCTTTGATATTCACCTTCGATGTTTGGAATAACCATTTCATCCATAAAACGCTTTATGAATGTTGATTTTCCAGTTCTTACAGGACCTACAACTCCTATGTATATGTCACCTTGAGTTCTCTCTGCAATGTCATTATATATATTGTTTTCTTCCATACTCTTACCCTCCTTTTATATTCCAGGTATAAGAAGCATAGCTTTTTCTGACACTTGTTCGTCTGCCAGAGAGTTTTCACGCATAATTGCTTCTACTGTTGTGTTGTATCTTCTTGCTATGTCCCACACATTTTCTCCACCTTGTGAAAAGTAAATAGTAAGTGCAGCTTTTTGCTTTTTCTTTCCTTGCTCTTCATTTATGTTAATGCTGTCAATCATTTTACTTGCCATTATTGCGTAAACACTTGCCTGAATTTTTAATTCTATTCTTACATCAATACAATCTCCTGCACCTATAACAAAGCTTGAAGCACAAACAGTAACACAAGGATCACACTCAATTCTTTCGGTAGTGCAAAGGCTTCTTGAGTGCTCATAATTTATTTGCCTTTCAATGTATCCAATCTGGTCATCGCAATCACAAACAAGTAAGCAAACATTTATTGTTCCGTCAATAATCAACTCTTCGTCTTTTTCATGTGCCGCAGTTGTCACATCTGAGCACCACATATCAAGCACCTTTTTAACGCCAATCCCAGAAACATCAACTGAGCCTCTGCACAAACAGGTTTCTGTAAAGTTTTCTAAAAGACATTTGTGTTCTGCTATTTTTGTATCTGCTTCAATGTCATACTGAGTTGAATATGCGTCAACTATTATTGGAATTGACATCATCTTGCAGGCACTTAAAACCGCATCTATTCTTGCCGAAATATCAAGCAACCGCATTGAGCCTGAACCGTCAGCTTTTGGAATGATATCCATACTGGTAAGTTCCAGCCTTATGTCAGTCATACACTCTTCTGTCACGCCAACAAGTTCAACAACCTGACTAATTGGCAATGACACCTCTATTGATTCCAGTGTTGACTCTGGTGTATCAGAACAATAGGTTGTGTTAATTACAAGCTCACCTTTTATCATAACTTTATTGTTTATTATTTTTGTTTCGCTTACTGTCGCAAATGCACTTGACCTTAAAATCTGTGCAATTGGCGGTTTACTTGCACCCATATCTATCACATCAGAAATTGGAAATGCTCTGTTAATGCCACCTATCGAACTGCTTATTTCTATTTGCTTTTTTTTGGTTTGAATCCCTGCACCCTCTGCATCACAGAGAATTTCGTGGGGCTTTTTAGATATTACTTTAAAACATATGCAAAGTGCGCCATGGATATCAAGCCTTCTCTGGCTTACTGCTCTGCAGTTTAAATATTCTGTTTTTATTCTAACCTTAACAAAAGGGTTGCTTTCCAGCCCCTTGAGTTCGATAAATTTTGAAAACGGTATGCTTTGCTCATAACAATGTACCTTACCGCTTTCTGCTACATAAATTGCGCGTAGAAGTGCCGAGCCATCCACTGTTATCCTATCACCAGCCGTCTGGGTGGAGTTTATTCTCGGCATAATTGTGCATTTTAATACACGAAGAATATCCGGGCAATAATCAGGCAGGGTAATATCGCTGTCTATTGCCTGCTCGACTGAGCCATCGTATATTATTTCGTTAATGCACACAGCTTCCTTTGATATCATTAAATCCATACCGTCGCATCTCCTTTTGCAAATTGCTGTCTTTCAATCTATATTCTTGCTTTGTCCTTTTTATGAATAAAAGATATAAACAATTTTAAAGTATTAAATATAATAAAATTGGTGTTTCAAACGAAAAATCTCACGGAAAATATACACTTTTCTTTGCAATATTTAAAACATATTATTATAATTCAAATCAAATTGTAAATAATATTGCCAATAGCTTTAAGGAGTGATTAACAATGGCAAAAGCAGGTATGCGCCGACCTGACCCAAAACAACCACATGGCACAGAGAGCAACAAAATTTCACATTTTCCAAAGAATGATGCTCCACCTGTCCCTGAAATTCAAGGAAAAGCAAAATGTGGAAAAGAAAAAGCTAATCCAGTTTTAAAAAACAATAACTCAGGCAGATAATGTCAAAGGAAAGTGCTTATTTTTCATTACAAAAAGTTGATGGAAAGCATGATGTAAAAAAATTAAAGAGAGAGCTTGATTCTCTGCGAGGAGTTATAAGTGTTAGCGTTAATGAAATGTCTGACCGCATCGCTGTTGACTTTGACACAACAGGTGTTGATTCAAGTCGAATACAAAATAAAATAGAAACGCTGGGTTATGATATTGTTAAAATTCATATAGAAAATCACATAATGTAAAGGAGAAAATGATGCCAAAGGATAGCCAGACCGACAATAAAAAGGCACGGATTGAAAAAGCCAAAGGACAAACTCCAATAACTCGCGAAAACCAAAATAAAAATAAAAACGCAAAAAAGCAGTCAATAAAGAACAATGATGTATAGTCAAAACAGCCACGACCTCATAGCCGTGGCTGCTTGTTTATATTATTAAAGCTTATCTGCGTCATTCTTTATTATATATTTAATCAAAGCCTCAGACCCTTCGTAAATATCATTATAAGTTTCATCAAAATTCCCCGTATACCAAGGGTCTGCTATATCGCCTTTTCTATCTGTGAAATCTAAAAGCTTGGATACCTTTTCATAATTTTCCCCGCCTAATATCCTATAAATATTTGAAATATTCCTCCCGTCCATTGCAACAATATAGTCATACTTTTCATAATCATCTGCATTAAACTGAACTGAATATTTACCCTCAGTTGTGATTCCATACTTCTTTAGTTTATCTCTGGTTCCATAATGAACACCACTTCCAATTTCCTCCATACTGGTTGCCGAGGAACAAATATTAAATGATAATTCCATCCCCTTTTTTTTGACTAAATCCTTCATAACAAATTCAGCCATTGGTGAACGACAAATATTTCCATGACAAACGAACATAATATTAACCATATTTTTCTCCTATCACTAAAAAACTTTAAACAAATTTCATAAACATCTTACATCAAATAGTTGTAAGATGCTCATTAAATGAATTTAAATGTTATATTTAATCCGCAGTGTGATAAAAATTTAACAATCTTGTTGTAAAAGAATATTCCCTGCAAATCAATTATAAACTGGTGTATTTTTGGAACAATAAAAAAGTATACCTAAACTATATTTTAGGAGGAATTTATAAAATGTCAAGATTTACATTGCCAAGAGATTTATACCACGGCAAAGGTGCTATTGATGCTCTAAAGAATTTAAAAGGAAACAAAGCAATCGTTGTTGTCGGCGGCGGTAGCATGAAAAGATTTGGATTTTTGGATACGGTTGTTAACAATCTTAAAGAAGCTGGTATGCAAGTTGAATTATTTGAAGGTGTTGAACCAGATCCTTCAGTTGAAACCGTTATGAAAGGTGCCGCTGCAATGCAAAAATTTCAGCCTGACTGGATTGTTTCGATTGGCGGAGGCTCACCAATTGATGCTGCAAAAGCTATGTGGGCATTCTATGAGTACCCTGAAACAACATTTGAAGATTTGTGTATTCCCTTCAACTTCCCCGCCCTTCGCACAAAGGCTCATTTCTGTGCTATTCCATCAACATCCGGTACTGCAACTGAAGTTACTGCTTTTTCAGTTATAACTGACTATGAAAAAGGAATTAAATATCCTTTAGCTGACTTTAACATAACTCCCGATGTTGCTATTGTTGACCCTGACCTTGCAGAAACCATGCCAAAACAGCTGACTGCATATACAGGTATGGACGCAATGACACACGCTATTGAAGCTTATGTTTCAACTTTAAACTGTGACTACACAGATCCTCTTGCTCTTCATGCAATTAAGATGGTCAGCGAATATCTTGTTGATTCATTTAATGGAGATACAAATGCAAGAGAAAGAATGCACAATGCACAGTGTCTTGCCGGTATGGCATTCTCAAATGCTCTTCTTGGTATTGTTCACTCAATGGCTCACAAGACTGGTGCAGCATACAGTGGTGGTCATATAGTCCACGGTTGTGCAAATGCTATGTATCTTCCAAAGGTTATCAGGTTTAATGCTAAAGATGAAACAGCTAACAAGAGATATTGTGAAATTGCAAAGTTCATTGGTTTGGAGCCATCTGTTGATGCTCTTATCGACCACATAAACGGACTCAATAAAAAGCTTGATATTCCAAGTTGTATCAAGGATTATGACGGAGGAATCATCGACGAAAAAGAATTCTTTGAAAAACTTTCAAAGGTTTCTGAGCTTGCTGTTGGTGATGCTTGCACAGGTTCAAACCCAAGACAAATCACTCCAACGCAAATGGAGCAACTTCTTACCTGCTGTTACAATGACACAGAAGTTGATTTTTAATTATACCAAACTCTTGCATTTTTACTTTACAAGAAAGCCATCGGAGTTATTCGATGGCTTTCTTAATGTTCCTAATTATTTTTTGATTTACTTCTAAATCTTTTAAAAACTTTAACTATTTCATACCAAAATACTGCTACGAATGAAATTGCAGTTGCACTAAAAAGCATATTTGCATTTAATGGTGCAAGCTTTAAGAAATTATTTATTGGGCTATAAAGGATAATTCCAAGCATTGCAATTGTTCCAAGATTTGCAATCCACATCACTTTATCTTTAATAAGTTGCGCGACTGATTGAAATGCAAAATGATAATCTGAGCTATTAACCTGAACAAGAAACAAATTTGCAATCATTATTATTGCAAGACCCATTGAACGAGCTATTGATGCTGAGCTACCAGTATTAAGAAGATAAAAATAAGTTCCAAATGATGAAGCAAACATTACTAATCCTTGTATTACACTTTTTGTAAGAACTCTTGAAGTCAACAGCTTTTCTTTTGGATTTCTGGGCTTTCTATCCATAATATCCACTTCTGCTGGCTGTCTTTCAAGAACAATCGAGCAAGTCGGGTCAATTATTAACTCAAGCAATACAACATGAAGAGGTAAAAGTAAAAGTGCAGTTGGCTCGATTCCTAAAATTGGTGCAAGCAAAGATGCAAAGGCTATCGGAATATGGATTGTAAAAACATAACCAACAGCTTTTCTTATATTGTCATAAATTCTTCTGCCATCTTTTACTGTTTCAACAATAGTTGTGAAATTATCATCCATGAGTATAAGGTCGGAAGCTTCTCTTGAAACCTCACTTCCTCTCTTACCCATCGCAATGCCAATATCCGAATACTTAAGTGCAGGTGCATCGTTAACACCATCACCCGTCATTGCGACAATTTCTCCATTATCTTTAAACGCCTTTACAATTCGCATTTTATGCTCTGGAATAACACGAGAAAAAATGCTGACATCCTTAACTTTATCCCTAAGCTCTTCGTCTGTCATATTCTCAAGCATATCCCCCGTTATAATATTATCGCTGTGAGGAATTCCAATTTTCTTAGCAATTGAAGACGCTGTTATTCCGTTATCTCCGGTTATCATAACAACGCGGATTCCAGCCTTATTGCATACAGCAATATCATTTTTAACGCTTTCCCTCGGCGGGTCAGCAAGACCAACAAGACCGCACAGCGTAAGAGAACATTCTAATATAGTTGCAGGTATTTCGTCATCTGTTTTTGGATTCATTGTCCCCACAGCAATAACACGAAGTCCCTCTTGTGACATCTTGGTTACCTTGTTTTGTACAACTTGCCTCTGCTCATCAGACAAATTGCAGAGTGTAAGGATCCGCTCAGGTGAACCCTTTGCCGCCACAACAATTTTTCCATCTCTCCGCCACACATGTCCCATCATTTTAAGTTCATTTGTAAATGGATATTCAGTTATTAGTTTTCCTGAAAACAACTGTTCTCTTGGCAAATCAATGCTTTCACAATGCTCTAACATTGCCTTTTCCATTGGGTCATAAGCATCGGTTTCACAGCCAAGTCCCATTATTTTGCAAAGCGATTTTTCATCTTGATTTAATGCCCATGTGTCTTGAACGGTCATCTGATTCATTGTTATCGTTCCAGTTTTATCAACGCAAAGAACTGAAACTGCACCGAGTGTTTCAACCGATGGTAGCTTTCTAACAAGCGATTGCTTTTTGGCAAGTCGCCATGCACCCATTGAAAGAAAAACTGTCAATATAACAGGAAATTCCTCAGGTATCATTGCCATTGCAAGCGTTATTCCAGACAAAATACTCTCAATAATTCTATCTGAAAATGCGTGGTCGGTTATATTAAAATAAGTAAAGACACCAACGAGTACAAATAGCACTGCGGCTATTCCCGCGCAGGTCTTTACAAGGCTTCCTGTCTGCTTTTGAAGAGGTGTATCCTCAACTGGTGCCGATGCAACATTTGCACCAATTTTACCGTATTCAGTGCTTGTTCCTATCTTGTCAACAAGTATTGTTGCAGTTCCTTGCGTTACAAGTGTTCCTGCATAGCAGTAGTCTTTGCGCCAATATTCTGCTGTCTGTTCTGCATTTTCTGTGTTAATTTTCCAAACGCCTTCCGCTTCTCCTGTAAGAGAGGATTCATCAACACAAAGGTCATTGCATTTAATAACAACACCATCTGCTGGAATTTTAACGCCCTCATAAATCAACATAATATCGCCTGGCACAAGGTCGACGCTTGCAATTTCAATTTCTTCGCCATCACGAATTACATTAATATGTGGTGCTGACAAATCCTTAAGTGCATTAAGAGTCTTATCTGTTTTCCATTCTTGAATAACATCTATGCTAATTATGCCAATGACAAAAATAAGCATAATCGCACCATCACGCGGCTCACCAAGGATAAAATAAATAACTGCAGCAACAATAAGCAACAAAAACATCGGTTCACAGACTATATGAAAAACTTTTTTTATAAAGCTTTCATTTTTCTGTAAAGTCAATTCATTCTTGCCGTATTGTTCTTGCAGTTCTTTTGCTTCGGCAGATGTGATACCTGCCATGTTTAATTTGCTGTTTGTCATAAAACTTACCTCCGCTTTTACCTTTCGGCATTCGAATGATAGCTCTATGGCACTCCATTTCAAGTATAACTGTCCTCAGTGTAAAAAAAATAACACACCTATGGAACATACTACTGTCCCACAGATGTGAATAAAGCACACTGTTGCCACAAAGTGGCCCGGCCCCATGACCTTTTAAAGGTTCATCGCCTGCTCAGATTGTACTGTTGATCTCGCATTCCTTTTAAGAATGTAATGCAGTGCAAAGAGATATAAAATCATTATATTAACTATTATTACTTTTGTCAACTATATTTTAATCTAATTATATTACTTTATACATTACATCATAACTAATAATTAAAATATTTATAAAATGACAAAAAAATTATATGCTAATTTTATAATTTATCATAAAGCAATTTAATGGTAACCTTACCTTACAAATATTATTAAAAATAAATGTAGCAAACCATTATATAAATAGTTAGCTACAAGTTTGTGTCAATGTTGAGAAAGGATTTATACATTAATGCAAATTATGCTTATAATGAGGACAAATAATTTTTAATAGCTATTTTTATAAATATCTATAAAACCCGAAACAAATCTCGCTTGTTCTTGTTCCATTTTTGTTCCAGTTGTCACTTGCCAGCCATAAACTCCATAATCATTGTAGTTATTCTGAGAGATTTTTGATAAGTTATATTCTTTTTTAATTAGTTTTATCCCATCCGCATATTTCTCAATAAAAACCTCAAAAGCCTTTTGAGGATCCTTGAAAACTGCATATCCATCGGAATTTGCTCCAATTTCAAAAGCTACATCTATCTTAGCGAATTTATCAATATCGACATTCCCTTTAATATTTTTCTCTCCCGCAATATATTCCTGTGTATATGGATGATTTATCTTTACAGTATTTCCACAACTCGACAAGCTAAATAGAATTAACAGGCATAACATAATGTGAATAATTTTTTTCATAATGTTCCCCTCTCAATAAAATATAAATACCATATATCAAGTATATAACACATACAAGCATAAAAAAAGACATAGCATCACCATTACAGAAACGCCATATCTTTTTGGTGCTGGTGACCGGACTTGAACCGGTACAGTGTTGCCACCGAGGGATTTTAAGTCCCTTGCGTCTGCCGATTTCGCCACACCAGCATATCAAACAGCCTTTAAAAAAGGCTGTTTGAATATTAACTTAATTAGTTATTGTATTTATGAGCCTCAGCAAGCATCATATCTTTGACTTTCATCAATCTTGTGATTGTACCACGCTCATTTTCGTCAAGCTTCATCTTAATATACTTTATTGTTTCCTCATATTGAGGAATCATAACATGTTCAAGAGCGTTAACTCTACGGCGTGTCTTTTCAATTTCGACAGCCATGAGCTGGCAGGATTTTTCAACCTCTGCAAGCCTGAGCATATATGGCATAATATCAGATAGTGACTTAACAGCATCATCCAAATCACATGATGTGAATGCAAAGCCATATGAATAGATATCATTAGCATCCGCCGTCTTAAACTTGCTTTCAAAGACGGGTATCATAACGCTCATGACATTTTTTTCAGTGATTTCAAGGCTCATCTCCTGCATTGGAATCATCAACGCGATATTAAGGCTTTCGTCACTCATAACTGAACGGGCAACTGACATATGCGCATTTGCATCTGCAATTCCCTTTTCAACTTTGCGACGAAGCTCTTTATTCTCACGAACAAGCTCAATAAATTGACGCATCAATTCATCACGCTTATCTTTAAGTAACTTATGGCCACGACGAGCAGTCTTAAGCTTCTTTTTAAGATTTGTGAGTTCCATGCGGGTAGGGTTAACATTAAGTATTGCCAAGGTTAATCACCTACTTTTTATCATAATATTCATCAAGAAGTGCATCACTGATACGCTTAAGTTCATTTCTTGGAAGCATTCTGAGAAGATCCCAGCCGATGTCAAGAGTTTCCTCAATATCACGGTTGGATTCATATCCCTGAGAAACATAAACCCTTTCAAACTCATCAGCAAACTTTGCATAAAGCAAGTCGATTTGAGTAAGAGCGGCTTCACCAAGAATTGTCATAAGCTCTTTAGCATCTTTACCTCTTGAATAAGCGGCAAACAGCTGGTTCATTGTGTTTGAGTGATCCTTACGAGTTTTTCCCTCACCTGTTCCCTTATCCTTCAAACGAGAAAGTGAAGGAAGAACATCAACTGGAGGCTGAATTCCCTTACGATAAAGGTCACGAGAAAGGATAATCTGTCCCTCTGTGATATAACCTGTAAGGTCTGGAATTGGGTGAGTTTTGTCATCTTCAGGCATTGAAAGGATTGGAATCATTGTTATTGAACCATCCTTACCCTTTTGACGACCAGCACGCTCATACATTGTTGCAAGGTCAGTATAGAGATATCCAGGATATCCACGACGACCAGGAACTTCTTTACGAGCTGCCGAAACTTCACGAAGTGCATCAGCATAGTTTGTGATGTCTGTAAGTATAACAAGAACATGCATACCCTTTTCGAATGCAAGGAACTCTGCACATGTAAGAGCCATCTTTGGTGTTGCGATACGCTCAACTGCGGGGTCGTTTGCAAGGTTTGTGAAAAGAACTGTTCTGTCAAGAGCGCCAGTTTCACGGAAGCTATCTATGAAAAAGTTTGCTTCTTCAAAAGTGATACCCATTGCAGCAAAAACAACAGCGAACTGTTCATCTTTTCCACGAACTTTTGCTTGTCTTGCAATCTGGGCTGCAAGCTCAGCATGAGGAAGACCTGATGCCGAGAATATTGGAAGTTTCTGTCCTCTAACAAGAGTGTTAAGTCCGTCGATTGCAGAAATACCAGTTTGAATAAACTCGGATGGGAAAGCACGAGCAGCAGGATTCATTGGTGCTCCGTTAACATCAAGACGCTTTTCAGGAATAATTTCAGGACCGTCATCGATTGGTCTTCCAAGTCCGTCAAAAACGCGTCCAAGCATATCAGAAGATACGCCAAGCTCCATCTGACGACCTGAGAAACGAACCTTACTGTCTGAAAGGTTAATACCTGCAGCATTTTCAAAAAGCTGAACAAGTGCGTTAGAGCCGTCTATTTCAAGAACACGGCAACGGCGTTTTTCGCCATTTGCAAGCTCTATCTCAGCAAGTTCGTTGTATTTTACATTTTCAACATCACGAACGAGCATTAGAGGACCTGCAACCTCTTGTATAGTTCTATACTCCTTTGGCATTAATAGTCCTCCTCCTTGTTCAAAGCATCGGTAAGCTCATTTTCGAGTCTTATCTCAATCTTTTCAAATTCTGCATCAACCTTGTCCTCTTCAATATACTTAAATCGGCCAATAGCTTCACGAACAGGAAGCTCTATGATATCTTTTACACTTGCGCCCTTGTTGAGTGCATCAAGAGATTTCTCATAATATGCTACAACAAGTTGCATCATGTGATGCATTTTATTTGAAGATGTGTAAGTATCAATCTCATGGAAAGCAAGCTGATGAAGGAAATCCTCACGAATTGAGCGAGATGCTTCCATTTTAAGACGATCTGGATCTGACAAAGCATCCATACCAACCATTTTAACAATTTCTTCAAGCTCTGCTTCATCTGAAAGAAGGTTCATCATTTTTCCGCGGAGAATTGTCCAATCTTCTGCAATGTTTTTATTGAACCAACCCCCAAGCTTATCAGCATACAATGAGTAGCTTGTAAGCCAGTTAATTGCTGGGAAATGACGCTTATAAGCAAGAGCAGCATCAAGACCCCAGAAAACTTTAACAATACGAAGTGTTGCCTGTGATACAGGCTCTGAAATGTCACCACCAGGAGGTGAAACAGCACCAATAACTGACAATGCACCTTCACGACCATCAGCTCCAAGAGAGATAACACGACCAGCACGCTCGTAGAACTGAGCGATACGGCTACCAAGATATGCTGGGTAACCTTCTTCACCAGGCATTTCTTCAAGACGACCAGACATCTCACGAAGTGCTTCAGCCCAACGAGATGTTGAGTCAGCCATGAGTGCAACTGAATAGCCCATATCTCTGAAATATTCAGCGATTGTGATTCCTGTATAAACAGAAGCTTCACGAGCAGCAACTGGCATATCTGAAGTGTTAGCTATAAGAACTGTACGCTCCATCAATGATTTACCTGTATGTGGATCAATAAGCTCTGGGAATTCGAGAAGAACATCTGTCATCTCATTACCACGCTCACCGCAACCAATATATACAACTATGTCTGCCTCAGCCCACTTTGCAAGCTGGTGCTGTGTAACAGTTTTACCGCTACCGAATGGGCCAGGGATAGCTGCAACTCCGCCTTTAGCGATTGGGAACATTGCATCTATAACTCTCTGTCCTGTGATAAGTGGTCTGTTTGGATTAAGCTTCTTTGAATATGGTCTACCAACACGGACAGGCCATTTCTGCATAAGTCCAATATTCTTGTCACCATCAGCAGTTGTTACAACAGCAACATTGTCGGTGATTTTATAGTCACCTTCCTTGATGCTCTTAATTTTACCGCTTACTGATGGTGGAACCATAATCTTGTGAACAACAATATCAGTTTCCTGAACTGTTCCAACAATATCTCCACCTACAACTTCATCTCCAGCCTTTACAGTTGGGACAAAGTGCCATTCTTTTTCTCTGTTAAGTGCAGGAACTTCAATACCTCTTGTGAGGTTGTTTCCTGACTTTTTCATAATTTCTTCAAGTGGTCTTTGAATACCATCAAAGATACTTGTTATAAGACCTGGTCCGAGTTCAACACTAAGAGGAGCTCCGGTTGATTCAACAGGCTCACCTGTGCCAAGGCCTGATGTTTCCTCATAAACCTGAATGGAAGCTCTATCTTCATGTATCTCAATAATTTCACCAATAAGTCTCTGGTCACTAACACGCACAACATCGAACATATTTGCATCACGCATGCCCGATGCAATAACAAGAGGACCCGAAACCTTGGTAATTGTTCCATTGCTCATTCTTTTATCACTTGCCTTTCTTTTTCGGCTAATTATAGTTATGCGTCTGAGAGAATATCTGAACCGACAGCTTGTTCAACAGACTTACTTACATTTCTCATTCCTACTCCAGTGTTACCAGACACACCAGGAATTGGAATAATTGCTGGTATTGGTAAACTACGATAACGGTCAAGTTCGCTTTCAATCTGTGTTGCAAGTTGCTCAGTGATATAAATCACAGCGTATCCGCCATCAATAATTTTTCGGAGGGTATGAATGCCCTCTTGAGGATCAGTGATGGGAAATATTTCAAGTCCGATTGACGCAAAGCCATAAATACTGTCTTTGTCGCCCATTGCAGCAATTTTATACATAAAGCGCCCTCACCCTCTCTCTGATAATATCTGCAGGAAGATGGTTGAGTTTTGCAGAAAGAATTATTCGCACAGATTTAATCTCTGCATCTTTTGCAAGATAGTATGCAACTATTGGATCAACTCCAAAAGCTTTATACCTCGCAGGCTTAATGCAGTTCATAATTAAATCATCACACCATTTTTCAAAAGCACTTGTGCTGATGTGGAACATTTCCACAGCTTCACTATAGTTAGTTTTTGAAAGGAAGTCCATCAATGCGTCCGGACCCTCCAGTGTAGCAACAATGAGGTCTTGTTTGTTAAGTGTGTCACACTCACAAATTGAATCCTCAATAAACTCTCTGTTTTTACCTGTATGAGCACAACGAAAAGCTGTTTTAATATTTGTTGTTGCACAAATATATTCAGCAAGTATGCTTAACAATTCATTTCGCGACTTTTTGCCAAAGCTATAGATAAGGTCCAGTGTTCTCGTATCAAGAATTATGTCAGCTAACTGACCATTTCCAGTACGAGTGAGAATATCATATGCCTTGACTGCTACATCACTCATGCATTCAGGTAAAGTTTCAAACATCCTCTGTTCAACTGCTTTTATCATTGCTTCCGTATCATAAACAGTTGGTGAGATATATAAATTTTCAGGGTCGTTATGAGAAACGGCAGATTTAAGTGCAGCTTTGAGATTTTGCATATCATTCCTGATAATAAGCATATCCAGCTCATGAATATCTTCCATGATTTCAACAAGAAGCTCCCATGTTTTAGCTTTATACTGTTCGAGGTAGTGAGAATAGTCTGTGACATTCTCTGAATCGCCCCAGCCAGTGTCGGCCAAGCGACGCATTACTTGCTTATAATCTTCAGCGGAAATGAGCTGTTCTACATCCGTTGCACTTAAAAGTGTAAGCTCATTTGCCCTCACACGCGCTACTGCATAGGCATATTCTGTTTCGTGCATCATATTGTACACGCCTCCCTTTTGCAATTTTGTATGTTTAGGCAAAAATTATGTTATAAATTGTGTCTTTTAACTCATCTCGAGAATCCTCGACAAGAGCCTCAAAGGTGCAGTTAACCTCAATGTCACCATATACGAGGATAAAACCTTCGCTAATTTTTGCGGGCTTGTCAGAAACTGTAAGCTTTGAACTCTTTGACAGTTCTTCGTTAACCTTCTTTTCAAAATCCTTTGGCTTGCGTCCAAGGTCTTTTTCTGAAAGAAGCATTATGCCCTCTGAATCTTGTGCATATTTTTTCACAAGAGAATACAGTGCCGCAAAATATTCCTTATCTGGCATTGCCTTAATTTTATCCAATGCTGAATTGATTGATTTATTGATAATATCAATTTTAGTTGCTAAAAGTTTTTTCTTTGTAGATAATTGTGCACCTGACTCAGCCATGTCAATAATTGTCTTTGCCTGAGCATTTGCATCTTCTACAAACTTTTGCTTTAAAGCATCGCCTTCTGCAACTGCAGCATTTTTAATTTTGGCTGCCTCGTTTTGTGCATCGTAAATGATGCTGTCACATTTTGCAACAGAGTCCTGTGAAATTCTTTCGATTATTTTATTTAACCCTGTCATTGACAACTCTCCTTAACGGATTTAATTCAGTTATTGATTAGATTACTACTTTGCCTATGAGAAGGATGGAAATAAGGAGTGCCAAAACAGCATATGTTTCAACCATTGCTGCAAATGTAATTGCTTTACCGTTCTGGTCAGGCTTCTTTGCTACAATGCCAACACCTGAAGCTGCAACGCGGCCCTGTCTGATAGCTGAAAAATAACCAACTACTGCGATAGGAAGTGCTGCTACGAAAAGTCCTAATCCCTGCTCAAGAGTAAGTCCGTCTGAAATCTTGTTCATAATCATAAATGCTGCAAGGAATCCGTAGAGTCCCTGTGTACCAGGAAGGATTTGAAGAATAAGTACTTTACCGAATAATGATGGATCTTCTGAAATAAGGCCAGCTCCAGCCTCACCAACGATTCCAACACCCTTTGCTGAACCCATACCTGAGAAAATTGCTGCACATGCTGCTCCAAGAATTGCTAATACTATACCAATTGTCATGATTTTGTTTCCTCCTTAAATTTAAATGATTTTGATTTTACATTTAAAGGTGCGAAGAGCCTTCCGCCACCTTCATAGAACTTTGAAAAGAACTCAACATACTGAAGTCTGTTCGTATGAACATATGCACCGATTAAGTTAATTGCTAAGTTAACTGTGTGTCCGAGTATTGCTATAATTGCAAACAAGAACACATTGCCTGGCATTGATGCAAGCATATTAATAACTGTAGCTATAACTCCTGTACAAAGTCCAAGTGCCAAAAGTCTTGAGTACGAAAGAATATCTCCTAAGTAACCTGCTGCTGCATTGTAAAGCGCATACAAACCACTGAAGAACTTTCCGAGTATACCCTTTGATGATCTTCCGTGAGTTAATACAACTAAAATTGCACCAGCTGCAAGAAGCATGTATAAAGGTCCTCTGGCAGTTACTGTTAAGAACTCGTATAAAAACTTTGTTGAGCCTGTATTAAGTGCAGTACCACCGATTTGTTCATTAATAAGTGGAATAACACCAATAAGAATCATCAAGATAGGAACATTATCAAGTATTGCATCAAGTAAATGTCCTTTTTTGGCTGTTGCGTAAAGGTTTACACAAACTGCAAGGAATAAATGCAAGATACCGATAAAGAAAGCAAACAACAAGAAAGCAGTTGTATAATCAAGTGGCTGGAACCAATATAGGTGATACTTAGTTATAAAATCTATTCCAAGATATGATGGAAGATCACCAAACCAGCTGTTTTGCATTGCTCCCCAGAATGTTGTTCCAATACCGCAATACAGTCCAAAATTGACTGTTTTTGCTTTTTCTGGCTCCAACTTAAATTTGAATTTAACAAATAAAGTTGCAAGAATCATTAGTACTCCGTAACCAGCATCACCGAGCATTAAGCCAAACAAATTGTAGTAGAAGTATGGCATAATTACATTAGGATCAACATCTTTGTGGTTTGGTGGAGAATACATATTTGTAACAGATTCCATTGTTGAACCAAAAGTTCCATTTTTACAAGCAACAGGAACATCTTCGTTTTCTAAGTCTGGATCAATAATGCTAATAGCAACATCAAAATGCTCTTCAAGCTTTGCCACAAGTGACTCAACATTAACTTCTGGGATATATCCAGTAAGAATGAAGATGTTGTCGCTCATCGAGATTTTGTCGAGTGCTTTGTACTTGTCTTTTCTGAGTACGAAATAATCGATTAGGAAATCAATTTGTTCACGGTCTTCTGCAAATGACTTGATTTTTTCTTCACACTTAGCTATTTTTTCATTGCACTTTTGCATTTGGTCTTCCAACTTTTTGAGCCTATAGCTTGGTTCATGTTTAGTTGGATCAGACGGAGATACGAATCCGAGTCCTCTCAACGCCTGTTCAAGATCACTTGCATTATTTTTGTGGCAAATAACTACAACACAGGTTTGGTTCTTATCAGATGAAATTATTTCAGCGTCACAATCAATATCTGGAGTTGCAGTTGCAAGGGCTGAAAGTAAAGATTCCCGATCATATTCAATAGAGAAACTGCCAATAAACGATGAAGTCGTGGCTGTTCCTTTAAACGATGACGGGATATCTAATTTCATCCAAGGCATAAGAGAATCAATTGAAGTCTGAGCTCTAATAATTTCTACCCTTAAGTCCTGTATATCTTTGTTTAGGCTTGTTATCGAGTAGCATTTACTTAAAATTGCATCCGCTTCCTGTGCTTTGAAGAAAAATTCTGAAACAGACATTTCCTTCCTTGGTGCAAAAGAATTAAGAAAAGACCCCTTTTCAGGAGAATACTTATTCAGTATTTCTTTCGCTGAAGTAGCTACTGTGTAAAACTTGTCAAGTTGGGAAAGTGCTGTTGTTGTTGACAGCTTATACAGTTTGTCTGTATCTGCTTCATAGTTTGACAGTTCAACAACTCCATGTTGCTGAATAAGGTCCATAATAGCCTTACTGTCGCTTAGCATTGCCAGAAGCTCTATGCGCTTCATTTCCAAAATCGCCATACAGAAAACACCTCCTTAATAAATAAAAATGATGTCTAATACCTGTAGAACTTATGGAATAACATGCTTCACAACTGTTTCAATAGAAACGCCAAGTTTTGCTTTGCTCTGATTTAACAGTTCCTGACTTTGTGCCTCGGCATCAGCTTCAGCTTTAGAAAATATCTCTTCTGCTGCTTTCTGAGCTTTTGCAATAATCTGATCTTTTTCTTTTGCTGCAGCAAGTTTCATTGAGTCAAGCGTTGATTTTGCTTCGCTTTCAGCAGATTTTATAATCTCAGTTGCTGTGTTCTTTGCCACTTGTTCCTTTGCCGCTGCACTCTTTTCAGCTTCAAGAACTTGATTAATCATTTCAGAGGCCATCTTTACTTATCACCCTTTCACAACTAATATAGTATTATTACGCATCCTGCGTTAACTATTGTATTATATCATATAGTGTAAAAAAATCAACTGATTTCTATACTTAAAATTCCAAAATTATGTTAATATTTAAACAAAGATTGGGTTTTTCTAATCGAACAAATTATTAAATATAAATATTGAAATATACTTGTTTTTCATATTGTAAGTGCCGGATAATTGTGATAAAATTAAAATATGTTTTTTATTTTTTTATCAATCTGTATTAATATCTCGGAGGTTTAAAAATGACTGCAGCGTCAACGAGTACAAGAAGTTCAAATTTCACAACCATACCTTATGGTAAACTTGGCATAATCGCATTGCCTGGATGCGAAGACCTCGCCAAAAAAATCGATAGTTATATTTCGAGGTGGCGTGACGAAAGCGAAAACGAACATAAGTCATCTATCATTTTTGATGGGTATAACAAAGATTCATTTCTAATTAATGTCAGTTGCCCCAGATTTGGCACCGGAGAAGGAAAAGCAGTAATTAACCAGTCAGTACGCGGGTATGATATCTTCGTTATTGTTGATGTTTTTAACTATGGTATAAAATATAATATGTATGGACAAGCAATACCTATGAGTCCTGACGACCATTTTTCCAACCTTAAAAGAGTTATTGCTGCAATCGGAGGAAAAGCACATAGAATTACTGTTGTTATGCCTATGCTTTATGAAGGAAGGCAGCACAAAAGATCTGCTCGTGAATCTTTGGATTGTGCCATTGCCTTGCAGGAACTTTGTAATCTTATGGGAGTTGACAATGTTATTACATTTGATGCTCATGACCCAAGAGTTCAAAATGCTATACCTCTTAAGGGATTTGAAAATGTATCCCCTGTTTATCAGATGATTAAAGCTCTTGTCAATAATGTTGATGACATTAAAATTGACTGCGACCATCTTATGATTGTTTCGCCTGACGAAGGCGGAATGGGACGCGGTATTTATTATGCTACTGTTCTCGGTGTTGAACTTGGTATGTTTTATAAGCGTAGAGATTATTCAAAAATAGTTAACGGAAGAAATCCAATCATCTCTCACCAATTTCTTGGTGACAATGTTGAGGGAAAAGATGTTATAGTTGTTGATGATATGATTTCCTCTGGAGAATCAATGATTGAAGTTGCTCGAAAGCTTAAGGACCTTGGCGCAAAAAGGATTTTTATTTGCTCTTGCTTTGGACTTTTTTGCAACGGGCTTGAAGATTTTGACAAAGCATATGAAGAAGGACAAATCGAAAGAGTGTTTACAACAAATATGATATATAGAACTCCTCAGCTATTGGAGCGAAAGTGGTATACTGAAGTTGATATGTCAAAATATATTGCATATCTCGTTGATGCCATTAACCATGATATTTCAGTAAGCAAACTTTTAGATTCATCTGACAGAATTAAAAACCTTCTTGAATCAAGAGGTTTTAAAATAGGCAAAGAGTAATATTTAAAAATAATTTTAATTTTAAAAACAGTCGGCTATTTTTAGTCGACTGTTTTTTTTGCTTATTATAGTTTTTATAATACTTACTTTATCATCTCTTTGAATTGTTCTTCGGTGATTATGTCAACACCTAAATCTGTTGCCTTTTTCAGTTTACTTCCTGCGTCCTCACCTGCCAAGACAAAGCTTGTCTTTTTAGACACTGATGAAGATGCTTTTCCACCAAAGCTTTCAATAATTTCTGTTGCCTCCGCTCGTGAAAAGGTTGGAAGAGTTCCAGTTAGCACAAATGTCCTGCCCAAAAATCTTATGTCATTTACCTGCTTTTTAGACGACATATTAATTCCATTTTCTTTTAGTCTATCTATAAGACTTTTAGTTTGTGGCATAGAGAAATATTCCCATGCACTCTTTGCCATAATTTCTCCAAAGCCATCAATAGACGCTATGGATTGCTCGGTTGCACCAAGAAGCTCATCCATCGTTCCAAAGGTCTGTGAAAGCTGTTTTGCAGCTTTCTGCCCAATGTGTCTGATACCCAAAGCAAAAACCAGCTTTGATAAATCATTTTGCTTTGATTTTTCTATTGCCTCAATTAGATTGTTGGCAGATTTTATTCCCATTCTATCAATATTTGCAACATCTTTTGCCTTTATCGAATAAATGTCTGCAGGTGTATTAATCATCCCTTCATCCACTAAGGAAGCAAGCACTGCATCACCAAGTCCCTCAATATCCATTGCATCTCGTGAGCAAAAATGTATAAGCACTCGTAAAAGCTGTGCAGGACATTGCGAATTATTACATCTTATCGCCGACTCTCCTTGCTCTCTGGTTACAACTGCAGCGCATGATGGGCATATAGTTGGCATTTCAAAAGGCTTTGAGTTATCTTTGTGTTCAACAACTGATAAAACCTCTGGTATAATATCCCCTGCTTTTCTGATAATGACTTTGTCGCCAACTCTTATATCCTTTTCCGCAATAAAGTCCTGATTGTGCAAGGTAGCCCTGCTGACGGTTGAACCTGCGACAAGCACCGGTTTGAGTATTGCAACAGGAGTCAACGCACCTGTTCTTCCAACATTAATTTCAATGTCCTCCACTTCGGTTTGCTTCTCTTCCGGTGGATATTTATATGCAAGAGCCCATTTAGGAAACTTTGATGTGCTTCCCATTAAGCTACGCTTTTCAAAGTCATCAACTTTTATAACTGCTCCATCAATATCAAAAGATAATGTTTCCCTTATTTCACCTATTCTTGATATTTCTAATTTTACTTCTTCTATCGTATTGCAACTTTTAATAAACGGTATTGTTTTAAATCCAAGTTCTTTCAAATATTCAAGCGATGATTTATGGGAAACAAGTTCCTTGCCTTCGATTTGCTGAACATTAAAAGTGAATATGTCAAGCATTCTTGACGCTGTTACCTTAGGATTCTTTTGTCGAAGTGAGCCTGCTGCCGCATTGCGTGGATTTTTAAATACTTTTTCCTCATTCAGTTCTTGCTTTTCAACAAGTGCAAAAAATGATTCGCGAGGCATATACACCTCCCCACGAACTTCAATAAAAGGCAATTTTTCATTTAACTTTAAAGGTATAGAATGAATAGTTTTTAGATTTGCTGTAATGTCCTCTCCAGTCGCTCCGTCACCACGAGTAGATCCACGCACAAACAGTCCATTAACATACTCCAACGAAACCGACAGGCCATCAATTTTAGGCTCTACCACATATTTTGCATTGCCAACAACGCTGGTAACTCTACGGTCAAAGTCATCTATTTCGCCTTCTCTAAAAGCATCTTGAAGGCTTTCCATTATCACCTTATGCTCAACTGGCTCAAACTGGCCATCTGCATTACCACCCACTCTGTGTGACGGTGAGTCTGGCACAATAAGCTGTGGATACTCATTTTCAATGTCAATTAGTTCATGCATTAGAGAGTCATATTCATAGTCCTCTATTTCAGGGCTATCATCTTCATAATATCTTTTGCTATGATAATTTAATTGTTTTGTGAGTTCCTGCACCCTAATGATTTTTAATTCAATATCCGTCATATGAAACATCCTCCAAAGGATAATAATAATATTATTATACCAAATATTCGCTGCGTTGAATACATTTTTATTTCTGCGTCATACCTTTTATTCCATAAAGACTTCCGTATGTATCAGGCACATTTCCAACAATAACTGTTTCTGCAATACTTACACTTGTTTTTACCTGAGATGTTGAATTAGCCCCTGGCAATACTGTATATATGTTTGCTGTAATATCAAGCATTATCCTGTGAATCGTTTGGTTTATTCCAGCACTATAAAATTTGTTTGATATTTGAGTTTCAGCATTTCCAGAAAGATTTATGTAAAGTTTGATACTTGGTCCTCTTCCTGCAAGCAACTGATTGCCCATCAAAGACCCGATTGGGATTTTTATTTGCTTATTTTGTATTTTTGAAAGCTTATCTGAAATCCTTGTGCTTATCGATGCTTTTAGCCTGTTAATTTTTATAATATCTGTTTTTACAGAAGTAACTCTTCCATCTCCATCATTATCAATTGTTACCAAATCATTATAGGTGATTGAATTCTCGTCCATGATTTCATTTATAGCATCGTTTATCGCAACAGTCGCAAGATTGCTTGCCTGACTTGCTGCGATGGTTCTAATCAGTGGACGAACTTTTGCATCTATTAAAACTATGCATATTAAAAGTGCCATAAAAATGACAAAAATTTTGTAATATGCTCTTTTAGCGTATCTTGGGCGATATCGCTTGATTTTCAAAGGTAAACACCACCTTATCTCAAGTATATGCCAAAACAAATAAAAAAGTGAACACCATGGCAATAAGTCATGATGTTCACTTACTATATTAATCTATATTGTTAGTTTAAATATAAACATTTTGCCTGCCTTTTGTGTTTTGCCCAACACACAAAACTGTGTCAGCCCCAAATCACGCACACCAAGCCCATTTGAATGTCGATAAAATAGTTTTCAAACTATAATAGTTTCTGGAACTTGTTAGGTACTTTACCCAACAGTTACTGCAGACTACATTACATATCGTATTCAAATGCTTGATTCAATGCTTTTCAAGCAGCCAATCATTTCCGTCTCCATTGGAATCAACCACCTTTCAAAACTTAGAAACTAAGTAAAAATCATAAATTATTTTATTAATTCATCCTTTCTTTGTTCCTTGTTTTTATAATATCATTATTTTACAGTAATGTCAATATAATTTATTAACATTATTGTATTTTTTTGTTATTATTTTATATTCTACTTTTTTATTGACTAACATTGCCATAAAGGGTAAAATATTATCATAGCTTAAAAAGAATTTTTTTATAAGACAAGGAGATATTATATATGGAGAACGAATACAATCCTGATATTGTTACTGTCATTGATGAAGATGGCAATCAGCACACTTTTGAAGAACTTGATAGAATTGAAACTGATGATGGTAAATATGTTGCACTTCTCCCTATTTATGAAAATAGCGAAGACATACTCGATTCAGATGGAGAGCTTATTATACTAAAAGTTCTTGAAGAAGACGGTGAATCTTTTCTTACTGCTATTGAGGATAATAAAGAGTTTGACGAGATAGGAAAAATATTTCAAGATAGACTTGATGAAATATTTGAAATAATAGAAGAATAACAAAATCACCCCTACCGAGTTCGATAAATTCGGTTCAAATTAACCCAACACGTTATTTTAGGGAGCTTTGTTCCGGCTGTGGACTGCAGACCTCCCGGCTTTGCCGGAAGTAGGGAGCACGAAGCTGAAGGGCTGGCACCCACCTGCTTAAGTGCAGGTTAATATCGACCGCGTCCGGCTTGGTGGGGTTTTGTTACAATCGATGAACGCCTGATTTAATATCAGGCGTTCATTTTTTACTTGTTAATAAAATACATCTAATCTATTTGCATTTTTGGTAATACTTTTAATATTGGGAAGTGATAATATTAAAAAAGTTATAAATTTTGCGTTTGGTATAATCGTTGGGTTTATTAACAGTCTGCTTGGTGCTGGTGGAGGCATGATTGCCGTTCCGCTTTTAAAAAGGTCCCAACTCTCTCAAAATGAAGCGCACGCAAGTGCTGTTGCTGTTATTTTGCCACTAACAGTTATTAGTGCCGTATTATATCTTTATAAAGGTTATGTTGATATAAGTGATTCACTACCTTTTATTGTATACGGAGTATTTGGATCAATTGTTGGTGCTGTTGTGCTTAAAAAAGTACCATCAACATTGTTAAAACGCATTTTTGGAGTTTTTATGATTTATGCAGGAATAAGGATGTTTTTTAAATGAATATAGTTGCTGGATTTTTGTCAGGAGCAGCTGGGGCAATGGGGCTTGGTGGCGGAAGCTTTCTTTTGCTTTATCTTACGCTTATTATGTCTGTGCCACAACTAAAGGCACAGGGTATTAACCTTATATTTTTTATTCCATGTGCTTTGGTATCAATATTATTACACAATAAAAACAAGCTAATAAGATGGGATGTGGTTATATCCGTAGCACTTGGAGGCTTGATTGGAGTTTGTATTGGACAATTTGTTTTATCTATTATTGGCACACATTTATTAAGCAAATTTTTTGGTGGCTTTCTTTTGATTTTTGGTCTGATTGAACTCTTTTCAAAAAAAGAAAATAATAATAAAGCTAACAACAATCCCCCTTAACTCTTTACAGAAGTTAAGGGGGAGTTTTTTATTTAAATAGGTTGTTGCCCTTTGAGTCAATCGCAACTATAAGAGGAAAATCAACAAATTCAAGACGCTTGATTGATTCGCACCCTAAATCCTCAAACGCTATTACTTCGCACTTGCTTATGCACTTTGAGGCAAGCGCTCCAGCACCTCCAATTGCACACATATAAATAGCATTATTACGCACTATTGCACTACAAACATCATCTGACCGCTTACCCTTACCAATCATTGCTACAAGGCCCATATCCAACAGCCTTGGAGCATAAGGATCCATTCTTGAAGATGTTGTTGGACCGCAGCTTCCAATCGCCATTCCATCTGGAGCCGGTGTTGGACCACAGTAATATATTACTGACCCATTAATTTGAAAAGGCAATTTCTCATTGTTCTTAATTAATGCAGATATTCTCTTGTGTGCTGCATCTCTTGCAGTGTAAACAGTGCCTGAAAGCAAAACCCTATCCCCTGCACTTATGAACGGTATTGCCTCTTTAAAGTCGTCTGTATTTAATTTGAACTCTGTCATTATTTCAGTTGCACCTCAAAATTTATTTGTTTTTACTCATCTTAATTTTTACTTTACCAAACCTTGTCTTTCCACTGTGGTCATCAACTGCTTTATATAATCCTTTTGGGTCAACCATCATTGGCTCCTCAATTTCATAATTTACTTTTTTTGAAGTGACTGTGGCAACCCCAATTTCACTTACGCTTGCATTTTTATCAGCTATTTGATTATTGATTAATTCACTTGTATCTGAGCTTGCATACTCATTAACAATATCACTAAATTGCTGATCGGTATTATGCTTTAGAAAATTATTTCCATTCCCAGAATCGTCAAACTGAAACAGTTCAGAATAATCCATTCCTGTCTGAAGGGGTGGAAACGATTCTTGGTTATCATCAGGCGAAAGTGGCTGTGAACCCAAAGCATCATCTAATTGAGCCGGTTCATTGTTACTTTTAAGATTGAAATTTTCATCAAATATCAGCGACGAGTTGAGTGGCTGTTCAAGCGGAATATCCATTCTGAAATTGCCAATTGGTGCAGAAGAGATAAAGTTAGCTTCATCCTTTGCTTCTTCCGTTAAGCTTTCATCCATTGGAATTTCTGATGCAACTTCCTGTGTGGGTTCTTGTAAAACTGTGTCACTATCACTTGTATACTCGCCTATAAGTTCATTCACATCAGTTTCAGCTAAATTAGTATCGTCATTCTGATAAGTTGAATAATCATTTTCGCACTCAATTTCATTATTTTGTTCTTGCGGTTGGACAGTTACATCATTTGAAGAAGTTTCATTAATGCTATTATCAGTTTGAACTTCATCAGCATTGGCATTACCACTAATCATTGATTCAAACTTCTTTATGTAGCTACTCATGTCCTTTGATTCTTCTGCCGTGTATTTGGAAGAATCAGTACAGTTAAAATCATTCACTTGTTCTTCATGATTATTAATATACATATTAATATCCCCATCATATGTATCACTTGTTTCCTCAGCATCGTTGTCCTGAAGTTCTTTTGTGACAGACATTAAATTATTTGTAAGATGCTTAATATCTTCTGTTAACTTGAAAACAATTTCTGAAAATCCAGCAGAAATATTGCTTATATAAAGTGAAAAGTCTGCAAAATTCTCTGATGCCTGTTCAATAGAGCATTGTGTTCCCTTTGATATTTGTTCTGCTTTTTGCCTTGCGTCATCTAAAATACTTTCAGAATTGATATAAGCGTCCATAATTATAGACTCAAATTGCTTTTCATTTGCCTTATATTTTTCACATTCACTATTTAACTCTTGTGACTTGATTTTTAGCATTTCATTTTCTTCTGACAATATTTTTAGTTTGTCTGAACAGTCAGAAACCATTTCATTGTCTGACAAATTGCAGACAGGGCTTTGCTCTGGTTTATTGTTAATCATAGAAATATATTGTGAATTTTCAAGACTTAATTCATCAGCTATATTCTTATATTCTAAAAGCTGAGTTTCAAGCTCGTTGATTTTTTTAAATGCGTTTGAAAGCTCACACGCATTTTCCGTCAACTTGTTTTTTTGTTCCTCATACTGCTTTTTGATATCTTCAATATAATTTAGGACGTCTTCTTTATTAAAGCCCGCAACTGAACTTCTAAATACTACATCATTCATTTTCCGTCCGCCCCTCAATTGTTTGTTTTAGTTCTATAATATATGAATAATATTATACCAGTATTATGTTTTAAAAACAACTATATAGCATAGTGTTAACAAAAAATTCGTAGTTTTTTAATTATACAAAAAATAGAGGCAGGTATTAATACCCGCCTCTTAAAGCAACTGAATTATTCCATTATTGCATTATCAATCCAATTTAATATATCTTCAAATACTTCTTCGTTGTTCATCTCGTTAAGTATTTCGTGTCTACCGTTCATATAAATCTTTTCGGTAACCATATGACCCGTTTGTCTAAGCTTGTAAATAACATTCTGAACTCCTTTGCCATATCCTCCAACTGGATCCATTCCTCCTGAAGTTACGAGAATTGGGAATGTAATTGGAAGCCTTTCATACCAGCTATTGCCTGAAACTTCATTAAGTAATGAAAATAAATCTCTGTATCCAAGAGCAGTAAAAAGAAAGCCACATTTGTCATCTGCAATATACTTATCAACAATATCCTGTCTTCTTGTGAGCCAATCAAAGTTTGTACGCTTTTCACACATTTTGTTAAACCCAGTAAATGCCATTGCGTCAAGCTCTTTGCTTGGATAGTGTGCTCCCTTTATCTTAACAAGCAGTTCTGCAAGTTTGATTGCAATTGGTGCAGCTGGGTTCTTTGCCGCTGTTCCACAATATATTGCTGCAGAAAGTGCGTCACCAAATTTGGCAGAAAACTTTCTTGCTATAAACGACCCCATGCTGTGTCCAAAAAATATGTATGGCAAGTTTGGGTATTTTTGAATAGCTATATCTTGAAGTTTTTTGCAATCATCAATAAAGGTTTCTCCAGCATAATTTCGTTCTCCAAAATAACCAAGTTCACAATTAGGTATTACAGATTTCCCATGTCCAATATGGTCGTCTGCAAAAACTGCATATCCATTTTCTGCAAGATACAATCCAAAATCATCATATCTTTCAATATGTTCCGCCATACCATGTGCGATTTGAACAACGCCTTTAACCTTTGAGGATTTTGCGGGCACCCATGACATTACATTTATATCTGTAAGTCCAGTTACTGATGGAAAAGCAAAGCTCTCTTTTACTATTTTCATTCAAATACCTCCTAAATAAACTTAAGTCAGATTCAATTATACTATAGAAATTAATAAAATAAAGAGTTTTCAGTAATTTTATATAAAAAATTTAAATTTTTTTGTCAATTTAATGCGTTATAAGAAAAAATTTTTCAATATTCCGTATTAACATTATAATTTTATTGTTATTTAATATAATATTAGTGCGTGAATATGATTCACAAGCCTTAAAGTGTACAAACATTGACCAAGGAGGAAAGATAGTGTCGGAAGATATACAGTACAATTGCGAATTTGAAGGATACAAGCTTACTTATTATCTTACTTATTCTTGTTATCTGAATGGATTCGGAGTTGGAATAAAAAGCTGGAAAGATGGACTTGTAAAATCCGCTGAATGCTACAACATTACAAATACCAAACAAGATGCATTAGATTTTCTTAGATTTTTAACAAGAACTGCAACCTTTCCAGTTACCTTAAATAATATGGTTGAAGATTGGTTATATGATAAATTTAGTCAAACTAATTGATTTTTAACTATCAATACTATATAATATGTTTTATCAATTTTAACTGTATTATTTTATTTGAGGAGGCACACAAATTGATTTTGGTTTTGGATGCGGGAAATACAAATATTACTTTAGGCGCATATGTTAAAGAAAAGCTCTTATTTGTTTCTCGTTTAGCTACTGACCACTCCAGAACAGAAGACCAATTTGCAATCGATATTAATAACATCTTTGGACTTAACAACTGCAAGCCCGTTGAGTTTACAGGTGCAGTATTAAGCTCGGTTGTCCCAGAAATTACACTTGCTCTTAAGCATGCAGTAAAAAAAGTTACTGGTCATAGCCCTATTGTTGTTGGACCTGGAATTAAAACGGGACTTGATATCCGCGTTGAGAGTCCTGCTTATTTAGGTGCAGACCTTGTTGCCGGTGCCATTGCTGCAATTTCTCAATACCCTCTACCTTGTCTTATTATGGACTTAGGTACTGCTACTAAAATAAGCGTTATTGATGCTTCTGGTGCTTATCGTGGTTGCACGATTTCTCCAGGAGTTGAAATCTCTGTCCAAGCACTGTCAAACTGTGCATCGCAATTACCACACATAAGCCTTGAGGCTCCTGACAGAGTTATTGGAACAAATAGTATTGATTGTATGCGTGCAGGTGTTGTTTATGGTACTGCCGATATGCTTGATGGACTCTGCCACAGGATTGAAAATGAACTTGGAGTGCCTGTTAAAACAATTGTTGCAACGGGTGGTATTGCCAAGGAAATAGTTTCCAACTGCGGACGGAACGTTATTTTAAATAATAATCTTCTACTTGAAGGGTTAAAATTAATATATGAGAAAAACTCATGATTTTTATTTGCTAAATTTTGCGTTGCATCCCTTTTGGGAGTAACAGCAAGGAGGTAATATAAATTGTCAAATCAAAACAGCAAAAACCACAGCAAAATCCTTTTCCTAACACAATTTTCAATGCTATTAGCAATTGAAGCAATTGTGTGCTTCACGCCACTTGGGTCTTTACCAATAGGTCCAATGGTTGCAACTCTGTCAGCATTACCTGTAATCGTGACCACCGTTATTCTTGGCACAAAGCCCGGTATGTTGATGGGATTATTCTTTGGTCTGTTCAGCTTTATTGTCTGGACATTCATGCCACCCAATCCCGCACTCGCCTTTGTTTTTACCCCATTTTACTCATTTGGGAAATTCAACGGTAGTTTTTGGAGCATTGTTATTTGTTTTGTCCCAAGAATACTTATTGGCGCAGTTACAGGTGTGTGTATCACAATGCTCACCAAATTAATGGGAGAGAAAAAGTCAAAAGCAAAGTTCGGTGCTATTTGTACTCTTTCAGGTGTTTTAGGAAGTCTTACAAACACTATTTTGGTACTTGGCGGAATTTATCTTTTCTTTGGGAAAAATTATGCCACTGCTAATGGAATGGCGTATGAACTTTTACTTGGCGCCATTGGAACTGTTATTCTTACAAATGGTTTGCTTGAAGCAGTGCTTGGCGGAGTGTTTGGTGGTGCTATAAGCCCACTAAAGGACAGACTAAATAAAACAATCTAATGATTTATCTAAGCACCTGCTTTGCGGGTGCTTTTTTAATTTAAAAGCCCTTGACTTCTAATCAAGGGCTTTTATACTTATACCTATTTAATTTTGAATTTTTACCTATTTAATTTTGAACTTTATTTTTCCTGAATGAGCTTTGAAACCTCAGCCATAAAAGTGCTGATATCCTTAAACTGTCTGTAAACAGATGCAAATCTAACATAAGCAACTTCATCAATTTCTTTTAGCTTTTCCATTGCAAGCTCACCAATTCGCTCTGATGTAACCTCTCTATCCAGAGAGTTCTGAAGTGATATTTCGATGTCGTCCACTGCTCTTTCAATAGTTTCAATTGATACAGGACGCTTTTCACAAGCCCGAAGCATTCCGTTGAAAAGTTTTAGCCTATCAAAAACTTCTCTTGATTTGTCCTTTTTAACAACAACAAGTGGTACACTTTCGATAATTTCATAAGTAGTAAATCTTTTAGCACATTTTATACATTCTCTTCTTCGACGAATTCTTTCTCCTTCGTCAGTTGGTCTTGAATCAATTACTTTACTTTCCTCATAATTACAAAATGGGCATTTCATTTTTATCACATCCAAATATTTTTCTAATTTGCACATACCATTAAGGCTATTATACCATATATTGTATAATAATTACAAGTAAAATTAAAACACTACCATTTAAGGCTTTGGATATATTCTTTTGAATCTAATAATTGATTGTAATTTGAAAAACTGTGATTATATAATTCTATAATATAATCACCGTTATATCCTTTATCGGTAAGGAAGTGAATAAAATCTGCAAAATTGAAATTTCCTTCTCCAGGTGGAAGGCAGTCAAATTCATCATTGTGATCGCTAATATGTACTTGAACAACTTGTTTGTAAAGTTGCTCGATAAATTCAATGGGTTGAAAACCTGAACGAACCGATTGCTTAATGTCAAAGACAATTTTAAACTTATCTCCAATAGCTTTTTGCATCTCTATCATGCGCTGAGGAGCTTGCCCCATTGTTCCAACAACATTTTCATGGGCTACTATAATGCCCTGCTTTTGTCCCTCGTCAATCAAGTTTCCAAAGCGTTCATAGTACTCCTGTGTTTCAATAACTCCCGGGATCCTGCTACCATGTATTACAACAATATTTGCACCCAATATATTCGCGGCATTAAAATAGTGCTTATATAGTTCAACAGTATCATAGTATCTTCTTTCATATGTACTAAAAAGCATATATGATTCAGCAAAAGAAGCCATCGGATGAACCGAGTTTATTCTTAATGAATAAGAATTTTGTATGTTAGCAAGTTCCCTTAAAAAATCTGGAGTAAGTTCTGAAATTGTATTAAAGAACACTTCTGTGGATGAAAATCCAAGCTCTCCAACCGTTTTCAGGGCTTCTTCTGTTTTCATTGGATAGAAACACGCCGTTGACAATCCAGGTGTCATATAAGCCTCCTTTTGGCATTATTTTTGCATTGATATTTTATAATAGTAATTATATAATTGTACATAAGGAATTATGTGGAGTTGATTAAATGAGTGAACTTGTGAATGCAATTAATGATAACCTTAATAAAATGAATAGGCTCTCTAAAAAAGTTTTCATCTATAGTTTAATATTTTGTGTTATTACATTTTTAGGTGCTGTAGCAACTTTTATATTTGCAAGAGTTTATTGGGATTACTACAACTTTTTAAATTTGACAAGTGAAAAACTTCTTGAGATATTTCAGCTATCATCTGGAACGATGATTATTTCTATTTTAATTGAAATTTTCCTTGTTGCAAAAGAAAAGCAACAATAATATATATATTTAATTATATCACATTTGTATATAATTACAATATTAAAAAGCTGATAGAGTGAAGATAATAAGTAAAAATGAACAATATGCAAAAGCCCCATAATTGTAGGATGATATAACTACAATTATGGGGTTTTTGTACTGTCTGTACGAAATTGGGCTGTTAATTTTTATCCGATTTTTGATAAATAATGATTTTATTTAATGGCTTTTTATTTGTTTAAGAGCTGACTTTTCAAGCCTTGACACCTGTGCTTGCGAAATGTTGATTTCTTGTGCAACTTCCATTTGAGTTTTGCCTTGCATAAAACGCATCGTTAAAATTTTCTTTTCTCTTGGACTTAAATCCTTGATAGATTGTTTAAGCAAAATTTCATCTATCCAATCATCGTCATTTGTATTATCGCCAACTTGGTCCATTACATATATTGTATCTCCACCATCTAAATACACAGGTTCATACAAGGACACTGGCTCTACAATCGCCTCAAGAGCTATAACAACATCTTCCTTTGGAACACCGAGTTCCTTAGCTATTTCTTCTATTTTGGGATCTCTTTGATGCTCGTTAATAAGCTTTTCTTTTGCCTGCATTGCGTGATATGCCATATCTCTGACTGACCTGCTTACTCTTACAGAATTATTATCTCTTAAATATCTTCTTATCTCACCGATTATCATCGGCACAGCATAGGTTGAGAAGCGAACATTTTGACTTATATCAAAATTATCAATAGATTTTATAAGTCCTATACAACCAACTTGAAATAGATCATCAAGATTTTCTCCTCTATTTGTGAACCGCTGAATAACGCTTAAAACAAGCCTCAAATTTCCATTTATCAAATTTTCTCTTGCCTTTTTATCACCCTGTTTAACGCGTTTTAGCAGCTCCATTTTTTCACTTTCTTTTAGTACTTTGAGCTTTGCTGTATTTACTCCACAGATTTCAACTTTGTTAAACTGCATACACTCACCTCACTGCATTGCTTGTCATTAAAATTATTGCCAAAGTGAGTGTATTTAAACCGATTTGAAATTAAATAATAAACAATATTTTTATAGTTTTTATGTATAAAATTTGTAATAATAAAAAACATCCCTAAATTTAAAAAATCTATGAAAGACTTTTAAATTCAGGGATGTATTTTTTATTTCATATAAATTCTCTTACTCTGAATTCTACTCCTATGTTTTTTGCGATGTTATTACACTTTTCAATCTCGTCTTTGCCGATTGTATCAACAACTGAAAGCACAACTTTTGGTACATATTTTTTACAATCTTTTGCAAAATCAAGCATTGCATCAAAAGATTTTTGCCCAAAAGATGGGTGACAAATCTGTTCATATGTGATTTTATTTGACGCGTTAAGGCTTATTGATACTACATCAACTATTCCTTCAAGCATATGAGCTGTGGGCTTTTCGTTTATAAGGTCTGATAATCCATTGGTATTAATTCTTATTGTCTTATTTGTATTTTCTCTCAAAAATTTTGCAGTTTCAATAAGAATATCGATCCTTTCAAGTGGTTCTCCAAATCCGCAAAAAATAATCTCGCCATATTTATTCATATCAAACTTTTTAAAGTCTGCCTTAATTTCTTCAAGTGTTGGTTCATGCTCAAGCCAGAGTACATTCCCCTCTCCAACTCCATCAGCTTCATTTCTTACACAAAAATCACAAGAACATGGGCAACGGTTTGTAATGTTGATATAAAGATTATCATACGCTTCATAAAAAATAGTCATTTGTCTTTCTCCCTTGGAATTTTTATAGTTATATTCTTTGTATTTAAAATGCTTAATTAAATATATCAAAATTTAATTGAAAAATTTTTGAATTTTTTATTTTATTCTGCCCATTATAGTACAAATTGATGTTAAATTCAACTAACTATAGCTATCTATTTTTATTATAAGCGTGTTTTATAATTAAATTAATTGTAAAAAAGAGCGTAAAATTACGCTCTTTTTTTGATATATTATGCGATTTTCATTCTTAGCTTTAACCTGTCACTAATCATTGCAATAAATTCACTATTTGTAGGCTTACCACGAGAGTTTTGAATTGTATATCCAAAATATGAGCTTAGTACATCTACATCGCCTCTGTCCCAAGCAACTTCAATAGCGTGTCTTATGGCTCTTTCAACTCTCGACGGAGTTGTAGCAAATGTTTTTGCAACGCTGGGATAAAGCAGTTTTGTTACAGAGTTCATCATTTCATCGTCATTTATTGAGAGAATAATCGCTTCTCTTAAATACTGGTATCCTTTTATATGTGCTGGGACACCGATTTGATGCATTATTTCTGACACAACTACATTTAAATCGTCGCTGAGATTAGTTTCCATATTTGGTTTTATTATGTTATCGTGACCGGCACGGTTCCAGCCGGTCAACTGTGATATTCTTTCTGCAAGTACATTTACATCAAAAGGCTTGATGAAATAATAGTCTGCACCAGCAGAAAGCATTTCTTGTTCAAATCTTGCATTATCAACACCTGACATTACAAGAACTAATGGCTTTTTTGCAAACTTTTGACTTTTAATTACTTTTAATACTCCAAGTGCATCTACTCTTGGCATAAAAGCATCTATCAGTAGTACATCAGGAACATTTGAATTTAGTCTTGATAGCACCTCTGCTCCATCTTTGGGTACAAGAATCACTTCATGTCCACAATTTTTGAGTATATTAGTGCATGTTTGTCCATATTCGGTTCCTTCTTCTGCAAGCATAATTCTTAACTTTTTATCCATATCTTGTTACCTCCATTTCAAATTTCTACCATATATTACCATATATAAAATTAAATGGCAATACCTTTTTACAGAAAAAATGGAATTTAATGGAATAACTTTATATGCTTGCATTTTACTACAACTTTATATCAAGATGCTTGCTTTGATAGATAACCTTTGAGTGTATCTTCCGTATTTATCATATTTTCTGCAAAGATAGCATATCCTTGCAACGGATTATTGACAAAAACATGCGTTACTGCACCAACAAACATACCATTTTGTATTATAGGACTACCACTCATGCCTTGAACTATTCCACCAGTTTTTTCAATCAGCCTTTTATCGGTAACTTCTATTGTCATGTTTTTTTCATTTAAATCTGAATTTTGATAAATATGGGTAATCTTAATGTCATAGTTTTGAGGTTTGTTTCCATCAACTGTCGCAATAATTTGTGCAGGTCCTTTTTGAATTTCATATCTCATTGCAACAGGCATTTCTTTTAAAGTATTGTCAACTGCGATTAAGCTTCCGTATACTCCTGTTGAACCGTTTATTAATAGCGTTCCTAACACCTTGTTATCAAATACACCACACAGCTCTCCAGTTGTGCCTTTAGAACCTTTATAAGCTCCATTTACGCTGGCTGAAACAATATCACCTGAGAGCAACGGCATTATCCCACCTGTGTCAATATCACACACAGCATGACCAAGCCCCGCAAAAATTGCATTTTCTTTGTCTATAAATGTTATTGTTCCTACACCAGCTGAGCTGTCCCGTATCCATAAGCCAGCTTTGTACTTACCATCTGCTTTTGAAAGAGCAGGCGTAAAATTTAAAACAATTTCTTCCCCGTTTCTATCAACAAGAAACTCCAATGGCTTTCCTTGACTATTTTGTATTTCTTGGGAAAGGTCTGAGTTTGTACATATTTTTTTACCATTTATGGCTTTTACTATATCTCCCTGCTGAAGCTCTGCAAGTTTTGCTGGATTGATAGTTGCAGCTTTCGTTTCAACATCATCTGTACCTACAATCACAACTCCATCTGTATATAGCCTAATTCCAAAAAGACTTCCACTTGGTACAACATAGCGTCGTTGAGTCACTGTAATTTTTGCCGACTTTACCGGTATTACATCTAAAAGCGATACATCTAACTTATATTCATCATTTGATTGCCCTGTTGAAACTGCTTTTGTTTCATTGTTCATCTTTGAATATTCTAATGAGTAAAGCTTGTTTAATTTTAAGTCTTGCTTGGCACTGACAAACATTTCATTTGGTATAACTTTTTGAGCATAAAACATAGCTGAAAAGATTATGACGCATATAAAAAATGACACAACGCTTATTGCTTTAAAAAGCTTTTGCATAGCCCACCTCCATTTCAGTCTGACAACAAATTAATTTAGTTTTGACATTATACCTGTTTCATTTTGATTTTGAGCAAACATTTTATTTTAACCAAAAGGATTAAAATTATAAAAAAATTATTTGTTTACTCTTTAATAATTTGCCTTGAAAAAGAAGAATTATTTGCGGTAATAAGATGATATTGCGGAGTAAATTAACAAATAAAATTTTTATTACTATCTATGTTATCATTTTCTATTTCACTTAATTTTTACTGTATTTTTACACATATTTGTATTTTATTTTTACACGCTATATTTATAATAAATTTGTGTCCATAAGGATACAATAATAGAAGAATATTGGAGGCAAATGATTATGAAAAAAGCAATTACATTTTGTTGTATTGTTATTACGCTATTAATTTCTTTGACAGGATGCAAAGATAATTTATCTCAAAAAATTTCCGTTGTATCAAGAGAAGATGGCTCTGGAACTCGAGGAGCTTTCATTGAAATATTTGAAATTGAAGAGAAAAATGATAATGGCGAAAAATTTGATAAAACAGCTCCTTCGGCAGAGATTACAAACAGTACCTCGGTTATGATTTCTACAATTGCTGGTAACAAAAATGCAATTGGTTATATATCTCTTGGTTCACTTAACGACAGCGTTAAATCAATTGCAGTCGATGGAAACAAAGCAAGTATACAAAACATTAAAAATGATTCTTACAAAATATCAAGACCTTTTAATATTGCTACAAAAGATAATCTGAGTGAAATCGCATCTGACTTTATCTCTTTTATACTTAGTAAAGAAGGTCAGGAAGTTATTGAGAAAAAAGGCTATGTGAGCAGTGCTGAAAATCCACCTGCTTATGTTAAAGCAAACAAATCAGGAACAATTACTATTGTTGGCTCGTCTTCTGTTGCTCCTGTTATGGAAACATTAAAAGAAGCATATATAAAAATTAATCCCAATACAAAAATCCAAATTCAGCAGAGTGACTCAACCTCTGGCATGACATCAACAATCGAAGGCATTTGCGACATTGGAATGGCATCACGAGAGCTTAAAGAAAGTGAGCTTTCAAAAGGTCTGAAATCAACTGTAATTGCTATAGACGGTATTGCTGTTATTGTTAACAAAGAGAGTTCGATTGATACCCTTTCCAGTGAGCAGATTAAGAAAATATTTAAAGGCGAGATAACAAGTTGGGAAGAGCTTGCAACCAAATAAACCATTACAAATAATCAGGAGACTTATGGTAAATTTTAAAGAAAGCTTTATGAAAATTGTATTTTTGATTGCAACAAGCATCTCCATTGTTGCTGTTGCTCTTATTTGTGTTTTTCTTTTTACTGGTGGATTACCTGCTTTTAAAGAAATTGGTATAACCAATTTCTTGTTTGGCAAACAGTGGCTACCATCCAGTAATCTATATGGAATTTTGCCAATGATACTTGGCAGTATTTATGTTACACTCGGAGCAATAATCGTTGGCGTTCCAACTGGCGTTTTGTGTGCAATATTTATGTCCTACTTCTGCCCAAAAAAACTTTATAAAATTCTAAAGCCCGCAATTGATTTACTCGCAGGTATACCATCAATTGTTTATGGATTTTTTGGGCTGGTTGTTATCGTTCCATTTATGCAAATTTTTTTAGGTAATGGGAAGGGCATTATCACTTCATCAATTCTGCTTGGAATAATGATTTTACCAACCATTATTGGCGTATCTGAATCTGCGTTGGCATCAGTTCCTCAATCATATTATGAGGGTGCTTTGGCACTTGGAGCAACTCACGAGAGTAGTGTTTTTAAAACTGTTTTACCAGCAGCTAAGTCTGGCGTATTCGCTGCAATAATTTTAGGGATTGGCAGAGCTATTGGCGAGGCAATGGCGGTTATTATGGTTGCTGGTAACCAAGCAATTATTCCACACAATATATTTAGTGGGGTTAGGACCCTTACTGCAAACATAGTTCTTGAAATGGGATACGCAACTGACCTTCACCGTGAAGCTCTTGTAGCTACTGCCGTTGTATTATTTAGCTTTATTTTAATAATCAATCTCTCCTTTGCCTTAATTAAAAGGAGGCTTAAATAATGGACTATATCAATAAGCAAACTGCTAAACAAAAATGGAACTCATACAAAAAAAATCCTTTGTCTTTAATTCTGCTTGTAATTGTTATTTTATCTGCTGTCATAACAATTGGCGTTTTGCTTTTACTTGTTGGCTATATTTTAGTTAAAGGTGTTCCAAATCTCTCCCCTGCATTATTTTCATTTAAATATAACAGTGAAAATGTTTCTATGCTGCCCGCAATAATAAACACAATATTCGTCACACTTTTATCTTTGCTTATTGCTGTACCTTTTGGGATTTTTTCAGCCATTTATCTTGTTGAGTATGCAAAACGAGGGAACAAGTTTGTTTCTGTGGTCAGAATGACAACCGAAACCCTTGCAGGTATACCCTCCATCGTTTATGGACTTTTTGGTTTTCTCATGTTTTCCGTTTACTTTGGTCTTGGTTATTCCATTCTTGGCGGTGCTTTGACACTTTCAATAATGATACTGCCACTTATTATGAGAACAACAGAAGAAGCCCTTCAATCTGTTCCAGACTCGTTCAGAGAAGGAAGCTTTGGACTTGGTGCAGGAAAGCTTAGAACAGTTTTTAAAATTGTTATTCCATCTGCAATCCCAGGAATACTTGCTGGGGTTATACTGGGTATTGGCAGAATTGTTGGAGAAACTGCTGCACTTATCTATACGGCAGGAACTATTCCTGATGTTACGAAATCTGTTTTTGATTCAGGCAGAACTCTCTCCGTTCATATGTATGCTCTTCTTTCTGAAGGACTATATACCAATCAAGCCTATGCTACAGCTGTAATCCTTCTAATTCTTGTCGTTTTAGTAAATACTTTGTCTGCTACTTTGGCAAAAAAACTTTCTAAGAGGTGAAAAAATGAATAAGTTTACGATTAAGGATGCCGACCTGTTTTATGGTGACTTTCAGGCTCTTAAAAATATAAATCTTAACATAACAGCAAATGAAATCACAGCATTTATTGGCCCATCGGGTTGTGGGAAATCTACCTTTCTTAAATCATTGAATCGAATGAATGACTTGATTGAAAATTGTAAAATTTCTGGAAGTTTTTTACTTGATGATAAAAACATATATGGAGATATTGATATAAATGAATTGCGAAAAAGAGTTGGAATTGTTTTTCAAAAGCCCAATCCGTTCCCAATGAGCATCTATGACAATGTTGCATTCGGGCCAAAAACTCACGGGGTTAAATCGAAAGAAAAGCTTGATGAAATTGTTGAAAATTCTCTTCGTTCTGCGGCTATTTGGGATGAAGTCAAAGACAGATTAAAGAAAAGTGCGCTTGGAATATCTGGTGGCCAACAGCAACGCTTATGCATCGCAAGAGCGCTCGCTGTTCAGCCCGAAGTTCTGCTCATGGATGAACCGACAAGCGCTCTTGACCCCATATCCACATCAAAAATCGAGGACCTTGTGAGTGAACTGAAAAAAAGCTACACAATAGTTATGGTGACTCATAATATGCAGCAGGCAGCCAGAATTTCTGACAAAACTGCATTCTTCCTTTTGGGTGAAATAATTGAAATTGGCAAAACAGATGATATGTTCTCATTCCCAAAGGATAAACGAACTGAAGATTATATTACAGGGAGGTTTGGATAAATGCGAAATCAATTTAACCGACAACTTGAACTTCTCAATATGGAGCTTACAACAATGGGTGCATTGTGTGAAAGTGCAATTTCTTCTGCAACCAAGGCTTTGCTTAACGGCAATAGAGATATGATAAAAATCACCAATGACGCTGAAATTCAAATTGACCAAAAGGAAAGAGATATCGAAGCATTATGTATGAAGCTATTGCTTCAACAACAGCCCGTAGCAAGCGATTTACGAATAATCTCTTCTGCTCTTAAAATGATATCAGATATGGAAAGAATCGGCGACCAAGCTTCTGATATTGCTGAAATTACAAAGTTTGTCAAAAGTAGCCAGCTTAACTCTATTACACATATTAGCGACATGGCAAAATCCACTATTAAGATGGTTACCGACAGTATCGAGTCCTTTGTTAATTCCGACCTTGAGCTTGCCTATGAAGTCATGAAATATGATGACATTGTTGACGATTTATTCAAAAAAGTAAAAATTGAACTTATTGAACTTATTTCAAACAAAACAGAAAATGCGGAACTTTGTCTTGATTTGCTTATGATTGCAAAATACTTTGAAAGAATCGGTGACCATGCTGTCAACATTGCTGAGTGGGTTGAATTTTCAATTACAGGGAGAAGAATAGAGTGACCTATTATTTACTAATATCACTCATATTTAAAAGAACCGCTGAAAAAATCAGCGGTTCTTTTGTCTTTTACTTTTATTATTTAACTATTTTTAAAATATGTTTAACCGTTTGCTCAACGCTATTATTGTTTGTATTAACTGTGCAGTCTGCAAATTTTTCATACAGTGCTTTTCTTGTGCTAAATATTTTACTTGTTGTTTCGCCTTTTTTACAGGCAATTCCCCGTGTTTCGATATTATGAAGCCTTTTCTCCAGTACATTGCACTCAACATAAAGATATATCACTTTTCCAATTGATTTTAGATAATTCATTGCAGATTCACACAGCACAGCACTTCCCCCAGTTGCCACAACTGTATTCTCGCAGTTTAGGGATAAAATGGCTTTCTGTTCAGCTTCTAAAAACGCATCTAACCCTTGCGTGTCGATAATATTCTGAAGAAGCTTATGCTCATTGCTTTGAATTATCAAATCAGTATCAATAAAGTCCATACCAAGAGTCTTTGCGAGTACAACTCCAATTGTACTTTTACCTGAAGCGGGCATTCCAATTAGTATGATGTTATTCATATTGAAATCTCATGTGCAAGACGATAAGTGTCAAGATCAAGATTTTTTGTCATTTCTAATGCTTCATCAATATCAAAGTCCACGATATTACCATCTCTTGTTGCAACGACACAGCTTTTTTCGGTATCTCTCATAAGTCTTGCTGCATAATTTCCCATCTGGCTTGCAAGTACACGGTCGCGAACAGTCGGTGAGCCACCTCTCTGAACATGACCAAGGATTGTTGTTCTGGTTTCTATCCCTGTTTTTTCCTCAATATGCTTTGCCATTTCGGTTGCATCTCCAACACCTTCGGCTGCTACAATAACAAAGTGTTGCTTGCCACTCTCTATTGTTCTTCTCATTCTTTCAACAACATCAAGTTCAAAATTATATTCAAATTCAGGAACAAGGATTGAAGTTGCTCCTACTGCTATACCCGCATAAAGTGCAAGATAACCTGCCGAACGGCCCATAACTTCAATTACACTACAACGGCTGTGTGATTCTGTTGTGTCGCGCACACGGTCAACCATCTGCATAATTGTATTCATGGCTGTGTCATAGCCAATCGTTTCGTCAGTACAGGCAATATCGTTATCAATTGTACCTGGAATTCCCACGCACTGTATCCCCTTTGCTGCAAGTGCCTGTGCACCTCTGAAAGAGCCATCTCCACCAATGACCACTATGCCTTCAATTCCTAATTTTCTGCATATGTCAGCTGCTTTTTGCTGTCCGCGCTCAGTCATAAACTCAAGGCTTCTTGCAGTTTTGAGTATTGTTCCACCACTTTGAATTATATTTGAAACGCTTCTTAAATTCATTTCATATACATCGCCTGCCATAAGACCTTCGTAACCACACATAATTCCAAAAACATTCATATCATTTTCTATTGCTGTACGAACTACAGCCCTAACTGCAGCATTCATTCCTGGTGCATCTCCACCACTGGTTAAAACACCTATTGATTTCATAATCTACCTCCTGATTATAAGCGATATATTAAAGTATCGCATTATATATTTTTAGTGTCAAGATTTTATTCCATTTTCCAAATATTTCAAAGATGTTATTGAACAACCACATTTTCATCTCCTAATATATTACGCAATTCTTCAATCAGTGGCTGACAAAGCTCGACACCGTTTGAGCTATTCGCTTTTACATATTTTTTTGTATCCGTATAGTAATAGTAAAGTGGCGTGCTACCCTCAAAAATACTTAAAATGTTGCTGACTTTTAAGTATTGCTCACAGTCAGCATTTGGCATTCTAAGAAAAAGACCTTTTCTTTTTTTGTTTTTAATTTCTTGGTTCTTTTCATTTTTATTATGCTTCTTATCATCAAAAGATTCGCTTTCTATCTCCTGTTGCGTGGGACATGGGGAAACTGATTCACAGACAATTTTGGGAGCTTCATCCTCCCTTAATGATAACCTTCCTCGCAAAAGGATTACATTACCCTCTGTTAGAAGCTGTGAATTTTCCATATAGGTTTTTGAAAATACAATAATATCTATTGTACCATAAATATCTTCAACACTTAGATAAGCCATCGTTGTGTTATTCTTTGTTATTCTTTTACGCACGCTTGAAATTATACACAACAGCTTTACGGTACAATTATCCCTGTATTTGCCTTGATAATTTTCTTCTCCTGCCATCAAAAGTTCATTTGTTTTTGAGCTTTTAATGGCTTTGAATATCTCCATATAATCCTGCATTGGATGTCCTGAAATATATATTCCTGTTGTTTCTTTTTCAAGCTTTAACAAATCCGATCTTGGCATTTCCTCTGCAATTGGCGGAATTGGCTCCTGTGAACCTTGAAGGTTGGAACCAACATCAAAAAATCCAAGCTGCCCATCAACATTTCTTCTTTTATCATTTTCAAGGGATTGCAAAACTTCTGGCAACATTAGGAGCATTTGCCTTCTGTTTGCTCCAAGATTATCAAGTGCTCCACATTTTATCAAGCTCTCAATACAACGCTTGTTGAAATCTTTGCCATATATCCGTTTGCAAAATGAATAAAAAGAGGTGTATTCACCATTTAGTTCTCTCTCTGAAATTATTGTATCAATAAAGTTCTTTCCAATGTTCTTTACAGCTTGTAGACCAAATTGAATGGAATTATCCTTTACTTTAAATCCATGTTCACTGCTGTTAACACTTGGAGGCAGAACTTTTATTCCAAGTTTTGAACACTCCACAATATACTCTGAAACTTTTCCTGAGCTGTCAAGAATACTTGTTAGAAGTGCCGCCATAAATTCGCATTTATAATGACATTTTAACCAGGCTGTCTGATATGCAACAAAAGCGTATGCTGCAGCATGAGATTTGTTGAAAGCATAGGAAGCGAACGATGTCATATCGTCAAAAATTTCATTTGCAGTCCTTTCACTTACTCCTCGCTTTACCGCACCCTCACACTCAACAATTCCACTTTCATCTACGCTTCCGTAAATAAAGCTTTTCCTTTCCTGCTCCATGACGCTATGCTTCTTTTTTGACATTGCTCTTCTAACTATGTCTGCTCTTCCGTATGAATATCCTGCAAGTTCTCTAAATATCTGCATAACCTGCTCCTGATATACCATGCACCCATAAGTGACATTAAGAATATTTTTCAGAAGCGGTGTTTTATATGTTATTTTGTCTGGATTGTGCCTATTTCTGATATACATAGGAATAGACTCCATTGGGCCAGGTCGATATAGTGATATAACTGCAATTAAGTCCTCGAGACTGTTTGGCTTTAGCCCTGACAGGACTCTTCTCATTCCCGCCGATTCAAACTGAAACACACCACTTGTGTCCCCTGTTGAAAGCATTTCAAATGTTTCTTTATCCTGCAAATCCACATTCTCTATTGAAAATTGAGGATTATTCTTCTTTATTAATTTTTCTGCATCATCGATGACCGTCAGGGTTCTAAGACCCAAAAAGTCCATTTTAAGAAGTCCTAATTCTTCAAGCGTGGTCATTGTAAACTGGGTTACAACCGCATCATCATTGCAGGCAAGCGGGACATAGCTTGATACAGGATCTCTTGTTATAACCACTCCAGCAGCGTGGGTTGAAGAATGACGCGGCATTCCCTCAACTTTCATTGCAGTGTCTAAAAGCTCTTTTATCTCCATTCTATTTTCATAGAGAGTACGAAGCTCAGTAGACTTTACAAGCGCTGATTCAATGGTTATATTAAGTTCCCTTGGTATTTGCTTTGCAACTTCATCAACGATGTTGTACGCAAGTCCAATAGCCCTGCCGACATCTCGCACAGCAGCCCTTGCCGCCATTGTTCCAAAGGTTACTATTTGAGCTACATGGTCTTCACCATATTTTTGAACAACATATTCTATAACCTCTGGTCTTCGTTCATAGCAGAAATCTATATCGAAGTCTGGCATACTTACTCTTTCTGGGTTCAGGAAGCGTTCAAAAAGCAGGTTGTATTTCATTGGGTCAATTCCAGTTATACCTATACAATATGCAACTATACTGCCTGCACCAGAACCTCTTCCAGGTCCCACTGGTATTCCCTTTGACTTTGCGTAACTAATAAAATCCTGAACAATAAGAAAATAATCTGTGTATCCCATTGAATTAATTGTGTCAAGTTCATAGTTTAATCTTTCTATATATTCTAATGATGGATTGTCACCATATCTTTTTTTCATTCCTTCAAGGCTCATTTGCCTTAAATACTCACAATGATTCATATTATTTGGAACATCAAAATGTGGAAGCTTTGTATTTCCAAATTCAAACTCTACATTACAGCGGTCAGCAATAACCTGTGTGTTATCTATCGCCTGCGGAATATTTGAAAATAGTTCACTCATCTCATCTTCTGATTTAAGATAAAACTCCTCTGTTCCAAATTCAAGCCCTGTATTTTCACCAACTGTGTGGTTGGTTTGAATGCAAATTAACACCTGCTGAATTTTTGAATCCTGCTTCTCAATATAATGAGTGTCATTTGTTGCAACAAGTGGAATACCAGTTTCATTTGACAAACGAATCAGCTGGGGATTTAATTTTAACTGTTCACGAAGACCATGATTTTGCAATTCGAGAAAATAGTTGTTTCTGCCAAACACTTTGTCATACCAAAGTGCTGTTCTTTTTGCTTCATCATAATTATCATGCAAAATTGACTGTGCCACTTCTCCAGCAAGACAAGCAGAAAGTGCGATAATTCCATCATGATATTTTTCTAAGATTTCATGGTCAACTCTGGGTTTTATATAAAAGCCTTTTGTCCACGACTCTGAAACTATTTTAATTAAATTAAGGTATCCTGTGTGATTTTCACACAGCAATACAAGGTGGTTTCTATCTTTATCCAGAGCATGAACCTTATCTGTCATTCCCCTTGCTGCAACATATACCTCACAGCCAATTATTGGCTTAATGCCACGCTTTTTTGCCTGTTTATAAAAATCAATGACACCATACATTACACCATGGTCAGTTATTGCGACTGAGTTTTGTCCCTGCTTCTTAACCGCATCAAGAAGTGGCTCGATACGGCAAGCACCGTCAAGCAAGCTGTACTCAGTATGCAAATGTAAATGTGCAAAGCTCAATTTTTTATTCTCCTTTGCTGACATTGCTCTTTTTAAGGTCTTCTGCCATCTGAGTGATTTTTTTTAATCTGTGGTTAACGCCTGAACGAGAAATCGGGATTGTAAGTATCTGCCCAAGTTCACGAAGGCTAAGTTCGGGATTTTCTATTCTAAGTATTGCAAGTTCACGCAGTTCGTCAGAAAGATATGACATTCCTCTTTCTTTTTTTATAAGCTCAATTGCACGCATCTGCATGACTGCGGCATCAACTGTTTTGGAAAGATTGGCATTTTCAAAGTTCGTTTTTCTATTAACTTTGTTTCTGACATCTTTATATATTTTTATTTCCATAACTTCAAGTGATGATGAGAAAGCACCCATATGTGTAAGAACATCTTCGATACTTTCACTGTCTTTAAAATATACTATGTGATTACTTTTTCTCATAACATATTTTGCTTTAAGGTCCATTTCCTCCATAAGCTTTATAAGGTCCTTACAGAGATTTAAATGTGGCTCAACAAATTCAAGATGATAGTCCTTATTTGGAGATGATATTGTTCCGCACGCAAGAAATACGCCTCTTAAAAAAGCACTGTAGCAACAATCCTCTGCAAGATTTGCTCGATTAAGCCTTATAGTTATTTCTGATCCTGTATGCCCGAAATGCTCCAGTACTTGCTTTCTCTTTTTTTCCGACTCAACTTTTACGCTGTATTTTCCAGCTTCTGAACACTTTATTTGCTGTGGTCCTCCGGTTATCTGCTCTATAGTATCAGCATACAGCTTTGCTATACCCTTGTTTTCTGTCTGCATATTTATTGCGGAAACAGAAAAGCCTCTGCAAAAAAGCAAAAGCCCGTATTGTAGCGCATATGTACAGCACTCTGAATTATTTTCGGCATCTTTTTTTCTGCCGTTTTCAAAAGCTATCAGCTCATCCTTAACCTGGGACGAAAATGACATATCTGCGAACCTCCGTTTATTTTGCAATATCTCTGTGTGTAACTGAAACATTCATGCCTTTTTCCTCAAGCAAATGCTTATACACAAGCTCTGCAAATGCAACAGAACGATGCCTGCCTCCTGTGCAACCTATTGCAACAACAAGCTGACTTTTACCCTCTTCACGATAAAGTGGAACAAGATAATCTATTAAATCTAAAAGCTTTGGAACAAGCCCCTTTGCCTGCTCCCACTTCATAACATAGTTACGCACAGGTTCATCAAGCCCTGTTAGCTTTTTTAGCTCATCAATATAAAATGGGTTTGGCAAACATCTAACATCAAAAACAAGGTCAGCATCAGCCGGTATTCCATATTTAAAGCCAAACGACATACACTGAATTGGCATAATTGATTTTATATTTTCTAAAAACAGGCTTGCAACACGCTCTTTAAACTGAGTTGGCTTAAGGTGCGATGTATCTATTATGTAGTCTGCCATTTGCCGAATAGGACGCAAGACCTCCCGTTCAGCATTAATTGCAGAATCTATTGACCCTTTATTTTTATTTGAAAGAGGGTGCTTTCTTCTTGTTTCTTTGTATCTATTAATTAAAGTGTCATTTGATGCGTCAATGAACAGTATTTTAAAGTTGCCGCCCATCTCTTTAATAGCATCTAAAGAGGCAAAAAGGTCATTAAAGTTATTGCCAGCTCTAATGTCTATAACTATTGCTGCTTTTTCTGCCTGCTCTGTGGATTTAAGCAACAGTTGAGCAAATGCCGGCACAAGCTTTGGAGGCATATTGTCAACGCAAAAGAACCCGATATCTTCAAGAATATCGACCGCCTTTGATTTGCCCGCTCCTGAAAGTCCTGTTACGATAATGAGTTCCATACTACACTCCTTATTCTATTACCCTTAATTCCTTTTCTAATAAAACATTCTTTTCTTTTTGGACTGTTGCCTGGACAAAATCAATAAGGTCTGTTATATCTTTTGTCGTTGCATTTCCAATATTGATAATAAAGCCTGCGTGTTTTTCACTCACCTGTGCTCCCCCGATTGTTTTACCTTTAAGCCCACACTCCTGAATTAGTGTTCCAGCAAAATTACCCTCTGGTCTTTTAAACACACTGCCTGCACTTGGATAATCAAGTGGCTGTTTTAACTTTCTTCTTTCGAGCAAAGAATCCATTTTGTATTTAATGGCATCCGCATCACCTTTTTCAAGCTTAAATACAACGCTTGTAATAAGGCAATTGTTTTTGCCATATGCACTTTTTCTGTATCCAAATTCAAGATTGTCGCCCGAAAGGGAATTGCGTTCTCCATCTGGAGTGATGTGGTTACATAGCATAATAATATCTTTCATCTCTCCGCCATATGCACCAGCATTCATAAATGCTGCACCACCAACTGAGCCAGGTATTCCAAATGCAAATTCCATCCCAGTAAGCTCATATTCAAGTGCAAACATACAAAGCTTTGCAAGATTTACTCCTGCTCCGCATTTTATTATACCGCCACCGCAGTATTCAATGTGTTGAAAGCTATTACCAATGTATATTACTACACCGTCTATCCCATTATCTGAAACGAGTGTATTACTTCCGTTGCCAACGATAATTGGTTTAACACCTAACGAAAAGCAAAACTTATAAAGCTGTGCAATGTCTTCAACTGTATCTGGCGTGATAAATAATTTGGCATACCCGCCTGTCTTAAAGCTTGTATACTCACTCATAAGAACGGATTCTTTAACTTTGCAGTTAAGATTTCGTGCATACTCTTTAATCTTATCTATCATAAAATCAGCCCCTTTATATTTCGTTTAGCAATGCAGCACCAATAATACCCGCATCATTTTTTAACTTTGCTATGCAAATTTCTGTTTGCTTACTTGAATGGATACTATATCTTTCTTTTTCTACCCTTTTAATAACTGGAAGCAAAATTGCATTCCCCTCGTTAGACATTCCGCCACCTATGCAAAGTACCTGCGGTTGGTAAAGGTTAATAAGATTGGTTATACCGCAAGCAAGATAGTCAAGATATCTCTCCACCAGCTCAACCCCAAGCTTGTCGCCGTTTCGCATTGCATCAAAAGCAATTTTCGCATTAACTTTTGAAAGGTCATATCCGATTAATTCCCATATATAGCTACTCTGACTTTTGTCTTCAAATAAAGCATTCAATGTTTGCCTTTTAATCGCTGTTGCCGATGCGTATTTTTCCCAACAACCTTTTCTTCCACAACCGCACTGAACACCATCAAAATCAATTACCATATGCCCAGTTTCAACAGCAGCACCGTTAACACCTGTCAGCATTTTATCATTAACAAAAATTCCGCCGCCTATTCCTGTTCCCAGCGTTATCGCTATAAAATCTATTGCTCCTTTTCCAGCACCCACTTTTTTTTCTGCAAGTGCCGCACAGTTTGCATCATTTGTCACAAATACAGGTTTATTAAGCAAATTTTGGAGCGTCTGCTTTAAAGGAGCATTAAAAAATTTAAGATTGCTCGAGAACTCAACAATGCCAGTTTCAGTATTAACTGCACCTGGAGTTCCAACGCCAACTGTTGAGATGTCCTGCATTGTAATGTTGGCATCCACAGTTGCTATTTTAACCGCCTTTGCAATATCCTCAAAAATTTTATCTGAGCTTCGTGGAAGGTTTGTCTTTAACACTGCTCTTCCTATAATTTCAAGATTATCGTCAATTACTCCAACAGAAATATTGGTTCCACCCAAATCTACTCCTACTCTGAACATAAACTCCTCCAGAAAATTAAAGATTGTGCCAGATATCAAGCGGTGATTTAACTTCTTTTATTTCTTCATCCATCATGCCAAGGCTTGTTAAAAGTTCCTTTGCAGAGTTGTATCCCATCTTTTTCTGCCTATTATTTATTGCTGCAACCTCAATGATTACCGCAAGATTTCGTCCTGGTCTTACAGGGACAACGGCAAGTGGAACACTAATTCCCAGAATTGTTGTATATTCTTCATCAAGTCCCATACGCTCATAGACTTTTTCATCATCCCACTGTTCAAGCTCAATAACCATATCAATCTTTACTGTTAGCTTTACGGCACTCATACCAAATAAACGACGAGCATCAATAATTCCTACTCCGCGTAGTTCAATAAAATGCCTTATGTTGTCTGGTGCTGAGCCAACAATGGTTCTGCTTGACACTTTTCTTAGCTCAACTGCATCATCAGCAACTAATCTGTGTCCCCTTTTTATAAGTTCAACAACAGTTTCACTCTTTCCAACTCCACTGTCGCCTACAATAAGTATTCCCTCACCCGAAACTTCTACTAATACGCCATGCCTTGTTATTCTTTCTGCAAGTTCAACATTGAGATATGAAACAAGTGAAGAAATCGCATTTGATGTTTCCTCACAGGTTTTAAGAAGTGGCACTTGATACTTTTGAGCAAGTCCCAAAATATCCTCTGGGCAGTCAACGCAGTTAAGTGGCAGTATTACTGTTATTGGCTTTTTACTAAAGAAACGGTCAAGTGAGGAAAGCCTTTCCTCGTCAGTCATATCCGCCAAAAATTCCATTTCTGACTTTCCCATGAACTGAACTCTTTCAGAATTAAAATAATGGTCATGACTCGCTAAAATAAGGCTTGGTCTACACACTTCAAATGAAGTTATTAAAATTTCAGATGCTTCCTTTGGCATATAAACTGTTTCTAAAGACTCAGCAGTAATTACTTTTGAAAGTGGCACAGAATATTTTGCAGACATATTACGCTTCCTTTCACTTTTAAAAATACTTTTGTTTTAAATTACATATAATATTATTATAATACAAATACAGGGCAGTTCCAATAAGAATTTTAAAAAATGTGCAATTATTATCTCTTTAAATGCGATGAGCAGGGAAATCCCTGCTCATTCACCTATGTATTCAAATCTTTTGATCTTTTTGCCATCACGCTCTATTTCCTCTTCCCACATTTCGGCAGGACGAACCCATAAATGACCATCGTCATAAAGAGCCTTATAAACTACCATTTCTTCAAGCGTTTCCGAATGCTTTGCAACTCCGATGACTTCATACTCATTGCCTTTAAAATGCCTGTAACGCCCCTGCTTTATCATCGTTTGTCACCCTTATTCTTACTTTCAACTTTTTTCTTGTTTCCTTTTTCATCAACAATGTAGGTGTTTTCAAGTTGCGAAACAAGGCTGCTTTTAAATGCAGCCACATATTCTCTGCGAAGCTGTGTCTGCTCCTCTTTTTCTGAATCTGACAGCTCCTGCTGACGAGATTTTTTTGCGAGTTCGTTTATTCTGTCTATTTTTGATTGTTCCATTTTCATCACCGTCCTATATTTTATCATTATGCCCATACTTTGTAAACATATAGACAGAATAATAAAGACATGATATTCTTGTTATAAGGAGGCGAGTAATGTGAATATTGTTTTGCCTGCACAGGTAAAGACTGCAATTGATATGCTTGAACAGCAAGGCTTTGACGCCTTTATTGTTGGCGGTTGTGTTAGGGACTCTGTGCTTAAAGTTGCTCCGCCTGACTGGGATATAACTACCAGTGCTTTACCCGAAGAGATTTTGACTGTATTTAAGGACTTCAAAACAATAAAAACTGGAATTAAACATGGCACCGTTACTGTTATAATTAACGAGATGCCACTTGAGATAACTACATTCAGAATAGATGGAAATTATCTTGATAATCGCCACCCACAAAGTGTTGAATTTTGCTGTAGTCTTAACGAGGATTTAAGCCGCCGTGACTTTACAATAAATTCAATGGCATTTAATGAATCCAGTGGACTTATTGATATTTTGGGTGGTTTAAATGATATTGATAGAAAAATCATAAAATGTGTTGGCAACCCTGATGAAAGATTTTGTGAAGATGCGTTAAGAATTTTAAGAGCGCTCAGATTTTCCTCTGTCCTTGGCTTTGACTTAGAGCAGTCAACATCTGATAGCATTTTAAGAAATGACCATCTCTTACAAAATGTATCAAAAGAACGCATTGGGTGTGAACTTCTCAAGTTGCTCTGTGGTAAAAATGTTGTAAATGTGCTTCTTAAATACCGTAAGGTTTTTGCAAAGATAATTCCAGAAATCGAGCCAATGTTTGATTTTGACCAGAAAAACAAACATCATATTTTTGATGTTTGGGAACACACTGTTTATGCCATTGGCTTTTCAGAAGCTGACCCTATTGTTAGACTTACCCTTTTACTGCACGACATTGGAAAGCCTCGTTGCTATACTGTTGACAATAATGGCGTTGGTCATTTTTATGGTCATGGCAATTTTAGTGCCGATATTGCAAATACCGTTTTAAAAAATCTTAGACTAAGCAATGAAATGTCTGCGACAATATTGACACTTGTCAAATACCATGACTATGATATTAGTGCAGATGAAAAAGTTATCAAAATGATGCTCACCAAATTTACGCTTCCTGTTTTAAATTTATTATTTAAGGTGCAAACAGCCGACTCTCTTGCACACAATCCCGTCTATTCAGGCTATACCGAAAAAATTCAAGAGGCAAAAATAATGGCTGATGAAATAGTTGAACGCGATGAATGTTTCAGCCTTAAAAAGCTAAATATTAACGGCAATGATTTAATTGATATTGGCATAACCGATGGTAAAAAAATTGGTGAAATATTAAATTTGCTTTTGATTGAAGTTATTGATACCGAAGTTTGCAATGATAAAGCTTCCCTTATTACTCGAGCAAAAGATATATTTGGAGGTAATACAAATGGATAAAATTAAAACAAAGATACTCAAATTTTGGGTTTCATGGGCTGTTGTTTTTGGAGCAATACTTATTGCAACCATTGTCGCATCAAATTCAATTAAATATTGGGGTGTCATAATCTCATTACTCTATTGGATACTGTTTATTTATCTGTATACACAAGAATATAACGGGCTTATTAATGCTGTGCTTCAAAGGTTCCCAAATGTACATGAAAAAGTCTTTGGTCAAACCACTTCTGTAAAAGACAAATACCAGAAACTAATTTGTTGGGATTCAGACCCTATAACTTCAGAAATGTATAATGAGGATTTGAATATACAAAACAGATATTTGAAAATTAAGGAGTTGGATACTTTCAAAATCGTTCTTTTTATTAGCGTTATTATAATAATGGTTGTAACCCTTATCATTTATTAATACATATAGTTATATTTTAATAAATTCATTGACATTTGTACTATGTTACGATATCATTATTATGGAATTTGTGCCATGAAGGCATATCATTACAGTTAGCTTTTTATTTATTGTAATTTACGCCACGAAGGTTTGTTTCATCATTTAATTATGGTGTTTGGCTTCGTGGCTATTTTTGTGTTAATAATGAATTATTAACACAAAAATAGAAATTATTAGGAGAATGATAAATGACAAAGAAAATTCTTAGTATTATTTTTTCAATTTGCTTGCTTGTGACAGTTTTTGCAGGCTGTAACAAGAAAAATGCTGAAGTTCCAAAAAATAAAGACTCTGTAATAATTGCTATGGGTACAGCCAGTGAACCTGAGTCTGGATTTGACCCTGCCCATGGCTGGGGTGCTGGTGAGCATGTTCACGAGCCACTTATTCAAAGTACATTAACAGTAACAACAAACGACCTTGAAATTGAATATGACCTTGCAACTGACATGATAACAAGCCCAGACGGTCTTACATGGACAGTTAAAATCCGTGATGATGTTAAATTCACAGACGGCAAAAAGCTTACAGCTAAAGATGTTGCTTTTACTTATAACACACTCAAAAAGACAAGTTCTGTAAATGATTTTACAATGCTTGATAAAGCCGAAGCAACAGATGCCACTACCGTTGTTTTCCACCTTAATAAAGCATACTCTATTTGGCCATACACTATGGCTATTGTCGGCATTGTTCCTGAACACGCATATGGAAAAGACTATGGCTCTCACCCTATTGGCTCAGGCAGATATAAGTTAAAGCAGTGGGACAAAGGACAGCAGGTTATTTTTGAAGCTAATGAAAATTATTATGGCAAAAAAGTTAAGATGAAAAAGGTTACAATTCTCTTTATGAGTGAAGATGCTGCTTTTTCAGCAGTTAAAGCTGGCCAAGTTGACCTTGCATATACAGCTGCATCTTATTCAAAGCAGAAAATCAAAAACTATGAATTGCTTTCATTCAAGTCTGTTGACAACCGCACATTTAATCTTCCAACAATTGCACAGACAAAGAATAATGATGGACTTAAAATTGGCAACAATGTTACAAATGACATTGCAATTCGTAAGGCCGTAAACATCGGTCTTGACCGCAATGAAATGATTAAAAATGTTCTTAATGGTCATGGAACTCCTGCTTTCAGCGTATGTGATAACATGCCTTGGGACAGTTCCCTCAACGAAGTTAAATACGACCTTAAAGGAGCAATTAAAATTCTTGACGATGCTGGCTGGGTAAAAGGTAGCGACGGAATTAGAGCTAAAAACGGTGTTCGTGCTGAAATCTCCATTATGTATCCTTCAGGTGATTCTGTTAGGCAGGCACTTTCCGCAGATACAAAAAACCAGCTTAAAAAAATTGGTATTTCAGTTGTCTTACAGGGTGTTAGCTGGGACGAAGCATATGACCGTGCTAAATCAGAAATTATGACATGGGGCTGGGGTTCACATACTCCAATGGAGATTTATAATATTTATCACTCAAATGCCAAAACTGGTTTAGCGGATTATTCTCCTTACTCAAACGCAACCGCCGACAAGCTTATGGATAAAGCCCTTGCAAGTTCTTCTCTTGAAGAATCCTATAAGCTTTGGCAGGAAGCTCAGGTTGAAATAAACAAAGATGTTCCATGGATTTGGCTTGTCAACATTGACCACCTTTATTGGTCAAATAAAAAGCTGAATGTTGCTGAACAAAAGCTTCACCCACACGGACACGGATGGTCTATTGTCAATAATGTTGACCAGTGGACTTGGGATAACTAATATTATACAGGCGGAGCTGAGAAATCAGTTCTCCGCCTGATATTTGTGGAGGACATAGTTTGATTAAGCACTACTTCTCTTTCTTTCTTAAAAGCTTTTTTCGAATGCTACTTTTACTGATTTTTGTCAGTCTTGTGGCATTTATTTTGGTGTCTGTTTCACCAATTGACCCACTTCAGGTCAATGTTGGACAATCTGCTCTTGGCTCGCTTAGTGAAGAACAGATTTTAAAGCTTGAAGAGTACTGGGGTGTCGGAACACCACCTGTTGAACGCTTTATTTCTTGGGCTGGTGACTTTTTCACAGGTAACATGGGTGTTTCACTTTTGTATCGTGAAAATGTTTCAGCTGTCATTGCAAATAAGCTTTCCAACTCTATTTGGATGCTTTCTATTGCATGGATAATTTCCGGTTTCTTGGGACTTGTGCTTGGAGTTATTGCAGGTGTTAAAAGAGGCAAATTTGCAGACAAGTTTATAAAAAGTTATTCTCTTGTTATTGCAAGTACTCCCACATTCTGGCTTGCACTCGTTTTGCTTATGATTTTTGCAGTTTGGCTCGGAATCCTCCCCATCGGTCTTAGTGTTCCTATTGGAATGGACGCTGGAGATGTTACTGTTGGTGACAAAATACTGCACGCCATACTCCCCGCTTTAACTCTTAGCATTACTGGAGTTTCAAACATCGCTTTGCATACACGAGAAAAAATGATTGATGTTATGGAAAGTGACTATGTTCTTTTTGCAAAAGCGCGTGGTGAAAGCACTTGGAGTATTGTCAGGAGGCACGGACTTCGTAACATAATTTTACCTGCTATAACTTTACAATTTGCTTCAATCAGCGAAATCTTTGGCGGATCTGTTTTGGTTGAACAAATATTTTCATACCCAGGTCTTGGGCAGGCAACTGTAACCGCCGGACTTGGTGGAGATATTCCTCTTCTTCTTGGAATAACTGTTATCACTGCTGCTATTGTTTTTTTTGGAAATCTTATCGCAAACATACTTTACGGAATTGTAGACCCTCGCATAAGAAGGGGGGCTATAAAAAAATGATTGGTAATGTACATTTTAACAGAAGGCAAGCTACATTGAGCCTTCTAATAATTTCAGTAATATTGGTTTTAGCTATTACCATTAGTGGCCAGTTTCTTTCAAACTCCGCAATGGAAACAAATTTTGCAATCAAGGATATCTCACCATGCCTTAAATATCCATTTGGAACGGACTGGATGGGCAGAGATATGTTTTCAAGAACACTTGCAGGTCTTTCAACAAGCATCAAAATTGGACTGCTTACAGCAAGTGCCAGTGCTGTTATTGCATTTCTACTTGGAACTGCTGCTGCAACCATGGGCAAGAAGGTGGATGCCTTTATTTTATGGCTCATTGACCTTGTCATGGGTATTCCTCATATTTTGCTACTCATACTTATCTCCTTTGCCTGTGGTAAAGGCTTTTGGGGCGTAGTTATCGGAGTTTCGCTCACCCACTGGCCATCGCTCACAAGAGTTATTCGAGGCGAAGTTCTTCAGCTTAAGGAAAGCGGATACATTAAGGTTGCTCAAAAGCGAGGCGTTAGCAGGCAAAAAATTGTGTTCAGGCATATGTTGCCTCATATTTTGCCCCAATTCCTTGTTGGTCTTATACTTTTGTTTCCTCATGCTATTCTTCACGAGGCAAGCATTACATTTTTGGGATTTGGACTTTCTCCGGAACAACCAGCTGTTGGAATTATTCTGTCTGAAAGTATGCGATATTTATCTATGGGCGAATGGTGGCTTGCACTTTTTCCTGGTCTGCTTTTAGTTATGACTGTTATACTTTTTGACATCGCAGGTGAAAGCTTAAGAAAGCTTTTGTCGCCAAAGACTCTACATGAATAAGGAGGATAAAAATGTTAGACGATAAAAAACTTGTTCTAAATGTTAAGCATCTTTGTATCTCCTTTTCTCAATATGAGAGGGGTTTAAAAAAGATAAGTCTTCCTGTTATTAAAGATTTAAGACTTAAAATTCATGAGGGTGAATTGGTTGCCGTTGTCGGTTCAAGTGGTTCTGGAAAGAGCCTTCTTGCAGCAGGAATAATGGGTGTTCTTCCATACAATGCCACAATGGGTGGAAAAATTGAGTTTTTAGGCGAAGAGCTTAATGAAAGTAGAATAAAAAATTTGCGTGGAAAAGAGATTGTTCTTGTTCCACAAAGTGTTGAATATCTTGACCCTTTAATGCGTGTTGGCGAGCAAATTACCAATGGTAAAAAAGATAAAGAATCTACTCAAAAGTTGGACGCTACCCTTAAAGAATACGGGTTAAAGGAAAGCACAAAAGACCTTTACCCATTTGAACTTTCTGGTGGTATGGCAAGACGAATTCTCATCTCTACCGCCGTTACACAGTCCCCAAAGCTTGTCATCGCAGATGAGCCAACTCCAGGTCTTGATGTGAAAATTGCTCGCCGCGTACTTAGCCATTTCAGAAGCATTGCGGACAGTGGTGCCGGCGTTTTGCTAATAACTCATGATCTTGAGCTTGCCCTTGAGGTTGCAGATAGAATTGTTGTTTTTTATGCTGGGACAACCATTGAAGACTCCCCTGTTTCTGACTTTAACAGTGAAGATACTCTGCGTCATCCATATTCAAAGGCCTTGTGGCGTTCAATGCCACAAAATGGATTTTCATTTATAGGCGGTGTGCAACCTTATGTTAAGGATATGCCTATTGGCTGTACTTTTTCTCCTCGTTGTGAACACAAAACTGAAAAATGCTGTGGTGAAATTCCATATGTCAAAATCAGAGATGGTTATGTTCGCTGTATTAACTACAGTGAGGAGGTAAAAAGCAATGTTACTTGAAGCAAATAACATATCTTTTAAATATCCGAACACTGACAAACTTGTTATTGAAAATTTCAGTTTGTCAATCAAGAGTGATGAAAGAGTTGGTCTTGTTGCTCCGAGTGGATTTGGCAAGACGACATTTTGCAAAATAATTGCAGGATATGAAAAACCTGATAGCGGTAAAATACTTCTTGACGGTAAGCCTCTTGATGAATATAAAGGTTATTGCCCTGTTCAAATGATTTGGCAACATCCGGAGCAGGTTATTAATCCTCACCTTAAATTAAAAGAAGTTTTAGTTGAGGGAGATATCGTTGAGCAACGAATAATTGATGGGCTTGGGATTGAAAATGATTGGCTTAATCGCTATCCTACAGAGCTTTCGGGCGGTGAGCTTCAGCGTTTTTGTATTGCTCGCGCTCTTAGTGGAAAAACAAAGTTTATACTTGCTGATGAGATAAGCACAATGCTTGACCTTATTACTCAAAGCCAGATTTGGAACTTTACTCTCAGTGAAGTAAAAGCTCGTGATATAGGTCTGTTGGTTATTAGCCACAACGAGCAATTGCTTGACATTGTTTGCACTCGCAAACAGAAGCTTAAGTCAAAACCTCCGGCTTAGCGGAGATTTTAGTAAGTCCTAATAAAAGCCCTTAAAGGGGCTTTTATTTATGCCTTAGTATTTCCGCTACCCTTAAATGAGTCTATATATTTTCCTTAGGTTGGCAGACCTTAACTCTAAATATAAAGGCGCTTTTATTTTATCCATATCAAAAGATTTTCTATCTCCACCAGCAGAGCTATTGGGTTTTATTGCATTTTAAAAGCCGTACAAATGCTTACAAGGCATCTGTACGGCTTTTATTTGTATATAACTTTATCTTATTCGTACTCTACAACATCGACAAGCTTATTTAAAAACTCAACCTCATCAGTTTTGCATTTTACTGATTGTGCAGCAGCAACAATTGGAATCCACTTTTCTATATACTGCCTTGGTGTGTCGCTCTTTGTACAGAATGTTTTAATGTAGAACTCGGCTTGCTCCTTTTGACCTGCAATTAAATAGAGCAAATAAGTTATTGCAACATCTGCTGAGGCATTCCCCTGCGTTGCGTGTGACCAGTCAATAATATAGGGCGTTCCATCTTTTTTAATGATTACATTACTTGTTCTGAAATCGCCATGGCATACTTTGTTGTGCTTTGGCATTCCTTCAAGCCTTGTGAGCAACTCATATCTCGTTGTTGCATCAAATTCGGTCATTGCTATTTTTCTTATCATTTTATCTTTAAGTTTGGTAAGAAGAGGAGATTTTTGCTCATGTACCTGCATCTGCAAGTCAACCAGAAGTTCAATATACTCATTCGCTTTTTTAGGATTTTCATTGATTATCGCTGAAATTGTTTTGCCCTCAATAAACTCGGAGGCAATAGCCCAATTGCCATCAATCTTTGTCACCTCTATTATTTTTGGAACATTTATTGAAGTTTCTTCTACCCTTGCCTGATTTAAAGCTTCATTTAGAACATCTGCTTTTGAAAAGTTTTTGTCAAAGACCTTGATTGACACATCGCCATCACGATATATTGTTTTGTTTTCTCTTTTTGAAATAATGTTATCAAGTTTCATCTTTTTCTCTCCTTATTTACCATAATAGACATTCAAATACATTTGCTTCATTTCAGACATCAATGGGTATCTTGGGTTTGCTCCTGTACACTGGTCATCAAACGCTTGGTCTACCATTTCATCAAGAGTTGCTAAGAAATCTTCTTCGCTTATTCCATATTCCTTTATGGATTTTTTAATTCCTACCATTTCCTTAAGCTCATCAATCTTTAAAAGAAGATTGTTGAATTTTTCTTCATCACTCTTTCCGTCGACTCCAATAAAGGATGCTATCTCTGCATATCTTTCAGTTGCGTGCGGATATTGATATTGAGAAAATGCTCCCATTTTCTTTGGATTATCTGTTGCATTAAACTTCATAACTTCATTTATCAGAAGTGCGTTTGCCACGCCATGTGGAAGATGATGGAATGCTCCAAGCTTATGCGCCATTGAATGGCAGATTCCAAGAAATGCATTTGCAAAAGCCATTCCCGCCATTGTTGAGGCGTCTGCTACCTTTTCACGAGCAATTGGGTCGTTTGCTCCATTTTTATATGCACTTGGCAAATATGTGAAAATGTTTTTGAGCGATTTTAGTGCCAATCCATCTGTATAATCACTTGCGAGCATTGAAGCGTATGCTTCAAGTGAGTGGGTCATTGCATCTATGCCTGAAGCAGATGTCAGCCCCTTTGGCATATTCATCATTAAGTTTGCATCTATAATTGCAATATTCGGTAAAAGTTCGTAGTCTGCAAGAGGATACTTTATTCCTGTTTGCTCATCTGTTATAACAGCAAAAGGTGTTACCTCTGAGCCTGTTCCTGCTGATGTTGGAACTGCTACAAACAATGCTTTTTCACCCATCTTTGGGAATGAATAAATTCTTTTTCTTATATCCATAAAACGCATAGCAAGGTCAAGGAAATCAACCTCTGGATGCTCGTAAAGAGTCCACATGATTTTGCCTGCGTCCATTGCTGAACCACCACCAAGTGCAATTATGCAATCTGGCTCAAATGATGCCATCGCCTTTGCGCCCTCTTTTGCGCTTGCAAGTGTTGGGTCTGGAGCAACATTATAGAATGTTGTATGTGTTATTCCCATTGCATCTAACGAATCTGTAATTGTTTTTGTATATCCATTTTTATAAAGATATTCATCTGTTACTATAAAGACTTTTTTCTTGTTGTATACATCTTTAAGCTCATTAATGGCAACACCCAGGCAACCTTTTTTAAAAAATACTTTTTGGGGAGTTCTGAACCAAAGCATATTTTCTCTCCTTTCAGCTACGGTTTTTATATTGATAAGATGCTTTACCCCAACATTTTCCGAAACAGAGTTTCCGCCCCATGAACCGCATCCAAGAGTTAATGATGGTGCAAGCTTGAAGTTAAACAAGTCACCGATACCGCCGTGAGCAGATGGAGTATTTACAACTATTCTGCAAGCTTTCATTATATTTGAAAAAATATTTAAATCTTCTTTTTCTGTCGCTGTGTTGATATAAATTGACGCCGTGTGTCCATAACCGCCATCTCTTACCAGTCTGTCTGCTTTTTCTATAGCATCGTCAAAAGTTTTTGACTTGTACATTGCAAGTACAGGCGACAATTTTTCGTGAGCAAATTCTTCAGAAAGCTCAACGCTCTCTACCTCGCCTATCAAAATCTTTGTATCCTCAGGCACTGTGATTCCTGCTATTTCGCCAATTCTAAAGGCGGTTTGTCCAACTATCTTTGCATTAAGTGCTCCGTTGATTAAAATTGCTTTTCTTACTTTTTCTGTTTCTTCACGATTAAGAAGATAACAGCCACGAAGTACAAACTCTTTTTTTACCTCGTTATATATGCTTTCATCAACAATAACTGACTGTTCTGAAGCACATATCATACCATTGTCAAATGTCTTTGACAGAATAATTGAACTGACAGCCAGCCTTATATCCGCTGATTTGTGAATTACTGCCGGAGTATTTCCCGGTCCTACACCAATTGCAGGTTTTCCAGAAGAATATGCAGCTTTAACCATTCCAGGACCACCAGTTGCAAGTATTATATCTGAATTTCTCATTACCTCGTTCGTAAGTTCAAGAGATGGAGTATCAATCCAGCCAATAATCCCTTTTGGAGCGCCAGCTTTTACTGCTGCATCTGAAATTATTTTTGCAGCAGCAATTGTACAATTCTTTGCTCTTGGGTGTGGGCTAAATATTATTCCGTTTCTTGTTTTAATTGCTAAAAGTGATTTGAATATTGCTGTTGAAGTTGGGTTTGTTGTTGGTATAACCGCTGCAACTAACCCTATTGGTTCTGCTATTTTCTTTATACCAAATGCTTCATCCTCTTCAATAACTCCACAGGTTTTTGTGTCCTTGTAACTATTATAAATATATTCAGCTGCATAATGATTTTTTATAACCTTGTCTTCAACCAAGCCCATTCCCGTTTCTTGAGCTGCCATTTTGGCAAGTGGAATTCTTTCTTTATTGGCTGCCATTGCAGCTGCTTTAAATATTTCATCAACCTTTTCCTGTGAGAAGGTTGCAAAAATTCTTTGTGCTTCTCTTATCTCTGCCATTCTTGCAGTCAATTGATCCACATTTTCAACGATTGCAGGTGTTGCTGTTTTTTTATCCTTGTTCATAATATCCTCCTTAAAATATAAAGTCGTATCACGCTTTAATAATACAACCGCAAATCTAAGTGCATAATAAAATGATCCACACACTTTAGTTCACTCTTTCTAATTTGTGACTCACATGATACAGACACAGTGAACATAAAAGCCATCACTTTTTCTAATGATTTTTTCTCTAACCTTAAGTGATGATGCAATTATAGCAGTTTGTTAATTTTTTGTCAAGCTTAAATCAGAGTAATTGATAAAAATATAACAAACTTTTTTCTTCTGTTTTTCCTTTGTTATGAATTAACATTTTCATTGCTTTGGCTTTTATCCAACACTTCAATTAATCTTTAATTTGAATTAGTTAATCGCCACTTGAATTATTAGTTTAAGCATTTTTAATAATAGAATACAGTTTAATTTTTATATTAAAGTATAAAAATTACAAAATTCCAAATAATAAAAATCAACAGCCCTCTTCTGTTTGAAAATGCCGTTTTATCAACCTTTATTTTAATATTTGCTATCTTAAATATAGCTAAGTAAATTTTTGCTCTTATAAATAAATCAACCCATTTTGTATTGTATTATGTGTTTGTGGTTATACCTTATATTAATAGCTTTTTTATTTTTATTTTGTTTAGACAATATTTTAAAAGGATGATATAAATGAAGAGAGAAACTTGGTCATCAAGGAGTACATTTATCCTTGCTGCTATTGGCTCTGCTGTTGGGCTTGGCAATGCTTGGAGATTTCCAGGACTTGCTGCACAATATGGCGGAGGGTCATTTTTGATGGTTTACCTTATTGCCATGATTGTTTTAGGTATTCCTTTGCTAATGATGGAGATTGCAATAGGAAGAAAAATGAGACAAGGTGCACCTGGCTCTTTAAGTGGAATAAACAAAAACCTTGAACCAATTGGCTGGGCTGCCACAACAAATGCCTTTGTCGTTGTGACCTATTATTCCGCTATCTTTGCCTGGGTACTAATCATGGTTGTTGGTAGCTTTAAATTTGCAAACATGACTGGAGATACAGAAGCTGCAAGCAAGGTTTTTCCCAATATTATTCAAACATCTTGGCAAATAAGCGGACACACAATTCCTATGGTCTGCCTTTTTGGAATTATTGTCGCTTGGACTCTTATATATTATTGCATTCGCAATGGTGCTAAAAGTGTTGATGCTGTTATTAAATATATCGTTTTTCTGCCTATTATACTTCTTGGATTTATGGCATTAAAGGGCATTACAATGAGTGGCTCAGCGGAAGGTCTTTATCGCCTCTTTGTTCCTGACTTGTCTGCTCTTGCAAATGTTCAACTTTGGATTGATGCCGTTGGACAAGTATTTTTCAGTATGTCAATTATGATGGCGGTTATGTTTGCTTATGGCTCATTTCTTGATAAAAAATCCAATATTGCTGTTGATGCAACAATTATTGCTTTTGCCGATATGTCCGTAAGCTTGCTTTCCGGAATTGTTATGTTTACTACTATGAGCGGTGCTGGTATGCTTGACAATATTTCAACATCTGGAATTGCAACTGCCTTTATTATTTATCCACAAACTATCGTCAGCCTTACAAGCATTGGCTGGCTTAACTCACTTTTCGGAGTATTTTTCTATCTGACGCTTGTTACTCTTGCAATTGACTCTGCATTCTCTATTGTTCAGGGTGTTTCAACCGCAATATCGGATAAGTTTAAACTATCACCTAACAAAACTACAAAATATGTTTGCCTTACTTCATTTATTTTTTCTCTTATTTTCGTTACCCGCGCTGGGCTTGCATGGCTTGATATTGTTGACAACTGGACAAACCAATATAACTTGATTTTGATTGGTGTTTTTGAGTGTATTGCTGTTGGGTGGATGTTTAATGTTGAAAAAGTTCGTGAGGAAGTTAATAAAAATACTAATAAATTTAAAGTGCCTTCATGGTGGTTTAACATTTCTATTAAATATTTAGCTCCCATCCTTCTGATAGTGCTTTTCGTCTGGAATATTGCAAACTTGTTTATTAAAAATAATGGAATTTATGGCGATTATCCATGGTGGGCAAATATTGCTGGTGGTTGGATGGTTTCTGCAATCGTTTTGCTTAGTGGATTTATTATTAAACTAATTGTCAAACGGAAATCAAAGCAAGGGTTTATTGAGGAAAGTATTTCGTGGGAAGATATGAACGAAGATTCAAATTAGAAGTTGAACAATAAAAAAGCAAGCAGATAACTTTACGCCATCTGCTTGCTTTTATTATATTTATTATATTTGTTCATCAATATAAAGATCTCCGACTATGTTCTCCCAGTTTTTTAAAAATATATCCACAAGCTCTGGCTGATACATTATTCCTTGGCCTTTCACAAGCTCTGATTGGCAGACCTCCGCAGACAGTGCTTTTCTGTAAACTCTTGTACTCATCATTGCGTCAACTGAATCACAAATTGCAATGATTCTTGCACTGTATGGAATGTTTGCTTCCTTTAATCCATCTGGGTATCCAGTTCCATTCCATCTCTCGTGATGGGACCGAACTCCCTCCGCTATTCCAAGAAGCTTGCCTGCTTTTAGAATAATATCCTCTCCGATAGATGCGTGGCTCTTCATTTCTTTCCACTCATCGTCATCAAGCTTACCTGCTTTTTTTAGCGTTGCATCTGAAATCCCGACCTTGCCAATATCGTGAACCGTTGCCGTTACTTCTATTATCTGAGTTTGCCAAGGCAACAGACTAAGACATTTACAAAAGCGTTCAGCCATTATTGAAACTCGCTCTGAGTGATGGCAAGTATATTTGTCCCGAGCTTCAAGAGTTGCGATAATAGCTACAAATGCGTTCCTGTAAAGCAAGAGCTGGGCGTTTTGTATCATGTTATTTGTCCCATCAGATGGGGACGGAAAAAGGGACATTGCCGGCATCATTTCAACAAGTTTGTTCTTTTGTTGTTCCATATATTCCTGTGTATTCATTATTAAACTATCTCCTTAAGCTTGACGCTAAGCGATAAGTGCCAAAATTCTTAATTATCTTCTATATTTTAACAAGAAAGTGTACATTTGTAAATATATATTATGTATTATTAAACTGACAAATCTTAATAATTTCTTAATCTTTTTGGCTTTACTTTTTAGAAATTGTAATATATACTAAAACTGTGATATTACAAGTAGCACAGTTAGTATGTCAACTTTTTTGGGGTGGTGAAATGTTTGAAATAGACATGAAGAGTAGATCCCCCGTATATGTGCAGATAAAAGAGCAAGTAATGCTTCTGATACAACTTGGTATTCTTAAGCCAAATGATCAGCTGCCCTCTATTCGAGATCTTTCAAAGCAACTCTCTGTTAATGTAAATACCGTTAAGCGTTCCTTTTCTGATTTGGAAGCCGAGGGTGTTATTTTTACTATAATGGGTCGTGGTTGCTTTGTCTCTGAAGATGCTTTTTCTAATACAAGAATTAAAGAGAATGCGATAAAAGATTTAAGAGCTGTTATTAACTCTTCAATTTCAAAGGGAATTACAAAAAATGATATTTTAGTTCTTCTTGAAGAACTGTATAAGGAGGTTTGACACTTGATTGAAGTAAGAAGTGTTACAAAAAAGTTTGGCGATTTTACGGCAATTCAAGACCTGACTTTTTCAGTCAGTGACTCGTCTATCTATGGGCTTGTAGGCTACAACGGTGCAGGTAAAACAACATTACTTAAAACCGTAGCAGGTGTTTACAGGGCAGATGGCGGAGAAGTTTTTGTTGGTGGTGAAAACATTTATGATAATCAGAATATGAAGAAACAGTTATTTTACCTTCCTGATGACTTGTATTTCAAACCGTATTCAACAATGACAAAAATGGCTCAGTTTTATAAGGGCTTTTACCCTAACTTCAGCGATGAAACATTTAAAAAGCTTTCAGATGCTTTTGGGCTTGACCCAAGCAAGAATATTAATGGGTTTTCAAAAGGAATGCAAAGGCAAGCAGAAATGGTGCTTGGAATGTCTACTCATCCTAAATATTTGTTGCTTGATGAATTATTCGATGGTCTTGACCCAGCAAAGAGGAACTTCTCAAGAAAACTTTTGCTTGAATATATGGCAGAAAAAGAAACCTCTGTTATAATCTCTTCTCACAATCTCCACGACCTTGCTGATTTGTGCGACCATATTGGTCTTATCAATGGGCAAAAAATTGTTCTTGACTGCTCAGTAAACGAGATGAGCGGAAGCCGAAGCAAGTTTAGAGTTGCATTTGATAAAGAGATGAACATTGAGGACTTTAAAAATCTTAACCACAAGCGTATCACTCAGGACGGTAAGCTGTTCTCTCTCACCTCTCTTGGTGATGCTGATGAATTTGAGCAAAAGCTTCGTGCAATGTCACCTGTTTTGATTGAACGCTTTGCACTCTCTCTTGAAGAGATATTCCTTGACGAAATGGAGGATGGTGACTATGACATCTCAGGCATCTTCAACTAAAGAAAGAAGAAGCAGCCCGTTTTGGGTTAACTTTAAAAATTCAATTCAAGGCACAGCGGCATTTCCGACTATTATATTTGGTGTTTTAATGCTTATATATCCCCTTTCATCCTTTATGACTATTCGCAATAACATTAAATATAATATCATGGAAAATCCGACATATGATATTGCAAAAGACTTTAAGTATATTCTTACAAGTGAAGATATGCTTATGTTGTTTTCAACTATACTCCCTTTTTTGCTTTTGTTTGCCGGTGTTTTACTTGGAGCTTCAAAGTTTAAGTTCTTGTTGCGTAAAAGCACTGTAAATGTCTATATGAGCCTTGGAATTTCACGCAAAAATTTATTTTCATCAACTTATCTTGCTGGCGTTTCACAGCTGTTTATTGCTGTATTAGTTCCAATGCTTACAGTTTTCTTTATCAACATTATGTATTTTGGATATTCTAAAAAGCTTATGCTTTCTTTACTTGTACTCGCTTGTGGATATTTTGCAACTGCCTTGTTTGGATTTACTATTTCATCAATAATCACAAGTGCAGTCGGAACACCTGTGGAAGCAATATTTTATTCACTGATACTCGTTTTGCTTCCAGCAATTTCTTTTGCTTGCATAAATGAGCTTATGTCGCTTTTCCTTCTTGGCAACGAATACTCTCTTGCTGGAAATGCTTTGGTATATTCTATTGGTGTTGAAGCACCATCGCTAACCAATAATTTTTCCTATCTTGTTCCCACAAGCTTTATGTCTAACGACATCACATACTACAGCGTTTTACCTAATAAAGATATTATTCCTCAAATTGGATATGGCAATGGTAGTGGAGAAATCATCAAATGGGTTACACCTAAGTTTATGGCTTCTATTGGTTGGATTATTGCATCTGCTGTCGGCTTTGGTGCTGGACTCTGGACATTTTGCAAGCGTCGCACTGAAACTGCTGGCTTTATTGGTGCAAACCGCATTGTAAACTTCTTAATCACATTTATTCTTTCTTTTGCATCATTCTGCCTGTCTATAAATATTTTTTCACATTTCTTACCACGCACAGCTTCAATACTGATTGCAGTAATTGTGTTTATTGTCGTTTATATGATTATAAATCTCATTCTTACACGAAGAATAAAGCTTTTTGTTAAAGAGCTTATCATGCTACCTGCTCATTTGGGAATTGCCCTTGTAATTTGCTTGTTCTTTATGACTGGGCTTTTTGGCTACAGTTCAAAGCAACCGGCAATTGCAGATATTTCAAAGGTTGACATCACTGTTCCTGGTGGCTCATATATCGGACTTTCTGCTTCAACTGGTGTTAGCTCTGATGGCTCTGCTTCTTTTAGTAATATGCAAGGCTATCTTGACAACATCACAAGCAAACATGATATTGAAAAAGTTCTTGAGCTTCACAAGATGATTATCAGCGACGGAAAAATGTCCGTTGACAAAAAGAATCCCGCCAGCTCTTCTGACAAAGCTGTTTTTGGAAACTTCTATATTAAGTACACTCTTAAAGATGGCAAAAAGCTTACCCGTTATTATGAAAATGTTAAGATTTCAACTCTTGTTAAAATGCTTGAGCTTGAAGGAACAGACCGTTATAGCACAATTCTTAACAGTATCTTTACACAGCCCAATTCAAATAAAGATACTATCAAAACTGCTAAGCTTAAAAGTATTATTCAAGATAAAAGCTCACATATCTACCTGCTTTCTAAAAACCTTGATATCAAAAGCCCGTTGCAGCTTGCTTCACAGCAGAGAACTGAATTGCTAAAGTGCATTGCATCGGATTTGCAAGCTCAATCAATTGCTGACAGATATATGCCAAAGTCAGAAACACTCGGAGTTATTGCATTCGTTAGTGCTTATAGCGATAAATTTGAAGACAGACAGCAATACTCTGAAATGGTGGTTAGTAGCCAAGTATCAAACGAAGACGGAGATGGCAAAAATCTGCCACCTGAGCTAACAACCGATATGCTTTTAAGCCTTTCAGTCGCTGGCTATAGTGGTACAAGTCAGTACAATGTATTTATTACTCAGGACATGAAAAATACCGTCAAATTCCTTGAGGATAACGCTTTGCTCAAGCAGCTCGACAATGACACAAAAATTGTTTCTGCCGAAATAATTGACAGAACAGCTTATTCAATTAATAGACCTTGGACATTGTCTGATAATAGTGGAACTTCCTATCAATTTATGGGTGGAAGAACGCCAAGCGAATTTATTAAGGAAAATTCGAATGATTTTTATAGTACCTTTAGACAATCTTATAAGCTGAGCGATGCAGATACAATTGCAGGACTTTATAAGAACTCATACTTTAATTATTATTCACCAATAGGCGGTTATTTTGTTCGCTATACTCTTAATGATGGTGACAAAACTGTTATGTTTATTCCTGATGACAAAGTTCCAAACAACATTAAAGAGTCTATTTCCAAAATTGATTTTAGCAAAGACCAATTTAAAAACTGAGTTTAATCTTCATTAAACTTATAAAAAATCGACTTAAAGGTTCATACAGCTTTTGTTGTGTGAACCTTTTTTGTTTTGTTAACTGATTTTTTACATATGATTATGGCAATTTTACTGCAAAAACACAATATTAATAGTATTGTATTTGTAACGATATCATGATAAAATAATTTTAATATTTTTTGTCGAAAGGAAAAGTCTGAATGAATGTTTTAAACAGACCTGCAATTAAATTTGACGCCCGTAATTTTATTTCAATTGACAGACGCTGGCTTGCGATTTTTTGGGCTGGTGTGCTACCTTTTATTGTTGATATTTCCAATAATTTTGTGCAATTTCAATTGAAAAATGAAACTGAAAATTATACAGAAATTTATTATGTAAATCCTTTTCTTTTTAACCTTGTTTGGATTCTTCCACTTTTTTCACTATTTATTTATCCAATCAAAGTTTCAGTCAAAGGCTATTTTCTCAACTGCCTTAGAAAAAACGAGTTCCAAGCTGGATATGTTTATTCAACGGCTTCAAACAACTACATAAGATTTTTTGTCACTGAAATCATTCGAAATATTTTCATTGCATTGTGGTCAATGCTTTTTGTTATCCCAGGAATAATAAAGTCTTTTTCATACTCTATGACCAGCTATATTATCTGTGATAATCCCACCCTTTCCTCTACTGAAGCTATCAATTTAAGCACGCGTATCACTTATGGCTTCAAAAAAGATATATTCTTTATGTATTTAAGCTTTATTCCATGGTATATTTTAGTTTCCATGACGCTTAGTATTGGTTCTATTTATGTTATACCTTATGCTGGAATTACTGAAGCTATGTTTTATGAAAACCTCAAAAAGCACGCAATAGAAACAGGTGTCGCTTCACCTACTGAATTTGCAATTTATTGAGTATTATGAATGGAGTTGTACTGATGTCTAAAGTTTTAAGACTGTTTGTTGAAAAGAAAAGTGGATTTGATATTGATGCTCAAAATATTTTGAATGATCTGCGTGAAAATCTTGGTATTTCAAATATTGATTCGCTTCGTGTTATTAATCGATATGATGTTGAAGGATTAAGCGAGTCAGATTTTGAGAGTGCAGGTAAAAATGTTTTATCTGAGCCAAATGTTGACAATCTTTTTTATAACTTTGAAGCACCTTCCGGTGCAAAAATATTTGTAACTGAATACCATCCCGGTCAATATGACCAGCGTGCAGATTCTGCCGCACAGTGTATTGCACTACTCACACAAGGAGAACAGCCAAAAGTTGTTTGTGCAAAGATTTTTGTTTTTGGCGGTAACATCTTAGACAATGATTTTAAAAAGATAAAAGAATATTTGATTAATCCGCTCGAATCCCGTCTTGCATCCATGGAAATTCCTGCAACCCTTGATTTGCAGGCTGAAACTCCAAGTGATGTAAAGAGAGTTTCGGGCTTTATTTCGTGGAGTGACGACGATGTTATGCAGTATCACTCACAGATGGGTTTTGCAATGAGTGTTGCTGACCTCTGCTTCTGTCGTGATTATTTCAAAGATACCGAAAATCGTGACCCCTCTGTTACAGAGCTTAAGGTTATTGATACATATTGGTCCGACCATTGCAGACACACCACATTCCAAACAAGCCTTGATAATGTTGACATTGAAAAAGGTCCGCTTTCAAAAGCTATTGAATCTGCATGGCTTGACTATATTGTTGCTCGTGCTGACCTTTATGGTGAGCGTAAAAAAAGCATGAGCCTTATGGATATTGCGACTATTGGCACAAAGATTATCAAAAAGCGCGGGCTTGCAGACGACCTTGACGAAAGTGAAGAGATAAACGCTTGCAGTATTAATGTTGATGTCGATGTTGACGGAGAAATTCAAAAATGGCTTGTTCAATTTAAGAACGAAACACACAACCACCCAACAGAAATTGAACCATTTGGTGGTGCTGCCACTTGTCTTGGCGGTGCTATTCGTGACCCGCTTTCTGGTCGTGCATATGTTTATCAGGCTATGAGAGTTACTGGCAGTGGCAATCCTTGCACTGCTTTTGAAGATACCCTTGCAGGAAAACTTCCACAGAAAAAAATAACAACCGGTGCTTCGCAAGGCTATTCATCATATGGCAACCAAATTGGCCTTTCTACAGGTCAGGTTGTTGAACTTTATGACGATGGATATACTGCAAAGAGAATGGAAATTGGTGCTGTTATTGGTGCTTCTCCAAAAGAGAATGTCAAGCGTCTTGAGCCACAGGCTGACGATGTTATTGTTTTGCTTGGTGGACGCACAGGACGAGATGGCTGTGGCGGAGCTACTGGCTCTTCCAAGGCACACGATTCATCATCTATTGAAAATTGCGGTGCTGAAGTTCAAAAGGGTAACCCTCCCACAGAGCGTAAAATCCAAAGATTATTTAGAAATCCAAAATCTGCATACATGATAAAGAGATGCAACGACTTTGGCGCTGGCGGTGTTTGCGTTGCTATTGGTGAACTTGCTCCAGGACTTGAGATTAACCTTGATGTTGTTCCTAAAAAGTATGATGGACTTGATGGAACTGAGCTTGCTATTTCTGAATCACAGGAGCGTATGGCTGTTGTTCTTGACAAGAATGATGTTGAGGCTTTCATTGGTCTTGCTAAAGATGAAAACCTTGAAACATCTGTTGTTGCAAAGGTTTGTGACACTCCCCGCCTTTTAATGAGCTGGCGTGGTGATAAAATTGTTGACCTTAGCCGTGAATTTCTTGATACAAACGGAGTTACACAACACGCTGATGTTAAAATCACTGCTGTTGATAAAAATAATAATTACCGCACTGCTGTTCCTGCTGTGCTTGCTAACAAAACCAATGCTAAGGCACTTGCTGATAACCTTGCAAGGCTTGAAGTTTGCTCTCAAAAGGGACTTGTCGAAAGATTCGACAGCAGTATTGGTGCTGCAACTGTGCTTATGCCATTTGCAGGGAAATATCAGTTAACACCTGAAGAAGCAATGTGTGCAAAAATTCCTCTTCTTAAAGGAACTACGGATACCGCAAGTGCAATGAGCTATGGCTTTATTCCATCTATCAGCCGTTGGAGTCCGTTCCATGGTGCCGCTTTTGCTGTTACTGAATCACTTGCAAAACTTGCAAGCATTGGTGCTGACCCATTTAAGTCACGACTTACATTGCAGGAATATTTTGAACGCATAAATGACATCCCAGAGCGTTGGGGCAAGCCTTGTGCTGCTCTTCTTGGCGCCCTTACCGCACAGATTAACTTTAATGTTCCTGCTATTGGCGGAAAGGACAGTATGTCTGGTTCATTTAACGATTTAGATGTTCCTCCAACACTTGTCTGCTTTGCCGTTTCAATGACGCAGGCTTCAAAAACTGTTTCTACAATATTTAAAAAGAGCGACAGCAAGGTTGTTATGCTTCCCCTTCCTATAGACAGCGAAACTCTTTTGCCTGATTTCGAAAAAACTAATGAACTCTTTAAAAATGTTTATACTAAAATCAGAAATGGCGAATTTCTCTCTGCATCGGTTGTTAAAGAAGGTGGCGCGGCTGCCTGTGTTTGCAAAATGGCATTTGGTAACAAGCAGGGCTTTAAATTTGCCGACAATCTGGATGCAACAACACTCTTTGCACCACTATGCGCTTCATTTGTTGTTGAGCTTGCTGACAATGCTTGCCTTGATGGAATTTATAATATCGAGCTTGGAACAACTTGTGACGGTGGCAATTTTGTGATTGACGGTGAAACTATTTCTGTTGACGAGCTTATTTGCAAATGGGCAGGAACACTTGAAGGTGTTTTTGCAACAAAGGCACCAAACACTCCAACAATGGAACATGAAATTCCATTGTTTAACGAGAGAATAAATAAAGCACCAACAATCAAAACCGCAAAGCCTCATGTTATTATTCCTGCTTTCCCTGGCACAAACTGCGAGATTGACACCGCAAGGGCTTTTGAAATGGCTGGTGCCGAAGCAGAGATTATTGTTGTTAAAAATATGAATTCAAGCGACATTGACGAAACCATTGAAAGGCTTGTAAAATCGATTAACAACTCACAAATTCTTATGATACCTGGTGGATTTTCAGGTGGTGACGAGCCAGACGGTTCGGGCAAATTCATTGCCACCACTCTTAAAAATGCAAGGGTCAAAGAAGCTGTTACAGCTCTTATTGAATCTCGTGATGGTCTTGTCCTTGGTATCTGCAATGGTTTCCAAGCACTAATAAAAACCGGGCTACTGCCTTATGGTAAAATATGCGAAACCGCACCAACTGACCCAACTCTTACCTTTAACTATATTGGTCGTCATGTTTCAACCATGACATACACAAAGATTAGCAGTGTAAAATCGCCATGGCTTGCAGGTGTAAACACTGGCGATATTCATTGTGTTCCCGTTTCACATGGTGAGGGAAGATTTGTTGCAGATAATGCAATGCTGCGTACACTTATCAAAAATGGACAGATAGCAACTCAGTATGTTAACCTTGATGGCAATCCATCTGCTGATATACGCTTTAACCCCAACGGCTCTGTTTGTGCAATTGAAGGTATCACAAGCCCAGATGGCAGAGTTTTTGGCAAGATGGGACACAGCGAAAGACATGGCGAAAATCTTTACGGCAATGTCCCTGGTGAGAAAGACCAGAAAATCTTTGAATCTGGAGTTGCTTATTTTAAATAAAAAGAGGGTTTACTTTTGAAATACATTGTTGTTTTATATGACGGAATGTCTGATTATCCTGTTCCCGCACTTTCAGGCAAAACTCCTATGATGATTGCAAAGAAGCCTTTGCTTGACTTGCTTGCATCAAAGGGTGAAGTTGGCCTTGTCCAAACTGTTCCGAATGGAATGAAGCCAGGCAGCGATGTCGCAAATATGAGTGTTTTGGGGTTTGACCCACTGCTTTACTACACAGGTCGCTCACCTCTTGAGGCTCTTTCTATTGGAGTTGAGCTTCAAGACACAGATGTTTCACTGCGTTGCAATCTTGTCACTTTGTCTGACGAGCCTGATTATGAGTCTAAGACAATGGCCGACTACTGTGCAGGCGATATTGAAACATCGGAAGCTTCCGAACTTATCAAAGCTGTTCAAGAGGAATTTGGTAACGGTGAATTTGAATTTTTCAGCGGTGTTAGCTATCGCCACTGCCTTGTTTGGCACAATGGCACAACTGACATTGAAGTAATGACACCTCCTCATGATATTTCCGGTCGTGTTGTTGGAAAATATCTTTCAAATAATTCAAATGCAAAGAGCCTTGTCGCAATGATGAAAGATAGCTTTGAATTTCTTTCAAACCACCCTATTAACCTTAAACGAGCTGCTCAGGGCAAGCGTCCTGCAAACTCTATTTGGATGTGGGGTGAAGGTAAAAAGCCTATGCTTCCATCTTTTTATGAGCTTTATGGTATTCATGGCAGTGTTATTTCTGCTGTTGATTTGCTTAAGGGAATTGGTAAGGGTGCAAAAATGTCTACTCCTAATGTCGCTGGAGCAACAGGATATATTGACACAAACTTTGAGGGTAAAGCTCAGGCCGCACTTGATGAGCTTGCAAATGGCAGTGATTATGTTTATATTCATATCGAAGCACCTGATGAGTGTGGTCATCGTAACGAACCTGAAAACAAGGTGCGTTCAATTGAACTTATTGATGAGCGTGTTTTAAAGCCACTTCTTGAGGGTCTTGAAAAATATGATGACTATAAAATTATGGCACTTCCTGACCATCCAACTCCAATAGTTACAGGCACTCATGCTTCTGACAGTGTACCGTTTATGATTTATCATAAAAAAGATGAGCGAATGTGCAGTGTCAGTTCAATTAATGAGGAAACAGCAGCACAAACTGGTGCTTTTGTTTCAAGTGGCACAGAGCTTATGAAAAAATTTCTTGATAAATAATTTTGGAGATGATATTAATGAATAATTTTCACATAAACACTAAATGTATACAAAGTGGCTACACCCCCAAAAATGGTGAGCCAAGAGTTTTACCTATTGTTCAAAGCACAACATACAAGTACGATTCAAGCTCTGAAATGGGTGATTTGTTTGACCTCAAGGCAAGCGGATATTTCTATACCCGTTTGCAAAACCCAACCAACGACGCTGTTGCCTCAAAAATCGCAGAACTTGAAGGCGGAGTTGGTGCTGTTTTGACATCATCTGGGCAGGCAGCTTCTTTCTATTCTATTTTCAACATCTGTGGTTCAGGCGACCATATAGTTTGTGCAAGTGCAATCTATGGCGGAACATTTAACCTTTTTGCCGTCACGATGAAAAAGCTTGGCATTGAATTTACTTTTGTTCATCCTGATTCATCAGAAGAAGAGCTTAACGCTGCATTCAAAGACAATACAAAAGCTGTTTTCGGAGAAACACTTTGTAATCCATCTTTGATGGTTCTTGACATTGAAAAGTATGCAAAAGTTGCACATTCACATGGTGTTCCTCTTATTGTTGACAATACTTTCCCAACTCCCGTAAACTGTCGACCATTTGAGTTTGGTGCTGATATTGTTATTCACTCAACAACAAAATATATGGATGGACACGCCACAAGCGTTGGTGGTGTTGTTGTTGACAGTGGCAACTTTGACTGGACTCAAAATGATAAATTTCCAGGGCTTACAACTCCAGATGATTCTTATCATGGTCTCACTTATACCACATCATTTGGAAAGAGTGCCTATATAACTAAAATGGTTGTTCAGTTAATGCGTGACCTCGGCTCTATCCCCTCTCCTAACAATTCATTTTTGCTTAACCTTGGGCTTGAAACTTTGTTTTTACGCGTTCAAAGGCATTGTGAAAATGCTCTTGCAGTTGCAAAATATCTTGAATCTAACGATAAAATTGAGTGGGTTAATTTCCCCAGACTTGAAGGTAACAAATACTATGAGCTTTCTAAAAAATATGGTGCTACAAGTGGTGTAATCTCCTTTGGAATCAAGGGTGGACGCGATGCGGCAACCAAGTTTATGGATTCTTTGAAGCTTGCTGCTATCGTTACTCATGTTGCTGACTGTCGCACCTGTGTTCTTCATCCGGCAAGCACAACGCACCGCCAGCTTTCGGATGCACAGCTTTTGGATTGTGGTGTTTCACCAGACCTTATTCGTTTTTCTGTTGGTATTGAATTTGTTGATGATATAATTGCAGATATTGAGCAGGCTCTTGCACAAGTTTAAATTTTTTTGCATAAGGCGGTACAGTTTCTAATTGTATCGCTTTTCTATATGTAATAGTGTTGAATAACTTTTTTCTTTGTGTTAAAATAGGCTATAGTTTTATATATAATATTTGTGGGTGAGAATTTGTGATTGGATTTTATAATTACTCCGTTATTGCAACATATCTGGGGCTTTGTGTTTCTGTTGTTGGAATTGCATATACAATAAACGGGAATTTTACAGTTGGGCTTATTTGTCTTCTGGTTTCAGGCTTTTGTGATATGTTTGATGGCAGAATAGCAAGGGCAATGAAAAACAGAACAGACCTTGAAAAGAGCTTTGGAATTCAGATTGACTCACTATGTGATCTGATTTGCTTTGCCGTTTTCCCTGCTATTATGGGATATTCGCTTGGTGGCAACATGGTTTTGCGTCTTGTATCTTCAGTTATGATTGTTCTTGGCGGAGTTATTAGGCTTGGTTACTTTAATGTTATGGAGCTTAAAAGGCAAGGCGAATCACAGGAAAAAATGCTAAGATATACAGGTCTTCCTGTAACATCTACAGCTCTTATTATTCCTGTAACATTCCTTGCATACGAAAAAATCGGTGCTGCACTTTTTCCCGCTTTTTTCCAATGCACACTTATGGTTCTGTCGGTGCTTTTCTTGCTAAAAATTCGTGTTAAAAAGCCAGGGCTTATCGGACTTATCATTATGTCGATTGTCGGCATTTCAATCTTTATAAACTATTTATTAAAAATCTGAGGTAGCTTATGAAATACAGGGACAGATTCGGGAACACAACAATCAAAACCGATTTTCAGGAAAAGCTTATTGAATCACTGTATTCAAATGTTATTGGCAGAGCTATTTTAAAGCCATTGACTGCTCCTGCTGTTTCAAAATTTTTATCAGGAGCTTTAAATCATAAGGTTTCTTGTGTTATAATCAATCCTTTTATTAAATCAAATGGCATTAACATGGACGACTATGAAACTGCCGATTACAATTCCTACAACGATTTTTTCATAAGGCAGATTAAATCAGGTAAAAGAACTTTTGATATGTCACCAAATGCTTTAGTCAGCCCAAGTGACGGCAAGGCGACGGTTTATAAAATTGATAAAGCCCAAACCTTTCGCATAAAGAACACCTCGTATACTGTTTCTTCTCTTCTTAAGAATGATTCTCTTTCAGAAGAGTTTTGTGGCGGTATGTGCATTGTTATTCGGCTTAGTGTTGACAATTATCACCGATATTGTTATCCTGACAATGCTGTAAAAAGTGAAAATGTTTTTATACCCGGAAAGCTTCACACCGTTAATCCAATTGCCTTTGAATATGATCAAGTTTTTAAGGAAAACTCCCGTGAATACTGTATTCTTGAAACTGAAAATTTTGGCAGGATTGTTCAAATGGAAGTTGGAGCGCTTATGGTCGGAAAAATTGTCAACTATCATCAGGAGAAATCGGTTAAAAAAGGCGAAGAAAAAGGTCACTTTGAATTTGGTGGCTCAACTATTGTACTTCTTCTTAAGAAAGATTCCGTTGATGTTGACAACGATATAATTCAAAACTCAGCAGAAAATTTTGAAACTGTTGTTAAAATGGGTGAAAAAATAGCGAGTAAGCTTGCTTTTTGATTTTATTTTTTTATGTTAATTAAATCTTTTTTATTTAAAAGACTTGATTTTTTTTATCCTTATGCTACAATAAATCAAAAAAGGAGGTACTGTATTATGGCTTATAAAATTACTGACGCTTGTGTTGCTTGTGGTACATGTGAATCTGAGTGCCCAGTTAGTGCTATTTCTGCAGGAGATATCTATAAGATTGATCCTGATACTTGCATTGATTGCGGAGCTTGTGCAAGCGCATGCCCAACAGAGGCTATTGAGCAAGCATAATTTTTCAAATATGTTTTTACATAAAAGAGGCTGTTGTTTGACAGCCTTTTTTATTGTATTACCCCTGATTTTTACTTGACAAGAAATTTTTCTTGTGCTTTTATATGTCTTAGATTGTGTGGTGTTATTGTTGGTTTTACAAGAGGAGTTTGAGGAAAATATTGGCTCTGAGATAAGCGTTATTTGTTCAAAAGCCCATGGATTTGGAAGTGATGCTATTCTGCTTGCAAACTTTGCTGAGTGCAAAAAGAATGATTTTGCCTGCGATCTTGGCACCGGATGCGGAATTATCCCACTTATCTGGTGTTCAAATGGCAATGCAAAATCTATTACCGCTGTGGACATTCAAGAAAGTGCAACATCTCAGCTGTTAAGAACTGTTTGTAAAAACAAGCTTGAAAGTAAAATCAATGTCATTAACGCCGACCTAAAAGAACTTAAAGGCATCGTCGCTTTTAACAACTTTAATTTAGTTACTATGAACCCACCTTACAAGCCTTATAATACTGGAATTTTAAGCGAGATTACATCTGACCAGATTGCACGCCATGAGGTCATGTGCAACATTTATGATATTTGTAACACCGCATCAAAACTTTTAAAATTTAGCGGCAGACTTTGTCTTTGTAACCGTCCTGAAAGGCTCTGCGATGTTATTGATGCAATGCGTAAATCAGGAATTGAGCCAAAGCGTATTCGCTTTGTTTCTAAAAACCCATCATGTCCTCCATGGCTGTTTTTGATTGAGGGGAAAAAGGGTTCAAGACCTTTTTTAAGCATAATGCCACCACTATTTATGAAAGATTCTGATGGAAATGACAGCAAGGAGCTGTTAGATATTTTTGGAGATTATGGGGAGGGTTTGAAATGAGCGGAATACTTTATGTTGTTGGAACTCCTATTGGTAACCTTGGCGATATATCTCCAAGAGCTTTGCAAACACTTGAAGATTGCGACTTTATCGCCGCAGAGGACACAAGAGTTACGCTTAAACTTCTTAATCATTTTAATATTAAGAAATCGCTTGTAAGCTATTTTGAGCACAACAAGCTTGAGCGTGGTGAAGAGATTGTTGGCAGGATTTTAAACGGACAAAACTGCGCGCTTGTTACCGATGCCGGTATGCCTGCTATATCTGATCCTGGTCAAGAGCTTGTTTCTCAATGCCACGATGCAGATGTTCCTGTTAGGGTTGTGCCTGGTCCATGCGCCTTTGTTTCTGCTCTTGCTGTTTGCGGGCTTTCAACCGGTCGCTTTACATTTGAGGGCTTTCTTAGCACCAACAAGCTTAGTCGAAGAGAACATTTAAAATCTCTTGTTGGCGAAAAACGAACTATGGTGTTTTATGAAGCTCCACACAAGCTGTCTTCAACTCTTCACGACTTGTTTGAGGCTTTGGGAGATAGAAAGATTGTTATTGTTCGTGAAATCACAAAGATATATGAAGAAGTTATCCGCACAACGCTTGCCAATGCTTCACAAGACTATGCGCAAGGCGGTCTTAAAGGTGAAATTGTTATTGTAATTGAAGGTGCTTCATTTGACAGCGAGGATTCACCGACTCTTGAAAATGCACTGGAGCTTGCAATGGCTATGGTTGATGGAGGAATGTCCATAAATGAAGCTTCAAAGCTTTCTGCCAAGCAAACAGGAATAAAAAAAGGCGATATTTATAAGAAACTTCAAAATTAATTTGTTTTCTTGCGTGTTTTTTTGACTTTATGTAATAAACTAATTCTGTCAGCTATTTTAGGCTGTCAGAATTTTATTTTTTAGGAGTTGTTATTATGGAATTTGAAGGCAGTAAAACACAAGCCAATTTATTAACTGCTTATGCTGGAGAATCTGGTGCAAGAAATAAATACACATATTATGCCTCTCAAGCAAGGAAAGAAGGCTTTGAACAAATTGCAGATATTTTTGAAGAAACTGCTAATAATGAAAAAGCACACGCGAAAATTTGGTTTAAACAACTACATGATGGAAAAGTTCCTGGAACAATGGACAACTTAAAAGATGGCGTTGCAGGTGAAAATTATGAATGGACTGAAATGTATGCCACTTTTGCAAAAGATGCAAGAGAAGAAGGCTTTGATAAGCTTGCAATATTATTTGAACTTGTGGGTAAAATTGAAAAAACTCACGAGGAAAGATATAAAGCCTTGGTTGAAAACCTTGAAGCCGGCGTTGTTTTTTCAAAATCTGGCGATGTTGTTTGGATTTGCAGAAATTGTGGGCATTTACATTTTGGAAAAGATGCTCCAAAGCTTTGCCCAGTTTGCTCTCATCCTCAATCATTTTTTGAAATTAAATCTGAAAATTATTAAAAAAAGCTATTCGTTTTAAAACGAATAGCTTTTTTAATTGGCAGTATATTCTAAAATAAATCCTTCTTATGTATTATTAACTTAAGTTACTAAATTATCAAGACGCATATTTGCTCTTTTTGCCTCGTTTGTTGCTTCTTGAAGCTCTGCTTTCATATCATTTAACTTAAGTTGAATTTCATTCAATGACCCTTTTAGATTTGCAATCTGCTCATTAAGGATTGCAATTTGCTTTTGGTTGACACTATCATTATTTTTCAGCTCACCAACAATAGCTTCCAATGCAACAATTTGAGAATTAGCTGTTTTAAACTGGTTTTCCAGGATATTTATTTTACTTTGATCTGCCGGATCACCTTTAGCTCCCTTGTCGCCCTTGTCACCTTTGTCGCCCTTTTCGCCCTTGTCACCTTTGTCACCCTTTTCGCCCTTGTCACCATCGTCACCCTTTGGACTCAGTGGCATTGTCGCAGATGCTTTTTGGGTAATTGTATCAACATTTTTATCTGCAATAGCAACTGCAAGAAATCCCGTAATAGCTGAACAAACAAGAGTACAAACCAGTGAACATAAAAATACCTTTTTCATAATTATCTCCTTTTCTGTTTCAGATTATAAATAGTATAATATTTTCTCAATAAAAATAAAATAATATGCAATTTAAAACAAAAAATTCACCATTTTATTAAATTCAGAATAATTATAGCATAAATTCAAAAATTGTTAAATAACATTATACATTAAATCTAAAAAGAACAACATCGCCGTCTTTCATGACATATTCCTTGCCTTCACTGCGAACAAGTCCTTTTTCTTTTGCTGCCGTAATTGAGCCATTTGAAATCAAGTCATCATATGAGATAACTTCTGCTCTTATAAATCCACGCTCAAAGTCAGAATGGATTTTGCCTGCCGCCTGCGGTGCTTTTGTACCTTTGTTGATTGTCCACGCCCTTACCTCTGGCTTGCCTGCGGTGAGATATGAGATGAGTCCAAGCAAATCGTAGCTTCTTTGGATTAGTAAATCAAGCCCGCCCTTTTCAATTCCAAGATCTGCAAGGAACATTTCCTTTTCTTCCATGTCGAGTGAAGAAATTTGTGCTTCAAGCTCTGCACAGATTGGCAATACCTCCGAACCCTCCTGCTTTGCAATCTCCTTAACAACCTTGTATCTAACATTTTCGTTAATATTGTTTGTAAAATCATTTTCGCTCATATTGCAGGCATAGATTACAGGTTTTGAAGTGAGTAGTGCCACACTCTGCATAATCTCTTTTTCCTCATCTGTACATTCAACTGTTCTTGCACAAACACCATTTTCCAGCTCTGCCCTTAGACGCTTTAAAAATTCAAGTTCAAGAGCAAGGCTCTTATCTCCTTTTAATGCCTTTGTGCTTCTGTCAATTCTTCTGTCGAGCATTTCAACATCTGAAAGTATAAGTTCCAGATTGATTGTTTCAATATCCCTTTGTGGGTCAATATTTCCATCAACATGGATAATATCATCATCCTCAAAGCAACGAACAACATGAATTATTGCATCAACTTCACGAATATGTGAAAGGAATTTGTTTCCCAATCCCTCACCCTTTGATGCACCTTTTACAAGACCTGCAATGTCAACAAATTCGATTGATGCTGGTGTGATTTTGTCTGGTGAATAGAGATTTGCAAGCTCATCCAATCGGTAATCAGGAACCGCAACAACCCCAACATTTGGCTCTATTGTGCAAAAAGCATAGTTTGCTGACTGTGCCCCTGCATTTGTTATCGCATTAAATAATGTGCTTTTGCCAACATTTGGCAGTCCAACAATTCCAAGTTTCATTTTCATTTCCTCTTATCTAAATCGTTTATTAACCTATAATAGTATAACCTCTTGATGTATTTTTTTCAATAGTATATAATAGTCCAAAAACTATTAGCTTTTTATTGGAGTGTTTTTTATGAAAAACGAGTTTTCACGCTTTGAGATGCTTGTTGGCACACAAAAAGTTGAAAAGCTTAAAAATTGCCATGTTGCTGTTTTTGGGCTTGGCGGTGTTGGCTCTTTTTCTGTTGAAGCACTGGCTCGATGTGGCATTGGTGAGCTTACGCTTATTGACAATGATGTTATCGCTGTTACCAATATCAATCGTCAGCTTTTTGCTCTTCATTCAACCGTTGGGCTAAAAAAAACTCAGGTTGCAAAGCAGAGAGTTCTTGACATTAACCCCGACTGCATTGTGCATATTATTGATAAATTTTATCTGCCTGAAAATGCAGATGAATTCTTTGAGCTTAAATACGACTATGTTATTGACGCTATAGATACAATTTCTTCAAAGCTTGATTTGGCTGTTAGATGCTTTGATGATAACATTCCACTCATAAGTAGCATGGGAACTGGCAACAAACTTGATGCAGGGCTATTTGAAGTTTGTGACATTAACAAAACACAAACCTGCCCACTTTGCCGAGTTATGCGTCGTGAGCTAAAAGCTCGTGGAATTCCAAAGCTTAAGGTTGTATATTCTCCAGAGCCTGTTATTACTCCTCAGCCATGCCAAGAGGATACAGGAAAAAGGCAAACACCTGCAAGTGTTGCTTTTGTTCCGCCTGTTGCCGGTATGCTTCTTGCAGGCGAAGCTATCCGTGATTTGATGAAATAATTATATTATTCGAAAACAATGTCATTCTGAACAAGTTCGGCAAAGAATCTTTTTGGTTCTTCGCTTGCTTGCGGAATGACACTTTAATTATCCCTATTAATTTTTATTATGATTAATACAAAATCTCTGCTATCACTGAGTTTGAGAGTAAAAACCCACTTCTTGTAAGCCTTATTCCGTTCCCATCACAAACAGTTAGCCCATGCTTTTGAAGCTGTTTTGCTTTTAATATCATTTTTTCTGGAATAGGGAGCTTAAATTTTGACTTTACCGCCTCATTTTCAAGTCCATTTGTAAGCCTTAGCCTCATCATTACATATTCATCAAAGTCCCCTCCTGTGCCATCCTGCACAGCCTGTGGAGCATTGATATACTCGCTTATATCTCCAATATAATAAAAACGATTGCCATCATAAAAAGAATGTGCTGAAGCACCAAATCCTAAATACTCTTCACAGTTCCAATATTTTAGATTGTGTTTGCTTTCAAACCCTGACTTCGCAAAATTTGAAATTTCATATTGATGAAAATTAGCAGCTTCAAGCTGCTCGCAAGTCTTTAAATAAAGCGCTGCTGTTTCGTCTTCATCTGGTAAATTCATCTTGTCTTTTATTTTGAAAAAATGCGTGTTTTCCTCTATCTTTAAAATATACGCACTGATATGTGTTGCACCTGAATTTGTGCAGAACTCTATTGATTTTGATAGGCTTTCTTCCGTTTGATTAGGAATGGCAAGCATAAGGTCGAGCGAAATATTTTCTATTCCAACTCTATGTGCTATTTCTATTGCTGCTTGAACATCTTGTGGCTTTGCTACCCTTCCGAGTGCTTTTCGTTCCTCTAAAATGGCAGACTGAAGTCCCATTGAAATTCGGTTTACACCAAACTTTTCAAGAAGTGGCAAAAGGCTTTTAAGGTCGCTTGATGGATTACATTCAACAGTTATTTCTGCATTATCATCAATTTCAAAGCATTCTCTTGCGCTACTTATTATTGCAGTTAAATTTTTTGAGCTAATACAAGACGGAGTTCCGCCGCCAATATAAAGTGTGTCCGCCTTTATTCCTTTTGCTTCCTTCATCTGCTTTACCAGTGCGTGTGTATATGCCTTTTCAAGCTCTTGGTCACAATTCATTGAATAGAAGTCGCAATACGGACACTTTGATTTGCAAAATGGTATATGAATATAAATTCCTGTGGGCTTCATTTTTACACCACCTTATTAAAAAGCGAGTTCACAATGAACCCGCTTTTTGTATACTGTTTTATTCGTCAAGCTTAAGCACTGCCATAAACGCTTCCTGGGGAACTTCAACGCTTCCAAAGTGACGCATACGCTTTTTACCCTCTTTTTGCTTTTCAAGAAGCTTTTTCTTTCTTGTTATATCACCGCCGTAACACTTTGCAAGAACATCTTTACGCATTGCTTTAACGGTTTCACGAGCAATTACCTTGCCCCCAATTGCAACTTGGATGGGAATTTCAAACATTTGGCGTGGAATATTATCCTTTAATTTTTCACCTATTTTTCTTGCTCTTCCATAGGCTTTTTCTGAATGTATTATGAAGGAAAGTGCATCTACAACATCACCGTTTAGCATCACATCAAGCTTTACAAGATTTGAGCGAGTATAGCCTATAAGCTCATAGTCAAATGAAGCGTAACCCCTTGTGCGAGATTTTAGAACATCAAAGAAGTCGTAGATTATTTCATTGAGTGGCAACTCATAGTGAATATCAACCCTGTCGCCTGAAATATAAACCATATCCTTAAAGATACCTCTTCTATCTTGGCAAAGGTCCATAATTGCTCCAACATAATCCGGAGGCGCATAGATATGTGAATTTGTCATTGGCTCTTCTGAAAAGTCAATTCTTGCAGGGTCGGGATAGTTTGACGGGTTGTCAATTTCTTTTACTTCACCATCCGTCATGTGAATTTTATACACAACACTTGGTATCGTGGTTACAAGGTCAAGATCGTATTCACGCTCAAGCCTTTCCTGAATAATTTCAAGGTGTAACAATCCCAAAAATCCGCAACGAAATCCAAAGCCAAGGGCTCCTGATGTTTCAGGCTCATATGAAAGTGCCGCATCATTTAGTTGCAATTTTTCAAGTGCCTCTTTAAGATTTTCATAATCTGCTCCATCTGCTGGATAAACACCGCAGAACACCATCGGATTTACTTTTCTGTATCCTGGAAGTGCTTGTTGAGCAGGTGCGTCCGCCAGCGTTATTGTGTCACCTACCCTTGCGTCGCTAACCGTTTTTATTGATGCTGAAATGTATCCAACTTCTCCTGCCGTTAGCTTATCAGCTATCTGCATACTTGTTGCACGCATATATCCAACCTCAACAACGGTAAACTCCGCTCCTGTTGCCATTAAGTGCATGGTGTCGCCTGCTTTTATCGTTCCGTCCATTATACGGACATATACAATTACACCCTTGTAGCTGTCGTAAACAGAATCAAAGACCAATGCCCGAAGCGGTGCATTGTCATTGCCCATTGGAGCAGGAATGTCACTTACTATTCGTTCAAGAACTTGCTCTATATTCTGACCAGTTTTTGCAGAAACCCTCGGGGCATCGGCACAAGGAATTCCTATGATTTCCTCAACCTCTGCACTGACTCTTTCAGGGTCTGCAGCTGGAAGATCTATTTTGTTTATAACTGGTACAAGCTCAAGATCATGGTCAAGAGCAAGATAAGTGTTTGCCAAGGTTTGTGCCTCAATCCCTTGTGACGCATCAATTATCAGCACAGCCCCCTCACACGCAGCAAGAGAACGAGAAACTTCATAGTTAAAGTCAACATGGCCAGGGGTGTCTATTAAATTCAGGATATACTCTTTTCCGTCGCTTGCGATATAGTTCAGCTTAACCGCATGAGCTTTGATTGTTATTCCACGCTCGCGTTCCAAATCCATATTGTCAAGCAATTGTTCCGTCATATCCCTCTTTGCAACAGACTGTGTTAATTCAAGAAGCCTGTCCGCAAGAGTGGACTTGCCATGGTCAATATGTGCAATTATGCTGAAATTTCTTATGTTTTCCTTTGGTATTGACAAAAAACCACCTCAAAAGCGATTACTTTATAATAAGAGATTACGAGATATTTTAACACAAAAAATTATCATATACAAGGAATTTATATTCTTTCATTATTCAAGTATATATGTTATAATATTTGGGTGATTTTGTTAATTGGAGGAAGTTAAATGAAAAAAATATTGTCCCTTGCTCTTGTTGTTTTTACTTTTGTTTGTGTGCTTTCTGGATGTGGCTCTGACATCTATTATGACGGTAAATATGATTCTGAAAATTTTGCTCTTAACACCGATATTGATGGTGTGCGTTTTCTCATTCCGGTGGACTATAACAATATGAAGCAGACACAAGAAGAAATTAATAAGAAGCTTCAAAGCATAAAAAACGAAAATGATAAAATAAAATTTATTAACAGCCGCGTTACATATAAGACGAACGGAACAGATTATCAGCTTGTTAAGCCAAACGAGTTTTTCCTCTATGTTCTTAACCTTAAAGGATTAAAGGGTGTCGAAAGCTTTGATGATGTTGCCGACTTGCCAAAAACTTTTGGCATTAAAAAGTTCATTAGCCTTGAAGCAGGTAATGTTGAAAAGCACTCTTCTGTAACCAAAAATGGTTGCACCAGATCTATTTTTAACGCAAATATAAAAGACCTTGAAACGCGGTCTGAATATTATGGTTATGTTTCTATTATTGAAGACTCATCAAAAGGAACGGTTTATGCTATAATCGCTGGATTTGGTGATAAAGAACATTACAACACCACTAAAGCCATTGCAGAAAACTTTTATTTAGCTGAATAATTAATAGTTAACATTACAAAAGCGGAGTGCCTTGCACCCCGCTTTAAATTTTTTACATCCTGTCAAAATAATGCCTTTGCAAGCAAGCCTGCTTTTTGCATTTCTTGTGGCTGAATGCCTTGAACATCCATATTCTTTACTACAACTTTTCCAAACATCTCAATATTAAGAACTGTAAATGCTCTTTTTGCCTGATGCTCAATAACCTCAAGTCCAAAATCATCGTCACTTCCACAAGTTGAAAGTATGACGGCAAGACGCTTCTTTTGTATTGGCGGCTTTTCGTTTCTCACAAATTGAGCGTTAAAGTATCTTTGAAATCTGTCAAAGATTGCTTTAAGTGGCGACGGAAATGAAAAATTATATACAGGCGTTGCAAGAACAATTAAATCTGCCTGTTCAAAATCACTATAAAACTCGTTTAAATCGTCAAATTGGCAGGCACCGTTTTGCTTGCAAAAGCCACAGTCTGTACATGGCATTGCACCTATCTCATAAGCTGAAAAGGTTTTAATCTGAACTGTGGCTGGAAGATTGGAAACAAAAGCATCTAAAAGCTTTTTTGTGTTTCCATTTTTTTTTGGAGAAGAGTATATCACGAGAACTTTTGCATCATTTTTCAAGCTCGTGTTCGCAATATGAACAGACAAGTTGTCCATCCTCCTCTGTTGTGAAAAGATTGGGCAAATAGCTTTCAGTTGATGTTATGCAACGAGGGTTTCTACACTTTTCACTGTGTGTACTCTCCAATTTTTCTGGGATTTGCTTTTTCCCACTTTCAAGCATTTTAACTATGAATGCCATTCTTGCATACATTCCATATTCCGCCTGCTCAAAGTATTTTGCACGAGGGTCATCGTCAACATCAACAGTTATCTCGTCAACTCTTGGTAGTGGATGAAGAATTTTAAGGCTCTTCTTTGCTTTTATAAGCTTTTGCGTATCCAAAATATAGACGCCTTTTTGAGAGTCATATGCCTCCTGCGATGCAAAGCGTTCACGCTGAATTCTTGTCATATATAATACATCAAGCTCAGAAATGCTGTCCTCAAGACTTGTAGAAAAAGAGTATTCACACCCGCTTTTTTCAAGAACATCTAAAATATATTGTGGCGCCTGAAGCTGTGGAGTGGAAATTAATATAAACTTATTGTTATCGTATTTTGAGAGGGTTTTTATCAATGAGTGAACGGTTCGTCCATTCTTAATATCTCCACAAAGACCTACCGTAAGATTGTCAAGCCTGCCCTTTTCATACCATAGAGTTACAATATCCGTTAGCGTTTGTGTTGGGTGAAGATGCCCGCCGTCACCCGCATTTATTACAGGAACCTTTGAGAACATTGATGCGGCAAACGCACTGCCTTCAAATGGGTTTCTGATTACTATCACATCTGTGTAATTGCTCATAACACGGATTGTATCCTTTAAGCTTTCGCCTTTTGCTACAGATGAATTAACAGGATTATCAAACCCGATTGCCTTTCCTCCAAGCCTCATCATCGCTGTCTGAAACGACATTTGTGTTCTTGTTGAAGGCTCATAAAATAAAGTTGCCATTATTCTGCCATGGCAAATTTCCATGTAGTCTGACGGGTTTTGCTTAATCAAGCCTGCAAGACCGATAATTTCCTCCAGTTCTTCCTTCGTAAGGTCTTTAAGGTCTATTAAATCGTGAACATTCATCTTTCTCCCCCTAACGCAAGATTTATCCCTAATATTCTATCAGTATCGACACTAAATTACAATAAAAAATAATTTGTTTTTTATTTAGCTCTTGTTATTTTCTCCTTGAATTGCTTTTATTTCTCTGCTATACTGTAACTTAAATATTTTATATTACAGGAGGTGAGTAAACTATGCCAATTAAAATCGACAACCAATTACCCGCACGACACAGCCTTGAACTTGAGAGCATATTTGTTATGTCTGAGTCGCGTGCTAAATGTCAGGATATCCGACCACTTAAAATAGTTATACTCAACCTTATGCCCACTAAAATTGAAACTGAAACTCAGCTTTTACGGCTTCTTAGTAACTCACCTATACAAATTGAGGTTGAGCTTTTACAAACAGTTACACATGAGTCAAAAAACACTTCTGTTGAGCATATCTTAAAGTTTTATAAAACTCTTGACGACATTAAAGATTATAAGTTTGACGGAATGGTTGTTACCGGTGCGCCTGTTGAACTTTTAGAGTTCGAAGAAGTTGACTATTGGCATGAGCTTTGTGAGATTTTTGAGTGGGCAAACAAAAATGTCTATTCAACAATGCACATTTGCTGGGGTGCACAGGCAGGGCTTTATTATCATTATGGAATCCAAAAGCACACTCTTGATCAAAAGATGTTTGGTGTTTTTCCTCATAAAAGCCTTGATATTTATCACCCGCTTTTGCGGGGGCTTGATGATGTCTTTTTCATTCCTCATTCAAGGCATACCGCTATCAACAAAGAAGATGTGGAAAAGGTGCATGAGTTGCAGATTTTGTCAACTTCTGACATTTCTGGAGTTCACATTATTGCAGATAGAGCCTGTCGCAATTTTTATATCAGCGGTCACTCCGAATATGACAGAACAACCCTTGCAAACGAGTATTTCAGGGATATTAACAAGGGGCTTAAAATTGATGTCCCGTATAATTATTTCCCTGGAAATGACCCTCAACGAACTCCACCGATGATTTGGCGTTCAACTGCAAACATTATATTTTCAAATTGGCTTAACTATTTCGTTTATCAGCGTACACCTTATGACCTTGAAAAACTCTGATAATACACGAATTTACAAAATTCTACCCACTATTGACTGATTTCAATAGTGGGTGTTTTATTTTGTGATTTAGCTAACTCTTAAGTAACTGTTAGCCTTGATTACTAAGTTATTGTATGTTATATCATTTGGCGAATAGTTTACATAGATGTAAGAGTCATTGTCATAAACTGTACAGCTAAGATTTTCTGCCGCAATGTAGTGGTTTGTCATTCTTGCATCTCTCAAATCAGCAAACAAATCATTAAAGACTTTATATCCTTCTGACGCCTTTGATGCCCATTGTTCATAACACAAATTTGACGCATCGCTCTTTTTATCTCTTGCTGGCAAATCCTCAAATGCCATTTCAAAAGCTAAGACATTTCCGTATTCTATGCTCTTTAAAAATGATTTTGTATAATTCTGAGCAAGGTTTACCGGTTCACCAGAATACTCTATCATTCCATGCAAAATCATTTGAATAAATGGAATGCACTCATAGCTTTGAGATTGCTTGTAGGTCGTATCCATTGGTATATCAACAACATAATCAATATTTTTAAGCATAAAGAAGTTGCCGGTTTTAGCCATTGTCTGTGTGTTTGTGGAAAGTGAAACGATTTGCTCCTGTATCACTGATTTTATTTTTTCTCTTGAAACATAGTCACCGCTAAAATCAGAGTAAAGTATCGAGCCTGCATCATTAATACAAAAGCCTGAACACGAAAGTCCCCTTGTATTTGTTAAAAATTGAACTACATTCTTTTCAAGTTTATCTGGTTTTATTAGATTCCTCTCATAGGTTTCTGGCCCCAGATACTTTTTAATGTCATTTTGAAGTTCTACTTTAACCTTTTTATTCCTTATATCTTCTGCCCTTGAACCCGAATCCATAGTGAGCATATTGATGTCCAAGAACATACCAAAGCCTTGCGTTGTCATATAGTCATACAGTGAATTAATCTCTTTTTTTGAACCAAGCCCACCAAGAAGGCTTGCACTTTTAAGGTTTGACTGGCCTGTTCCTCCAGAAAATGCTCCACTATACCTTAGGTTAAGATTGTTGATTCCCTTTGCTTTTAAAAGCTCCACAATATCCTGCGCCTGCTCAAAATTGGTTAGCTTATTCCTTTTGATTGAGCCATATTTAGCCTCACCAACAAATGAAATATTAATTGGATATGAGCCTGTTTCCTCAACTGTTTTTGTTGAAAGAACTGCATCTCTTATTAGCTGTTCTCTGCAAACTGACGCAATTCCTGAATAAGTTGCATTTGAACCTGCAAGAAATCTATAACAAACTGAAAGATTGCCATTGTAGCTCTTGTCGGAAACAGTTTTTTCTGTTTTATCACCATCTATGATTTCGCTTGTAGGTGTTATTGAAAATTTTGTTCCAATAGTATTGTATTTGCCTTGTGCCGCCTTTGTTGCAACTACAGATGAAATTGAATCACCGCTTCTGATAACTGCACCAAACGCCGCTGTTCCTGACTTTACTCCAAATGCAGGGACAACTCCAGAATGTTTTACCGAATTTGCTGAAGCATAATCCTCGCCATATATTTTCACATTATAAGATTGTGACTTTGTGGATACCGCTGTATTGATTTTTGCTCCGCATCCATCTGGCAAGAGCATGAAATCTCCATCCTGTACTGCCTTTGTTGCTCCAAAATATTTGAGCAACTCCAATTTTTCTACCTTATCTACTTTGTTTGAATCCAGTTTATCGCAGTTTATGTCTACAAAAAAGCTTCCATCTTTTAATGTGTATTTTACCATTACTGGTATTGAAATTTTGGGGTTATTTTTCTTTTCACAAAGAGTATAACTAACATGAACTCCATCTTTTTTCTTTTCATACTTTGCCTTACCAAATGCAAGACTATTATCCTGTGAATTAAGCTTATATACAGAGCCATCATGAGAAATATCAAGTGTAATCACTGCAGCATCATCAACGCCTTCTGTTGGTATTGAATACCACATATTACCTTTTGATGTTTCTTTAATTACAACTGAATAAGAGTTTTTATCAAAATACATTTCAACAAGGCCTGAGCTACATATAGGCTCAAGGCTCTTTTCACTGCTTTGATGATAATTTAAACCTTCGTTTTTGGGTTCGATAACTCTTTGGTCCCCATTTTTAAACTTGTATGTTTCACCAGATGAACCGCACGCAGTTAATGACAGCAAGATTATAACTGACAACAAGCCGTATGCAATTCTTTTATAAAAAGCCATAAATACTCTCCAATCAAGGTAGATATTAAGATTATATTCCCCGAAATTTTATGTCATTTATGATAACATATTTTATGGCGTTTTTCAATGTTTTCAGAGTTTTGTTCACACCAGACTTTAAGTAACTCTCCAGCTACAAAAGTCTTGACCGCAATTCTTTAAGTATTATTCGTTCCTTTCTTGACACTTGAACCTGCGACATATTAAGCATCTCTGCTGTTATTGACTGCGTCAAGCCTTTGAAATAACGCAATTCAATTAGCTTTTTATCCTCTTCTCTAAGGTGCTGAATTGCCTGTGACAAGGCTATCTTTTCCGAAACCTCATCTTCCACCGAAAGAGTCGGAATTTCAATCTGTTTTGAATTGTCGTCATCATCATGCTGTGTTAGTGACACTGTTGGCATTGCCGCTATCAAAAGCTCGGCAGTTTCTGCAATGTCTATGCCCAGACGCTGTGCAAGCTCACCAACTGTTGGTTCTCTGTCCAGTTGTGTTGCCATTTTTTCCTTTTCACGCATTGCATTTCTTGCCTTTTCCTTTAATGCTCTGCCAATCTTTACGCTTCCGGAATCCCTAAATATTCGCTTTATTTCTCCAAGAATAACAGGAACGGCATATGTTGAAAAGGCAAATCCAAGCTCTGGTTTAAATCCGTCTGCTGCCTTTATAAGCCCAACGCAACCAGCTTGAAACAAATCATCATACTCTGTTCCCTTGCCCCTAAATTTGTTTGCACAGGCATGAACTAAACCGGTATTTTCACTTATTAAAGAGTCTCGTTCGGTCTTTTCTTTAATCATCCTTGCACCTTCCACAAATTTGCTTTGTCAAGGTAACTGTTGTACCTTTTCCAATATTTGAACGCACCATAATTTTATCCATAAAGCTTTCCATAACAGCAAAACCAAGCCCAGACCTTTCGCCACCTTTTGTTGTATATAAAGGCTCTCTCGCCTGTTTTATGTCCTCTATTCCGCAGCCTTTGTCTTTTATTTTTATTCTTATTTTGCCGTCGCTAAAGATGCTTGCTGTTATGTATATCTTTCCCACATGATTTTCATAGGCGTGTACTATGCAGTTTGTCACCGCCTCACTTACTGCTGTTTTTATGTCGTTTAACTCCTCGACCATTGGGTCAAGCTGTGACACAAACGCCGCAACCGCCACTCTTGAATAGCCCTCGTTTATTGAACGGCTTTCTATAACCATTTTCATTTCATTAATTGCTGCACTCATTTTTATTCCTCCTCTTTTTTAACAATCTTTGCAAGTTTTTCAATTCCTGATATTTTAAATATTTTTTCAATTTGTAAAGGCGGGTTGTCCACTTCTACCGTTCCTCCATAAAGCTTCATGGTGTTGTAGCGTCCCATGATTAGCCCAATCCCCGAGCTATCCATAAAGGTTACCTGTGAAAAATCTATTCTAAGCAATTTTGGTCTTAACCTCTCAATGCTTTCATCAATATTCCTTCTTATCTCTGACGCTGTGTGATGGTCCAATTCGCCTTCAATTTTTGCTACTATTTCGTCTTGATTGCTTTCAATGGTTAAAGACATATTTGTACCTCCTTTTATTGTTATTTCCTATTTTTACCAGTATATGTATAAAAAAATAAACCCTTGTCCATAAAGGATAAGGGTTTATGATTGAAAAATTTGTCTTATTGTGATATTTAATCTTAATTAGTTTTTATCTTCTGAATTATCTTTTGATGTTTGGTCATCGTTCATGTTTGCATAACGCTTTATTTTTGCTGTTGTTGTTTTAATAAATTCTGTATCTCTAATGTTAAACTTCTTTATATTTTTGTATGATGGAAGCTTTTTATTGACATCCTTAACAGCATCGTTAACTGCTCTTGTAATATCCTCCGCTGTTGCTTCTTTAAGCTTGAATTTTTCCATAATGGCTGTGACATCTGGGAAAATTTTTGCTTCAACAACTGTTTCGTTTTCGTTATCATCATTTCCAACAACCATCGCCTCTGCTATTAGCGGATTATTGTTAAGATAAAACTCCACTTCTTCTGGATAAATATTTTTTCCGTTTTTAGTAACGATAACATTCTTAATTCGTCCCATTATGCGAACAATTCCCTCTTCGTCCTGTGAGCCTAAATCGCCGGTATGAAACCATCCTTCGTCGTCCAAAACTTCTTTTGTCGACTTTTCATCCTTATAATACCCAAGCATGACGCCCGGACTTCTTGTACATATTTCACCAACACCGCTTGAATCAGGGTTGATTATTTTTAGCTCAACATTTGGAAGCGGCTTGCCAACTGTATCTGCTGTTATCAGCTGATCGTGATTTCCTGCAACAAGAGGAGCACATTCCGTTAGTCCATATCCAATATATATTGGAATTCCAAATGACTTAAAATCGGCTGCAACATCTGGTCTTATAGCAGCTGCTCCGACAATTCCCAGCCTTACCTTACCTCCAAAGTTCTTTGTAATTTCTCCAAAAAGCTTTTCATTAAGGCTTACGCCAAGTGCATTACCAACATTGTTGATTGCCTTACCTAAAGAAAGAGCAAACTTTCCTCCGCGTTTTTCCGTTACTGTTTTCATTATTCTTGCGTGAATTTTTTCAAACATTAATGGAACGCTTACAAAAACTGTTGGCTCTACCTCCTGCATATTTTTCATGAGCTTTATAAGCCCCTCGCAAAAAGCAATACTTGAGCCAGAGTACAGAGGCATTAAAAATCCAAGTGTACATTCATATGTGTGATGAATTGGAAGCACTGATAAAAGCCTGTCCTCTGGAAGAATCTTAACCACGCTCGCTGTTGCCATTACAACAAAACAAATGTTGCTTTGGCTTAACATAACTCCCTTTGCAAGACCCGTTGTGCCTGATGTGAATATTAAAGATGCAAGTTCATCAGGATTAATTTCTGCATTCAGATATTCAGTTTGTCCTTCCTCCAGCAAAGCTCTTCCTTTGTTTAAAAGCTTATCGAAAGATAAGACATCGCCTTCATCCTCGTCAATATCAAACATAATTATCTGAATATTGGGGCTGAGTTCACTTTTGTGTTCTAATATTTTGTCATATGATTTTTTATCCACCAATAAAACACTTGCTTCAGAAATGGACAAAATAGTGTCAATGTCTGAAAAAAGCAGTTCTTTGTCAATTGGAACAATAACGCCAAGTCCACAAGTTACTGCAAGATATGAAATAGACCACTGGTATGAGTTCTTTCCCATAACAGCAATTTTTTTGCCATGAAGATCCATTGACCACAACGCTGTACCCAATGCTCTTATGTCGGCTTGCAACTCTTTGTATGTGACATTATAATACTCGCCCTGAAGATTTTTAAGTAAGTACGCAGTGTTATCACCAAAAAGCTCAACGCTTTGGTTAATCAGGTCCCTAAAGTCCCTTACATTCCTTACTTCGTATAGCGCTTCGTTATTATTCATCTCTTCCTCCACTGTCAACTTGTACTATTTATAAAATTATAATTTAAAATAAAGCGATCTGTTTTTTATATTTTACTATTATAACACATTTTTTTTAAAACTGTACTTGTAAATAAAAGAAACGACTATTAACCAGAAAAATTTTATGTTTATTCACAATTATATCTTTATTAGACAAATATTATATCAAATTTTCCCTGCCCTTTCAATTGCTTTTATTTAAATAATTTTGCTTATTAAATTAGTTTAATTTTAGAAATAGTATATTGATTTTTTATATGCACATAATATTTTGGGAGGTTTTAAAATGAAAAAAGATATTGACCACAGTAAAGCTTATAAACCGCCAATTACAGGTGCATATATTACTCAGCCCAACAGCCAGCCCGACACCCGCGCCAAAAAAACTGATGTGGCATTGCCTGATGACTACAATGTTTGCCTTAATCGTGATTGGAGTATTGAAAACAAAAAATAAGCTTTATTTTCATGAACAACCTGATAAATTTGCCTAATTTTCGGTCAATTTATCAGGTTGTTTGACTTAATATATTATTACCAAGAATGTATGACCTGCGGATTTTCAAAAATGCTATCAAGCGTTTTTATAAACGGAATAACATCTCCAAAATCGAGTGCGCGGTGGTCAAAAGCTATCGCTACAGGCATTATTTTTCGTACCTCTATTTGCTTTTTGCCATCTTTATCAACAACAATTCCAGGCTGCTCCTGTGCAGCGGAAATACCAATGGCAACTAATTGAGGTGGTATTATTTCCAGAAGATTTAACTCTCCTCTTTGTTCCTTATAAATTGATCCAACATTAGTTATTGTTATTGTTCCCTGCTCAATGTCAGACTTTGTTAGCCTTTTATTTTCCGGAATATTATAATAGTCTGACTTCTCTCTTCCAGACAGATTTTCAACCTTATGTTTACCTGTTTTTGAGCCAATAAGCCTTAAAAGTGTTGTGATTATCCTTCCACTTTTCAATGCCTTTAATGTGTTCTCCTTAGAAACAGCAAACATAACTTCATTAAGATTGGTCTTTTTAATTTTTTGCGATACATTTTCAATATATTCTGTCATCTCATCAAGAGTTTTATTTTCAAAGTTTTTTAGGTTAATTGTCATCATCTCTCCTGTTGGCAGTAACCACGGCATGGAAATATTTATGTCCTCAAAAACCTTAATCTCACCTCTGACAAGTCTTCTTTTATAATCAATATGTCCATTTATATTAGGTGCTGACTTTATTCCCTCGACTATTGCTTTAAGCATAAGTGTGTTTATCGTTATTTTATTTTGATGCTTTCCATCACTATTAAGTGTTGAATATTCATTTATAAAATTTGTAACATCAGGTCTATATGTATAAACGGCATGGGGAATTTCCTGCCATGACTCTGTAGTCATATTGGCTACTATTTTTCTCTGTATCCCAAAATTTGTAGTTTTTGTTATTCGTAAGCCATTAATTTTATTACTCATCGATTCTTCCTTTTTTATTTATTTCCATTAATATACAATATTTAACACATTTTTGTGTGAATTTATTATTAATTGTTAATTTATCATTTTCTATAAAAAAAGCACCCGAGTATTTCGAGTGCTTTTTTATTTTTAATCTTATTTGTTTTTGAATTTTTTTGCCATCATTTTAGCTGCCTTGTAAATATCTCCGCATCCAAGAGTTATGACAAGGTCACCGCTCTTTGCGTTTTCGACTATATAGTCTGCGACTTCTTCAAAAGTTTTGAACCAGACGCTTCCCGGTATTTTGTCTGCCATGTGCTGTGTCTGAATCCCATAGATGTTGACCTCTCTTGAACCCATGATTTCTGTCAGCACCGTATGCTGAGGTATTTGAAGAACAGATGCAAATTCCTCAAGCAACATAGATGTCCTTGAAAATGTAAACGGCTGAAAAACTGCCCAAACTTCGTCGTATTCCATATCCATGGCTGCTCCCAGTGTTGCCTTTAGCTCTGCTGGGTGGTGAGCATAATCATCTGCAATTGTAACCCCGTCGAATTCACCAATAATTTCAAATCTTCTGCCCGCTCCTTTAAAATCTAAAAGTGCCTGCTGAATTTTTGAAAATTCTGCACCTGAATCAATTGCAGCGACAATTGCGGCAATTGCATTGAGAACATTATGTTTCCCTGGCACATTAAGCTTTATGTTACCTAAGATTTTTCCGCCATGGCAAACATCAAATTGTGGAAATGCACCACGATTGAAGCTTATGTTCTTTGCTGAATAGTCATTCTTTTCGTCAAAACCAAAAGTTATTATCTGCTTATCCTTAATATCCTTAATAGCTTTAAGTGTTTTTTCGTCATCCCCATTTGCAATTATAAGCCTTGTTGCAAGGTTTGAGAATTTTGTGAAAGAGGCTATTAGATTGTCTATTGTTTTAAAGTAGTCAAGATGGTCTGCGTCAATATTGAGTATTACTGCAACATCTGGCGACAAATCAAGAAATGTGTCAACAAATTCGCAGGCTTCACAAACCATTGTTTCGGTCTTGCCCGCTCTTCCATGGCTGTCAATAAGAGGAAGCTTACCACCTATTACAGCAGTTGGATCAAGGTCAGCCGTCAAAAGTATTTGGGTCAGCATTGAAGTTGCTGTTGTCTTTCCATGTGTTCCGCAAATTCCAATGCAATTACTATACATTCTTGTTATTGCACCAAAAAGTTTTGAACGCTCAAATGTTGGTATCCCAGAACTTTTTGCTGCAACAAGCTCCACATTGTCTGAAAGAAGTGCCGCGGTGTAAACTATCATCTCTGCGCCCTTGATATTTTCTTCACTTTGCCCCATCGTTATTTTTACTCCAAGTGAACGAAGCTTATCTATATTATCACCTGTGTTATTATCTGAGCCAGTTATCTCATAACCCTCACTCAATAAAATCTCGGCAAGTGGGCACATACCCGAACCGCCGATACCAATAAAGTGTATTCTTTTTATATGCTTTAATAAATTGTCAATTGCGTTCAAAATGTTACCTCCATTATAAAATACAGTCACACTTGATATTATATTGCAAACTACTCTAAAAATAAACAGTTTTATCAAAATAAATTCTTTTACCCGTTCTTTTTTATTTTATCGAGTGATAACCTTTTTAGATATTGCTTCATAGAATGATGTAAATCGAATATCGGAGGTTTACATAATGAAAGAGCCTAACAGATTCTTAACAATTGGCGGAGATGTTCGCCAGATTTATACTACACAATGCCTTAACGAACGAGGCTTCATTGCCAATGCTTATGGATTTGACACTCTTAAAAAAGTAAGTGTGCCTCGCTTTGAATATTCGAATTTGAAAGCAGCGATAAACTACTCTGATGCTATTGTTCTGCCATTGCCAACCAGCCGTGACGGAATAAGCCTTAACTGCCCATACTCTGTGGAAGAAATTATGCTTGATGAAATTTTAAAGATGCTTAGGCCAAAACAATTTGTTTTTGGCGGAATGGTATCCAAGAACCTTCGGAGCCAATTTCTTGAACATAATCTTTTATTATTTGACTATTTTGAAAGGGAAGAATTGATTGTAAAAAACGCTGTACCAACTGCACAAGGTGTTATAAAGCTGATTATGGAAGAACTTCCTATAACCGTCCATGGTTCAAAAATTGCTGTTACAGGTTTTGGAAGAACATCTCGAGTTCTTGTAAGAATGCTTAAAGGTCTTGGCGCTGATGTTACTGTTGTCGCACGAAACTTAGGAGATCTTGCATTTGTTGAAATTGAGGGTTGCAGACCTGTTACCTTTGCCGATTTTGACAAGAAATCCATTAAGCTCGATATTATCATCAACACTGTTCCTGCACTTGTGTTAGATGAGCAAATTCTGCGTTCGCTTAAAAAGGACTGCCTGATTATTGAAATTGCTTCCGCTCCTTTTGGAATTGATTTTGAAAAAGCCGAAACTTTGGGCTTACGAGTAATCCAAGCAGGTTCTCTTCCCGGAAAGGCTGCGCCAAAAACAGCAGGAGAAATTATTGCTGATGCCATTTTAAATATTATCAAGGAGGAAATAACATGACAAAAGCCACAGTTGGCTTTGCAATATGTGGCTCATTTTGTACCTTTTCTAAAGCTATTCCACAGATATCTGTGTTGCTTGAAAGCGGGTACGAAGTTGTGCCGATTATGTCTAAAGCCGCTTTTAGTATAGATACAAGATTTGGAAAAGCAAATGACTTTATATGCGAAATTGAATCTCTCTGCAATAAAAAAATTATAAGCACTATTTTTGATGCTGAACCGATTGGTCCAAAGGCTTTACTCGATATTTTAGTTATTGCTCCATGTACCGGAAACACACTTGGAAAACTTGCAAACGGTATTACCGATACTTCCGTCACCATGGCTGCGAAGGCACATCTTCGCAACAACCGTCCTGTTGTTATTGGCATTTCAACAAATGATGCGCTCGGTGCTGCTGCACGAAATATTGGCCACCTAATGAATTGTAAAAATATGTATTTCATACCTATGCAACAGGATAATTGCATTAAAAAACCAAACTCTATTGTTGCTGTTTTTGATAAGACTTTAGAAACCATTGAAAAAGCATTAGGCGGTGAACAAATTCAGCCCTTAATGATGTAAAGCAGTTGTTGCGATTATACAAATTTTAAATTCGAGTTCACGAGGAAAACAAAAAGCTTATTGCTCAATGTTTTCCTCTTTTTTGCATTTTGCTGTCCCATTTTTGGCTCGAAAAAATGTTGGCTTTATGTTATACTTTTGCTTGTATTAATTATTGGTGGTGATTTGGTGCTTTATTTTGTTACAGGCCGTGCAGGAAGCGGAAAGACAAGCTTTGTTCGCAACAAGCTTGCACAGCTTGCTAAGAGTGGAAAAGATGGCATGATTCTTATCGTGCCTGAGCAATTCTCCTTTGAAAGCGAGCGTTCTATGCTTTCTATGCTTGGTGCAAAGGACGCCTTGAATATTGAAATTTTAAGCTTTAGCCGCCTTGCGGAATGTGTATTTGCGCAAATTGGCGGCGGCTGTAAAAAGAGCATTGACGATGGAGGAAAAATCATTCTTATGTCACTTGCACTTGAAGAGGTAAAAGATAAGCTTGGTTTTTATTCTAAATATGTTCAAAGCACCGTCCTTGCAAATGAACTTTTACATATTTGTACAGAATTTAAGCAATGCAATATCACTCCAGAAAACTTGAAATTTGTATCCGATGCCTTGGAGGAATGTACTCTTAAGCAAAAGCTTGGCGAGCTTTCAATTATCATGTCTTCTTACAACGCTTTGCTTTACAGGTCCTTTACTGATGAGCTTGATATGCTTGAAAGGCTATGTGATGCGCTTAAAACGCACAAATATTTTAAAGACAGATGCGTTGTCATTGATGCGTTTAAAGGTTTCACTGCACAAGAATTTGAGATTATAAACCAAATCATGTGTCAAGCTGACGATGTTTATATTACACTCACTACTGATAATATTTTTGGAAGCGACGATGGCACAGATCTTTTTTCATGCGTTAACCAAACTGCAAAAAAACTCTTATCAATTGCAAAGGAAAACAATGTTCGTGTGTCCAATGAAATTAAGCTTCCACTTGATAATCCCCTTAGATATAATAATGACCCCCTCACACACCTTGAACAAAATGTTTTTAACCCTGCCTTTGATGTGTTTGAAACAAGCACAGAACAAATCACTCTCTGCTGTGCTTCAAGCATGGCACAGGAATGTGATTTTGTGGCCTCAAATGCAAAACGGCTCATGCGTGACAGTGGGTTACGATGTCGCGAAATTGCCGTTATTGCAAGGGATTCGAATTTATATAAACGCGAGCTTATAAGCTCATTTAAAAAATATGGCATACCTTTTTTTGAAGATGAAAGACAGCCTATAACTTCGCAGCCACTTATTACGCTTGTTCGCTGTGCCTTTGAAATTGCTGCAAAAGGATTCTCTACAGACAGGCTTATGCGATATCTTAAAACTGGGCTTGCTGGCATTTGTGACGAGGATATTTCAGTTGCCGAAAACTATGCACTTATGTGGAAAATCGGCGCTCAAGACTGGAAAAGTGAGTGGACCCAACACCCCGACGGATTTCGAGCATCTGTTAGCGAAAAATCCACTCAGTCACTTGCAAAGCTAAATGAAATAAGAAGAGAAGCTGTAAACCCGCTGTTAAAATTCAAGTCATCCTGCACAGATACAAACGGAGAAGGCATTGCAAGAGCCGTTTTTGACCTGCTTTGTGAAATTGATGCGGGTGAAAGCCTTAAAAATCTTGCTGTTATATATGAACAAAACGGAAATCTTGCACTTGCACTTGAGCAGGAACGAGTTTGGGAAATGCTTATGGAAATACTTGACCAGATAGCTACATCTATCAGCAAAACCAATATTGGTATTTCCCGTTGTGCAGAACTTTTTGACAGTGTTCTGTCTGTATTTGACATTGGCTCAATTCCACAGGGCATTGACGAAATAACAATTGGTTCGGCAGACAGAATAAGACTTTCTTCTCCTAAAGTAGTATTTATTGTTGGTGCAAACGAAGGCATTTTCCCACAAAGCCCTGATGGCAAAGGAATTTTGAGCGATGCTGACAGGAGAAAGCTTATTGAGCTTGGTGTTGAAGTTTCAATGCCCAGCGAATTTAAGGTTTCGGAAGAGCGTTTTATTGCATATAATTCACTCTGCAGTGCAACCGACAAGCTATTTGTTTCATATTCTCGATGCACACCATCTGGTGAAGTTCTGTCCCCTTCTGTTATTGTTTCACAGCTTGAGCAAATTTTTCCCTGCTGTAGCATGGTCAATACGGATGAGCTTGATACCCTTGATTTTATCGAAAGCGAAAAATCTGCATTCGAGGCGTGTGCAAAGTTATTTAACACTGACAGCGAAGCATCTGCAACGCTTAAAAAATTTATAAAAGATAATAAAGCGTATGGTAAAAGATTTTTTTCACTTGAAAAGGTAAACAATAAAGAACCCTTCAAATTTGATAATTCACAGAATGCTGTTGAGCTTTTTGGCAATGATTTATATGTTTCGGCATCTCAAATTGAAAATTATCACGAATGCCCTTTTCAATATTTTTGCAGATACGGTGTGCGTGCAAAGCCACGCAAAATTGCGGAGCTTAACCCAATGGAGAGCGGAACGGTTATTCACTATGTTCTTGAAAATATCATTAAAACATATGGAGTAGAACAGCTTTGCTCAATGTCAAAAATGCAGAGAAAAAGTGAAGTCCAGCTATTACTTACTAAGTATCTTGAAGAAAATATGGGTGGACTTGCCGAAAAAAGCAAGCGATTTGAGTACCTTTATTTCAGGCTCTGTGCAACTCTTTGCGATGTGCTTGAAAGAATGAGTGAAGAGTTTAAAACATCTCAGTTTAAGCCTGTTGACTTTGAACTAAAAATTAATAACGACGGTGATATAAAGCCATATTCGCTGAAACTTCCAGATGGCAGTGAGCTTAAAATAATCGGAAGCATTGACCGCGTTGACATATTTAAAAAAGATGAAAAATCATACATTCGGGTTGTTGATTACAAATCCGGTATAAAGGAATTTTTGCTTTCGGATGTTTTTTTTGGGCTTAATATGCAAATGCTTATTTATCTTTTTTCTGTTTATCAGAATGGTAAAGAATATTATGGCGACATTGTTCCAAGTGGAATTTTATATTATCCCGCCAAGCTTAATGTTAGCAAGCTTCCAAGGCAAAGCAGTGACGATGATATTAACGAAAAGAAAATCAAGGACGGCAAGTGCAATGGTATGTTGCTTGAAAATATGGATGTTCTGAATGCCATGGAAAACAATCTTTGCGGACGCTTTATGCCCGTCTACCTTGACAAAAAAGGCAATCTTTGTGGTTCGCTTATTTCTTTTAAAAAGCTAACAAAGCTCCAAGAAAATGTTGATGAGATTCTTTGCGAGATGGCAAATGCACTGCACAAAGGACAAATTGACGCTTATCCAGCTGTTGGGAAAAATTATAAAAATACCTGTGATTATTGTGACTACATCAGTGTGTGTGGCATTGAGCCTGCTGACAAAGTACATGAGCTTGATGACCTTAAGCACGACGATGCTTTAAATCTTCTGAGTGGAGGCGATGACGATGAGCAGACAATGGACTAATGACCAAAGAAATGCCATTGAGTCACTTGGAGGCACTGTGCTTGTTTCTGCCGCTGCTGGCTCTGGCAAGACTGCTGTTCTTGTTGAAAGGGTAGTCAAAAGGCTTACTGACACATCAAACCCTTGCGATGCTGACAAGTTACTTATCGTTACATTTACTCGTGCCGCGACCTCTGAAATGCGTGAAAGAATTGGAGTTGCACTTTCTCAAAAGCTTAAAAGTGACCCAACAAATACACATCTTTTAAGACAGCAAATGCTTTTGCCAAACGCCAGCATTTGCACTATTGACAGCTTTTGTAATGACCTTGTGCGTGAAAATTTCAACAAGCTCTCTATCAATCCTGACTTTAATATAATTGACGATAGTCAACGAAAACTGCTTGCAGATGAGGCAGCAAACGAAATTATTGAAGAGCTTTATGTGCAGGACAGCACAGAGTTTAAAGAACTTGTGGAACTTCTATTTCGTGGCCGCGATGATGCCGAGCTTGCAAAATGTATCATCAGGCTTTTTAACTACTCACAGGCATATGCCTTTCCACACAAATGGCTTGAAAGTGCCGAGTCTGCATACTGTGCAACAGATAATTTAGCAATGAGTAGTTGGGGGTCAATTATATTCAGCTATATCATCAATGCGCTTGAATATTGTGAAACTCTTTTAGAAAACTCTTTTGAAATTATGCAGGCTGATGAAACGGTGCTTGAAAAATATAATGACTCGTTTTCATCCGATATTAACCAAGTTAAAGCTCTTAAAAATCACGCTTTGAATAATGATTGGGACAGTGTTTATGAGGGTATTATAGGATTTGACTTTATAAGAATTGGGACTTTGCCAAGAGGGTATGAAAGCCCCGTTAAAATGTCAGTCGCCTCCAAAAGAAGCGTTGTAAAAGATATTATAGGTAAAAAGTTACCGCATATAATGTGCTGTAACTCACAGGAATTTGCTGATGACCTTTTATATCTTTCTCCTATAGTTTCCAAACTCTTTGAAGCTGTTAATCTTTTTGAGCAAAGATTCAGCGAAAAGAAGAAGGATAAAAATACATTTGACTTTTCTGACATTACTCATCTTGCCATTGAACTTCTCGTCACCGAAATTAATGGCAAGCCTCAAAAAACGCCACTTGCCAAGGAACTTTCGCAAAGGTATGTTGAAATTTTGCTTGACGAATATCAGGACACAAACATGGCACAGGATATGCTTTTTTCGTCAATATCAAATGACGGTAATAATCTGTTTATGGTTGGAGATGTTAAACAGAGCATCTATAGGTTTAGGCAAGCAATGCCTGAGATTTTTATTGAAAAGCGTGATAAGTTTCAGATATATAAGGACAACAACTATCCTTCTGTTATTAATCTTGATCGGAATTTTCGTAGCAGACAAGGCGTTGTTGGCATGGTTAACTTCATCTTTTCTCAGCTCATGAGCAAAGAAGTTGGTGAAGTTTATTATGATGAAACCGAAAAGCTTAAATTTGGAGCTGATTTTGTACAACACGAAAGTGCAGATGCCGAGCTTCATATTCTTGATATTAGCACCAAAAAAGAAACAGGCGAAAAAAGCACAGAAATTGAAGCAAGATATGTTGCAAATATTATTTCTGATATGCTTGCAAACGGCTTTAAAGTAAAAGGTAAAAATGGCGAAGAAAGACCCGCTACATACGGTGACTTTTGCATTTTATTGCGAAGCACAAAGGGTCGCAGTGAGCTTTATGCAAGAGAGCTTTTAAATAATGGCATTCCAGCCTATACCGAAAGCTCTGGTGGCTTTTTTTCCACTTATGAGATAAGGGTTATGCTTTCGCTTTTGAGAGTAATTGACAACCCTGTAAGCGATGTTCCGCTGCTTTCCGTTTTGATGTCACCGGTCTTTGCCTTTTCTCCTGACGACATTGCAAAGCTACGGCTTGCCGACAGAAATGTACCACTTTATAACTGCATTGTTATTTGTGCTAAAAGTGGTAATGAACAGTGCAAGCAATTTTTATCTCAAATTGAAATTCTTCGTAGATTCTCTGCCGCACTGCCAGTTTCAGAGCTTATCAGAAAGGTGTATGAGCAGACTGACTATCTCTGCCTTGCACTTTCAATGCAAAACGGTGAAAGTAGGCACGCAAACCTTAACCTTTTGCTTCAATATGCCGATAACTTTGATTCAAATCAAGCAAATGGTCTTTCTGCATTTATACGCTACATTGATAAACTTGAGGAAAAGGATATTGAACTTGCCAGTGCGGGAACTATTTCGCCAAACGCAAATGTTGTTCGTATTATGAGCATTCACAAAAGCAAAGGACTCGAATTTCCCGTTTGCATTATTGCCAACTGCTCTGGAAAATTCAACAAAGACTCACTTAAAAATAACATGATTTTACACTCAAAACTTGGCGTTGGTTTTACCCGTCGTGACACACAGAAAATGAATGAGTTTCCAACCGCTATGCACACAGCTTCAAAACTTGCGGTTGAACACGATGAGATTTCAGAAGAGATGCGTGTTCTTTATGTTGCAATGACCAGAGCTAAGGAAAAGCTTATTGCTGTTTTATCTCTTGAAAATACACAGGGAAAAATTGAGTCATTAAGCTCAAATATTATTAATAACGAAACCATTCCAGCCTTTGCAGTTCAAAAAAGCCTAAGCTTTGCTGAATGGATTCTTTATGCTGCACTCAGGCACCCAGACGCTACAAAGCTTCGACAGCTTATACCTGATGTTGAAGTTTCCACCTTGCCTGCCGACTTTAAACTTGACATTATTTTTGCATCTAACAAAGCGCAGGAGGAAGAGAAAAAGAAAGCATTTACCAGCACTTTTAATAGCGAAATGCTTTCTGAAATTATTGAGCGTGCAGAATATAAATATCCATTTGCTGACCTGCAAACTGTTACAGCAAAAAGGACCGCATCACAGCATGGTGACGGTGTGCTTGACACCGAGTATTTTGCCTCATCAAGACCTGCATTTATGAATAAAAGTGGGCTTACACCTGCACAGCGTGGAACTGCACTTCACAAATTTATGCAGTTTTCAGACTATGAAAAAGCTTCGCAAAACTCAAAATCAGAGCTTTGCAGACTTTTGGAACAAGATTTTTTAACAAAAGAGGAAGCCGATGCAATTGATATTAAAAAGGTTGACTTTTTCTTTCACTCCCCTCTTGCAATGCGAATTTTTGAAAGCAAGAATGTTATGAGAGAAAAAAAGTTTGCAGTTAATATGCCAATTATCTCTTTTGATGATGCACTTGGAAATAAGTTCGCAAACGAACAAGTTCTTGTACAAGGAATTGCTGACTGTGCGTTTGTTGAAGATGGCGAGCTTGTTATTCTTGACTACAAAACAGACAGCGTAAAGAGCCTTGATGTCCTTGCAGAAAGGTACAAATCACAGCTTAAAATTTATTCTTTTGCACTAAATGAATGCACTGGACTCAAGGTTAAGGAAGCTCTTCTTTATTCATTTGAGCTTGGTGAAAGTATTAAAGTTTTATAACTAAATTGAACCGCCCAAGTTTGTACAGACAGTACAAACTTGGGCGGTTCAAAACTCGGGTGCCATACTATATATTTTTATTTTGTGAAAATTGCGTAATTTCCAATGCTAAACTTGCCACCTGCTGCAATCTCAAAATGTAATTTTGCAATTCCTAAGTCAACCAGATTGAATAAAGACTCATTCATGACATACGCTCTTAGCTCTCCTCGTTCAAACGAGAATTTTACTTTTTGAAAGTTAAGCGCTGATGGTGCTTTTTGAACTGCAATTATTCCATCTCTTATCCAGTCAGGCAACTGCACATCACAACTAATTAGTTCCCCTATGCTCTTTGTTTTTTCATGCATTATTTTATACATTATATTTTCAAAAATATTTCTTCCATTAGGTACATTTCCGATAGTGATTACACAAATAAGCTCCTCGTTATCCTTTAGGTTAAGCTCAGGACTTTTTTTGTCAAAGGTTGCTCCAACAAAGCAAGTGCCAAGACCCAGCTTGGTTGCTTCCAAAACAATTTTTTCGCCATAGTAACCTGTTTTTTCTTTGAGATGCTCGTCTGATTTTTCTCCTTTAAGAGATATTATTGTATTTACGCCATTAAACATACCGTAGGTTTTAGTTAGCGAACTAAAAACCTTTCCCGCATTCTCTATAATCTCAATTGTCAATTGTGACTCTCGGTTAATTTCTGATATTAGTTTTTGCAGAGTTAAAAGTTTTTCTGACTCAATAGGTATCACAAGATATGTTCTTCGAGAAGATCTTTCATTAATAGCCTGTAAATCTGTCATTTTAATTCCTCTTTTCAAAGTGTATCATAAATATATTACCATATTTGCCCATTTTAGCAAGCAAATGTTTATAAAAAAATGGCACAGCTTCTTTGCTGTACCATTTGTCGGACTTTAGTTTTTTACTTTTCTTCTCGTTCTCTTATTACAAATCTTGTTGGAGTTCCTTCAAGACCAAACACTTCTCTTATCTGATTATCAATATATCTCTGATAACTGTAATGAAAAAGCTCCTTTTTGTTTACAAAACAAACAAATGTTGGCGGACGAGTTGACGCTTGTGTCATATAATAAATCTTTAGTCGCTTGCCCTTGTCCGTTGGCGGTTGAACTCTTGCTGTTGCGGCAGCCAAAACATCGTTGAGCTTTCCCGTTGATATTCTCATTGCATTTTGGTCATCTACAAATTTTATTAGCTCAAAAAGCTTATCTATCCTCTGCCCTGTTTTTGCAGATATAAAAATGATTGGGGCATATGACATGAAAGCAAAATCATTCATAAGCTTTTTTCTGTAAGTAGTCATTGTCTTTGTATCTTTTTCAAGTGCGTCCCACTTGTTGACAACAATAACACAAGCCTTACCTTGCTCATGTGCTATTCCCGCAACCTTTGAGTCCTGCTCTGTAAATCCCTCTATCGCATCTATCATAATTACACATACAGATGCTCTTTCGACAGCCATTCTGGCTCTAATTATACTGTATTTTTCGATTGCATCGTCAACCCTGCTCTTTCGGCGAAGTCCCGCCGTATCAATCAATACAAACTTTCCAAATTCATTTTCAACATAGGTGTCTGTTGCATCTCTTGTTGTGCCTGCAATGTCGGAAACGATTGCACGCTCTTCTCCCGATATTTTGTTGACAAGTGAAGATTTTCCAACATTCGGTTTGCCAATTATTGCAACTTTAATTGTATCATCTTCATCGTCACAGGAATCAAAAGCTGGAAGAAGCTCAAGAACTGCATCGAGCAAATCACCTGTTCCATGCCCATGAGCTGCTGATACAGCTATTGGATCACCAAGCCCCAGATTGTAGAATTCATAAAATTCTGCTGGGGGTTCACCAACCGAGTCACACTTATTGACGCAAAGCACAATTGGCTTTCCGCTTTTTTGAAGCATTGTTGCAACCTCACTGTCAGTTGCCACTATGCCTGTTCTTATATCTGTTACAAAAATAATGACATCGGCGCTATCTATTGCAAGCTGTGCTTGCCTTCTCATTTGCGACAGAAGTATGTCATCTGAATATGGCTCTATACCGCCTGTATCGACAAGGAGCAGATTGTGTCCAAGCCATTCACAGTCGCCATATATTCTATCTCTTGTTACGCCTGGAGTATCATCGACTATCGAAAGTCTTTGACCCACAAGCTTATTAAACAGGGTTGATTTTCCGACATTCGGTCTTCCAACAACTGCGATTACTGGTCTTGCCATTCTCCCACCTCCAAAAGTTTTGTTACTATTTCCGAGCCATCATTGCCAAGTGGTATTATCCTAATTTCAAGCTGTTCCTCGGCTTGCTCAAGTGTCATATCATCTAAAAATATATTGTCAGCACAGTCATCTTGCGGATATGTGCCTTTTAGCATTGAAGCTGGAATTGCCAGTGCATCTCCAAGCTCTTTGCCTTTAAGCTGATTCACAAGATCCTGTCCTGTTAAAAGCCCTGCAACAGTAACAGTGTGTCCAAAAAAGTTGTTCTTTATTTCACAAGCATCTATTGTAAGGTTGTTAAACTCATCCTGAAGTTTATTTGCAAATTCATTAATCAGCGGATATGCTGCTGTTCCCGTTGCCATTGTAACTTTTATCGGTCGCTGCGGGGATTTAAATTGCTCATCACTTAGGCAGTCATAAAATTCTTGCTTTAAAAGCGCCCACATTCCAACTCCATTTTCAAGCTGGGTAAACTCTTCATAAAATTCATATGGTGGCATCTCTCTTCCTGCCTGAATATAAAATTCATCGGCTGCATAGGCAAGCCTTGTTCCATGCTTTTCAAAAAAAATATTTGAAAACTCTTCAATTATATCTATCGTTTGTCCAGCTGTTTCACTTGTATATGTTTCCAGCTTTTCAAGCTCTTCTCTGTGCTTTGTGACTCCAAGCGGAACTGCCGCAATAGTATTTACGCTCGGATAAAGCTTTGCAAGCTCATTTAAGCTAAACTTTAGCTCTTCACCATCGTTTATACCTGGGCATAAAACAAGCTGCGTATTAAGCTCTATTCCTGCTTCTGCAAGCTGTTTTATGATTTTTAGAGATTCACCTGCGTTTTTGTTCTTCATCATCCTTACTCTGAGTTCGGGATTCATGGTATGCACCGAGATATTTACTGGACTTATATGCATTTCCATTATACGCTCAACATCGTGCTGAGAGAGATTTGTGAGAGTTACATAGTTCCCGAAAAAAAATGATAATCGTTCATCATCATCTTTGAAATACAGACTATCACGCATCCCTTTTGGAAGCTGGTCCACAAAACAAAAAACGCAATTATTTCTGCATGAATGCTTTTTGTCGATTAAATAGGTTTCAAAATCAAGGCCTATATCGTCATAATCGTCTTTTTTTCTAAACTTGATTTTATAGTTTTTACCCTTTTCATTTTCAAGCTTTATTTCAAGCTTATTGTCACAAGAATAAAATTGATAGTCAAGAATATCGTTGATCTCGTGGTTATTTATACTTAACAAAGTGTGTCCCGCAGCAATGCCATGCCTATCGCATAGCGATTTTTTTTGAACATTCTTAATTACTACTGACAAGACAAAGCACCCCCGTATAACGATTAAAAGGCGGGGAAGGGATTCCTTCTCCACCTCTAACTTCGGTTAGAACACAGTTATATGTCCTTTTTAATAACCTGCTTGCCGTTATAAAATCCGCAAGCGGAGCAAACCCTGTGTGTTCTTTTATATTCCCCACACTGAGGACATTTAACAAGCGCAGGTGCAGAAATTTTCCAAACACTGGAACGCCTCTTATCACGCCTTGCTTTCGAAACTCTTCTCTTTGGTACCGCCATGTCAGCACCTCCCTAATCATTCTGAAAAAAATTATACTCTTATTTATCCAAAAGCTGTTTAAGAACCTCAAGACGAGGGTCAATCGGTTTTTCACAGCTACAGGAACCCTCATTAAAGTTTTTACCGCAGATGGCGCAAATCCCTTTGCAATCATCTTTGCATAAAAATTTTGATGGCAGAAAAAGCAAAATATCCTCAGTTACAAGCTCGTCCAAGTCAAGTCGCATTGACGGGATAACGGTAAAGTTATCGTTACTTTCGTCATTAAGCTCTGTTACCAGAGTGTGATTGACTGGAACTATGTACTTGCGAGTAACCGGTGTTGCACATCGGTCACAACCGTTTGAATATTCAAACTCTGCCTTTGCACAGACACTTACAATGCCAGTGCTTTTTTTCACGATACCAGTTACCAATATTGATGACACAATAGGTTTAACCCCACCGACTTCATAGTCAGACATATCAAACTTATGCTCAATTGGGAGCTGAGACCCCTCATTGTTGAAAATCTGTTCAAGATTTACAATAAACATACCACACCTCATCAAGCATACAATTGATAACATACGCACAAGATATTATATAGCCCACACGCATCTTTGTCAATAAAAATTTGAAAAAGTCATAAATTTTCGGTGGGGGCAGTGCTCCCACCGAATTATGTATTCAAATAATTAGATTTTTTGGCAAAAATCAAAAATCTGTGCTGGCAGCTCTGATTCATCTGCCGAAATTGTGAATGTGAATTTGGTTTCTGTTGCGTTTGCAAGAAGACTTACCTTCTCAAGAAATTCTGCAAGTGCATTAAAGTCGTCTCCACCTATTTTGAGTGTTGCATCTGCTAAAATATCTGTGATGTCGTTATCCCCTGCACAAATGCCACTAACAAATCCATAGTATGCGTCAAAACCCTTTACTCCAAATGACTCTGTTGAAACAAGACGCGCACGAGAAGTTACATCAAAAGTTAACTTCGTTTTCTTTTCAATGCAAATAACATTTCCGTTTGATACTCCAACCGCCTTATTAACCTCTTCGATGAGATGCTTTGTTTTTCCTGTTCCTTTATGGCCAATTATAAGAGATACCATAATAATCTCCCCCTGTGATTTCTATATTTTAATTCCGCAAGAAATGCGGTAATATGCGAATATTTTTACTGCTTTAGTCTTTTTTCAAGCTCAAGTTTTTGCTGTTCATATCCTGATTTTCCCAGAAGTGCAAACATGTTTTTTTTGTAACTTTCAACACCCGGCTGGTTAAACGGATTTACTCCAAGTATATAGCCCGAAATTGCACAAGCTTTTTCAAGAAAGTATATGAGATATCCAAGTTCATATTCTGTCATCTGTTCAACTTCAAGAACAATATTTGGAACTCCTCCATCATTATGTGCAAGAATTGTTCCCTCAAATGCTTTGTTGTTAACAAAAGATAGCTTTTTCCCCGCAAGAAAATTAAGACCATCTGTGTTTGCCTCGTCAACGCCGATGACATAATCATTCTTTGGCTTGTTAAAGGTGACTACTGTTTCAAATATTTTACGCTCTCCATCCTGTATATACTGCCCAAGCGAATGAAGGTCTGTTGAAAATATTGCAGATGCTGGGAAAATCCCCTTGCCATCCTTGCCCTCACTCTCTCCAAAGAGCTGTTTAAACCATTCATTCATCATGGAGTATGATGGCTCATAGCTTACCATAAGTTCAACAACTTTACCATTTCTATAAAGTATATTACGGATTGCTGCGTATTTATAGCAATTATTTTTTTTAATGTCTGTTTCTGCAAGTTCATTTTGTGCATCTCTTGCACCCTGCATAAGAGAGTCAATATCAATGCCTGCAACAGCTATTGGCAAAAGTCCCACTGCTGTGAGAACAGAATACCTTCCTCCGACATCATCTGGCACCACAAAGCTTTCAAAGCCCTCTGCGTCTGCCAATGCCTTTAGTGTTCCTCTTGACTTGTCTGTTGTGACAAAAATCCTCTCGGCAGCCTGCTGTTTGCCATATTTCTTCTCAAGCATTTCTCGAAAAACGCGGAATGCAATTGCAGGCTCTGTTGTTGTTCCTGATTTTGAAATTACATTTATACAGAAATCCCTGCCATCGCAAATACTTATAAGCTCGTTAAGTGCTGATGGGCTGATTGTGTTGCCTGCAAAGAATATGTCTGGCGTGTCTTTTTTAAGAGCATTATAGTTTTGTGATTTTATAAATTCTATTGCCGCTCTGGCACCAAGATATGAACCTCCGATTCCTATAACTATGAGCAAATCGCATGACTCTTTAATCTTTTGTGCTGTCTTTTTTATTCGTGAAAACTCATCTTTATCATAGTCTGTGGGCAATGTTAGCCAACCGATATATTCACTACCCTCACCCGTTCCCGTATGCAAAAGATTGTGAGCTTTTGTTACCTCATCCTGCATTGCATGAATGCTCTTTGCATCAATAAAACTATCAAGATAACTGGTGTTTATGCGTATGCTCAACAAAAATCACTCCTGTAAATATTAAAAAATGCAAAATAATTTAAGAGATTTGCTTAATTTTATCTCATCTTTATTTTACCCTAACTTCGTTATTATTTCAAGCAAAATACAAACATATAATAAATTATTATTTTGAAAGCATTTTTATTTTTATTTGTGTGAATTATTTAGCTTTAATACAATTATTAAAACATTGTAAATAAAGGCAAAAGAAATAATGCAAGGGAAATGCCACAATCTTCTTTGTGATTTCCTTGCATTATATTTTAGCATTTTCTATGTAATTTTTTATATAATCAATGAATTTATTATTAATCCAGAACCTTATATTTTAAAAACTCTTTAAAATTCCGAGAAGTGAATCACTGTGATTTTTGTGCATTGCCGCACTTGCTGTTTCTTAAGTTTCATAGGTGTTAAGTATATTCTGTGCTACTTCTTTTTTTGTGCGTCTTAAATCCATGGCTTGCTTTTCTATGTATCTATGGGCTTGCTTTTCATCAAATTTAAGACATTGGATAAGCACACACTTTGCCCTGTCCACCAACCTTATTTCATCAATATTTGCCTTTAAAACTTTGTTCTCATTCTTAAGCTTTTCAAGCCTCTGAGCAACTGTACCTGCAAGCTTTAAAATCTGCACAAACAGTATTCGACTTATCGGCTTTTTTAGCACAAATATGCCACAACCCTCAACTCTGTTTTGCATTTTTTCTTCAATATTCTCGTTGACTATAAGCATTATCTGTGCTGTTGATGACTTTGCAAGTGACTTTGCAATCTCATCTCCAAGCTCATTTCCAAGCGGTGAATTGATTATGATTAGTTCGTATTCCTTCTCGCCTGCCATTCGGCTTGCTTCTACAGATGTTTCAGCGCAAACAGGGCTGTGCGAACTTTCCTCGTTAAGTAATTCGCAAATCATACTGCTCACTTTCTTTGAGCTTGATACTACAAGAACTTTTTCCATAATCTCACCTGCCTATAATTATTTTAATTAACCCTGCCCTGCCAAAACTAATGTGTGTGCATACTTGCCTCAAGCAAATAAAAATCCTTTGACATAACAAAATCTAAGCTTACATCAAACAGCTTGCAAAACTCATTAAGATAGGGCCGAATTTCTGCAAGATTAGATTGGGTTGCTTTGGTGCCAAAAAATGTTTCTGAAAACTCATCCGAGATTTCATCACACCTTAAGAATATTCTACCACCATTCATACCTGTTGCACAATATCTGCCCACCGGAATTTTTCGAATAGTATTTAACCCTAAGACAACGATGGTTCCGCTTTCCATTTTTTCGCCAAGATAACTCCCAGTGTCATTACCTATTATAATCACAGACTCGTTGTTCTTATATTCCTTCATATACATTCCTGTCCTATATCCTGCATTGTTTTCTATATAAATTGCTCCCCCTTTCATGGCATATCCGCATGAACTCCCGGCACTTCCATGAACAATTATCTTGCCATCCTTCATGTTTTCTCCAACTACATCCTGAACATCTCCAAAGACTTCGATGCTTCCGCTTTCCATAAATGAGCCAAGTGCGTTTCCCGTTGTTCCATAAATTTCGATTTCCTTTTCTTTTGAGAATTTTGCGATATTTCTCTGTCCTTCACAGTTTTCTATGATTATTTTGCTGTCGATTGCATTTTTAATTTGCTCATTCAACAAGTTATAATTAATATTTGTTGCATCTATCTTCATATAAAACATCTCCTCACTTAATATATTTTGTCAAAACCAGCATTTTATTATATTCTGTGTGTTATATATTTTTCTTAATGTTTGTTTTAAAAAATTAATCCAATTAATATATAGTATTAATAAACTGAAAAATGGCTTATAATAAATTATTGCTTTTTATATAGACTTTTACTTATTTTTCATTGCTAATTGATGAATATTTTATAACTGCCTAAATTAAATGTCAATATATTTTGACATTTAATTTATGTAAAAATTCATATTTTTTTATTTATCTCTATAATTAATACTAAAATCAAGATGTTTTGCAATTATTAATGTAAAATATTTCATATTTTACATTATCTAAATTTGCTTGACAAATACAGATTAACGCTTTATAATTTTTGTATACAGCAAAGGCGCTGTGGGTTTACACCCGCAGTGCCTTGTTTTTTATAAAACTATTGTTTAAACCAATGTCAAAATATGTTAGTATATTTGAATAGTAGAATTTAAGGAGGCAAAAAATTATGGATACTAATCTTCCTCTTAATGTGCCTGAAATTTTTGGCAGCATGGTCTTTAATGACGATGTTATGAAAGAAAGATTGCAACATGAAACTTACGAAGCTCTCAGAAGAGTTATTGATGAAGGTGCAACTTTGGATAAAAAGGTTGCAAGCGTCGTTGCAAGTGCAATGAAGGACTGGGCTGTTGAAAAAGGTGTTACCCACTATACTCATTGGTTCCAACCCATGACAGGAATCACTGCAGAAAAGCACGACAGTTTCATCTCTCCTACTTCTGATGGAAATATAATTATGGAATTTTCAGGCAAAGAACTAATTAAAGGTGAGCCAGATGCCTCAAGTTTTCCTTCTGGTGGACTTCGTGTAACTTTTGAAGCCAGAGGTTATACAGCATGGGATCCGACCTCTTATGCGTTCATAAAAAATGATACGCTTTGTATCCCTACAGTCTTTTGCTCATACGGCGGTCAGATTCTTGATAAAAAGACTCCTCTGCTTCGCTCAATTCATGCAATTGACAAGCACGCAATGCGTATTATCAATCTTTTTGGCAACCCAACAAATGCTACCCATGCAAACACAACAGTTGGTGCAGAGCAAGAATATTTTTTGATTGATAAAGAACTTTATAATAAACGCGAAGACCTTATTATATGTGGCAGAACACTGTTTGGATCAAAGCCACCAAAAGGTCAGGAGATGGAAGACCACTACTTTGGCAGTCTTAAGCCTCGCGTTAAAGCATTTATGAAAGACCTTGATATTGAGCTTTGGAAGCTTGGCATTCTTGCAAAAACTGAGCATAATGAAGTTGCACCTGCACAGCATGAGCTTGCCCCAATATTTTCTGGCACAAACTCTGCAACTGACCACAACCAGCTTACTATGGAGGTTATGAAAAAGGTTGCTGCACAGCATGGTCTTACTTGCCTTCTTCACGAAAAACCATTTGCAGGCGTAAATGGTAGTGGTAAGCACAACAACTGGTCACTAAGCACCGACACTGGAATTAATCTTTTTGACCCAGGTGAATCACCACAGGAAAACTCACAGTTCCTTTTGTTCCTCGCTGCCGTTGTTAAGGCTGTTGATGAATACCAAGACTTGCTTCGTGTTTCTGTTACAGGTGCAGGCAACGACCACCGCCTTGGTGCAAACGAAGCCCCTCCTGCTATTGTATCTATGTTTCTTGGAGATGAGCTTGACTCTATAATTAATGCCATCGTTAACGATGAGGTTTATATTCAAAAAGACAAGCAGATTATGAAGTCTGGCATTGCTGGTATTCCAAGATTTGCAAAGGACACAACAGACCGCAACCGCACATCACCATTTGCATTTACAGGTAATAAGTTTGAATTTAGAATGCTTGGTTCAACATCATCTATTGCGTGTCCAAATACAATTCTTAACACAATGATTGCTGACGAGCTTGCATCTTTTGCCGATATACTTGAAAACGCAAAAGATTTCGATGCAGAACTCCATCAGCTTATTAAAAATACTTTTGTTGACCACAGCAGAATAATTTTTAACGGCAACAATTATTCTGACGAATGGGTTGTTGAGGCAGAAAGACGAGGTCTTCTCAATCTTCACACAACACCTGAAGCTTTACCATATTATATCGAAAAGAAAAATATTGACCTTTTTGCTCGGCATAAAATTTATACCGAAGAAGAGCTTAATTCAAGATATGAAATTCTTATGGACAACTATTGCAAGATAATTCACATTGAAGCTCTTACAATGATTGAAATGGTTAAGAAAGATATTTTTTCAGCTGTTTGTGCATATATGAAAGACCTTTCGATTACTGCTGTTAACAAAAAGGCTGTCATTAGCGGCATTACCTGCGAGCTTGAGCTTAGCCTTATTAAAAAGATTTCTGCTCTTAGCGATAATCTTTACAAGAGATGCTCTGCTCTTGAATCCGCTATTTTGAGCGTTGATGAAGATTCAGATGTTAAAGAAAAGGCTCTTTACTATAAAGATACCGTTTTTGTTGAGATGCAGGAAATGCGTGCAGTTGTTGATGAGCTTGAAACAATCACAGCTCAAAGCTACTGGCCATATCCATCATATACTCAACTTCTTTATAACATTTAATTATCCATTTAAAAAGCAGAGCGGCTTTAATTCCGCTCTGCTTTTTTATATTATCATAAATCATGGTTTAATCACTAAACATAATAATTAAACAACTTAAATTCTACTTTAACATCTTAATTTATTTACCTAAATATTCTTTCATCCTTTGAACATTGTTTTCTTCAAGCTTAACCAACTCTTCGCCAAGCTTTTTTGTGCTTTGAGATATATCCGAATATTGCTTAAGCGTTCTGGACATATCAACGACTCCCATCATGCTACCTTGAATCATCATTTCTGCAATATGGTCATTGCTTTTGTCTACCAGCGTGTTAAGCTGTACTCCAGACCAAATGCCAGCCTGCGTCATTGGACTTGAACTTTTGGGAATTTCACTTAACTTTGCAAGCTTTTCTGATGCCTTACTTGAAAGCTCGGTGTATTGTTTATGCTGCATTTGAAGGTCTGAAAGCATCCCTTCATCGCCTATTTTTCCTGTTAAATACCCAATAGACTCGCCACCCATTTGAGCATTTTCATAGATTTTATTTAAAAATTCAACTTCCCTATTCTGATTTTCCTGCATAAAAACCCCTCCTTAATATTAGCGTTGCAGAATTATTATTTGCAAAAATTATATTTTATACTCATGGTTTTTCATTACAATACCATAATCAAAATAATCATAATACTTTGGCTAAATCATTTTAAATGTAAAATCTGATTTACCTTGATTTTTGACATCATAAATGTTAAACTTGCCAGTGTCAGTTCGAAACCATCCTGACATTAAACAAAACTATGGAGGAAAAATAATGAAAAATATTAGCAAACACACTTATTTTATTGTTCAAAGCGGTATCATTGCCGCCCTTTATGCAGGGCTTACTTATCTTTCTGGGCTGTTAATGCTTTCCTATGGTGCTGTTCAGTTCAGATTTTCGGAGGCTCTTACAATTTTGCCAATTTTCACCCCTGCTGCTATTCCTGGTCTTGCCATTGGTTGCTTTTTGGGAAATCTCGGAAGTCCTTTTGGGATTGTCGATATTGTTTGTGGCACTTTGGCAACCCTTCTTGCTGCACTTTGCAGCAGAGCAGTCAGAAATGTTAAAATCAAAGGCTTTCCTGTGCTTGCTCCTCTTATGCCAGTTATTTTTAATGCCCTAATTATTGGAGCAGAGATAGCTTCTTTTTCAGCAAAGGGAACAAGGTGGACAGTTTTTTGGATTTCTGCACTTGAGGTCGGACTCGGTGAAATTGTCGTGTGCTATATTTTTGGATTTTTACTCTTTAAGGCATTTGAGTCCAGCAATTTAGAAAAAATGCTTAAATGACAATAATCTAAGCCGACATTCTACACGAAAAGCAATACAATAGCCTTGTGCATCTGTGCCGAACAAGACATCGATTCGCAAGGATTATTTTTACTATTTTCAAATATATATTTGAAAGAGGAGTACCGATTGGTACTCCTCTTTTTTAAAATAATCCACTTATTAAGCCATCTTGGTCTACTTCTATTTTTTCTGCACTTGGGACTTTCGGAAGCCCTGGCATTGTCATTATATCTCCTGTTAAAATAACGATAAAACCCGCTCCGGCACTTACCCTTGCTCCTCTTACTGTTATTTTAAATCCGCTTGGTCTGTTGCGAAGTGTTGGATCGTCTGATAAAGAATACTGCGTTTTTGCGATACATATAGGCAGGTTGCCATATCCATTTGATTCAATTTCCTTTATCATTTTAGCGGCTTTGGTAGTTATTTCAACATTTGACGCTCCATAGATTTTTGAAGCTAAGCTTATTATCTTTTGCTCAATCGTCTGATTAATCTCATATGCAAAGGTCATTTGGCTCTTTTCTTTTTCGCACTCTGCAATAACTGCTTGTGCAAGATCTATTGCTCCATCTCCACCCTTTGCCCAAACATCTGCAACAACTGCATTTGTGCCAAGAGATTTACAATACTTTATTATTTCATCTATCTCCGCCTGCGTGTCAGTGTAAAACTTGTTGACCGCCACAACAGCAGGAAGATTATAGACTTGTTTTATATTTTCAATATGCTTTTCAAGGTTTGAAAGGCCAATTTTTAATGCCTCGATATTCTCGTCCTTTAAATTATTTTTATCCATACCGCCATGGTATTTAAGTGCCTTTACAGTTGCAACAATTACCACTGCATTTGGAGAAATATCTGCATTTCTGCACTTAATATCAAGAAACTTTTCTGCACCCAAATCCGCACCAAAACCAGCTTCCGTAACAACATAGTCACCAAGGCACATTGCTGTTTTTGTTGCAATTATGCTGTTGCATCCATGTGCTATATTTGCAAATGGCCCACCATGAATAAGAACTGGTGTTTTTTCAAGTGTCTGTACAAGATTTGGCTTTAAGGCATCTTTAAGCACTGCCGCCATTGCGCCATGTGCATTAATCTGCCTTGCTGTTACTGGCTCTCCATTAAAGTTATAGGCAACGACTATATCTCCAAGTCGCTTTTTTAAATCGTCAAGGTTACGCGACATACACACAACAGCCATGACTTCTGATGCTGCTGTAATATCAAAAGAATCCTCGCGAGGAGTTCCATTTACTTTTCCGCCAAGCCCGTTCGTTATAAAACGAAGCTGCCTATCGTTCATATCCATGCACCTATGCAGTTGCACTTTGCAGGTATCAATCCCAAGTGAGTTTCCAAAATAAATGTGATTGTCAACCATAGCCGCAAGAAGATTATTCGCAGTTGTTATTGCATGAATGTCACCTGTGAAATGAAGATTTAAATCCTCCATAGGAACAACCTGTGCATATCCGCCACCTGCTGCTCCACCTTTTACGCCGAAAACAGGTCCAAGCGAAGGCTCTCTTAGCGCTGCAATGGTTTTTTTGCCACACTTTGAAAGTCCATCTGCAAGCCCTACAGATACTGTTGTTTTTCCTTCACCCGCCGGAGTTGGATTGATTGCAGTTACAAGAATAAGTTTTGCATCTGGCTTTTTGCCTTGGATTGCTTTTGGAGATACTTTTGCTTTATATTTTCCATAAAGCTCAATATCATCAGAGTTTATGCGGAGTTTATCCGCAATATCTTGAATTGGCACAAGGATTGTTTCCTGTGCAATTTCAATATCTGTCTTCATTTTATCCATGTTAACACACCTCTGGTTACTCGTGATTGTATTTTGTTCGCATTATTTTCATGTAATTGTAACATATATAAAAGCTGTTATCAACAGTGTCACATCATAATAAGTTATATGTTTTGACCTTACAAATTATAAAGGCCACCGCTTTGGTGACCTTTAAATTCATAGCTGTTGTGCAATATTTTTAAACTTCGTTTTTGTTTGATTAATCATCTGCTGTTCTGCTTGTTTTGGCGAGTACCAACATCGCTTTTGCATATCCGTATATACCGTTGACTGAATGTTGTGTTCCTCACGAAGTATTTTTAAAAAATCATCACGAAGCATTGGGTCTACACATTCATTTGCATATTCATTGTATGTGCCTGTTATATGCTTTTGTGAGCCTAAAATATCTTCCATTATTTCTTGGTCTGTTAGCGGCTTTATTGGCTGATTCATTTTTTCCTCCTATACTTCAGCTTAAATATCCCATTATTATGTCATAATGGCATTTGTGCTGTGCTGCTATCTGCTCACAGGTTGTTTTAATCTGAGGGTCTGATGTCATGCTTGCATAGGTTCTGAACTTTTTTACAAGTATTTGTTCAAAATTAAGTTGTTCCTCTATCGCATGAAGTTCTTCAACGGTTAAACTTGCCATATTTTCACTCCTTTTTTCGTTCCCGTATAGTTTTGCCTTTTGTTTTTAAAAAATTCAAAGACCGTATCAAAAATAATGATACGGCCTTTTATATGTTAAAAATTAGAGTTCCATACACACTTTATAAGCGGTGTGTGTCGCGTTTGAAATTCTTCCAGTCTTTTGTGCATCTCCTACTTTGTAAATCCTTGAAACTACACTTTTGATGCTGTCTGCAATGCCTATGCTTTTTACTCCAACAGCAAGAACAATATTGTCAATCTCGATTGTTTCTCTTGGATTCTCATAGCTTTCAAGAACAATCGCATTTTTCTTTATCTCTACAAGCTTGCGAGAGGTATAGAATTTGACTCCTTTTTGTTCAAGCTTTGGCAAAATATCCGTTGTGTGCTGTTTCCATGTGCCTGGAGCTATTGTATCTGCCATTTCAACAACAATTACCTCGTTGCCTTTTTCTACAAGAAATTCTGCCGTTTCAAGCCCGGACATTCCAGAGCCAATAACTGCGACTTTTTTGTTTTTAAACCTTTTTTTGTGGCTTAGGACTTCCGTTAGTGTGCAAACATTTTTGCCATCTGCCCCAAGTATTTTCGGCTTTACTGCCTCTCCACCTGTGGCATCTATAAGAGCATATGGCTTTAGCTTTTTAATCTCCTCGACTGTTGCCGGAGTCGAAAGTCTTATATCTGCTCCATTTTTCTTTGCGAGTGTTGCAAGGTCTTCTATAACCCATGTTATTTTTTCCTTGTGTGGAGGTTTGTTTGCAAGTTGAAGCTGGCCTCCAATCTCTTTTTCCTTTTCAAATATTACTGGTTTAAAGCCACGCTCGCCAAGCACTTTGGCAGCCATAAGACCTGCTGGCCCTGCACCGACTATTGCAACAACTCTTCCGTCACCGTCTTTTTTGGGTTCAAGTGGATAGTCGACTTCGTGACAGGTTCGTGGGTTTACTGCACACTCGCCAGGCAAGCCTTTCATTACATTGCTATACATACTTTCAATGCACCAAAGGCAACACGAGCATCTCTGTATTTCTTCCTCTTTTTCCTCCTGCGCCTTTAAAGCCCAGTATGGGTCTGCAAGAAGCGGTCTTCCAAGACCTATAAAATCCTGTGTTCCTTCTTTTAGCTGATTTTCTGCCTGTTGTGGTGTTCTTATAAGGTTCGCGGCAATAACAGGAATGTCAACTGCATCCTTTACTGCCTTTGCAAGGTACTTTCTCCAGCCTGCTTCAAAGCTTGTTGGCTCAAGCCAATAGTTCATTGTTTCATATGTTCCACTTGAAATATCAAGTGCATCTATCCCTGCTTTTTCAAGCTCTTTTGCAATTTCTACTCCCTCTTCAAGCTTTATCCCAATATCTGCACAGCCGATGTTTCTATAGAATTCATCAACTGTCAGCCTTACGACTATTGGGAAATTGTCACCGCATTCTCTTCTTACTTCTGAAATTATATCTAAAAGGAAACGCATACGGTTTTTAAGGTTTCCGCCATATTCATCTTTTCTTTTATTGGTGTATGGACTTAAAAATTGCTGGATAAGGTAGCCATGTGACGCATGAATTTCAACTCCATCTGCACCAGATGCCTGTACCCTTTTTGCCCCCTGTGCAAAGAGCTTTACAAGTTCTTTTATTTCCCATCGTTTTAGCTCCCTTGTCCTTTGTCCCTCCACAGGGCTTGCACCAAGACCGCAAACAATGTCTGTTGCACCCGGAACTCTTGCGTAAAACTTTCGGAAAATTGGCTGATTCAAAAAGTCATAGTGCTTTGTCATTGAGAAGAAAATGTCCCACCACGAGCCAAAGCGAGTACCAATCATTTCGGATAACTGCCATGCAGTTACAACCATGCCAAGATTTTGGCGTCCGGGGTGATGAAGCTGTACAAACAGTTTTGCACCATGACTATGTATTCTTTTTGCCATTTCACTTAATGGTTCTATATGCCTGTCACTTGTGACTGCAAGCTGAAGTGGTGAGGTTGCTCCGTTTCTTTCGCTGATTCTTGTTATCTCGGTTATTATAAGCCCTACTCCGCCTTTTGCTCGCTCCTCATAATACTCCATCATTCTTTTTCCAGCTGTTCCGTCAAACTCTCCAACGCCAAGCAGCATTGGTTCCATTACAACTCTGTTCTTTAAAGTTAAATTGCCTATTTTTGCTTCTGAAAACAGATTTTTATATTTCAATATCCTCAGTCCCTTCAAGAAATTATAATAACTGATTATTAAAATAATTATATCACAAAAAATTTTTCCATCAATAATAAGATAAATTTTACAGACAATAATTAAAGTATCTTTGCTTACATTTTTCCTTATAATGATGTATAATTAAATAGTATTTTTTAAATAAATTAATATAAATTTTTGTTTTTTAGGAGGATTATTATGTCTGTTCCAACTCCACACATTTCATCTAAGTCAGGAGATTTTGCAAAAACTGTTTTAATGCCAGGCGACCCGCTTCGTGCAAAGTTTATTGCAGAAACTTTTTTGGCTGACCCTGTTCAAGTTAATAATGTCAGAGGAATTTTAGGATATACAGGAACTTATGAGGGTACTCGTGTTTCTGTTATGGCAAGTGGTATGGGTGCACCTTCTATTGGAATTTACTCTTATGAGCTTTTTAATTTTTATGATGTTGATAATATTATTAGAATTGGTTCAGCTGGTGCTATTTCTGATGAGCTTGAGATGCTTGACCTTGTTGCAGGTATGTCTGCTTGCACAAACTCCAACTATTCTGTTCAATATGACTTGCCTGGGTACTATTCCCCAACTGCAAGCTACAAAATTTTGAGCAACGCTTTTGAGCAGGCAAAGAGTATTGGCATTGAGCTTAAAGTTGGCTCTTTGTTTTCATCTGATGTCTTCTATGATGATTCAAACAGCCTTGTTAAGTGGCAAAAAATGGGCGTTTTAGCTGTTGAAATGGAAGCTGCCGCTCTTTATATGAACGCCGCTCGTGCAGGCAAAAATGCACTTGCAATATGCACTATTTCTGACCTTCCATTAAAGGGCGTTGGCTGTTCTTCCGAAGATAGACAGACAGGCTTTACACAGATGATGGAAGTCGCTCTTAAAACTGCTGTCGCACTTGAAAAATAGGAGTAAATTATGATTAAAAGAGTATTTTTGGTTGTCCTTGATAGCTTTGGTATTGGAAATGCACCAGATGCCAAAGACTTTGGCGATGAGGGTAGCAACACACTTAAAAGCATTTCAATTTCTTCAAAATTTAATGCAAAAAACATGGGCAGGCTTGGAATATTTAATATTGACGGTGTTGACTGTGGTGAAAAAACTGATGCTCCTACTGCCTCTTTTGGAAGATGTTTTGAGAAGTCCATGGGAAAAGATACAACTATTGGGCATTGGGAAATTTGCGGAATTATTTCCGAAAAGCCATTACCAACTTATCCAAATGGCTTCCCTGACGAAATTCTTGATGAATTTAAAAAGCAAACAGGACGAGGAGTTCTTTGCAACTTGCCATATTCGGGGACTAAAGTTCTTGACGATTATGGTAGACAGCATATTGAAACCGGAGACCTGATTGTTTATACTTCTGCTGACAGCGTTTTTCAAATTGCCGCTCATGAGGATATTGTTCCCCCTGAAAAGCTTTATGAATATTGCCGTATTGCACGAAAAATTCTTACAGGCGAACACAGCCTTGGAAGAGTTATCGCAAGACCGTTTATTGGTGAATATCCAAGCTATATAAGAACTGGCAACAGGCACGACTTTTCAATGCTACCTCCAAGCGAAACATTGCTTGACTGCATTAAAAATGCTGGGCTTGAAACTATCGCCATCGGAAAGATAAAGGATATATTCGCAGGTCAAGGTGTTACAAGTCACTTGGTTTCAAAATGCAATGAGGAGGGCATGAAAGCACTTGAAGAGGTTGCAAAAAGCGATTTTAAAGGACTTTGCTTTGCAAACCTTGTTGATTTTGATATGAAATTTGGTCACCGCAACGATGTTGATGGATATGCAAACGCTATTTCTGAATTTGATGCGTGGCTTAAAGGATTTTTGCCAAAGCTTTCAGATGATGATATGCTAATTATTACTGCCGACCACGGCTGTGACCCAGCAACGCAAAGCACTGACCATTCAAGAGAGAGTATTCCTTTGCTTGTTTATCAAAATGGAAGAAGTCCCAAAAACCTTGGAACTCTTAACTGCTTTGCCGATATTGGCAAAAGCATTGCTGATATGCTCGGGGTTAAAAACAATATTGCAGGCAAAAGCTTTTTGAATGAAATCGGAGGGTGATTTATGAGCAGTTATGAACTTTTAAACCTTGCTAAGGAAGCAATGAAAAAGTCTTATTCTCCCTATTCAAATTTCAAGGTTGGAGCAGCTCTTCTTTGCAGTGATGGAAAAATTTTTTGTGGCTGCAATATTGAAAACGCTTCTTACTCCCCTTCCAACTGTGCAGAGCGAACTGCGTTTTTTAAAGCAGTTAGTGAAGGGCAAGTAGAATTTGAAAAGATTGCCATTATTGGCGGTTTGAATGGCGTTATTGATGACTTTTGCCCACCATGCGGTGTGTGTCTTCAGGTTATGAGTGAATTTTGCAATGATGATTTTGTTGTTGTTTTGACAGATAAGAATGATAAAATAATTGAGAAAAAGCTTTGTGAGCTTTTACCTTTTTCTTTTTCTCTTAAAGGGTGATTACATAATGAGAATGTATGATATCATTAAAAAAAAGCGTGACGGATACGCTCTTTCCAAAGATGAAATCGATTTTTTTATTTGCGGGTATACTTCTGGTGATATACCTGATTATCAGGCTTCTGCACTGCTTATGGCTATTTATTTTAACGGAATGGATAAGGACGAAACTGTTTTTCTTACCTCTGCTATGGCAAGCTCTGGCGATGTTGTTGACCTTTCATCAATTAATGGTACAACTGTTGACAAGCACAGCACAGGCGGCGTTGGCGACAAGACAACGCTTATTGTTGCTCCTATTGTTGCGGCTCTTGGTTGCAAGGTTGCCAAAATGTCAGGACGAGGACTTGGGCATACTGGCGGAACAATTGATAAGCTTGAATCGATTGACGGATTTAAAGTTGAGCTTTCAAATGAGGACTTTTTTAATCAAGTTAACGAAATCGGTCTTTGCGTTATTGGTCAAACCGGCAACCTTACCCCTGCCGACAAAAAGCTTTATGCACTGCGTGATGTGACTGCGACTGTTGAGAATATTTCGCTTATTGCTTCAAGCGTTATGAGCAAAAAGCTTGCAGGCGGAAGCCAAAATATTGTGCTTGATGTCAAATGCGGTAACGGAGCTTTTATGAAAACTCCACAAGATGCAAGCAAGCTTGCACGCGCTATGGTTGACATTGGCAATGCTGCCGGAAGAAAGACAACTGCTCTTATAACCAACATGGATATTCCACTTGGTTTCAATATTGGAAACTCCTTGGAGGTTATTGAGGCAATAAATCTCCTTAACGGTGATGGTTGCGATGACCTTTATACGCTATGCGTCGAGCTTTGTGCCTATATGTATTCCTCTTGCACAGGCAAGGCTGTTGAGCAATGCAGAGGTGAAGTTAAATCTGTTATCAAAAGCGGTGCAGCACTTGAAAAGCTTCGTGAGATGGTTGAAATGCAAGGTGGCAATACTAAGCTTATTGATAACCCTAAGCTTTTCAAAAAAAGTAAGATAAGCTTTGATGTTGTTTGTGAAAATGACGGGTATATTAGCTCTATGAATTCTGAGCAGATTGGAATTGCAAGCGTTATTCTTGGTGCTGGCAGAGAGAAAAAAGGAGACCCGATTGATTACAGTGCGGGTATTGTTTTAAAGCACAAGACTGGAGATTTTGTAAAATGTGGTGATATTCTCGCAACGCTTTACACTTCATCAAATGATAAAGCTTTGAGTGCGCAGAAAATGTTCCTTGATTCACTTGAGTTTTCCATCGAAAATCCCGCCATGAAACAGCTTATATATGAAGTTGTTCAGTAATTTAACATTTTAGCAATTTTAAAACTAATTAACATTAAAAATGGTGCCATCATTTTATTGATGCACCATTTTTTATTCTATAAATATTTTTATTTATAGCTTATTAATCATCATTAATAATTAGCCCTAATATTTTAGATAACTCAGCCGCCTGATAAAGATTAACTATTGCTCCATTTAATTCTCTGCCATCATTAGATATACATATTCCATTTAATGTGCAAGTCGTAAAGTCAATGCCCTTAAGCGGTGTATGAAAAAACTCTGTTCGTGTAAACTGTGAATCCGAAACCACAAATTGCTTTAAATCACATTCAGCAAAAAAAGCATCTGTCAAATCGCTATTGATTATCTCACATTTATCGAATCGCGACGATGTAAAATTAGCGTACCTAAAGCCACTGCCTTGAATACTCACATTTATGATGTTAGTACTGCTAAAGTTTGAACTTTTATACTGCGAATTTCTAAACTCACATTTTTCAAACCAGCTTTTTGAAAAGTTACAGTTTGAAAAAGAACAGCTGTCAAATAAAACATTATTGAATGAACAATGTTCTAACACAACATCTGTAAAGCTGCAATCTCTAAAAATAATATTTTCAAAAGTAAGCTTGCTTAAATCATAATTTTGCAGCTGATTATCTTGTATTATTATATTTAAAATGTCCTGTTGATTATCTGTGGCTTCACTAATAAATTGTAAAAAGTTTCCACAAACTTCCATATCGCAATCTAAATTTATTTTTTCTAACTGGATTTTTTTCACTTTATTATAGCCTCCAAAATTTCATTATAAGGTAACTGGTCTTTATAGTGCTTTGAAAAAGTGCCATCACAATTGATGGCACTTTTTTGAGTTTTATATTTAATCCACCATAAGTGATGAAAGTATACTTGAATAAACTCTTGTTGGATCTTCAAGGAAATTCTTTTTTACTGTTTCTGCTTGTGCTGTGTCTGCAACATAAATTGTGAGTTTCATCATTACATCTTGCTTATCTTCCATTGTAAATGTTATGTGGCATCCGTTTTCAAGAGGTGTTATTTCGATTTTGTTTTCTCTTTCGTTCTTAGCTATTGTTAAGATTTTTATGGCTGTCTTTATTGCTTTTTCTCTCACAGAGCGTGGCAAATCCCTCTCAAGCTCAAGCACAACCTGCCTGCCTCTGTCAGTAACACTCAGCACTTCATCATCGTCTATATAGTCGCAATCGATACTCCCCTGCGATAAAAGCTCACTTATCGCCTGATTCACTTCAAAGTAGTTTGCAATACCCTGCCCCTGCATAACTTCGTTTAGCTGCTGCTTTGTTATTTTACTCTTAAGGGTTTTGAGCATATAGCAAACAAGAATTTTAATCTCGTTTTGATTTCTTAATCCACCGAGTTCAACGCCTGCATTAAACGCATCAAACTCATTATATTCTTCCTTTTCAGGATTATTTATATAGTCCATAATTTCCTCCTTAAAAGCTTTCTTCTTCTTGCTCAAATCCAGATATATCCTGACGAGTTTTAAATAGGTATCCGTTATCTGCAAGAAAGTCAAGATTTTTAAGAACTTTTCCTATCCCATTTGCAACACAGTTAAGTGGATCATTTGCAACTTTAGTTTTTATACCTATATCAGCTTCTATTGCTTTGTCAAGACCATATAGCCTTGCTCCTCCGCCTGTGAGTAATATCCCCTCCTGCATAAGGTCTGCAACAAGCTCTGGAGGTGTTTCTTCAAGCACCGATTTTATTCCATATATCAATGTATTTATATGCTCTCTCATTGCAAGATACACTTCAGTTGATGTTATTTCAAAGTTAACCGGCATTCTACTTACATAGTTTTTGCCCTTTGCAACTATTGCAATCTCTTCCTTACGAAGATACGCACAGCCAATTGTTTTCTTTATCTGCTCTGCTGTAAGCTCTCCTATAAGAACATCTCTTTCCCTTCGGACATATCGCATGATTGCTTCGTTTAAAACATTACCAGCAGACCTCACAGATTTACTGATTGCGATACTTCCCATTGTTATTATTGCTGCGTCACTTGTTCCTCCGCCAATATCCACAATCATTATTCCATGTGGGTGCATAATATCTATCCCTGCACCAATGGCAGCCGCCAGTGGCTCTTCTATAAGGCACGCTTTGCCCGCTCCTGATGCGGTTATAACATCAATTATTGTCCTGCGTTCGAGGTTGGTTACTGAGCTTGGCATACAGACTATTATATTTGGCTTGAAAATTTTGTTGCCACAAATTTTTTGAATATAAAACCTTATCATCTGCTCTGTTACTGTAAAATCTGAAACCACACCATCTCGCATTGGTCTTATAACTGTTATTGAATCAGGGCATCTGCCAACCATGTCATAGGCTGATGAGCCAACTGACATTACCCTGCCTGTTTCCGTTTTGAACGCAACAACAGAAGGCTCTGACAAAACTATGCCCTTGCCCTCTACATAAATTATTACAGATGTCGTCCCTAAATCAATGCCAATGTTTAAGCCTAACATATCGCACCTTCTGTAATTTAAAATCTGTACTGCGTCAAATAATTATAATAGTTTAATATTGCTTGTCTGTCAATATTTTAAATTATTTGATTTAGTTATTGCGGCACACAACAGACAAACTTCCTTTGCACCTGCCGAAAGCAGAACACTTGCACATTCATTTGCTGTTGCCCCAGTTGTTTTTACATCGTCACAAAGCAGTATGGTTTTTTCTTTCACATCTTTGCCCTGTGCAATGTCAAAAATGCCAAGCACATTGCCCTGCCTTTGAGTTGCATCAAGTGAGTGCTGTGGCGGAACATTATAGAGTTTTACTATAAGCTCTGTATCTATTATTGGATTTCCTTTGACTTTTAATCCCCGTACAAGAAGTTCACTTTGATTATATCCCCTGTTTCTCACATCTTTTTTTGACATCGGCACACAGGTTATTATGTCAAAAATTTTTTCTTCACATCTTTTTGATAAGCATTTTGACATTTCTTTTGAAAAAACTTCCGCTATATAGGGTTTGTCTGAAAACTTCATTCTCTTGATTGCTTTTTTTACTGCTCCTTCATAATAAAACGGAGCTATTACCTCAGAATAAGCTCTCTTTTTCTTATTACACTTACATTTATTCTTTGCATAACCACAATATTGACAATATGGTGCATTTATTCTTGGTAAGTCCTTTGTGCATTCCTCGCAAACCTGCTCTTCTGGTTTTATAATAGTTCCACAATAGGCACATCTTTTGGGATATAGAATCGAAATAAGCCTGTTTATAAGTTCCATTGATTATTCCTCCAAAAGCAGAGCATTAAGAGCTGAATATCTACGGATTTTCTTGTCGTTTTCAACCATTTTATAAACTTGATTCTGATTTCCTACTATTATTAAAGTTTTCTTTGCTCTTGTAACCGCTGTGTATAGCAAGTTCCTGTAGCAAAGCTGTGGCACGATATCTATGGCTGGTATTATCACTGCCTCAAACTCGCTGCCCTGACTTTTATGCACTGTCACTGCATATGCAAGCTCAAGTTCAGTTAGATTTTCATATGCATAGGTCGCTCTTCTCCCATCAAAGACAATTGTAAGGCTATTTGCCTGTGGCACGATTTTCTCTATGACTCCTACATCGCCATTAAAAATGCCTGTTCCGTCTTCTCCACCTTTTGTCCAGCAAATATTATAGTCATTTCTTATTTGCATCACCTTGTCACCCTCTCTGAAAATTCGGGTGAGCATTGCGATTTCTTTTTTTGACTTGTCTGGTGGATTTAGCTCCTGTTGCAAAATTCTGTTAAGATTTATAGTTCCTGCCTGTCCTTTTTTTGATGGACAAAGCACCTGTATATCTGCTGTTGGTGAATACCCATATGCCTTTGGCAGCCTTGTTTTGCAAAGGTTGACTACAGTGCTTGCAACACTCACTGCATCAGCTCTTGGCATATAAAAAAAGTCTGAATCGTTTTGATTCATAATTGGCATTTCACCTTTTACTATTCTATGTGCGTTGGAAACTATCAGGCTTTGCATCGCCTGCCTAAAAACCTCGTCAAGCTTAACTACAGGCAAAATGTCTGACTCTATTAAATCGTGCAAAACATTCCCCGCTCCAACTGGTGGAAGCTGGTCACTATCTCCAACCATTATAAGCCTGCATCCAAGCGGAAGTGCATCGAGCAAACTTGCAAACAGCACAATATCTACCATTGACAGCTCATCAACTATTATTGCATCTGCATCGACCGGGTTGCGTGCGTTCCTTGCAAAAGTCATTCTCTCTCCTGTGGTTCTCTCCGCTTCAAGAAGTCTGTGAATTGTTTTTGCTTCTCTTCCTGTTATCTCGGACATTCGCTGTGCCGCTCTGCCCGTTGGTGCTGTCAATACAACATTAAGGCTGTCCTGCTCAAAAAGCTTTAATATGCCATTTATTGTTGTTGTCTTGCCAGTCCCTGGGCCACCTGTAAGGATTAGCATTCCCTTTTCTATTGCTGTTGAAATTGCAAGCCTTTGCTTTTGTTCATAGGTTATTTTGTTTTTCTTTTCTATCTTTAAAATTTCCTGATTAAGTGTTGGCTTACCAGCCGGCGGAAATTTCTGCATAACTCTTATTCTCTGTGCCGCCTGCTTTTCAGCCATATATATGTATGGTAAAAAGACAAACTCTTTACCGTTAAATTCTTTAACAACCAACTGATTTTGCTCTGCAAGCTTGTCTATCGCTATATCTATTGTGTCATTGTCCGTATTAAGCAGGCTACTTGATGGGTTAAACAGCTTGTCCCTTGGAATGCAGGTGTGTCCGTTTGAGAGGTTGTGGCGGACGACATGAACAATTCCAGCAAGCACACGCAATTCATTTTTGGGCGGTGTTGGCAACATTCTCGCAATGCTGTCTGCTCGCTCAAACCCCATTCCAACTGCTTCTGTGCAAAGAATATATGGATTTTCTTTTATTCTATCAACTGCAACTGCCCCAAAAGCCTTATAGGCATCAATACATTCTATTGGTGTCATACCAAATCCCTCAAGGCAAATAATTGTTTCTCTCATTGCAAACTGATTTTTAAATTCCTCTCTTATTTTTTCTGCCTTTTGCATTGAAATTCCCCTAATTTTTGAAAGCTGTTCAGGGTGGTTTTCAATTATATCGAATGTGTCCTCACCAAATTTTTCAACGATTTTTACAGCTGTGGCTGGCCCTATGCCACGAACAGTTCCGCCTGAAAGGTATTTTAATATCTGGGCTTCCGTTGCCGGCATACTTCTTTCACAAAGTTCCGCTTTGAACTGCCGTCCAAATGAAGCGTGATTGCCCCAATGACCTTGAAGATTAAGCTCTTCACCAGGGGCAATTTCAGGAAGTATTCCCACTACAGTTACAAGTTCTCCATCGGGTGTGCTTAAATCAAGTACAGTAAAGCCAGTGTCAGCTTTTCGAAACACAATGTTTTCTGCCATTCCAAAAAGATTTTCTATTTCTTCCCCGCACATTGCAACCACCCCCAAGTCTTTGATAATGTATCACTTTATTATACTTCAAATATCATCTTTTGACAATTGTGTATGCTTAATATAATCACATATTTCATCGCAATTGCACATTTCAATATTTTTGCCATCGTCACAGAGTATTCTGCACATTTCCGATGCCATTTCTGACATTCCACAGTCCACAACCGTCACCTTAACATTGTGAAAATTTCCAAACACTCCAAATCTCATTGAAAGCAGGTATACAAGACCTGCGACATCACTGCCACTGGTATCAGGAGGAACAAGCAATATGTATTTTCCACCTTTTCGTGGCATCAGAATTTTTAAAAGCAAAAAATTTATTATTGAAACTATGCCCGCAAGAATCAAAACTAATAAAACTGCATAAAAAATACTCTCTAACATTTATGCTCACCTCAATAACATAATATGAGGTGAGCATAAGATTGGTTTATTTTTTTAAAGTGAGCAGGCCTGTAAGCCGAGTTCTGTCATTTAAGGCAATCATCTATCTATGCTTTGCGTTGCCACAAAGCTTTAGCCACCCGTCGAAGAATACGCCGAGCAAGCGTCTTCTGTCGGTGTTGCTTCGGATAGGGTTTGCAGGGCCACACAGTTTCCTGTATGCCGGTGAGCTCTTACCTCGCCTTTCCACCCTTACCGACAATTGTCGGCGGTATATCTCTGTTGCACTTTCCCTAAGGTCACCCTCGGCGGCCGTTAGCCGTTATCCTGCTCTACGAAGCTCGGACTTTCCTCACGCGAAACAAGTTCGCCTGCGACTGCCCAGCCTGCTCACTTTTGCTTTTACATTTTAATTCATTAGCGTAGCATTGTCAAACAAATAATAACATTCTATTAATTCTTATAAAAAGTATTGTTAATTTTTGAGGATTGGAGTAACATTATATCGTTAATTTGTAAAAGGATGGACAAAAAAATGGATAATAATAATAACAACAATTTTCACAATCGCTCAAATGACTATGATGAGAGTATAGATATATTTAGCGACAGCAGTAAAGCACCAAAAAGAAGTGGTAAGGTTCCACCAAGCAAGCCACATATGCCTGCTCAGCAACCACCTCAAAGACCTTCACAAAAGATGATGCCTAAAAGGTCGCCTCAACGACCACCGCAAAAAGCTATGCAAGACATTCAAAGCAAAAGTAACAATAAGAATAGCATGAAGAAAAAGCAGCTTAAGAAAAAGAAAGAAAGTACTCCTGGTGTAATTTTTGCAAAGGTTTTCTTTGCAATCATACTTGTTTGTCTTTTGATTTTTGCTATTGGATATGGCTTGGTTTCTAATTTATTCGGTGACATTAATTTTGACAACAGCACTAATAAGGACAATGCATATATTGATGAGTCAAAGCTCATTGGTGATAGTGGAGTTAAAAACATTCTGCTTATTGGCGGAGATGCTCGTGAAGGTGAAACTTCATTCCGTTCAGACACAATGATGCTTCTCTCAATTGATACAAACAACAAAAAATTAAAGATGACCTCTTTCCTTAGAGACTCATGGGTTGAAATCCCAGGCAGAAGGTCTGACAAGCTTAATGCAGCCTGCACCTTTGGCGGTCCGCAGCTTGTTATTGACACAATTGAGTATAACTTCCATGTTAAAATTGACAACTATGCTTTGGTTGACTTTGGAGCTTTTGAAGATATTGTGGATGCCCTTGGTGGTGTTACAGTTTCTGTAACTGACAAAGAAGCAAGATATATGAACAAGGTTTATGGCGGAGAAGGCATACGAGTAACCTCTGGAGAAAATGTTCATCTAAATGGAAAAGAAGCACTCAAGTATTGCAGAATAAGAAAACTTGACTCCGATTTTTACCGCGCTGAAAGGCAGAGGAAGGTTATGTCTGCTATAAAAGGAAAGGCTTCAAGTGCTTCCACAACAACCATCTTAAAGGTTGTTAATAAGGTTTTACCTTATGTTAAGACTGACCTTAAAAAGAATGAAATGATGAGCCTTTCAATGAAAGCTGCAACAACTTATCTTAAATATGATATTGTTGAGTTGACCGTACCACAAGACAACGCCTGGCGTAGTGAACGAAAGCGTGGAATGGATGTACTCGTATTTGATATTGATAAAGCTAAAGACAGTATCCATACATTTATTTATGAGGATTTGCAGTAAAATAAATCTATTGTTGACAAGATTATATTTTTAAAAGCTATAAAAAGAAGCAGAATATATAATTTCTGCTTCTTTTTTTCATATTATTTATTAAATGTTTACATTTTATGAAAATATTGATATAATATGAATTAAATAGCAAAGAAAAAATTGTTTTATAATAAGGCGGCAAGCGTAATGAATAAAACTGCTACCAATAAGGATTCAAAACAATATAAAATTTTTTTGTTCTGCCTGATTTTACTTTATTTTGGTGTCGGGTGTACTTTATTTTGTGCTTTCTTTACTTCTATCAATTCTGTTGAGTGTATTATTATTAATTCTCAGTTTTGGTCGAGTATTTTTTCTGTAAGTATTTCTGAGCAAAGAAATACAATTATTATAATTTCTATAGCCCTGGCTGTTATTCTTACTGTGATATTTTTTATTTTAAAAGTGTTAAAAAAATTCCCGCCAGCTGTCACAATAGTTGCTCTTGGTTTCAACTCTATTGTGTGTATTGTAGTAAAATCCTTGTTTTATATACTTGATAAGTTTGATGTTTTTTTTGATTTTCAAGTTTTAAATGTATTGCCCCTAATAACAATTATTCTTTCGCTTGTATTTTTAATATATGATTATATTGATTATTCATTTGGCACATATAACCCCAGAAGGGCAGAAACGCGTCTTCCCTCTGAGCAAGTTGTTCAAGAAACAATGGACCTTATTTCAAGACACTCAAAGAACTCAAGCCAGCTTGAAAAAGCTTATACAGATGAAATGATTGTTGAGTCCACAGAAGAAGATAATAAGGCTATCTATCGCACTGAAGAGGGCTTCTTTAACAATGAAGCTTTGGAAATGGCAGCGGATCAATTGTTTTCATCTATTGAAAAAGAAGAAGAAAAGAAAACAGAAACTAACCATATAGGTTAAATTAACTTTACTATATATTTTAATACTCAACTTATCATTCAGTGCAGATTTATATCTGCACTGTTTTTATTTTGGCTATTAGCACTTCTAAAGCTAAAAGGCTATGATTTAAACTTTTGATTATGCTCGTGACCTGTGTAACGAAATATCAGCACAGCAATATTATGATAAAAGGGAATCTGGATTTCCAAATCAAATAATAGGAGTTGAGATATTAAATTATGTCCAAAACATATCCCTTGAGCAAGCTTCAAGAGGGTGAAATCGCAGAGGTGGATTGCATATTACCAAGCAGTAATATTCGTCGACGGCTACAGGACATTGGGCTTATCAATGGCACAAAGGTTGAATGCTTACATCAAAGTCCCTCGGGTGATCCTGTCGCTTATTATATCAGAGGAGCTACAATCGCGATTAGGCGTGAAGATTCAGAAAGTATTTTGGTTTGCCCTTGCTGATTTTTTATTTTTATTGCGGTAATACTTTGACCGCATTTTTAAAGAGGCGGTATTATTGATTAAAAAAGCTAATAGTGTCCTTCAAAGTGATGAACTTTTTATCAAGAAGGAAAAGCCAGAAGATAAAATAATTGCACTGGCAGGAAATCCTAATGTTGGTAAAAGCACTGTTTTTAACAGTCTAACTGGTCTTAATCAACACACTGGAAATTGGCCAGGAAAGACGGTTACAAGCGCCACTGGTCGAACAGTCTATGAAAATCGTGACTACATATTAGTTGACTTGCCAGGAACTTACTCTCTATTTGCCAATTCTGTAGAAGAGGAAGTTGCAAGGAACTTTATATGCTTTGGTGAGGCCGATGCTGTTGTGGTAGTTTGTGATGCAACCTGTCTTGAACGAAACCTTAATCTTGTGCTACAGACACTTGAGATTACAGACAGGGTAATATTATGCCTTAACCTTATGGACGAAGCCAAAAAGAAAAACATTAACATTAATACCGAAAAACTTAGTTCTTTACTTGGAGTAAAAGTTGTTGCAACAAACGCAAGAAGCGGAGAAGGGCTTGGGTCACTTATGCAAGCCGTTAAAGCAGTTTCAAGTGCCTCAAAAGTTAAAGCTGCGATAACGCCAAAGTACAATGAAAAAGTAGAAAGTGCAATTCGTTCAATGTCCCCTGTTATTGAAAAAAACATAACTGCACGAATAAGTCCAAGATGGGTTAGCCTTCGCCTTCTTGAAAAAGATGAAATGGCCTATAAGATGATAAAAGAACATACAGGCTGTGAAGTTCTTGATTGTGAGGGTCTTAATAAAGTCATTTGCCAGACCAACGCGTGTGTTGGAAACAACAAGCTAAGAGATGATATCGTATCCAGTATTGTTTCAAGAGCAGAACATATTTTTAAGCAAACTGTGAGTTATGAAAGACTTAATTATAATACACGCGACAGAAAAATTGATAACTTCCTAACCAGCAAATACACGGGAATACCCGTTATGATTCTTTTGCTATTGATAGTCTTCTGGATAACTATAACCGGTGCAAACTATCCGTCACAAATGATTTCCAATTTCCTTTTAGGATTGCAAGAACCAATAAGCAATTTTCTGTTAAAACTCGGCGTTCCTATGTTGGCAAAAAACTTGCTGGTAAATGGCGTTTATCGTGTTGTTTCTTGGGTGGTTGCCGTCATGCTCCCTCCCATGGCAATTTTCTTTCCACTGTTTACATTACTTGAAGATTTTGGATATCTTCCTCGTGTTGCCTTTAATCTTGACAACTACTTTCGAAAAGCAAATACTTGTGGAAAGCAAGCACTGACCATGTGCATGGGCTTTGGATGCAACGCTGCCGGTGTGACAAATTGCAGAATTATTGACTCGCCAAGAGAAAGGCTAATTGCAATTATCACTAACTCATTTGTCCCTTGCAATGGAAGGTTCCCAACATTAATTGCTATTATTACGATGTTCTTTGCCACTGGTATGGCTGGATTTGCAGGAAACGCGATATCTTCGCTTATTCTTATGGGAATCATTATATTTAGCGTTCTTGTAACGCTTGCTGTTTCAAAGGTTCTTTCGATGACAATTTTAAAAGGTGTACCATCCTCGTTTACGCTTGAACTTCCACCATATAGGCGGCCACAGCTTGGAAAGGTTATTGTTCGCTCGATTTTTGACCGCACGCTGTTTGTCCTTGGTCGTGCAGTTGTCGTTGCTGCTCCTGCCGGGGTAATCATCTGGCTTATGGCAAACATTCATGTTGGTAACACAAGCGTGCTTCTGTACTGCTCTGATTTTTTTGACCCTTTTGCAAGGCTTCTTGGGCTTGATGGAGTTATACTTTTGGCTTTTATACTTGGATTTCCCGCCAACGAAATAGTTGTGCCAATCATTTTGATGGCCTATCTTTCCACGGGTCAAATTACCGATTTTGAGAGTTACGCTTCCTTGCATCAGCTTCTTATTGAAAACGGTTGGACTTGGATAACTGCAATATGTGTTATGGTATTTTCACTTATGCACTGGCCATGTTCTACAACTTGCTTAACTATCAAGAAGGAAACAAAGAGCTTTAAATGGACTGCTATCTCCATAATTATACCAACTGTTTTAGGTATGATATTGTGCTTTGTTATTGCCAGCATCGCCAAGCTTTTTAGTTGATATGAATAATGAATTATGCTTTATTAAAGAAGAACACACTCAACTGACTGATTAAAGTTGAGTGTGTTCTTTTGTTGTTATCCTAACCCTAAAGATAGAAGAAAACAGCTTTTTGGATGCTATTTCTACTATTTTATCTTTCTTCTTATAACTGCTATGCCTGCAAGTGCCACAGATGATGCAAGTGAAAGAATGAGCATTGGCATTATTCCTCCACCGTTTGATGATATTGCTGACGCTTTTTTATCTGTGCCGTTGTCAATTGACTTAAAGTCGATATTGCAGGTCGTTACCCCACCATTTGAACCTGTATAGAGGGTTTCGCCAAAGAAACCAAGCGAATAGATGTTATCAAGGTTTTTGCCCTGTTTCCACGATTCGTTTTCTGCATTGTAGATTTCTTTTACCGTTCCTATTTTCTCGCAGTAGAAAACTCCGTTCCAGCAACCAAACCATATTCCACCATCTGGGTCAACCTCCACCATTCTTATCTCTGAATTATCCTTTAGCTTATCTGCCAAAAGCTCCGCACCCTTATAGTGAGTTATTTTACCGTCCTTTGATACATAGTCAACACGACCGCCAACATTTGCAAGATACGGATATGAGCCTGAGCGAACAATCCACGCTCCACCATCTTTATCAACCGCTATATCTCTGACCCAAAAATCCGCAAGAAGTGATGAGTCATTGCAGTCGTCGTCTTCATCTGTTCCTGCAACATATTTAAAGCTGATTTTGTCTGTTTTTGTGTCAAGGAAAGCATAGCCACCTGAGAAAGGCCCTGTCATCGCTTGCGAGTTTGGATAGCAACCAACCCAGACTCCATTGTCTGTTGTTTCTATGCAGCTTACTGACATTGCAGGCAGCCCGTCATTCATCGTCCATGTTTTCCACTCTTTGGTTGAGGGATTAAATCGTGTAAGTCCTCCAAACGAACCGAACCAGACATTACCTTTTTTGTCTACTGTGATTTCCTGAACATAGTTGTTTGGAATTGTGCCTTTTTTATCTGTATTATAATATGTGATTTTTCCATTTGATGCAAGATATGCCACGCCTTTGTTTAGCTTCATGTCTGAATAGCTGTTTGACTGTGAAAACCAAACACCACCATCTTTATCTATTGCTATCGCCTGAACTACGGGGCTTTCCAACTTGTATCCATCAGTTTCAAGAGTTGAGATTGTAAAAGTTTTTGAATCCTTTGGCTTGTAATATGCACCTGAACCGTTTGTTCCTACCCATAGTCCACCATTGCTGTCCATCTGCACCGTTCTTACAGAGCCAAGCCCCAATTCTCCGGATTTCCCCGTTGCCGGAAAGGTTTTGAAGCTTCTCTTTTCTGCTTTGTCACTTTCATTTTCAACCTTAATTTTGCTCTTTTTATTTTCTATTTTTCCTTTGCCTTCAACCTTGACAATTATCTTTGAAAAATATTTTAATGAACTGCCTTGATTGCCCTCTGTTACAAGCCTTATTGGTCCAAATCCATTTCCAATAAGCCCTGTATATCCCTCGTGACTTTCACTGTCAACCAGCGGAACTCCCTTGTTTGCATATGCCATTATTATTTTTTTGCGGTTACCGTTGGCATCTGCTATGCCTTTGCCCAATGATTCCTGCCCAAAGATGCTGAGAATATCCTTCGTGTATCCGTCTGTTGCAATTACATTTATACTTACAGGAGATTTTACGCCCTTTACCGAGCCTGCCTCCTGAATTATAAATTTCCACAAATCTATCCCCTCGCACGCTCCAAATTCAAGCACTGAATAATCGTCACGCACAACCAAGTCGTTCATTGACTCAAGCTCTGCAAGAGTGTATTTTGCAGTCCATTTGCTGTCATCATTCTGAACAATAAGTTGAATCTCATAATCGAGGAAATCCGAATAAATATCGTTAACATTATGTTTCCAACCGTCAAGCTCTGCTGCTGTTACTTCAATTTCTGTAACATTATTTATGCAACGAGAGCTATTTGCATCTGAACTTGATGTTTGCGGAACAACAAGCTTTATAGCACCGCCATCATTTTCAAAAAGGCTGCTGTATCCGTTTGAACTTTTATCTGAAACAAGCGGTAAGCCATCTTTTTTATCTTTATTTGCAACCGAAGAAGAGCCAAATGCAAGCATTACTTTAAGGTCATTTATTGACTTATTTGGGCTGTTTACATAGCAGGACTTTTTGATGTCTGCAACACTAAACTCCTGTTTATAATTGCCTGAATGAACAATAATTTTGTCCGCATTACTGTTTAAACCTATTTCGCTTAAGATGTCATAAAGAACTATTCCTCTGTATCTTATCTGTACGGTTTTGTCTGCCTTGTTTCTTAAACTATAGTCCTTAGTTACTGCAAATTTCTGCATTCCCTCTAACTCTGACAACTTGTATGAAACTTCATTTGAAAGACCTTTGCCGAAAAATTTGATTGTATTTCCTGCATAGGTATTGTAGTCACCCTCCAGATGTGTGTATTTATCTTCCTCCAGATTTACTGTTATGCTTGTGATATTTGAGAGAATTTTGCCGTTGTAATCCGACTTTTTACTGCTTGGTATTATTAGGCTTAATGGTCCGTCACTGTTTTTTACAGCATATTTTGTCTTGACATTTCCATATGAAAAACTCATCTCGTCCACATAGCCTGCATCCTGCTTTGAAGCTACAAGCGGTGAGCCATTCTTTGCAAATGCTATAACTGATTTAAGCCCGCTCTCACCTGTGGTTGTGTTGTATCCCTTTGCAAAAAGCTGCTGCATATCCATTGTTATGCTTTCAATTCCGTTGGAAAAAGTTACCGTTCCGTTTTGTCCGGGCATTTTTACAGCCTCTGAAAGCAGATATTCAAGGCTTACTCCCTCATAGATATCTGTAAATGCTTTATCCCCTTTTGATACTTCATATTTTGCCTTTACCTGTGAGGCTTTTTTAGCATTTTTGCTGACATCTTTGCCGTATATTAAGTCTTCTATTTGACCTACTGTCATTGTTGCATTTGAATACTGTGTGCCTTTAGAATTGTTTATAACAATTGAAACACCTTGATTTGCAAGTGCTTTTTGTGATTCATTATTTGTATATTTATGTGTGTTATAAAGAGTTTCTGTTGTGCCAACTATAACTTCACTTACATATTGAATCTGGTTTGAACCATTTGCATCGTGATAGTTTTGCTTTCCGAATATTACACGCATCGGTCCGCCTGAATTAGTAAGACCGCTCATGTAGCCCTTGTCACTGTTGCTTATAACATATGGATATTCATTTACACCATATGCAAGCATTACTGGGTATCCTGTTGCGATTAAATCCTCTTTTTGCTCTTTATATGTACCTGTGTCGTCGTCTGCCGAATTCTTTTCATAGTATTTGAAAAGATCTGGGTTTGAAAGCTTTGAAAGAGTAAAAGCTGCCGACGAGATGTATCCATCTGATGCAACAAAGCTTACTGGAGTTTGGCTTTTTCTTGCCGTATTTTCATCAATGCCAAGATAGACAAGCGTTTTAAACAGGTCAAGCCCCTCATACTCATTTACATACCAATAGTTTGAGTTTGCAAGACTGTATGAATCTGTGTATCCCAATCCACCTGTTATGACCTTTCCCTCTTTATCATACTGGACAAGCTTTTCAAGGTCCTTGACAGTTAGAGTTACCTCTTTTCCAAGCTCTGATCCCTTGAATGTAACAACATAGTTACTGTACTTCGAGTTGCCATATGACTTTTTTGTGTGCTTAAATCCCGGCTGATTTCCCTCTCCTACATAGATATATGCACAATTAGTAAACTTGGTATATTCCTTATTTGAGCCATACTTATTAAGATTATATACAAGCTTTAGGCAGCCATCTTCGTTGTTAAGCTCTGCTACAAAGCCCGCACTGTGGTCACCTTTTGTTGTTGCATTAAAAACGAATGGTGCTGAAATCTTGTTGTTCTTTGTTCCAACTCCATAGGCTATAAGTATTGGATTTCCATCATCATGTGCTTTTTTAACATCGCTTAGCGAAAAAGTTGCAATCGTTTTTCTGTTGCAGTCTTTTAGCACAACCGACTTTGCGGTATCTGTAAGTACAATGCCATTTTCTCCTGTCGTCATTTTGTTAAGGAGATAGTATAAATCCATGCCTTCATAGTTGAATGTGCCTGTGTTGTCTTTATATTTACCTTTTGAAAGACCCTTGTCCGTTGTTTCAAGCTCTCTTGTAGAAAGAGGAACGCTTGACTTTACTCCAGGTCCCTCAATGGTGAGAGTTGCCCCTGTTATTGCATCTGTATTATACGGAGCTGAACCTTTTATTCCACCATTTGTTGTATGTTTATAAATACTTGACGCAAAGCTTGCATTGTTTACCGTCTTTGGCATAAAAATTATTGCAAGCACCGCAACAACAATAATTATAAGTACCGAAACTATAATTGCAACTGCTTTGTTGGAGAGCTTTTTGCTTTTCTCATTAATTTTTGAAGACAAAATTATTCCTCCTCTTTTTAAACAAAAAAATAACAGCTTGCTAAAAGTTCAAGCCGTTTTTAATATCAAGAATACATATTCTTGATTTCATATCAGCTGATCCTTTCCACAATGGGAGGCATAAAAATTTCTCTTTATACCTATCGCCCGCAATTTCATTGCTCTTGCTTTAGAAACTACGAATCGGAAGCTATTTTATAATGCTTATAATAAAAAATTTTAAGTGTTTTATCTGTCAATGTCAAGTATTGGTATATATTTTAAAACAATCTTAAAACAATCCACAGCAAAATTTTTATAAAAAAGTTGAAAACACAACATGTAAATTTTGTTATTATTCAATAATTATATTATAAATATATATTTATAATATACAATAAATATTTTTGTAGCCACTTTATAATTAATGTAATATGGTAAAATTACACAAAGGTTAAGACATATATTTTGTGAAATGTTAGTTTAAAATTGAGTTGAATTTGTTTTTATTTTAATGTAGAATTTAAGTTACAGTTTCCGAGCCGATTGCATTTGCATAGGCCGTTAGGGTATAACCCACATATTGGTTGTGCCTCCCATTGTGGAAAGGAATCTGTGTTGTCACTCTTCTAATCTATCATTTCTTGATAGATTGGTATTGTATGAGTTCAACACCGATATTCTTTTTATGTCGGTGTTTTTTTATTTTTAATAAAAGCGGCTCATCACCGTTTTTTATATTAAACTAAAGGAGATTTTTTAAAATGAACAAATCTAAATTTTTAGCACTCATTCTTTCTCTTATTATGGCATTGTCATTGGCTGCTTGTGGTGGTCAAGATAAAGAAGCAACAACAAAGCCATCAACAAAAAAGGCAACTACTACTACAACTACTACACCGGCTGCTCCTGAAGCTAAGGTTGTTGAAGTTAAAGATGCAAAGCTTCCTAATTTCACTATCAAAATCAATGACAAGCAGTACACAAACAAGGATTTCGCAACTCTTACTGTTTATTCTGCTGAGTCAACATCTGTAAACAAGAGCGGCACAGAAATCAAAGCTACATATGTTGGGTACAAGATTAAAGACATCTGTGACCTTCTCAAGCTTGACTTCTCAAATGGCATCGACGCTGTTGCTTCTGACGGATACAAAATGCCATATGACAAGAAGATTGTTAAAGCTGACTCAACTCTTCTTGGTATCACTAAAGATGGCAGTGCAGACAAGGGACTTTTCGTTTCTCCTTGTGCAGAAACAGTTGCAAACCAATATTCAAAGATGGTTACAACAATTACAGTTAAATAATTGAATTTCACTTTCCGAATCGATATACTCAAAAAGAGAGCATTCAATGTGAATGCTCTCTTTTATTATTGCATGGATTGATTTAATTGTTGTTGATTTTATTTTTACATTGTTCAACAATTTGCTTATACTCTTCATAAGTTGTAAATATGTTTATTAGCTTTAAAAATGAGCTGGTTGAAAGCCTTGTCGGCAGGTCAAGAGCCTTTAAAAGCTCTGTACGAAGTTTTTTGCTTTTTGCTCCTCCTGATACACCATCTTCATAAAAGTCTGCACTTGTTATCTTCCTTGTTGGCTCAGAGATGCTTGTGCAGGTTACTCCCGCCCTTTCAAGTGCTTCAATTATCACCTGTGTTGGAACACCCTCAACTCCCAACTTGCCCTCTTTTGACGGCACAATTTTTCTCTTTTCCTTGCCAAAAATATCCGGGACATAGGCGTGGGTTATTTCCTCCTGTGGAATACTTCCACCTATAAATGAGCGTATTTTAAAACCCGCCGAGTCACTATCCGTAAGAATTACTATGCCCTTTGCTTTGGCAAGATTTCTTATTAGCTTCTGCTTTTCTTTATCCTTGAAAATCGCAAACCCATCGGTTTCGATTATGACTGCATCAAGGATTGAGGAGAGTTTTATTTTGTCATACTTTCCTTCAACGATTATTGCTTTATCAACCTTTATCATATTTATCTCCATCTATGCTCTTGCAAGCTTAACCATCAGTTGTTCAAATATTATTCTGTTGCTCTGTGATGAACCCTTAAGTTTTTCATCTGCCTCGCTTAAATAATCAAGGCATTTGCAGAGCTGTTCTTTTGATATTTTACGACTACGCTTAAACGCATTATTGAGCCTGAAGTCACTTTTGTATTGCGTTGCGAAAGCCTGTTTTAATGCTGATGCGCTATTTCCACTTACCTCAACTACCTTTGCCCTGTACATATCAACATATGCACTTATTAATGCTCCGCTTATCATTACTGGCTCCGTCTTTTGAGTTAGCAGTGTTTCGAGCAATGTAAAAGCACTGTCAAACGAGCGTGAAAGAAGTGCATCTATCATTTTAAAGGCGGTTGCCTCCACTGTCTTTATTGCAACTGCATCAATGGTTTCCTGCGTTATTTCACCGTTTGAATAGGCACACACTTTTTCAAGCTCGTTTAAAAGCGTATTCATATCTGTTCCGACAAGTGAAATAAGGTATGATGCTTCATTCCTTGACATTGTACATTCACGCTTTTTTGCACCCGCCATTAAAAGTGCAACCAAGTCACTTGGCGTTCTTTTATTAAGCTCTGCGACTGCTCCATGCTTGTCTATCAGCTTTAATATTTCCTTGGAATTGGATTTTTTTGTTGAAAAGCCTTTTGTATCCATCCAAAAAATCAAAACGCAAGTTTGTGGCAAATCTGAAAGTAGCTCAACAAGCTTTTCTTTTTCAGTGTCAGATGCAGAGTCAAAATCGAAGTCATGAACCAGCACGCAAGTGCGTTCACACATCATCGGCAATGATTCAGCACATGATGCTATTTGGTCTGCATTCGCATCAGCCTCGTCAAGATAGTGCATATTAAAAGTGTCGAACCCTTGTGGCACAACTTTTTTGGCTATTTGGTTTGCATAGTGTTGTTTGAGATAGCCTTCCTCACCCATTATTAAATAAACTGGCAAAAAAACGCCACTTGAAATATTTTTCTTCAGTCTTTGTTCATTTAGCTTCAACTTTCATTTCTCCTTGCCGAAAACTCTTTTCCACCACGAGTTTTAATCTCGATTGAGCCACCGCCCGTTGCCACAGCATTACCGCCGTTTACATTAATCTTTTCAACTGTTTTTTGTGCCATTTCTTTTTCATCGGATACTATTATAATACCAAAGTTGCCGTATTCCAAGCCCAGCGGAACTTTTGCCTGACATATAAGCACATCTGCAGATAAAAACTCCTTTGGAATTATGCTTATATCCGTTGATGGCATGAATGTTATTAGCACTTTTAATTTGCCTACTTTGAGTGTTGCAAACGATGATAATTTTTGGCTGTTGCAATAAATTTTTACATCGTCCCACAGAGTTATTTTTGTGTTCAGATTATTATCTTCCTTTTTTTTAACTATTGTTGCAACTGAATAGCTTGCTTTTATCTGCTCGGCACAACCGCTTGATGCTTCCTCACTGTCTGTAACTACAAGCAAATCCACCTTTTTTGTATTGTTTCTAAACAGTGCATCTTCTATTTCATATGGGGCGGAAAAACCGCCGCTACATCCGATTACAGCACTGTTATTTTCACGATTTATTATTATGCTTGAGCCGTTTCCGACATCAGCAACTTCTACTTTGGTTATGCCCTTATTACTTATTGTATCAGATAATATTACACAAAGCAAAATATTGAGTGACAAAAGTGCAGTAATTCTTATGTTCTTTTTTGTGTCACCCTTTATTAAAATTGCAACCGCTACCAGTATTAATGTTGCTATTATCCATGGAATTATATAGTCATTGTGAAGTGATACATAGGCATATGGAAGCTTTGCAAGAAGGTGCGTTACCCACAGCATGAATTTTGCTATTAGCCCACATACAAAGAATATTGGCATTTTTATAATCGATATTATTGGTATTGCAGATATCATTACGCCTACACCCGCAAGTATCATTGCAAAGCTCGCAATGTCTACGGTTAGGATATTTGCAATTGGTGATATCAGAGAAAATGCCTTAAAATTTATTATCAGTATCGGCATGGTGAAAATTGTTGCACAAAGGGTTATTGCAATTATATCTGCTCCTGCACTTACCACTTTTTTTAGCAAATCACTTTTTATTTTTTGGGTTTTTGATTTAATATAGTTACTTATTGGCTGTGATGTTAAAAGAATTCCAAGCGTTGCTGAAAAAGATAAAAGCAGACCAATATTCATTGCAGAAAATGGATTTACAGCAGTTATTAGCAGTGCCGCTGTGCCAAGCGAATTAATGGAGTCTGGTTCTCTGCCTATCAACTTTCCGGCAAAAAAGATAAGCATCATTAAGCCAGCTCGCATTACTGATGGTGTGAAAGCCGCCAAAGCCATTATTGCAAATACAAAGCCTGATGACACGAGCGCCGACTTTTTTCTTCTTACTCCTGCACTCCTCAAAAGCTGATATGCAAGCATCGACCATATTGACGTGTTTAGCCCTGAAACCGCAAAGAGATGTGTTACGCCTGTTTGTTTAAAATCTTTATACGCCTCATCTGACATCAGCTTTGTGCTGCCTGTTTGCATTGCAATAAGCACTGCACCCTCGTCCTTGGGAAGAAGCTGTAAGATTGTGTCTTTTATGTAATCCTGCATATCGATAAAAATGCTGTAGAACGCCTTTTTGTCTGGCTTTAAAAGCTCTATTTCCTCATATGTATATGCACCAATATAGACACCCATTGACTTGTAGTATTGCTTTGTATCGTTGTCATTACCAAGCTCATATACTGAGGCATTTTTTATTTTTACTGTATCGTTATATTCTGCATCTGAAAGGCTTTTTGAAGAGAGCCTTATTTTCATTTTTGCATCATTGCCATTCACATTTGTTGTCTTAATTAAATATCTGTAGGCACCTGTTGATGATTTGCCCTGGTTTTCAACAACTGTTCCAACTATCGAAATTGTTTGCCCTGCAAGCTGTTTTTGAGGTATGTATTCGAACTGTGTCTGGGCTAAAAAAAGAAGGCAAGCTGACATTACCGCCAGAAATGCCGACGGAAAAACTGCCTCTTGCCTTAAAGACTTTATTGATATTGTCACTACAAATGACACTGCACCGATTGCAAAAAATATAAGAACTGACTTGCCACCCAATACTCCAATAAAAACGAGGGTTAGCAGAAAGGTTATTCCTATTACCGCCATCGGTCGTTTCAATAAAATCAGCTCCAAGTGTTATTTTGGGTAATGCCTGATTTTCACTTCATCCTTATATTAGCCTGGAGGCCATGTGAAATCTCTGCCTCCGAGTAAATGAAAATGAAGGTGTTCAACCGTTTGTCCTGCACTTTCGCCTGCGTTTGAAACCACTCTGAATCCATTTTCAAGGTTTTGTTCCTTTGCAAGCTTTGCTGCAACTTCAAAGATATGACCCACTACAGAAGCATTGCTTTTGTCGACCTCTGCAACAGATTTTATATGCTGTTTGGGAATTATGAGAATATGGACAGGTGCCTTTGGGTCAAGGTCATAAAAGGCCATTACTTTATCATCCTCATATACCTTATTTGACGGAATATCGCCACTTACTATTTTGCAAAAGATACAATCCACTATTGCTCAACTCCTTTTATTTAACTATTTAACATCGAAGCAATAATTGACTCAACTGCCGCCATTGCCTCTTGTGTTTTTGAAATATCTTTGCCACCAGCCATTGCACTTTCTGGCTTTCCTCCACCGCTTCCGTTTGCAAGCTTTGCAACTTCTCTAACGATATTTCCTGCGTTGGCTCCACTTGCAATTGCATCTTTTGAGCAGGCACAAGCAAAATTGACACTGCCCTTTGCTGTTTGTGTTCCTGCAACAACAACAACAATGTTGTCGCCATTTTGCATTGCACTGTCGCACATTGAACGCAAATCGTTTGGTGCTGTGTCCTTCATAACTGCTGTTATAAGCTTTATGCTACCAATATCCTTTGCATTTTCAAGCATACTTTTTGCATTTATTATTGCAAGCTCCGCACTCAACTGTTCTGCGTGCTTTTCTTTTGCTTTAAGCTCACTTACAAGCACAGAAGCCTTTGTTGCAAGCTCTGCTGTGTTAGAAATCTTCATTGCCTGCGCTGTGGATTTTATGAGGGTTTCCTTTTCGTCTATAAAATCAAGCACTCCAAATCCTGTAACACCCTCTATTCTTCTTACTCCGGCTGCTACAGAACTTTCGCTTATTATTTTAAAAAGCCCAAGTTTTCCTGAATTGTCAACATGAGTTCCACCACAAAGCTCTGTGGAAAAATCCCCTGCTCTGACAACTCTGACAACATCTCCATATTTTTCGCTAAACAATGCCATAGCACCAAGCTTCTTTGCTTCTTCTATCGGCATTTCTGTTGAGGATACTTCGACTGCGTCAAGTATTATGCTGTTTATTTCCTGCTCTACTTTTGCTATTTCTTCCTGTGTCAGAGCAGAAAAATGTGAAAAATCAAAACGAACTGTATTTGCAGTTACAAGCTGTCCAGCCTGCTCAACATGGCTACCAAGAACCTTGCGAAGTGATGCTTGCAAAAGGTGTGCTGCTGTGTGATTACGCATAATTGACTTTCTTGTCTGCTCATCAACTTGTGCAACGACATTTTCACAAACTTTTGCTGTTCCGCTTATTATTGAACCCTCATGAAGAAAAACTCCGTTTTGTGTTTTTATTGTATTATCAACTTCAAAAGTGAAACCTTCACTTGAAATTATACCTATATCACCTATCTGTCCACCACTTTCGGCATAGAAAGGAGTTTTGTTCAAAGCGAGGATTATACCGTCACCCTCATCTGCTGTTTCAACCTTTTCACCGTTTACTATTATTGCTTCAAGCTTTGCCTGTGACTTTAGAGATGTGTAGCCCAAGAAATTTGTGGCCGAAAGAGCTTCTGCTGCATTTCCTGTGCCTTTCCAAGCATCAGCTCCTGCATCCTTCCTTGCTGCTCTTGCTCTTTGCCTCTGCTCTGCAACAAGCTGGGAAAATTTGTCTTCGTCAACTGTCATTGACTTTTCCCCAAGAATTTCTTTTGTTAAATCTATTGGAAAACCAAAGGTGTCTGAAAGCTTAAAAGCATCCTCTCCGCTGAGAACATTTGACTTTGCATTTTCTATCATTTCTGAAAGAAGCTGCATTCCTGTGTCTATTGTTTTTTCAAAGCTTTCTTCCTCGCTCTGTATAATTTTTATAATAAAATCATGCTTGTCAACAAGATTTGGATATGCTGAAGCATTTTCCATTATGACTGTTTCGGCAACATCTGCAAGGAAAGCATGGTCAATACCAAGAAGCCTGCCATGCCTTGCCGCTCTGCGAAGCAATCGACGAAGAACATAACCTCTTCCCTCATTTGAAGGCATAACTCCGTCACTAATCATGAATGTCGTGCTTCTGATATGGTCTGTTATAACTCGGAGCGATACATCGCTCTTATCGTTGTCATGATATTTTACATCTGCTATGTGCATTATGTGCTTCATTATGTTCTGAACTGTGTCAACCTCAAATAGATTGTCAACATTCTGTGAAATACAGGCAAGCCTTTCAAGCCCCATACCAGTGTCAATATTTGGCTTTGCAAGAGGTGTGTAATTATTTTTACCATCGTTTTCAAACTGTGTGAAAACAAGGTTCCAGAACTCTACAAAACGGTCGCAATCGCAACCAACTGCACAATCTGGTGAGCCACACCCATGCTCAATTCCACGGTCAAAATGAAGTTCAGAACAAGGGCCACAAGGACCAGCACCATGCTCCCAGAAATTATCTTCTTTCCCCAACCTAACAATATGGTCTGGTGCAACGCCGATTTCCTTTGTCCAAATTTCAAATGTTTCGTCATCGTCTTCATATATGCTGATAAAAATTTTATCAATTGGCATTTCCATAACCTTGGTGCAAAACTCCCATGCCCAAGCTGTCGCCTCGTGCTTAAAGTAGTTTCCAAATGAGAAGTTGCCAAGCATTTCAAAGTATGTTCCATGCCTTGCAGTTTTTCCGACTCTCTCAATATCTGGTGTTCTTATGCACTTTTGGCAGGTTGTCACCCTGTTTTTTGGCGGAACTATTTCACCGGTAAAATACTTTTTCATTGGTGCCATTCCCGAGTTTATAAGAAGCAAGCTTTTATCCGCTTGCGGAACAAGCGAAAAGCTGGGCAGACGAAGATGCCCTTTACTTTCAAAAAAGCTTAAAAATTTTTCTCTGATTTCATTGAGTCCTGTCCATTCCATAACTAACTCTCCCTGTCATGTCGGCAAAAATACAGCAGATTACATTCGGTAAAAGTCGAATTTCCCGCACAAAAGATTATTTGACAATTTTACTATTATATTACTTCTTTGTCAACTGTTCAGGGCCGTTACTTTTTCTGATATTTCCTTGAAAACTGGCGCACAATCGCCACTTCCGCTTGTGCCAAACTCCTTCATAACAGCCACTGCATAGCGTGGCTTTTCAGCAGGGAAATAGCCGACAAACCACGAGTGGCAAACTTCAACCCCATTTTGATACCATCCGCTCTGTGCTGTTGCTGTTTTTCCGCAGGCAGTTGTGTTTATTGGCTTTGCTCTTTCATTTTCATCAACAACCGTTTTTAGCATTGATGTTACCTGTTTTGCAGTCACTTTTGCCATTGCTCTGTTACCAGATGTTGATTTATACTGCTTTGTCAATTTACCGTTTTCATCAACAAGTGCCTTGACAATAAATGGTTGAGTGTAGTATCCATCTGCTGCGATTGTTGCAAATGCTGACGCCATTTGAAGTGGTGTTGCAAGAAGGTCACCCTGTCCAAACGCAAAATTTGCAATCGCCGCCTCTGAATTAAGGCTGCTGGCAAGTGGCAGATTGCCCTCATTAGCCTCCATTCCTTCGGCAAGTGTGACACCTCGTGCAAAACCCATGTTGTTTGCCATTTTTATAAGCTTTGGCATATTAATTTTGTTTGCAAGGTCAATAAAATATGTGTTGCATGACTTTGAAAGTGCCTGTTGCATATCCACATCGCCATGGCCATTTTTATCAAAGCACGAAAATGTTGTTCCGCTTCTTTTGGTGCTTCCTGTGCAGGTATATCGTGTGGTTGGAGAAATATTGTCATTCTCAATTGCTGATGCTGCAACAATTGCCTTAAACGATGAGCCAACTGTGTACTGAGTTATACAGCGATTTATAAAAGGTGAGTTTTGGTCATGCAGGCTTTCGCCAAGATTGTTTGCATCAAATGTTGGTCTGCTTGCCATTGCCTTTATTTCGCCTGTTCCTACCTCCACAACAACTACACAGCCACATTCGATTGAGCTGTTGTCTATTGCTTTTTCTGATATTTCCTGAACTTTTGAATCTATCGTTAACATTAGTCCTTGCGATTTTGTATATTCTGAGTCCTGAATTTCTATATCTGAGCCAGGCAAAAGCCTTCCCAATGCATCAATAGTAAACCCCGCTCTTAATGCTCCACTGTTTTTTTCAAGATACTTATTGAAGCTCTTTTCCAGCCCTGATGTTCCTTTTCCTGCGTTATCAAGGTAACCGACAATATGTGATGCCAACTGGTCTTTTGAATAGCGTCCCATGATTTTTATTACTCTTGTATCTTTTGTTTCTTTTATCTCATGGTCAAGAGAAATTAGAGTTGGCATTCCAGCAGACAAATTCTTTGAAAGCTTTTTGAATTGCTCTTCTGACAATATTCCATTTAACCCCGCAAGTGCCGCTGAAGTTGGCTTAACTGCAAGATAATATTTTGGTGCTGAATTTGTTATTGGCTTCATATTGCAATCATATATTATTCCTCTTGATGTATCCACCGTTATTGAACGAGTGTTGCTTCTTGCCGCACTTTCTGCATAATCATTGGTAATTATGCTTGCAAAGCGAAAAACAAGCCCTCCAAGTGAAAACACAATGGCACAATAAAGAACTATTACTCTTTTACGCATAACAAAAGCACCTCCAAGCTTATTATGGGCTTTTTGGTGCTGTATAATTCTGTTAATAAACAATAGTTTGCATTATAACTGATACTTTTATTTTAATAATTAATTTGTTATTGTTTTATAAGCTCTTCGTCCTTGATTTCAACAAAAAATCTGGAAAGAGCGTCCTGCCATGTGGGTAAACGCGAAAAGCCAGCTTCGTCCAAGCTTTTTTTTGAAAGTCGTGAGTTCTTTGGTCTTTGTGCCTTTGACTTGTATTCCTCACTTTTTATTCCTATTACCCTTGCTTTGCTTTTATTAAGCTTTACTATTTCTGTTGCAAACTCTGCAAATGAACAAAACCCCTCATTTGTTGCATGATAAATCCCATATTTTGAGGTGTTTATCATATCGCAAATGAGTGCAGTGAGATCTTTTGTATAAGTTGGAGAACCAATCTGGTCGTCTACAACTGTTATTTTGTCCCGCTCATTTGACAATTTAATCATTGTTTTTACAAAGTTTGTTCCATTTTTTCCAAACACCCACGATGTTCTTACAACAAAAGTTCTTGAGCAATACTTTTGAACTGCATTCTCGCCATCAAGCTTTGTTTGTCCATAAACATTAATCGGATTTGGAGTTGCATCCACTTCAAAAGGCTTTTTGCCTGAACCGTCAAAAACATAGTCTGTGCTAATATACACAAGCTTTGCATTGACACTTTCGCAAGCTTTTGCAAAATTTTCACTTGCAATAGCATTGACAAGCTCACATCGTTCCTTTTCGTCCTGTGCATTGTCAACTGCGGTGTATGCGGCACAATGTATGACAACTGATGGGGACATCTTTTTTACAAAATCCGTTACCATCACTTCACTTGTAATGTCAAGGTCGCCAACATCTGTTCCTACAAATTCAATTCCTTTTGAGCGTAATTCGTTGATAATATCGAAGCCAAGCTGCCCGCCGACTCCAGTTACAAGCACTTTCAAATAAAACATCCTTTATAATATGCTTAATAAATACATTTTGTTAAAAATCCACATCACTTTGAGCAAGATATGGAGCGTTAAGGTCTTTGTCCGAAAGTATTGGGTCAGTTACTCCCCAGTCAACAGAAATCTCAGGGTCATTGAATTTTATACTTCTGTCGCACTCTTTTGAATAGAAGTCGTCAACTTTATATAAAAGCTCGGTTTTGTCCTCAAGTGCCACAAAGCCATGTGCAAATCCCTTTGGCACAAAAAGCTGATATTTGTTGCTTTCGCTCAACTCAACCGCAATCCATTTTTTATATGTAGGTGACTTCTTTCGCAAATCCACAACAACATCTAAAAGCCTTCCACGAGTGCAGGTTACAAGCTTGCTTTGTGCGTGTGGTGTCTTTTGAAAATGAAGACCTCGAACCGTTCCTTTATACTCAGTTCTTGAACGATTGTCCTGTACAAACACAACATCTATTCCTAATTCTTTGTATTTTTTATAAGAATATGTTTCCATAAACCAACCACGATTATCTTCAAAAGCATCTGGCTTTATTAGTAATATTTCCGATAAATCAGTTTTAATAACTTCCATAGTATACCACCGTTCAAACACCCGCAAGCCCAAGAAAGGTTGCGGGTGTAATATTATTCGTCTTCGTCGTCATCCCTGCCCCAATAAGGTCGCTCTCCAAAATTCTCGGAGTAGAGAATTTTGCCTCGTGCAACACGCTTTAAATGCTCGCCATAGTTTGACTTGCCATATTTTTGTGCTGATTCGAGCAATTTGCGTTTTGATATCCAACGCATATTGTATGCAATTTCCTCTGGTGCGGAGATTATTATGCCCTGAAACTGCTCAACAGTTCTAATGAAATTTGCAGCATCAAGAAGTGCATCAACTGTGCCTGTGTCAAGCCATGCAAAGCCCCTGCCCATTAGCCTTACATCAAGATCGCCAAGGTCGAGATACATTTGGTTTATATCTGTTATTTCATACTCTCCCCTTGCACTTGGGGTTAGCTTTTTTGCAAAATCAACAACTCTGTTATCATAAAAATAAAGCCCTGTTACTGCATAATTTGACTTTGGAACCTGTGGCTTTTCCTCGATAGAAACTGCATTTCCATTTCTGTCGAACTCTACAACACCAAAATCCTGTGGATTATCAACATAGTAACCAAAAATAGTTGCTCTGCCCTCGTTGCTCGCAGCCATACGAAGCATATGACCAAGACCATTTCCATAAAACAGGTTATCTCCAAGAACCATTGCAACGCTGTCGTTGCCAATGAACTCTTCACCTATTATAAAGGCTTGACCAAGACCCTTTGGCTCTTCCTGTATTGCATATGAAAGCTTTATTCCAAACTTTTCTCCATGCCCTAACAGTCCCTCGAACTTTTCTGTATCTGCAGGTGTTGAAATAATTAGTATTTCACGAATGCCTGCAAGCATTAGCATTGATAAAGGATAATAAATCATCGGTTTATCATATAGTGGAAGTAGCTGCTTACTCGTTACAGTTGTTAAAGGATAAAGACGAGTCGCTGAACCTCCTGCAAGAATTATTCCCTTCAAAATAACACTCCTAATAGCCCCTATTGGCTGAATATATTTATTACAATTAATATGTTGAAATTAGTACGCTATAGACACATCAATAATAATACTTTTTAATGTATTAGTCAACCAAATTATTTGCGTAATACATATTGACACAGTTACTATCAGCGTGTATAATTAGCACAGGCTAACAATTAGCGCAAGCTAACATTTTGAGGTGTTGTGTATGAGAAAATCGCTTGACAAGCTATCTATTGGAGATAAGGCAATTGTCGTTTCGATTGGAAGTTCTGGTGCTGTTCGCAGACATATTATTGATATGGGTATCACTCCCGGTGCGGAAGTTGTTATGAAAAAAGCCGCTCCACTTGGTGACCCACTTGAAATTAATGTTAGAGGTTATGAACTCAGCATGAGAAAGTCAGAGGCAAAGGAAATTATTGTGGAGGATCAAAAAATATGAGCCATAAATACGCTCTGGCAGGCAATCCAAATTGCGGTAAAACCACATTGTTTAATTCCCTTACCGGCAGCAATCAGTATGTCGGCAACTGGCCCGGGGTTACTGTTGAGAAGAAAGAGGGCAAAATAATTCAGGATAAAAGTGATGCATTTGTTGTTGACCTTCCTGGAATCTACTCTCTGTCGCCTTACTCTATGGAGGAAATTGTTGCACGCAATTATATTATTGATGAACGCCCCGACCTTATCATAAATATCGTTGATGCAACTAATCTTGAGCGAAATCTTTATCTTAGTCTTCAGCTTGCTGAGCTTGGTATTCCAATGGTCATTGCTCTTAATATGATTGATATGCTGAAAAAACGCGGAGATGTTATTGATTATACTCTTCTCTCCTCTTTGCTTGGCATTACTATCATTCCCATCTCTGCAAGCAAGAACATAGGAATAAGTAAATTACTTAGCTCCGCCAAGCATGAGCTTGTACATAAAGAACACCCTGACGGACACTGTGACAGGCACACAAATTCGGGACTCATTCCAGAGATTTATACCGGTTCTTTAAAAACTGCTGTTGAGCAGGTTGAAAAATTGATTTCTGACAACTGTTCAAGCAAAAGTCTTCCCCTTCGTTGGTCTGCAGTTAAGCTTATTGAAGGTGATGAACCAACTCTTGAAAAGCTTAATCTTTCTGACACACAATTGAGCTGTATTGAGGCAATTGTTGAAAGTCTTGAAACAGAAAATATCGACCGCGAAATGATTGTTGCCGACCAGAAGTATAAATATATTTGCAAAATTCGTGAAAGAGTTCTTAAAAGAGGAACTCACAGCGACACTGTTACCATTTCTGATAAAATAGATAAAGTCGTTACAAATAAATACCTTGCGATTCCATTTTTCTTTGCCATTATGGCTTTTATTTTCTATATAACTTTTGGCTCACTTGGCTCTAAACTTACAGATATCGTGGGTTATCTTATAAATGATTTACTTGTCACTTCCGTTCGTGATTCACTTATGTCTGTCGGTGCATCAAGCTGGGCTATTGGGCTTGTTTGCGACGGTATATTTGGCGGAGTTGGTACTGTTTTGGCATTCTTCCCACAAATTCTTCTTTTGTTTTTCTTTATGTCGCTTTTGGAAGATAGCGGATATATGTCGCGAGCGGCATTTATTATGGATAAAATGTTCCACTCCGTTGGTCTTTCAGGCAAATCCTTTGTTCCCCTTATTATGGGATTTGGCTGTTCTGTACCTGCAATTATGTCCACTCGAACACTTGAAACAGAAAAGGACCGGCGGCTTACTGCAATGCTCGTTCCGTTTATGTCTTGCGGTGCAAAGATGCCTGTGTATTCGCTATTCATCATTGCCTTTTTCCCTCACAACAAGTGGATTATAGTTTGCTCTTTATATTTCTTGGGAATAATTGTTGCCATTATTTGTGCATTGATTCTTCAAAAAACCAAGCTTAAAGGTGCTCATGCACCGTTTGTTCTGGAACTTCCTCCATACCGTATGCCGACAGCAAAAACGCTTTTCCTGCATCTTTGGGAAAAGATTAAAGATTTTCTTTCCAAGGCTGGGACAGTGCTTTTGGGTGCAAGTATAGTTATCTGGTTCTGCCAATATTTTAACTTTTCTTTACAGCATGTTGAAAACAGTGCGCAAAGCATTTTAGGTATTCTTGGAACTACTATTACTCCTATTTTTGCTCCACTTGGATTTGGAAACTGGGAAGCATCTGTTGCTGTTATTAGTGGACTTGTTGCAAGAGAGTCAATAGTTAGCTCACTTGGTATTCTTTATGGTGCAGGAGAAACCGCAGGACTTGCCACAATCATGGGCAGTGTGTTTACACCTGCAAGTGCATATTCATTTATGGTTTTCTGCCTGCTATCTATTCCATGTGTTGCAGCCATTACAACACTTTTCAGAGAGCTTAAATCTTTTAAGTGGGCTTCCTTATCACTGTTTATGCAGGCTTCAGCATCGTGGATTGTCACATTTATTGTATATAATATTTGTAAACTTATACTTTGATATGTAATTGAGGATGTGTTATTATGATATTCGATATAATCATTGGCGTTATTGCTGTTTTGTGCGTTATAATGCTAATATATAAAAAATATCGTGAAGTTAAATATGGCGAATGCGCTGGCTGTTCTGGCTGCTCTAAAAAGCATGGTAAAAAAGACTGCCAAAGCTGTTCGCATCATCATTGACGGAGGGTTAGCAATGGCAAATTTAAATGATATTGTTATTACTGCTTCTCTTGAAGATTATCTTGAAGCTATTTTTGTGCTTAATCAGCAAAATAAAGCTGTTAGAATGACTGATATAGCTGAGCTTTTAGCTGTAAGCAAGCCAAGTGTTAACCGTGCTATTGGTACTCTTAAAGAGGCCGGGCTTATAAGGCATGAAACCTATGGCGAAATTACACTTACAAGTGCTGGAAAAGCTCGTGCAAAATCTGTTCTTACCAGGCACAATCTGCTCAAAAATTTTCTTAGCGTTACTTTGGGCGTTGACAGCGACACAGCGGAGAAAGATGCCTGCCGTATGGAGCATGTTATGAGCAACGAGAGCGTTGAAAAGCTTTCCAATTTTCTTGAATCATTAAACAAAATAAGTGATTAGAGATTGCCCTTTTGCTTTTGGTATATAGTATATAGAATAAATCTTCATTGATAAATTCAGCTTTTCCGAGGTGTGTCTATGTCTGACAAAAAGATTATTGCAATAATTGGTGGAGGAGCCTCTGGGCTTGTCGCCGCTATACAGTCCGCCCGTACCCTTAAAGGCACGGGCTATAATTATTGTGTGAGTGTTTTTGAAAAACTGCCTCGTGTTGGTAAGAAAATTCTTGCAACCGGAAACGGTCGTTGCAACCTTTCAAACACTGAATTTTCAAGTGAGCGTTATTTTGGCGACACTGGATTTGCAATGACTTGTTTGAATGAATTTGGCACACAACAGACGCTGGATTTTTTTAAATCTATTGGTATTCTTACAACAGTGGAGGATGGCAGGATTTATCCAATTAACCTTTCTGCTAACGCTGTTCTTGACTGCCTAAGGCTTGAAGCTTTAAGGCTTGGAGTTGAGTTCATTTGCGACACTAATATTTCGAGCATCAAAAAAACTGGCAATGGCTTTTTGATTAACAATAAGTTTAATGCCGACAAGGTGATTGTTTCTACTGGCGGAAAATCTGCAAGTGTTCATGGCTCTGACGGAAGTGGATACAAGCTTCTTGCACAGCTTTCGCACAGCATTACTCCCACCCTTCCCGCTCTTGTTCAGCTTGTCTGCAACAATGATTTTTGCAGACAGCTTAAAGGTGTGCGTGTAAGTTCTTCAATAATCATAAAAGCTGATGGCAAAAATATTAAAACAGAAAAAGGCGAAATTCTCTTTACCGAATATGGTCTTTCCGGTATTGCCTCAATGCAGGTTGCACGAAGTGTTGGAACAATTTTTAGGGACAGTCTAAAAGCTGTGGTCACCGCTCGTCTTGATTTGGGACAAGGTCTTTCGGTTGATGAGATTGTTGATTATATCAAGGATAGAAAGGCAGCAAACTGCTCGCTTGAATGTGAAAACCTGCTTATTGGTATCTTGCCAAAACGCTTGGCTCTGGTTATCTTAAAGCTTTGCAAAATTTCACCACAGAGCAGAGAAATAGAAACGCTTACCGAAACAGAAATTAAAAAAATTGCAAGCTGTATTAAAAATTTTGAAATGAAAATAACAGGCACAAAGGACTTTGATGCCTCGCAAGTTACTGCTGGTGGTGCTGTTGCAAGCGAGTTTGAACCGATTACATTCAAGTCAAAGAAAGTTCAGGGACTTTTTGCCTGTGGCGAAGTGCTTGATGTTGATGGCGACTGTGGCGGTTATAATTTGCAGTGGGCATGGTGTTCTGGTTACCTTGCAGGCAAAAGTTGTGCCGAGGAGATTTTAAATGTTAAGAATAAATGAGCTGAAAATACCGCTTGATTATACGGAACAAGACCTTAAAGATGCTGCTTCAATGGCTCTTAAAATTAACCCTTGCTGCATTAAAAAGCTGAGTGTTGCGCGGCAGTCCGTTGACTCAAGAAAAAAGAGTGAAGTTAAATTCATCTTTGCTGTCGATGTTGAAATTGATGGTAATGAGCAAGATATTTTAGAAAAATGTGCTTCAAATAAAATCAGCAAGTCTGAAGTTATTGAATACACTTTGCCACCACTTGTCCGAAACTCAAAGTTTCGACCTGTTGTTGTTGGATTTGGTCCTGCGGGAATGTTTTGTGCATTGACTCTTGCAAAGGCGGGGCTTAAACCTTTGGTGATTGAGCGTGGTCGTGATGTTGATGCAAGAACAGCCGACATCAATAATTTTTGGCTCAATCGTGTGCTTGATGAAAACTCGAATGTTCAATTTGGCGAGGGTGGTGCAGGCACTTTTTCCGACGGTAAACTGACAACGGGAATAAAGGACAAGCGTTGCAGAGAGGTTATTTCACAGCTTACTGCTAACGGTGCTCCTCCTGAAATTATGTATTCCTCAAAACCGCATATTGGAACCGACAGGCTTCCAAGTGTTGTGAAAAATATTCGCAAAAAAGTTATTGAGTTTGGCGGAGAAATTATCTTTGAAAGCAGACTTGATAATATAATCATTGCCAACGGTGTGGTTCATGGAATAAGCTATGAGCAGCATGGCAATATAATTGATTTTGAAACTGATTGCGTGGTTCTTTCCATTGGTCACTCTGCTCGTGATACCGTTAGAATGCTTTATGCAAAAGGCATTAAAATGATGCAAAAGCCATTTTCTGTTGGTACTCGAATTGAGCATCCTCGTGAGCTGATTGACAAGACACAATACGGTAAATTTGCAGGCCACAAGGCTCTTGGTGCTGCGGACTACAAGCTTGCTTGCCATCCTCCTCATGGAAGAGGAGCATATACTTTTTGTATGTGTCCTGGTGGAACTGTTGTTGCTGCAGCTTCTGAAAATGGCGGTGTTGTCGTAAATGGCATGAGTGAGTATGCGCGAGATGCAGAAAATTCCAACTCTGCTATCCTTGTTGGCATTGAACCAGACCAGTTTCCCAGCGAGCATCCGCTTTCTGGTATGGATTTTCAGCTTGGCATTGAGCAGACTGCTTTCAAGCTTGGCGGAGGAGATTTCCATGCTCCTGCACAGCTTGTTGGTGACTTTTTAAAAGGCAAGGCTTCAAAAGCTTTTGGCTCGGTTAAGCCAAGCTGTCAAACTGGCGTTACGCCAAGTGATTTAAGGCTTGTTTTGCCAAAAAATGTTACAGATACTATGGCGAGTGCAATTGTTGACATGAATAGACGGCTTCTTGGATTTTCGATTCCCGATGCTGTTCTTACCGCTCCTGAAACTCGAAGTTCCTCGCCTGTTCGTATTATTCGCGATGAATTTTTTCAGTGCAATATCGGTGGTGTTTATCCTTGTGGTGAAGGTGCCGGATATGCTGGAGGAATTGTTTCTGCCGCTGTTGATGGAATTAAATGTGCTGAAGCTGTCATGGCTGACGAACACGACTTTTAATATTGCATAAAAAAGTAAAATATGCAAAGCATAATGTCATAGGATGTGATTTGCTTTGTTTAAAATTATTATTTACAGCAATTGCAACAATAACTTAGTTGGTTTAAATCTTTGCAAAACCCTTGAGCGTTACGGTGGAGTTCTTTACCTTGGCAACGGAAGAATAAAAGAATTTTGCGTTAAAAACCCAGCTTTTATTGTTTATGAAACTGACAGTTTAAAAAGCCTTAATGTTGCAAACTGTGTTCTTATTTTTGACAACAGCGAAAACGAAACTTACCCTAATATTTTGTCCTCTGAACGCATTTCTTGTGTGGTTAACTCTCAAAATACCGCTGCACTTTCCAAACTTTTGCCTCTTTCTCTTCCTGCAATTGTTTGCGGGATGTCACCAAGGGACAGCATTACAATTTCAAGCATTAATGACACTGACACCGTTATAAGTATTCAGCGTGAGCTTGTTTTACAAAGCGGAAATATACTTGAACCTTGTGAAATGAAGGTTCTTAACACTGATGATATGGACGAGGACGATATTCTAACCATAAGTGCAGTGCTTATTCTGTTTGAAAAATTTAAAGATGGTATTATTGAGCTTTAATCACTACTTAAATTAAAAAAATGGCTGACAATTGTCAGCCATTTTTTGATATCTGTTAACTTATAATAATATTTCTATTTTTAAGTTTCAGCCACCTGCTTTAAAATTTGATTGTACAGTTGCTTGGTTTTTGCTCCATCTGTATCATTAATTAAAACTGTTTTATATTTTGTTTTTAGTATTATGTATTCTTTACAATCAACATTTGAATACAAATAATAATTACCGAACTTCTCATTGTTAAACTGTCCTGCCTGTATTTTAAGGTTTCCCAAGCCGTTTGTTCTGGTACCAAGGTTAACATTTTTGCTGTATTTTACAGACTCAATGTCTTTATACAAAATTTTATCATCAGACCACATAGACACATCAATTGCTATCTCTTTTTGTCCTGCATTAATTTCAACCGAACCTGTAAACATGCTTACACACAAAAAAGCTCCGATGAGAAATACAATTACAACTGTTGCAATTGTTCCTGCCTTACTCTTTAAACTTTTTTCCTGTTCAGAATTGGTTATGGCATCTTCATCTTTATTTTTACACATTGTGTTTGACGCAATTATCATAACAACAACATCAATTGTTATTCCCACAGGCAACACCCATTGAAAATGTTTAGGAAAATCAAATTGAAATATTGCACTAACAAGCAACAGTAGCGTAATTATCAACATTCCTATTCCCATTACCCTGCAAAGCTTTTTTTCATCATATTGTGCTTTCTCTGCTTGACTTGAGGTGTTATATCCAGCTATTAAGAAACTTCCCTTTCCCATTAAAAGCAAAATTGAAAGAACTGCAAATATTGCAACAACGAACCATATGAGTATCATAACAACACTACCTTTCGTCTTTTATTTAACAATAATATTATAAAACTCCCTTGCCTGAGATTCAACAGCTGCAAAACCCGCACGCCTTAATTTCATCGCATCAATTTCACTGTTATATTCCCTATGTATTTCTTCTTCTTTTGCATCCATTTTAAGAAAGATTTCCATCAGTGCTTTGCAAAAATTCAGCTTTCCCAATGTAAATGGTGGGTCATAAGTGGCAGTATATGCAAGTATTCTTCCCATATCTTGCTCTCTGTTACCAAATTTTATTGGCTCTTCAAAGTCGATGCTCACGCATTTGCCACGCGGTGTAAAAATAAAATTTCTTAAATTTATATCCCCTCTCAATGCACCTTTTGTTGCTGCATAATAATCATCCAGCCAAAGGCAAAGTTCCTTTGCTGTTCTTTTTATGCTTCGTTCTTCAAGAAGATTTTGCTCAATCCTATCTATTATTTCTTCATATGTTATGCCATCTATTCGTTCAAGTATTGCTGTGTTATCCTGTGTAAAAAGAACTCCTGCAACGCTCACTCCATTGCTTTGAAGCAGCTTTATTGTTGCAAGCTCTGTTGCCATTGACTGTGCATTATTATAGCATTTTCGCACTGCCTTTGTATTATCAACAACGACTGAGCTGACTTCGTTTCTTTGCGATTTTAGCTTTTCTCCCTGTGCTGACAACATTTTTTTAAAGTTCATTTTTTCACTTCTTTTTTTATATATTTTATTAAATTTTACTATAATTAGCTCGCATTTACAAGCTTTCTATCATCAATTGGATTTTATTTTAAAAACGCTACATACTATATATGGAATGAAACAAGATAAAAATTTAAAAAAATTATTGAAATGCAACATTATTACTTTTGCTATAAAAATCTAAATGCTTTTTATACTGATTACGGCGGAATTTGTTGCACATAACTTTTTATTTTATACTCGCACGCACCAATTTTTGCCTTAAATTATTAAAATTACGATAAATATACAATTTTTTTGACATTTATTTTCATCAATAATCTTGTATTTATAGACAACAATATTAATGCAAACGCAATGAAGATTTAAAAATTAAGGAGTGTTAATTAATATGGCAAAGAATGTAGTTCCAGAAGCTCGTGAAGCTCTCGACCGTTTTAAGATGGAATCAGCAAGTGAAGTTGGCGTTAACCTTAAGCAAGGCTACAATGGCGACCTTACTTCTAAGCAGGCAGGCTCTGTCGGCGGACAGATGGTTAAGAAAATGATTCAGTCATACGAAAAAGGCATGAAATAACAAAGTTTTTCTTATAGTTAAAAATGTTGGGCAAGCTTGCACCAGTAAGCTTGCCTGATTTTTTGTTAATAAGATAATTTGATTTTTAATAGATAAATCCTAAAGGCTGATGTGTTATTCTACTCACAGCAAAACCACAAATGATAAAAGTGGCATCATTTGCGGTTTAACCTCTTTTTGCTTATTCTTTTATTTTACAAGTCAACAATCCGCATAATGCACTAAGTTGTTTTTGCTTATAACAACTTAAAATTGCTCTAAAAATCAGGAATTTTACGATTGCATATTTTTATTAGCAGGTCTTTTTGCTACCTTAAAATAAACCAAAACAATAATCAACGCAAATACAGTTAATACTGATGCAAGAACTATCTTCTTATTTGATAGTGCCACCGATGTCAAACTCCCCTTTTGAACTATCTCAATTTTTAAAGCGTGAATATCGGTATCCCCTCCATGCTCTGCACAGGCTCTGTTAAAATTGCCCGTAATTCTTACAATATCTCCTTTATGCTTGTAGTCACCATAGTGTTTTACTTGCTCAATATCTTTGTGCTTGACCCAAACACCTATGGCATTTGAATTATCATTTATGTTTATCCAAGAATATTCTCCTCGTTCCAACTCTTCTCCAATTAATTCCCCTTGTATCGTAACTTCTGTTTTATCAAGCTTTTTCGCCTGCTCAACAAGTTGATTTATTTCTATTATATCTGTTGCACAGCAGACGATAGGCAGAGAAAACACCATTAATGCAGTTACAAATATGCTTTTAATTATATAACTTTTTTGCATACCTTTTTAACACCTCCTATGATATATCCAATAAGGGCAAAAACAGATAAAAACTCCAGCCTTCCCAAATACATGGCAATTATATAATACACTTTCATTGCCGAAGGCATTCCAACAGCTGTTATTCCAATGGACAGTCCAACATTGCCTGTTACTGATGCGGATTCAAATGCCGCATCTGCCATTGGATAGCCATAATATGTGCCAAGTGCTGTTCCTATTGCAAATGTTATCATATAACAAATAACTATCAATGCAGAAGATTTTACAACCCCATCATCTAATACATAGTCTTTGATATGATGGTATTTGTAGGTTTTTACATTTCTTTCAGATGATAATAATTTTTTCACATCTGCTATCATGCTTTTAAATATAATTCCAACTCGCAGCCCTTTAAATCCTCCAGCAGTTGAACAGGCAGAGCCACCAATCATCATTACTATAACCATTATCATAATGCCAAAATCGCCCCACTCAAGTGCATATTGCCTTGCATAGATGTTGCCGAATCCAGTTGTTGTATGTGCAGACAATATATTGTAGATAACTCTTCTGAAAACAGCGACAGCGTTTGGATATATCGGCGACAACGCTATTACACCAAGCACTGATGCCAAAGTAGCTGTTACAAAGAAACTCTGTGTTTCAATATTCTTTGCTATTTCTCTTCGTTTTCCCCGCCAAATTGCATAGTGCAATCCAAAGTTAAGCGAACCAATTATCATAAATATTACTGTTATAATTTCATATGAAAAGCTGTGATAGTACATCATGTTTTGATAGTTTGGTGAAAAGCCTCCTGTACTCCACGCAGATGCAAATACACACAGTCCATGAAGAAATGCCGAAATTGGTTTTAACCCTATTCGTATTCCATCAATCCAAAGTGCCAAAGTGCCAACGAGCAGGTATATCATGCTGATTTTCCAAATAATTCTTGCGGTTCCTCGGACATTTGGAACAAGTCCAATATCCTTTGCTTCGCCAACATATATTTTATATGCTCCGCTTGTTTCCTTGACCAAAAATGACAGTGCAAGCACAACCATTCCCTGTCCTCCAACAAAGGTCAGTGTATGTCGCCATATATTTAGGCCCCATGAAATATGGTCTAAATCTTGGGTTAAGAAAACACCTGTTGTTGTAAACCCGCTCATAACATCAAAGCACGCATCAAGCATTGAGTTTATATGTCCACTTAACATATACGGAATGGCACAGAGTATTGTTAAAAAAATCCACGAAAGAGCGGCAATAATAAAGCCATGCTTCCATTGAACGCAAGCTTTATTTTCTCTCGCGCTCCTTCCAATGATAATTAGCAGAAATCCAATTATTAATGTTATCGCTATGCTTATTACAAAATCAAGTGCTGGATTCCACTCGCTCAACAGCAGAGATGTAAGCAGCGGGATAATCATCAGAAGTGCCACTCCAATTACAACCCAACCAGAGTAATAAAAAATTATTTTAAAGTTTATAAATCTTGTCTTAGCTATATTTTCATTTTTCATTTTTTACCTCATTAATACCCAGGTGATTAAAGACAAAAAGGAGCTGTATGCCACTATTGCTGTTAGTTCGAAAAATAACCCTGCTATATCTTTTTTTATATTTACTCTTTTCACTTTTTATCACCTTGACTTCTAAATAATTTTTTGAGTTCAACTAAACCACTGCTATTCGTTAGAACCATGATATTATCAAACTCCAAAATCTTTGTATTGCCTTTTGGATAAACTACTTTTTCATCTCGTAATATTGATGCTATAATGCACTCCTGCGGAAGTTCCAAATTCTTTATTAATGAGTCGCACCAATGATAAGCTCTTTCAATTTCTATGTCGACAAGTATCATTGAACCTCTCTCAAAAGTTTGAATTATTTTGAAATTCTCCTTATCAAACTCAGATTCAATAAGGTTTGCTATTACTTGAGTGCTACATACGGTTTTATCAACACCCAATGCTTTAAACATTGACATATTTATTGGGTTGTTTACTCTTGCTATTGTTTTTGGAATGCCAAAGCTCGTTTTTGCTATTTCACAAATTACCAAATTCTCTTCATCTGTTCCCGTTACTGCTGCCACGATTTCTGCATCCTCTATGCCTGCATCTTTTAGAACATCAATGTCTGTACCATCTCCATAAATTATATCGGCATCAATATCATCTGCAATGGCTTGGCAATTGTTTATATCTCTTTCAATTAGGACAATGTCATATTTCTTTTCGTTTAGAGTCTTTAAAAGGTAATATCCAACCTTGCCTCCGCCAACTATAATTGATTTCATTTATATAATTCTCCTTCAACTTGAGATATCAGTCTTTCCTTGTCTTTTGTACTTAGAGTACAAACAATCTCATCACCTTGATTAATAAAATAGCTTTTTTCAGGAAGAATGAAGTCTTCATTTCTCTTTATTCCAGAGATTATGCAATTGTATTTTTCTTCAATTTCTTTTACTGTAACGCTCTTCTTTTTGTTTACCGTAATTTCAGCGACTTCATAATACTTGTTAATATTTGCTATGGTTTGTGAGTTTTCTCTGGCGATTTTCGACTTTAATATATCAACCCCAAGCTGTGTGGGATTTATTGTTTCTATGTCAAGATTTTCATAAATATACTTCCTGTTTGGATTGACGATTCGAGCTATAATCCTTGGAACTCTGTATATTTTTTTTGCAATTAATGAAACAGTTATATTTACATTTTCATCTGGCGTAACAGAAATAATAACATCTGCATTTTGAATTTCTGCCTCTGCAAGAACTTCGTTGTCATATTCAATACCTTTTATTTTTAATCCGTTAAACCCACTGCCCAAGACATTTAAGCGCTCGTTATCTCTATCTATAATTGAAATGTTATGGCCTGCATCTGAAAGCTCATTTGCCAAATTGCTTCCGAGTCTGCCACAGCCTACAATAATAATATTCATACTTTTCTCCTTAGGAATATAATATTTATTAAAATATTAGTTTCGCTTAACCAAGTGTCCTAATCCGTTCTCATCATATTCTATCTTATATAGCTTCTTTTCATTTTTTGTTTCACAATCCGTTTCACTGAACGCACATTTATTACTGTGTATAAAATCACTATACCGCTCCAGATTATATCTTGCCGGGGTATATGCTGGGTCAAGTGACCATGCTGCTCTGAAATGCTTCATCGCAGTTATATAGTCGCCTTTAAATTCGAGCAACACACCAAACAAATTGTGAGGTTGTGGAGAATGTGGGTACTTTTTCATTGCTTTTGATATGAGCTTTTCACATTTTTCATATTCGCTTTTTTCCACCATTTCCTTTACTTCATTGCATAAATTACTAAGTTCAGCATATTCAACTTTCAAATTTTGTTTTTTCATTTTTACACTCCCAATAGCTAACTTATCTTGTTATTACCATAGTATCTAAGTTCTTGTGAGTGTAGTGTGAGATTGGATTATTTTGTGTGAGAATGCTGTGAGAATTGTATTTTTATGCTGATTAATGTAAATAATAAAAAGTTTTGCCTTATTTATACTCTGGATATTTTTATAAAAAATAAAAAAACCGATTTGAACCTATAGTCCAAATCGGGTTTTATTCTTAAAATTATTCTTCTATCAACCTGTATCCAACACCAATTTCTGTCAAAATATAATGAGGCTTTGCTGGATTTTCCTCTATCTTTCGCCTTAGTCCAGCCATTAAAGCTCTTAAAGCCTGCGTGTCATTGCCATAGCTAACTCCCCACAATTCTTTAATTATACTGCTCGTTGTCAGCACCTTGCCTGCGTTCTTAAAGAACAGAGTTAACAAGTTATATTCCATTGGTGTAACATGCAATTCAATCTCATTAAGAAACACCAAATGCTTATCAAACTCTATTTTTATATTTCCAATCTGGTGGCTTGTCGGCTGCTTTTTTCCACCTTCCTTATAAAAGTGCCTGAGTGCAACCCTTATGCGTGCTAAAAGCTCGGTTGCAGAAAATGGTTTTGTCAAGTAATCGTCAGCCCCCATATCAAGTGCTGCCACTTTTTCCTTGTCCTGATCCCTTGCAGATACAACAATAATAGGTATTTCAGACCACTCACGAACTTTTTTTATAACATCCATTCCGTCAAAATCCGGCAATCCCAAGTCAAGCAAAATAACATCAAGTTGCTCAGATACTAAGGAGTTTAACGCACCTTGAGCGTTTTTTTCGGCAACAAATTGATATCCTTCTGATTGTAATGCATAGCAGATGAACTTCCTTATTTGTGCGTCGTCCTCCACTACCAATATTTTTTCTCCTAAGTTACTCACCTTTATCCACCTCCATCGGCAATGAAAACACAAATTCTGCTCCTTTGCCGTCCGAAAGATTGTGTGCCTCAATTTTTCCACCATGTGCATTGATAACTGCATCACAAATTGCAAGCCCTAAACCAATCCCATGATTTGAATCGCCATATTTTTTTCTTGAAGTATAAAATCTTTTAAAAATATTTGGCAAATCGTCATTTGAAATGCCCTCACCTCTGTCCAAAATTGAAAAAACCGCACAGTTAACTTTTTTATCTTCTGTTACAAATATATTGATTTCTTCACCGGGTGGAGTGTGCTTTATCGCATTGTCCAATAAATTTATAAGCACCTGCTGTATGAGTTTTGCATCCATTGGAACAAGCATTAGCTCCTCTGGAATATCTACTGTGATTTCTTGCTGTGGAGAGCGTTGCATAATATGATAAATAGCACCGCCTATAACTTCTTCAACTGCTTCAAGCTGTTTATTTAACGACAATTTCCCATCCTGTAATCTTGTTAGGCTTAAAGTGTTTTCAACAAGTGACTTTAACCAATCTGCATCACAGTATATTTCTTTTGCTAAATCATATCTTGGGTCATTATTCTTTGTCATATCCATCAGCATTTCAGATGTACCCATTATGCCCGATAGCGGTGTGCGTAAATCATGTGATATTGAACGCAATAGATTTCCTCTATAATGCTCCTGTATATTTTCCTCTCTATACTTTAACCGTTGCTGTGCCACAATTAATCTGTCCATCGCAAGAGAAATACTCTCTATCATTGCACGCAACAACCTTTTTTGCGCATTTGTCATTAAAACAGCGGTTTCAACTGGAATACGAATTATTCCAAGCTTATTATCACTGCCACAAATAAGCCAGTTGTAAAAGTCTGTTCCCTCATAATAAGCCATATTTTGTTTAATCATATTTACTTTTATCTCTTCAACATTAGTTGCATAAAGGCTTATCTGTTTTTCTTGGGTTGTTTGCTGTATATATGTTTTTTCAGGCAACTCATTTTCATCAAAGCACAGGCAAGCGGCCTTACAGTCCAGTACATCGCTAATAATCTTTATTGAAAAACTCGTTATTTCATGAATATTAGTTGCATCTGTCAATTTATTAGTCAAAAGATAGAGCGCTTTTGCCTCTGCTTCTCTTTCCCTTGCTTCTGTTTCGTTCTTTTTTGAATGCGAAGTTAATGTACTGGTAAAAAGTGCCGTTATAGACATAACTATAAAAGTTATAAAATAGCTTGGGTCACTGACATTAAAGGTAAAATACGGGTCTGTGAAAAAGAAGTTGTATGCAAATATTGAAATCACTGATGAAAGTATTCCATAAAAGTATCCATTTGTGTATCTTGCAATTAAAATTACAGCAAAAAGATACATTATTACAATATTTGTTTCTGGAAATCCTATTATTTTAAATATGTATCCTATTGCCGATGCTAAAGATAAAAAGGCTACAATAATAGATAAACTCCGCATAGCGGATAATGCTTTATTAATTTTTGACAGTGGCATATTTTTAACCTCAAAAGTTTCTTTGTCATTTTTTAATTGTCGATTTAATATTGTAAATATATGTTACAACTTGTGTTACAGCACTGTCAAGAAATTCTATTTTACTCACAATTACTAACAGTGCAATTATTCATGCATTAAGATAGTATTTCAATGTCAAATTTCTTTGATTATAACGATTATCTGTTAGTAATCTGGTCTTTATATCTCACACAACAACACAAGGTTTAATAAAGCTTTCTGTTTTAAGTTGATTGTGATGTTGTGACATAAAAGCATCCCCCTTTTGTAGTCAATTTTTTCTACAATAGGGAGATGCTTATTTGCAATGTCTGTTCTTAGGGTTAATTCATTTTGCGAATGAGTTCCCAATTATTTTGTTTTTTATCGTTTAGCAGGCTACAATTTCTTTGATAAAAAACTCTCTGCCACTAACAAGTTCCCAGTGGCTGTCAATGCAATTGGGGCATTTGCCGTTATTTTCGAGCAAATTAAACTCTTTGCCACAATCATCACAACAAACGATACCTGGAATGACTTCGATTTCGAGCTTTGCATCCTGTAAAATGGTTCCTTCTGCCGCCATCGGAAAGCACTCTTCAACATACATCGGTATCATTGTTGAAAGTTCTCCAATTTGCAGGACTAATGATTCAATACTTTCCAATTCATTCTCTACTGCAAACTTTTCAACGGTTTCTACAACTTGAATTACGACGCTTAGTTCATGCATAACTTTCACCTGCAATCATGTTTAACATATTAGTCTTTTGAAAACTTCTCTTTAATGTTCTTAACAGCTATTCTGCCCTTACGCTTAATAACTTCTTTAACAATAATAGGCTTTAGCTCTTCATACTTATGCCCTGCTTCGTCATGTGTTCTAACAAGTGTAATCGCATCGAACTTACATCTTGTAGTACACGCACCACAACCGATACAAGTATATTCATCAACAACAGTTGCACCACAGCCAAGGCAACGCTCTGTTTCTTTTTTTACTTGCTCTTCTGTTAGTGTTGACCTGAGGTCCTTGAATGAGTATTTTGCTTTTGCTGTGTCAGCATGAGCTGCTTTTTGTCTTGGTGTATTGTCATATCCATTAAGGTCGAGATTATTCTTGTCAAGCGAACGATATTCTCTTCTGTCGCGTCCATTGACAAGGCTCTGGCCAGGATGAACAAATCTGTGAATTGAAATAGCACCCTGTTTACCAGCTGCAATTGCATTGATTGCAAACTGTGGCCCTGTCATTGCATCTCCACCTGCAAAGATGTCTTGCTCATCTGTCTGAAGTGTGAATGAGTCAGCCTTAACTGTCTTGTTAGGATTAAGTACAACTTTGCTATCTGCAAGAAGATTGCCATAATCCATTGCCTGACCAACAGATATAAGAACGCTGTCTGCTTCAACCATCTTTATTTCGTTCTCGTCATATTTAGGGCTAAATTTACCGTTTGCATCAAAAACGGAAACGCATTTTTTGAACTCTACGCCAACAACTTTTCCATCTTCAACAACGATACGCTTTGGACCCCAAGAGTTGTTGATTTCAATCTTTTCTTCCTGTGCCTCTTCAATTTCCTCTTCAAGGGCTGGCATTTCGTCAAAGCTTTCAAGGCAGAACATATCAACTTTTTCTGCTCCAACTCTTGTTGCTGTTCTTGCGACATCAATTGCAACATTTCCGCCACCGATTACAACGACTTTGCCGTTTAGCTTAATTTCGTTTCCAAGGCTTACTTCACGAAGGAAGTCAACGCCTGTGATAACACCCTGTGCATCTTCTCCGTCTATTCCAAGACTTCTGCCTGCCTGTGCGCCAATTGCAAGGTAGAATGCCTCATAGCCCTGTCCCCGAAGGTCGCTGAGTGACATATCTTTACCAACTTCAACGCCTGTCTTGAACTCAACTCCAAGCTCTTTAAGTATATCTATTTCTGCATTTATTACATCTTTTTCAAGTCTGAAAGCAGGAATTCCAAGTGTGAGCATTCCGCCAAGCACCTTTTGCTTTTCAAATACGGTAACATTATATCCATCAATTGCAAGATAATATGCACAAGAAAGACCAGAAGGACCTGAACCTATAACCGCTATCTTGTTGCCGTAATCGTGCATTTTCTTTGGTACAAAACGATGCTCTGAATTCATATCTTGCTCTGCTATGAACTTTTTGATTTCATCGATTGCGATTGGATCGTCTAAATCGCCTCTTGTACATTCTGATTCACAGCCAGCTGGACAAATGCGTCCACAAATTGCTGGGAATGGATTCTCTGTCTTTATAAGTTCAAGTGCATCTCTGTATTTACCCTGAGCCGCAAGCTTGATATATCCCTGTACTGCGATATGTGCAGGACATTTTGTTTTGCATGGGCTTGTTCCAGAATCAACAACATTTTTTCTGTTGATACGGTGGTCTTCGTTCCACTTATCTGGCCCCCATTCTGTATTATGTGCAAAATCTTTTCTTACTTTTTCAACTATTGGTGTCTTTGTACAGAGCTTTTGACCAAGTTTAAGAGCATTTACTGGGCAAACTTCAACGCATCTTCCGCAAGCAACGCACTTATCCTTGTCAACCTTTGAAGTATAGTTTGAACGAACCATGTCATTGTTGTTAAACATACCTGCAATTCGTGTTGCATAGCATGAACAGCCACAGCAGTTACAGATTGCGTGTGTTTTACCTGTTCCGTCAAGGTTTGGCATCTGATGCATAAGCCCATTTTCTTCAGCCCTTTTGATGATGTCAAAGGCCTCTTCACGAGTGATTTTTCTGCCTCTGCCTGTCTTTATGTAATACTCTGCAGCAAAACCAAGCTGAATACACATATCCTCTTTTAAGTGTCCGCAGCCCTCTCCCAATGCTTCTCTTGAAGTACGGCAAGAACAGTCAGAAACTGAAAAAACAGTATTTTCATTAAGGTATTTTGATACCTCTTCATAAGATGCTCTTTTTGTTTCACCTTGAATGGCAGATTCAATCGGAATAACACGCATTGGTCCCGTTCCGATTGGAAAAACTCCAGCTCCCGCAGGCGCTTTCTTTCTTCCATATACTTCAAATGCCTCTGCAATCTGCTTAAAGTTTTCAACTTTAGATTTGTCATAATGGTTAACAACAAGTTCCATATGACCAGGAACCCAAACATCAACCCAATATTTATCTATTCCACTTTGCTTTTCATAGAATGAGCCGCCTTCTTTTACAAGCTCCTCTAAAATTCTTTTTGTTTCATCAACAGGTTTTCCGCAACGCGCTGCAACTTCTTCTGCACTCAACGGATGACGAAATTCAAGATGAATTCCAACATCAGCCATCTCATCTGTTATGACTGGCTCAAGAAGTTTATATTCAGGATCATCATAAGTTAATGCTCCCTTTTTACCATTTTCTGTACGATTTATTCTGTTAGCGAAAGCTAACACTTTTGCATTTGGCATATTCATTTCCTCCTCAAAATCATTTAATCTGTAAAAGCATTATTTTTTCCAATCGTTCACTTCTGTACGAATCCAGTTTACCCATTCCTCAATTCCTTCTCCTGTTTTTGCAGAGATTGGAATTATTTTAATATTTGGATTCAACTTTAATACTCGTTCTTTGCACGCTTCTAAATCAAAATCGAAAAAATCCATTGCATCTATTTTATTGATTAACAAAACATCAACAATCGAAAACATTAGTGGGTATTTTAATGGCTTGTCGTCACCCTCAGGTACGCTTAAAATCATTGCATTTTTTGAGGCACCTGTGTCAAATTCCGCAGGGCAAACGAGGTTTCCAACATTTTCAAGAATCGCAAAATCAATTCCCTGCGTTCCAAGACCTTCAAGCCCCTGCTTTGTCATATCTGCATCAAGATGGCACATTCCACCTGTGTGCAATTGAATAACCTTTGCACCTGTGGATGAAATAGTGTGTGCATCAACATCTGAGTCAATATCTGCCTCCATGACGCCAATCTTCATCTCATCCTTCAACGCATCAATTGTTCTCATAAGCGTTGTTGTTTTTCCAGAGCCTGGTGATGACATCAGATTGAGCAGAAAAGTCCTGTTTTTCTTAAGCTCTGCCCTTAATAAATCTGCTTGCTTATTGTTGTCTGCAAAAACGCTTTGCTTAATCTCAAGAACTCTAAATTTGTCCATTCATTTTTGCCTCCATTTCTTGGTTAGATAATTACACAATTGCTCAATTTTATCCTTGTTTATATTTTAACATACTATAAAAATAAAAACAACCATAATATCGAATCACATTCAGCCAAAAATGAACAAAATTACGATATGATTGTTGTTATATTTGATAATATATTCTCTTGCTGTCAAATTTATATGTTTATCACTGCTTTTTTCCTTGCTATAAAAAATTTTTTAATTATATGTTGACAAAATGGAATACAGTAACTATAATGAAAATATGGAGAACATTTGTTCTCTGCTCTTTGCAATATTTTATTTTGCCTTTATAATCTTTTATTCTTTATGTCAGTTTAATATTTTACTTTATTAAACTGGGGGACATTAAATCCGCCACTACATCAATAATATTGTTTGCAAAAAAAGAGGGTGTTTTTCACCCTCTTTAAATATTTTTATCTGCTTCCTCCTCCAAAGCCGCCGCCGGAAAAGCCGCCGCCACCGCCAAAGGAAGAAAAGCCACCGCCACCTGCACTTGCCTGTGCAACCTCTGCTGCCGAATGGCCAGCCGAAGCACCTGACATACCTGCATAAGAAATTGTGTTTATCATTCTCATCATAATGTAGATATCAAACATATCAACATTTGTACCATCCTGTGGAACCGTAAAGTAATCCGGACAAAGCTTTTTAAACTCTTCCGATACTTTGTCGGCAATTCCAAACAGTGAAGCAAAGACAAGATAGTCGTCCCAAAGCTGAACTTCTGCCGCCTGACGCTCATTTATAATCGTAAAGTCCTCAAGATACTTTTTAAAGCCAATCATATCAAGAGCCTGCTTCTTGCCCTTATCTGTCAATACAGTTTGGTTGGTTTTTATTAAATTAAAGAATACTTTCTTTTCAGCAACCATTGTTGAACACATGGAACTCAATTCATCAGCACCAATAGATTCAGCTGTTTCAAGCCAACACTCAACATCTTCATAGTTCTCTTTTGACCACTTGAAGAACTCTTTTTCCTGAAGAATATTATCTCCTCCTGATGCCTTTAATAGCAATCTATAAAGTGAAGCTTCAACGCCTTGGAATGATTCTATTCCAGCATCAAAGACTATAGATGGTTGCATTGAGTCACCCAAAAGACCAAGGAAGCTCTTCTTTGGTGTTTCCTTTATTGAAATTTTGCCATGCTGGAGCCAACGGAGAAGATAGGCCGAAATTATTGCACCTTCAGTCTTTGTCATATCAAGATTTTTTAAGACATTGTAAGATGCGGTTATACTTCCTCCAAAAGGAATATCCCTACAATATGTTGCTGATTTAATCTGGTTTTTGTCAATACCATAGCCCGTTGTTGATGAATAAAGTGAATTTTTACCCGATTTTTTTAAAACCTTTGGAAGAAAAAAAGTCACAACAAAAATCAAAGCCATTACCCAAAACATACTGTTACCAAATGAATCGGAAGATTCACCGTCATAGTAAGAGTTGTTTCCATTAGTATCGCTATCATAGTCACTGCCCTCAAAGGCGGTTTCTTTCATTTGCCCAAATGTTTCGTCCGTTTTGATACTTGTTGGATTAAATATTCCAGAGGTGAAGCCAACCATTATGTTTACATAGTCTATACCAAACGAACCGCTACTTGATGATTCTGCAACAATTTTGCCATCATCGGTAAAGTTGATGTTGCCCTCAAAGCCAAAAGCCCAAATATCTGAGTTGTCATCATTAAAGGCAATACCATCACGAGATATTGTGACTTTTATGTGCTGTGGGTCATCGCTTAATCCTTCGTTTATGAATCTGTTGTTGAATCCATCTGCATCTGAAAACCTTTTTACTACATTTGTCATTTTATATGACACTGTGTATTTATGGTTTCCTAAGCTTCCAACTCCCCAGCAAAGCTCATATTCATCGCCTTTGTCGACTATTCCACACTTTCCCTCTTTTTCCTCAATAGAGCGTTGTGTGTCCCAGTCGCCTTCATTTATAAACTGCCTGCCATTTTCGTCTGAAACCATAAAGTCTGAAATTTTAATGTCGCCAAGATTTCCCTGAACAAGGTACCATTCGGTGCCACTTGCAACAGTCACATCCCAAACCTCTGTTATATATGCGTTGCCCTCATTATCCAAGCGCGCTGTTATGTCAATATCCCTGATTTCCGGGCTATACGCACTTGCAGAAAAAGGCAATGAAACTGCAATGATTAATGCTATAAGCACTGCAGTTATCGTCTTTTTTCTCAATTTCATAAGTTACACTCCACCATCACATTTTTGGCATCTGTGTTTTTGAATCCTCTGTTTTTAGATATTCACGAATGCTAAATCCCATTGGTCTTGCGATAAAACACACAGGAATTTGGCGAACAGTTCTGTTGAACTTTGTAACTGTATCGTTGTATACCATTCTGCTGTGACGGACATTTTCCTCATACTGCTTTACGCCGTCCATTGTTTCTTTATACATTGTGTTTGCTTTGAGGTCTGGATACGCTTCAGCAATTGCCATAAGTCGGCCCATAGCCTGTGTGAGAATGTTTTCCTGCTCCTCTGCATCTTGTGCTGTGCTATGTGCATCTATTGTTCGTCTTGAGCCAATTACATCCATAAGTGTCTTGTGCTCATGTTCTGAATACTGCTTTGTAAGGTCAACAAGCGCTGTTAAAGCGTCCCAACGGCTGTTTTGCTGGACACCAATTTGTGACAATGAGTTCCCGCAAAGTTCGTCAAGGCTCACAAGCTTTCTCTGTGACATAACAACCCACAAAATTAATACAACCGCTATAACTACAAGTGCAATAATCCATTCCATATTTCATACCCCCAATTTATTTACCCTCTAATTATACAATAAACAGCCCATATTTATCAAGCAATATACCATAATAAACTTTAATGGAGATGAGTTCATGCTTAATACACAATACATATGCTATGAAATGCTTGACGAAGACATTTTTACAGCCCAAAAAGCATATTCCTGCTGGGAAAGTTCTAAACATGAAACACCCGTTGACTTTATTTCACGAAAACGGTCCGTCGAGCTTTCACTGCTATTAAATGAAGTTGTTGAAAACGAGCTGACAAAAATCGAACAAAATATTTTGCATATGTTTTATTTTGAAAAGCTTTCGGTGACGGACATTGCAAAAGAGCTTTGTCTTAATAGGTCAACAGTTTCAAGACGCATTGATATTATTAATGAAAAGATTTTTTGCAGCCTTAAATATGCTATAAAATTCAAATATGACCAGATTGATGACTATATTTTTCCGCTTGCTCTTAGAGAGGCTTTTTCTTACTGTGCTTTGCAAAAATCAGAGCCAAACTGCATTGGCGGAAGACTTTTAAGGCTTCGTAAACTTGCAAGAATAACCTGCAACGAGCTTTCTCACTGTACAAATATTAGCGAAAACAGACTTTTGAATATTGAAGTTGGACATGAGTGCATGACAGCCCAAGAGGCAGTTTGCCTTGCAGCATTTTTTAATGTTTCCACAGATTATATTCTAACAGGTAAACAAAACAATAAAAATACGGAGGATACATATGTATAAAATTTTAGATATATCAAAGCATCAGGGAACGGTTGACTTTGAAAAAATGAAGTCAAAAGGAATTGACGGTGTTATGTGCCGTTGTGCCTATTCTGGCTACAAAGACAGCAAATTTGACGAATTTGCACAGGCTGCACAAAATGCAAATATTCCAATTGGCGCCTATGCTTTTTGCACATGGCATTACAGCAGTTTTAGCGTCAACAAGGCTTCTGCAATGATTGCTGCAGAGTCGGAGGCAAATAAGATTATTGAGATTTTAAAGCACAAAAAAATCGGCGGTCCAGTTGCCATTGACTTGGAGCTTGAGAGTGGTCAATCCACTTTGCTCACAAAAGAGGAAATGACTTGCATTGCCAATCATTATCTTGACAAGCTTTCAAATGCGGGGTATACACCTCTGCTCTACTGCTCTATAAGCTGGCTTTTTGACAAGCTAAACTGCACCGAAATTGAATACCCTTTATGGGTTGCTTATTATAATTCCGCCGGACACGAAAGTAATTCTTTTCCAAGCACTAAGTATGGAGTTTTGATGCAGTCATTAAAAGACAGAATCTGTTTGTGGCAATACTCTTCGCATGGAGATGGAAAAAGCTTCGGTACTTCGAGCGAGCGAGTTGACCTTAACCACTGCTATATTAAATTTTGCACACAATCGGACAATTCTTCGTATGATAAATTGTGTAAGGAAGAACCCGCTCTTTACACCGTTTTAAAAGAAGATACGCTGACCTCGATTTCAGCAAAGCATAACATCTTATTAAATGAGCTTATAGCCTTAAATTCGCAGATAAAAAATCCCAATCTGATATATGTTGGACAGCAAATAAAAATTCCAGCATCTAAGATTCCTCAATCCACACAATGTAACAATGAAATATGTGTCGGATGCACTGTAAAGCTTCGGCAAGGTGCTAAAACTTTCGATGGTAAAGGCATTGCAAGCTTTGTGTTTTTGAATACATATTCCGTTGACCAACTAAAGGGTAATCGCGCAGTTCTTGATGTTAAGGGAATTTGCACTCCGGTTAATACTGCGGATTTGATTAAGGTGAATTTATGATGGATTTTATTATTGAATACTGGTTGGAATGTATTTTTAGCGGGCTTATTGCGGTTCTTGGCTTAGCTGTAAGACTTGTTTGTGTTCGTTTGAAAAGGCTTGCATATGTTGAGCATGGATTGCAAGCTCTGTTAAAAGACAGAATAATTCAAGCTTATAATCACATCATTAAGCAAGGATATTGCCCTATTTATGCACTTGAAAATATTTCGGAAATGTACGAGCAATATCATTTGCTTGGAGGCAATGGCACTGTTACAAGGCTTGTTGAAGAGCTTAAGCAACTGCCTACCCTTCCTCAAGTTAAAAAAGAAAAGGAGGAATAACCATGGATTTTATTAGTTATGTAAAAGGTGAAGGTATTATTCTTATTCCTGTGCTTTATATTCTTGGTTTGATTATCAAAGGGATTGAAAAAATTCCCGACAAATATATTCCAGTAATTTTACTTTTTATCGGCTGTTTATTATCCTTGTTGTTGCTTGGATTTACAGCGTCCTCCTTTATTCAGGGAGTACTTTTAACTGGTGCCGCAGTATATGGGCATCAGGTTTTTAAGCAGATGTCAAAAAGCGAATAGAATTATAAATATATTGTAAAAAATTAAACGAGCCTGGTAATAATCAGGCTCGTTACTTTTTGTTATTTTTTTAATCTATTATTTTAGAATTTTTAAGCCTCCGATAAATGGCAGCTCTTTTGCCTTTCCCTGTACAGCATTTATAATCCCTATTATGACTAACACTAAGAAAAATAAGTTTACTAATAAAAGTATTGAAGAAATTATTTGACCTAAAGTGAACGAAATTGTTATACAAACTCCAGATATGATTGTGAACAGAATTGAGTATGCAATTTCACAGACAAACAAATTAAGTCCCTGTGACGCATGAAATCTTGCAAACTTTGAGTTGGGTTCGACAAATATAGTGATTATTACAAGTATTCCTAAATATGCCAGAACAGAAATAAGCTTGTTATCTCTGATATCCTCTTCATCACATTCGTCTGTAGCATCGTGCGTATTATTGATTTTGTCGAAGATTGCTTCAGCCTTACTGTTTGATTTTGGACTGTTATCAGCATTTGATTCTTCGCCTTTGCTCTGGTTTTGCATCTGAACAACTGGTACTTTAAGCTCTGGCTCCTGTACCATTGATTCACCGCTCATTTCTTCCTTCACTTGAACTCCACAGTGTGGGCATATATTTAATTCGTCCTGAATTTCCACTTCACAATTTTTGCATTTTGCCATCATATATCCTCCTTAAATATTGTTGTGTACACCTCAAAGATTATATAAATAAAATTTGTTGTGCTTTGTTAAGAGGCTTTGCTTTTTATAATGTATGCGTAATATATTAAATTTTGAAATGTTATTTCAAGTTATTGGTTAACACTATTAGCCTCAATCTTTTATTCTGTTTTGATATTAATACCTGTATCTGAGCTTCCTGATTAAATCTTGAATTCCCCAGTTTTGGTATTCCTTTGTTTCAAAAGTGTTTTCATCATTACTTATGTATACTAATTGATTTGCATCCTCAATAATCAGTGCCGCAGCAACTAAAAATCCAAATCCCACAAGGGAGGATAATATTGTGAACAGCAAAAGATTTGAAGGACTCGTCAGAACTCCTTCATTATATTCGTGCGCTCTACTCTCAAGCCTTTGCTGAAGCTTATAAAAATATATAAATTTGTATATTCCGATTGTCACAATATTGAGAAGAAGGACAATCCAAATATTTTGCAGCTGCTTGCCATCTCCAACGCAAAGTGCGTCAATCGTTTTTGCAAGTTCGTCAATAACTTTAAAAAAGGATATAAAGCACAAAACCAACATTACAGCCCAAAGTACTCCAAATATCCAGAGTGCTATGTCGACTATAACTCCGTTTTTGAAAATTAGAGTGTCAAGTAATCCAGCAATAAGTCCAAGCGGAACGCCAGCAACACAAGCCCCAATCAATGCAAAAACTAATGGGTAAATAAGGCTCATTATATTGAATTTTTTTAGTGATATGGTGCAAAATGTTATATCCTGCATTTATTTATCTCCTTTTTTTACTAATAGTATTCTAACTTATTTTTTATGTCTGTGCAAGTACAGTTACATAAATTTGACTATGTGTTTTAAAGTTTGTATAATTAATCTAACTTTGCAAGCGGAGGTGATGTTGTTTGAAAAAAATAAGGGGTTTAATCAGCAGTTTTTTGCGATACTTTAACTATCACTTTCTTTGGAGATTCATCTTCTTTTTAAGCTCTGTTTTTCCAGTCAACAACAAACTAATCGTCTTTGCTGACACTCACAGCACCACACTGACGGACAATATGCAATGTATTTATGACGAGTTAAAAAAGCGTGACGGTTACAAATTTGTCTTTTGCCTTGCACCTGAACTGAGTGGGAATAAACTTAAGGATTTGTTCTCGGTCTATTTCGGATTTATGCGTTTTTGCAGATATTATGCACGATGTGGAACCTTGATTCTAACAGACAGCTATCTCCCCGCCTTTGCCTGTAAGCCAAGAAATGACACAACCGTTATTCAGCTATGGCACGCTTGTGGTGCATTCAAAAAATGGGGCTACTCCACCGCCGACTATGAATGGGGTGCAGACAAAAAGGCTCTGAATCGCTATCCACTTCACAACTGCTATACAAAAGTCTGTGTATCTTCTGATTGTATTGTACCTTTTTATGCGCAGGCTTTTAACTGTGATGAAAGCATTATTTCACCTGCCGGAATTCCAAGAACGGATATTTATTTTGACGAGAATTTTAAAAAAAATGCAAGAACAATCGTTGAAGATGCGTTACCTGAAATAAAAGGCAAAAGTATTATACTCTATGCCCCTACCTTTCGTGGCACAAACTTTAAATCTGCCCACACTGATATTCATATGGACTATAATGCTCTTAAAAATAAGCTGGGTGACAGATATGTGATTATCAACAAGTTCCACCCCTATATCCAAAATGGTCTTGAAATTGACGATAAGTTTGGCAGCTTTGTCTTTAACGCCCCAACGGGAATAGATGTTTCTGTTTTGCTTTGTGCCTGCGATATTCTTATAAGTGACTATTCCTCCCTTATATTTGAATATTCGCTGCTTGCTCGTCCTATGATTTTTTATGCCTACGACCTTGATGAATATGACCGAGAACGCAGCTTTTATTATCCTTATCGTGAGTTTGTTCCCGGCGAAATAGTTTCAGATACAAATCAAATAATTAATGCCGTTGAAAATATTGAGAAAAGCTTTGACTCCGAGCGGGTTTTACAGTTTTGCCAGAAGTTTATGAGTGCCTGTGATGGGCAGTCAACAAAGCGGATAATAAAATGGATAAAATGACACCCTGCTTTTAAAGGCAGGGTGTTTTGCTTTATTTCTGTTGATTTACAATTTCATTAACAAGCTTTGCAACTCTCATTGCTGATTGCCCATCTTGTTCATCAAAGAACTTATTTCTGAATGCTTCTATTTTTTCTGTTTCAAAGTCGTTTTCTTTAACCGCCTTTAAAAAATCTGGGATATCATATGCAATTTTACCCGGAAGGAATGATTTGTATTCACAATAAAAATCCCTGCTTGCTATATATTCGTTTAGGTCAAACGCATAGAAAAGCATAGGAACATTTAAAAGTGATGCTTCAAACACAACCGATGAATAATCCGTAACAAGCAAATCTGTTACAAAAAGTAAATCGTTTAGCTCTGAATTTTCCGAAAAGTCAAAAATACTGTCCTTATACTCCTTTGGAATAGTAAATCTATCACTTATAAATGGGTGAAGTTTAACTATTATTGCATACTCACCATTTGTCTGCTCATATATGGTTTTGAGGTCAAACTTTTTAACTGGGTATGAGCCTGTAAGCTTACCATTGCCTCTAAAAGTTGGTGCAAATAGCATTATTTTTTTGCCTTTGAGCTGTGGATACTGCTGATAAAACTCTGCTTGCTTTTGAATTTTATATTTTTTATCAAAGAAAATATCAGTCCTTGGAACACCCGTTGCAACAACTTTTTCAAGTGAGATTCCGAATCCTTCTGAATAATATCTTCTTATATTTTCAGAACTTACAACAGCATAGTCATAACACCTGTGATGTGAAGTTGACTGCTTTGGTCCACCTGGCTTGCCAAGTCTTGAAAAGCCAAAAGTTTTGAATGCACCACACGCGTGCCAAACCTGAATTAGCTTTACATCTTTCTTTTTACGAACTATACTTGTAAGCTCAAAAAAGTCGTCAACTATTACAACAGCTGAGGTTGAATAGAGTTTTGCAAATTTAATAATGTGCTTGTTAGTTGCACGATGTGGTGGGGTTGAATCTAAAAGCATTTGAATATCAAGTGATTCGTCCTCTTTAAGAATATTATAAATGTATTCAAAGTTGCCAGACAAATCATCTCTTCTGTTTGAAAGAAAAGTCACTCTGTTTGGAATAACCTTGCTTTTTGAATACATATGCATTGCTAATGTGGCAAGATATCGTTTGGATATCCCCCTGCCGATGTCTTGCTTTGTAATAGCTTTAAACCTTAATCTTACATGGTCTGCAAAGAAAAAAATTCCTTCACGAGATGAAATTTTTTGGTTGTAGCCTGTAAGATTTAGCTTTGCCATTAATGCATCTATCAATAAAAATGGTATTAAAATATAGCCAAACACACGCACTATGAAATTATATACACTTGAAAAGAGTTGTTTGAACTTTATAGCTAAAACACTGTGCGTTTTTGAGGAAATACACTTTGAACTTTTGCAAAAATCAAGGCAATTAATATCCTCTTTAGCCTTTATTTCGTACATTTCATCTCCGAGATATGTGTCAACCAAATACTCCAGCTTAAGGTCTGGAATGTAACTTTCACCATAGTCAAGTTCAAAGTGAAGGCTTATATTCTCACCATCATAATTTTCGCTGAAGAGGTAATCTATTTCATATGTGTACTGTGCAATTATTGAGCAAGTTTTTAAATCCTCATGTGGGAAATATGAAGTTACCAAAAATGGCAAGATGCGAGTTTCATTTCCAACACTAAATACTGCTGAAATTTTGGGTGAACGGACAAGTGAACTATAGTCGCATACTACACGCGCACTTATTGTTAATCTTTCTTCTATTGAGTATGCTTCTTTAATTTCTATCTTTGCATTAAGGCAATTATCAGACGGCATATTCGTCCCCTTTTTCCATAACATTTATTCAAAAATCTTCCATATTATATCATTTTTTAATTTAAAAATCAAATAAAATTCCTTTGAATATTCGATATATAAGCGTTAATAATAGCATTTGAAGGAGTTGTACTGATTTATGCAATATTTTCAAATTTTCCTTACTTCATTAGCTTCAATTGCTGTGTTATTACTTTTAACAAAGCTCATGGGAAACAAACAAATTACACAGCTAAATATGTTTGACTATATAACAGGGATTACTATTGGCTCTATAGCCGCAGAAATGGCTACTGACTTAGAAAATACATTGTATCCACTCATTGCAATGATTGTTTATGGCGTTCTTGCCTTTTTGATTTCATATCTCACAAACAAGTCCGTTAAATTCAGAAAGATTTTTTCAGGCAGAACCATTTTGCTTTATGATAATGGAAAGCTATATAGAGAAAATCTAAGCAAGGCACGGCTTGATTTAAGTGATTTCCTCACTCTTTGCAGGGTTGCAGGATATTTTAATTTAAACCAGATTCAGACAGCAATTTTAGAGCATAACGGCAATGTCAGCTTTTTGCCGGTTGTGGGGCAAAGACCTGCAACTCCAGCTGATTTAAATCTTGCCCCAGAACAGGATTATATAATTGCAAATGTTGTTCTTGACGGACAAATTTTAAGTGAAAATCTAAAAAAAATTGGCAAAAACGAAGCATGGCTTGAAAAACAGCTTCATGATCAGGGCTACAAATCAACAAAAGATGTTTTTCTTGCAACCTGTGACAGAAGCAATAACCTTAGTGTTTATCCATGTGTAAATAAGAAGGATAATCCGGATTATTTTGAATAGAAAGCTGTATAATTAAATATAAATAGACGCAACAAAAGCCAGCATCAAGCTGGCTTTTAACTATAACGATTTTTATATTATTAATCTTCAAGAAACGAATAAACCAACTGGCCAATTTCATCAAGGTCTGCTTGATTTTCGACTGCGCCAATATTATACGCAACCTTTGGCATACCATATACAACGCAGGAAGACTCACCTTGACCAATTGTCCTTGCTCCGCTTTTTTTCATGTCAAGAAGACCTTTTGCTCCATCACAGCCCATTCCTGTAAGAATAATGCCAATTGAATTTGCACCCAGCTCTTTGGCTATCGACTGAAATAGAACATCAACAGATGGGCAATGACCGTTTACCTTTTCACCCTTAGTGCATCTAACTTTGTAGACTGAACCAATTTTTTTAACCGTCATTTGAAAATCCCCAGGTGCAATTAAAACCGTTCCCGGCTTTATAACATCTCCATCTTGTGCCTCTTTAACATTAAGGCACAAAATTTTGTTTAGTCTTTGTGCATACATATTTGTAAAAACAGGTGGCATATGTTGGGTTATTACAACACCCGGTATATCATTTGAAAATGATTTAAGTACCTCTATAATTGCTTCTGTGCCTCCTGTTGATGCACCGATTGCGATTATTTTATTTTTTGAGGACGCTTTTATATTATGACCTGTTTTTACATTCGAGCCTGTTTTTGCGGTTTGAATCTTAGCTATAGATGCAGTTTTTATCTTGATTATCATCTCATTTATATAGCTTTGCATTGTTGTTCCTGTGTCAGAGCCTGGCTTTGGCACATAGTCTAATGCACCTGCATTAAGTGCGTCAAAAACCCTGTTGCTTGCAGCACTTGTGACAATAACACGCATTGGGTATTGGGGCAATAATTTTTGTAAAAAATCAAGTCCATTCATTTTTGGCATTTCAATATCAAGTAGCATTACATCTGGGTTGTATTGAACAATTTTATCTCTTGCGTCATATGCGTCACACGCTGTTGCCACTACCTCAATCACATCATCAGCAGAAATTTCTCTTGATAACAGTTCGCGAAAAACTGCAGAATCATCTACAATTAGGACTCGGATTTTTTTCAAAACTCTCATTCTAAATTTCCTTTCGATATATTGCAGGCATTATATATTTAAATTTAGTTCTTTCTCGATTAAGGGCTTCCGAATGCCCAATAAACAGATATCCCCCAGGCTCAAGTGCATCATAAAACCTTTCAACCAAGTCGTCTTTGCTCTTGCTGTCAAAATATATCATGACATTTCTGCAAAATATTACTTGAAACTTTTTTTTGAATGGCAAGCTCAAATCCATAAGATTCAAATACGCAAGTCTTATCATGCTTTTTATTTGATCATCAACCACGCATTTACCCTCACTACTTATTTTAAAGTAATCTGTTCGCCAATTCAAGGGAAGTGAGTCAATATTTTCAATAATATACTCTGCTTGTTGAGCAGAAGAAAGTGCTTTGTTTGAAATATCTGTTGCCAATATTTTTGCGTTAAGAGTACGATTGATTGTTTTCATATAGTCCTGAATAACCATCGCAATAGTATATGCCTCTTCACCCGATGAGCATCCAGCTGACCAAATACGCAGTTCCTTATGATTTTTTTGCTTTATAAAGTATGGCAAAGCAGTATCTTTTAAGAAATCAAAATGCTTTGGCTCTCTCATAAAATATGTATAATTTGTTGTTATCTTATTTATCATTTCTGTCAATGCCTCGCCAGTTTTATCACTCAAGACATAATTATAGTATTCTGCAAAACTGTTTATTTTTTTCTCTGACAAAAGGTTTTGCAGCCTTCCCTTAACTAATGTTTTTTTTGATTCTCCAAGCTTTATCCCATAATTACTATTTATGAAATCGGAAATGACATTGTACTCACTGTCAGAAATTTCAATCATATTTAAGCCACCTTCATTTGAACCCTCTCTCTATAAGAACAAAATAGAGCGCCCTAATATATTCTAAAAAAGAGAGTTAAATTTTATATTAACTCTCTTTCTATTTAGAATTGCATTATAAATTTTAATACAGCTTAAACATTAAAATTCATCGTCAAGAATAATCTGTGCCTTTAGGTCATTTGAAAATTCCTGATTTGATTTGATTGATTTTTCAGTATAGCTCATTGGCTTTGAAGTATTTGTCATGCCAGGTCCTTGTTTAATAGAGATATCTCTAAGTTTAAACAAGGCAACCATGTTTTTAAGCATCTCCGCCTGACTTGAAAGCTCTTCACTTGCTGATGCACTCTCCTCTGCTGTTGCAGAGTTTGTTTGAGTAACTTCAGATACCTGCTCAATAGCTTGGCTAACCTGAGAAATTGCACTTGCCTGCTCATTTGATGCGGACGCAATTTCACTTACAAGCTCTGTTGACCTTGTAATACTTGTTACAATTTCTTGAAGAGCGTGTTCAGTATTATTTGCTATATCTGTTCCCTGCTTTACCTTTTCGATTGAATTTTCAATCATAGTTGTTGTTTCTTTTGCTGCTTCTGCACTCTTTTGTGCAAGATTTCTAACTTCGTCTGCAACAACTGCAAAGCCCTTGCCATGCTGCCCCGCTCTTGCTGCCTCGACAGCGGCGTTTAGTGCCAAGATATTTGTCTGGAATGCGATATCGTCAATAACCTTTATAATTCTTGAGATGTTTGCTGATGACTCATTGATATCGTGCATTGCCTGAAGCATTTTTTTCATTTCATCATTGCCACTTATTGCATTCCCCTTTGCCTCAGAGCTTAAGTGGTCTGCCTGCGTTGCATTGGCGGCATTTTGCTGAACCTGTGCTGCCATTTGTGTTATTGCAGATGTTACTTCCTCAATTGAGCTTGCCTGCTCCTCTGAGCCTTGTGAAAGCATAACACTTGTGTCTGCAATTTGACCAGAGCCAGAGGTTACTTGCTCTGCGGCTGTGCCAAGTCTGCTCATTATGTCATTAAGTCCGTCAATAATCTCGTTTAACGAATCAGAAATTTCTGAAAAATCTCCCTTGAGCGGTGTAATATCAGTGATATTAATATCTGCTTTTGCTACTTTTAAAAGCACAAATGAAATTTCAGAAATAGCATTTTGTGTTAATTCACAAGTTGTGTTAACTGCGGTTGCAATTTGAGCATGGTCACCTTGATAGTCACCTGATACTCTCATTTTCAGATTGCCTTCAGACATCTGATTCAGAACGCCAATCGCTTCGTCAACAGGCATAATTACTGCGTCCAAAGTGTTGTTGATTCCATTAACAATATCTTTATAACCGCCATTAAAATTATCTGCATTGCCTCGTGTTTTAAGCTTGCCCTCAATAGCGGCTTGGCAAAGCATATCGGTTTCTTCAATCAGTTCGTTAACACTTTTGAGTGTCTTGTTTATTTCTGGCCCAACCTGGTCAACCTCACTTTTATTTGGAACAGTAAAGTCAACTTCTCCGTTTGCAATCTTTGTCAACGAGCCTAAAACATAAACCTGCAAGTCATTTATAAATGAGTTGAGCGAAACGCCCATTTGACCGATTTCATCGTTGTATACATAATCCATACGCGCGTCGAGATTACCCTTGTCAATTTCATTAATAATGTCATGGGCTTTTTTTGTTCCCTTAAGAACCATTTTGATTGATACTATGTTAATTGCAAGAGCAATAACAAGTCCAACCATACATATAACTGCCATGATTACTCTGGTTTGCTTTATATCATGTCTTTGAGTTTCAAGAGTTTTTCCTGCATACTCTGCTGTTAACTGTGTCAATCCATTTATTGCATCTATTCCTGTTTTTAGGACTGGGCTGCCTTCTGTTGCTATAAGAGCCATAGCCTCTGCATCTCTGTTTTCCTTTGCGAGAGGAATAACTTTTCCGCTAAGCTCCTGAATTGTATTTACACTTTTATTAAATGTGGCAAATTCTTCTGAATCTTTAATCATACTTACACTATTAACCGTCTTGTTAAACTTAGCTAATCTATCGTTAAGTGCTGTCATTTCGCTGTTAATTGCACCTTCAAGCTGATCGATTGTCTGTACATCATTTGCTGCAACAATCTCGGTTATGTAAGCATATACTTTTTGGCAATTTGTAGCCATTAACGACATTTCAGATACAGGCAAAGTGCCTTTGTCATATAAATCTTTAGTTGAAGAGTCAAGGCTGTTAAAATTCATAGTTGTATAGGCAACACAGCCAACCCAAACTATTGACAGTAGTACAAATGAAATTAAAAATCTTTTTCCAATGTTAATGTTGTAAAACCACTTTTTCATACTAATCTCCTCCAAAATAAATAATATTCTATTTTATTAATGCAACTGATTGCAAAAAATTTAAATTAATGATTCAACTTCGTCACTGATGAGTATTTCACAGCTGAGAATTAAATTTACACTGTTTCCAACTTTACCTATTGACTTGATATATTTGTTTTCAGTTCCTTTGTTAAGTTCTGGCGGAACAACAATGCTCTCGTCCGAAATTTGAATAACTTCTGAAACATTATCAACAATTAAGCCAAGCGATATATCATTGACCTCAACGACGATAATACAGGTTCTATCATCATACTCCGCAATTTCTTTGTTAAACCTTAGCCTTACATCCATTACTGGGATAATTTTTCCTCTTAAATTAATTATGCCTTTTATGTAATTCGCTACTTCAGGCATTTCGGTTATAGGCTGTATTCCAATAATTTCTGTAACATACTTGATTTCAATGGCATACACGCACTTATCAATAAAAAATGTTAGATATTTACCTTCTTGAGTGTCCTCGCTGATATCTTCAAAATCAAAGTCCAATGCTGATTCATCCATTTTAACATCTCCCTTTTTAAGAATTCGCCTGCTTAGTTTTTAAACATATCAGTTATGTCGGAAATCAAGCAAACACTTCCATCTCCCATAACCGTACATCCGCAAACACCTTTAACATTTTTTATGTATTTTGGCAATGGCTTAACAACCACCTGCTGTTGCCCAATAACTTTATCAGCAAACAAACACATTTCCTTGGAATCGTTTTCAACAACAACTATAATTCCTTCGCTAAGCGTTGTTGTCTGTGGCTTAAGGTCGTAATACTGATGTAACCTTAGAATTGGCAAACAATCTCCGCGTAGCATTATCATTTCACTGTTGTTGAAATCATCAAGTACAATTGATGTTTCATTCACTCTGAAAGACTCTTTGATGGAAGTTATCGGAATAACAAAAATTGAATCCCCTACCTTTACTTTCATGCCTTCTATAATTGCCAGTGTCAATGGTATTTTTAATGTTATTGTTGTTCCGACTCCCTGCGTACTGTCAACTAATGCTTTTCCGTTTATTTTTTCCATGTTGTTGTTAACAACATCCATCCCTACTCCTCTTCCAGAGAATTCCGTAACTTGCTTTTTGGTAGAAAAACCTGGTAAAAAGATTAAAGAATAAATTTCTCTGTCCGTAAGCGTGTTTTGATCTGCCTTAATTATGCCCTGTTCTTTTGCCTTTTTAAGGATTTTATCTCGGTCAAGTCCTTTACCATCATCTCTAACAATGATACAGACATCTCCGCCATCATCTTTAGCCTCCAAGGTTACTGTGCCAACGGGTGGCTTACCTGCCGCTATTCTTTCCTCTGTGCTTTCTATTCCATGATCCATAGAATTTCTTATGATGTGCATTAGCGGGTCTGTTAAATGTTCAATAACATTTTTGTCGACCTCTGTAGTTTCTCCGATTATTTCAAACTTGACTTCTTTATCAAGCTTTTTACTCATATCTCGAATGATGCGGTGCATTTTTTGAAAAGTTGCGGCAATTGGAATCATTCTGATTGACATTACTGCATCCTGAATTTCGTTTGTTACCTTGCGAAGCTGCCTTGCTGCCTTTTGGAAATCATTTAAAACCATGCCCTGAAGGTCTGAATTCTGAATAACCATTTCCTGAGAAATAACCAGCTCGCCAACCATATCCATAAGCCTGTCCAGCTTATCCAAATTAACGCTTATGATGCTTTGCTTAACGCTTGCCATTGATGGTGGAGCTGTTTTTAACACACTTTCAGCAGGCTTTGCAACAACTTCCGCTTTATCTTTTTCTGCTGCTTTAACATTTTCCTTTAGCTCTTCCTTTTTGCTGTCCTGAGCAACAGGCTCAACATAAAATTCTTTTAAAAATAGAGTGTTTGACAAGTGTGCTTTCAAATCCTCAAAGCCAAGGTCGGTTCTAAAATGTATAGTAAAACCATTTTGTCTGATTTCCGTTATTGCGTTTGCATCACCTGGGACTTCGGCAGGGATTGTTTTTATTATATCTGCAATGTTTTCAAGGTTATTAATCACATTAAACGCCCTGACATTTTCCATCTCACATCCGTCTTCAAAATATAACAAAGCTTTATATTCATTTTCGCCGAATGCCTCTTTTGTATCGTTAGTATTGCTATTTACATTGTTTGAAGCTTCGCCAGACTTTTTAGATGTCTTGGCTTGAACTTCTGACTCATCAACAGCCGTTTCACCTTTTAATATTACAAGGAATGCTTTTATCTTTGTAACGATTTTCTTCCCTTGCTCATCTGGTTGCCCGTTGTTATTTGCACCTGTTGGGTCAGCTTGAACCACTTCTATGGCATTTTTAATGTAATCTATACAAATCAGTACAATATCAGTAAGCCCCGAAAAATCAACTTTTTCAGGGTGATTTTCCCTTATATAGTAAAATACATCTTCCAGAGAATGTGCAACAGAAGATATATTATTATACTCCATCATCGCAGCAGTTCCCTTAATCGTGTGGACAATCCTAAACACTTCATTTATCTGGCTTTCAAGTGCATTGGATGACTCACTATCTAATGCAATATTTTCCAGTTGAGATATTAGCTCTGTTGTTTCATAAATAAACATCTCAATAATAGAATCGTTAGTGAATTCTCCTGACATGACAGTTACCTCGTTTTCTCTTAGAATATAAATTGTGTGGTTTTGAGCATATTTAAAGCAATTTTCGGACAAATACTGGATAAATCGCTGTACAATATATATATCTTTTTACAATAATTTACAAAACTCTACAATTTAGTATAATATCTAATTTATATATTGTCAACAAAATTTTAATGCATATTCAGACAATTATTATGAATTATTTAGTGTTTCTCTTGATATTCGACTTCCAATTTTAATTATAAAAATATTTTTATAATAAATGTGAAAATTTTGTTGAATAAATTGTTTTTGTATACTACAATTAAAGAGATTAGTTTAAATCTATTTATATATTTTGGGATAAAAATACTTTTATTTACAATATACAATTTTTATTTAGATAATTTATTGTACAATGTGCATTAAGTTTAATTTATTTATGTAGATTTTTGGTATAAGTTAGCTTAATGTATTGATTTTGTCCCGTCCTAATGTTATGTTATATTAGTAAAATAGACATTAGTTGCAAAGCTAATATCTATTTATATCGGTTTATTATAAGATTATTACTTTTAATTTAGTTTATAAAATACAGGTAAAAGTCGGTGACAGTATGGCAAATGTTCTAAGTCAACAGCAGATTGATGAGTTACTTGGTAATTTACGAAGTGGCGAGCTTGACATTGATGAAGTTGAGCAACAACAAACAGCTCAAAAAGTAAAAGAATACGACTTTAGGTCACCTCGTAAGGTTACAAAGGAGCAGCTAAAATATCTTACCAGTATATTTGACAGCTTTGCAAGCTTTTTCAGCATGAACCTAACGAGTGTACTTAGGCAAAACTGCCAGATAGAAATTCTTCAAATTGAGGAAGAAGAGTACAAGGAATTTAACAATGCGTTGGAAGATTCAGTTCTTGTTGGAATGTTTAGTGTTAACGGCGAAAATGTTAAATATGAAGACGAGCAGATACTTGTTGAAGTTTCCAAACCTTTGTCTTTTGCAATCATGGAATTGCTTTTAGGTGGAAGCGTTGTTAGCTCTCAAAATATTACCAGAGATTATACAGAAATTGAACTTTCAATTATGGAATACCTTTTTAAAATGATGCCGCAGAACCTTAACAAAGCTTGGTCAAACTATTTAGAAGTTGAGCATTCGCTTGAAGTTGTTGAAACAAACTCAAGGATTATTCAGTTTGTTCCCAATGATGTAACAATTGCTATAATCGTTATGGAAATATCAATTCACAATGTTAAGGGCATTATGAATGTCTGTGTTCCTGCTCCCTTGTTTGAAAAATTATTGCCACTTATGGACAATCGAAATCTTCCTAAAAAGGGAGATGACAAGCTTGACGAGCAAAAGATAAGCCTGCTTTCATCTATTAAGAAAACAAGCCTTGAAATAACAGGAGTTCTTGGAAGTACCGATATCCAAATTCACGACTTATTGGAACTTCAACAAGGCGATATTATTATCCTTAACGAAAGAAAGATATCCGATGATGTAGAAATCATGATAGAAGGTAACCATTGGTTTACAGGAACAGTGGGAATCAAAAACAAGAATTATGCTGTTCAAATCAATAACACAATTAACTGACATGGGAGGATGAATTTCTTGGATTCAAATAATGCTCTTTTTACTGATATGGAAATTGATACTATTGGTGAAATATTAAATATAAGTATGGGGTCTGCTGCAACTGCCGTTTCCACACTTCTTAACAAAAAGGTCTATATAACAACTCCGAAGGTTGAAGTTGCAAAATCTGGAAGTTTTGAATATAAGTCGCTTACTCCCGGTATCGGTGTTGAGATTAATTATATTGAAGGCCTTACCGGTTTTAATCTTTTTGTTCTTAAGCCAAAAGATGTTCAGGCAATTGTAAGCATCCTTCTTCAGACTGATTTTGATCCTAATGAAGAGTTTGTGATGGATGAAATCAGCATTAGTGCCATCTGTGAAACTATGAACCAGATGATGGGTAGCTCATCAACGGCTCTTGCACAATTTTTAAACAGAACTGTTAATATCTCCACGCCCACCCCATTTGAAGTAGCTTCCAACGAAAACTTCAGCCTGAAGTACTTTAAAGAAGACCAAGATATTGTAATCATAAAATTCAACTTAATTGTTGAAGGAGTTTTAGATAGCGAGTTTGCAAGCGTAATGCCCTGTGAATTTGCAAGAGAATTGATATCCTATTTGCTTCCTAAAGAAAGTAGCAATTTGCCAACTGAACCCGAAGCATCTGATTCAAAAAAAGCACCATCCTCTCCTGCACCTGTACAAGCACCATCCTCTCCTGCACCTGTACAAGCACCACCATCATCACCACAATATTCTAACCAGCAAAATGCTCCTCAAGAAAATTATAATATTGCACCTGCTTCCTTCCAAGGATTGAGCAATGAAGCTGCCCCTAAGCCGGACGAAGCCCCAGAAAATTTAAAACTGATTATGTCCGTTCCCCTTAAAATTTCAGTTGAATTAGGTCACTCAAAGAAGTCAATCAAGGAAATTTTAGAGTTTTCTAATGGTTCGATAATTGACCTTAACAGACAGGCAGGAATGCCAGTTGACATTCTTGTTAATGGACAACAAATTGCCAAAGGTGATGTTGTTGTTGTTGAAGAATATTATGGAGTCAGAATTACTGAAATTCTTAATCCAAATGAAATAGTGAAAGTACTGTGATTATAAAGGAGAAAATATTATGGGTAAAAAGATTATGTTAGTCGACGATGCTGCTTTTATGAGAATGATGATTAGAAATATGCTTACTCAAGGTGGCTATACAGATATTATTGAAGCTGAAAATGGGCTTGTTGCTGTTGAAATGTATAAGTCCGAAAAGCCTGATTTAGTTATCATGGATATTACTATGCCTGAAAAAGATGGCATTGCAGCTCTTCGCGAGATCAAAGAATATGACTCAAGCTCCAATGTTGTTATGTGTTCTGCTCTTGGTCAGGAAAAGCTTGTTTTGGATGCTCTTAAATCAGGCGCCGCTGACTTTATTGTTAAGCCGTTTAAGCCTGAGAGAATTATGGACACTGTTTCAAAATTCTTTAACTAAATATACCTCACTCTGAATTATCACTAATATAATTTGGCGTATACTCTTTAATTTTATATTGCTTTATTTAATTGTTCTAAAAATTTGTGCTTTAAAAAGCCTCCAAATCGTGAAAATAATCGATTTGGAGGCTTGCTTTAAAGATATATTACTTGTAGTACTCACCTCTTAACTATATTAAGGAGATGATAATGTGTCGAATGATTATGACCTAAATAACATTAATGAAATGCACAAATCTGCTTTGCAAGAAATTGGCAATATCGGTATGGGAAATGCCACAAGATCATTAGCCTTCATTTTAGAAGACAGCTTAAAGTTAGATTTGCCTGTTGTTAAATTTTTGGATATGGATAACCTTTCTGATTTTATTGCAGGTCAAGAGGAAAACATTGTCTTGTCTGCTTTCTGCTCAATAACTGGAGATATTAACGGAACTGTCATGCTACTTATTCAAAAAGACTTCGTTATGAAAATTTTACATAAGGTCTTCCCTGCTGATGAAATAATAAATGAAGACTCTTTTTCTGAGATACAATTGTCTGCAATTGATGAAATGTGCAACATTTTTATTGGATCATATACAACTGCTATTGCTACATTTTTGGATATTGATGCTAAAATTTCTCTGCCCAATATTTGTTTTGATATGCTTGGAGCAATTTTAAGCTCCGTTGCGGTTGAGATATACACTTATCATGACAAATTTTTAGTTATAAACAATTATATTGAGTCAGACACAGCAAACGCTTTTGATATGTATTATTTGCCAGATGAAGAGTCATATAAAAAAATTATTACAAAATTAGGGATTTAAAATGAACAATACTATTACTGTAAACATTTCGGATATGAAGGTTGCACAAAATGCAGATACACTTGTTACATATGCACTTGGCTCTTGTATTGGCATTTGTCTTTATGACCCCATGAAAAAGATTGGCACTTTGGGACATATTATGTTACCCGCTGCGCACAACGAAGAAGATGCAAAAATGAAAAAGTATAGATTTGCCAACACTTGTGTTCCTGAAATGATTAACGAAATGATAAAACTTGGATGCTTTAAGCGTAATATCGTGGCAAAAATTGCAGGCGGAGCTACTATGTTTAAACTTATTCAAAACGCTAAGGTCGCTAATTCGGAGTTGAATAATATCGGGACTCAAAATGTGGCTGCTGTTAAAAGTGCATTGAATAAATATGGCATAAGACTCATCGCCGAAGATGTTGGCGCTGACTATGCGCGTACTTTATTCTTTGAAACTGACAAAGGCAGTGTCACTGTCAAATCTTGTAACAGGCAAATTAACATTATATGATATCTCGTTTTTTTCTCAATGGTGTTACTATCTTGTCTTAAAAACCAATGCTTAATTATTATATGATATAACCCAAAATGCTCTGCACACAATAATGTACAGAGCATTTTGAGATTTTAGAATAAAATATTCATAGAGGAGAATACTGTTTAAGTGTTAAAGTTCGTGAATATGCTTCACTCGCTTATGCATATAATATCATCAATATTCTAAGATGTCAATATATATTTGAAGATACTTCACAATATGCAATTATTCTCATGGTGGCTGTTTGAGTGGTTTTTATTGACAGATTAAGGTATAATATAATAATATAGATTGTCGTACAACTGAGAGGAAATAAAAAATGTTTGTTGATATAGCTAAAATTAAAATAAAGGCCGGTGACGGTGGAAACGGTGCTGTTTCTTTTCACCGTGAAAAGTATGTTGCTTCCGGCGGACCAGATGGTGGCGACGGTGGCAAGGGCGGTGATGTTGTCTTTGTTGTGGACGACAATCTTGCAACATTGTCTGACTTTCGTTATAAGCGAAAGTATACTTCTGAGAATGGCAAAAATGGCGAAGCCGGAAGAAGAAATGGCAAAAAATCTGATGATTTAGTAATCAAAGTACCAAGGGGTACAATTATTAAAGAAGTTGAAAGCGGAACTGTTATGGCTGATATGTCTGACAATGACCGCTTTGTTGCTGCTAAAGGTGGCAAGGGTGGCTGGGGTAACAGCCATTTTGCAACCCCAACAAGGCAGACTCCACGCTTTGCAAAAAGTGGAATGCCAGGTGAAGAGTGGGAAATTACTCTTGAACTTAAGCTTTTAGCCGATGTTGGGCTTTTAGGATTTCCTAATGTTGGCAAGTCAACTCTTGTTTCTGTTGTCAGCGAAGCGAAACCGATTATTGGAAACTACCACTTTACTACTATCACTCCTGTTCTTGGTGTTGTTTCGTTAGGTGAAGGGAATTCCTTTGTTATGGCTGATATCCCTGGTCTTATTGAGGGTGCAAGTGAAGGAATTGGGCTTGGACATGAGTTTTTACGCCATGTTGACCGTTGCCGTATGCTTGTTCATATCGTTGATGTTGCTGGAAGTGAAGGCAGAAATCCGATTGAAGATTTTGAAGCCATAAATAAAGAGCTTGAGCAATTTGATGCAGAGCTTGCAAAGCGTCCTCAAATTGTTGCGGGAAACAAAATTGATCTTGCAAGTGAAGAACAGCTTGAGCAATTTGAATCATATGTTAAAGAGCGTGGATATGAATATTTTCCTATTATTGCTCCGATTGCAGAAGGCACAAAGGAACTTATTAACGCTGTGTGGAAAAAGCTACAATCCCTGCCCCCTATCAAGCGTTATGAAACGCAGGAAATTCCGCTCGATTTCCTTGAAAAGAAGAAAGATAATGGATTTACCATTACTGTTAATGATGATATCTATACTGTTGAAGCAGAATGGTTGCTTAAAATTCTTTACAAAATTGACTATGACGATTATGAGTCGCTTCAATATCTTCAAAGAGTTTTGCAGTCAAGCGGTATCTTTGCCGCTCTTGAAGAAAAGGGAATTCAGGAAGGCGACACCGTAAGCATTTATGATATTGACTTTGACTATGTTCCGTAATTTATATTTTGCTTATTCAATTGGTTAAGGAGAGTTTTTTAATTGGATAGATTTCTTGATTTTGATTGTGACCCAAAATTGCTCAGTCCCCTTACTCTTGCCTTTGTTGGCGACTGTGTATATGAGCTTTTTGTGCGTGAAAAGATTGTTTGTGAAGCTAACAGACCAACAAACAAGCTCAATATCCTCAAAAAAGATTGGGTTAATGCTTCATTTCAGGCACAATGTGTATCAAAGCTTTCCAGTATTTTTACCGATGAGGAAGCCGATATTGTTCGACGCGGAAGAAACACGCATACAAAAAACACGCCAAAGAATATGTCATCTTCAGACTATCACTATGCAACTGGGCTTGAAGCTCTGTTTGGATACCTTTATCTTTGTGGAAAAATTGAAAGGCTCCGTGAATTGTTTTACATAATTTTTGAAAACGGAGATGAAAATTTTGAGTAATAAATTTTCTAAAAGGTCACCTGCCATTGATGTTTTGCTGGATATTCTGATTTGTGGAATTGGGTGCTGTTCTTTTGCTCTTTCTGTCAATGCTTTTACCGCTCCAAACCAGATTGCTCCAGGTGGCTTTACAGGTATTGGAACAATACTAAACTACATGTTTCAAGTGCCTATCGGTGTTGTTATCTTTTTGCTAAATATACCTATACTCATTATTGCGTGGAAAATTCTTGGGAGAAAATTTATTATTAAAACAATCTTTGTCACTGCTGCTATGTCTATTTTAATTGATGTTTTTGCCACCTTTGTTCCAACCTATGAGGGTGATAAAATACTTGCATCGCTTTTTGGCGGAGTTCTCGAAGGCATTGGGCTTTCTTTAATATTTATTCGTGGTGCAACCTCTGGCGGCACAGATGTTCTTGCAAAACTTATAAGACTAAAATGGCCTCATATATCCATGGGACAAATCATTCTTATTGGCGATATCTTTGTTGTTGCTGCATCAAGCCTTGTTTACAAAAGCTTGGAAAGTGCGCTGTATGCAATCATTGTCATATTTGTCTGCACTCGTGTTATTGACTTTGTTCTTTATGGTACTGGACATGGCAAAATGCTTCTGGTGTTCACAAATAATGCTCAGGAAATTTCACAAGCCATCACTTCCGAAGTTCAGCGTGGAGTTTCAATTATAGACATCAAGGGTGGCTATACAGGACAGCATAAACAAATGCTTCTTTGTGCTGTCCGGAGCAATGAGGTTTCCAGAATAACTAAAATAGTTAAGCATTTTGACGAGCAGCCATTTATCCTCGTTTCTGAAGTTGGCGAAATTTTGGGTCAGGGCTTTAAAATGGATGAAACCTGACTTGTAAATATCGTCAAATTATGTTATATTACTGGTTGAGATTTTTTGGGAGGTTTTTATAATGTCAGGACATTCAAAATGGAGTACAATTAAACGAAAAAAAGAAAAAACTGATTCTCAGCGCGCAAAGATTTTCACAAAAATTGGTCGTGAAATTGCCGTTGCAGTTAAAACAGGTGGACCTGACCCCACTGTTAACTCAAAGCTTAAGGACATTATTGCAAAGGCAAAAAGCAACAATGTTCCAAACGATAATATTGATAGAATTATCAAAAAGGCGGCTGGCGAAGGTTCTGGCAACAATTATGAAGATATTGCTTATGAAGGCTATGGCCCTTGCGGTATTGCTGTTATTGTTGAAACTTTGACAGATAACCGAAATCGCACCGCTGGTGAAATGCGTCATTACTTTGATAAGTTTGGTGGCAACATGGGTATGAGCGGTTGTGTTTCGTTTATGTTTGACCGCTTTGGAATAATTGTTGTTGAACGCGACGGTGTGGATGAAGAAAAGCTTATGGACGATGCTTTGGAAGCCGGTGCAGTTGACTTTCTTACCGATGAAGAGGAAGTTTTTGAAATTCGCACAGAGCCAAACGATTTGGGTGGAATTCGTGATGACCTTGAGGCAAAGGGATATAAGTTCGTTTCTGCTGAGGTAGAATATGTTCCCTCTACATACACTGCTCTTACTAATGAGGACGATATCAAAAACATGTCAAGAATGCTTGAAATGTTTGAGGACAATGATGATGTTCAAAATGTTTGGCACAATTGGGAAAATGCAGACGAATACATTTAAACATTTAGCAATATATATTAGGGATGGCTTGTATGCCATCCTTTTTTGTTTGCCTATTTTTTTTGCTTTTATTCTGTTGCACTCTTTATGTTTTGTTAGTTCTTATATTATCCTTTGTGCAATTTACTAAAGTTTTTTTAAAAATTAGGTAGATTTAGGTAGATTTATGCTATTTTACGCAAGATAAAATAGCTATAAATTGTGTGTAATGTCATTGACATCAACTATATATAGTGTTAATATATATGTATAGAAATGTTTAATAGTTTTAAGTCCGTTTTTTGGGACTCTGTCAAATAATGTCGAACATTTGTATTGACACAGGCTTTTTATGCGTTTATAATATAGTTGTAGGAAACAAATGTTCTTGAACTATTTTAGGAGGTATTGTTATGAGTACAGCTTTCATTTTTTCAACATTTTTAGAAATCTCTGCGGTTCTGTTTTTGGTATGGGGATTTTATAACGAAGATAAACTAATTGATTTTGAGGATAAGTTTGCGTGGCTTGTTGCCGCCTATATTCGCAAAGTTAAAAAGCAAAAAGCACATAAAAAGCAAATGCAGACTGTAAGTGCTGCTAATGTACGCACGGCTTCGGGCAGGAACTTACATAATGTTGTCTATGACAGTTCAAATTTTGCTGCATAATTAACTTTTTTAGCACTTATTTTTAGCACTTAATAATATAATACCCTTTAACTCGTTTAAACTTAATTAACAGACAGGCTTTATATTATGCCTGTCTGTTTTAATTTAGGCTTGTAAATTGTGACTAACTTGACAAAGATGTATAATTTTTGGTATCATATCTTGACATAGTATTGATATATTTATTAATGTAATCAAATCATAATTTATTTGCATACACGCAATTTAAAATTGCGTGCCAACATAGGAGAGATATTTAATGCCAACCTACGATAACCTTTGTATGAATTGTATGCATGAACTTCCCGACTCTACAAAGCAATGCACAAACTGTGGCTTTCTTAATGGTTCTCCGCAGCTTGCTCCATATTTACCTGTGCGTACTATTATTGCTGGGAGATACCTTATTGGTAAGCTTCTTGAGAATAATGGCGACGGTGCAACATACATGGGATGGGATATTGAACGAAAAGCGCCCATAACTATAAGGGAATTTTTGCCCGATGCAATTGCAACACGCGCAGATGAAAAAACTGAGCTTGAAATTATGCCTGGATGCGAAATTTCTTATAGAGATTGCTTGCAAAGCTTTTTGGACCTTTGGAGAAAACTTGCAAGAATGAGAGGTCTTTCTGCCCTTATTCTTGTTATTGATATTGTTGAGGATAATAATACCGCCTATGCCATTTCTGAATATATGGAAGGCGTTACACTTCGTGAATATTTGCTTTCAAGCCCAACGGGATACCTTTCTTGGTCGGACACCAGAGCTTTGTTTATGCCTGTTTTGTCAACGCTTGCAACACTCCATTCAGCTGGAATCATTCACAGAGGCATCTCCCCAACAACACTCATTATCGGGAAAGATAAAAAAATGCGTATTTCCGGGTTCAGCATCTGGCAGGCTCGTGCCTCTTGGAGCGATCTTAACTCTGAACTGTTCTCTGGCTATGCCGCCATTGAGCAATATGGATTTGAAGGTCAGCAAGGACCTTGGACAGATATTTATGCTTTTTCGGCAGTCCTTTATCGCACTCTGATTGGTAGCACTCCGATTGAGGCAACAACAAGAGTTACTAATGATAAGATGATGGTTCCTGGAAAGTTTGCAGAGCAACTGCCAGCTTATGTTATAAACGCACTTATTAATGCCTTGCAGATTTTACCAGAGGACAGAACACGAACTGTTGACCAGTTCCGCGCAGAGTTATCTGCCTCGCCTTCTTTGACAATTAATGACACTGGATATATTGAAGCACATAATACTGCAAATATAAAGCCGCGCACTAATGAACCCAAAAAGCCTGTTCCAAACTCAAAAGAAGCACTCAGTAAACAGGCAAAGAAAAAGTCCACTTCGGTTTCTGTCGGAGTTAAAGCTGCACTTATTGTTCTTTGTGTTGGCACTATTATCTTTGCAATTCTTTGTATGACTGTTTTAAAGGACAATTTTGTCGGAAACAATAAATCAGACATTACAACATCTTCTGAAAATGAAGAGATGGTTATCGTTCCCACTCTTGTCAACCAGCCATATTCTATTGTATCTAACGGAAGAGCTTTTACAACAAACTTTACCTTTGTTAAAAAGGAAGTTTACAGCGATACCGTTAAGGCTGGAAATATTATTTCACAGGATATTGCTCCTGACAAAAAAGTTCGGATTGGTACTCAAATTGAACTTGTTGTAAGCCTCGGAACGGAGCAAATAAAATTTGTTGATGTTTCAGGCAAACCTTACGATGAAGCCAATCAAATACTTACTGAACTTGGGTTCAAGTGCAGTAAGGTTGATAAGTTTAACAATGGCACCCACCCAATCAACACCATTGCTGCGGCAAGCCTTGAGATTGATAAAAAATATGATAAAGGTACTTCCGTTGTACTTCAGGTTTGGACTGACCCTGCACAGCAAGTAACAGATTCTGGCACAATTGAGTAAATCAAACATTAATTTGTCTAAAAGAGTGATTTTATCACTCTTTTTTTTTATTTTTTAAACTTTTTTGCTCTGAAATACATCTAATTACTAAATATCTTAACCCATTAATTAAAATTGCATTTTAAAAATATAATCATATTGACAGTCCTTTGTATATGTAATATGATTTCATTATTATATTCTTACAACAATAATCTTATTGGAGGTAAATATGTCGAACTTAATAGAAATAACAAATCTCCGAAAGGTATATAAAATAGGCGAAGAAAAAATCGTTGCTTTAGATGATATTAATCTGTCAATTGCAAAGGGTGAGATATGCTGTATTCTTGGAACTTCAGGTTCTGGCAAATCTACACTGCTAAACATGATTGCGGGACTTGAAAAACCGAGTAGAGGGAATATTTTGATTGGCAAAAACAATATTGCAAAGATGGATGAAAAACAGCTTGTTAAATTTAGACAAAAGCATATTGGCTTTGTATTTCAATCTTATAACCTTCTTAATATGTTTACCGCCGTTGAAAATGTCGCCTCTCCTCTTGTTTTTAGAGGTATTGATAAAAATGTTAGGCTTGCTCGCTCAAAAAAAATGCTTAACGATGTTGGGCTTGCCGACCGAATAAATCACAAACCTAACGAGATGAGTGGTGGTCAACAACAGCGTGTTGGTATTGCAAGAGCATTTGTAACAAACCCCACTCTTGTTTTTGCAGATGAACCCACAGGAAATCTTGATTCAAAAACCACTCAAGAGGTTATGGAGCTTATTGTTACCTTAGCAAGAGAAAATAATCTAACAGTTATTATTGTTACACATGACCCAAATATTGCAATTTATGCTGATAGGATAGTACATATTATTGATGGAAACATTGATAGCGATAAATTAAACAATTCAATAATTTCAAAGGAGACTTTAAACAATGTATAAAAAAACAACCTGTCTACTACTTACTCTTATTTTGGTCATTGGGACATTTACTTTTACAGCTTTTGCAGCAGGCACAAATTCTGCACCAAATACATCTGACCCAGCAGAAGAGATACAACAACTCAAGGACCAACTTAAAGACGCAAATGACCAGATTGCTAAGCTTCAAGCACCAAAGTCAAATAACCTTTCACCAAATGTGCTTATTGATTCATTCAGCTATGGCTCGGGTGCAATAAATGGGTCAAGCAAATTCACTCTTAAATACGCATTAAAAAATACAAGCTCTAATATTACAATTCAGAATATTGTTGTTAAGGTTAGTGGTGGCGAAAACTTTTCATTAGTTAACAGCTCTGATTCATCATACATCACAAGCATTGCTCCAAATGGTACTGTTCAAAAATCCATTGATTTGTCTGCTGGGCTAACCATTGAGAGCGGCTCTTATCCCGTTAATCTTCACATTACATACGAATATTTCGACAACAATGAAAGAGCAAATGGCACATCAGAACTATCTATTGCTATCCCTGTTTCACAAACAGACAAATTTAAGTTTGATGATGTTAAAACAGCTGGTACTGCATATGTTGACAGAGAGCAAAATGTTGTATTTAAGCTTGTAAACACTGGATATACTGTTCTTAAAAACTGCAATATAAGCATACTTGACAGCACTGGAAAAGTTCTTGCAACTGCATTTTATGGCAAAGTTGATGCCTCCTCACAAATTGATGACGCTTCAAAGCTTTCTATTACGCCTGACAAAGAAGGCGAAACAAAATATATACTTAAGCTCAACTATGAAGACAAATACGCAACTCCAAAAGAGCATACACAGGAGTTTACTATTAATGCAAAAATATATAAAAACCCCTATGAAGACGAGAATGCTCCAGTTGATGGAGAAACAAACGCTAAACCAAATGGAACTTCAAAATGGGTAATAATCGGTTGCAGTGCCGTCGGTGTGGCGATTATTGCTGCCTCTGCTGTTGTTTATAAAAAGAAAAAAGCCAAGAAGGCTGCTTTAAATATTGATGATTCTGATGAATTATAATTAAGGAGCATATCATGAAATTTACTGATTTAATGTCAATGTGCTTTCATAACCTGTTCCGTCGCAAGCTTCGTACTTTTCTTACGGTTATCGGAATAATAATAGGCACTTGTTCAATCATACTTATGGTATCTCTTGGAATTGGTCTTAACTCTTCATTTGAGGAGCAAATCAAACAATATTCTGACATTACCATGATTGATGTTTACTCAAGCAATGAACACTCATCGCCCGAAGATAAAGATGCTCCACAGTACCTGCTTAATGAAGAGGCTGTAGAATACATAAAGGGACTTCCTCATGTTGAAGGTGTTAGCCCCATATTAATGCTAAATTCGGAAAACACCATGGTTAGAATTACAAGTGGTAAATATGAATACAGCGGAACTATTGTTGGCATGGATTTATCTGAGCTTGAAAAAATGGGATACGAAATTAAAAAGGGACGCATTGCAACTTCTGATGATGTTCCTGGTACTGTTATCGTTGGAGAGAATGTTGAAACAAGTTTTTATGACCCAAAGGCAGAAATAACTGATGATTCTTATAATGACGGTAGCGATTCGGATAAAATTGCCCCTCCGCCTATTGATATTTTTACAGACCCAATAAAGATCTCACTCGTCAAGCAAAACGGTGACAAAGAGCCAACCTTTGCTATACCTACTTCGGCTCAAAGTTCAAGAGTTGAACTGCTTAACCCCGTTGGTAAGTTTAAGCTTAATCAAGCAAAGGACTTTAACACTAATGACGGAATTTTTATGGATGTAGCTTTTGCTCGTGAACTTCAAAAGCAGGGTGCAAAGCTTAACAAGTCAAAAGACAAATTCACAGCTTACAACAATGTTAAAATTAAAGTTGATGACTATAAGAATGTTGGAGCAATTGAAAAAAAGCTTAAGGACTTTGGGTTTGACACTTATAGTGCAAAGGAGTCTTTAGAGCAAACTAAAAGCACAGCAAAAACTATTCAATTAGTTTTGGGGGCGCTTGGTGGAATTTCTCTTCTTGTTGCTGCTATTGGCATTACCAATACAATGATAATGTCAATCTATGAGCGTACTCGTGAGATTGGCGTTATGAAAGTTTTGGGATGTGAACTCAAAAATATCAAGATGCTCTTTCTTATGGAGTCCGGCGGTATCGGATTCATGGGTGGTGTTGCTGGCATTATTATTAGCTATATACTTTCTGCCATCATCAATATGCTTTCTGTATCATTTTTGGGTGAAAGTGGATTTGATGCACAAATTTCACAAATTCCACCATGGCTTGCCTTATTTGGAATTACATTTTCAATTTTAGTAGGTGTAATCGCAGGCTTTGCACCTGCCAACAGAGCTGTTAAAATCTCGGCACTTTCTGCAATCAAAACTGACTAAGAACTTTAAACCTATGCTCTTATTAGTGTCAGTTTAATTCGATAATAGTCTTTCTAAAATGGCATCATCGCTTTAAACGATGATGCCATTTACTTGTGGTAGCTTAGGCAAAAATAGAAAAGGCGATAATCACATACAACTGTGGTTATCGCCTTTAAAAACATTGTTACAACCATTCTCTAATTGTTATTACTCTTTAAAAATGTTGGTTCACCTTTTATCAAGAGGAATATACTCTTTTTGGTCTGAAACGCTCTTATATGCTGGACGGATAATCTTTCCTGCATTTATAAGCTCTTCCATTCTATGTGCGCTCCAGCCCGATATACGAGCCATTGCAAATATTGGTGTAAAAAGTTCACTTGGAAGCCCCAGCATTGAGTATGCAAAGCCACTGTAGAAGTCAACATTTGCGCTAACGCCCTTAAACATTGTACGCTCACCAGAAATAATTTCAGGTGCAAGTCTTTCTACTCTTGAATAAAGCTCAAACTCAGACTCAAGACCTTTTTCTTTTGAAAGGTTTTCAACATACCCTCGGAACATTGTTGCACGAGGATCTGAAATAGAATAAATTGCGTGTCCTATTCCATAGATTAGTCCCTTTTTGTCAAAAGCTTCTTTTGCGAGAAGAGCCTGAAGATATTCTGATACTTCCTTGTCATCTTCCCAGTTGCTAACATTCTTTTTCATGTCCTCAAACATCTGAACAACCTTAATATTAGCACCGCCATGCTTTGGTCCCTTAAGAGAACCAAGAGCCGCAGCTATTGCTGAATATGTGTCTGTTCCTGATGATGTTACAACATGAGTTGTAAAGCTTGAGTTGTTACCACCTCCATGCTCTGCATGAAGAACAAGAGCCATGTCAAGAACTCTTGCCTCAAGCTCTGTAAATTTGCTATCTGCGCGAAGCATATGAAGTATATTTTCAGCCGCTGAATAATCTGCTCGTGGAGCATGAATATATAGACTGTCTCCATCGTGATAATATTTGTATGTTTGATAGCTGTATACTGAAATGAGCGGGAACAATGCGATAAGCTGAAGGCATTGACGAAGTACATTTGGCAGAGAAGTATCGTCAGCATTATCGTCGTAAGAGTAAAGCGTGAGTACGCTTCTTGCAAGTGCATTCATCATATCTCTGCTTGGTGCTTTCATAATAATGTCCCGCACAAAGCTTGTTGGAAGCTGTCTATACTTTGAAAGTAGCTTTTCAAACTCCTCAAGGTCTTGCTTTGATGGCAATTTACCAAACAGCAGTAGGTATGTTGACTCCTCAAATGCAAAGTGATTATTATCTCTTGAGCCAGTTATTATATCCTCAATATTATAACCCCTATAATAAAGCTCGCCGATACATGGAACGCTTTCACCGTCAACTATCTTGTTTGAAATTATCTCCGAAATTTCTGTTAACCCTGTTAGAACTCCCTTGCCGTTTACATCTCGAAGTCCCCTCTTGACATCAAACTTTTTATAAAGCATTGGATCGATAGTACTATTGTCCAGACAAAGCTTTGTAAGCTCATTTATCTCTGGGGTTATCTCCGAAAAATTAATGTTATTGTTATTAAAATTCATATGTGTGCCTCCCTATACTTAATTGATATTTAAATCCTTACAGAAATTTGTTTCTGTTTCAGATATTGCTTTAATTCAGAGATTGATATTTCATTAAAGTGAAACAATGATGCTGCCAAAACTGCATCTGCACACCCATTGTTAAACGCATCATAAAAATGCTCAAGTGTCCCTGCACCACCAGATGCAATAACAGGTATTCCGACACTCTTGGATACAGCCTTCGTAAGTTCTAAATCATAGCCATTCTTTTGCCCGTCACAATCCATACTTGTGAGCAAAATCTCGCCTGCTCCCCTTTTGTATGCTTCCTTTGCCCATTTTACTGCATCAATTCCTGTTGGTATTCTTCCACCATTAAGATAGACTTCCCAGCCCGTGTCATTTTTCTTTGCGTCTATTGCACAGACAACGCACTGGCTGCCGAATTTTTGCGATGCGTCATTAATTAGCTGTGGATTTCGAACTGCAGCAGAGTTAACAGACACCTTATCTGCTCCTGCTCTTAAAATCTGTGTAAAATCATCTATACTTGATATCCCGCCACCAACGGTAAACGGTATAAAAATTGAGTTTGCAACCTCTGTTACTATTTCGAGCATCGTTCCTCTTCCATCATGTGTTGCGGTAATGTCAAGTAGCACAAGTTCGTCTGCTCCGTTGGCGTTATACGCCTTTGCACATTCAACAGGGTCACCTGCGTCACGAAGGTCAACAAAGCTTACACCCTTAACCACTCTGCCCTTGTTGACATCAAGGCAAGGTATGATTCGTTTTGCGTACATTTACTGTCCCTCCCCACACATTTCTGCAAAGTTTGAGAGCATTTTAAGACCCGCTTCTCCGCTCTTTTCGGGATGGAACTGCACTGCACAAAGGTTTCCTCTTTGCACTGCAGAATTTATTTTAACACCATAATAGGTGTTTGAAGCAACATCTTCCTGATTTTTAGCCTGCAAATAATATGAGTGAACAAAATATACATATGGCTCTGGCTCAAGGCCCTCAAAAATACCATTTGGCTGTGTAATCTCAAGAGAATTCCAACCAATGTGTGGAACCTTTATCCCCGACTTGTTTGGAATTTTTAGAATTTTTCCTGGCAAAATTCCAAGCCCGTCTGTGTTTGGTGACTCCTCAGAGCCTTCAAATAAAAGTTGAAGCCCAAGGCAGATGCCCAAAAACGGTTTGTCACTTTTGGCAGCTTGCTTTACAGAATCTACCAAGCCACTTTTCTGCATTGATTGCATTGCATCGTTGAACGAACCAACTCCAGGCAAAATCACGCCTGAAGAATTTTGAATGTCTGAAACACTGCTTGTGATAATGTTTTCTGCTCCTAAATAGTCCAGTGCATTTTTGACACTATGTAAGTTTCCAGCACCATAGTCAATAATTGCAATCATCTTAACTCCAAATTTCATTTTACATTTTTTTCGTTGGAATTTATTTTAACACAAATCAAGAATATGGGCAATATATTTTTTAAATTGTTGATAGTTTTGTAACAATTTGTAATAATATAAGCCAAAGCAACTTAATGCCTTGGCTTAACTTTTATTCCACTGTTTCTAAGTTGCAAATCCTGTATAAAATGTCATAGAAAAAATTCCAATAAGCATCGGGCTTTTCGCCAATACCCATGTATGACATATGGTCTTTTTCTTCAATAGGCATACCATACCAAACACCAGGCTTACAGTCTTTATTGCAAGTGAAGTCCTCTTGTCTTTCATTCTTGGGCGCAATTGCTGTGATTGTGTTTACCATTCCATCGTTTGGTTGCCACTCTGTTGAAACATATGTATGCGATTTATCAGGCTTATCGTTTTTGTATGAGCCTATTATATATGAAACTGGTTTCAACATGAAAAACATCCCAGATTTAGGAACTTGTTTTCCACTCCTTTTCTTCTTTGTTCTACACCCCGCATAGGTAAAATAATATATGCTATCGTTTGTTTTAAAATCCTTCATTCTTTCACGAGCAGTGTGAATGTAAAGGTCATTTAGGACACAGTCTTCGCTGCTAAGATAATTGTCGATTTCCTTTTCATTAACCTTGAACTCAATTTTCTTCTCATATTCTCTTGTTATGTCAAACTGGTCAAGCCCAAAATCATATATCTTTCTGAATGGTGTGCTTCCAAGTGCCGAGCCAACCTTTAAAAGTGATTTTGAAACAGCTGGTGCATATTTTTCAATCGCATAGAGTAAAGATATTCCATCATTTGCTGAGGCAAGTGTTGTGACACTATGAACCCACTTTTCCCTACCGCCTTTGAATAAATCTGAAAGTAGACTTTCCGATGTGCCAATTCTTTCCTCCTCGCTTCCATTAATGAGAAGCTCAATAAAAAGTCTTACGGTTGGCCCTCCAAAGCTGTGACCTATCAAATTTATCTTGTGAATTTTTCCGTAACCATCAAGCTTGCCCCAATTTGGAACCAACGCTTTATATGTTTTGCCAAATCTTTTGTGGTTATTTTTTTCTGAGTGAACTTTTCCATAGTCAACCCTTCCGCCAACTATATGTGCATAAAGCTCACAAGCTCTGTCCCAAGCGCTTGAAAAAGCACCTATCGATGGTGTGTAGCACTCAGTTCCGAGCTTTTTATAGATTTTATTGACATTACCATTCCACATACCATAATAAGGAAATAGTTTTGTTATTGCCTCATCCTCGCCGAAGCCTGAAAATCCATGTACTAAAATGACAGGATAATTATTTAGCTTTTCCATTTTAGATTCCTCCCAAAGAATTATAGCTATTAAAATAAACCGTAGTTTATAAAATTCGTATCAATTTTCTGTTCCTTTAAAGCACAAAATATATTCTATATTTTACCATAATCACAAATTGTGGTCAACATTGTCTTATACAAATAAAAAAAGGATGCCTTATGACATCCTTAAATTATTATTTCTTAAGATTGTTTATCATGCGGAAATGATCTCTGTAAATTTTGCGTATTGTTGCTGTGTTTGTTGTTGGTAAAAGTCCTCCGATGATTCCAAGATGATCCATTACAAAATCATCATATACATACCACATACCTGACTTATATTTGCCCTTTGCATCATGAAAATCCATGTGTGGTTCGTTGAACGGAGCTCTTTCTGAAATAGTTGGCACAAGCCCATCGTTTGGAAGCCAGCTTTCGTCAACTGGTATATCATTAATTGTGTTTTTGCTGTATTTTCCAATTGACCTTGCAAAAGGTATAAAGACTGGACAAGACCTAAAAAGCGGCGTTTCCTTAGGCTTACTTGTAAAGAATTGCTGGCTTGTCACACGGCATGGACAAGAGAAATAATACACATCCTCAACACAGGTGATTTTCTCATTAATTTCTTTTGAGCCATGAAGAGTAAGGTCATAATAGACATTGTCCGTGCTTGCAATCATTGCGTGCTGACGCTCTTTATTTGTTAGAGCCTTTGTGCTGTGACCGTTTTCAAATCCGTTAAGGTCCCACTGCTCTGCATGGAATTCATATAGTTTAGAAAATGAACCACCGGCCATATTTGCAGCGGCTGTTGTGACTTTTTCAAGCCATTGTAACAGATTTTGCATTGAATACATAAGAGTTGTGCCTTCGTGAACACACGCAAAAGCGGTGATACTATGTACCCAGCTTGCCTTACCGCCTGTAAAAAATGGAGAAATATCCTCTTGCTCAGTAACTGCCATTTCTTCCTTGCTTCCATCTGCCATCAGTGTTGCAAATATTCTTATTGTTGATCCCCCGAAGCTGTGTCCAACAAGGTTTACTTTCTTGTCCTTGCCCCAGCCCTCAAAAATTGGCTTAGAGTATGTCCTGCCGAAACGCTTGTGACCATATTTCTCTGAATGTGCTTTTCCGTAGTCAACTGTTCCGCCAACAAGTTGAGCGTAGATTTCGCACGCTCTGTCCCATGCACTTGAAATTGGACTTATACTTGGATTATAAGTTTCGAACCCTTCACCATTTAGATATGTAGTTAGGTCCCCTGTGAGCATTCCCCAGTACGGTAAAATGTCATTAAGCTTTTCCCCTTGTCCAAAGCCAAACATTCCGTGAATAAGAACATATGGGTAGTTTGTTTCAAATTTCATTGTAATCATTCCTCCATTTTTAATATTATATTTTAATATCATTATTTCCGAATACATTTCCAATGGGTTAATCAAATAATATTCTACTCTTAAGGAAATTTTTGGTCAACAATATAAATAGCAAAAAAATGTGTAACTTTTAATACAAAATAGCCAATTTTTTCGGATAATTATTCTGTACATTTGATATTTTGTAAAAGAATTGTTCTATGTTACAATTCTTTTACAAAATTTTAGTTAATAACTACAACTCAAATTTAAAATAATATTACAAATTGTATTAAAAAATTTTATTTTCCCCAAGACTCTGCATTAATATTTTTAACGCATCTCCAAAAGATAGGCGCGCAACCGCCGTATCGGCTGTCAAACTGTATTCTGCAATTTTTTCTCCATCAATTAAAAATTCAACTGTTCCAAGCACCTGATCCTTTTCTATCGGTGCTTCAACATCTATTGCAAGATTAATCTTTTGGGTTAAGTTTTTCTTTTTACTGTTTTCTACAAGAATATTAGTAGCTTCTGGTATTTTGGGCATGATTGATTTTTGTGTACCATGAATAACATTGACCTTTGTTATCAGAGCTGGGTCAATCTTTGGCTGAAGGGTTGAATAATTTGCAAATCCCCAGTTTAACATTGCCTTTGCTCCTTCAAACCTATCTGTACTGCTGTCTGCGCCAAGCACCACAGCTATAAGATGAGTGTTGCCTCTTTTTGCCGATGCCGCAAGGCAATGCCCAGCCTTGCTCGTTGTTCCTGTTTTAAGACCTGTTGTTCCCTTATAAAATCTTACGAGTTTGTTTGTATTTACAAGCTCTGTTGCTCCTCCACGCAAGCTATCCATCCAAACCGTTGTGTACTTTTGTATAATATCGTGGCTTAAAAGTTCTCTGGACATAAGTGCAATATCATATGCTGTTGTCAGATGCTGTTGTGTATTGTCATCAAGCCCTGTGCAATTCTCAAAATATGTGTTTTTCATTCCAAGCTCCTGCGCCCGCTCGTTCATCAATGCCACAAAACCTGCTTCGCTTCCTGCTATCTGCTCTCCAAGAGCGGTACAAGCATCATTCGCACTGCCTATTGCTGTTGCCCTTAGCAGTTCATCAACCGTCATTTCTTCGTTTTCTTTAAGCCAAATTTGTGAGCCACCTTTTGCAATTGCATCACGGCTTGCTCTTACTTTGTCTGAAAGGTTAAGTTTTCCGCTATCCAATGCCTCTGTTATAAGCAAAAGGCTCATTACCTTGGTTACCGATGCTGGATACAGCTTTTCATTTTCGTTCATACTCATCAAAACTTTTCCTGTAGAGCAATCCATCAGCACCGCTGATTTTGCCTTTACAGCTACCTTCATATCTGAGGCATAGGTGTAAAAAGATGTTATGCTCAGAATCATAGTTATGGTTATTATTATTGACAATGCCTTTTTTCCTGTTTTCATTTAGTACACCCCCCTTTTATTTGTATGGGATGTCAAAATAAATTATTCCGATTGAAATAAGGTTGCCTGTGGCTTATAATATTATAAGTTATTATTTTTCTTAATGTTATGGGGATTATTATGAAGGTTTATTTTTATACGCTTGGCTGTAAGGTCAATCAATATGAAACGCAGGCCATGGGTGAAATTCTTAAATGTGCAGGCTACACCATTACGAGTAACGATAAAGATGCCGACATCTATATCGTAAATTCTTGTACTGTGACTTCCGCCAGCGACCAAAAAACCCGACAGGCTGTCAGAAAATTTAAAAGAAACAATCCAAACTCGGTTGTTGTTTTAACCGGATGTATGCCACAGGCATATCCAAAACAGGCGATGGAGCTTTTCAGTGCCGATATTGTCCTTGGAAACAGAAGCAATGACAAGCTTGTTAAAATGCTTGATGAATATTTTGAAACACACAATCGCGTTGTCACACTTGTTGAGCATCAAAAGGGAGATAAGTTTGATAATCTTCACATCTCGTCATTTGATGAGCGAACAAGGGCTTTTGTTAAAATTCAAGACGGCTGCGACCGTTTTTGTTCATACTGCATTATTCCGACTTCTCGCGGAAGATCTCGATCAAAGCCTCTGGAGGATTTGAAAGTCGAATTTGATGCGCTTGCCCAGAACGGATATAAAGAACTTGTTCTTGTTGGAATTAATCTTTCCTGCTATGGAAAAGACATTGGACTTTCCATCTGCGACGCTGTTGAGCTTGCTTGCTCTGTAAAAACTTTTGAGCGGGTTCGTTTAGGTTCTCTTGAGCCAGACCAAATGACAGATGAGGTTATTGACAGGCTTTCAAAGCTTAAAAATCTCTGTCCTCAATTTCACATTTCGCTTCAAAGCGGTTGCGATGCAACGCTTAAAAGAATGAACAGGCACTATAACTCACAGGAGTACCTTGACCTTTGCGACAAGCTTCGCAAAAGCTTTGTTGACACCTCTTTAACCACCGATGTTGTGGTTGGATTTCCTTTGGAAAGTGAAGAAGATTTTAATGAATCCATGAGTTTTGTTCAAAATGTTGGATTTGAAAAAATTCATGTATTTCCATATTCTGTTAGAAGCGGAACAAAGGCAGCACAAATTAGCCCACAGATTGTAAAGTCTGTTAAAGAAGAACGATGCAAGAAAATGATTAAATGCGGAGATAAAATCAGGCAGGACTTCTTTAAATCACTTGTTGGACAAACAGTTGAAATACTTTGTGAAACTCATGTTGACGGCTTTGTTTATGGCTATACAAAAAATTACACACCTGTTAAATTCCTCTGTGATAAGGATTTACACGGTGAGCTTAAAAATGTTAAGATAACTGGATTTGAATATGAGCATTGTATTGGCGAATTTGTTTAAGCAGAAATTGTCACAATTTACTAACAAACTTGGTTGAACACACTAAAGATATTCTTATTTTAAAAATTTAAAATTATTATAATTTTATTGTTAGTTTATGTAATATGCTGTATAATTTTATTATATAGTATAGGAGGTTGATTTTTGTGAAAACAAAAGGAATTATAGCTCCAATTGTTATAACCGTAATTATGATTTTGATTTTGGCATTTTATGCGTACATTTATTTGACTATGCCCCTTCCCACTTCAATTAAAATTATTATTGCTATTGTTTTGTTGTTTTTACTTGGAATTTCAATCTTTGTACTTGTTGAAAGAATAAAGGAATTAAGGAGCGGTGATTACAATGATCTTAGTAAATACTGATTTTATTACTGGCCAAGAATTTGAAACCCTTTCTATTGTTAAAGGTAGCACTATTCAAACCAAAAATGCCCTAAAGGACATTTCACAAGGATTTAAAACTATTGTCGGTGGCGAACTAAAAGCTTATAACGATATGATGAATGAAGCAAGAGCGCTTGCAACAAAGCGTATGGTTGAAGAAGCTGAAGAGCTTAATGCTGATGCCGTCATAAACATTAGATATGCTTCTGCCGCAGTTATGCAGGGTGCAGCCGAAGTCATTGCATATGGCACTGCTGTTAAATTTTTAGATTAATTATATATAAAAACACTGATATAAAAAGGCTGGATACAAAATAATGTATCCAGCCTTTTGGGTTTTATTTAATTTTTTGTCATTTAACTTTTTGCTGTTTTTCGCTGTATAAGCTTTATGATTTCTACTATTGGAAGCACACTGAATGCAAGTGCCAAAGCAACAAAATACTCCTGAATGCTTATATGCTGGAATCCAAATGCGTCTGAAAGTCCAGGTACATAAAGAACAGCAGTTGTGAGTACAAGGCTCAATATCATTGCTCCCCACAAGAAAATGTTTTGCTTTTTAAGTGAGAATATGCTGCCTCTCTGGCTTCTCATGTTAAAGCTGTGGAAAATTTCTGCCATACTCATTGTTAAGAATGCCATCGTCATACCATCTGCACTGTTTGCAATTTCCCAAACGCCACTTTCCATAAAGTGACCAACAAAGTATGCAGCGAGTGTGAGAACAGTTACCATGATGCCCTGATATGCTATATCAAAACCTACACCGCCCGCAAAAATACCGTCCTTTGGATTTCTTGGTTTGCGTTTCATAAGGTTAGGCTCGCCTTTTTCCATTCCAAGTGCAAGTGCAGGGAAACAGTCGGTTATAAGGTTTATCCACAAAAGGTGAACCGGCTCAAGTAAAACGAATCCGAACAGTGTTGCGGTAAAAATGCCAAGTACCTCACTCATGTTTGAAGCAAGAAGGAACTGAATGGACTTACGAATGTTATCGTAAATTCTGCGTCCTTCCTCTACTGCATGAACAATTGTTGCGAAGTTGTCATCAGCAAGAACCATATCTGCAACATTTTTGGTAACATCTGTGCCTGTGATACCCATTCCAACGCCGATATCAGCACTCTTTATGCTTGGTGCGTCATTTACTCCGTCACCAGTCATTGCGGTTATATAGCCTTTTTTACGCCATGTGTTAACTATTCTAACTTTGTGTTCTGGCTGAACTCGAGCATACACACCGTAATTCTCGATATTTTTAGTGAAATCAGCATCGTCCATATCGGTTAGCTGTGCACCTGTAATTGCCTGAGATGGGTCTGTTATAATTCCAAGCTGAAGAGCAATTGCAATGGCTGTATCACGATGGTCACCCGTTATCATGATAGCTCTAATTCCAGCTTCCTTACACTCCTTGATTGCGTCAAGAACTTCAGGACGAATTGGGTCAATCATTCCGACAAGCCCAATGAAAACAAGATCGCTTTCAAGTTCGTTAGGCTCAAAGCTTGAAGGAACTGAGTCATATTCTTTATATGCGGCACTGAGAACTCTCAATGCTTTGTCTGCAAGGCGTTTATTTTCTGCCATTATATTTGCACGGGCTGTATCCGTCAGTGCAATTACTTTCCCGTCCTTAACATAGCTTTTACATTTTTTAAGGACCTCATCTGGTGCGCCCTTTGTATATTGAATACAAGCACCCTTTTTATTACTCTTGTTTAGTGCGTGAACTGTACTCATCATTTTACGAACGCTGTCAAATGGTGCTTCGCCAACTCTTGGAGTTTCTTCCATAAGCTCGCTCTTTCGCATTCCAAGCTTAAACGCATAGTTTACAAGAGCACACTCTGTTGGCTCACCTTCTGCCTCGTTATTTTCGCTAAGATTTGCGTCACTACAAAGAGACATTGACCTTCCAAGCATTTTTTCGTCGCCAAAGTTTTCAACAACAGTCATTTTGTTTTGTGTCAGTGTTCCTGTTTTATCGGAGCAAATTATCTGTGCACATCCAAGTGTTTCAACTGCTGTGAGCTTTCTGATAACCGCATTGCGCTTTGACATATTTGTAACGCCGATGCTCAGAACAACTGTTACAACAGTTGCAAGTCCCTCTGGAATTGCAGCAACAGCAAGGCTTACCGCTATCATAAATGTTGAAAGCACAACTGAAAGCTCAACACTGCCTGCCCTGAGAAGGCTGAAAGCAAAAATAAATACACAAATTCCAAGAACAAGCCAGCTTAAGATTTTGCCAAGCTGTGCAAGCTTTTTTTGAAGCGGTGTCTGTCCCTCTTCTGTGTTAGAAAGAGCGTCAGCAATCTTGCCCATTTCTGTGTCCATGCCTGTGCCTGTGATTATTGCTCTTCCTCGGCCATAAACAACTGTGCTTCCCATGTAGACCATATTTTTTCTGTCGCCAAGAGGAACATCGCTATCTCCCATTCCAAGACTTTCGATGATTTTGTTAACTGGAACACTCTCACCTGTAAGTGCTGCTTCTTCAATTTTTAAGCTTGCACTTTCAAGTATTCTTCCGTCTGCTGGAATTGCATCGCCTGCCTCCAGAACTACAACATCTCCTGGAACAAGCTCGGAAGAACGAAGCGTAACTTGCTTGCCGTCACGAATAACCTTGCAGGTGGCAGCTGTCATTTCCTGAAGTGCTTCAATTGCTTTTTCCGCTTTGCTCTCCTGATAGACTCCCAAAACAGCATTTATGATTACAACAATCATTATTATTATAACATCTGCAAAGCTCTCGTCTGCATAAAACGCAGTGATTCCACTAACAACAGCTGCAACAAGCAAAATAATTGTCATCGGGTCCTTAAGCTGCTCAAGAAACCTCTGAGCAAGAGTTATTTTCTTACCCTCTGCCAGCTTGTTTTCTCCGTACTTTTCAGTTCTAACCTTTGCCTCGTTTGAGGTTAATCCATCAAAGGAACTTGAAAGTTCCTTAAGTACTGAATTTGAATCCTTGCTGTAAAATTTCAACACTACAACATCCTTTCTTGTATTGCACTTGATTATATATAAAAAAAGCCCATGTGCAGCTAATACTACACACGAGTCTGGTTCTTTGATTTAAGCCAGGCCACATAGGCCAAGATGTTGACTTAAAACATACTATCGTATGCAAACTACTCCCTCATGGAATATTTGTATTATACACCATATTATATCGTTAGACAATATATTTTTGTAATTTTTCTTAAAATACTTTTACAGCTATTTTTTATTATTACTTTAAATCACAGTGTAATTCATATTCTTTGTTTTTAAATATTATAATCCGTTTAAAAAATTATATTTTATATATAAGTAAAGTCATATTACTTTACAATACAGTTTAAGAGCGTAACAAGCACTTTGTTGCTACGCTCTTTTGTTATATTTTTCATATATTCCATATTTCTTCTGCATATTGCTTTATTGTTCTGTCCGAGGAAAACTTTCCAGCATTACACATATTTATCCATGATTTTTTTGCAAATTCTTTTTGGTTTTTGTAGTCATCACTCAGCCTTAGTCTTGTTTCAAGATAGCTGTCAAAATCAAGCAAAAGATAATACTGGTCAGCATCATGCCAAGCTGTGCCATCTAATATTGAGCTATAAAGCTCTTTGAAAATTCCCGTATCTCCATCATCCAATGTGCCATCTATCAAGGCGTCCAGAACTCTTTTTATCTTTCCATTTTTTTCGTAAATCCCCCGTGGAGAGTAGCTTTCTTTGATTTTTTCTATCTCTTCTACTCTTGCACCAAAAATATAATTATTCTCTTTTCCTGCCTCTTGAACTATCTCAATATTTGCTCCGTCATATGTGCCTAAGGTTACAGCGCCATTAAGCATAAGCTTCATATTTCCTGTGCCACTTGCCTCTGTGCCAGCTGTTGAAATCTGCTCCGATACATTTGCCGCTGCAACAATCTTTTCGGCATAAGACACATTATAATTTTGTATAAATACAACTTTAATAAATTTTCTTGCGTCATTATCATTATCAATAAGCCTTGAAACTTCGCTTATAAGCTTTATTATTCCCTTTGCTCTTTCATATCCCGGCGCACTTTTTGCTCCGAATATGAAAGTCGTGGGTGTAAAGTCTTTTAGCTTTCCACCCTTGATTTCAAAGAAAATTTCAAGAATACAAAGAATATTTAGCAATTGCCTTTTGTACTCATGCAGTCTTTTTATCTGAACATCAAACATCGTGTTTTCATCTATACTTATTTTTTCTTTGCCATCAATATAATTTGCCAGTTGCTGTTTTTTTATATTTTTTATCTTTATAAACTCTTCAAGAACAACATCATCATTTGCATACTTTTCAAGTTGCTTTAGTTGTTTCAAATCGGTTATCCATGCCTCACTTCCCAAAAGACTTGTTATAAAATCTGAAAGTTCTCTGTTGCAAAGTGCAAGAAATCTACGCTGGGTTATTCCATTTGTCTTGTTTTGAAACTTATCCGGATAATAACAATACCAATTAAAAAGGGTATCCTTTTTTAATATATCTGTGTGTATTTGTGCAACCCCGTTGACATATGCACAGACATAGGTTGCAAGATATGCCATATTAACTGTATTGCCCTGAATTATAAGCATCTCGTTAAGTGTTTTTTCATCTATTCCCTTTTGCTGCAAATCCGATTTAAGGCATTTGTTTATCTTTACTATAATGCTCGCAACTTCTGGAGTTAAAGATTTTATAAGACTCATTTCCCACTTTTCAAGAGCCTCTTGCATTATTGTGTGATTTGTGTAGTTAAAAACTTTTTTTGAAAGCTCAAATGCCTTTTGAAACGGCATATTTTCATTTTTTATCATAAGCCTTATAAATTCTGGGATTGAAATTACTGGGTGAGTATCATTTAGCTGAATTGTTACAAAGCTTGCAAACTCATCAAAATTTTCGCCATGATTTTTTTTATAGCTTTTGATTATGTCCTGAAGTGATGCACTCGAAAAGAAATATTGTTGTTTAAAGCGAAGAATTTTGCCTTGCCTTTTATTATCGTTTGGATAAAGCACCCTTGAAATATTTTCAGCTGCGTTTTTATCTTTAAGAGCCTTGTCATATATTTGGTCATTAAAATCGTCAAAATTGAATGCTTGTGACGGCTCACATTGCCAAAGCCTTAAGGTGCCTATATTGCTTGTTCTGTACCCAATTATTGGCATATCATATGGCACTGCCTTCACGCTTAAGCCCTTGAAATCCACCGTTACAGCTTCTTCATCACATCTTATCGACCATGGATCACCATTTTTTGTCCAGTCATCAACATATTCTTTTTGAAAGCCGCACTCTATTTTTTGACTGAACAAACCATATTTATATCTTATGCCATATCCATCCAGCGGAAAATTTTGCGTTGCTGCACTTTCAAGAAAACACGCAGCAAGTCTGCCAAGACCACCGTTGCCCAAGGCTGCATCTTCCACCTCCTCAAGCATATTTAAAGACATATTAAGAGCTGCGAGTTGTTTTTCTACTTCTTCTGTCAGCCCAAGTGAAAGCAAGTTGTTATATATTGCACGCCCAACAAGAAACTCAGCAGAAAAATAGTAGGCACATCTTGTTTTTTGATGATTTTCCTTGCTTTTAATCCAGTTTTCGGAAATCTTTGACATCACCGATTTTGAAATAACATTGTGCAATTGCGTGCTTGTCAACTGGTCAAAACTTTTGTTGTAGTCACTTTTTGAAAAGATTTTTGCCTGTTCAATTATATTCACTATAAATTATCCTTTCAAATTCTTTTATATATCTTCATATATTTATTTATCTTTTTTGCAAGGTCATCGTTTAGCTTTTCTTTTGACAATCTCCACTTCCAGTTCTTACCTGTTGTGGAGGGTTCGTTCATTCTTGCACTGCTCCCAAGCCCCAGCAAATCCTGAATAGTCACAATCGCCATGTTGGAAACACTTGCCCACGCCGCTTTCATCATTCCCCAGTTGTATCCCTCTTGCTCGTTAAGGCGAAGATACTCCATTGCATAGGCAACATCTATCTTATCTGAGTTTTTCATCCAGCCTATTATTGTGTCGTTATCGTGAGTTCCAGTGTACACCACTGAATATTTGGAATAGTTGTGCGGAAGATAGTCACTGTCCTCTCGTGCATCAAATGCGAATTGTAAAACTTTCATTCCAGCAAAGCCTGTATCCTCCAGCAATTGGTAAACAGAAGGAGTCAAAAACCCTAAATCCTCTGCAATTATATTAAGCTTACCAAGCTCTTTTTCTGCACAGTTAAACAGCTCTACACCCGGACCTTTTTTCCACTCACCTGCCTTTGCTGACTTTGCAGCTGCATCAATAGAATAATAAGAATCGAAACCCCTGAAGTGGTCTATTCGCGTGACATCATATATTTTGCTCACATGACTTATTCGGCTTACCCACCACGCATAATTATCTTTTTTCATCTCCTCCCAGTTATATATTGGATTGCCCCAAAGCTGTCCCGACTTTGAAAATCCATCTGGTGGACATCCCGCAACATAAGTCGGCTCATAATTCTCATTGACCATAAAAAGCTTTGGATTTGCCCATATATCTGCACTGTCACTTGCCACATAGATTGGCAGGTCACCAATTATTTTTATTTTGTTATCATTCGCATACTTTTTAAGGTTAAACCACTGCTTGTAAAAAATGTATTGAATCACCTTATAAAAATTCACATCGTCTTTATTGTTTGCTTTGAATTCTGCAACTGCTGTTGGATTTCTTGTTTTAAGCTCTTTGTCCCAATCGTGCCATGTCTTACCTGTCTTATCCTTTATTGCCATGAAAATTGCATAATCTGAAAGCCAGCTATCCTCTTGCTTACAAAAATATTCAAATTCCTCCGGCTCGGACTCTATAAACTTTACATATGCCTTTTTTAGTACATCAAAACGGTTTTTATATATTAATCCATAGTCAACGGATGTTTCGTAATTTTCCCATTTTATATTGTCACAATCACTTTTTTGCAAAAGACCTTCATTAATCAAAAAGTCTAAATCAATCAGGTATGGATTACCCGCAAAGCTTGAAAATGACTGATATGGAGAATCGCCAAAGCTTGTCGGACATATCGGCAATATCTGCCAATATGTTTGACCTGCCTTTTTTAAAAAATCAATAAAATTATATGCTTCCTGCCCCAAAGTACCAATACCATAGTTTGATGGTAAAGATGTAATGTGCATCAAAACTCCTGCTGATCTCATTTACCTTAACACCTCAATCACATATTATCTTTTTTGTATCTTTATCAAATATATGGATTTTTTCAATGTCTATTGCAAGCTCTACATTTGTATTTGCCTTTGCTCCACAGGATGAAGGAACCTTTGCTATTACTGTCTTATCTTTTATTCTGCTATATATATATATTTCTGAACCCATCATTTCAGCAATTGTTGCAAACAGCTCAATCTTGTTGCTGTCATCTTTTTCAAAATAGAACTTTTCCGAATGCAAGTCCTCAGGCCTAATGCCAACAACAATATCTTTTCCAATATAGCTTTCAAGTGATTCAACCATTCTTAAAGGCAAGGGTACTCTATAGTTTTCAAAGCTTGCATAGAACTTTTTGTCATCTTCTGTTGTTATTGTTGATTCGATAAAATTCATTTGCGGTGAGCCAATAAACCCCGCAACAAACATATTGCAAGGGTGGTTATATAGGTTTTGCGGAGTGTCAACCTGGTGGATTATTCCATCTTTCATAACCACTATCCTGTCCGCCATTGTCATCGCTTCTGTCTGGTCATGCGTCACATATACAAAGGTTGTTTGCAAGTCGTTGTGCAACTGTGTTATCTGGCTTCTCATCTCGGTACGAAGCTTTGCATCAAGATTTGAAAGCGGCTCATCAAGCAAAAAAACGGCTGGGTCCCTAACCATAGCCCTTCCAAGTGCAACTCTTTGTCTTTGTCCGCCTGAAAGTGCCTTTGGCTTCCTTTTAAGATATTTTTCAATGTCCAAAATTCTTGCAGCCTGTTTTACTTTTCGGTCAATATCCTCCTTTGACACCTTTCGTAGGGAAAGTCCAAATGCCATATTTTTATAAACTGTCATATGAGGATAGAGAGCATAACTCTGAAACACCATTGCAATATCTCTGTCTTTTGGAGCGACATCATTAACACGCTTATCGCCAATATATATGTCGCCACTTGATATCTCCTCAAGACCAGCAAGCATTCTGAGCGTTGTTGATTTTCCACAGCCCGAAGGTCCAACAAGGATTATAAATTCCTTGTCTTTGATTTTTAAATCCAGTCCAGGTATTACTGTGTTTCCATCGTCATATGTTTTTACAACATTTTTAAAAGTAATATTGGCCATATTATTGCTCCTTTTATACTTCATTGGCATTGTCATAAGGCAACCACACCTGTAGCCACCTTAAAGTGCAAGAGCTAACCCTTTACTGCTCCTGCTACAACCCCTTTTATAATATATTTTTGACAAGAAACATAGAAAATAACTATAGGAATTATAGCTACTATTAGCATTGCCATGAATCCACCCCAGTTTATTGAGCCATATGCACCCTGCATTGCAAGCTGAATTGCAACTGGAAGCGTTTTGTTTTCTCCAAGAACAAGATATGGAAGCAAAAAGTCATTCCAAATCCACATTGCGTTAAGAATTGCCACTGTTATTGCCGTCGGTTTCATTATTGGAAAAACTACAAGAAAAAATGACTGCAATGGGTTACACCCATCTATAAGTGCCGCCTCTTCGACTTCTATTGGTACGCTTTTTACAAATCCACTTAACATGAAGACGGACATTCCAGCACCAAACCCAAGATATACAAGCACTATGCCAAATGGATTGTTAAGCCCTGTTGACATCACCGTATAAGTCATTGTATACATAACCATCTGGAAAGGTACAATCATGCTAAAAATAAACAGTGTATAGATTATTTTTGTTGCCGTTGTTTTTACTCTGGTTACATACCACGCTGTCATGGAGCAGAATATTACGATAACTACAACCGATGCAACTGTTATAAATAATGAGATAAAAAATGCTTTCATTAATCCTGCTGTTTTAATTCCAAAAATATAATTGTCAAGACCTGCAAATGTTTCACTTGTTGGAAGTTCAAAAGGTGTTCCAACTATGCTGAATTTTGTTTTGAACGAGTTGAGTAAAACAACCAATATCGGAACAAGAAATGCTATTGAAAGTGCAGATAAGAACAGAAATATGATGCTATTCAACACTTGCTTTCTTGCCGTCATTACTGCTCCACCTCCTTTCGTCTTGTTATCCATAGCTGAACAAATGCGATTATCGCGACAATTAAGAAGAATATGACCGCCTTTGCCTGCCCAACTCCTTGCCACCCCACTCGCCCGTAAAATGTGTTGTAGATATCCAGTGCCATCATTGCCGTTTCTCGTCCTGGAGCGCCTTTGGTGAGCGCAAGGTTCTGGTCAAACAGCTTGAACGAGTTTGTTAAAGTTAGGAACATACAAATTGTTACAGATGGCATTACCATTGGAATTGTTATTCTGAATAGGATTTGTGCAGAATTTGCACCATCTATTGATGCCGCCTCGTTTAAATCCTCTGGAATGTTCTGAATGCCTGCAATATAAATAATCATCATGTATCCAATCATTTGCCAGTTCATTAGAATTACAAGTCCCCAAAACCCATACTTTGCGGCAAATGTTATATCAACTCCAAAGTTGTTAAGAACTCCGTTAATTATTAAATTCCATATATACCCCAAAACAATTCCGCCGATAAGATTTGGCATAAAGAAAACAGAACGAAATAAATTTGTGCCTTTTATTGCTCTTGTCAAAAGCATTGCAAGAAAAAAGGCAAAGACATTTATCGTTATCACTGACACAACAGTAAACTTAACTGTGAACCATAGCGCATTAATAAAATCCTTGTCTGAAAATACATTTATATAGTTTTCAAGCCCAACAAAAGTTGCATCTGTCACTGTTGTAAATTTTGTAAACGACAAGTATAAGCCCAGTATGAACGGAATCAAAAATGCTATTAAAAAAGCTGCAAGGGTTGGTAATGCAAAAACAGGAAAATACTTTTTTAATGTCTTTTGCATTTTATCATCTCCATTTCCTTATTAAATAAGCAAATAAAAGTTATCAAATTAACCGCTCTGCCCATTTGAACAGAGCGGTATTATGATATTTCTGTATGCTGTTATTTTTGTGCGGCCCATTCCGAAGCCCACTCATCTACAACAAGCTTTTTAACCTCTGACCACTGCTTTGTTCCCTGTGCATATTGAAGAAGTGATGCACCAAAATCATCTTTAAATTTTTGGCTTGGAAAAAGAGTAAAGTTCCATGGAATTGTTTTGACTCCATCTTTTTCCATCCATCTGATAACTTCTTTTGCAAGTGGGTCTTTTGGCTTTTCATTATCCTTAAATGTGTCAAAAGGAGCTATAAATCCCAATGAATTTGTTACATAATCCTTTCCTTTTTCACTTGAGAACAACCAATAAAGAAAATCTTCCGCTGCCTTTTGCTCTGCCTGTGTTGCCTTTGAGTTTATGCAGAAGAAATTTTCTGTTCCTATGCAAAGTCCTTGTTTGTTCTCACCTTCCATTCCTGTATAAATTGGAAGATATTTAATGTCCGTTGATTTTACTGTGTTCCCTTCAACACTGCTTATCTGTCCCCATGCCCAGTTCCCGTTTTGTACCATCGCGCACTGTCCAAGAGCAAATTCTGCCATAGATTCATCAACAATCTTTGAGCCAAGTAGCTTTGGCTCAACCGTTGAATTGTTTATATAAAGGTCAAATATATTTTTGAAATTGTCACTGAATGTGAAGTTGATTTTTTTAACTGCATTACTTGTAAGGTCTACCTTGTTTTTTTCAAACTCATAGGAAATTGGAACATTGGCAAGGTGTGTCTGCCATCTCCAGTCATCGCCTGACTTTAGCGATGTTGCAGCAAATGTGCCTTTTATACCAAGCTTTGCTTTGTTTGCCTGCATATCCTCTGCAACAGCCTTCAGCGCAGGATAGCTGTTTATCTCATCCATCTTGGTGAAACTTGTCTTTTTTGTGTCAAGAGCAAAGTATTTGTTCATAATTGCATCGTTATAGATTATTCCATAGCCCTCAACAACATATGGAATTCCCCACACGCCATCGCTTGTCTTAACTGCAAGTGACTTGTCAGTTAGATGTTTATACAAATCTGTGTCCTTAAGGTTGGCACAATAATCCTTCCAGCTTTTATATCCAACAGGTCCATTTATTTGGAAAATTGTTGGGGCCTCACTTGTTGACATTTTTGATGCAAGCTGAGATTCATAAGTTCCCTCTGCTGCGGTTTCAACAATAACTTTAATGCCTTTTTCTTTTTCATAAGTCTTTGCAATTTCGCTATACTTTGCGGCAATTTCAGGCTTAAAGTTAAGAAATCTGATTACTGTCGCCTCTTCCTTCTTTTTACACCCAGCAAACATGGTCAAAACAATTGCCATCAAAAGCAATATTGCTGATAACTTTTTTACAGTCTTCATAATACATTCTCCTTATTCTTTTAAAAGTGCATTTTCTCTTTGCTTTGAAATTTGTAACCAAGATTTCATAATTTTGCACTTTATTATCTTTTCGCCGTCATAAACGGCTATGTATATTTAAGCATTACATTTTTTACAAATTTTAATTTTCTACATTACTATTTGTAAATATAAATGATTTATTCTATTTTGATGTAAAAATGCAAAAAAGCCAGAGCTTTCACTCCAGCTTTTACGCTATTCTTAATGTTTATCAAAACTTGGGTTAAAGGCATAATAGTTTTTAGAATCTAATTTATCCGTTGCGAGTCTTAGTCCTTCGCCAAATCTTTGGTAATGTACAACTTCACGCTCACGAAGAAATTTTATAGGATCTCTGACTTCCGGGTCATCAACCAGCCGCAATATATTGTCATAAGTGACTCTTGCCTTTTGCTCTGCTGCTAAATTTTCATGCAGGTCAGCTAACACATCGCCTTTTGACTGCATTCCCACTGCCGACCATGGAGTTCCGCTTGCTGATGTCGGATATATTCCTGTGGTATGGTCTACAAAGTAGTTCTCATATCCACTCTTTTTTATTTCCTCAATGCTCAAGTTTCTTGTAAGCTGATATACTATTGCTCCAATCATCTCAAGATGTGCTAACTCCTCTGGATATCCATGCTATAGATGTATGTATATAAAGGTCAAAAGTAGGTGCGCAGAGTTATAAAGCAATTAAAAAAGCGGGTGAGGAATGCATTTGACTGCAAAACTCGCCCGCTCATTTTTTCTATTCAGCTTATATCAAGAATTAGACATTACCCACCTGGTTAGTGGTCCAGCTTGGCCGTCAGGCTTTAGCCGTCTTCCATTCTGGTCTTTGTGGGTGGATTGGAAGTCTTTTATTGCTCGAGTTGTAGCCGGACCACAGTGACCGTCAATTCCATTTAGTGTACCATTTATTGCTGTTCCTATATTATAGCCAAGCCTTACAAGTTCCCATTGCACCCATTTTATATCGTCACCTACATCTCCTTTTGTTACTGCCCTTTTTGGTACTGGATATGGGTTTTGTGTTGGTGGTATGTATGTGAGTTTCTCTGCATCTATGTAGTTACATTTGCGGAGCAAAGTCCAGTTCATGCTTTTTATTTGACTTTCGGTTAGGTTTACAAGGTCTCGAACGCCTAAGTGTAAATGAATGCCTGTTGCCTTGCCTGTTTTACCTGTATAGCCAAGTAGTGTGCCCTTTTTGACTGCTTGTCCCGATTTTACGCAATAGCTATCCAGGTGGTAATGAAGAAATGCTTTTTTGATTCTGGGATATATTACCCAAACATAATTTGCACCATCTGAATTTGACTTAGCTGCTGCAAAGACATAACCGTCTTCAATTGCATACTGCGCTAATTTTCTACTCTTTGTTCCGTAGTCAACACCATTGTGAAAACTGCGTTTCCCAAATATGGTCCTGTTGCCAAATCCCGAAGTTATGTAGACCTCTACTACTGCTGCAAAAATTAATAGAATAATTGGACTCATTTTATAACACCATCACTTTCTTTGTTTTTAAGCACTTCTATAGCTTTGATGATTGCATCTGGGATTGGTACTCCCATTAATCCTGCGTTCTCGATTATACTAATTGACTCGTTAGCTATAAATGCAATTACTACAGCGTCCTTAATAAAATCTGACCCCATAGTCATATCTAACTGACATGCAACTAATACAACTAATAGTGTCATGCCTTTTCGGCACAGACCTTTCCAACCTGCTCGTGATTCCAATGCTCCGTTGTCGGTCTTTTGCGACTTTTTAAAAACACCCGCAACTATCAACCCTGTCACATAGTCAATTCCCATAAAAATCAATAGTGTTGTCAAGGCTGCACTCCACCCTCCAAACAGGGATGCGATAAATCCACCGACTACACCGACTCCCGTTAATAATGTCTCTTTGGTCATTTGCTATCAGTCCTTTCCTATAAAACGCATCCCCTCACGGGCTTACATTTAGCCTGTGAGGGGGTTTGATTTTAGATATGAAGTTATATTGCTTTATGCGATTGGCTTGTCTGCGGGCGAATCTCTGCTTGCAAGGATTGCTTCGACCGCGACTTTGAGCTTTGCGGGCACATCTGCTATTGTTTTAACGCCTTTTTGGATTAAGTCTGCATATACCTGTGCCACTATTTCACCACCACACTTTCGTACAGTTCGGTAAGTGCGACCTGTGTATTGGTTAACTGCATTTCTTGCTGCTCGTTTCTTTCGGCCATCAGTTTTATGTACTCGTCTTTGTCGTATTGAATCTCATTGTGCTGAAACAATCCTTCTACAGCATTACCCTGTGAATCATATTTTACTCGCGTGATATTTGTGTGTACATAGACGGTATCTTTTCCAATAACCAGTGGGACGGCTTGCGTTGCAGAGCCTTGAACAATTCCCAAATCTCTCATAATATTACGGCTTCCTTTCTTTATAAAAACATCAAGCGGGCAGCGATACCGGCATTAGAGTAATCAGCCGAATAATCCACATACAAGCGAAAAGCACCCGCAATAGAAGCATTAGCCCAAATACCGCCGAAATAAGCGACACGAGAAGCATACAAATAAGCACAATCACAGAAATATGTGGTTTCAGACCCACTAACTTCTTTAGCAATGAATCCTCCTTTAGTTGTGCCTTGTGGTTTACTCATATAATTTCCAATATTAGCAGCTGCACCCTGACCTTGGTCAGTATAACCTGCACCAGTGTCATTGAATCCATCTGTTGCAGTTAGAATGTTTCTTGTGCTGTTGCTGAAAACGCCATCAATCCATTCATACACATTGCCCCAAAAGTCTTCAAGACCAAACAACTTCATCTGTAATTTGCCAGTTGTTTCACCGAAGTCCATTCCCTTTGCATTTGTACCACCAGTATTGATTGCAGCACTGTTTCCATCAACATAACCCCTACCAACAGCAGTCTGTGAATTAAGATTCTTATATTTTAGTAAATACATTGCTTGTCTGAATGTAAGCTGATAGAATCCTGACTGGTCATAACCTGAACCATTTGCTTGTGCCTGGGTTCTGAATGTTCCAATGGTTTGTGTAGCAGTTGGTGCTTTACCACTAAGGGAACGCAGTTTTGAAGAAAGATTGTAACCCTTATATGCACCAAGATAGAACTTTTCTTTTCTTGCACTTCCTCTTGTATGTGCAAGATATTCAAAATCAGCATTGTCAGGGTCATCTGTCATGCTGATGGTCAATGTATTTCCAACAGTGGTGATTTTTACACCCCTTCTTGGAAAAGCAATCATGACATCACCTGCATTACCTGATGTAATATCAGCAGCAGAACCATCTTCAAGCTGGGCAAAGTTGCTTGTTTTTAGTTTTCCGACCTCTGCACCATTCTTGAATAGAACAGGGTAATGACCAAAGAATTCATCCCAAGCAGAAGAACCTGGTGTCATTCCAACTGCGTCACCTGTATAGCTACAACAAGTAGCAGGATTACTATTAGCTAAGTCAATTTGCACCCCATAAGTACTGTATTTATGCGGCGCTGCAGATAACCTATTCGCGCTATTATAGTTTGTTGCCCCATCATCGGAATAAGGAAAAAGCTGAAGACAATAGATTACATCGTTGGTTAAACCATTTATTTCAAACCCATTGGCGGAGTACGCATTTCTTAACTGATTATCAACAATTAAAGTTCCGTCTTTTGTATTTTTAGGCAGAGTTCCTGCTTTTAAAACTAACTTTGTACCCTTCCAATTACTTATATTTTTCCCATTTACTGCTGTGTCATTTGGGTCTGTCCAAAAAACTATGAGCTTTCCGTCGTCAACCTTTACACTAAAGTTTGTAACGTCCCCCGGAGGAGTTCCGCCGACAGCCGTGTCTATGTCTTTCCATGTTCCACTATCTAACTGTTGAAAAACACCCTGATGATATCTGAATCCGTGAACACCAGAACTTGAACAAATAGATTCAGCTTTATGAGCATTCAACTGCTCAACTGTTGCAACTGCTGCAGGGTTAACCATAACTGTAACCTGATTTGCATTATCAACTTTGGTGTTCATCCTGAATGTCACGCCTGAAACGGTAGTATTATTGTACGCGGGCATATAATCCGGCTTGTCAGTTATGCTGACGCCATACAGGATTTCAATGTTATCTGAACCTTTGGCATATAAACCAACGCACCTAATGTAATACCCCTCGACTAGACTCTGATTGTTAATTGCCCCGTGAATCTCGACTGTTGTCGGGTCTGTTCCTGTAACCTGTGATACAGTTGTTGTTTGCTTAACCTGATTCAACAAAGTTAATGCATCAAGCTCTGACACAGTGTATGTAAAATCAGACGTGCTTATTTTGGTAAAAGTTGCGGTTGATGTTCCAGCAAGCAGTTTTGCCATTAGTTCCTTGCCCTTATTTGTAATTGTCATTTGCATATAAAAACCACCTTTCTACATGGATGTGATATCAATTAGTGTTGACGCCGTATAAACTGTTCCTAGTGCTTCAAAGCTAAGAGCGTTTGAAATTACAACTTCTAGATTAGCGGGGATTATATTTGCACAAAGCTTTTCTAATTCCTGAACCTGCCCGCTCAATGGCAAGCGTGCGGTTATTTCGATCCTGTATAAGTCAGGTTTCAGAACCAGTGTATAGTTTCCTTTGCCACAAAAGGAATCCAGTTTATTTATTAGATTTTGATAGGTATATGGAATCGAATCATTCCATCGAGCTAACACCCTGGAAACTCGTGCTTCCAGGGTGTCAGCTGATGAGGGAATAATATGTAAGATGTTTTCAAATTTACTTATACCCGTTGCGTCACAAGATACGATGAACTGATTATTTTTTATAACCTCGGTTTCATTTTCTAGTGTCTGTACTTCGGGATTTTCCGCACTCATTATTGCTTGAATTTCTTTAAAGCTTTGCATATATTGCGGGAGGTGCTGAATCAAATTAACTTCCCTAAGCATTTGTCACACCCCCGAAAGTGGGAATCTGATATTTGGTCAGGGTCAGGTTTCCAGCAGCGCCGTTTATGGTCGTATTTCTAATATCGACCACGCCTGTTATTCCCATTATCATAGATTCAATCTGGCTGACACGAACAACGGGTATGGCGCTGATCCATTCCCTCCTTAACGTCAATAAGTATGATTTTATAACATTTTCAATGCTTGTTTTTAAATTCGTCCACGTATAACCTTCGGCAAAGGTTATTGTAGTCGTGATGTTTACAGCTACCTCTGTTGCTGTATCTACCGTGACCCTGTGACCAATTGGGGCAACCCCTAAACCTTGACCATCTTTTGTTGGGTCAATAGCCTGTTGGACGGTATTAATCAGGGTCGGGGTTGCTTTGTTGAATTCAGAATCTAAAATTGTGAGTTTAACAGTTCCACCGCCATTCCAAATTGGCGTTACTTTTGTTGCACCAACGCCCGCAATTGAATTTGTTTTGGTCGTGTAGTCGTCGACATTACCGCCAAATGGCTTAATGTTGAAAGAATCAAAATATCGTTTTCGAATGCTTTCCGTCTCTTCCTCATTCTCACCAGGTATTAAAACTTGTGTGAGATTCGCAGTTTGAAGCCCCTCGATGTAGTCGATTGGAATAAGTGTTCCAAAAATCGTGTTACCGACTGTACCGATTACCTCACACCGCATTTTATACTGACCGGTTGCGATTTTTTCTACAGCAACATAGTTCAAATTACTCAATGAAAATCTTGATCCGATTGGAATATCAATATTGAATTCGCCTTTTAATATCGCATAAGTTGCGGGCTTTGGGTTTATGCCACGCTCTTTAGCTCTGCGTATCAAAAAGTCCCTTGATGCAGTATCACCGAAGGTTTCAGAAAGAATGACATCCAGTTCAATATACATCAGCTGCAGTTCGACAGCTGCAGGCGCAAGAGCATCATAAATAATAGACCCTTCCCGTTTGTCCACGTCACGTGGAACTCTTCCAAGCATACGCTGAAGAATTGATTCATAAGTTATGTTTTTGTACATCAGATATTCACCGCCCTTTCTGCTTCTAAATCCCCAAATATGGTATGCACCACAAATGACGCATTAACATTCCCTTTAGATACCTCAAAAGAAAAAGAATCAACCGAAACTATCCTGTCATCCTGGACAAGTGCTTCCGCGATTCTTCTTTCTAGTTCGGGGCAAACATAGGAAATAGGTTCGCCTAATAAGTCTTCAAGTTCTATTCCATAATTCCAAGAATATATGATATGTTGGAATCGTTCTGTATTCAAAATTTTAAACACAACCTGATTCATTGCTTGAAGGTTATCGGTGTATCCGTTAATGACATCATTCGCAACATTCATTTTATAATTTTTGGTTGGCTGCTCCTGAAATTCCACATCAGCGTTCAACGTAGCATTCGGAATCATATTCCCACCACCCTATCCAGAACTATAAATTTTTGACCACCTTGCATTCTAGCTAATATAACTTCATCTCCCACAACTAGCCCGTTATGCATGGTGAAGGTTTTTTTGCCTGCGTACCTGTGTTTATGGTTAAGAGTATTTGTCCCACCAACGCCCGTATTCGCTGTTAGCGAGTGAGTGTGATTGTCAGACCCGCCTGTTCCCGTATTACCCGTTAATGTGTGGTCATGAGATAAGTCAACATCTGCAAGCGAGTCGTCTGTTTCATGATTCATTGTCATTGACACCTGAAAATCCGTCACGTTTCTAGTCAGCACCAATTGTGGAGATGTCAAAGTCATTCGTTGTTCAACATTTATCTGTAAAGGTTTTGTACTTGTCACCATTCCAAACAGCAATTCAGAGGGCTTTGACGCACTCATTGCTTCCAGTGCTGACTGCTTGATCAGATTATTAAAATCGGCATAATTATGCAACAAAATCACCCCCACGAAGTGTTAAATCCATTGTGTGTTCACTTTCCTTAAACGTGTGTTTGCACTTCTCAACAAGCATAAAGCTATTTACCTTTACATCACCTAAATTCAAGTTAACAAGGACCATCGAACCCGCTCTTACCCTATTATCGCCCAGGGCGCTTGAGACGGATAGATTTCGTGTTTTCTTATTAAGTAGTGATAGTAAGGCATCCGCTTTTGCTTTTCCATTTTCACCTTTTTGAAGTTTTTCAAAGTACTGGAGAACACCCCAAGCATTTATATTTTTTGAATCCTGTGTAATATAAACTTCTCGCTTACCTGTATCTTCATTGTCATAGGTTAGCTTTATTTTATTATAGGTATTGGAATCTATCGAGGAGCTATAGTCGAAATTTTCTCCCGTCTCTTCGTCTATTATGATTGGGACAATCATTGACCTTATGTTTTTTAATGCAAGTTTTCCAAAGTCGTCAAATAGAACGTACATCTCTTTTCGGTTTTGAATTGTAATGTCAAGGGCGTTTCCAATCATATCGAACAGGCTTGTATTCTCCTCAACTCTCGACGGAATTTTAAAACCGGTATTCTGGATCTCGCCAGCTCGCAATTTTAAATCTGCCATGAGCATCTTGAGAAATTCACTTGCAGTTTTGTTGGTGTAAACATATGTATCTTTGTTTTTTAAATATCTTAATTGATCGTAAGCTGTCACATCGATAAGATTATCCTTGCTTGTCTTCTTGCTGAATATAAAGCCGTGAAAGATATTTGCATTACCGACCTTCATTCTCACGGGATTCCCCTCGGTAATATTCAGCGCCGAGTCTTTTAAAACTTTGAAGTTCAATTGTCCGGGTGAACCTTTTCTTTCTGTCTGCCATGTAATCCCTTCTTCGACCACGGGTATATACATAATAGAGCCATTCTGAATTAATAATTCGACATTCATTTATACACCCCCTTTACACCGGAATAGTTAAAACTTGACCTGGATAAATTAAATTCGGGTTCTTAATTTTATCCCTGTTAGCATTAAATATTTTATTATACTGGTTGCCGTTACCATAGAACATCTTTGCTATGTTCCACAGGCAGTCTCCCTTTACAACTTTATAGGTTTTAGCATTTGTTTTTGGAGCTGGTGAATTTACTGTTTCTCTGTTGGGTGCAAATGACGCCCTTGGCGTAGGTGAATCAAAAATAATCGCACACGCTTTTGTAGAATAGTCTCTGTACTGCTTCAATGAAATGGATACGACTAAATCAAATCCATTTTTTGCATCCTCAACAATCTGATAATCCTCTAACGACACCTTTATGTTAGTGCCATTTAATGGCCGCCCATCAGGAAAACGCCGAGATACAATAAACTGAAATGGTAGCTGACTAGTTTTTAAACTTTCTAAGCTGGCAAGGTAGAAATCAGCCTTAATAAATCCGTCCTTATATGTTGCAAACGGATACTGCACATTAGGTAATAGAACTTCAAAATCAACGCTTGTTAGCCCTGCTTTTTTTAAGATGTTAATCTCGCCTTCATTAATAAGGTTTAATGTCTTATTCTGATTGCTAATCTTCATTTGGATCTTAGGAGGCGCAATTGGCAATAAAATTTTATCTAAATAAACATCATACTCCATTATTCGTGCACCCCTTCAGCTGAATTTTCTATTGCTTCCTTAAGTCCTGCAGCCATGTAATTAACAACACCATCTAAGTCCATTTCTGAATTTATTGTGTTGTTGTTCATCATATCTATTTGAACTGTCGTTCCCGTATATCTATTTACGGTTTCCTGCTCTGCTAGGTCACGCATATATTTTAAATCTTCTTCTGTACAGGATACTGAATCCTTAATAGCCCCCGTATTGTTGTCAATGTTTCCTAACTTGGACAACAAATCATCCTGCGTATAATCTTTTGCTAGATCACTGCCAAACATTCCACTGATTTTATTATCCACCTTAGCCCCAAACTTGTTTCCTGCGTTCCAAGCGTTACCATAATCAAATCTAGTATCTATCTTCGGCGCCTTACGTTCCAGTGTTATCGCCTGCTCATTTTTGCCCCACTTTAGAACATTTGATTGTAATGATTCTAGCCCCGATGTCCAGTTAGTATCAAAGATTGCATCAATTATTTTTGTGACGACTTTTCCCAACGATAAAAACCAAGATACCATTTGACCGATAAGGTTCGCAACCGCATCACCAAAGCTGTTAAACCCACCGTTGGCAATGTTTAGAACCCATTCAATAACACCAATGAAAGGTTCGACAAATCCGGCATATACGTATTGGATTATTGCATTAAGTACACCAATAACTGTATTCAGAATAAAAGCACCCGCAACTAAAAACGCACCGCAGATATATCCAGTTGCAGAAATAGCTTTATTTTGTGTCTTGTTTATATATCCAACAACTGCGTACAAAGCTGTAATAATCGCAATAATGCCTAAAACTACCCAGGTTACTGGGCATGCCAACATAGCTGCGTTTAGCCCCCTCTGTGCAGCTGTCGCTGCTATTGTCTCTTTGGCTTTAAGCATTAAATGCGCCTTGTGAATTGACTCCGCAAACGAGACAGCCGAAAGAATCCCCTTATTAATAAGTAATGCAGCAGTATATAACCCAATAGCAGTCACCGCCCCAATTACAATTGGCTTAACAAGAGCCCAGTTTTGAGCAAGCAAACTAATAAATTCTAGTAGTGGTTGGGTTGCAATTAGCAGCTCATTACAAATCCCTGTCCATACTTGTCCCCAAGTCATAGGCATTTTATTGAATTGCGCATTGATATCATCAGTCGCACCAAGTACCGCATTTTTTACAATTTCAGCCGTAATTTGTCCTTCAGATGCCATATTTCGAATTTTTCCAATTGGGACATTAAGGTAGTCTGCAATAGATTGAATTACATTTGGTGCGGCCTCAAATACAGCATTGAGTTCTTCACCTCTGAGTACGCCTGAGCCTAACGCTTGTGTTAATTGCAGGGATGCGGAACTAATTTCTTGTTGTGATGCTCCTGCAATTACAAACTGTTTGTTGAGGTTTTCCGCAAAAGCAATGGTTTCATCATTAGAAGAAAAGGCATCTCCTGCTCGTTGTCCAAGCTTAGCAACAACATCAGCTGTTGCAAGATAGTCAGTTCTTGAACGTTGAGCTGAAGCAAAGATGTTATTTTGTAATTCTTCGGTGGACTGCAGGCCATCGTTCATCAGATTAAGTCTTGCACTTGTCTGTGTTATTGAGTCAGATAGTCCACCAAGTTTTTTTAATCCTTGTACTCCCGCATAGGCAGAAACCACTCCCATTACACCATTACCAAGACTGCCCATATCGGAAGCACCTTGTCTAATCTTGCCGTTAAACTTATCCTGCTGGTTCCCTGCTTGATTGAGATTATTTTGAATCTCTTCTAATTCTTTATTGGCTAAATCAATTGCTTGTCTCGCGCTATAAATTTTAGAGGTGTCAAAACCCCTATCTAATGCGCCATCGACATGTTGTAACGATCCGACAACTTGCCCCACGGCATTTACAATTCCACGCATGGGATTAGTCATTCTATCTACAAATGTTAATTGCGTTGTTATACTTCCCAACTTTGCTCCTCCTTTCGAAGTAAATAAAAAAGTACCTGCCATAATAGGCAAGTACTTTTATTGATATTAAGTATTAATTATCTGCCAATGCGAAACGATATGAGGTTTCACCTGATCCAATATCGTTTTCATAAACAACGGTTGTGTTAGAAGCCATTGCAACGTACTCGGGTGAAGCTAAATACTGACCCCCGTAATAGACAACATAACCTTTAGAAATTAAATAGTCCAACTGTTTCCTATCGCTTGTGCTGTAAGGAATCCAATCCGAATAATTGTTAGCGGTTGTCGCTGTATTTTGTTTTTTAGTTGTAGTTTCCTTTTGCGTTAAGGTTTGTTTTGTAGTTACAAATTCCTTTGTAGTAGTTGATGGAGTTATTTTTTCTATTTTTGCTATTGATGCGCTTTTATTATCTTCTAAAGAGGATTTTGATGAATCGACATTTTTCTTTTCACATCCTAAGCTAAAAGTAAGCATCGTAATGAACATTAACAGCCATATTGTTTTTTTCATAGTAAACCCCACCTTTAAAATATATTTTTATATTCTCATTATAAGTCAGAATTTACAATTTGTCTACTTTAGTTTTTTCTCTTTTTTCTTGTCGTCCTCAATTTTAAGCTGAATTGCTGCAATAACAAATGCTTTTTCAGCCTCTTCCATAGCTAAATATTGAGACGGTAATATGCGCAATTTGTGAAGACAATAATACGCAATATTTGCATCACTATCGCCTTCATTTATTAGTTTTTTGCTTCTTGTACCTTATCGCCAAAATCAGTGAACCCGTTGAATTCCTGAATAAAACTTGCAAAGTCTGAATACTCACCAGGATTGTCAACCATTTCAACAATTAAGGCCTCGGGCGTCATAACTCCGTAAGAGTCCTGTAGATCTTTGTCATGAAGATCGGGTTCAACGACTGAAGCACATATTAGCTTTGCCATGAACTTAGATGTATCTATCTGTGGTCGGTACATTCCTTGTTTGCCTGGTACTGGAACTTCAATTGTACAATCATCTCTAATACGGTCATTTTCTTTTGTTGTTAGTGGCTTGATTGTCCAAGGTAAGGCATTTCCACTCTTGTCTGTGAGTGACTTTGTTGCTGTATAAGTAGTATTTTTCTTTACAATTTTGTTATCCTTCATGAACATATTGAAATTCGACATATTATTCACCAGTCCTTTTTATATTTTACATGATAAAAAAGGCCCCCCTGAAAACGGGGGCCTGTCTGATTAAAGCATCCCCGTTAGCAAATTAAACTGTTCTGGCATTTTGAAGTCCTCAAATGTGAAATCCATATCCTCATCCAGGTACTCTCCATCGGCATCAAATTTTGCCAATATACCGCCATCAATGTTACAGCCCATGAGAATGATTGTCTGTCTACCAGCTGCGCTCGAGGGGTCATCATTTGTAATTTGCATCTCAAAATAGATGTCCTCGCCAGTATCTTTGTACCTTTCCATAATTTCTCTAAAAATTGATGTGTTGTAATGGAAAGTAGCTGAACCTGAGCCTTTCCAACCAGTCGACTTATTTCCAACTCCAGTCTTGCCCAATGATGGTACCTCGGTCTTAGACTTTTCAAATTTAGCTTCGAGATTAATTGCCTGCATGACATTATATCGATTTGTACCGATTGTCATAAATATTTCCGCAAGTTTTGCGGAAATTGCATCTTTGGCTAGCATTGTTACGTTGTTAATCATTTATAATCTACCTCCTATGCAATTGTAACAGTCATGTACAATTGAGACATGCTGTTTACAATTGTAACTGCATCAGTGATAACTACTGCCTTCTTGGTGTCACCCAAGTTAACCACGACATCTTTATCGCTGAAATTCTCAATTGCTCGAATACTCTGGAGCTGTTCGTGATGCTTGACAATGTCCGTCCATAATGAGATCCTTCCGCTTGCATCATTTGGAATCTTGCCGAGGTACTTTGTGTTGAAAAGAACGGCAATATCATTTGCGATCTGGTCAACAACCCTGATTGTCTGGTTATCCTTAAACAACTCGCCTTTAACTTCACTAACCGAAACTAGTGAATTGATATCATCAAGAACTCGAACATCAGAACCCACCTTGTGGAGTGTAAACTCGCCCGATTTTATAGCTGTTTCAAGCTGTGCCTGGGTGTAGTCACAGGCTGCCAAGAATTCACCGTCATACTTATGGTTCAAGCATGATTTATTGATTTCGCAAGCGGCATTTAAACCTGTTACCCAATAAACTAGAGATGACACAGGGAAGTTGCTGTCTGTAGTGCTGTTCTTGACGTTGATAACACCTTCGTAATCAGCAGCCTTACCGTGAACAACCAGCTGGAATTTTGAACCGACAGTATCACGAAGTCGTTTACAGAAATTTACATACAGCTGTTTAACCGCGTCCTCAATTGTTGTTACACCCATTGTATTGAATGCGTATGCCTCTATCTTGTCAAGATAACCTTGGTGTGCTGCTGCGTCAACTGTGCCATTTGTACCGCCTGTGAGGGCTGCCGCTGCTGTTACTGCCAAAACTGCATCCTTTTTCCAAACTGCAAATGCATTGTCCTTAAGCTCCGCCGATGTTGTCACAGTCTGCATGTCAACAGGCACCGTACCAAGAAACAAAGAGACATCAAACTTTGCATTATCATTTACATTTTTCTGGATTGTGACTTTCAGGTCATTTCCCCTGATCCCGCTATAAAGTGCAGTTGCTAAAGCATTGGCTGCTTTTACGCCTGTGTTCAAGCGATATGCATACAAAATTCTTGCATTTCTGAAAATATCACGAATGCCTTTTAACTTTTCGTGGGTGTGCTCATAACCGAACAACTTAATGGAATTGTTTATAAAATCAGATTGGCTGACTTCGAACACCCTACCATCAGCACCCCAATCAAGTTCAAGGGGCATTGTTGCAACGCCTCTATCGCTTAGGTTTGCACTTGCCTTTGCTGCAGAAACGAAGTTAATGTATGCACCTGGAAGCGCCTTGTTTTGTGCTGTGAAATTTCCACCGCCTAATGCCATATTAGTTCACCTTACCTTTCATAAATTTATCAAGCCTTTCCTGTGCATCTTCAATGGTGATTTTTTCACCGTCTTTGATGACCACAGCTAAGGCATCTCTTCTATTTGCGAATACAGCTGCGTTCAGCAAAGAATCTTTTGAAAACTTTTCTGCCGGCTCAACTGTTTTTTCTTTTTTTGTTGCCAAATTAATCACCCTTTCACCTTTGTACTTGCGCCATAAGTATTCATTTGGTTATCGTCATTAGTGACCTTATAAACAAATAGATCATAGTTCACAAAAAAGTTAAGAACGCCGTCTACAATCTCGCCGTGCATTTTTGTACCGTTGACCAAACTATTATCAACCGTTACTGCACCAAGGCAATTAAACAGTCGCTCTAGCACGGCGTTACATTCTGCATTCACGTCCGATCCTAATGGAAAGTACTGAATGCAAAATTGATTCCGTCTAAAATACCGTTTGTTTAAAAACAGGTCGCTCGTTGGGTTTAAACAGAAAATAAAAAAACAAGGTTCTTTTAAACCCTGTTGAATTGATTCTGTGTAAATTTCATGCGTGTCAGTAAATTCTGCGTTAAGCGAAAGGGCAATGGCATCAATTATTTTGTTGATCATTTAAAACACTCCCCCAACATTGCTTGTATTTTTTTCTCTAATATAAGCGGTGCCGCTGATTCAATCTCCTGTTCGGATACGGTTAACATGAATCTACCCTTAACCCATCCGCTGTGATCTCTTGTACGATGTCCAAATTCAACATACGACGCATACTCAATAGGGTTAACTATTTCAATAGTGTAGGTGTTTCCTGCTCGTGTGATAGCCAAAGAATTAACATATTCAGCCGCACTTTTTCCCGCTGTCCAACCACGACGAAGTGTACCCCCTGTTTTGCCTGATCCAGCGGGGTACTGCCCCACAGGTGTGCGTTTTATAGCCCTGGCTAATAATCTGGCCGCAAGCTCCTTGGCACACGCCTCAATGAACAATTGCACCTGTGCTTCGGTATCTACCAACTTGTCATAAAGGTCTTCCCAATCTTTGTAATCACATCCGCCATTCTTGCCCACTATGACCACCCCTTGAACAATTCAAGCATGATTTCTTGATGTGTTGCGTATAGAGCGGGTTCACCGCTGTTCTGAAAATCAGTAGTAATTCCGTTATGCGTAACAGAAATTTTTGAACCTGGTTTTACTCTGACATCAGGGGAAATAAACAGTTTTATTGACTGAACAATTAGTGCAGAGGATTCCCGCTGAACTGTAGGCGATACCTTTTCAAACGACAATTTACACGGTTGATTTTGTAGAACAATAGAATCAGCAAATCCTGTTGTCTTGTTAGGCTTTAGAGATTTCACCTTCTCTATAATGTTGCATCGGTCTGTGTATTGTGATTCTATAGCCGTTCTTGCCATTACCACTTGAGCTTGCGATAACATACGAATTCACCTCGCCCTTTCGTTCTAAGATAGTAAATCAAAGAGTCTAGGCGCTGTTCCGTTGTTTGTGAGCCTTCTTTGTTCCCAACGGCAAAGGTGATATTTGTGTCACCAGTTTGTATGGATTTAATCGCAGTTTCCAAATTGAAATTTGTTAGTAACTTCCCACTTTGTTTTTTAGCCAAAAGGAACTCGCCACAAATCGTATCGACGATGGAAGGCTTCAATTTTTCGGGAACAGTTAAAACGTTACAACTATTTTTCACTTCATTTTCTACGCTTTGTATAGAAAAAGCTATTGCCCAACCGTCATCAGATAAAAGGGTATAGCCAAGGGATACTAGCCTTGACAGCACGGTATCTACAAATGTTCTGTCAAAGCTAGTAGATGCACCCAAGATGGTCATGATGTCGGTCAGAACTTTTTCTTTGATATTTGGTTCTGCCATTTACATCACCCTCTTATTAGCCTCTTGAAATGATTCTAGCGATTGGGATAGCTTTGTGAGGAATCGCCTTTGCGCCATCATTGATAACGTTCCAGTTTGTACCAGTTTCGAGGTCAGCATTGGAGGCTGATGCAATGATAGATGATGGCTTTTCAAAAGAAATACCGTCAACACCACAAACAAAGCGATCACGAACATAAAGAGTGTCCTGACCACCATTTGTTTTAGCATCACGTGACATTTCATATGGGACTGAATCGCCAATGTCATCAAGAATAATCGCATCCTCGCCAAGCACATATGATGTGTATGCTGTTCCGGCTTCAATATAAAGCACAAAATCACCTACAGCAGGGGTGTAACCTGTCGCTGCTGGTGTAACACTTTCAAGTTTTATTTCACCTACACCAGGTGTTGCGGTATTTGCTACAACTTTTAATGCACCAGGTGTTGCAGCTGTAGACTTTCCATAACAAGCAGCAATTGCAGCAGTAGGCATGTTATCATCGATAAGAACCGTCTTACCATTCCAGCTTCCAATTGCTAAATCTCTTGTGACACCCTCTGCATCGGTGTAAGTCATATACTTCAACAACTTCAGGTTTTCAAGATTAGTTGACACCTCGCTATGCATGATTACAAGTTTAAAGATGTTTTTATTATCCCCGCAGGCTCTCTGAATTGCCTTGTTTAAAGAGTCAGCTTTTACAAGACCCGCATTTTCACCAACTGCTTCATAAGCAATATCAAAAGTATGTTTTTCAACAAACTCTTTCGCTGATTTTTCATGAACAAGAGTTCCTGTTGTCTTCATTGCATAGATGCCCTTTAAGATAGCAAGTAGCATTGCTTGCTTAACTTCCATTTTGTAGTCGCCAATCTGGGAAGCAACATTGTCCATAAAATCGACACCTGCAGTGATGTTCTTGCTGAAACTTTTTTCAGTCCAAGAATCCATTCTGCTTGCAGCAATGAACCCCTGTTCATATGTAGTTGTGCCCGTAGATGTGATATCAGTTCCGCCATCATTGTTTTGAGATGTGCCACCGCTTATCCTGCCAAAGTATGGGACGCGCGCATATAAAGAACCGGTCTGGTTGCTTAATGCAGCAGCAGCCTGTTCATTAGCACCTACGGCACCGCTTTTTGCTAGCTCATTTTTTGTTACGTTTGGAATCTTTTTAACATAAGATCCGAATGCCTGTGGATTAAAACTCTTAGAATCAAATTTTGCCATTATTAATCACCTTTTCTTTTAATCAATTTTTACATCAGGGTTTTCAGCCATATAGGCTGCTAATTCCGAATAGGTCATCTTGGAAGTGTCGACTTTTTGATTTCCGTCGTCATCTCCAGGTTCACCTGGTTTTGCACCTTTAACCTTTGGTTTTGATGATTCAGAGTCAAATAGGAATTTTGAATCATCCGCTTTGGTAAGAGCTTCAAGTTGCTCCTTACGTTTGCTCTTGTATGCATCAATGTCCAGTTTGTCATCGATTGCACCAAGAACTCCTAATACTGCCTTAATGTTCTTCGCCTTAGCAGCTGTCAAAAGTTCCGTGTCAGCAGACTCCCTTTGGAGCTTTCTAATTTCAGTTGCATGGGTTTCGTCTTTTGTCTTATTTTCAGATTGAAGAGTTTCAATCTGCTTTTTTAGACCTTCAACGTCACCAGTAGAATTCTTCAATGTCTCAAGCTGACCATCCCTATCAGAAACCTGACTCTTGAGCGTTTCGATTTCTGTTTGTGCAGTTGTCAACTTTGCTTGAACAGAATCTAGGTCGCCTTTGGCTTTTCCGATATCCTGACTGTTCTCATCCAAGATTTTATCAACCTGTTCCTTTGAAAGACCCATGTCCTCTAAAAATTTTCTTACCATTTGTTGTTATCATCCTTTCATCTTCGCTTTGTTTTCGGGGGTTGCCTCCCCATGATTTATTGATGTTGTTGTCTTTTCGCGACTTCCAACCAGGTCAATTTTGTGTATTAAAAAAGAGCTCTCTATACGAAAGCTCTTTAATAACCTTATTTCTATATATCTAAGTATTATAAAAGCCCCCAGCAATATACTGGAGGCTATTGGGTCGTACTCCCGGATTACTCCACCAAGCACGACGCGATCAGTCTATGATTTTTAATGTCTCTATTTCATCCTCGGTTATTTCGTATAGGCCGTTATATCCTTCGACTTGTACACTTATAGCAGCAACCTCTGGCTCATTATCAAGTGGCTGAGTGAAAGCAGTGCACTTTCCAATGCAAGGCTTATATCCGCCCACTACATTAATTTCTACATTATGCCCCTCAGCTGATGACATTTGTTTTTGTAATTCAGTCACTGATATCACTCCTTTGTTGGTACTATGTGTACCCCTTTTTTAGAATAGTGTATGTTAAATGCTTTTGTGGGTGTTTCTGTTCCGTCCACCATAGAAACATTATAACCTATTATTCTATCTGAGTAAATAGTTTCTTTATTCACCCACATTCCTTTTGCTGACCTTTTGAGCTTGCCTGTTCCCGCATATCTATTTACTAACTGCTGTGCTTCTTCAATAGACATGGTTATGTAACTTCGCCCTTTAATATAGTTGTTGTGCCCTATAATATGCTTGCCCTGGTCGCCTTCCCAGATTGTCTTGTTCTGAGTATCCGATTGTATTCTAAGCTGAATACCCTTGTCTGCATATTTAAGCTTTAGCTGTGCCCACTGTTGCGGGCTATTATATTTAACATCTTGAAAAGATTTAAAGGATTTTGGTGCTTGTGAACCCAAGCGAGCAACATATTTTTTGTGCTGAATTTTATCGCGTCCTAGGTTTTTATCCATGAGTTGTTTAACACCATAAGACCCGTCACCGTGTTCTGCTTCATACTCTTGCACGAACTTCTTTTTCCAATCCTTGTACTTCAAGTCATCTGAAACGTAGCAAGTCTTGCCATTTTTATCTCTTGCTGCCCTATCTCCCAAAGAGAAGTCATCGTCAAAATAAGGACATGTACAGGAACGACACCAAACGTGAAGAGGTGGGGCTGTAACGCCTGGTTCATAATCCTTCATAGGATAATGGTTTCCGTCCATGTCTTGACACACGGTAGATGTCTTGGAATCCAACGTGGCGACAAATTCAAACTGTTCAACTCCTAAATAACTGAATGCATCTTTCTGTGCAGCACTCGAAAAGAAGGCTTGTTCAGTCATGACCAAACGCCCCGCTTGGTTTTTTGCGTTGCTAAATTTGCCCTTAACGTACTTTGACATGTGATTTATGGCCTCATCAGGTGCTTTACCTAATACGCAGGTTCTAACCATTTCTTGATGCAGTTCATTGACCATTGAGATCTTAGACTGCCAAACTCTTGAACTGAAATTCTTTCCATCTGCTGCCCATGGTTTAGCTATTAATTTATCAAGTCTTGCGTCGTCAATGTTAGCAACGTCCCATCCGATGTTAAACCCCCATTGTATTTCATAACACGAATGGTAATATCCTTCTGAGTAGACCCTTCTTGCCATAGCATCCACGTAATCAAGCTCGTTACTGAATGCCTTCTCTAAGGCTTGTTGAGTGTGAACTTTCATTGCATCGAGTCTGCTTATGTGAAATTTAGCTGAAGCGTTTTCAAGTTCTTTCGTCCAAATGTCATTGAACTCGTTTTCTTGGCCGTACTTTATGTATTCCTTAATGTCCCATTTGAATTCATCTAGTTCCCTGGCGGACAGTAGCCTTCTAGCTTCAGCAATACTTACCTCGTTGTTCTTGGCTATTCTTAAATACCATGACTCAATCTTGGCTTGTATTTCTCTTTCTGCCCTCTCAAATGCGGGTTCTATCTGTCTAAAAGCGTCCTGCCCGTAAGAATTAGAAGCGTTTTCGAGCTGAACAAATCTATCTTTCCAATAGGTACTATTCTTCATTTACACCTTCACCGCCTTTATTGTCATTCGGTGCGGGTGACCCAAAAGCACTACCGTACATAACACCTTCGTTTGCTGTCCTTTCCTTTTTTATTCTATCAATCTCTGTTTGCGGATCATCAACCCAAGGATGGTTTGCAATCCGTGTCTCAAGTGAAAGGTCAACAGATTTATTGCAGCAGTCTATTACCTCGGATTCATTGATTAGCATATCACGGTTAAATGTTATCTCAACCTCTTCGTTCTCAAAATCACCATATCCCATGTTAGCAAAATGGCAGTTTATAAACCACAGTAGTTCCTCTAGCGCTGCCTGATACTCAGTTTCCATATCGTTTGCGTCAAGGTCAATATCGCTATACATACTTTGAATGTTCATTTGATTTGCATTGCCAGACATCCTGTCGTCTTTTGCATCATATCCCATTGCGTTTTCGATAATTGCTTTCTTAAATATTTCAACAATTGACTTATAATTTTCACAATTAACTTCCACTTGAAGTGTCCTTACATCGCCTTCAGCACCGTCAACCGTTTTTACCTTTACCGCACCATAGGATGCAAGATTCTTTCTGAACTCACCTAGGTTTTGCCCGTCATAATTGACTAGGACTAGAATTGTATTTCTTGCGTCTTCTTCCATATTGTCTTGAAAATTTGAAAGAATAGTATTTATACCGTCCTGCAGTGATTTAACATTCTGAATTAATGGTGTTTCTTTATCGTTATATTTAAATGGGATCAGTGGAATCTTAGACCAGTTATAACCAGTTTCGGATTCTCCCTCTGCTATAGTGAAATATGGTCGATGAAATGGTTCACAAGGGTATAGACTCTCATTTCTAAACTCAAAGAAATGTATACCGCTTTCGTCGTAAACTTCAACCTTTTCAATTATTTTCTTGTCTTTGCCCTCATAGGTTGTGACTTCATAAATCCTGATAAAATACCCAAGTTCAGTGTGTTCGGCATCATTCCAACCTGGGATTATTTCATGGGACTTAAACCGCTTAAACTTCAACTCTCCTGATTCGTTGTAGTACACATACATGTACCCAATTCCGCAGTTTAGCGAATTCTCCCCGACGTTTTTAATTAGCCTAAGGAATGCCCTATTAAACACTACTTTGAGTAGCTTTGCATAATCCTTGTTGTCGCATTGAATTGAAAATGGTTTTCCTAATAGGTAGTTATTCTTTTGCTTGACCATTTTTTTATATTGGTTATCTACAATCTTATTATTAGGAAGATTCTTGACTTCTGTGAGTTCACCGTCTTCACCAATGACAGTTCTTTTTTTGTTTAAAATATCGTGCTTACCGTCAAAGTACCTTTCGCCAGTAATCATCATTGTCCTTTTAGAGGACAATTTAAAATCCTTAATTTCCTCTTCTATGATTTCAATGTCAGTCATAGCTGTTTTCGAGCCCTTTGAGATTCTGTCGTTTATTCTATCTGTTTCGGTAACTAAAAAATCAAACATTGCCATTCACCACCTATACACAATTCATTTCTATAAATGCGTCGATCAGTTTACTAGATTGAATAGCGAACCAATCAATCACCTCTTCGTTACCTGCCCACTCCGAATTATAGCCGAGACCCGATTCAAATAAAAAAGCATGAATAATCTCATGCCTTAGTACCTTGTTCTTAAACTCAATTATATTTTCCACATTCATGGGGTGTGATTCTGGCTCTTTTACCACAATCTTTTTAGAATACAGTTCCGCGTAGCCGTTACAGTCTGAAAGCTTTGGATCTTCATACTCTTTTAAAAAACATATCTCATATTCAGTTCCTAAAATGTTTAGCTTCTGCATGTCTTCAACTCCTAAATCTAATTAAAACAATCGTCAAATGCACTTTCTTTGTTGAACTGTTCAGCAATGCCAGTCGTGCAATCGGGTGCATCATCGTGTGCGTTTTTACCTTCTCTTTGATAGCGTGTCATAGCCTTATAATATTTGGGGAACTTGTCCTTCCAGTTAACAGGAAAATAGATGTGATTCATTACCCATGTGCTGTTTGACAGTATTCTTGCTTGTTTATTTTTAGACTGGTGAAAAGGCTGAACATCGCAGTGGTTAGAATGATATGTTTCTCTCATCTCACGTTCTACATTTCGAGCAAATCCTCTACCACCATTGTTTGATTCAATCCTTGCCACATTTACCTTGTCATCAACTAGCATCTTCGCTGTTGCGGGTTCAGTGATTTCCATTCCATTTTTTGTGTATAGGACATTTATAATATACGCTTCGTTCTGATAAACGCCGTAATCGATGCTACATAGATAATCGTCGCCCGTGTCAGCTGTATCGGTATAGTTCCTAATTTCCGTAAACAGAAGGTTACCGTTGTTGTCATCCATAGGTGGTTTGGTATATGTTTTAAACGATGTGTACAACTTGCCCTTGATATCAATAGGATTCTGTTGATAATTTGCTTCAACAATATCAATTCCCATGACTGCCTTTTTGGTTTCAAAGGATTTTCTCGAAAGAATTTCTGGGCACAACATCGAACCATCATCTTGAAGCGCTTTATATGAAACATGTTTTACCCTTGACCCTCTATCCTTAAACTCTTGCAGGGCCCTGCCTGCTAAGTCGTCAGAGTGCCAACGTGTCATTATAATAACAATTTTACCGCCTTCTTCAAGACGTGATAGCATGGTGTTGACAAACCACTCCCAGTGCTTTTCTAGCACCCCCGCATTGTTTGCCTCTTCGGCATTTTTGATGATGTCATCAATAATCAATATTGATGCGCCAAATCCCGTGGCTGTGCCTGAAGGTGAAGTTGCCAGATAGTTATTGTAGCCATTTTCCAATGACCACATATTCATTGCACCATCACCCTTTTTAATCGTTATCCCAGGGAAGATATCTGAATAAACTATTTTATTTCTATCGCCTTTTTCCTCAATAATCGTATTGCGTACGTATTTTGAAAAGGTGGTCGAAAGGGTCTCATTATAAGAGCCAGTCATTATTTTTTGCGTCTGATCATTTCCGAGAACCCACTCAACTAGATTACCGATTGTTCTTGACTTTCCATGTCTGGGGGGAAGATTGCCGATGAAAACATCATACTCATCATTTTCAACAAAGCTTTGAAGCTCATTACAAAACTCAATTAAAAAAGTTCTATCTTCCTTATAGAATTTAGGCGCTTTCAAATTACAGTAAGAAAATAAGTCTTTCCTTGCTAATGCTTTTTTGACTTCATTGTAGTTAATCGCATTCATCAGATCCACACTTCCTTGCTAGTGCTTTCAGCTCCTCAACCGTTAATTCGTTGTAAGGGTTAATTGTTTCAACACATCCGCCCAATTCTACTTTTTCAGTAAATAATCCAAGATGCTTTCCAAGTTTATCAAGTGCAGACAATTTATCATAAAGTTTAAAAGTGAAAACGCCTTTTGAACTTATTGAAACTTCTTGAATCGCTCTACCGTCCACACTATCCGAGTCAATAAGCTCAATTACAGGTGCATAATCAATAATTGGTTCATCAGTTTCCTCATCATGACCGACAACAGTTTTTACAGTTTTATAAGAGAGGTATTTTTTTATATCTGCTTTACCTATTCTTTTAAGTTCCCTTAAAACCTCTTTAGCGGTGATAATGCATTCGTCCTCAGCTTCTTTTATAAGTCTATCATGAATCTCATTATACCTTGTGTTTACCTTGTCATTATGAATTAGCTTGCTTGCCATTTCATCAACAGTTTTATTAGAGGCTTTACAGTTAGGATAAGCAGTTCTATACGCTTCTCTTTGTGATTTACCCTTTATGAGCTCTTGTATAAATCGCTCTTGTTTATCTGTAATTTTGGACACATTATCACTTCCTCTCTCATTAAAAATCAAACAGCACCCGGGCTTATTTGCTCGAATGCTGTTTGTATGAAAAAAATTACATGAAGGTTTGCCGGTTCTTCCGCTCCGGCTCGCGGCGTTTATGAAATCAACCTGTGAGTTGTTAACCCTGTTTTGTTGTTTCTTCACTATAAACTATATCATCGATGTATAAGGACATTCAAGGACATTTAGGGACATCTTTTGGAATTTTTATGTGATTTAGAGCTTCTATGTGAATTCTATTCACTTGTTTTGTTGAATACCCCATTCTTCCTGCTATTTTCTCCAACGATAAAAACTCCAAATACTTTAACCGTAACAATAATTGCTCATTTCTGTTTTGAACTTCATTGATTGCATTTCTTATGTCTTTTTCAATATCAACGTAACTATCAATTTCATCATCAATTGTGTTTTGCAGCTCCACAATTCTAACAACAATACTTCCAATTTTATCACTATTCATACCGCCTTGAACAGCTTCTTTTGAGATATTAGCAGTTATATGTGTAGATAGATCCTTAAATTTTTGAAGTTCAACTAGATTTGATTCAATTAGCTCATTTAATCTATAAGCCTGTTTTAAGAACTTGATACTTAAATTCTGTTGTGCATTCATTTTGTCATCCTTCCTTTTACAAACAAATCATAAATGGCGATTCCATATCTCTCTGAAATATTTATTTCGCCATTCTCAAATGCTTGCAAGTATTCATTAATCCAATGCTCATTGTTAAAGTTATACTGATTATCCTTAAGATCATAGTTCTTCGGCATATATCCAAAAACTCTATCATCTGGTCCGCAGTGAAACATTCCGCCTACTGTTTGGTTATGTCTCATGCCCTGTTTACCCCAAACAGACAACCAAATGCAAACGATACCGCACGCCATGAATAAATCATATCTGTGTGTCTCCTTTCACTTTTTGTATTCTTGCTTTCAAACTTTCGATAAGCTTGTCCTGTGTATCGCTTTTGTCCTCTAGCGCCTGTACTACATCTTCGTCGCGACCCCCGACGACCGATAAGTGGTGTATTATTACCTTCTGCTGTTGTCCTTGTCGGTGTAGCCTTTTATTTGCCTGCTGGTATAGCTCCAAGGACCAATTAAGCCCGAACCATATTACATGGTTTCCGCCATCTTGAAGATTTAGTCCGTATGCACAGGAGGCCGGATGCGCCAGTAAAATATCAATCTGCCTATTATTCCAGTCGGCCTCATCCTCTGGAGTACGTAGTTCTCGCACCCTAAGCTTTGTTTTTTTCAATGCCTCTTTTATACGTGTTAGATCATGCTTGAAATTGTAAAACACTAACGCCGGTTGCCCGTTAAGCTGTTCGATTAACTCCATGAATGCCTCTATCTTGCAGTCGTGTATTTCAACAACTTGTCCGTCATTGTCGTACACAGCTCCGTTACATAGTTGGAGAAGCTTATTGCTTAGTGCTGCAGCTGTTCCAACATCGATATAGGTTTCGTCGTCTATTTGAAGAAGCATTTCTCTTTCCATGTCGTTATACTTCTTCTGCGCTGCTGAATCCAATACCACAGGTATGTCATCGGTGACAACGTCCGGAAGCTGTAAGTAATCTTCGGCTTTCATACTGACACAGATATCACCAATAAGTTCCAGTATTCTCTCTTCAGCTCCTAACTTTGGCTTATAGCTGAACACCTGCTGCGCATTTCGTTTGTCTGGTTCAAAATACCTCTCTCGGTAATGCGTTATATATTTGCCTAAACGCTCTCCGCCGTCAAGCAGATAAACCTGCGCCCATAAATCCTGCAAGCCGTTTGGCGCTGGTGTGCCTGTCAACTCAACAATCCGTTTGATGTGTGGTCTTACCCACGTAAGCGCTTTGAATCGCTTTGCTTTTCCATTTTTAAAGCTGCTACTCTCGTCGATAATAACCATGTCAAAAGGCCAGCGGTTTTGATAGTACTCAACTATCCATGGAATGTTCTCACGATTAATTATGTAGATGTCTCCAGGTGAGTTTAAGGCTCTTACTCTTTTTGTTTGGCTGCCAAGTACTGTTATGAGTCTTAGATGCTTTAAATGATCCCACTTTGACGCCTCTTTGCTCCATGTTGCCTCTGCTACTTTTTTTGGCGCTATTACCAGAACTTTTGAGACTGAAAAATGGTTGTATATCAAGTCATTAATTGCCGTAAGTGTTATTGCTGTTTTACCAAGTCCCATATCAAGAAATAACCCTATTGCTGGATCACTAATTATGCGATTAGTACAGTACTCTTGGTAAGGGTGTGGCGCGTATTTCATATAGTTCTCCCATCGGGAGTAATCACAATGCGGTCAGGCACTCCGGGATTGCAGGGCGATATGAATTTATAACAAAGACCCCCGCGTTCGTGAACAAGTTCTTCAAGCCTCTTTTCTGCTCTTGCCTCGGGTGTACTATTCCTTCGTTTGGCCATAGCATGTGCCTCCATTTGCTCGGATTATAGCGAGATTCTTTCGATAATGATAACCATCAGAATCGTATTTTAAATCCAGACACATCCTTACCACCTCGAGTACCTTATCGTAGCTGTCGACGTCCCTAATAACTATGAAGCCTAAGGTTAACAACTTTTCTTGCGCCCGCAGCTGTGCTTGGCTCGATTTCTTACCTGGGGCTTTTAACTCAACAAATACAACCCTTCCTCCGGGTAAACATATCATCCTATCTGGCACTCCATTGTGTCCAGGGCTCACGAACTTATAAGCTGTTCCACCTGTTTTTTTAATCTCCTCGCGAAGTCTTGTTTCTATGTCCTTTTCAGTCACGTTGCAAACTCCTCCTTTATGTCTTGTATAATGGCAGTCTCGACTATGCGTCTGGCCTCAAACTTTGTTATTTTTCTCTCAGCCGAATACCTGCGTCTGCTTTGCCGGTACACTAACTCCGTTAGGCCTTTGATATTGTGTCCTTGGTAGAAAGCATCTACAATCTCTCTGTCGGTCATGTCCCACTCTCCTCAAAATACCAAAACCAATTCTTCGCCCTCTTTTCTTCTTGCTCATTTGAATCATTGAAGCATTTAACCCCTAAGAATTTTCTCGCTTCTTTCAATTCTGATCTTGTGAATCCCTGCTTGATGGCTTCACCTGAGACAACATTTGTCTGTGTGGCTCCCTTCTCAATTAGGTATCTTTTTAACCACGTCGAACAACTTTCTCCTTCCACTGTTAAAACCCTCCTTTATGGGCGAGTAACTTTCTTACGCGCGTATACTTCACGCAATTAGGCGGATTAGGCGTTTTAGGCGTTTTACATATATGCCTAATTTGCCTATTTTATATTTATATAGGTTTTTATGGTTACAAAGTTACATAATAGCTATTTAGCCTTATTCTATTAGCTTTTTTATGTAACTTTCTATGTAACTTTCATGTAACCACGCATGGTTGATGGTTACAAAAAATGTAACCACCGTTTAGAAAGTTACATAGAAAGTTACACTTTTTAAACTCTTGAAAATCCTTTTTGGACCCCGTAAAAACCAAACCTCATTGAACTACTTTTGGTGCTCCATTCTTTCATACCTGAAAGTATTCCGTTTATCTCTGCCGCCTCTGCTTTTTTAAAGTTTTTAGTCTCCCCGTTGAAGCATTCGCACCAGATTTCCACTGCGCAAACACGGTCTCTCGGCAACAAGCCTTCAAGGGATTTTGCTTCAAAGTTGCCTGACCAATATATCCGCCTTTGCCCCAAATCTCTTTTACTCCAATCTGGCGGAAGAGGCTTATTAAGAAACTCTCGTATGACTCCCTCTTTGGCGCTGTTCTCCTTATGTTCGTCCTGCGCCTCAAGTGACAGCCTTTCAGCTTCTCCAGTTAAGAACAAGGGTTCCCCTATTCTCCACAAGGCCATAGCTTCAGCCCATATCTGGTCAACTTCTTCTTGCAATTGTTTAAACACATTTTTAGTTGGTTTATTTAGCCCCACATCCACTGGCCAAAAACGTCTATTGCCTGTTTGATCACGTAAAAACTCGTTGTCATTAGTGGTTCCAAAAAATACACAGCGTCTGGGGTAATTTCCGGTACGTCGCCCATAAGGTTCTCTGTATATGTCCTCTGTACGACTAAGGAATTGTTTAATTACATTCATTTCTGACCTTGACAATCCGTTGAGCTCTCCTACTTCAATTATCCAGGTACCTTGTATCAGCTCCGCCGCTTCCTTACCCTCAAAATTCTGCAGGCTGTCTGAGTGCCAACTACGTCCAAGTATTTTAAAAAATGTACTTTTACCTATGCCCTGTGGTCCTGTGAGAATCGGCATACAATCGTATTTAACACCGGGCGTCATTGCTCTGGCCACTGCAGCAACTAAACTTTTACGGATAATCGTCCTGGTGTATATGTTGTCTTCAGATCCAAGATAGTCAATTAATAAAGTATCTAACCTTTTTACCCCGTCCCACTGCAGAGACTGCAGATAACGCTGAACATCGTTGAACTTGTTTTTAAATGCACATAAGCAGGCTGCGTCATATATTCGTTCCTTGCCTGAGATCCCGTAACATTTTTCTATGTAGTGTCTTAGGCCTGCGTCGTCTGTGTCTGTCCACTGCCTGCGGAAAGAGCGTGTGTCCCACGGCAAAGTACCTAAAACTAATGCTCTGTTTGCAAACTCGTCGAAGGCAAAGCGACCTTTTAAGTTTGGATCATTGTCGAGAATAATAAGTACATTGTCTGTTGTTTTCTGTGGTTCTCCTGTTGTTGCAGATATGCTGAGCTTTGACATCCAGTTCATGTCTGTTTGTTCTACAGGTGTATCCCCGAATGCCTGTACTGCACTGTCGTATCGCTCCTGATTGATAATCGACGCTACATACTTATCTGATACAGCATATTGGCACATAGCAGTATATGAGGGCAGCCTATTTGTCGGGGTATCTGTTTTAGCATCATCATCCATAGATGAGAACTTATGAAGCCTGACAAGGTCAAAAGCATTACAGAGTTTTCCACCGCACGGATCCGTCGCATGATGGGAGTATAAGAACTTACCATTCTCATAAATTACTGCACCGCCTGTTGTAGAACCTCCCGCGAATGTGTAACGGTCTTCTATGTCGCACGGTAGATATTCGCCCGGTAACAGTTCGTCAATAGCCCTGTAAACGTCATATACTTTACAGAATGCACCGACCACTCCGCTTTTTTCTGTCGGGTCTCCCTGCTTAGCTGCTAAACGCTTATGCACATCTTGGGTACCTGGTACTTGTGGCCACTCTGTAACATCTCTCCAGTTTCCATACATACTGAGTACACCATCAACGTCAAGCAAAGGCTTGTCCGAGAAAGTATGTACATAAATGCTATCAACACAACAGCTGGGCCAGTACATGAGTCGAGACGCTTCAAACGTAGAAGGGTCACACAAGTCTATACCAATTATGCTTGCAAGTTTACGTGCACAGGGTTCGTACTCGTCCGCTGTCGATGTACGCGACAGCGGTACAAGTACACGTAGACGGGGGGCTGCGTCGCTGTGTTTTCGAGTTGAGTACACACAGTACCCGCACCCTAGCCCCTCGATACGTTTTAAAACATCCTGTGTGCCTCCTGGTTGTATATTGTCAAGGTCGAGTGTTATTACTTCTCTGCCAATTACTGCGTTAGCTTTGCGCCTGTCGCCCTCCAGTATGCCAGCTACAAAACCGCCGACGTCCTTCAGATCATCCTGACGTCCTTTCTTGAAAGAAAGGTATTCGGCTAAGGTCTCCGTACTTCTAACCGGTGTTTGCAGCCTTGCTATAAGCTCCGACCACATAAGTGAGGAGGGTGGCCACTGTGTTGCTCTACGACTTCCCGCCGTTGAGATTGTAATTTGTCTATCGAATTGCATGGAGCTAGCCTCCTGTTTTATCTGTTATTTGCTTGAATGTTAAATGCCATTTGGTATATGTAGCCGACGTCCACATTGTATACGCGACTGAGCGCAAACAGTTCTTTATCTGTAATGCACCTGTGACCGCCTTCGATTTTGCTAAATGCTGATGCGTCGATATTGGCACCACGATTAGCTAGGCGTTCCAACACAACACGCTGCTTTAGCCCTTGTGCTTTTCTTATATCCGTTAACGCCTGCGCTAGCATGTTCCTGTTTCCTAGTTCAGCTTGTCTTGTTCGCATTGTTAACATCTCCTTTTACCGATTCAAGAACCTCGTTGCAAAGTTTTTTTTCTAATTTTTTGAACTCGTCTTCGTGTCTCTCAAAAACAAGAGCGCGAAGAAGAATAAAGTAGTTAATACAATCAATAATCTTTTCGTCCCACATTTGAATGTCTGCGAGGTCACCTTTTTCTAGGTCATTAATTAAATCCCATACGCTGATTATGTGCTTTGCAAGCATTCCTCTAAGTGCCATCTCGGGCGTTGTTTTTGCAAGGTCTGCTGCAACTTTAAAGTTGTGTAGTCTATCCTCTCGAGCGTATTCCTTTGCTTTATTACCAAGTATGTGTTTCACCATTGTTAGAGTGTCGTATAGAGTGTTTTCAAACTTTTCTGTTGTCATTTGATTTTCTCTCCTTCAATTAATTTCTTGTAAATAAATAAGTTAAGTGATATTATTTGCTTGGAGGTGATAATGTGTTAAGAGAAATAGATATTTTAATCTTGGATGTAATCGGGGAACATACAAGCTATGGTGGGTATTATGGGCTCTCAGAAGATGAGTTTCTCGAGTGCACCGACAATTTAATCGGGGCAGGATTGATTCAAGATGTAACAAAAGAGCATGTTAGGGCACTAAGGAACGCGGGTTTTGAAGCCACAAAAGAGTTTAGTATAGTTAAACAGGGAGAAGAGTTCCTTAATGAATTAGGACGAGAATACTTAAACAAGTTAAAGAGAACATATAAAGGTATTTAAGATTTATAGCCATATTGACAGCCTCGTTAAGGGGCTGTCTTTTTTATTCGCTCCTTTGTTGCTATTTTAAGTTTCGCGACAAGTATCCCGCTTTCGGTTAGCTCTTTACATTCGGTTCTTAGTCCACTACGGTTTAACATAAGATGCTCCTGAGAGCTTACTAAAGCAAGATTTTTTATATCAAGATTCAACTTGTTCCCATCAAGGAAGATAAGCATGTTACCTTCGGGTATCTCTCCATAATGTTCTTGCCAGATTAGATGATGCTTTAGCTCCCACGTTTTAGGTTCTGCTGTCTTAATGTACAAGTACCCATCAGATGCTATTCTTTCACTTCCCACCGGACGGTGGTTTTTAGGCGTGTCGCCAGGCTTAAACCAGCCTTTCTCACTTCCGGGAGGGTATATGCCTTTTATGCCTCTGTTGGGCGAAATATGTCCTTTCTCAAACCTGCCCGTAATACCGCTGTTTAAGCCGTGATTGCAGTAATAACCCTTGATTTGGGACATGGTATAATTAGCGTTGAATTTGCTGTTGAGCAGGTTGGCCATGTTTTGGTGTCCAGTACCTTTGTAGTTTTCTTGTATAAATTTCTTAACTTCTGCAGGAAATTTTTTTGTAGGATATCCCTTGTGCTTTCCATGAGGAGTTCCACTTGTTAAATGATGGTTAGTCTTATAGGATTTTATTTGAGATTCAGTTAAATTCAGCCCAAATTTCTCATTTACTAAATTGGTTAACTCAACGCCGGTCCTTCCCTTAACATTTTCTTCTATAAATGCGCGTACTTCTTTAGAGTATCTCATGCTATTCACCTATTAAGAACGGTGCCACTTTTTCAGGATTAACACGGCCATATTCGCCCATAACCTGAACAGCTTTTAAGGAAAGGCTGCCATTAGAAATAATGGTCTCGGCTACCTTTGTAACTGCTTCGCTTTTTTTAATTTCTTTATTTAGCTCCTCATCTGATAAGCTATCGTCATTTAAACGCTCGAGTTGCTCAAACAAGTAATTATGTAAATCACTTAAATTGTTTTTCATAAACAAATTACCTCCATTTAATCCTTCTTGTAAAAATCTGTTGTGAACCCATCTGCTCTTAGTAATAGTCCTGGTGCCCAGTCAATGGGCTGTCCCATAATCTCACAAGCGGTATCCATACTTTGCTCTAGCGGGGCATCAATAATACACTCATCGTGTACGTGCATTACGACTTTAAACCCAGCCTCTTCCAACCTCTGAATAGATACTGCTAAACAGTCGCGGGCAATAGCTTGTACTATGTTCTCAACAAGCTTACCGCCATAGGTCTCCAGCACTTGCCACTTTTTAGATGTCTGATTCAGACCCCAGTATCCTATGCTGTCTTTACCCCACTGGTTAGATGTAAGAAACGGTTTTACATAATATAGCTTTCTGCCACTAGGTAATGTAATTGTTAAAAAGTCTTGCCCATTTTGAAAGTCAGCTTCATGCGTGAACAGTATTCCATTTACCCCCGTCTGCCCGCCTGTTCTTAAACATGCGAGCGCTGCGTTTTCAACCGCATACCAAAGATCAACAATGCAGCGATTGGAAGCACGCCACCTCTGCACGATATCTGGCAGTTCTTCCTCGGTCAGCCCCATATCAAGAGCACCCATCGCGATAAGTGCACCAGGCCCGCCTTGATATCCGAGTGCCAGCTCCGCCACCTTGCCTTTTTGTCTAAGTGCGTATTCTGGGTTACCTTTTTTAATTAATTCGATGGGCACACCGAACATGGCCGAAGCTGACGCCTCATATATTTTGCCGTGTGTCGCGAAAACTTCTTGCCGCCACTGTTCGCCAGCTAGCCAAGCTATAACTCGTGCCTCGATGGCCGAGAAGTCAGCAACATGGAAAGTGTTACCCTCTGCAGGTATAAATGCGGTGCGTATAAGCTGCGATAGCGTATCTGGCACGTTGCCGTATAACAGTTTTAGAGCATCAAGGTTTTGTTCCTTTACGAACTTACGTGCTGTCGGCAACGATTCTATATAATTACGCGGTAGGTTTTGCACCTGGACAAGTCTCCCAGCCCAGCGACCCGTCCTATTTGCTCCGTAAAACTGTAGGAGACCTCTTACCCGTTCGTCTTCGCATACTGCGGTATCCATTGCAGCGTATTTTGTTACCGAGGTCTTGCCGAGTTCCTGCCGGATTTCCAGAACTCGACGTGCGACCTCGCTTTCCATGTCTCCCTGAAGTATGGAATTAACTGTTTCCTTTTGAAGGTTCTCAACTTCTTCATTAGTTTCTTCCATTAACCATCTTTGAAGTTGGGGTACAGACTTAGGGTTGTTAAGTCCTGTCAACTTTGTTGCTTCGTCCATGAGCTCGCCTGTGCTTATCTCACTAACGGTTAGTGCACCGTATACCAGTTCTTTATCTATCCTTACGCCTCTTGCGTTTATGATCTGGTCGAGTTCCCACATTCTTTGCTCGTCATCTGGTACAGGGAAGGCTGAAAGCTTTTGCTCTATCGCCATTTCTGTCACAACGTCCTGTACGCAGTACTCTTTAAACAGTTGCCATTTTTCGGGTTCATGATGTGGTAAAGTCCTGTTTCTATAGCCGTTACTTTTACTCGGTTTGCAGGGCTTGCAAAAAATATTAATTAGTCTCTTTCCTATGCCCATCTTCTTTTTATCTTGGGGAAGCCCTATAGCATCGCCTATTGACGATAGCCCTGCAGGACAGCCGCAGTATAAGCCGTGGAGCATTGTACAGCGCCACTGGGGTAGCCACACGTTCGGATCAGGGAGATTGAAAAACTTGCTTAGGCAGTACCACTCAAAAGCTGCATTATATGCGTGCTTTATGGTATCTGAGGATAGTAGCGCGCGTTGAACTTCAAAAGGTATCTCTTGCTTGCTTGCTAGGTCAACGATTCTTACTGGCTCACTGTCAAAGCTATAAGCCAAAAGAAGGATCTCAAAATCTGGTGACTGAACATATTTATATAAACCGGCTTTTCCGATATCAACGGACGAGTATGTTTCAATATCTATACTTAAATGTCTCATGAAATTACCTACTGTTCCTTTTGTGTGTTTAAAAGATCGCCTTCGACCTCAAAGTATATAAATTTGCTACTTTCTTTACTTGGAGTTGATCCTTCAAAGCATTTTTTTAAATAACCGCGATTCCATAACTTCTTATTTATCTTTATACGGGTAAATTGTTTTCCCGCTATAGTGATTAATTTCATTTTCATGTGCAGGATAGCCTCCATGTAAAAATTCAAGGGGCTCTAAAGAGAGCCCCTCTGTTTTGTTACTGCTGAAACGGCATTCCTGTTACCGGGTTAATTCCAGCAGTAGGGGCGCTAGCTTGATATGTATTTGCTGGTGGAGCATATTGCGGTTGCGTGTATTGTGGCTGTGCTGTTGGCATTGCACCAAACGCAGCCTCTGCTGTTACTCTTCCTCCGAGTGGTTCTCCGTCTCTGATTTTCTGAACGGGGCCAAGTCCACAGCCTATGCCCTTTTTACCGTTTGCATTGTAAGCGAAGAAGTTGAGACACACCCTCGCATGCATACCCGAGTAAATTTGTGTTGGGTCAATAATAGGCTGAAGGTTAGCGTCTACTACGTCTTGTCTTTGCTTGCTAGATGCCGTCATTACCCAGTGTCCTTTACACTCTTCGCCAAAAGGTTCACCTGCGGGTCTAAGACCGTCGCCGTCATAAATTGGTATTGCTGGCTGAGGCGGTCTGGCCCCGTTCCATTTTCCAGTAGCTCCTTCTTCGATAGCTGCCCTTATCGCTTGATCGATCGCATTCTTTGTCTGAATGTCAGATTTAGGAATTAAGAGCGTTGCGCTGTACTTCTCCTCTGCACCCGGCTGTTTTGCATAGGGTTTAAGAAGGTGTTCATAGCTGATTCGTACTTCGTTTGTCGTTACTTGTGTTGGTCTGTTTGTCATTTGTCGTTCCTCCGTTTATATATTGTTTATTGAGTAAAAGCTTCTGCAGCTGTCACTTTTAGGTTAATTGGTTCACGCTTGTCCGATAGTAGGGCAAGTGTCGGCTTTCCAGGTGGCTTAATAACATGGTCAGAAAGTAGCTCGCTAAATTCTTTCTTGCCAAGTAGCTTTTCAACTTCTGATAAAGTTATTGGCTTGCGAGTATAAAGTAGCTCTTCTTTGTATCCGGCTTTCTTTACTTCGTCAAAGGCACTGTCTGTATCCATAAATGTTCTGTTACTTCTACCCTCAACCGCTTTCCACCCTGCTATCTCGTTGCCCTTAAGAATTTCTGCTAGAGCGTATTCTTCTAAGTCTGTAACCCAAGATTTTAGTGTCTGTGCTTTCTCCAGTATTTCGCCAACCTCTGCATTACTTATCAGCGGGGGCTTCATCCCTCCAAAAGCTTCGAGGGCAGTCATTGTATTGTTTCGCTCTCTGCAGGTTGCTTTTACCTTACAGAACCTGCAGTGCTCGCCTGATTTAAAATCGCCCTTGCCGTCATACGCCATCTGCGCTATAGGTTGTACCTCTGTTGCCCATATACTTAAATCTGATGCCCCAAGCTCATAGGTCTCAAACTCACTATTTAAACGGGGCTGAACTATTGTCATACGAACAGTATCTATGCAGTACAGTAGCGAGTATTCTCTTAGCGCACCTAGCGCGTATAACATCATTTGCGGGTTTTCAAATGGGCTAACTGGAACACCTTTGCCGTGCTTGTAGTCGATAATATGTAGAACGTTGTCGCCGATAATAATACAGTCGCAAGTTCCAAAGCCACCTGGTGCTACGTGTGAGTAGTCCACGCGTTTTTCCACTGCTACAAAAGGCTTTGAGCTGTAGCCATAAACCACTCCTGAAATAAAATCCTTATACGCTTCAGCGCAACTAAGCATTTCCTGATCGTAAAAAGGTTTCTCTTGTAGTTTCTTAAGTGCGTTGTTGAATTTCTTAGTACCCATAGGTTCTATAAGATGTTTTCTTATAACTAACTCACATATCTCGTGTGCGAGCCTTCCCTCTTCTGCATAGTCGCTGGTCGTCTCTGGTTGTTGTTCCTCTAACCGTGCAGAGGGCGGACAGTGTAACCACTTGTGTGATCCAGACGCAGAAAGAAGTGCGTGGGTCTCATTTGACTTTTGCTTTGCCATTAGTTCGTCCCTCCTTGTAATTTTTAAGCTGGTTAATTAGTGCGGGGCTATCAAAATATCTAGGAACGCAATGGTCAGATGACTTTACCAATATGCAGTCCGTACAATTTCTGGTACTAAGGCATATCTCTCGCATTATCCCAAAGGCTTCTAACACCGTCATTTCTTTCTCTGGGATTTGATTGTTTGCCTTTATGATATTGGTACTCATATCTTTGCCCCTAAGCCCCGAAGCGCTGTTGCAAACTCCCCGTAGCTACTAAGTGGAAGAAGGGTCAACGCCTCTACGCCAAATACATTCCTTAAAAGGTTTGCAATATCCTGTTGCTTGCCCGCGTCCATTAAAGGTGCACATGCCACTTGTAAGTCTGACAAGCTGTATGTAGGTGCTGGTGCTACTGGAACGGGTGCAGGTGTCGGCGCTTGGACCGGTGCTACTGGAACGCTAACTGGTGCGGGCGTCTGGACTTGAACTGGTGTTACCGGTGATTGAACCTGCAGTGCCTGTTGGCCATACTCCACAATTGGTCCCGGTATAACTTCAGCCATTCCCTTATTGCCTCCAATGGAGTTTGCCAAAAGTCTAAGTACTTCAGTTAGTTCTGGTGCTTTAATTTCTACTGTTAGGTTGCTCATTTGATTTCATATCCTTTCTATTATCTTCATGATATATGCAGTCCCTGTTGGGACAAACGCAATCGCATATTCCTTCATCGCTACAAGAGTATTCAACATACACCTTAATCACCTCGATATATTTATTAGTTGCAGTATATACAAAGACCTATGGTGATTTCTAAACCTCAGCTACTTTTAATCGACAAATTTGCTATTTAATGTTTCTAGTCTTGCAGAATAATCCATCACCTTGATTGAGTATGTACTAGTCAAAAGGTTTTTCGCTCCATGCTCTCCGCGGTTGTAGCAGACGAGCGCTTTGTGCCAATCACCGTACTTGCTATATAGCTCTGCTAACATATAAATCCCACTTTTAATATTCTGTTCAGGATCTCTTAGATCAGTAACTCCCAGCTCTTTGTTCAATCGTTCCATGTTGCACAAGTTAATTTGCATTATTCCCACGCATTTGCAATCCGCCGACAAGGCCATAAAATCGAAATTACTTTCTATACGCATAACACCAAAGACAATTTCAGGCGGAGCACTGTATTTTTCACATAAGTCAAATACAAGCTTCTGATATTTATTTTCAAGAGGGATGTCGTAGTAAATTGTCTTGGCCTTAGGGGTTTGCGCAAAAGCGCAAGGCTTGTCCAGTTCATCTGCAATTAATTGTTTAGATTCTCTGTCTCGACATTCCAGTTGCTGCGCGTTATTATGTATCGCTACTACAGATGCTATAAAAATAAAAAATAAAAGCATAAAAACTATTGAGTATTTGTTTTGCAGTTTTTTCTTTGAGCAAGTTCTGCGCTGCGTTTCTATGGTATAGTTTTTATGCTTGTTTAAACTATCCTGGTGCATAGTATGGACTCCTTTTAACATCAGATTTTTACTATCCTGCGTCGTGTTCGTTAGATTTTAAGCTGTCTAATGCCTTTATGGATATTCGATTTAGTATCGCCCGTATCTCTTCTTGGGTCTTATCTTTACAGTAGTCATCGTAAATTTTAATTCTTGTTGCTCTTATATAAAAATCCTCAACCAAAGCCATAAAAGCACCTCCTTCATACATAGGTATTAATTTATAATGTTGTCCTATTCGATAAAAACACATTTTGTGTATATTTTAATATAGTTCACAAATCGTGTACTATTGTGCAAAAAAAATATCCTCTATTGACTCTCCGAAATAATTAGCAATTCTAATTTTAATCTCGTCGCGCGGTACTCGTTGACCAGTTTCGTACATCTTTAATGCAGACAGGCTAATCCCAAGATCCTTAGCCACTTTGTCCAATGGCATCTCCCCGCGCAGTGTTCTGATTCGCTTACCCAATTTGACTCTATCAATCATATTTCTACCTCCAAAATTCGACACGATTCGTGGTTATTCTCACTTTAGCACACGTTACGCAAACTGTCAAGACACAATTTGTGAATTTATTTGACTTCGTCACGAAATGTGATATAATATCTATGGAGGTGATTAATCGTATGTCATTTGCTTCTGTATTAAAAAAATTAAGGGAATCAAAAGGAATTAATCAAAAAGAACTAGCGCAACAATTGGGACTATCAAAAAGCGCAATAAGTATGTATGAAGGCGGTTACCGCGAGCCTGATTTTGAAACATTGGAAGTCATAGCGGATTATTTTAATGTTGACATGAACTATCTTCACGGACTAAAAGCAAGGAGCAACTCAGGACCACTAACTAACGACGAGTTGCTCCTTCAGGATATTAACAAACTTCCTCAGGAATATAAAGACAAGATTACCGATTTAATTCGTCTATACGTAGATGCAGCAGAGAGTAAATAACCTGCTTTGCTATTTCTTTTTTATCTTTGTCGCTTAATTTCCTTAAACTCAACAAGATTTCTAAGTCTTCCATTTTATCCCCTCATTTCCAAACAAATGTTCTTATTGGTTAAATATCATAACTTATTTCGACATCTATTACAATGTAAATTCTGTATGAATCACATCGTGAACAAAATGGAAAATTTTACTAAATTGTATCGAGTAGTATATTGACAAACCCACAAACACAAAATGCAGTATGAGAATAACGCATTACTAATTTTAAAGGAGGTCATAATAGTGCGCGGAGAATACGCAATTTATTTAAGAAAGTCAAGGGTTGATATTGAGGCAGAGTCCAGGGGCGAAGGCAATACACTGCTTAGACACGAAAAGGTCCTTTTAGACTTAGCAAAAAGAATGAACTTAAAGATAATACAAATTTATCGAGAAGTGGTTTCTGGAGAAACCATTTCTGCACGACCTGAAATGCAAAATTTACTTAACGCGCTGAGTAACAATATGTATGATGGTGTGCTGGTTATGGAAGTAGAACGTCTCGCTCGTGGCGATACCGTAGATCAAGGAATTGTTGCACAGGCTTTTAAATTTAGCGATACAAAAATTATCACGCCATCAAAGACATATGACCCAAACAATGAATTCGACGAGGAGTATTTCGAATTTGGACTGTTTATGAGTAGGCGTGAATATAAAACTATTAACCGAAGATTACAGCGCGGGCGTGAAGCTGCCATTAAGGAAGGCAAATATGTCGGCAGCAAAGCGCCTTACGGCTATAGGCGCATACGGCTAGAAAATGATAAAGGTTTCACTCTTGAGCCAATTCCAGAGGAGGCCAGCGCCGTTAAAATGATGTTTGATTTGTACACCACCGGGGAACTCCAGGAAGATGGAACATATAAAAGGCTCGGAACTGCGCTTCTTGCACGAAGGTTAAATGAACTTAAGATACCAAGCAAGACGGGAAAAACATGGACTTCATGCACGATTAAGTTTATATTAAGAAATCCAGTTTATGCTGGAAAAATACGATGGAACTGTAGGCCAAGAAAAAAATCCATAGTCAACGGGCAAATAAAAGCCGAACGCCCTAGACGCCCTATAGAAGAATGCTTAGTCGCCGAAGGCCTGCACCCTGCTATTGTTGATCAACAAGAATTTCAAGAAGCACAAGAAATGCTAGATAAGAATCCTCCTCGTCCGGTTGGAGAGCGTTTCGTCGTTAAGAACCCTCTAGCGGGCTTAGTCGTGTGCGGCAAGTGCGGACGCCATCTGCATAGACGCCCTTATCAGGACCCAAACAAGCCTGCCAGCCTGATCTGCGCGGATCCCCAATGTGATAATGTTAGCACTGCGTTACACTATGTGGAAGAGCGGATTTTAAAGGGCCTAGAAGGGTGGTTAAAAAACTATAAACTTCAATGGGGGTTAAGCGATAACAGAAATAAGTCTGACCTTGTGAGCGTCAGACAAAAAGCTGCCGACAGCATAGCTAACGAGATTAAAACTTTAAATAATCAGCTTGATAACCTTCACGATCTGTTGGAGCAAGGAATCTATTCTACGGATCAATTTTTAGACAGGTCAAAAAAATTATCTGACCGAATATCCCAAGCAGAGAAAGACAATGCTGAACTTTTAAATGAAGTAAAAAAAGAAAAAGCAAGGGAGCAAAATAAAAATAATTTACTGCCCAAAATAGAAAAGCTACTGAGCGTCTATCAAGAGATAGAATCCCCCGCAGCCAAAAATGATTTGCTTAAGGAAGTGCTGGAAAAAGTCGTCTATGTTAAGACAGTTAACGGCTCTTGTTCAAACGCATCTCCAGAAGACTTTGAGATATCCATTTATCCAAAGCTACCAAAGCAGGACAATATTTAAAGGTTTAATACTGTCCATCATTTATAGCTTAGTTAACCCGTTTCCTCTGTACCTACTGAGGTATCGAAATGCTGCTTTCTATGCCGCCTTATAAAATTCAAATGGAATTTCAAATATTATTAATTTTACAAACAATATATTCCTGCTCACTTCTATTTTCTCAATAATGCTTCTATAAAATGTATCGTTCCATTCATTCCCACTCAAAAGATTTTTTAAGCCCATTTCTTTCTCTTTCCACCTATCTTTAGAAACTACTTCATCTGATTTTTTTGCTCTTTCTTCACTTGAAATTTTAAGCAAAGATATTTTTGACTCGTATTTTGTTTTAAACTCTTTAAATTCATCAAGACTAATTTCTCCATTTGTATACAGCTCTATCAACGCTTTTTTCTTTTGATTTAATTGCTCTAAATTATTTTTGTCTGAATATTTTGAGGGTGAAACTTCATTTTCATTAAATATTGTTTCTGCTGTTTTTAATATAACTTGACCAATCCGTGCTTCATTGATATTTAGTTTCTTTATAATGCTCATCATCACTTCTTTTAAGTCTTCATCCTTGATTGTGATGTTGTCACAGCCTATAATTTGCCCATTTATGTCGCTGTGCTTTTTGCCATTTTGCGTTGCTTCAAGACATCTCCATGTGTGATATATACTTTTATCTTTCCTCTTTTTTGTTCTGGAAACAAACGAGCTGTTGCACTCCCCACATTTGATTTTTCCCGAAAAGCAATAACAGCTTGAATGTTTTGACTTTTTCCCCATTGCAATAACCCGTTTTTCAAGTTCTTTCTGGGCTTTTTCAAACATCTCTCTGCTTATTATCGGCTCGTGATGATTACGAATAACAACAAACTCTTCCTCCCCTTTGTTATACTTTTTTTCGTGGCTGAGATAACTTGGGGTGTATGTTTTCTTTTGGATTAAATCGCCACAATATTTTTCGTTTTTGAGAACCCGCAATATCACAGTATTTGACCACTGCTTCATGTGAATTGGTGTTTGGATTTTCTTTTCTTGCAACTCTCGTGCAATGGTGTATGCACCCTTTTCTTCATATACATATTTTTGAAAGATTTGTCTTACTATTTCAGCTCCTGATTCATTAATAATTAGCCGACCATTTCGCACATCATACCCCAACATATCCCGTCCAAACACCACCCCTTGCTCCATTCGTCGTTTCTGTCCCCACTTCACTCGTTCAGAAGTTTTTCGGCTCTCCTCCTGCGCAATTGATGACATTATAGTCAACCGAAGCTCTGCATCTGGGTCAAGAGTGTTGATATTATCGTTCATAAAAATGACACCTATGCCAAGCCCCTTAAGTTTTTGGGTATAATAAATGCTGTCAAGCGTATTTCTTGCGAAACGACTTATTTCCTTTGTTATAATCAGATCAAATTTTTTATCCTGTGCATCTGCTATCATACGATTAAAAGCGCGCCTTTTTGTTGTTGATGTGCCAGTTATCCCTTCATCCACATAAACTTCGGTTAGCTCCCACAACGGATTTCTGTCAATGTATTCTGAAAAATATTTTTTTTGGCTCTCAAGAGAATTCACCTGATTCTCGTTATCCGTTGACACTCTGCAATATGCCGCTACTTGTTTCACTGTCTGTCACCTCCATAATAATTTTGATTTTGCATTATGCATTAATATAATATATTTATTTTTATTATTCTTTTATTCCACATATTAAAACAATAATAAAAACGAACTGATATCTGTAAATGTGACTTTTAATGCCATCTATAACAAATATCAGTTAGATTCTTTATTTGATTTTTTTGTTGCCTTCAAACAATTGTTATTTTAGTACAATTCCTTTAATCACAATTATTTTAATCTTTTGAACCTACCAAAAGTTGCAGGTATATATGTGTGAAAGAAAGGAACTATTGTATGGTATGGTATGGTTTACTAAGCTAAAGTGAAACATCAAAGATGCTTAAAATAGAAATAGAACATGTTCGTATAATATTTTCTGTTCAACAAAACAACAATGTTTCTTGCCTCATTTTTTGTATTAATTTAATCTTAATATACACCTTTGCAATTAAAATATTTTTATATATTATGCTGGGTATTGTATCAACAGAGGCAAAATTAAGCATGAAACTCGTAATATTAAAAGTTATTTTAAGACTGTTCCGGGCAAAAATACCAGAAGTAAAAAGAATACTGGGACATGGTATAGAAAGACAAATTAATATAATTCACCTGCAAAGCATCCCATCTGTCCTACATATATTGATAAAATGCCTAAATATTTCAAATTATCCATCCACATATATCTTTTCTTTAAAGCATTATTTTTTATTAAAATTGCCTCCAGGATTAATCTACTAAAAATGTAATAAAACAATTATTACTATATTTTTCTTTATGTGTCCAATGAAAGTTAATTTTTAATCATAAATCCCTTAAATAACTCTTACTTCAATTATTTAACACAATATACTAATCTGAATTCATTCTATCTTTCTCTATTTTAAAAAAATACAACAGCAGATAAAATTACTACTGTTGTATTTTTAAATTTTAATTTTGTCATTACTTAATCTTATTTTTTACTATTCCAACTATTTCAAAAAAGAATGAATCCTTAATAATTATCAACTCAGCAATATATACTAAAACCCCAATAATAATTTGAACTAATGTTCCTATTATTGTCGCGCCAAATGGAATGCCTACTGCATACACTGCTAAGCCCATTATCACTCCCATAATTAGGTATCTAACGCTTTGCTTAAATATTTTAGTAATTGGCAAGTCTTTTCTGACTACATATATTTGTACTAAAGACACAACTATTTCAGCAATTAATGTCGCAATAGTAGCTCCTAACGAATTACACTTTGGTATTAAAATAATGTTTAATATAAAATTTACAACTGCTCCAGTCACAACGGAGATTGTAAACACATTCTGCTTATTGGTAGGTAAGAGATATTGCATTCCAATTACATTACTAATTCCAACAACAACTAACATTGGTGAAGCCAAAACCATCAATATAACAACAGGCTGAAATCCATTTCCAAAAAACCAAGGCACCATATTTTCTGTGATTCCCATTAGCCCAAACATCATTGGGAAGCCAATAAAGAACATAGTCTTAAATGCCTTAGAAATTGTGTTTATGACTCGCTCCTTGTCACCACTTGCAAATATTGCCGCCATCGCAGGTAGCATAACAGTACCCAATGAAGTAACTATTTGAAGAACTATCTTTACTATTTTTTGAGATTGAGTATAATAACCAACTTCTGCAACAGATATTGCAAATATTCCTATCATAGTTTTATCCATTACAGTATAAATTTCCATAGCTATTTGAGGAATAAACAACATAAATATGGGTAACAAGTGCTTTTTTATATTTTTTATGCTAAATTTGATTTTGACTAAATATTGAGGCAAGTAGAACCATAATGACAGATTTGCAATTAATGTTGGCAGTGATAAGCACGCAGTGTAAATAGCGATATCAGATGATTCTCTCACAAAAATAAATATTGAGCAAATGCTTAGCAGCTTAACTATTGCATTTCTTATAACTATTTTTTTGAAGTTTTCCATTCCCTGAAACAGCCATGTAATGTCAAATGCTGAAGCAATAAGATCAATAATTAAAATTCTGTATACCGTCCTATATTCTTCCCCTTCAGCAAATACAAAGAAATATATAACAGTACTAATAAAAACAGTAATAAACCTCAAAAAAATTATTTCATAAAATATTCTTGATCTTTCCTCTGGCTTGTCTTGACAATATGCGATTTCTCGTTGACCGTATAAAGAACTACCAACTGTACCAAACAAGATAAAATATGTAACTATTGACTGAGCATAGCTATAAATGCCAATACCACTGGCCCCTAATATTCGTGATACATAAGGGGCTGTTATGAGAGGAGCTATCAATACCAATATTTGATAAGCGGTATTATATATATAATTTTTTAAGACCTTGCTCTTACCCATATTTCTTACCTTTCACGCAATAGGTTAACTGAGCCAATGTTTCAATTTTTTTAATTGCCGTCTTTAAATAATAGCCTGTCTCAAGTTTTTTAGCTATTCTATTTGTATTCTCAGTCATTTGAGCATACTCTTCACCTGTCAAATTATTAATAATTCCTTTTATATCTTCTAAAGAATCGACACATATGCCAACATTCTCTTTTTTAATAAATTCTGCCATGGCCGATTCTTTCCAAACGATTACTGGCACTCTGGAAACAATATATAATGAAGTTTTATGTGGATTATTATATCTTAAATAATTCCCCCAGTTTCCTGTGCAACTGTCAAGCTTTTCTCCATCCCAAATTAATCCAAACTTACCCTCAATAACATTTGGCACTTCGTCTGATGGGAATGAACCATTATAAGTAATATTGTCTGGTTTATACTCTTCATCATATGCCGGTCCATAAAGATTGAATGTAATTTTATTTTTCATTTCTCCCAGTTTATAAATAAATGAGCTTTTCATTCTGCTTAATGCTCCTGCGAAAATAACATCCGTAGAATTATCCTTTGACTTTTCTTCATACTCTCCAAAGGCATAGTCAAAAATTTCAAGTACAATAAGAGATTCTGTATTAAAGCCTATACCTACCATATAGTCTTTCATTCTTTCGTTATGTACAATAAAATAGTCGGAGTTATTCTTCATAAACTGAAATTCATGTTCAATATTATTATTGTATAATGCTTTTCGAAGTTCTTCAATATCATGAATAAGAGAGATGATTTTGCATTTTTTGATGCTTTTTAATAGCTTCAAGCAAGATTCTCTTCCCATTTGCCTTGAATCGAAAGGATTCTGCAATAAAATCAAGGAGTTTTTTTTGACTTTAAAAAATATTCTTATCCAATTTAAAAGTGCTCCTAAGTACCGCTTAGCTTTTGAAAATATATCCTGTGAATCAGTTCTATATATAATTAAAGATTCATATCCCAATTGTTGTGCAAAAAAGCTTGCATCTTCTCTGGCTTTACTTCCAGCGTGATTAGATATTCCTTTAACTTCTTTAATTTGATATTTATTCATAAAATCTCCTTACAAAGCTTAAGGGCTTCTTCTATTGTTTTATCCATATCATAATATTTATATTGGGCTAACCTTCCTCCAAAATAAATACTATTTTCTTTTTCAGCTAATGCTTTATATTTGGCATATAAATTATTATTAATCTCATCATTAACTGGATAATAGGGTTCCATCCCTTCCTGCCAATCTGATGGATATTCTTTTGTTATTATAGTTTTTGTCTGCTTTCCAAAATTGAAATGTTTATGCTCAATTATTCTTGTAAATGGAATATCTCTTTCCGTATAATTTACAACTGCCACTCCCTGAAAATTTTCCATTGCAAGGGTCGAGTTCTCAAACCGCAAACTACGATAACTCAATTGGCCAAATTGATAATTATAAAACGAGTCTATCGTTCCAGTATAAATAACCTTATCCGCAATTCTCATATATTCATCTTTGTTTTGAAGAAAATCAGTGCCTAATCTAATTTCACATCCTTCAAGAAGCTTTTCAATAAGAACTGTATAGCCTTCAACAGGTATACCTTGGTATCTATCACTAAAATAATTGTTGTCATAGGTGTATCTTACTGGTAATCTTTTAATAATAAATGCCGGCAAATCTTTACAATCACGACCCCACTGCTTTTCTGTGTATCCCTTAATCAACTTCGTATATATTTCTCTTCCAACCAATCTAATTGCCTGCTCTTCAAGATTACTCGGTTCTTGCGTTATTTCAGCACATTGCTCAGTAATAATATCTAATGCTTCTTTGGGTGTTGAAATTCCAAACATTTTACTAAAAGTATTCATATTAAATGGTAAATTGTATATTTCGTCATTGTAATTGGCAATGGGCGAATTTATGAAATTATTAAACTCTACAAGTTCATTTACATAATTCCATATTTGTTTATTGCTTGTATGGAAAATATGTGCTCCATATTTGTGAACAAGAATATCTTCTTGATTCTCGCAATAGATATTACCAGCAATATGGGTTCTTCTTTCAATTATTAAAACCTTTTTGCCCATCTTAATTGCCTCATGAGCAAATGTTGCACCATAAAGTCCGCTTCCTACTATCAAATAATCATAATTTTTCATTTCTTAATTCACCCTATTAATACTTTCTAAATATATATCTTCAACTATTTCAACTACATCGTTTATATCATACCCAGCTTTTTTGATTTTTTCACTATTATCTTTGCGTTTATAATTTGTTAACAGTCCTATTATTTCTTTACACCAACACTCTGCAGAATCGGTTAAAGATAAAAATTTCACAGCCTCTGTTATCTCTACCTCTTGCGGAACTGAGTCTGAGATCACGCATGGCAATCCTGCTGTTTGAGCTTCTATTGCCACTATTCCAAGTCCCTCAAAGTTTGAGGGCAGTACAAATACATCAAAGGCCTGCAGGACCTCATTCACATTCGAGATTGAACCTAACAAAATAACCTTTTCTTTAATTTTAAGATTATTAATCATTAATTCAATATCCTTTTTGCTTTCCCCATCTCCAATTAATATCAAACATATATCCTCAATATCTTTACTCAATTCATAAAATATTTTTATTATAAACTCTTGATTTTTTTGATAGCAAAATCGTCCAACATGTCCAATTACTATTTTATCATCAACACTATATTTCTTTCTCTGTTCAAGTCGCACTCCATCTTTATAACTGTACTTTGCAATGTCTATTCCATTATTAATAACAATAAAAGGAGTGTTCCCAAATAACCATTTACCTGCAGCATCCGAACACGCTAAAAATACATTTGCATAATTTTTAATTGATTTTTTAGCGTAATTTAAGATTATTGTGTAAATTTTATTTTTAAATAAGTTGCCTTTATTTATTTGATTATCTGTGTTATGAGAATGAGCTACTCGGACTTTTATCCCCAGATCTTTTGCTTCTTTCAAAAAAAAACTTCCTGCAGCATCCATATGAGAATGTACAATATCATAACTATTATCTTTAAGTATATTCCTAATTTCTTTTTTATTTTTCAAAAAATTTTTGCCTCTAGGAGTCACATAATATATCCTACTTCCTTGCGATTTCAAGTAATTATGTGTTTCATTATCTAAATTTTCACTCTCACTACCGTGTAATAAAAAATCGATATGAAATTTTTCTTTGTTTATATTATTAAAATAATTTAACACAACCGCTTCCGTTCCACCATTGTGAAAAATGCCATTTAAAGCATAAAGAATATTTATCAATAACTTCCCTCCAAGAAATTTAAAATAATATACCAGTACAAAATTAAATATATTATATTACAATAAATTAGGTTTTGCAATTAATAGTAAAACTAAGAAGCATATTTAGTCATTGCTCAATAAAATCACTAATTACACTTCTTAATACTTTTTAATTATTTATTCACTTATTTTTTTCTGCCAGTTCCATGAGTCTCTACACATTTCTTCAAGAGTTTTGCATGCTTTCCATCCTAATTTTTTAAAAGCTTTATCAGCATTTGCATATACTTCTGCTAAATCTCCTAAACGCCTTTCGGCAATTTTAAACGGAACTTTAATGCTATTTATTTTTGAAAAAGTATTAACCATTTCAAGGACACTATAGCCTACTCCTGTACCTAAATTAATTGCTTCAAATCCTTTATTTTTAATAGTATAATTTATCGCAGCAACATGTCCCTTTGCTAAATCTACAACATGAATATAATCTCTTACACCAGTGCCATCTTTGGTTGGATAATCATTGCCAAAAATTGAAAGGCAATCAAGTTTACCAGAAGCAACTTGAGAAATATATGGCATTAGGTTATTGGGAATCCCCTTAGGATTTTCACCTATCAATCCACTCTCATGTGCTCCAACTGGATTAAAGTATCTGAGTGAAACCACCGAAAAATCACTATCTGAAATCGTAACATCCTTTAATATTTGCTCAATCATGTATTTTGTCCATCCATATGGATTTGAACAATTTCCTGTAACATCTGTTTCTTTGCATGGCGATTTTGTATTATCTCCATAAACTGTTGCAGATGAACTAAATATTATATTTTTGACTTTATATTTCATCATTGTTTCAATTAAAGATAATGTAGAAACAACATTATTTCTATAATACATTATTGGTTTATCTACAGACTCACCTACAGCTTTATACCCTGCAAAATGGATAACCACCTCAATATTATTCTCTGCAAAAATTTCATCTAACCTAATTTCATCTCTGATATCTACACAACGAGATACAACCGACTTACCAGAGATTCTTTCTATTTTAGAAATAATCTCTGGACTACTATTTGAATAATTATCTGCTATTATAACTTCATATCCACTATTGAGTAATTCAACAGCAGTATGGCTACCTATAAACCCTGCTCCACCTGTAAGTAAAATTGACATTTTGATCTCCTTTAAATAAATATAAATCCCAAAAATTTCTTGTTGTAAAATTCACAAAGGTCAATTTCTTCTGTTATCTCGTTCATTGATGTATTTCCATACTCAACGACTAAAATTACTGCATCACTTTTACTTAATAAGCTAAGTCTCTCCGAAATATTCACTGGGGAACAAGTTAATTCCAATTTTATATTGGGATTTGATTTATCAGAATTTATTAATTTGTTCAATATATCATTATTGTTTTTCCCTACAATCAATATATTTCTATTATCTTCACCCGAGACCTGTATATTTTCCCAGAATATATTAATAAATTCTTCTTCAGTTAAACTTAAATTTGAGTTTATACATCTGCATATAAACTTATCAAAATTACTATTCTTTGTACTGATATAAGGAAATTCACTATAAATCTTTCTGTTAAATGCGGTCTTAAGTTGCTTATCACTTTCCACCTTATTTAAGAACAAATACTTAAATATAAATAGAAAATAAACCCCAAAATTCCCAATAATCAACCCAAGCATAGCATATTTAACTCCAGATGTTAAAGCATCTGACATTGTACCTACTGGATTTTGTAAAGATTCCAATTCTGATTTTTTTCCTTCTATCTTAATACTAAGATTTTTTAAATCTTCGCCAACTAACGCTGAATTATTCTCATTTGTTAAACCTAATCCTATCTGAACTGAACTACTTAATACATTAATTGAATGATTGACAATATTGTTTGACAAAGGCACTTGCTGATTTATATAAAATTTAGATATCAATTCATTAACCATCTCAACTTTTTCTTTATCATGATACGAGAAAACAACTGAAAAAGTTGAAGATGAAGGCGATATTGAAACCTCTAAAAGTTCTGAGACATAAATGCTATTTATTTGCTCTCCAAGGATTTCAGTTATTTGTTTTATCAACTCATCATTATTAATTAATCGTGAGTATGCTTTTATTAATGTTGTATTTTTGTCTGAATCAGGTGATTTGATATAAAATGTTAAATATCCACTATAACAATTATAAGAATTTAAATTTAATAAAATAGAATTTTCACGATATTCTTTAGTATTTTTATAGGTTTCATTGAGTAATTTTAGTTCTGCATTTATTTTATTTCTTGATTGATCATAATTAGCAAGTTGTTGATTATGATCAATATTTTTAACATCTTTATATAATGGATAAAACTTAAATAAGCCTAAAATAATTGCAAAAACGACTCCAAATATAACCATCATTCTCCAATGTTTAAAGGGTTTAATTAATAATGTTGAAAAACAAATATTGTCCTTTTTATATGTTGATTCATTTATCATAATTCACACATCCAAATTCAAATTTCTCTTGTTAGCTTGTCCTATAAATTATTTATAATTTATCTAATTTCTAAACAAACATACCAATTCATTTTGAAAAATAAAAAGATTTATACCATTTGACAAACCTCTCTAAACCTTCCTCCAGACTCGTATTGGGTTTGAAATTAAAATCCTTTACAAGTTCACTTATATCAGCATAGGTTTGATAAACATCACCTGGTTGCATGGACAACAATTTCTTTGTAACCGGCTTGTCAATTATACCTTCTTTGATTAAGCATTTCTCAAGTGTTTCAACAAAAAACATTAATGATTCGGGTTTGTTGTTACCAATATTGTATACCTTATATCTAACACCATCGCCATTTTCAGATGGAGCCTTACCAATAACATTTATAACCCCAGTTACAATATCATCAATATAAGTAAAATCACGATACATATCCCCATTATTATAAATTTCGATAGATTCGCCTTTTACTATTTTGTTAGTAAACTTAAAATATGCCATATCAGGACGACCCATCGGTCCATATACCGTAAAAAATCTAAGTCCTGTAGCTGGGATATTATAAAGATTACTATAAGCGTGGGCCATTAATTCATTTGATTTTTTAGTTGCGGCATATAGAGAAACAGGATTGTCCACTTTGTCTTCAGTTGAGTATGGTATTTTTTTATTTAGCCCATATACTGAAGAACTTGAGGCAAATATTAAGTGTTCCACTCCCTTTTTACCATTATCATAAGAATGCCTGCAGGCTTCAAGAATATTAAAAAATCCTACAAGATTCGATTCTATGTAAGACTCTGGATTTGTAATGGAATAACGAACCCCAGCCTGAGCTGCAAGATTAACCACAATATCAGGATTGTATTTTACAAATACTTCAGTTACTAATGATTTATCGGCTAAATTACCTTTAATAAAAGTAAAATTCGAATATGACTCCAGCATATCAAGCCTTGATTCTTTTAAGCAAACATCATAATAGTCATTTACATTATCAAAGCCAATTATTTTTATATTACTATTTTCTTCCAGCAATCGCCTGCTCAAAAAGGACCCCACAAATCCCACCGCACCAGTAACCAATATTACTTTACTATTAAAATCAGACATTTACTTTAACCTCTTAATCTCTAAAATATAAATCTCTAGTGTAAACCTTATCCAAAATATCTTTTATCTCATCATTATATCGATTTGCAATAATAACATCACAAATTTCTTTAAACTCATCAAGACTTTTTATAACTCGAGAATTAAAAAAATCATTTTCTTTTAATGTAGGCTCATATATTACTACCTCTATGCCTTTTGATTTTATTCGTTTCATAACACCTTGTATTGAAGACTGTCTAAAATTATCTGAATTAGCCTTCATAGTCAGCCTATATACTCCCACAATTTTAGGACTTTTATCAATAATACGATCAGCAATAAAATCTTTTCTGGTTCTATTGGCATCAACAATCGCTTCAATAATATTATTTGGAACATTGTTATAATTTGCCAATAATTGTTTGGTATCTTTTGGCAAACAATATCCGCCATAACCAAACGAAGGATTATTATAATGTGAACCTATTCTTGGATCCAAACATACTCCTTCAATTATTTGTTTAGTATTAAGATTTCTTACCTCTGCATAAGTATCCAGTTCGTTAAAAAATGAAACGCGAAGTGCAAGATAAGTATTTGCAAACAGCTTTACAGCTTCAGCCTCTGTAGGATTTGAAAACAATGTAGGTATATCTTTCTTTATTGCGCCATTTTTTAAAAGGCTTACAAACTCATTAGCCTTTTTTACTAAACTTTCATCTTCTAATGGCACTCCGATTATTATTCTTGATGGATACAAATTGTCATAAAGTGCTTTACCTTCTCTTAAAAATTCGGGAGAAAAAATTATATTTTTACAATTATATTTTTCCCTTATAGACTCTGTATAACCAACTGGAACTGTAGATTTAATTATCATTATAGCTTCAGGCTCAATTTTCAACACTTTTTCAATTACTGATTCAACAGAAGAAGTATCAAAATAATTCATCTTTGCGTCATAATTAGTAGGTGTAGAAATAATAATGAAATCTGCACCCTTGTATGCGATTTTGCAATCTGTCGTTGCTGTTAATAATAATTTTTTTTTTGCCAAATATTCTTCAATTTCTTTGTCAACGATCGGTGATTTCCTTTTATTAATTAAATTAACTTTTTCCTCTATTATATCAACTGCAAATACTTCGTTATTTTGTGCAAGAAGAATTGCATTTGACAGTCCTACATACCCCGTACCTGCTACTGCTATTTTCATTACTTATCTCCTTAAATCATTGGTTTATGTCTTTCCATCCAGACGGGAGTTTAAATTGGAATACTTTATCATTCAGTATTTCTTTAACATCTTTTCCATTGTACAAATCTGTATTTGAAATAATATTAGGCTCTTCCTCACAACTAATCTTATAAATTCCCTTGTAATTTCTTGCATTATATATTGTTGGCAAAAGACTGTAATCTACGCCCATAATTGCTGACATTGTTTGATCAAAACAAACAGGGTTATTTGCTATGCCAATTATACCTACATCTTTTGGGCTGGGACTTACAGGTCCATTGCCCTCGCCAGCTACAATCATATCGCCGACTATAAGCATATTTCGTTGGCGTTGATTACACATATTGCCTTCCTTGTCAGCATAAAAGGCAATTTTATTTAAGTCAAGTAAAGTTCTCCAAATAGTATCATTTCCATACCAGCTACCCTCAAAGAAGCTCTCTGAATGTGTTATTTTATTATTAACAAACATACAAGCCCTATAAAAAAACATGGCTATTTTAGCTTTAAAATATTTTTTATAATTTTCATTTCTATTTTTTATATCTAAAAGTTTATTTGCCATTTTTAATATGCTTGTCTTACTTAGGTAGGCATCTCCACCTTCTTCTTTACTTCCATTTGTATGGTGTGGTAAAAACTCCTTGTTAGCATTAATACCAACAAAATTTTTCAAACTTAGTGTAACTCCCGCTTTTTTATGAGTTTTACATTTTGGCATATTAATTATTACATCTGAATCCAAAACATATTTTGAGACATAATATTCATGTTTATTAATATTATGGTGCTCTTTTAATATACTTGGGTCATAATTTGTTATTCTCAAGTTATCTAATCGTTCCTCACTTAACTCAGAAAATGAACTGAATTCTCCCAAGGCAACAATCTTTCCGTTATCAGAACTATTGTTTTCTTGTTTATAATAAATGCCATTTTTAACTTGTGTTTTTACATTTCTAAAATCTACTAGCTCAATATTTACGCCTTTGTTTTTATAATATTCAATCAATGAATTATATCCGCTCTCGTTAATTAAAGTTTCAAAATCACACTCTTGCATTGGGGCATCGCCGACAACAATTTTACCGGTATTGTCTAAAGCTATCAGGACATAATCAATAATTGCAGCTAATACTGATGGATTTGTATATAGACATTCCTCTCCATAAGGATCGTAATTCCTATGCATAACTAAGTTAGGTTTAATTAAGACTGTATCGCCTTTATTTATGATTTCCTTTAAAGGATTCCAGATAGGTTTTTTAAAATTTTCTTTGTCATATTTAAGCAGTCTTAAACCTTCTCTGACCATTTCATATATATCATTTGTTTCAATAGAAACATCTTCTTTAAATAAATATTCAGGATAAGGTTTGTCAGGTCTAAAATACATAGACTTAGAATAATTACTTTTCTTTTTATATATAACAGCTACTTCATTCTCTTTTATCATTTATTCTTGCACCTTTTTCTTATTATTTTAAAACCACCAATTTCCTTGTATGCTATTTCACTATTAAATTATATTGTATTTAATTTGCTATTATTTTATATATTTCCCGTGACATCATATCCACTTTCATATATCTATAAAACTTTCTAAAAACAAAAAAACACAGATTTTTAATAATTAACTGCAACAGAAATTTTATTTTTAATTCTTTACTGCACTATTTTAACTTTATAATAGTAATAGGGATATTTTATCACATTTGCAACCTATTTTCAACATTAACCAACATGTAATAGTATAAAAGAAGCGACATTTTAAGTTGCTATATTATCAATTGCATGATTAACACATATATGGTACAATATTTGCTAGTTATGTTTAATTTAAATAGAATAAAAATGTATTAATTAAAACAAATTTTGAAACAATATATTTTGATTAGCCAAATGAAAGGAGTCATAATATGAAGGAGCAGCCGTTAGTGACCATATTTACCTGCACATATAATATGGCAAATAAGCTTCCATTTCTCGCCTCTTCTGTTGTCGAACAAACCTACAGTAACTTCTATTGGCTCATAATAGATGATGGTTCTTCTGACAATACAGAAACAACTGTAGCCAATCTAAAAGAAAAATATACTAAATTAAAAATTGAGTATGTAAAATTACCTCATGGCACAAAACCTGCCGCATTAAATTATGCCTTTAAAAATGTACAAGGAAAATACTCTCTTCAGATTGATGCAGATGATGAACTCGTCCCGCAAGCACTGGAAATTCTTGTTAATACATTTGAAAATATTCCCGAAAAAGACCGTAGTAAATATTGGAAAGTAGAACATAATGTAATAGACAGCGCAACAGGTAAAATAGTTGGTAGACCATTTCCAAAATATGCTAACTTTAATCATTTTACACAACAATGGTTAGCTTTTCACAAACAAGGTGAAAAAAATCATTTGATGCAAAATGACATAATCAAAAATTTTGAGTTTCCATTATTTAAAGGTGCGATACATGTGGCTGATATAACTGTTTGGTATGCATGCCAATTGCAATACCGTAGTTGGTTTATTAATGATGCCTTAAGAATTTATCATCAGGATGAAATGCAAGTAGGCCGCCTTTCCAACAGTAGTTGTGCGACAAAATCGCGTATATTAGGAACGTACAAAGGATTCCAATTTCTTATTAACAATTATTTCCCTTATCATAGATTAAGATATGTTTTAACATATTGCAAGTTGATTATTTCTTGCACAGCGAATGGTCTAAAATGTGGAGACTCTCTAACAAATGTGAATAAAAACTTTACACATAAAGTTGAAAAATTCTGGTCCACTTTTTTATTCCCCATTGCATACTTTCATTTCAAACGCAGTGGCGGTGTTGCCATCGATGATCTGAATAATTAATGCTATTTAAAAACTTACCCGTAAATTTTCAGGCTGTCTAACCCCACAGAGTGCTATCATGAAACACGTTTAGACCATAATAACATTATAAAGGAAAAAGAAGACGATATTATGAAAAGAAATTCCAGAAAAGAAAAATTGTATTTAAATACAATTTCCGCTATATTATATCAATTAATTAATGTTTTATGCGGTTTTATTCTGCCGAACGCTATACTACATTGTTACGGAACAAATATAAACGGACTTGTTACATCAATAACACAATTTCTTGCATTTATATCTCTTTGTGAATTCGGAGTAGGTGCCGTAGTTCAGTCTGCACTCTACGGTCCGCTTGCCACTAATGATCATAAGCAAACAAGCAAAATTCTTATATCAGCTAAATCCTTTTTTAAAAAAATTGCATTTATTCTTGTTGTCTATACAGCAGTATTGATGATATTTTATCCTATGCTCCAAAAAAGAGCATTTGATTTCACTTTTACAATGTGGCTTGTTTTAATAATCTCAATAAGTTCTTTTGCACAATACTATTTCGGAATCACATATCAAATACTTCTGAGTGCAAATCAGATGGATTATATTCAATTCATTTTCAATGGCATCACCTTGGTGCTTAATGTTATAGCATGTGTTATTTTAATGAAATTTGGTTTCTCAATTCATATTGTAAAACTTACCACATCAATTATTTTTTTGCTTAGACCATTGTTTATAAAAATATATGTAAATAAAAAATTCCCATGGATTGATAAAAAAATCAAGCTCGATAAGGAGCCAATAGAACAGAAATGGAATGGCCTTGCACAGCATGTTGCCTCAGTTGTCCTTAACAACACGGATGTTATTGTTCTTACTCTATTTTCTTCATTATCAAATGTCTCTATATACTCTGTATATATGCTTGTCATAAACGGAATAAAGACAGCAATCACAGCTTCAATGACTGGAGTACAGCCATTGATAGGAGAAATGCTTGTTAAAGGTGAAAAAGAAAATGTCAATTCTTTATTCAATAAATTCGAATGGTTAATGCATACGATAATCATTTTTTGTATTACATGCTCATGCTTACTAATCGTTCCATTTATACAAGTTTATACAAGAGGTATTGCAGATGCAAACTATTATCTTCCAGCTTTTGGAATTCTTATCTCAATTACATATGGAATTTACTGCCTTAGACTTCCTTATAATTTAGTTGTTTGTGCCGCTGGTCACTTTAAACAAACGCAACGGAGTGCCATAATTGAAGCCATAATAAATATTGTAGTATCAGTTGCTTGTGTCTCTTTCTTTGGGCTGATCGGCGTAACAATTGGCACACTTTGTGCAATGACTTACAGATTAATATTTTTTATAATTTATCTGTCAAAAAATATTCTTTCAAGAGATATAAAACTTTTTGTAAAACTAATTATAACCGACCTAATTGAAAGTATAATTTGTATTTTTTGTTTCAACCAGTTTGTCTTTTTGGCAGAACTTACTTACATGGCATGGTTTATGGAAGCTATTAAAATTGCGTTCTGTTGCCTATCAGTTTTCTTAGTGATTAATTTAATTTTTTATAAAGATTTTCTTACTTCCCAACTTAAAAATTTTTCAATGATAATAAAAAATAAATAGGATGGTAATTGCTATGTTAACTTTAAGAAAATCACTTATTAAAATTAATAACAGACTTATCACCAGATCTAAGAACATACTAACTCCTACAGAAAGTATAGAATATATTACGGAAAATCATTGTTCAATTGCTCGATATGGCGATGGTGAAATGACTTATATAATAAAGAAATCCGACATATGGTTTCAGAATTTTGATGAATCTCTACGAAAAAGATTGTTAGCCATACTAAAGGGTAAGCACAATAGCAAGCTTATCGTTGGTATCCCATACTCAATAAACTCAACAGAATTCTATCCAGAGACAGAAAAAACTTTTTGGCAATCAAATATGCAGATATATAGAGTCTTTTGGCATTATCTATGCAAAGATAAATTATATATAGATTCGCTAATGTTTAGATTATATAATAGCTTTGATAGTAGCGACCAAGCAGACGCATATGAAAAAATTAAATCTATTTTCAATAATAAGAAATGTCTTATTATTGAAGGTGAAAATTCTAAACTTGGGGTAAACAATAATATTTTTGAATACGCCGACAAAGTTAGTCGTATTATTTGTCCATCAAAAAATGTTTGGAATAAGTATGACATGATTCTAAAAAAGGCAATTAGTTTCAAAGAAGACTTTGATCTTATATTGGTTTCATTAGGACCAACAGCAACTGTACTTGCAGATGATTTAGCAAATGAAGGTATGTGGTGTATTGATATAGGACAGATTAATGTCGCAGAGCTGGTTATTAACGAAGCTACCCCCGCCAAATTTTCAATAAATGAAGCAGATTATTTTTCTCAAATCATCTGCGAATTAACTTAAAAAGCGAATAGCTTTTTTAAAGCATCTTATTACTATTAATAAATATATTTCTTTATAATTTATTAATTAAAACTCTACAAAATTTTCCCATTAAGCAACCATAATATTATGATTTTTATTTTAATATTTTTAGAGCTTGTTAAGAATCCTATTATTAGGCATACTTAACAAGCTCTATTTTTAATAGTACTCACGCTAATAAGATTGAAATAAGCAATAATTTTTTTCGAACTAAATATTAATAACATCACTTTCTATCAATAGGCAGACTAATCCAACTGCCAAGCAATAAATCATATTCAGATGGAGAGAATTCTTCAAAACCGCTTCCGGGATAAAAAGTTATTTCACCAAAATATAATTGATTATCAATTTCATAAAAATCAATCCTTGAAAAAATATTGTCTTTTGATAAGAATTCAGCAAGTTCAATCATTTTTTTAAAGTTTTCTGGCTTTTGAATTTTATTTTTATCTTTTGGATAGTGTCGTTCAAAAGGCATTACATTCCATTCCATATCGAAAAAGGTAACATTAAGACCGTTTTTTCTGCTTCTGTTACTGCAAACAAATGCGCACTTCGCTTCACCATTAAATACCATTATTTTATAATCCTTTATATCATGATCAAGCTTACTCTTCATATACTTTTCAGCAATAATAAGTGGTTTAATATTTTTATAAGGCCATTCTCGGTTAACCCAAAAATATTCCCTTTTCATCCAAGCTTCAACTTGATGTCTTAATTCTTCAATATTTATTTGAGACTTATTCTCACATATAAATATATCCCCTGATGTATGATTTGGCTTTAAAACAAATTCATTTGGTAATTTATCAAAATCTATATCATCAAAGTTATCCCATACTCCAATAAGAGGAATTAAATACTCTTCTCCAATAGTATTTTTTATAAATTCTCTAACTGCAAACTTATCAGCCATAATAGTATGTTGAGGATCTCTATCATGAAGTTTTAACCACTGCAGTTTTTCATTAAATGTTTGTGGATTATTTAGATTTAATTTTTTCCCAATCATTCTATAATATAATAATTTCAAATAAATAGAATCGGGTAATAAATTTAACATTTTCTTTTTAATATTTATCATATTAAACATCCTTTTTTAAGATTAAATTATAAAAAACTTATTATAATATGGAAATAAATTTTCCATGAAAATTGTCATTTGCGTTCTATACATATATAAAAAGCAATAACACAAAACAAAAGACCCAAAGCCATATTTTAAAGTAGGCTTTTCCTTTGGAATAAAACGGTATGTCATAGAAAATATTACGATTCTTGCTAAATTTGAGTACAAAGATAATCTACCAAAATTAATTAAAGAACTATAAATGGTTACTATCGGTGAAAATGTTAATATTATTAAAAAGACCTTGTATTGTTGTTTGTACTTATTGGGAATATATCTCTCTAAAAACAATCCTAATATTATTATTGGAACTATATCAAAACTTAATAAATTAATTTTTTCTCCATTTCCAAAAATATATGCACTATACTTTACTCCTAAAATAGGAACTAAGTACTTAGACACTATAAATAAAGCTATAGGTATAAAAATTAAAATAATAGAATAATAAACAATAAGATACTTTTTCTTATTGTTAATATTAAAATTTATAGCAAATGGAATAAGTATTAACCAAAACAATGCAGAAATATGAAAAAGTGAAGCAGTTAGAATTATCAACATAAATTTAAATGGTTTTTTAAGCCAAATATTTTCTATAGAGTAAAGGAATATTGCCATGGCAATAAAAATCCTTACTAAGGCTACAGACAAAATCTGAAAATAAACAGTTGTAACTAATATAAAAATTGCAAGCGGGAAACTTATAAAATCGGAATATTTTTGAAATGTTCTATAAAAAATTGCTATAGGAATAACAGCAAATACAATTTGGCAAATATAATAGTTACCATTTGTTATTCTATAAATAATATAGTTTAAAACTTTAAAACCCAATTCTTCATCTGTAGAATTTATATACTCAACTAATGAACGACCATTTGCCAAGTTAAAAATTTGCAGATAAATTGGATCATCTATACCACTTAAATCTCTAAATCCCAAAATAAATGCAAGCAACAAAAATGAAAGTAAAACAAATAAATTCTTATTTGTTTTACTTGAATTAATTTGAGAAATATAAATTAATCCGACGCTAAAGATGATAATGGAAACATAAAATATAGCGGTAGTTCTATTTGGAAAAGTAAAACTAAAAACAAAAAGAACTGAGAGAAACATAAATACGATAGGCAATAAAATTTTTAATTGACTGCTCTTTACTTCATTGTGAGAAATGTAAAGTCTATTCATTTGTGTTCTCCTATTTGTATTTTATATAACCTATAGCTTACAATAGAATTCTTCTAATTTTTTACTTATAGATTTCATATCATATCCTGCCTGTTTTAACTCTTCACTTGTATTTCTTCTGGTAAAATTGGTAGTCATATCTATAATTTTTTTGCACCAATCATTAGCAGAGTCATTTAAAGACATAAATTGCACAAGGTCAGTAATCCCAACTTGTTTAGTTATTGTATCAGATAATAAGCATGGCAAACCTGCACCTTGTGCCTCCACTATAGTACCAGGTAAACCTTCATGAAAAGATGGCATTACAAATATATCCATTGCCTGTAACAAATTTGGTATATCACTTCTGACACCTGTAAAAATAACCTTATCACTTAAACCTTTTTCTTTAATATGTTGTTCAATTTCTCCTTTTAGCTCCCCATCGCCTATTAATAGTAATACAGAGTTTGGTTGTATTTTTTGAACCTCATAAAAAATATCAACTAAAAACTTATGGTTTTTCTGATGATGGAAACGTCCCACATTTCCTAAGACAAGCTGGTCATTAATTTTTAGCTCTTGTCTCAACATATTTCTATTTTCCAAGTTGAAAACGAACCTTTCAGTTTCAATTCCATTATTAATTATAACACATTCACCTGCATTATATTGCTTTTCACCAAATAGCCACTTGGCTGCTAAATCAGAACAAGCAAAATAATGTGTAGCATAATTTTTTATATTCCGCCTGTGGAGTAAGTGCAAATACTTATGAAGGCCACTTCCACCTTCTTGTGTATTCCTACTATGGACAATTCTTACCGGTACGCCATTATTCTTAGCTGCTATAAGAGGAGATACATTTGTTAAAGAACTTACATGATAATGAATTATATCATATTCTGGATGTTCTTTAAAAAACTTGTCCAAATTGTTTTTATACTTAATTGGTCCAGCCCTTCTACCTTCAATAGAATATATTTTACTTCCCAATGAACGAACTTCTTCATTATAATGACATTCTTCAGAAGTATGCATTAAAAAATCAAACATAACTTTATTTCTATCAATGTTTCTAAGTATATTAACCAAGGTAGTTTCTAATCCGCCTCTATTTAAGCTATTAACTATGTGCAGTACTCTTACCATTTTGAATTCTCCTCTTTGACCATTTGAAAGAACTTGAATCTTTTCTCTTCTAAGATTTCCTTTTTATACATTAATGCTTCCGCATAATTTTTATTAGCACTAAATATTTGGCTTTCTTCATTCATACTTAAAATGCTATTACAAATATTATTTACTACATTATTGTTTCTTTTAAAAATACAGGTTTCATGTAATAATTCTGGTATTCCGCCAACATCTGAACCTATGCAGGGAACAGCCCTACTCATTGCCTCAACAAGTGACCTTGGCAATCCCTCAGTCATACTTGGTTGAATATAAATATCAATGGAATCAAACCAATCGAAAACCTTATCATGAGACATTGTTCCCAAAAACAATACTTGATCCCTTAATCCATATGATTGCACTATGCTTTTTAAATATGATTGATCTCCTCCGCCAACAATTTGATATTTATATTTTGTTATTCCTTGTTTTTTCAATCTTGCTATAGCTTCTATAACATCACGGTGACCTTTATATTTTACATTAACCGCTCCTAATGTTCCTAAAATAATTTTGCTGTTATTTGACTTTTCTTTAATCTTGGTAATTCTTTTCTCAAGGATTTTATTATCAAAATCAATTAACTCAACATCAGATACACCAATAGTTTTGCCTTTGCTTGGGTATCTTCTTTGTAAAAAGCTGTTGGTAACATAAGTTACATATGGCGCTTTTTTTATTAGTGCTCTAGCTTCAATAAAGCTCCACGGTGCAATTAGTTTGCCTTTAATGCTATGATGCCACAGTGAGTCCCACGCACAACCAATTGATTCAATAATATACTGTTTATGATGTTTTTTACATTCTCTTGCTGCTATTCTCCCTGTTTGTCCAGAAAATCTTGCTACTATAAGATCCGACTCAGAAACAAGTTGGCCTATAAGTCTTTTTACTTTTGGTTTATCAATAAAGATTCCCTTAACTGACATATAGTTAGGAACCCCTACTATTTTATATTTAGATGGAATTTTCGTATATTGAGATAGTATATCATTAACTGACAATGGTTTGGTTCTTACTACCATAGTGATATCATCTGTAAAATATCTATATCTTTGCAACGTCTTTGGGGTTATTTCAATACCATAATAATTTCCGTTATCATCATATTTTAATGTAGCATCGTGAACAAAAAGAAGTTTCATTGTTTTTCTCCACTCATAAAAGTAATCATGCTATCATAAATCTGTTTCATTTTTTCTGAGACAATATTGATAGTAAAATTTTTAACAGTTTGAATATTATGTTCACCCATTTTTAAAGCTAAACCATTATTTAAAATATTATTGATTGCTTTTCCAAATTCTATGTCATCTAAAGGATTAATTAAACATCCTCCGCAATCATCAATTAAATCTACATTGCCTCTTATTTTAGATACTACGCATGGTAGTCCACTAGCCATTGCTTCCATAAGAGAAACGGATAATCCCTCTCTAAATGATGGGAAACAAAAAATATTTGCCATTGTGTATAATTCAATTACATCTTTTCTATATCCTAAAAGATGAATGTTGCTTTTTAAATTTAAGGTTTCAATAAGGGTATTATACTCTTCTTTCAAAGGTCCACATCCAGCAATAAAATAATGTATTTTACTATTATTTAATTTTGAAATTGCATTAATTATCACTTTATGATTTTTGTTTTCATTTAATTCACCAACTGATAATACTACAAAGTCATCGTCAGATATTCCCAGTTCTTTTCGTTTTTCTGCTCTATTCACTTTACAATTGGCTATTTTATCCGTATCAAGACCCACACCTGGAACATAATATATATTTTTTGCTTTCATTTTTTCTTTTGCGAGATTATAGTCTTCTTTATTTATAGTAATTAATGCATCTGTAAATTTGGATAAATATTTTTCAACCGGATAAAATGCTATCCAATTCACTAAAGGTGCTCCTTTATAAAAATGAAACCCATGTGCAGTATAAACAACTTTGGTATTATTTTTTTTTCTTGATTTTTTAGCAGCTAACCGAGCAATAGCTCCTCCTACGGGAGTGTGACAATGAATAATATCATATTTTTCAGTATCAATCATACTTTTTAGTTGTGTATAGGCTTTTATGTTATTAATTTTAAATGGGTTTCTTTCAAACGGGACAACATGCTCTTTATCACAATTGGGGAATGACATATATTCATTAGTAGCTACATGCACCTCGAAACCTAAATTTTTAAAATATTTTAAATATGGCAAGTGAAATGTGTTGATATGAATTGGAACTGTTGCAACAAACAAAACTTTCATAATTTAGTACCTCTTAATTAATTCACTTTTTGATTTTTGTAGATGGAATCCCAATATATGTTCCTTCGCAACTTATATTTTTCACCACTACTGCACCGGCTCCAACATTACAGTTTTCACAAATTGTAATATTATTCCTTACTATTGATCCTATACCTAACCATGACTTTGATCCAATACTTACTGTTCCAGCAGTATGCGAACCAGGAGAAACATGAACAAAATCCCCTATAATATTATCATGATCTATGGTGGCCGCTGTATTTATAATACATCCAGCCCCAATAGTTGTATCGCAGTTAATTACTGCGTTCGCCATAACAACTGAGCCTTCTCCAATTTTTACTCTTTCCCCAATAATTGCAGATGGATGCACTAAAATTGGAATGGTTACATTTAAATATTTTAATTTCATTTGAAATTTTGCTCTGGTTTCATTGTCTCCAATGCCAACTATCATGTCAAATTCATCAATAAAATCTTTTATATTTGATGTATTACCAATCGTATCGTAATTAGCCAAAGATTTTTTAGACTCACTATCATCTAAAAAGGCAATGTGTGAATAAGTATTCATGCATAGAGCAATATTAGCAATAACGCGACCATGCCCACTTGCGCCAATTATTAAAAGCTTATCTTTATTATTCATTAGTATTACCCTCTACTTGTATACCTGTAAACACTTCCATTGTTGAACTTGTTTCGCTACTAATTCCTTCTTTTTTTACTACAGCGCCAATAGTCTTAAATAGTATTTTTAAATCATTGCAGAATGTGATGTTATCGACATATTGAATGTCAAGATTGAATTTCTTTTCCCATGTGTTACTATTACGACCGCAAGCCTGTGCAAGACCCGTTAAGCCTGGAAGTACCTCATGTCTTCGTTTTTGAAAGTCATTATATAAATCCAAGTATTGTACTAATAATGGTCTTGGTCCGATAATGCTCATGTCACCCTTAAGAATATTAATCAATTCTGGTAATTCATCAATACTTGTTGAACGTAGTAATTGTCCAAACTTAGTAAGTCGTATTTCATCAGGCAACAACTCACCGTTTTCATTTTTTCCATTTGTCATGGTTCTGAATTTGTAAAGCTTAAAAATCTTTTCATTTCTTCCAGGTCTTTCCTGCTTAAAGATTAAAGGAGAGCCAAGTTTGATTCTAACTAGAATTGCTGTAATTAAAAGCAATGGGCTTAAAGCAACTACCGCCAATAACGAAAGGCAAAAATCCAATATACGTTTTATAAACTTTTCATATATTCCTTTGGGTTTATGAGTCATTATATTTACCTTCTTTTACATACACTTTTATTGCAACTTGCACCATCTATATTTAAATGAAACAAACAAGATTATTTAAACCATCAAACATTCCAAAAGCTCAAAACTGTTTTGATAACCCTATCAAGGTCTTCATCAGTCATTTTTGTATCGCTTGGTAAGCAAACACCTTTTTCAAAGATATTTTGTGCAGTTGTATTATTATCAATATAGTCACAATCTCTAAAAAATGGTTGCATATGCATTGGTTTCCAAATAGGACGTGATTCTATATCATCTGCTTCCAAAGCATCCATAATCATAGTAGGTGTTATTCTACCGTTTAATAAAATGCAAGAAAGCCAGCAATTGCCTCTTTGACTTTTAGGTTGTGGCATCATTTCAATTTCCTTAATATCCGCGAAGGCATTTTTATAATAATCAAAAATATATCTCTTTTTTTCTACACGCTTGTCCAGAACTTTGAGCTGCCCACGACCAATTCCCGCAACTATATTACTCATTCTATAATTATATCCAATTTCGCTGTGCTGGTAATGCCTTGCCGGATCTCTAGATTGCGTTACCCAAAAACGGACCTTCTTTGCTCTTTCTTGTGCATCTTCTGTATTAAAAAGGAGCATACCGCCACCACTGGATGTTATAATTTTATTACCGTTAAAACTTAGGATTGCCGAATCCCCAAAAGATCCAACTGGCTTTCCTGCATAAAGTGTTCCAAAAGCCTCGGCCGCATCTTCAATAAGTGGAACATTGTGTTTCTTGCAAATAACTAAAATTTCTTCAAGATTTGCAGCAATACCATAAAGATGAACGACTATAACAGCTTTTACATTTGGATACTTTTTAAATGCTTTTTCAAGTGCTACTGGAGACATATTCCATGAGTCTTGCTCGCTATCAATAAATACAGGCTTTGCCCCTTGATAAATAATTGGATTAGCAGTCGCCGAAAAGGTAAGTGATTGACAAAACACTATATTACCCTCTGAAACCCCGAAGGATTTAAGCGCCATATGAATAGCTGAAGTTCCAGAAACTAGAGCTGCTGCTTCTTTTACTCCAACCTTCGATGCAACCTCCTTTTCAAACTCGTTTACATTCTTACCCAAAGGAGCAATCCAATTTGTGTCAAACGCCTCCTTAACAAATTCTTTTTCATAACCTTCATCACTCATATGAGGAGAAGCCAAGAAAATATGTTGTTTTACCGACATTTTAAGTCACCTCAAAAATTAAATAATGTAGATACATATGGAATACCAATATATTTTCCTTCTTCAGTAAAGAAGGAATATGTTCTAAAAATCATATAACTATATAAAATGATTTTTACTACAACTGACGATACTGAATATCTGACTTTTGAGTAGCACTTACAAAGTGATGGGATAAGTGCAAACAATACTGGCATAAAGTACATTGTCATTCTATACATAATTGAAATCTTATATTGTAATGGAATGCATATTAAACAAATTGGCAGTGCAATTATCAATACTTTGTTAAGTGAGTTAATCTCAATCATTTCTCGGTATTTGATTATTGATAAAATAAATATAACCGCTATTGCTATATTTGTACCCCATGCTATAGAGGATTCTCCAAGATAGGCTTGATATTTTTCACTACTCAAAAATATGACACTAACTAATTTAATAGCGATTAGTGCCCCTAACATTCCCAAACAAACGCACTCAAGTAGTCTTCTTACAGGATATTTTTTAGTCTTTTCAATCAATAAGGTTACAATCCAAACAAGAATAAGTATAACAGAAGACATATGAATACTCATTGCAATTAATATTAATATAAATGACCATATCCACTTTTTCTTATCTAAACTAATAAAAACTATTAGACCTATACAAACCCCTATTGACATTCTTAATGTATTAAATTGAGAAATAAGATTTGTTAAAATTAAAAAAGTTGTAAAAACTGAAAATTTATTAATTTTAAGATGTTGCAAAAATTGTACTGTCAATATGAATGTTAGTGAATGCCAAAAGAAAAGTGAAAGTTGATAGTTTTCAGATAATTGTCTTAAAATCCAATTTACAATTGTAAAACCAATCTCCATATTGGAATTATTAATTGATTCTGATAACGGAATATTGGCTTGTGTGAAAACGCCAAGATATTCAATTGAATCTGTACCGCCAATATTAAATTCTCCAAAATATTCTATCTTTCTAAAAACAGAAAATATAATGTAAATTAAGTATGCAATAAATACAAGAAAAAATCTATAGTTAATTATTCGTGACCCATTTAAATAAAAACTTTTCATTAAAGTACTTGGACATTCCTGGGCATATGTTTTTATAAGCAGTGACATAGTAATAAGGACTGCGATATATGGAAACGTATTAATCACTGTATTTTGCCCCTCACTTTAACTTAGTTTATAAATATAAAAGAATACAATCCTTCAATTGGTCTTCACTAAAAGCATCAAAGTAGCTTACTTTATCATACTCATCTAATATTTCTCTTGAAAATGGCATATCTGATGCGATTATTGGTGATTTACTTTCCTTTGCTTCAAGAAGAGGAAGCCCAAATGTTTCAATATATGATGGAAACACCAACACAGACTTACTGTAATAATTCATGACTTCATCATGTGTAATACTTCCAACGAGCTCAATATTTTCTTTGACTTTATTATAAATTTCCCTGCAATCTTTAGGTAAATTTTCATTAGTAAGTGTAAATATAATATTAAAGTCATTTATATTTTGTTCTTTAAGTTTTAAGGCTGCTTCAAGCAGTACTTTATGATTTTTATATATATAGTTTGATGCTGGATAGAAAAAGGTTTTTGTAAATCTACTCATATCAAAAAAATTAACAACATTTATTTTTATTTCTGGTGGAAGAATCTCTATTTTGGACTCTTCAATTTTGTCAATTGCTAATACAGCATCTTTCATCCACTGTGTTTGCACAATTACCTTGTTAGCTCTTTTTACAGATTTGTGAATAAGTTTTCCAATAAGATTTTGATATACCCAGAATTTTTTATTCTCAGAAAATTTGAATTTGTAGTCACAAAAAGGCAACGGCTGATGTAGATAAAGGGTTTGGGGTATTTTTGTCATTGGAACTAATGTGTTTTGTAAAGAAAACACATTGTCAACTTTGTATTTTTTTATCAACTTGTGACTATAGATATAATCAAACCACAAACGATGAAGCCATGACTTTTTAACCCAATGGAGTTCTTCAATTGTTATGTTGTTGGTTTCCTTAAGACTATTTAGACTCACACAAAATACATATTCATTTTCAGTATCTTTTGAGAATTCATCATAATATTGATTTAATATAGACAATGCTCCACCTGAATCAGCCGCAACATCTATAACAAGGGTTTTCATTAATACTTCCTCCACACCATACGGTCAACTATTCCCGTGTAGCTTTGAATAATTTTAGCAACTTTTATAGATACATTTTCATCTACATAATCAGGAGTAGGTATTCCTAAATCTCCATTTTTGTTCATTTCAACAGCTGTATCTACAGCCTGAAGGACCTGCTCAGTTGTTATCCCTGCTATTATAAAATTACCTTTATCTATTGCCTCTGGACGCTCTGTACTTGTCCTAATGCAAACAGCAGGAAATGGGTTGTCTATAGAATTGAAAAAGCTGCTCTCCTCTGGCAGTGTGCCACTATCAGATACAACTGCAAACGCATTCATCTGCAAATTGTTGAAATCATGAAATCCAAGTGGTTTGTGTTGAATAACGCGTTTATCAAATTCGAAGTTGCGTTTTTCAATATATTTTTCACTGCGAGGATGGCAGGAGTAAAGTATTGGTATATCATATTTTTGTGCCATTGCATTTATTGCATTCATTAGACTAAAAAAGTTTTCCTCAGTATCTATATTTTCCTCTCTGTGTGCAGAAAGAAGGATATATTCATTTTTCTTAAGCCCAAGCTTTGATAGAATATCACTTTTCTGAATACTATTAAGATTCGACCTTAGCACCTCTGCCATTGGCGAACCAACTACATATGTTCTCTCTCTCGGAACACTTGAAGCATTCAAATAGCGCCTTGCGTGCTCTGAATAGCAAAGATTTACATCAGCTGTGACATCAACTATTCTCCTGTTTGTTTCCTCTGGAAGGCATTCATCAAAGCAACGGTTTCCTGCTTCCATATGAAATATTGGAATATGAAGTCGTTTTGCTCCTATTACTGATAAGCAAGAGTTTGTATCACCTAAAACTAAAACAGCATCAGGTTTTATTTCATTCATAAGTTTATATGATTTTGAAATTATATTTCCAATTGTCGAGCCAAGGTCATCTCCAACTGCTTGAAGATAATAATCTGGAACACGAAGCCCTAAATCATCAAAAAAAACTTGATTTAAGGTGTAATCATAATTCTGACCTGTATGAACTAAAATTTGGTCAAAATACTTGTCACAACATTTTATTGTTTCGGAAAGACGGATTATTTCAGGTCTTGTTCCGATAATTGTCATTAATTTAAGTTTACCCATTATTTCGTTAAACCTCCAAGAAGAATGTATCTGGATGACCTTGATCAAAGCACTCGTTACACCACATAAATGTTACCATATCTTTTTTTCCGAGATTTTCTATGTTATGGGTATATCCGACTGGAATATCAACTACTTCAAGCTCTTCGCCTGACACAAAGTATTCAATTATTTCATCGCCATCAATTCTTCTGAATCTAATGGCACCTTCACCAGATACGACCAAAAATTTTTCGTTTTTTGTGTGATGCCAGTGATTGCCTTTTGTTATACCTGGCTTTGATATATTAACAGAGAACTGTCCTCTGTCTTCTGTCCTAATTATTTCTGTAAAACTTCCCCTATTGTCTTTATTCATTTTAAGTGGATATGAAAATTTATTTGTTGGAAGATAACTCAAATAGGTTGAATACAGTTTTTTGGCAAAAGGATTGTCAAGCTCTGGAACACTCAAGCTTTTTCTGCTTTCTTTAAATGAATACAACAAGTCTGCAATTTCACCGAGAGTCACTGCATTTACAGTTTTAACATAGCAATATCCATCCTCATGCCTATTGACCTTTTTCATTGTTGCATTTATTAGCTCATTAACAACATCATCAATATATACAAGATTTACAACTGTGCTTCTGTCATTAATGGTTATTGGCAAGTCATTTGCAATGTTGTTGCAAAATGTCGCAACTGCACTGTTGTAGTTTGGTCTACACCATTTTCCAAAAATATTTGGGAAACGATATATATACACCTCTGCACCTGTTTCTTTTGAATAATCTAACATCAAATCCTCACCTGCTTTTTTGCTTTTACCATAAGGATTGTCAAGTGCCGCCTGTATTGATGATGAAATCATAATAGGACACTTATTGTTATGTCTTTTAAGATTGTCAAGAAGGGTTGATGCAAACCCAAAATTACCTTGCATAAATTCGTCATTGTTAATCGGACGATTTACTCCTGCAAGATTAAATACAAAATCACAGTTTTCACAATACTTGTATAAAAGGCTCTCATCAGTATCAATATCATACTCAAATATTTCAAGGTCAGGTGATATATCATAAGATTTATCTTTACCGTATTTAATATTGTTAAGTTGCGATATTAAATTTTTCCCCACAAAGCCGTTTGCACCGGTTACAAGTACCTTCATTTTATTTGTTCTCCCATGCTGCGATTTCATCTTTAATATATCTTAATGAAAGCATTTTTTCTTTAACCTCTTCAACGGTCAAAAGCTTTGTATTACTTGAATCAAGTTCTGTTATAAGATTTCTATCTGTGTCACCGTCTTTAAAATACTTATCATAATTTAAATCTCTTTTGTCGCAGGGAACTCTATAAAACTCTCCCATATCAATTGCATTAGAGCGCTCCTCATTTGTAAGCAGCGTCTCATACATTTTTTCACCATGACGAATTCCTATAACTTTTATGTCACTATCTGCTTGGAACAGTTCCTTAACAGCATTGGCAAGTACCTCTATTGTGCATGAAGGAGCTTTTTGAACAAGAAGGTCTCCGCTTTCTGCATGATTAAAGGCAAAAATAACAAGATTAACTGCTTCACTTAGACTCATTATAAATCTTGTCATTAATGGCTCGGTTACAGTAAGTGGCTCGTTGTGTTTTATTTGCTCAATAAAAAGAGGAATAACGCTTCCCCTTGAGCACATTACATTACCATATCGAGTACAACATATTAGAGTTTTTGACGAATCAATTGTTCTTGACTTTGCAATTACTACTTTTTCCATCATTGCTTTTGAAGTTCCCATCGCATTAACGGGATACGCTGCCTTATCTGTTGAAAGACATATAACCTTTTTAACACCATATTCAATCGCCGCAGTTAAAACATTATCTGTGCCCAATACATTAGTTTTTACTGCTTCAAGCGGAAAAAACTCACAAGAAGGGACTTGTTTAAGTGCCGCTGCATGAAAGATGTAATCAACCCCGTGCATGGCATTTTTTACACTACTTATATCTCTAACATCACCAATAAAAAATTTAACTTTATCACTTTCATTAGGAAATGTATTTTGATAATAATGCCTCATATCGTCTTGCTTTTTTTCATCTCTAGAGAAAATTCTAACTTCTTTAATATCTGTTGTTAAAAAGCGGTTAAGTACAGCGCGTCCAAAAGAGCCTGTGCCGCCAGTTATTAATAATGTTTTCCCATTAAACATCCCTAAACTTTCCAAAATAAGTCCTCCAAATATTTATCATAAATTTAAGTATTTGTCCATTTTATTGAGAAGTATTTCGCGCTCGTAGTTATTTTTAAAGTACTTCAAAGCATTTTTGCCCATTTGCTCCAAACTATCTTTTGATTTATTTGTGATATTTATAATACTATCAAAAAGCTCTCTTTCATCTCCAGCATCGCAATATACACCACAGTTAGCATTTTGTATTATCTGCTGTGCTTCTCCATTAGCTGATAAAATTATAGGAATCCCGCACGCCATACAAGATTGTATTTTCGCAGGAATGGTCATTGCAAATAATTGGTTGTCTGCAAGGCATACAAGAGCTGCATCACACGCCGCCATAAAATCAGGGATTCTTTCTGCAGGTTGCTTATCTATGAATAAAAAATAATCTTCAACTTTATTATCATTAATTTCGTTTATTAATTTGTCTTTATAACGGCCATCCCCAATAATACAAAATCGAACATTAACTTGATTCGCTTTTAACAGTACGGCAGTTTTAGGTAAAACTCCCAGCCCCTGAGCATATCCTATATTGCCAGCAAAAATTATATTAAATTTTTCATCATTCGGTATTTGTGTCATTTTTGAGTGTTCAACTTTTAACGGCTTATAAAAATCTTCTGCATACTGTGGCCAAAAAGTAAGTTTTTCCCTTGATATCTGGCGTTCTTCGATTAAGCTTATAAAAGTCTCACTTGAAGTAAAAATTCTATCACAATTTTTATAAATATAATCGCAAATTTTTTGAAGCGGTTTTATGATTAACTGATTTTTTATTCCTGTTACAACCTCTAAACTTTGAGGCCACATATCAAGAATATAAACATAACAAGGAACTCCCCTTCTTTTAGAGAACCAAACCGCTGGTAATGCTTGAAGAATTGGTGACGTTTCATAATTAAAGACCAAATCGGGGGTTTCTTTTGAAAATGTCCCCCAAATATAGCCACTAACAACAAAAGAAAAATAGTTTAGGGCAAGTTGAATTGAAGTTTTTCCCCTTGGAATAATTGGAATTCTAATAATGTTTATTCCATTGTGTTCTTCAAAACGCTTTTTAAACAACCCATATTCGTCATAAAATTTGCCATTAGGATAATTGGGTACACCAGTTACAACTGTTACATTATAACCCCTTTTCACCCATTGCTCACAAATATCGTTTATTCGGAATTGCTCTGGGTAAAAATATTGACTTATAACTAAAATTTTTTTCCCCAAAGTTACTCCTCCTTAACCCCAATATTTAACATTTTACAATATTTAATCAACTAATATTACTCCCAATATTTTTTTGCCATATGATTCAATCACATCAATTTCTCTTTCAATTTCATTTAATGTTGTTTTAAATTTTTTTACCACAAGTACGACTGCATCATAATTTAATATTTTTTCAAGCGTTTGTGCAGTATTCGGTTTATTAACTAAAAAATCTATATTATAGTCTTTAAGATCCTCTTTTGTAGTTAGTGATAAAAGCAAATCATAAGTTCCATCAGCATCCTGGCTACTTAAAATTAATATATCTTTTGCATCGTGTTTCATCGTCTCTAAGTTAATTGCAAATATATTTAACATTTCTTCAGAACTTACGTTGATAGGTTCTCCTACTTTTGCGCTAATTAATTTATCAAATTTTGATTTTTTGTTTCTAATGAATTCTGCCATTATTTCAACAGAGTAGTTATATTTAATCTGATTTGCGCTTTTTACTTTGTTTGAGAATAAATATAAAATGCAAAAATATAGATATGCGAAAACAATGCCCCCTGTTATAGCAATTGTGATATATCCTATAGATGTTTTATTGGATTCATATTTTGCCAACTCGCTTTGCTTGTTTGAAAGACTATTAATATCATTTAATAATCTATCGTTGAAGCCCTTTATTTCGTTTAATATCGGTTGATCAGTAATTTGATTGATTGATTGATTAATTAATATTAGCTCATGATTTGCGATTTGATTATTATAGATTATTTGATTTTTTTTAAATATTTCCATAATTATTGATGCTATTTCTTCAGCAATACTATTGTCATAATGATTTATTTTTATGTCAAGTACATATGAATCATCATAATTTTTATCGGATATAGAAATAACTTGTCTTAAAAATTTATCGTCTCTGTAAGGAACCTTCAACGACTTATTTATTTGAGAATATACATCATCGCCCTGCAAGAAAGGAATTGAATATGCTATGAGTAAGCTTTTTGTTAAAGGGTCGTTGATTTTTCCATCTTGATAGCATTTTACCATAAAGGTTATATTCTCTTGATAAAACGGTTCGGGTAATTGATAGTAAATTGATTCTTTTTTATAATTTTCACTTGATTTAATACTATTGTTTAAAATTGAAATGTCAGTTCTAAGTAAATTAACTTTTTTTGGCTTGTCATATATAAAATAAAACATACTAGCTATAACTGCAATAATAATACCAATACATAGTATTTTTCTCCATTGCTTTAATGCAATTAGTAACAATTCTCTTAATGAAACATCTGATATAGTTGCTTCCTTATTTTTAGCCATAGTGCGTCTCCTTAACATTAATAACATCTATTTATATTTAATTTTATCTCGTGATATTATACCATTTTATAGCATGTTTTACAACTAATAAATATATTTTTATATTGTTATTTAAAATTTGTGATTGTGACAAATATTATATGACTCTGTTGATAATAATAGCGTAACACGGTTTTGAATACATCATACCAGTGTTGTTTTAAGGAATACTATTATTTATATTAGCTAAACAAGTAGGCTCCGAACTCTCTTCATTAACAAGCAATAGAATCCAATTAGATTCCTGTTGCAAATAATAATAAAATATACTTAACTGCTCTATATTTCTGAAAGACTTGTATCACTCTTATATTTAAGTATTAACTAAATAAATTAAGGATAATCTTAAATATATATTGTAACTCATTTTAGCGCCTCAGTACCTATATCCGTCAGTAGACCTTTAAGTTCTGCGTAGGGCATTGTGTAGCGTTGGCTTAAGTATCTGAGCGAAGCTCCTAACTCGCCGTCCGGGCCTCCATACTGGCTGATAATTATTTGTGCGTATTTTGGGTTTGGATTTTTTATTTTTACTGGGTATTGCAATTTTTTTTCATAATTCCACATAACTTATCCCATACCTCCTTGTGCTTCCCATGGCCAAGGATTTTGAAGCCATTCCGCGGCCATTTTTCCTGAGCTGAAAGTTAGAGGTCCATATTTCTCCTCATATTCTTTCATTAGTTCTCTTGTCTTGATTTCGTATTTCCTATAAAGCGACATTGCCTGTTTATCCGAAGGGTGTGTGTCCAAATACATATGAAGTTCCCACATTGCAAACTGTGCTGCGGATAGTCTTCTCATTAATTCTTCTCTATTCATTATCTTGCAGACCCTCCCAAAAACGGTTTATCGAGTGCCTCAAACAAGGTTCCTATTCTTAGTGCTTTTTCATCAGAATATAGTTTTGATTTTGTTTGAAATGGAATATATGCCATTGTAACTGCCGGTTCATTGGGCAATGGTGTTGTTCCAGTATAATCTAACATTTCATCACTGTTCACTTGATTCTGCATTCGACTTGCATTTCCTGCCGCAAAATAGGGGCTATACATTTCCATTGGATTCTGTATCAAATATATTACTCCCTTATTTTTTTTAGGAGAAGAAGTTTTTACCTCCCCCGTAGCATTCTATGAAATACAACCCTTTTTGGTTATTTGTTTTTTGCTTTTACTTTTAATTAAATTGTGATACAATTATTCACATAAGTTTTAGCTTATTTTTTTAGCTTTTATAACAGTGTAAGGACGGATAAGTTTAATGATTATTGATTCACACGCACACATTTTCCCTGATAAAATCGCCTCAAAAGCCTCTACAAGTATTGGAGATTTTTATAATATTCCAATGCGATATGATGGCACACTTGAAACACTTCTCAATCGTGGGATTGAATGTTATGTTGACAAGTTTGTTGTTCAGTCGGTTGCAACTACCGAAAAACAGGTTGACAGCATTAATGAGTTCATTGCCAATTCTGTTGACCATCACAAAGACCGACTTATTGGGTTTGCCACTTTGCACCCAAACAGCGGCAACATCGCAAAACAGGTTGATGACGCAATCAAAATGAATTTGCGTGGAATAAAACTTCACCCCGATTTTCAAAAATTTGATATAGACTGTAAAGAGGCATTCGTTATTTATGAGGCAATTGAAGGACGGCTTCCTCTTCTTGTCCACACAGGAGATAGCAGAACTCAATTTTCCAAGCCTGCAAAGCTTGCAAAGGTTTTGGACAGATTTCCAAAGCTCGATGTTATTGCCGCACACTTTGGTGGCTGGTCCGAATGGGAACATGGTGCGCTTGAGCTTGCTTTGAAGAGGGTGTATGTTGACACCTCATCTTCCATGTATTCACTTAAGCCTCATCAAGTTCGAGAACTTATTGATATTTTTGGTGTTGATTATGTTCTGTTTGGCACTGACTATCCAATGTGGGACCCGCAAGATGAATTAGATATGCTTGCACAAGTTGAGTTGACACATGAGGAACGAGAGAAAATATATCATAAAAACATAGAAAATTTGCTTGCAAAATATGAATAACCATTTGACCGCCAGAGAATTTTTTGTTCTCTGGCGGTTTTATATATTACTCATTAATATAATAGAAAAAGCGGTGTGAAATACACACCGCTAAAATTTATTGTTTATCTTACTGTTCCATTGCCCCAATTGAGTATATAGACATTTACATTTCTGCTTCCCCACTGGCGACACTCACTAAGTGTATCCATATAAAGGTCTACAGTTGCTGTTCCAGCAGTTGCAAATCCGCCTGTGTCAGCTGCTATGCAATAGCCATAGACATACTTGCCGTCACTTGAAACAATATACATTTCAGTTCCATATGGTATTTGCTTTGGGTTAACTGCAATATAACCTGACTGTGCCTTTACTCCGCTTGCCGTTCCGCCTTTGCCTTTGTAAGAAGGCGAATTGCAGGTGTATGATTTGGCTTTGCCAGTTATTGTATCTATAATCGAAGTTGGAATACCATCTTTATCAAGGCTGTATCTTGATGGCAATGCAAGTGAAGAAATTGGTGATGTTGTTGAAAGAACCTTTACTTTTATTCCAATCAATCTAACGCAGTTTACGGGGCTTTTTGTTATCTGTGTTGAAACTGCCTTTGAACTTGATTTAACGCCATTAACAATTTTATCCTGATAGGTGACAATCTTTTCACCGTTTACGCCATTTTGTTCGACTCCTGTTTGACCAGCGTAAAGATTGACTGTCTTTTTGGTTGATGTTGAATATTTTATTATTTCTGTTGCCACTCTGGTCTGATAAGAAACTCTGTTTACACTTACAGCGCTGCCAACAGCAATTTGTGTGTCCAGTGCCGGAGTGACTTCATCATTCGCTCCAAGCGTTATACCCGCAAGCTTAAGGACATCTGCAACAGTACCTTCAACAAACTCAACAGTCTTTTTCTGTCCATCTGCTGTAATTTCAACTAAATATGCACGCTTTATAATGATTTCAAGATTTTCCTTGAGTTCTGAATCAAGTTTAGGTGTAACAACATCAAACTTTGAAATCGTAACTCCAGCCTTTTTCAGTGCATCCTTTACCGTTGCTGCCGCAATAACTTTTTTGGTCTGGACGCCATTATCATTAATTGTTATATTGCGAGCTCTCAATATTACTATTTTATTTTTTTTATTATTTTCACCCGGTTTAAAATCTGATGTGTCAAGCTCATCATTTTTGCCAAGGGTATACCCCTCTTTTTTTACAAGCTCTTTGGCATCTATTTCAGAAGTCTGAACTGTTTTGCTTACTCCATCTGCAACAATTTCAACCGTGTAAGTAGAAAGGGCAGCGGCAAAAACTGTTCCTGCACATATCAAAGTCAAAAAAATTGCTGCAAAAATACGAGTTTTTGCTGACTTTGCTACAGCCGCCAAACTTTCATTTTTTATAACCATCAAATTGCTCCTTTAATTAGTGTGGCTGATTTGTTTTGCTGTACACACACCTTTATTTTCGCCTTGATGGAGATATTATATTGACAATGATATTAAATGTCAAATTTGACAAAAGCATTTTTTTGTTCAATTTGCACAAGTATTTTTGTAATTAATTTGTAACAATTTGAAGCTTATTTGCTTTATAGCACATTAAGCGTCAATAATTTGTGCAAAACTGTAAAAGTTACAAAATTGTAACAAGGTAAAATTCAACACAATATATGGATATTTCTTTATAACCGTACACTATATATAGGAGCTGATAATCGACAGTTTATTTTTTTGAATGATAATATAAGGAATTTAGGTCCCTGTTTATACCTTTATTTGATGTAATAATGAATATTTGTTTTGTTATGATGTACGGCAAGGATTTTAAACACTCACTTCCATTTTGTACACTGGCACATCAATTCAGGTCATATCATAATATCAAAGTAATTTGGAATAATTAAATCAACTGTTTTTAAGCATAAATTTTAAGATTTAGTTATATTGATTTTTTGTATGTATATATATGGTATATAAAATTTGATAAATTGGGAGCTAAAATATGAATTCTAACACTATATATGAGTTTGAAAACGGAATAAATTTTAGATTGTTTATCGGATTTAATGATAAAGAAACTAAAACGCAACTAATATCAACTGCACAGGCAACCGAGCTAATTGAAAACATCGCATTCAAGTATTTCCCCAGATTTTCTTTAACATTATCAAGAGGTGGATACAAGAACAAAAGTGGAAACACTTTTCGAGAAAACGGAGCAATTCTTGATGTCATCAGCACAAATATTGAAACAATTACAAATGTTGCTGATGAACTCGAAGTCGCACTTAATCAAAATTCCATCTTAATCATTGCTGAATGTGTATATTATAAGTTCTACTCACAGTTGGATACGCAGGGTAAAATAAAATAAAAAAGTCAAAATATAAAATGGGTAAAGTTCTTAATTTTAGAAGTTATAAAAAATTCAGATGCAAAAATATCGCCCATATTTCATAATTATCGGTAACAACTGCCTTTATAACAGAAGCAAAATGCCTTTTCTTCTGTAGCAACACTTTTTTCCATTTCACTCAATGAGCCTTTCAGGGTTGCAAACCAAATGAAAACAAAAAAACAGCCCACATAAAATGTGAGCTGATGTTTTGAAAAACTATCTTTTTGAAAACTGAGGTGCACGACGTGCTCCCTTGAGTCCGTATTTCTTTCTTTCTTTCATTCTTGGATCTCTTGTCAAGAAGCCTGCCTTCTTGAGTGCTGGACGAAGCTCTGCATCGAACTGAAGCAATGCACGGGAAAGACCGTGGCGAATTGCGCCAGCCTGCCCTGTTACTCCACCGCCGTTTACACGACAGACTATATCAAACTTCTCAGTTGTTCCTGTCAGCTCAAGAGGCTGACGAACAATAAGCTTAAGTGTTTCAAGTCCAAAATAATCATCGATATTTCTGTCATTGATTGTTATGCTACCTGTACCAGGGTAAACGCGTACCCTTGCTACTGATTTCTTTCTGCGACCTGTGCCGTAAAAATATGGATTACTTGTGTACATTATTGTTGCCCCCTCCCTTAAAATTCTCTTACTTGTGGATTCTGAGCTTCATGTAAATGCTCAGCGCCCTTGTAAACACGAAGTCTTGTAAGTGCATTTCTTCCGATTACTGTATCGGGAATCATGCCCTTTACTGCTTTTGTAACAACAAACTCTGGTTTTGTTTTCATAAGTGTGCTGTACTTAACTTCTTTCAAGTTACCAATGTAACCAGTGTGATGGTAATACATCTTCTGGTCGATTTTTTTGCCAGTCAAAACGACTTTTTCAGCGTTGATGATGATAACATGGTCACCACAATCAGCGTGAGGAGCAAATGTTGGCTTATGCTTGCCTCTGAGAAGAGTTGCAGCCTCAGTAGCTACGCTACCAAGTGTTCTTCCGTCTGCGTCAAGCACATACCAGCTGCGAGTAATATCGCCAGCCTTAGGCATATAAGTTGACATAACCTTAACCTCCAAAATAAAAAATAAATTAAACAATGTATTAAACCGAGGTGAGCATATAACTCTGCCTCTGATTATTTGAATGCAGGAATTATATTAACACATGGATTTTTGTGTGTCAAGATGTTTTTTTTGGATTTTTTAATTTACACTTTACAATCTCTTGTTTTCTTCTGTTTTCTTCTGTTTTCATATGAAAAGCTCGTTCGCTAAAAACAAAAAAATATTTACAGTTTTAGCTTTTTGTTGTAAAATAATATGGATTTTTAAAAAAGAGGTTAAAGTATGCAACAACTTATGAGCTATATGAGAAGTGCAATTGAAAAATATAATATGATTGATGATGGCGACAAGATTGCTGTTGGCGTGTCTGGAGGTAAAGACAGTATTGCTCTTCTTATCGGTCTTGCCGAACTTCGCAGGTTTTATCCCAAAAAATTTGAACTTGTTGCCATTACTCTTGACCCTTGTTTTGATGGAATTGAGAGTGATTTTTCTCAGATTTCAGAAATGTGCAGACGCCTTGATATACCATATATAATAAAAAGGACCGAGCTTGCTAAAATCATTTTTGAAACACGCAAGGAGAAAAGCCCCTGTAGCCTTTGTGCAAGAATGAGAAGAGGCTCGCTACACGACATTGCAAAAGAAAATGGATGCAATAAAATTGCACTTGGTCACCACTTGGATGACGCTGCACAAACATTTATGATGAATTTGTTAAATCTTGGCCAGATTGGCTGCTTTTCTCCTGTTTCGTATCTTTCACGCAAGGATTTGTATATGATTAGACCCCTTGTATTTGCAACAGAAAAAGATGTTGTTAAAGCTGTTAAAAGGTGTAATCTACCCGTTATTGCCAGCCGTTGCCCTGTTGACAAAAACACAGAGAGGGAAAATATCAAAAGGCTTTTGAGTAATCTTGAAAAAGACTATCCTGCTCTTCGCAAAAAGATTGTTGGTGCAATGCAACGCGGTGAAATTGATAACTGGTAATTCAAAGTCAGATTACTATTGATGCCTTGATAATGCTTTGATGATACTTTTATGATGCCTTTATGATACTTTTATAATGCTTTTATAATGCTTTTATAATGCTTATATGATGCTTTGATGATGATTTAATGATAGTTTTATGATGCCTTGATGATTATTTGATGATACTTTTATGATGCCTTGAAAGCTATTTCAGGGCTTTTTTTATTTCAGCGCGTTTTTTAAAATTTTGCATATTTTGTGCTTTTTATTTATCTTAAATATATATATTGTATTTTTATTGTATTCTGCAATTGCTTGTGCATATTATATATTTTTTAATGTTTTTGTTAATCTTTTTTATAAATAGTGTTGACATATTTCGACTCATATGTTATATTAAAGACACAGAGAGGGTTACTACCTTTTTAAAACGAAGATCATAGGGGCTTTACCTTGTAAAACGAATAAAATGAAAATGATGGAGGCGATTTGCGATGTTTTAAATACTGGGATAAGTTATTTATCCATTCACAGCTTCAAAATTAACCATATCTTATGGCTTTCTTATACATAGACAAGCTGGAAGTGGAGTAGTATCTACTCCACTTCCCCTCCTATTTATTAATAATTTGAGCTGTTTTACTCTGCTCAATGTTAGAACACATTTTTATACATTTTCTTGTCAAAAGAATCCCACTACTTTTAAAAAGTAGTGGGATTCTTTTGAATGTTTATTTTTTGTATACTGTTCAATTACTGACAGCTCATCGTTGCATTTTTACTCTCTATGCCACTTTACGCCTTGTGATGTGTCCTCCAAAATGATTCCCTGCTGTTTTAATGAGTCTCTAATATCATCTGAAAGTGTAAAGTTCTTTTCCTTGCGTGCCTGATTTCTTTTCTCAATCATTGCCTCAATTTCATCATCAATCGACTGAGTATTACGATTGTAAACAATTCCGAGTACATTGCATAATTCGTCGAACTCTGCTATTGCATAAGCACAGATATCCTGCGATGCCTCTTTGCTCAATATGCTTGTATTTATGTCCCTTACAAGCTCATATATTGCTGCAAGAGCATCTGCTGTATTCAAATCGTCATCCATTGATTTGACAAACTGCTCACGACGACAGTCAAGTAATTCCTTGATTTTTTCATCTTTTGTCAGAGATTTTTCGCTTGCATTTTTCATTGCAAAATCCAAGCCATCTCGACAAGTATAAAGCCTTGACAGTGCTGATTTACACTGTTCGATTATTTCCACACTGTAATTGATTGGACTGCGATATTGAGAGCTTATCATTAGATATCTTATTGGCTCATACCCATATTTTTCTGCAACATCACGCACTGTAAAGAAATTACCAAGCGATTTTGACATCTTAACATTGTCAACATTGATATATCCGTTGTGCATCCAGTAGTTTGCAAATGTTTCACCGTTACAGCATTCACTCTGTGCAATCTCATTCTCGTGATGTGGAAAAATTAGGTCCTGCCCACCACAATGAATATCTATTGTGTTTCCAAGAAAACGGCGAACCATTGCAGAACACTCAATATGCCAGCCTGGCCTTCCATTGCCCCATGGCGAACTCCAGAAAGGCTCACCAGGCTTTGCCGATTTCCACAGAGCAAAGTCCATAGGTTCTGCCTTAAGCTCTCCAATGTTTATTCTTGCCCCTGCTTCAAGGTCCTCCAAAGGTTGATGCGAAAGCTTTCCATACTCTTCATATTTGGTGGTTGAAAAATACACATCACCATTGCTGACTGCATAGGCAAAGCCATTGTCTACAAGACCTTGGATAATACTTATTATCTCATCTATATTCTCTGTTGCTTTTGGGTGGATTGTTGCTTCTCGTACATTCAGTCCCTTTGCATCTTTCCAATACTCTTCAATATATTTTTCAGACACCTCTTCAAAGGTAAGATTCTCTTCGTTTGCTCTCCTAATTATCTTATCATCTATATCTGTAAAGTTCTGGACAAAGGTTACTTTGTTACCTCTGTACTCCAAATATCGGCGAAGCACATCAAAAACGCAAAGTGGTCTTGCATTGCCAATGTGTATAAAGTTGTATACAGTTGGCCCACAGGCATATATTTTATACTCTCCTTGCGTTATCGGAACAAGCTCTACTTTTGATTTGGACAGTGTGTTAAAAACTTTCATTTAATTTTTTCCTCCATATTTGATGCCAACTTATTTATGGTTTCTCTCAGATTTGCAAATTCCTGTTCGATTGGATCAGGTACATGAATCTGGTCAAGATTATCCACTCTAAGTCCATCCCTTTTAACTACCTTTGCAGGAACGCCGACAGCTGTGCAGTTTGGCGGTATTTCCTCAAGCACAACAGCACCTGCCGCAATGTTTGAATTGTCACCTATTTTAAATGGTCCCAAAATTTTAGCTCCAGCACCAATCATTACATTATTACCTATTGTCGGATGCCTTTTACCTGTATCTTTACCAGTTCCTCCAAGCGTTACTCCCTGATAGATGGTTACATCATTGCCGATTTCTGCGGTTTCACCAATTACAACGCCTGTTCCATGGTCGATAAAGAATCTGTCACCTATCCTTGCAGCTGGATGGATTTCTACCCCCGTTTTCCTTACTGCTCTTTGCGAAATATATCTTGCAAGAAAGAACATTTTTTTATTGTAAAACCACTGTGCTCTCCTATGCATTCTTATTGCACGAAGACCTGGATAGAGCAAAAGAATTTCGATTGCCGACCTTGCAGCTGGATCTCTTTCCTTGACGCACGCTATATCCTGTCTTAATCTTTCAAACATAACAAGCACCTCCTAAATTAATTCTTGAATAAAAAATACCGCTTCTATCACCAAATAGTGACAGAGGCGGTTATCCGCGGTTCCACTCCGAATTTATAACTTTAAAAGCCTGTAACGGTGGCAACCGCACGAAGATATTAGGCCTTTAGATGCTGTTCACTTCGTGTGCTGGCGGGTGCATTTTTCCAACTTTAGCATAAGGAATACTTTCAGCAATTGTTTCCCTCTCTTGTATGCCATCGTCTGGATACTCCTCCCGATATACGCATATAATTGATATTTAATTATATTTTACCTTATTTTGAGAAATCAATAAGCTTGCTACTTTCAACAATATATATTACTCCTGATACCACAGTCAAAACAGCTGTTATTCCAAGTAGTATGTTTGAAATAAGTGGAATTGGAACTGACGCTGGGATAAATCCAAGATACTCAATCTCTTTAATGAGCATTATTAGTATTGTGAAGGTCATCTGGCTAACAGTTTTAATCTTTCCCCACATATTGGCAGGAATAACAATTCCCTCTGCGCTTGCAACAAGCCTTATTGATGTTACTGCAAACTCCCTTGTAAGTACAATAAGTACTATCCAAATATTGCAAAGCCCAAGCTCCATGAACGCAAGCAATGCCGCAGTTGTAAGCATTTTGTCTGCCACAGGGTCGGTTAGCTTACCAAAAACAGTTACCTGGTTGTTTTTCCTTGCAAGTTTACCATCTAAAGCATCAGTTATAGCTGCAATTGAAAATGTGATTATTGCCCAAAGATACCTATGTGGTACATCGATTAAAATTGCCGCCAAAAAAATAGGTGTCATTAACATTCTGAAAATAGTAAGCTTGTTTGGTGTATTCATGTCCGCCTCCAATTATTTTTTAACTACCTTGCCCAAAAGATCGTACTCCTTAACGCCAAGAATCTCGACATCTACAAACTCGCCTTCTTTAATAATATCCTCGCAAGTAAATAAAACTTTGCCGTCAATCTCTGGAGCATCTTTGTAACATCTTCCATAATAGCTATCGCAATAAGCATCGTATCCTTCATTTAGGACTTTATATACTTTACCTATACTTTTGTTATTATTATCAATAAATATATCATATTGTGACTGCATAATCAACTCTCCACGATGAATTTTTTCCTGTTCATCGACTTGATTTTCAAAAGTTGCTGCTGGAGTTCCTTCCTCAGCAGAATATGCAAAGCATCCAAGCCTGTCAAATTTTATATCCTTTATAAACTCGGCAAGGCATTCAAATGACTCTTTGGTTTCACCCGGAAAGCCTGTTATAAAGGTTGTTCTTATTGCAACATCGGGTATTTTATCTCTAAGTTTTTTAATTAAATTGGTGAGTTCTTGCCTTGAACCTGTGCGGTTCATTGATTTTAGAATTTTTTCGTCTGCGTGCTGAAGTGGCAGGTCGATATAATTCAAAACCTTTTCCTGACTTGCTATTGTTTCTATAAGCTCATCATTTAGTCTGTCTGGATAACAATAAAGAAGTCTTATCCATTCTATACCTTCAATTTCGCAAAGCTTGTCGAGAAGTGTTGTAAGCATCAACTTGCCATAAATATCCTCGCCATAGCGAGTTGTATCCTGTGCAATTATTACTACTTCCTTTACTCCAGACTGTGCGAGTGCTTTTGCCTCTTCAACTATATCCTCTATTTTTCTGCTCCTAAAACGGCCGCGAATCTGTGGTATCGCACAATATGTGCAGCAATTTGAGCAACCGTCTGCTATTTTAAGATATGCCCAATACTTAGGCGTTGTGAGAAGCCTTTGACCATTAAGCACAATTTTATCTTTTGATGGGAATAGTGCAATTTGCTTTCCCTCAATTGTTTCTTTGCAAATTTTTGCAATATCTTCGTTTGCACCAATGCCAATAATTGCATCTATCTCCGGAATTTCGTCAAGGACTTCCTGCTTGTATCTTTCTGCAAGACATCCGGTGACTATTAACTTCTTGAGTTCTCCATCCTCTTTTAGCTGTGCCATTTCAAGAATGTTTTCTATTGCCTCTTTTTTAGCATCATCAATAAAACCACAGGTATTGACTATTACTGCATCTGCTCCAACTGCGTCATTTACTATTTCAAAGCCCTCTTGCTCAAGCTTTGCAAGCATAAGCTCTGCGTCAACCTGATTTTTTGGGCATCCCAAAGATATCATACCTATTTTATACATCGTTTTGCAACTCCTGTTCGTCAATTGCATTTTTAATATCGCTATATTGGTATCCAAGCCTTATAAGCGAATTTATTGTTCTTCTCAAATCCTTTTCGTCTGCAAGATTTCTTGAAGCAAACTTTGAATTAAGTAAATTTATAATACACTGTTTATCGTCTGTGTCAAGTTCATCTGTTATATTCTGTGAAATTTCTCTTGATACTCCACGCCTTAAAAGTTCCTGCCGAATTCTAAACGGACTCATTCCTTTTCGGATTTGCAAATCATGTGCCAGCATTTGGGCATAATTTTCTTCGTTTATTAGCCCTAACTCTTCAATTTTATCTGCAACTTGAATTGCAATTTCTTTATCAACTTTTTGAGATAGCTTTTGTACAAGTTCTTTTTTAGTGTGATCTCTTCTCGAAATTATGTCCAATGCCCTGCTATAGGCACGACGAAAGCCAACCGCATCAAGTAATGCGGTTAGCTCATCTTCTGTTATTTCATCACCGCTTCTGACTGTTCCAGAAAACCAGAAGTCTGCGTCAACAGTTGCTCTATATTCATCGTCGACACTTATGTGAATCTTGTTGCCTTTACCTTTTTTTGCTGTGATAATCATTCGTCATCATCAACTGCAATGTCAAGTTTTGCTTTTGCCTTTGCTGCTGTTTCAGGGATTTCTGGAATACTTTCATTTTTTGCTATAAATCCCGCTTTTAGCTTTTCGGCAAGCTCCGCTTGATTCGCCTTTATCTCAGCCTCTATTGAATTTCTCAAGACTTCATCATTTGCCAGAAGTTCTTTTACATTATCCCTTCCCTGTCCAAGTCTTGTTTCGCCATATGAAAACCATGAGCCGCCTTTTTTTATAATGTCAAGTTTAACTCCAAGGTCAAGTATTTCACCTTCTCGTGAAATTCCATGACCATACATAATATCGAACTCTGCCTCTTTAAACGGTGGTGCAACCTTATTTTTTACTACCTTTGCTCTTGTTCTTGAACCAACAAATTCGTTTCCAGAAGACTTAAGCTGTTCAATTCGCCTAACATCAATTCTTATCGATGCGTAGAATTTAAGGGCTCTACCACCCGTTGTTGTTTCTGGATTGCCATAGACAACTCCGACTTTTTCACGAAGCTGATTTATAAATATTATTATGGTATCCGATTTTGCAATTACACCTGCGAGCTTACGCAGTGCCTGCGACATGAGTCTTGCGTGCAATCCAACGTGGGAATCTCCCATTTCACCTTCAATTTCTGCTCTTGGAACAAGGGCAGCAACAGAGTCAATTACTATTATGTCCAATGCGCCAGAGCGTGCCAGAGCCTCTGCAATTTCAAGAGCCTGTTCACCATTGTCCGGCTGTGAAACAAGCAGGGAATCAACATCAACGCCCAGATGAGAGGCATATACAGGATCAAGTGCGTGTTCCGCATCGACAAAAGCGGCTTCTCCGCCCATTTTTTGTGCTTCTGCAACAGCGTGAAGTGCAAGTGTTGTTTTTCCTGAAGATTCTGGTCCATATATCTCGATTATACGACCTCTTGGTAATCCGCCTATACCTGTGGCAGCATCCAACGCAATTGAGCCTGTTGATATTGCCTCAACATTCATTCCTTCGTTTTGGCCAAGACGCATGATTGCACCTTTGCCATATTTCTTCTCAATCTGTGCAAGGGCTGTATCCAATGCTTTCTTTTTATTATCTGCCACTTTCTATTACCTCCGTATAAAACAATTTATCAATAGTACAAATGTTCGCTATGGGTTAATTATATATTATGGGTTTTAAAATTGCAATAGTAAAATGAAAATTTTATATAATTTAAAAAAGGCTTGCTTTTTATCGATAAGTTTGATAAAATATCTCTGTTGTATTTGAAAAGGAGGTGCTGACAAAATGGCAAAATGCGAATTCTGTGATAAGGATGTTTCCTTCGGAATTGCTGTTTCCCACTCTCACAGACGATCAAACAGAACTTGGAAGCCCAACATAAAAAGAGTTAAAGCAGTTGTTGATGGGTCTCCGCGTAGAGTGCACGTCTGCACTCGTTGCTTACGCTCAGGCAAGGTTACACGCGCAGTTTGATTAATAGTGGAATCGAAGCTATCTAATTATAGGTAGCTTCTTTTTTTATTGAAATATAAAATACGGTCATCATCATTTGCTTTATTGAAATAGTTTACTATATTATCCCTTCCATATATGCTCTTAATATGTGCTGATTTGATTTCATTGTTGCATAAATACGCTCTTCCGTTTGGATTAATATATATAGGATATTGGAATATTATCATTGTCTACAACACTTTGTAATACTTTTGATGTAGTACCAATATTTAAAAAGCAAAACCAGCCTTATTTTTATCCCATTCGTCATGTTTTTCTTCAAAATTAGGATTAATAGAATACTTAACCCCTCCATCACTATTTGTGGTGGTGTTTTTTGTTGAATTTCTGTTGACTTGACATAGCATTGTTGACCAATTGTTGACCTCATTTCAGCATAATTCCGACTAATTTAGCCATTGATATTAAATAAAAAATCCTTGATAAACAACGCAGTTATGCGGTTTATCAAGGATTTAAACTTGGCTGCGGAAGAAGGACTTGAACCCTCACAAACAGAGTCAGAGTCTGCCGTGCTACCATTACACAATTCCGCACCAACGCAAGTGGTATTATACACTTTTATAATATATATTGTCAATAGTGTTTGGACGATTTTTTTAAAAGTATGGGATAATTTTTACCAACTTTTTATGAAAATTATACTTTGCAAATAGGGCGATAATTTATCTTTAAACCATATGAATTTTAATGTTTTGAACTTTATATGTAAGTGACTAAATTCCACTTTAAAATGTTATTTTACAGCTTTTCCACTTCAAATCTTCAAACATTTTTGCCATTTATGTTGCTCATTTTTCACTTTGCTTTTTTACTTGCTGTTCAAGCTTTTTGACCTTTGATGGCAAACCAATCATTGAAATTGAGATTAAAAATGCTGCCACTTTAAAAAGTGCGAAACCTTCCATATAATTACCCGATTACTTTTGCATTAATATGGCATCTGCAACCTTTTTGCTTGCCGTGCCATCTATATCTCCGAAATTGAATTCTCTGAATCCCCTGTTTTTTTCAACAGCAAAATCACCGCTTTTAAGAATCTCTAAAAGCTCTGGCATTGACTTTGCAACTTTTCCCGGAACATAACTTTCATATTCAAAATAGAAATCTCTATTTTGTTCATATTCTTCCAAGTCAAAAGCATAAAAGAGCATTGGCTTTTTCTGAATTGAAAAGTCCATGCAAACTGATGAATAGTCGGTTATAAGCATATCACAAATAAGGCACAGTTCATTAATATTTTCATAATCTGTGACATCTGTTGCCCTATCTATACTTGAGTTGTCGCTATGAACCTGTGGGTGTAGTCTTATTAAAACAGAATATTCCCCGCCAAGTGCCTCCTCAACACATTTTGCATTAAAACTGTTAAGAAGCTCTGCATCTTTACCCTTGTTTTCTCTAAAAGTCGGTGCATAGAGCAACAATTTTTTACCTTTACACTGCGGATATTTTTCGTCAAACCCTGCTCGTATCGCTTCTATATCATGATTTTCAAAAAAATAATCTGTTGACGGTGAGCCAAGCGGAAGCACTTGGTCGCAAGAAACGCCAAAAGCGTTTGCATAAATTTGCTCTACCAAAACTGACGAGCATACAACAAATGTTAGCCTGCTGTTTGCCTTTTTTTCTCGTTTTCTTATCGTCTTTGGCAGTTCAATGTCAAGCCCAAACTTTTTAAATGCTCCCTGTGCGTGCCAAAGCTGAACAATCACTGTCTTTTTGTTTGGCTTTGCATAGGCAAGCGGCATAAATGTGTCATTCAAAAATATGTATTTTGCTCTTGCAAGGTGACTTGACGAAACCGTGAAAAATCTTAAGGCTCTTCCAACTGAGCTTATAAACTGCTTTATGCCTTTTCCCCTCACAAGTTCAATATCCTTGCGAGTTATAAGAGTTGTTTTAAGCCCCCTTAATTCTGCTTGCTGCCGTATATAGCCCAAACTGTCGTTAAACGACGCATTGTGCATTGAAACAAGCACAACGCTGTCGCTTCTTACTCCAAAGAGTTTATAAATATTAAAGAATATTGAATACAAAACAAAAAAGAATCTTTTCATATCTTATTTTTCCCATTTCAATATAGTTTTTCCTATCCTTCTATTTACATCAAGGTCAAATGCTCGGTGGATATCGTTAATACTTCTTACGGTTATTACATCACCAATAAGATTTTCGAAGTACTTTACAGCCTGCGGATGGTTTTCGTATAACTTTACTGTCCTTTCGAAATCAGTTCTCCCGCTTCTGCTGCTTCCAAACATCCTCAAACCTTTTTCAAGAACCATTCTTGTATTAATATCCACAAAATTCTCAGAAACACCTGTAAGTGCTATTGTTCCCTCAGGATTTATGTGGTCTATTATCTGATTTATTGCACTTTGTGCGCCTGTTCCACCAACACATTCAAATGCGTGATCGATAGCTAAATCAGATGGCACCTCAGATACATCATATGTTTCGTCAGCGAATGTAAAGTATGATAGCTTGTCATGGTTTGTGCCAAAGACAAAGAGCTTTGACTCAGGAAAAACATACTTTAACAGCACCGAAGTTATAAATCCAAGATTGCCATCGCCCCAAATTCCTATCTTATCTCTTCGGCTGTGAGATATTGATTCAAATCGTGTAATTATATGCATACTTACACTTACAAGCTCTGTAAATGCTGCAACACAAGGGTCAACATCATTACTTATTTTAACTATTCGGTCATGCGGCATAAGAACATAGTCCTGCAAAAATCCATTGTGACCACTTGAACGGAAATAGCTTGAATATCTGTAGTTTTCTGCTATAACATCATCGTTCTTTGTGGGTGTATTTGGAATTGCAATGACCTTGTCACCTGGCTTGAACTCACCTTTAGGATCATACACAACCTGTGCCATACATTCATGTATAAGTGCCATTGGAAGCTTCTGCTTAAGTACCGCCTGCGAACGGGTTCCCTGATAATAGCGTTGATCTGCCTTGCAAATTGCCAGATAAAGCGGACGCACTAAAACATCACCACATGAGATGTCAATCTCTGTGTATGTTGTTTCTATCATTCGTGGTGCCGTAAGCTGATATACCGCACTAATCATTAGTTATTGCTCCTTCTATCATCGTCTGTGCGACTCTTAAATCAAACGGATAGGTTATCTTCATGTTAAAGACTTCGCCCTGCACAAGATGTACTGGCTCACCCTTAATTGCAAAAATTTTGCAGGCATCTGTCATTATGTCCTTTTCATCATCTGTCAAGCTCTCATAAAGCTCCTTGAGCCTTTTTGCCTTAAAAGACTGTGGAGTCTGACCTTGAAACAGCTCGGACCTATTTGGAACACTATTTATTGTTGTTCCATCATTACTTTGAACAATTGTGTCGGTTGCAGGAATAACGGTGTCACACGCTCCAAACTCCATCGCCGCCTGAATGTTTTCCTCAATTATCCTGTGTGTAACAAAAGGACGCACCGCGTCATGTGTGACTATTATTGTATCGTCATCAATCCCATAGTTCTCTTCGATATATTTAATTGCGTTATAAAGTGTTTCGTTTCTTGTACTTCCACCTTTTATAACTGTTACTCTGCTATCGTCCGATATAGATTTGCAAAGCATATTGCTTGTGTGTGATACCCACTGCTCAGGACAGAGGACTATAACCTTTTCAAATTTGGGGTTTATATAGAATTTTTCTACCGTTTGGATAATGATTGGGCTTTTGCCAAGCATTAAAAACTGCTTTGGCGTGTCAGAGTTGCCCATTCTGCTTCCCTTTCCACCAGCCAATACAACTGCGAATACCATAAGTGCATACCTCCCTATTTTTTAATCATTTCTGTATATTTATCGCATACTTCGTCTGCTGTTCCACTGGCAATTATCTGCCCTTTTTGAAGAATTATCGCCTTGTTACAAATTTTTCTTACCTGCTCTGTATTGTGTGAAACAAAAAGCACTGTAATGCCAGTATCTATCATTCCACGAAGCTTTGCCTCGCTCTTTTTTTTGAATTTTGCATCACCAACAGAAAGAACCTCGTCCAGAATGAGGACCTCTGGTGCTACGGCTGTTGCAATTGCAAAACCCAACCTTGCTTTCATTCCTGAAGAATAATTTTTTAGTGGAACATCAATAAACTCTTTAAGCTCGGAAAATTCAACTATTTCGTCATACTTTGACTGAATAAATTTCCTTGGATATCCCATTGTTGCCCCATATAAAAAGATGTTTTCAGCCCCTGTATAGTTTGGGTCAAAGCCTGCTCCAAGCTCAATCATTGGTGCTATGACACCCTTGACTTTAACTGAGCCTTCAGTTGGCTTCATTACTCCCGCAATAACCTTAAGCAAGGTGCTTTTGCCTGCTCCATTAAGCCCCATTACTCCGAGCCTGTCACCTTTTTCCGCAGAAAAGCTAATATCTTTTAAAGCCCAAAATGAATTGTAGTGCAACTTTCCCTGAAGCAACTTTATTGTGTATTCTTTTATATTATCAATTTTTTCATTGTTAAGATTAAACATCATTCCAACATTCTCAACAACTATTACTGGTTCTGCCAAACAAAGCCCTCCCTAACGCTTATATGTGAAGAATAAACTTGTCTTGCTTTTTATAGAATGCAAAAAATCCGAGTAGCAAGAAGAATATGCTGATTCCCAATGAATAGTAGAACCAATTCCAGTTCCACATCTCTCCAAACAGCACACAGCTTCTGAACATCGAAACTAAGGAATACAGGGGATTTGCCATTAAAACGCCCTGCATAAAAGGGCTTAAATGCATCTGGTCAACACTGTAGAATATTGGTGTCATATAGAAAAGCAACATACAAAATACATCGTAAAGATATTCAATATCCCTGAAAAATACCTCAAGTGTTGCCAGTAACATTCCAATACCCATGCAAAGAATAAATAATATCATCACCGGAACAACTGCAAGGAAAACATACGGTGTTAATTTCATTGGTGTTTGCGTGAAAATCATGAAATATCCCATTACAACTGCCAGAACGCTTAGAGAAATCAAAAAAGTTACAAAGGTTGAAATTATATTTGACAATGGATAAATATATTTTGGTACATACACTTTTTTTACAATTGTTGCATTTCCAAGAATTGAACGCATTGCCTTTTTGGTTGCCTGCGTATAGAACTCATAGATAAGCCTTCCGCAGAGGAGATAGGTTGGGTAATTTAGCACACTTGCATTATCTTTTCCGAAAACTTGTCCAAAAACAAGCACCAAGACAATCATTGTCAAAAGTGGCTGTAAAAATGTCCAAAACACTCCTAAAATTGAATTGCGATACTGAAGCTTTATATTCTTTTTTATTAGCTCTCCCAGCAAAAAGCGGTATTTTAAGAAATTTTTAAAATACTTCTTTTTGGGTTCAGCACTTTTTTTTGCAACTTCTGTCATCTGTCTTTTTACCTCCGCCACTTCCAAAAATAGCTAAACATTGATTTTATATGAATAAACATCAATTTAAAGTTTCGTTTGCTATCTCTGCCCCAGACATGGTAGACAATCGCGTCAGGAAACAGCATTGTTCTTGATGTTTTATTTATCTCTCTTGTTATGTCGCAGTCCTCAAAATACATAAAGTACCGCTCATCAAACCCGCCAAGCCTTTTGAATGCCGAAGTTCTGAAAAACATGAAGCAGCCTGAAGCATTTTCAATATCAAACGGCTTTGACCAGTCCTGATTCATCATCGTGTATTCTTGAAGCAATTTGCTTGGCTTTTCTTCGTTTCTTAGCCTGCTTGCAAAAAGATATTTAAACTTTGGGTTGAGTTTACCCAGCATCTGTCGCCTTCCGTCTGGAAAGCATATTTGCGGTGAGAGCAAGTCAATATCTTTATGTTCTTCCATATAGTTTGCCATTTTTTCTACTACATCATCAGCAATTATAATATCTGGATTTACAACTATATGATAATCTGAATCAATTATGTTAAGAATTCTGTTGTGTCCCACGCCAAAGCCAGTATTTTCACCTGTTTTTATTATCTTGAGCCTTTCTTCTGAGGTATATTCCTGCTCCAGAAACTCTAAAGTCCCGTCTGTTGAGCCATTATCCACAACATACAGAGTAAAATCTACACCTTGTGTAAATCTTAGAAGCGTGCCGACTGTTTTGCCTATATAATTTATGTTGTTGTAAGTAACTATGCAGGCTGAAACCTTTTTGCTCATAGTTGTTCCTCTTACTTTCTTATGATATTTTTGCAAATATTAATTCGCCATTTTACTTTTGTTGATAACTTTGCTTTCCCGCCTGTTACATTATTTCCATGAATACGATATAAAATAAGCGGTTTATCTATTATTTTAACTTTATATTTCTTTTGTGCTATTAGCCCAATCCACTGGTCATGCATCGGCAGATTCGCTGGAAACGGAAGAATATCTGACTTAAGCTCCGACCTAAATGCCATACAACAACCCATATATGAATTTTTGATAATATTTTTTATGAGTCCTGGTTTTGTCCTGTTCTTTTCAAAAACAGAGTTGCAAGTTGGGTTAAGCTCTGCATCTGTCACAATAGCATCATGCAGCACAAGGTCTGCTCCGCCTTCTATTTCCCTCATAACATAAAGGACTTTATCATCAACCCACACATCGTCCTGGTCACACAAAAATATTACATCACCAGTTGCGTGACTTATTGCATTTTCAAAGTTTTTTATTACTCCTTGTGAAGGTCCTTCGATATATTTTATCCTTGAATCTGACTCTGCAATTTGCTTTACAAGACTGGACATTGGCGAGTTTGGATTGTCGTCTGAAACGATTATTTCATCGTCCATTCTTATTTGACTTAAAATTGAATTTATCTGCTGTTCTATATACTTTTCCCCATTATAGGCAGCAAGTGCCACAGAAATTTTCAATTTCTTGTAACCCCCATTTTTTATATGTTGGTATATTATACTATTAAAGCCCAATTTTTACAAGTTTTCACTGCCCCACAATATATTTATATTTTTTATTATCTGTTTGTATTACTGTATTATTTAATAGCAAGTTTTTGTTTTTATTTTTGTGTATTAAACACGCAATAAGCAAAAAGCCACCGAAAAATCGATGGCAAAATCAACAATTTATTTTAATATGTTTGATACCATTGTTGGTGTGTCAACTATTATTGTTGCACCATTTTCTTTAAGAAAGTTTGGCTCACGAAATCCCCATGAAACACTTATACAATCAAGCCCTGAATTTTTGGCGGTTTGAATGTCAACCTCGGAATCGCCTATATAAACTGATTCCTCCTCTGTGCTGTCGAGCATTGCAAGAGCCGTCTGAACAGTATCTGGTGCAGGTTTTTTCCTTATTCCTTCTTTTTCTCCTATCGCAACTGAAATGTATTCTGAAAAATAAAGCTTGTTAAGTTCAACAACTGCATCATAGTATTTGTTTGAAACAATTGCAAGCTTATATCCATTTTCAGCAAGGTCCTTTATAAGTTCCAAAGTACCCTCATATGGTTTGGTCTGGTCATTACAATGCTGTGAATAATGCTCCTTGAACGCTTCAAACACCTGCTCAAATTGCGGATTTTGCAATCCTTGTGGGACTGCAAGCTCTATCAGACGAAGAACTCCATTGCCAACAAATGCTCTTATTTCGTCCATCGTTCTCTGTGGCATACCAAACCTTTCAAGTGCATAATTAACACTGAACCGCAAATCATCAAGAGTGTTTAGCAATGTTCCGTCAAGGTCAAAAATTACTGTTGTGTACTTCTTCAAAGTTATCATCCTTATATGTTTTAATAGTACTATTTTAGAGGCTTTGGCACAAAAAAACAATATGCCAAAATTTTCTATTTGTATTTTGCAATTTGTCAATTTGCTTTATCGGGCAACGGGATGTTTGTTCATTTCTTTGCTCGCCAAAGAAACGAACCAAAGAAATG
>JAVVSD010000001.1:336683-413131 GCA_036654375.1 Oscillospiraceae bacterium
AGAAATGCGACAAGGGTGAAACCAAAATGTTATCCGCTATTTTGTTTCCCCCTTGACCCCCTTCCTGTGCCTCTGCCAAAATAGGCTTGTTGATTTGCATTTTTATTGAGTTGCAATTTTAAAAGCAACCCCCACCTTGGTTATAAGATGAGGGTTGTAATATTGTTTTGTTATTCAGCTGTTTCCTGCTCTTGAGAAGCCTTTGCAATTGGCTTCATCGTTGGGAACAGCAACACATCACGAATTGATGCACTGTCTGTCAAAAGCATTGCAAGCCTGTCAATTCCCATGCCCATTCCGCCTGTTGGCGGCATACCATATTCGAGTGATTTTACAAAATCATCGTCAAGCATATTTGCCTCGTCATCTCCAGCCTCGCGAAGCTCAAGCTGGTGCTTAAAGCGCTCCATCTGGTCGATTGGGTCATTAAGCTCTGAATATGCGTTTGCAAATTCCCTTGATGTTATGAACAGCTCAAAGCGTTCTGTAAGCTGTGGCATATCCGGTTTACGCTTTGTTAGCGGAGAAACCTCAACAGGATAGTCCATTATGAAGGTTGGCTGAATAAGATGCTCCTCAACCTTCTCCTCAAATGCCTCGTTAAGTATGTCACCCCAACTGGCATCTTTTTTGATTTCAAGTCCAAGCTGTTTTGCAACTTCTCTTGCTTTATCATTGTCGCCCATGAACTCTGCAAAGTCAACATTGCTATATTTTTTTACAGCGTCAACCATTGTAAGTCTTTCAAACTGAGATTCAAGGTCAACCTCAATACCCTGATAGTTTACTTTGAGTGTTCCGCATGCCTGCTGTGCTGCATTTCTTATGAGAGCTTCTGTAATATCCATCATTCCATAATAGTCTGTGTATGCTTCATACAGCTCAATTGTTGTGAATTCTGGATTATGCTTTACATCCATTCCCTCATTTCTAAACTGTCTTCCAAGCTCATAAACTCTTTCCATCCCGCCAACGATAAGTCTTTTTAAATAAAGCTCTGGCGCAATACGCATATACATATCAAGGTTGAGTGAATTGTGATGGGTTGTGAATGGTCTTGCTGTTGCTCCTCCTGGAATGGTGTTGAGCATTGGTGTTTCGACTTCTATATATCCAATGCTGTCTAAGTACTGACGCATTGATGAAATTATTTTGCTACGCTTAACAAAAGCTTCCTTTACCTCTGGATTTACTATTAAATCGAGATAACGCTGACGATAACGAGTGTCTGTATCCTTCAGTCCATGAAACTTTTCAGGCAATGGCAAAAGTGATTTTGACAAAAGCTTTATCTCCAGTGCATGAACAGAGATTTCGCCCCTGCGTGTGCGGAAAACAAATCCCTTTATCTCAACTATGTCCCCGATATCCCATTTTTTGAACTCGGCATAGCAATCCTCGCCTATGTCGTTAATTCTTACATAAACCTGCATTCTGCCCGAACGGTCGTGAACATCTATGAAATTTGCCTTACCCATGTCACGCCAAGTCATTATGCGTCCACAAATATAGACTTCTTTCTGTTCAAGCTCGTCAAAGCGTTCAACAATTTCATTTGCTGTTATGGTTTGCTTTGCAGTTGTTATATTAAACGGGTCATTTCCTGACTCCTGAAGAGCTTTAAGCTTGTCCACTCTTATCTGACGAAGACTGTTAACATCCTGTTCCTGTTCAACTTCAACATTTTCTTGTGTTGCCTTGGTATTCATATCCTCTGACATACTGGCACCCCTTTACATTAATTAAAAAAAATACGGGCTGAAAAATCTCAGCCCGCACACTAAACTCACTTTGATATTTCAATAATCTCAAACAAAAGCTTTCCTGCGGGAACTTCAACCTCTACCGTATCGCCTACGGTGTGACCAAGCAAAGCTTTGCCAACTGGCGCCTCATCGGAAATTTTTCCTTTTTCCGGGTCAGCCTGTGCAAAACCGACAATCTGATAACTCATTATATCGTTGTACTCGATATCCTTAACCTTTATCTTTGAGCCGATATTGACAATATCGGTGTTAAGAGCATCTTCATCAAGTATTTTAACATTTTGAAGCATTGCCTCAATTTCGTTTATACGCGACTCCAGCTTTCCCTGCTCACTCTTTGCCTCGTCGTACTCGCTGTTTTCAGAAAGGTCTCCGAAAGACAACGCAACTTTTATTTTTTCCGCGACATCTTTTCTGCCGACGGTTTTAAGTTGTTCAAGCTCCACCTGCAATTCACTTAGTCCTGCACTTGTCAGTAAAATTTCCTGAGCCATAAATCTCATCCTTTCAATTAGGTGACACTATACCCGTACTATTATAGAGAAACAAACTATCGATGTCAAGCATTTATACCGTTTGTTATTATAACGCCAGCGCAATTTTTTGCACATCTTTCTCTTCTCCGCAAAAAAGCATTTTTTCAAAGTTATGCTCTGCTAAACTTTTGAGCTTGCAGGAGTCAAAAAGCGTACAGGCGAAGTCATGCTCATCTATGCCTGCCGGCAAAAACTCTTTGAACTCTTTTGGCAATGAAACCCTATTGCTTAGTGCGGTTTTGGGAGTTAATACTTTACATGCACTTGTTGAAAGCACCAACGCTTCTGTTCCCGTTATCTGTTCAAATGGAGAAATTATAATATCGCTTTTTAGTGCAATTCGAAAATCTCTTGAAACCGATATTGATGCTCCCCAATCACACAATATATCCTGTGCAACATCTTCATAGTGATTTATTTTGTCTGTTATCACTCTTACAACCGCTGCGTGTTTGACCAGATTTTCTATCTGGTCAAGGTAGACACCTGTCTTATCCACCACCGTTATTTTTTGATTCTGTGACGGCAAAGCGCTCAGCTTCGATATTTCTATCGCCGTATTAAAAAGCATTTTTGCTGGCAATTCATCTGTAATGTCGATTTGCTTTACATTGCTGTCAACGGGTGGTGTTAAGCCATTTGGCAAAATCAATTTTCCAGAAAGGCGCCCCAAAATTTGCTCCAACTCACTCCAATTGATTCTTTTTCCTTTTTGCGTTGTGGATATTACAAAAAATGGTTGTGCACCTGAAATCCTAACTCTTTTAACCTCAATTTTGGATTTAGAAAATGTATTTTTCATTAATGCAAGTATTCCCTTGTCACTCTGGTTTATTTGCAACACTGCAAACAAAAAAACACCCCTTCATAAATATATTCATAAAGAGGTTGTTGTATTAAAATTAATTTCCTTCAATAGACTTAAGAGCCTCAAGTTCTTCCTTAGCAACCCTTATTTGTGCATCTTTAACAACTCTAACCTGTTTCCTGTTAAGAATTATCGGTGCTGCATCAGGGTTTTTATCAAGCCTTATTTTTAATGTTCCTGTTATTATGTTGCTGTCAAGGACAAGACCTTTACCCTCTGATGTTTCAACAATTGCTCCATTTTTAGGGGTTATTTTCAGCAAATGCTCATATGCTTCCTGCTCATATTTTAGGCAACACATAAGCCTTCCACAGGTTCCGCTAATTTTAACAGGATTAAGTGAAAGCCCCTGCTCCTTTGCCATTTTTATTGAAACCGGCTGGAACTCGCCAAGAAATGTGTTGCAACAGAATGCCCTTCCACAAATCCCAAGCCCGCCAAGCATTTTTGACTCATCTCTGACACCAATTTGTCTAAGCTCTATCCTTGTTCTAAAAACGCTTGCAAGGTCTTTTACAAGCTCTCTGAAATCTACTCTTCCATCTGCTGTGAAGTAGAAAAGGATTTTGCCACCGTCAAATGTGTATTCGACATCAATAAGCTTCATGTCGATATTATGTTTTTCAATCTTTTGCTCACATATTTTAAAAGCTTCTTTTTCCTTAACTTTGTTTTCTTGTGCAATTTTAAGGTCATCTGGAGTTGTTCTTCTCAACACTGGCTTTAACGGATTAGCTATTTGCTCGTCCTCAACCAGCTTATTCTCCATTGCGATTTCTCCGCACTCAATACCTCTGGAGGTTTCTACTACTACAGTATCACCTTTTTTGCACTCTATTCCATTCGGTTCAAAGTAATATACTTTTCCGACTTCTTTAAATCTGACTCCAACTACCTCTGCCATATATTTCCTCCGTATCATCGGTTTTGTACAGCTTGTATCAGCGTACTGCATAACCGAGTTATTGTCAAGTTGTTGTTAGCGTGCTGTTGCGACTGAGAAATGATTATTCTGTTAGCTTCTATCAGCTTTATTATCTGTTCTTTTTCAATGCACCTTGCAATTAATTCCGCACTGCTTTTACTGCTTGAAATACATTTATTCCCACCAGCTGCAAGTACCATCGCATCTCTTAATATAAGCTCTAAGCTTACAAGACACGCCTGCAAAAGGTCTGCGTTTTTTTCAAACTCTGCTGTAAGCATTAAAAGGTCAAATTCACTTTTTTCTGCCAATGCGGCTGAAATTTTCTGTGCAAGCTCCGTTTCCTTGCCTTGTTCTGTCGATTCATTTTGTGCCGATTCTTCAATATTGAAAACTACACAGCGTGAAAGAACTGTTGGCAAAAGCTCTGTGTGATATTCACAAAGAAGAATGAACGACGCATATTTTGGTGGCTCTTCCAAAACCTTTAGGAGTGCGTTTTGTGCATACGGCTGCATGGTTTGAGCCTGTTTGATAATATATATTTTTTTGTTTGCCTCGTTTGGCAAAACATATGCATCATCACGCATTTTTCTGATAATTTCGATTGATATTGTCTTTTTCTTCTCCTCCGCCTCGACCGTTATTATGTCGGGGTGAGAGTCTGCAATTGCTTTTTTACAAGCCACACATTTGCCACATGGCTTTTCATTTTCTTTGCCTGTGCAAATGATTGCACCTGCAAGTTTTTTTGCAAGTATTTGTCGTTGTTGCTCTGTTCCACCGTCAAGTATTATTGCGTGTGGAATACGGCCACTTTCAAGTAGCACCGACAGATTATTTAAAAGCTCGGCGTTGTATCCGTCGGCAAAAAACATTGGCTTTCCTCCGTTTGCTATTAAAGCTTATAGAACTTGTCCACATCCAGTACAAAGACAGTAGCACCGCCTACAGTTATCTGCGTTGTTTGCTGAATAAATATTTCACTGACAAACGCTGGGTTTGTAATGGCCATATCCACTGTTCGTTTCTGGCTGTTGCTTTTTATAATATTAAGTGCTTCATCAAGCTTTTCATCGCTCACGCCCATTATCATTGTTGTGTTGCCAGACCTTAAGAATCCGCCTGTTGTTGCAAGCTTTGTAATGATAAATCCTGCATCCATAAGCCCGTCTGACACTTTGTTTGTGTCATCCTTGTTGACTATTGCTATTAACAGCTTCATTTATTTCACCTCTTCAGGTGTTTCGGGTTCTTGTGGTTCTTGTGGCTCTTGTGGCTCTTCCAGTTCTTCCTCAGTCTGCTCAACAAGCTCGACATCTGGCTTGCTCATCTGCTCAATTTCAGATTTTGTTGGCATTGTGTCCAGCAAAAGCACTACAATAAATACTGCTACAAAAATGTCTGCAAAGGTTATTGGAAATTGTGAGTAAAGGAGCTTGGACTTACCCATTACCATTACAATGGCAGAAGGCACCGCAGTTGTAAATGCAAGAAGTGCTGCACATAAACCTGAAGAAAATAAAACTCGCGTGCTTTTTTCGCAATTTACATTTGATGCTATTCTTGCCAAGGACAAGAAGAATATAAGCATGAAAACGAGCATAAGCATTTGCAGCAAAAGCTCGGATACATTTTTAAAACTAATCGGCTCGATAAATCTCTGTATTATCCTGCAAAGTCCCCATATTATTGGAGATAGTGCAAGTAGTCGGTTTGATTCATAGAACTTTTTGCCTTTGAAAAAAGATGCTGCTAAAATTGAAAAATAGACTGCTGACAACACTCCAAATAGCGACTGGACTGCCGCTGCCATTCCACCCGATTTTATAAAATAATCTATTAGGCGAACCTTTGTTGCATCAAAATCGTTGTAAATTTGTGTGAAGGTATCTATCTGGACAACAGCGTCAAAGAGAAGTGATACTGTGAAAAATGCTATTACTATTCCTAAAAAAACATTTTTCTTTTCCGGCAGTTCAGGACTTGGCATTACTCCACTGAGATAGGAGAAAAGGTACAACATTAAACAGGCAACAACAAGCACAGCATAGAGTATGACAATTGAAATGTCATATATTGCAAAGAAACCTGTTGTTGGCTCAATTATATTTACAAGTTGGTATGTTCTGAGCGGAACTGCAACGAGAGCTGCAACAGCCATTATAAGTAACAATGAGCTTGGAGCAAGATTTTTAACTCGTCCGTTTATCTTCATTTAAATCACCGTTTCTTTGAAAAGTTATAGTCGCTCTTCGGTTGGGATATATTGTTCGGTCATATCTGCTTCAACTATCCTGTCATTTATTGCAATATATTTATGCGGAAGTGACACACTCTTATACGCTGGACGCATGATACGACCACCTGTTGTCAATTCTTCTATTCTGTGTGCAGACCAGCCAACGACTCTTGCCGCCGCAAAAAGAGGAGTGAAAATTTCCTCTGGTATTCTTAGAAGCTTATAAATAAGACCTGAGTAAAGGTCAACATTTGCACAGATACGCTTGTTATCTCCCTTTTCCTTTTGAAGTGCTATTGGGGTTAGTCTTTCTATTAGTTCAAGCAGCTTGTATTCATCTTCAAATTCTGTGCCTTTTGAAAACTCTTTTGCCTTTTGTTTTAGCAACACTGCTCTTGGGTCTGATAAGGTGTAAACAGCGTGTCCCATTCCATAGACAAGCCCTGTTTTATCGTTTGCACTCTTTTGAATTATTTTTGTCAAATAGTCTGCAACCTGACCCTCGTCTGTAATATCCTTGATATTTGCCTTGATATTTTCAACCATTTGGGTGACCTTTATGTTTGCACCGCCATGGAGATGTCCTTTTAATGCACCAATACCACCCGCAATTGCAGAGTATGTGTCTGTTCCGCTTGAAGTCAAGGCTCTGGTTACAAATGTTGAATTGTTACCGCCACCATGCTCAGCATGAAGTATTAGGCACAAGTCAAGAAGCTTTGCCTCTTCATCTGTAAATTTTCTATCTTCACGCAGAAAGTTTAGTATGCTTTGTGCTGTGCCATATGAGCCGTCTATCTGATGAATATACATACTGTCCTTGTCATAATAACGACGCTTTATCTGATAGGCATAAGACATTATTGTTGGAAGCTGTGCGATTAGCTGAAGTGACTGCCTTAGAACATTTTCAAGAGAAGTATCCTCTGGATTTTCATCATATGAATAAAGCGAAAGTACCGAACGCTCCATTTTGTTCATTATATTTTTTGATGGGGACTTGATTATCATATTCTCAACGAAATCCTCTGGCAACTGCCTACACTGTGCCATAACATCTGTAAAGGCGTCCAGCTGTGCCTTTGTTGGAAGTGACCCAAAAAGCAAAAGCCATGTGACCTCTTCAAATCCAAATCGATTATCCGACATACAGTTTTGTACAATTTCCTCAACATCTATTCCTCTGTAAATAAGCCTTCCAAGAGTTGGTATTCGTTCTCCATCGCTTACGAAGTAGCCTTCTACGCTACAAATGCGTGTAAGACCCGCCATAACTCCTGTTCCATCTGCATTTCTAAGACCTCTTTTTACAGCATATCTTTCAAAGTCATTTGCATTAATTGGGTTCTTTTTTTTAAGTTCTTCACATAAGCTTGTAAGGGACTCGTTTGAGATAGGTGAAATATAAGCAATCACAATGTTCACACCTTTTTAAATATTTCACTATATTTTATAACAATGGTTCTTTAAAGTCAAGATAAACAGGACGGTGATAAGCTTTGAGAGCATTCGGGATTTTGTGTCTTTTTCTTGCACTAATAATGGTGATTACTCCACTTGTTTCGTTAAGTTCAAATCTTAGCTGGGATGGTAAATTTTCTCAAATAACTGATAAATTACATGATTCTGACGGACAGGCAGATAATAATAAAAAATCAGCTAAAACTGGTACTTTTAAAATTCTTATTGCAGGCACTAATGATGTTGTTGAATTGAGCGAGCTTGAATATATTTGTGGTGCTGTTGCGTGTGAAATGCCAGTTACATACCATGTTGAAGCTCTTAAGGCTCAGGCAGTTGCTTGCTACACCTATGCCGTAAACGCAAGAAATAATCAGCTTAAGAGTGCTGACCCGGCACTTAAGGGTGCTTATCTGTCAAGCGACTGCTCCATTCATCAGGGATACAAAACAAAAGAACAACTAAAAAATCAGTGGGGCGATAAATACGAAACCTATTATTCTAAAATAGAGTCTGCCGTAAAATCTGTGCTTGGAGAAGTAATAACATATAACGGAGAACTGATAACAGCAGCTTATCATGCCATTTCCTCAGGCAAAACTGAAAGTGCTTCTGTTGTTTGGGGCGGAGAAGTGCCATATCTTGTGTCTGCTAACAGTGCCGGTGACAGGCTTTCTCCAGATTATTCCTCCACCCTTGTTCTTAATACTGACCAGTTTTCTCAAATTGCATCTGGACTTGAGGGTGTTTCGCTGTCACCAGATGCGTCAACATGGGTGTCTTCGCCTGTTGTATCAGATGCTGGAGTAGTTAAATCTATAACTATCGGCGGTAAATCTTTTGATGGCAATACGGTGAGAAAAGCTTTTTCGCTGCGTTCAAGTTGCTTTACTGTTGAATTTAAAAATAACACCTTTATTTTTAATGTGATTGGCTACGGACACTGCGTTGGTCTTAGCCAATATGGGTCTGATTATATGTCACGACAAGGAAGCAACTATAAAGAGATTTTAACTCACTACTATTCGGGTGTAAAAGTCGTAGATTTGGCTTAAGTGATAGTTTTTCACCTTGATTTTTATCCTATATTTATTATAATATAATTCGTCGGTAAAAATAATTATATTTGTAAATATCAACAAATATCCCCTAAAAAATTTTACTGTCTTTTTATATCTGTTAAATGTATGTTCAACATTTGTTAATTATTTATCTTAAAAAATATTCTATTATTTAAATAATTAGGTTGGAAAATGTTGTATAATAATATGGTATAGAAAATGAGTGTAAAAAAATAAGGAGGTTAAAGTTATGTTTTCTGAAAGATTACGATCGTTAAGAGAAATGCATGGTTTATCTCAACAACAGGTTGCAGATGCATTACAAGTTCACCGTTCAACATATTCATACTACGAACTGGGAACGAGTCAGCCTCCTTTTTCGACGCTCATTAAATTAGCTAAGTTATTCAAAGTAGAACCAAATTTCCTATTGGATTTTGAAGAGTCAGAGGATAATGTTCTTCATTCCGATGAACCTTACTACATTAGCAAGAAAAAAGAATCGCCGAGATATGTTTGTGATTTGACTTCTGACGAGCAAAAAATCATCTTGGCTTATAGACTTGTATCAAATAAAGACAAGGTTGCAATGGCTCTTCAAGAGATTTTACTTGAGGAATCAAAATAGTCCTACCACTATATATTGTGTTTAGTCAGGAATAATCGTATTTTCGTGCGATTATTCCTTTTTGTTGTTTTATTTTACCTAAAATTATCCAATATGATAAATTATTTGCACTATTTTTATTGATATTGTAACTTGACACATCCCAATATATGCTATAAAATAGTATTTACAGCGCAACTGATACACAAGATATTGTATGTTCGTGAAACATTCCTTGTAAATGGTTGTGAAACATATAATCAGTATTCGGAGGAGTTAGGTAATGATAAGTACTATTGTCAAAAGAGATGGTCGTGAGGTCGAATTCTCACTTGAAAAAATTGCCAATGCCATATTCATGGCCGCACAAGCAACAGGTGGAAAAGACTATGAAGTTTCTCTTGGCATAGCTAAAAAAGTTGCTGAATTTATTGAAAATAAGGGTATTGAAAAGCCATCCGTTGAAGAAATTCAGGATACCGTTGAAAAGGTTCTCATAGAAGACGGACACGCTCGCACTGCCAAAGTTTTTATCCTTTATCGTTCAGAGCGTTCAAAAGTCCGCGAGATGAACACAAGGCTTATGAAGATTTATGAAGGTCTTACCTTCGTTGACGCTAAAGAAAACGACATTAAGCGTGAAAACGCAAATATTGATGGCGACACCTCTATGGGTACTATGCTTAAATATGGCTCAGAGGGTGCAAAGCAGTTTAACGAGCTTTATGTTCTTAAACCAGCACACTCAAAGGCTCATCATGATGGTGACATACACATTCATGACCTCGATTTCCTTACACTCACAACCACTTGTTGCCAAATAGATATTATAAAGCTTTTTGATGGTGGATTTTCAACTGGACACGGATTTTTGCGTGAGCCAAACGATATTGCCAGCTATTCTGCACTTGCCTGCATTGCTATTCAGTCAAACCAGAACGACCAGCATGGCGGACAGAGTATACCAAACTTTGACTTTGGCATGGCAAAGGGAGTTGCAAAAACTTATCGCAAGATTTATGTTGCCAACCTTTCAAAGGCACTTGAACTTCTTTGTGGCTTTGACGATGCACTTTCTGCAACAAAGAACCTTTGCAAAGAAGTTGAAACTATTCATGGTGTTTCTCCTGTTCTTGCTAACAACAATAATTATCAGGCTTTTGAGTCTGATTTGCTTATAAACAAGTATAATCTTTCTTCCGAGTGTGTTAGTAAGGCACAGGAATTTGCACTTAAAAAGTCACTCAAGGAAGCTGACCGTGCAACATATCAGGCTATGGAGGCTTTGGTTCACAACCTTAACACAATGCATTCAAGAGCAGGTGCTCAGATTCCATTTAGCTCAATAAACTATGGCACAGACACTTCTCCTGAAGGCAGACTTGTTATTAAAAATGTTCTTCTTGCTACAGAATCAGGACTTGGGAATGGTGAAACTCCTGTTTTCCCAATTCATATTTTTCGCATAAAAGAAGGCATTAACTATAACCACAGCGACCCTAACTACGATTTATTTAAGCTTGCTTGCAGAGTTTCTGCAAAGCGTTTGTTTCCTAACTTTTCATTCATGGATTCGCCATTTAACAAGCAGTATTTTAAAGAGGACGATTACAACACACAGGTTGCATACATGGGTTGCCGTACAAGAGTTATTGGCAACACTTATGACCCTTCAAGGGAAGTTGTTGCTGGTAGAGGCAATTTGAGTTTTACCTCTATCAATCTTCCAAGATTGGCTATTAAGGCTCATGGCAATCTTGATATGTTTTTTGAGGACTTGGACCGTAAGATGGACCTTGTTATTGACCAATTACTTGACAGGCTTGATATTCAGTCAAAGAAAAGAGTTCGCAACTATCCATTCCTTATGGGACAAGGTTTGTGGTTAGATTCAGATAAGCTTGGATTTGATGACCAACTTGGTGATATCCTCAAACACGGCACATTATCCGTTGGATTTATCGGACTTGCAGAAACACTAAAATCGCTTCTTGGCTCACATCATGGTGAAACTCAAGAAGCACGCAACCTTGGAATTGAAATTATTGCTCATATGCGTAACAGAATGGATACAGAGAGTAAAAAGACAGGTCTTAACTTTAGCTTGCTTGCAACCCCTGCCGAGGGGCTTTCAGGTCGCTTTGTAAAAATAGACAGAGAAAAATTTGGTGTAATCCCAGGAGTTACAGACAGAGCATACTACACAAACTCATTTCATATTCCTGTCTACTACCCTATTTCTGCATTTGAAAAAATCAAGATAGAAGCACCATACCATGAGCTTACAAATGCCGGTCATATTTCATATATTGAAATGGACGGAGATCCATGTGATAACCTTGAAGCTTTTGAAGCTGTCATTCGTTGCATGAAAGAAAATAACATGGGCTATGGCTCTGTTAACCACCCTGTGGACAGAGATCCTGTTTGTGGCTATACAGGAATCATCGGTGATGTTTGTCCTCGTTGTGGAAGACATGATGGCGAAGGCGTTGACGAAAAGCTTCTTCGCAAGCTTAAGGGCCTTTCGCTTGACGAAGTTCACTGCTGTGATGAAAATCTTTTGGAAGAGGCCGACAAAGTCACTCATTCAATTGACGATATAGAGATTAAAGCAGAAATTATTTCGGAAGAAATTCCTGAAGAAGCAGTTACAGAATAATAGAATTTAGAATTTTAAAATAAAGGAGTTTTTGAAATGGAAAACAAAAAAATTGGAGATGGCGTTAAGTTTGAAAGAATAAGAAGAATTACCGGCTATCTTGTTGGTACTCTCGATAGATTTAATGATGCAAAATTTGCGGAGGTCAATGACCGCGTAAAACATTCCATTGGAACTGGTGCCGGGGAGTTTGAGCAAATCTAATGGACACTAATCTAAGACTTGCTGGGGTTATTAGAGAGTCCATTGTTGACGGGCCGGGCTGGCGACTTGTCGTTTTTGCCCAAGGATGTCCACATCACTGCGAAGGCTGTCAGAACCCTCAAACTCACGACTTTACAGGTGGCTATGATTCTACCGTGCAAAACATTTTAGATGCCGTAAAAGCAAACAAGTTGCTTGCAGGCATCACGCTAAGTGGCGGAGAGCCATTTGCACAGGCAAAAGCAATGTCTAAACTTGCACATGAGATCCATAAAATTGGTCTTAATGTAATGGCCTATTCAGGCTGGACCTTTGAGCAGCTCTTTAATGGTGCTAATAACCAAAACTACTGGCTTGACTTGCTTAACGAAGTTGATTTTTTGGTTGACGGAAAGTTTGATATTGACAAAAAGTCTTTGTCTGTCAAGTTTCGTGGCTCATCTAATCAGCGTATTATTGATGTTAAAAAGTCGCTTGCAAGCGGCTACGCTGTTGAAACCGAGCTGTAAATTTTGTGCATTTATCTGCTTTTATTTGAGATTAATAAAAACTTGGATTAGCAATTTTTCTTGTTGTACTTATTATAGTTAACTAATTTCAAGAGCTAAAAACACCGCCTATCATATTTATGATGTGGCGGTCTTTCTTTGCTGTACAATTACTTTACGATATTTATTGCATGGCATGAAGCACAAAAAACACCACAGCTAATCACTGTGGTGTTTGAGTTTGTAACTTTAATTACTGCTCGTCTGCGTAAACGCTAACTTTTTTACGGTCTTTATCCAAACGCTCGAACTTAACTTTGCCGTCGATAAGAGCAAACAAAGTATCGTCAGAACCCCTGCCAACATTGTTGCCAGGATGAATATGAGTTCCACGCTGTTTTACAAGAATATTTCCTGAAAGAACAAACTGACCGTCAGCACGCTTAACGCCAAGTCTTTTTGACTCAGAGTCGCGTCCGTTACGGGTTGAACCCATTCCCTTTTTATGAGCAAATAACTGAATATTTATTTTAAGCATTTCGTACACCTCCGAATTTAACCTTAATGTTTTTTGGATAATCGTCTGCCAAGCATTGTATATGTGCTTCAAAACCCTTAAGTATTTCCTGTGCATACTTTGCGTCAGCTCTTTTAAGCTCAAGACGCATATACCCATCTTTTACGGAGATTTTAGCGTCAACATTCATGATGTCGGTTATTGTGTTGGCTGTCATATATGCCACAGATGAAACTGCAGCACAGACGATGTCCTCGCCCGACTCACCAAAACCCGAATGACCGTTGACTTCAAATCCTGTAACAAGCCCCGATGGAGTTTTGAAAACTTTTAATACAATCATTTGCTTATGCCTTTATTGAAGCGATTTCAACCTTTGTATATGGTTGTCTGTGTCCCTTTTTGCGCTTCTCATTTTTCTTTGACTTGTAAGTGAAAACGACTATTTTCTTGCCTTTGCCGTTTTTGATTGCTGTTGCAGCAACTTTAGCACCCTTAACATAAGGATCGCCAACTTTGATACCGTCGTCAGAAGCAACTGCAATTACTTTGTCAAAAGTAATTTTTGCGTTTTCCTCAACATCAAGCTTCTCGATGTAGATGGTGTCACCGGCTGAAACTTTATACTGCTTTCCGCCAGTTTCGATGATTGCGTACATTTTTTAACCTACCTTTTATTAAGACTCGCTATTCATAAGGCGGAACAGAGCGTTCACTTAGCGCCGAAAATCGGCTGCCCATAATATGCGGCATATGGGATTATATCATATCTGACAATCCTTGTCAAATATTTTTAGTCCTTATTTGGCATTAACGCTGCAAGGATTATATACACCAAAACACCTGGAAATCCAGCGGAAAATATTGATATAAGTACATATAAAATTCTTACTATTGTTGGGTCTGCATTTATATATTCTGCAAGTCCTCCACAAACGCCTGTAAGCATCTTGTTTGTGCTGCTTTTATAAAGTTTTCTGTCCACAATTATACCTCTTTCATTTACTTTAATTTATAATATGTTATTTTGCAGTTTTGCTGCTGTCAATGTATTTTGCATAAGCATAGCTACCGTCATCAATCCTACACCGCCTGGAACGGGAGTTATGTAATCGGCAACTGCCCTTACACTTTCAAAATCAACATCGCCGCAAAGCTTGTTGTTCTCATCTCTATCCATGCCTACATCAATAACAACTGCACCCGGCTTTACCATATCTGCTGTTACGAACTTTGCAATCCCGATTGCAACAACAAGGATATCAGCACTTCTTGTAATTTCTTTAAGATTACGAGTTTTGGAGTGACAAATTGTAACTGTGCCATTCTTTTGAAGCAAGAGCATTGACATTGGTTTTCCGACTATGTTACTTCTGCCAATTATTACGCAGCTTTTGCCTTGAATATCTATGTTTTCTGACTTTAAAAGCTCCATTACTCCTGCTGGTGTGCAAGGCAAGAATTTGTAGTCACCAATCATTATATGCCCTACATTTTCGGGATGAAAAGCATCAACATCCTTGAGCGGAGAAATTGCTGAAATAACAGCCTCTTCATTAATATGTTTTGGAACAGGAAGCTGGCAAAGGATACCGTTTACGCTCTTGTCCCTGTTTAGTTTTTCGATTAGTCCTAAAAGTTCTTCCTGTGTTGTGCTTGCAGGAAGTGCATATTCAACAGAGTCGAACCCAACTCTTTCGCATGACTTCTTTTTGTTGTTTACATATGTTCTTGAAGCCTGGTCATCTCCAACAATTATAACAACAAGTTTTGGCTTTATACCCTGCTTTGCAAGCTTGGCTGTGTCCAAAGCAACCCTGTCCTTAATCATATCTGACACTACTCGTCCATCAATTATCTTTCCCATCAGCATCGCTCTCCTGTTCAATAATGTTTTCTCCCGTTGTTTGGATTAATGGGTTCTTTTTTATTTTTATGAAATTATAAATTAAAAATCCAAGGCATACGATTACAAGACCGCCAGACAACGCCTGTGATACTCTTATGCCTGTTGACGCGATATAAAGGCTATCTGTGCGAAGCCCCTCAACCACTACTCTTTCAAGTCCATACCATACGCCATAACTCAGTATGATTTGTCCGTCAAACTTCTTGTATTTTGAGCAAAGGATATAGAGAAGTATTGCTCCTAAAATACACCAAATTGACTCATACAAAAATGTTGGATGAACTGGAACACTCGGGTCAACAGCAAATCCATTTGCCTCGAACTCTGCTTGGTGCAGTGTTATATAGCTTGTGATTTTTTCGCTGGTCATACCCCATGGCATGGTTGTATTTGTTCCAAATGCCTCCTGATTTGTAAAGTTGCCCCAGCGTCCGACACCTTGTCCGATTAAAAATCCAACAGATGCCACATCAAGCGTTTTTAAAATGCTGGTTTTATTAATCTTGCAAACAACAATCGCCGCCAGCACTGCTGCTATCAGTCCACCATAAATTGCAAGACCGCCCTCGTATATTTTCAAAATATCTCCGAGGTGCTGTGAATAGTAATCCCACTCAAACGCAACATAATAAAGCCTTGCTCCAATTATTGCAAAAATTGTTCCATAAATTACGGCATCATATAGCTTATCAATATTCATATTGCCTTTTTTAGCAAGCTTTGTTGCCACAATTAATGCAATTATAAATCCAATTGCAATGAGAATACCGTACCATCTTATTTCAAGTTCCATTCCAAATATCGTGAACTTTGCAAGAACAGCAGGGACACTGAAACCCTTTTCTATTCCTGCAAAATAGACTACTGTATAATCACTCATTTAGTCCTCCCTTACCTTGCTTTTAATAATCATTTTCTCGCATTTATCGCTCAAATATAAATTTATGCCGGAAATATTACAGACAATGCACTTCTGCTTTCATCCATCTGCTGCTTAAATCTTTCCTCAACATCTGCGAGTGTGACTGACTGGAAAACATCAATTTCATCAAACAGCTCATATCCCTCAAAATAGGACGATACAAGCTCATTTGCAATTCCATCTACATCATTGTAACCCATTATTGTTCGTCCGTAAAGACTTTTACGAACTCTTTGAAAATCTGTTTTATCAATTCCATTTTGCTTAAATTTTTTGATTTCCTGCTTGATTTTTAGTGCTACTTCCTTTGGATTCACTGACTCGCCAGAAAAAATAACTGCTGAGTATCCATATCCAGTAAAATATTCATATCCAAAGGTTGTGTTTATTAGCCCTTGCGAGAATAAATCACTGTAAAGCTGGGAGGTATCTCCAGCAATAAGCTCTAACAAAATGCTTGTGCAAATTCTTTCCTTAAGATTTCTTAGCGGTGTTGAATAGGTTTCTTTAAATCCCAGTGTGAATTGTGGCATTGAAACGGAAAGCTTTTGCTCATAATAATCTTCTACTATTTCAGCAGGCTCGTTAAAATCCGTTCGTTCTGTCTTCATTTCCTTTGATGGCTTTAAGAGTCTATCCGCAATTTCAAGCACTTCCTCAGCCGTTGTTTTTCCCGCCACTGCAAGCACCATATTGTTTAAGTTATAGAAGGTGTTGTAGCAGTCATACAGAGTTTTGTCGGTTATCTGTGAAATTGATGAAACAGTTCCAGCAATGTCAATTCTTACTGGATGCTTGTGATACATTATTTTTAAAAGATTGAAAAGAACCTGCCAATCTGGCTCGTCCTCATACATTTTTATTTCTTGACCGATAATGCCCTGCTCTTTTTCAACTGTCTGCTCTGTAAAATATGGGTGCTGGACAAAGTCAAGCAAAATTTCAAGTGACTCGCTGAAATTTCCCGAGCAGGAAAACAGGTAACAGGTCTTGTCAAATGAGGTGTATGCGTTGGCTGAAGCACCTGTTTTTGCATAACGCGCAAAAGCATCCAGCTCCTCACTTTCAAACAATTTATGCTCAAGAAAGTGTGCTGTACCCTCTGGTATTTTTACAATCTCCTTGCTTTCACTAAGCTTGAACGCTGTGTCAATTGAACCATAGTTTGTTCCAAACACTGCGTATGTGGATGTGTAATCCGGCTTTGCAAAAACAATTATTGTAAGCCCGCTCGGGTGCTTTATTTTAAAATAACTATCTCCGAGAAGTTCATTTTTTATTTCTGTTATATTATTCATTTTCTTCCCCACCTTCCCCTGACAGCATATATATTGTGTCGAGCGTTACTTTTTTTGCCGCTATTTTGACCTCTTCAGAAGTTACATTCTCAATTTCATTTGCAATATCCTGTGGTGATTTGAATTTTGGTGCAATAGTCTGGCTGTATCCCCATGCATCAATATCCTCTGGGGTATCTGTTACACGCATTAAGGTGTCCTTAAGCCCTGCCTTTGATGCCATAAGATCATCAGTTGTGAACTCGCCGTCCTGCAAAAGCTTTAGCTGATTGTTTATTTCTGTTATCGCTTTTTCCTCATTGACCTTTTCAATGCCACTTTGAACCATTATTATTCCCTTTTGCCTGTTAAGGCGTGAAGAACAATAATAGCACAGGCTCATTTTCTCTCTAACATTTGTAAACAGCTTTGAGTATGGTGCTCCACCAAAGAGGTCTGCCATGACGCGAATCGCACCAAAGTTTTCGTCCTGATGCGATATACCGGCTCTGTATCCGATTACAAGCTTACCCTGATTTATTGGAAGAGTTTCGTTTATCCTTGTTGTCTTGTCTGCTTTTTCAATTATTTTTGTGCTAATATTTGCAATTTTTGATCTGTCTATACTGCTGAACCTTTTTTTAACCATTTCAGAAATTGCAGTTTCATCTGAATCTCCCACAACATTAACAAGCACAACCGCTTTTTTTATTAAATCTTCCCATGCACTGTAGATGCTTTCTGGAGTAAGCGCTTCTACATCCTTTGCATTTCCAAGGCAATTTATGCTATACGCTTCGTCCTTGCACATTATCTCTTCACATCTGCGAAGAGCGTAAACACGCTTGTCATTTTTTTCGCTCTCTATTCTTTCAAGCAACAAACGCTTTTCACGCTTGACTTCTTCCGAATTAAATACACCATTTTTTGCATTTGGCTCAAATAAAAGATCGCACAAAAGCTCTGTACACTGTTGGTATATGCTTTCTTTTTCCAAGGCAAAACGGTCATCTATCATTGTCATTGAAAGGCGAATTACCTGTGCCTCACCTATTTTGCTGACACTTGGTATGACGATTGCGCCATAAAGTTCTGCCAAACGGGCATTTAGCTCCGTAAATCTTGTATATTTTCCGCTTGAACGGCTTAGTAAATAAGGCAAAATTGCATAAGCTGAAACATTGCTGCCAAGAGGAACTGCAATATTAAATGAAATTCTGCCAGTTTTGAATCTGTTAGTCTTGTAACTGCAAAGACTTATGCCATTTGCAATCTGACTAATATTAAATGAATTTTCCATTTATACCTCCATCTATTGAACAGAATAAAGTTAATTTATTTTGAGTCTGCTACTAAAAAGCCTATTTATTATATCACATTTTTCATATTGTTACATAGAGCAATTGTAAATATTTGTTTAATAAATAACTAATTTTACACTGTGGTTTTTGCCATCAAGTGGAATAAATTCTGCCTTTTTCGCGTCCACCTTCAGTGAATACTGATCCCCTCGTTTAACCTCAATGTCAATCACTGCTCCGTCAATCATAAGCTTTGCATAGTATTTATTCCAAGCCGTTGGTAATTTCGGGTTTAATAGTAGCTTGTTATGAAACTGATTTATACCCAATAGCTCCTCATATACTGTTCTGTAATACCATCCAGCAGCTCCTGTATAGAGCGACCATCCGCCTCTTCCCTCTACTCCTGCTTTTGAGTAAACATCACCCGCAAGTGCAAAAGCCTCTGTCTTGTATTTGTCTGCTTCTTTTTTGTTTCTATATTTTTGTGCTGGATTAATCATTCTTAGCAGTTTATATCCCGTATCAATTTGCCCATTTTTTATCAAGGCGTTGCAAAGCCAAACAGCGGCGTGGGTGTACTGCCCTCCGTTTTCTCTTATGCCCTCTGGATATGCATTAACATATCCCGCCTTTTTGCCATTTGCCGAAAATGCAGGAGTGAATAGTTTTATTATTCCATGTTCTGTGTCCACAAGCTTTTCAACAGCACTTTTAAGTGCTTGATTTTTTCTTTGCTCATCTGGCATATCACAAAGAACTGAAAACGACTGGGTAAGGCTGTCTATTTCACATTCTGACGAGCCTTTTGCTCCCATAGGTGTTCCATCATCGAAAAATGCTCTTAGATACCACTCGCCATTCCATGCTTTTTCGTCAATTGCTTGCTTTAGTCTTTTAGCTTCTTCAACATATCTTTTTGCTCTTTCCTCGTCATTTGACTGCTCACATATTTTTGCAAACTTCGTAAGCACCATTGAAAAAAACTGTGACAGCCAGACGCTTTCGCCTTTTCCTTTTTTTCCAACTTCGTTAAATCCATCGTTCCAATCCCCACCGCCTATAAGCGAAAGACCATGGTCACCGAATCGCATTGCCCGCTCTATTGCCCTTGTACAATGCTCATATATCGTTCCTTTTTGATTGCTCTTTTGAAGCTCAAAATATTTTTCTGCCTCATTTTCTGCAAGTTCTTGCCCCGCAAGGTAGGCTACTGGAATGTCAAATATTGAAAAATCTCCTGTCTTTTGTGTGTATTCCGCTGCAACAAAAGGAAGCCAAAGCAAGTCATCGCTGTATCGAGTTCTGACTCCCTTTGTTCCGCCAACATTTTTTGGCATAGTGTGCCACCAGTGAAGCACATCTCCCTGTTCAAACTGATGCGCACAACACCTTATTATATGCGTTTTTACAAGCTTTGGATTTGTTAAAACAAGTGAGCTGACATCCTGCAGCTGGTCGCGAAATCCATATGCACCACCACACTGAAAAAATCCTGTTCTTCCTCGTATTCTGCTATTCAATATCTGTGCAGGAAGCCATGTGTTAAACATATAATTTAGCTCTTTATCAGGAGTGCTTATATAAATTGCGTTTTCGTTTTTTTCAATTTCTAAATCTCTTGTAGTCACTATATATGATGCCTGTTCACTTTCACCCCACGAAAGAATAAACCTTACTGATTCCTGTCTTTTTGGAGGTAAAATTATTTTTTTGCCAACCGCTGCACAGCAATCATCTATCGGCATTTGGGTGTCACCTTCCCATTTACCATTTAAAAACTCTGCTCTGTCGCAAGTGTAAAAATCAGCTTCTGACAAAAGTCCAACACGCATATGACCATATGGACCTGTGGTGCAGTGATTACTTACAGTGATTGCCCGTCCATCATACTTTGACTTTAAAAGCTTTGATTCTCTTCTGCTAATACCCATTACAGGCTCGGTATAATAGACTATTTCCACATTTTTATCCTCCATCTGCCGGTTTTCAAAATTAATGTCGCAGTGCTTTATCATTCCTCGTTGTGGCACCCATACTGTGATGTTGTAATCAATGCCCTCTACTGTTCCAATATACTGAACAAGCTTTTTTGAAAAGCGAACAGTCGCTCCAGCCACAAGGTCATATACAACTCCGTTTATTCTTAAATAGATTTTTTCGCCTGTGTTATCTGTCATAGTATCGTTTGTCCACGGTGTGAGTTTGTTCTCTCTCGAGTTAATTGCCCAAGAAAATCCAACAGACTTATCGCTCACCAATGTTCCAAATGAATTATTGGCTAAAACAACGCACCAAGGCAAGTTTGGCTTGTCTGTAACTGTGAAAACACCATTTGTAAAGTATCCATGCTTTACACTGAAAGCATTTTCGCTTTTTACATTCATCGGTGATGTGCTTTCAACCTTAAAAGGTACATACTTAGGTGCTGGTAACAGTATTCTTTCGCTTTGAGGTGCAATATAAACTGCATTTGCCATCAGTGCTGTTATGCTCTGCTCGTCATGCTTGCTTAGGTCTATTGGAAAAATCCCAGCCGTTTCCTGTGCATTCTCCTTGACAAGCATCTGGCGAATAGCCGAAAGAAGTGGTGCGGTATATTCACCATTTTCCTTGTAGCCAATAACAAGGTCTGTTATTATCCCACTTTTTCGAAGCTTCCCCGCAAGCCGTACATATGGTGCAATCCTGCTTATCTCATCCTGCTTATCTATTTGCGTAAAAATTATTGGGTTATCACCTGAAATACCAAATGCCCATATTGATCGCTTATATAACGAATTTTCAATTCTGAATATTTGCGTTTCTTTACTCTGTTTTTGTGAAAATAAAATGTGTGGCAAAACTGTTGATGCTATTACACCATCTATCTTGTCATCCTTAAATGGTGATGGAGATGCCGTCAGCGGAGAAAGCTTCCCATCTGCTCTTGCTTTGAGTACTCGTTCCACTGCCTCTTCCCTTGTCGAGGCAGCACATAATATCAGAGTTTTTGTCACCTGTTGCTTTGGTAAGATGCTTATAGGTATGCGAAAAACTGTGCAAATATCTGGTGTGCCGTCCTTGTGTAAAGTCAATTTACTTGTCAGCAGTGATGAGATGCCATTCGGACTTTTTAACACAGCTTCTCTTGAAAGTCCATAATCAAAGTCAAAGTCCTCTGCAAAACCGGTTGCAAGGCACAATGTTTCGTCATCTTTTCTTGATTGCCTTTTGAAAACAAGCAATTTATTTTTTTGGTCATATTCGCCTTGAATAAACAGCTTTGAAAATGCTGGGTGCTGACTTTCCTCATGATGAGAAGAAAGCGTTGGCTCAAAATAAATTACAAGCTCGCCCTTGCACTCGGACTTTGACAAATTTCTTATTGTTATTTTTCTTTGCTCACACGGAAGCCTTGGATGTACCATTGCGGTCATTGATCCTTCAAGGTTATATGCTTTTGCTGTCAGTGTCATATCTGTGTTCGAATAACTTGCCTTAAATTCAGCCTTACTGTTATAGTCAAGTGCCATCGTTATCGGTAAAACTCGTTTTCCTGTTTTTATAAATGCAAATATGCCAAGCGGAGTTTTTAACAAATCGTTACTGTATCTTGTCATATCTGCTTCTCGATAGCGCGAAATCGATGACCCATTGTCGCAAATTGCCATGCTCCATTCACCATTTGTAAACAGCTTAACATTTGGGCTAAGTGGATTTAGCCCTGCAAACTCTCTTGTCTGTGGCTCCTCCCTTTGTGGACGCTGTGGTACTTCATGCAAATCTACATCCCTGAACAGCGTTGCTTCCGCCGGTATTTTTTCCTGCAAAAGGCTTATAGCCCCTGCCATTTTTTCGTCACTCATAAAACGCTTTTGAACAATATTATTCATCAGCAAATTTGTTATACAAAGCATACTCATTCCGACATGGTGAGCCATGTAGCTGCGTACAACCGCATAGTCCTGTCCATCCAGCCTATCAACTGTAAAGTCGGCAGCTTCGTAAAACCCACATCTTCCCGTCATTTGCATTTCTTCAAGCTCGCTTAAATTTTTAAGTGCTGCTTTTGGCTCAAATGGAAGAACAAGAAATGTTGAATATGGTGAAATTACGATATCTGCATTTAGTCCTCGTTTAAGCCCAATTTTTTGAACTCCATGTGCTTTATATTGATAGTTTAACTGTGAGTCGAACGAATAAAATCCACTTTCTGAAATACCCCATGGCATTTTAAGCCCTTTTACTCTTCGTTTTTGACACCATGAACAAAATCGCAACGCCTCATATCCCATTGTGTTTTCATACACAGGCAAAACGATGCTTGGCATATAATACTCAAACATGGTGCCTGTCCACGAAACTGGACCTGCATATCTGCTTTCTGTTGCAAGAGTTCTTCCCAATGCTCCCCAATGCTCCTTTGGCACTTGTCGGCTTGCAATTGCATAAAAGCTTGTCATTCTTGCTTCACTCATAAGCAGGTCGTAATAGCAATTTGAATAGCTTTCATCCTCAATGTTGTAGCCAATATGAAAGAGCTTTCTTCGCTTATTATAAAGAGCTGACAAATCGGCATTATCTATTAGTTCGTTAAGCCTATCCACAAGTGACGGTATCATTGCGTGTTGGCTATTAATTTCACAGAGTCCCTGTCTGAGTGCAACAATTGAACAAAGAAAATTACCGCTGTCTACTGTTGAAACATATTTTGGCGGAAGCGTTTCAAGCGTTTTTGTGTTATACCAGTTAAGAAGATTTCCCTTCCACTTTTCAAGATTTTCAACGCTTGTGATGCTTTTATCCAGTTTATTGCACATTGTATTTATATCTATGAACCCAAAATCCTTTGCACAGAGTGTGCAGAGAAGCATAAATCCAATGTTTGTCGGTGATGTTCTATGGGCTATTCTGTGAACGGGTGTTTCCTGAAAATTATCTGGCGGAAGATAGTTATTTTCCTCTGTGCAAAGCTCATCATAATATTTCCACATTCCCTTTGCATATGACTTTAGCTTTTCTTTGTTGGCTTCGCTTATAATTCTTACAGATTTTTTTCTGGCATTTGCTGAAAACCATGCAAACGGAATATTTGCAAGAAACGCAAGTCCCAAAAGAATATGGATAGGTCTTCCGAACGCCAGCAAAAGCACACCCACAACAAGCGACGGAATATATCGTTTGAAAAAGCCCCAGAAATTTTGGCTCTTTTCACTCTCTGCTGCCGTTACCCACTCTATCAGATTTTTGTGGCTAATCAGCTGTCTCCACAGAGATTTTGAAATAGCATTTGCACATATCCAGCCATTTTGTGCAAGCATAATTACAGATACTGCCGAGCCTGTAAACTCCTTGAGCGCAGTTGGCATTGCGTTTGAATAATACAGCCTTGAAAACATTGAAATTCCGCCAACAATAAGTGAGTAAAGCCCTGAAAACACTCCTCCAAAGCATGAAGATAGCAACACTACTATTGCCACCGCAACAGACACTTTATATGGCATTAAGAGTGACAAAAGAAGTGCTATTACGCATATTGCAGGTGTTACACTCCTTCTTAAATTATCAAGCAGCTTTATTTTTGAAAGTGCATTGAGCGGGTTTTTTGGTGATTTTCCAAACATAAAGCGAAAGTTTTGCCAGTCACCTCTTACCCATCTGTGAAGCCTGCCGTGAAAGGCCGCTTGTTTTGACGGAAAGCTGTCTGTAACTTGTACTTCTGACACAAATCCTACCCTCATATATCCGCCTTCAAGTATGTCGTGACTTAGCACAAGCTCTGATGGAAATTTCCCGTTTAAAAGCTTATGATAGACATCAACATCCAAAAGTCCTTTTCCAGAAAAAATTGCCTCATCAAATAAGTCCTGATATTTATCAGAACAGGTGTTGTTATATGCTGTTATTCCTCCTACGCTTGCCATCACTCTGGAAAATCCAGTCTTGTATGAGCTTTCTATTTCTGTTTCAATCTTTGGAGTTAAAATTCCATATCCGCTTGTCACTCTTCCTTTTGACTCATCAATAACAGGCTTATTAAGCGGATGTATTGCAACCGAAACAAGCTCACTTACCGTATCAAGAGGAAGATTCGTATCGGAATCCAGCGCCATTATATACCTTGTTTCTGTAAAGCCTTCCATGTCACCGCAAAGTTCTACAAAATCTGTGCTTTCCCCTTTAATTGCTCTTATAAGCTGTGTAATAGCACCACGCTTTCTCTCCCAGCCTGTAAACTCCTGCTGTGTGTTTGAAAAAGTTCTGGGGCGTACAGCCAGAATAAATCCTCCATACTTTTGATTTAACTTTTCTATCACCTGCTTTGTCGCTTCAAGATTCTCTTTATCCTCTAAATTCATCTGTGACTTTGACGATTTGAAATCTGCAAGAATGCAAAACTTTATTTTTCCTTGCCCGTTTGATCGTTTGAGTGCTAAAAGCTTTTTTTCAAGCTCTTTTGCCTTTTTGGCAGAAGGAAGTATCAGCGAAACAACAACTAACGAAGGTGCATTGTCCGGCACTTTGTTTTCTGTTTCTATCCTTGGCATAAATGTTGGCCGCAACTTCTGCATTGCAAAAAGTGTTATTATTGGCATAAATATTTCAACCAGTGGCAAGTAAAGCAAAATGGGTAAATACCATGATTTAAGAGCTATTCCAATTACAACCGCCACAATCAGAGGCAAAAAAGCCTCTGAAAAAATCGTTATCCAGCCTCTTTTTTTATTGTCAGGTCTTAGTTCCAAAAACTTTCCAATATGTTGTTTATCATCTTTTGCAAGCAATAAAATTCTGTTTGCAAAGTTAAACTCCTTGGTGTTTTCTTTTTTTGACACCATAGCCACCTGATGCCTGTAATGTGACCTTGTTGCATTATCCATTGTGGGATAAATCCCAGACGGGTCCTGCCTTAAAATTTGCTCAACTTCACTCACTTTTTCTGTAAGTGATTCAAAGTCGATATCGTTTATTGAACGAAGTGAATTGACTGCCGACGAAAGTAGTTTTTGAGGCTCGTCAAGCTTTTCTACGCAACTTTTTGCAACAATGCTGAGCAAGACTGCTTTTAGCATTACCGGAAGTAGCTCAAGCTCTGTCACCGTCGGTTTTTCTTTAATTAAATTCTCTTCTATCTGCTCTTGGCTCAAAATATTTCCATTTGGGCAAAGTGCTTCACAGAGTACGAAAATTCGGGGCATTTGGCTCCTGCATATCGGTAGTATATCTGCCTTTTTTAGGTCTTTAATTACTGAAATGCCCTCTCGCTGAAATATATAATAATTGTCACAAAGCCACTCACTCAAAATGCTTTCCTCGTTGTTTTTGAGCGATGACTTATATTGCTTTCTTATATCTTTCATTACCACTTTTATATGTTTTCTAAGCTTTGCAGGCTTTTTCCATTTGCTTGAAATCTCAATCAACTTTTTCACCCTTCTAAAAATAACATTAATCTATTTTTTCCCTAAAACTGGATAAATAACCCTTAAATCGTATTTTTAGATTTGGAAAGAACTAAGAATTAATAAAACATATAGTTACATTGACAATAACTGGTTTAAAATGTTACTATTTTATAAGAATAAAAATGAGGGGATTTTTGATGAATTTTTCAGTTATTAATGAAAAGAACAATACCGTTGATGGCTTCGCACTTATCAGAAAATGCAACAAAAAATCAACCGCAAAGGGTGTTTCATTTCTTGACATCCTTCTTGCCGATAAGTCGGGCGAAATCAATGCAAAGCTTTGGGACTACAACGAAGAAACGCATGGCGTTTTTGAAGTAAATACAATCGTTAAAGTTCGTGGAACTATTTCTGCATTTAATGGCGATGATCAGCTGAGAATCGAAAGAATCAGAAAGGTTGTCGATAGCGACCAAATTAATATTGATGATTATGTGCCAACTGCACAATATAATGGTGAGGATATGTTTAATCAACTTCTCTCCATTGTTTCAAATTTTAATGACAACGACCTTAAAATTCTTACAGCCGAACTTCTTAATGAATATCGTGAAAGGCTTTTGTATTTTCCAGCTGCGTTCAGGCTACATCACGCTATTCGTGGCGGGCTTCTTCTTCACACACTTTCAATCGTTCGCCTTGCACAGGGCGTTTGCAAGGTTTATCCTTTTGTTGACAATGACTTGCTTATCTGTGGTGCAATTCTTCACGACCTCGGGAAAACTATTGAATTTAAAGTTTCCGAAATTGGCGTTGCCGACGGATATACCGTTGACGGAAGCCTTATCGGACACATTGTCAGGGGTGCTATGGCTGTTAGAAGTGCAGGAGAAAAACTTTCTATCCCAGAAGAGAAAATTATGCTTGTTGAACATATGATTTTATCTCATCATGGTGAGCCTGAATTTGGTGCAGCTGTACGACCGATGTTTCTTGAAGCTGAACTTTTGTCCGAGCTTGACCTTATGGATGCAAGAGTTTATGAGATTGCTCAGGCTGTTAGCACAACAGAGCAAAATGATTTTTCTTCACGCCAGTGGGCTCTTGATGACAGACGACTTTATAATCATGGACGCACTGATATGAGCAAAAGTACAGATTTAGATATTAACTAAGGAGATATTATGGACTGGACTGAAATTGTTATAACCGTCCCTGCTGACGATATTGACAAAGCAGGCAGCATTGCACATATGACCGTTCCTTATGGGATTTATATTGAGGATTATCGGACTCTTGAGCAGGAAACATGGGAAATCGCACACATTGATTTAATTGACGAAAACCTTCTGAACAAAGACAGATCGCATGGACTTGTTCATGTTTATATTTCTCCGCAGGAAAATCCAAACGAAGCTGCAAGCTTTTTAAAAGAGCAGCTCAGCGCCGAGCAAATTAACTTTGAAATTGCACTTAGCACCTGCAAAAATGAGGATTGGGAAAACAATTGGAAACAGTTTTTTAAACCTTTTGCGGTTGGTAAAAAGCTTTTTATTCGTCCCACATGGGAAGATGTCTTTAATGCAGGCGACCGAAAGATTCTTGATATTGAACCTGGTCTTGCCTTTGGTACAGGTGGACATAATACAACAAGGCTTTGCCTTGAAACGCTGGAGGACTATGTATCCGACAACACTTCTATTCTTGATATTGGCTGTGGCAGTGGAATACTTTCTATCGCCTCCCTTCTTTTTGGAGCAAAAAATTCTGTTGGAGTAGATATTGATAAATATGCCGTTCGTACCGCTATTGAAAATGGCGAAGCAAACGGTTTTAGGCAGCCTGAATACACAATTTTGTGTGGCAATCTTACCGATAAAGTGAGCGGAAAATTTGATGTTGTTGTTGCAAATATTGTTGCTGATATAATCATTCTATTTTGCGAAAATGTTGCAGATTTTATGAAGGATGATGCGGTTTTTATCACATCTGGCATTATCGATGCACGCGAAAGTGATGTTTTGGATGCGTTCAAAAAATTTGGCTTTGAGGTTGTTGAGCGTCGTGAAGACGGCGGTTGGCTCTGCTTTGTTACTAAACTAAAATAGGTGGTTATTAATGAAAACAAAATACAGTGGTCTTAAGCTTGTTACAGTTGGATTGCTTTTCTTTCTTCAAAACTTTCATATAAAAATTAGTGGTGTTTTAGTTAGCATTATGCCAGATTTTATTGGTATTGCTTTGATATTTATTGGGCTTTATCGAATGAAATCTCTTAATAGCAGGATTAAAAAGGAACTTCCCATTCTTTTGATAGACTTTATTATCAACACATTTGTTTTTATACTTAATCTTTATATTTCTATTTTGTATAATAAAAAGCTGGAAATAGGTGCCGTTTTTATTTCTGCATATTCAGTTTTAGGAGCTATTAAAGGGTTTTTATCCTGCCTTATAATTTATTCGATTTTTAAAATTAGCACTGAAATGTGCATAAAAGAAAATGTTAACGAGTCAGTGTATAAAAAATGTCCAAAATGTATGTGGTCATATATGACTTTCTTCTTTATAAATATAATAGTGACTGAAGTGACTTTACTCTCTCCAGATTTCTTTACAATAATAGACTCACTGATGTTAATTCCAAATCTGTTTATTTCAATCTGGGCGGTTATGCTCTGCGTGCATATTCATGATTCGCTTGTTCACAAAACTTATTATCAGGCAAAAAAAGTTCCGGATGAAGTTAAAAATTTAATTGATAATTGCGATTATCGTAACGAGCATCTACATTCTGATGACTTGTAATTGATGCCCTCGTAAAAAGGACGCTTAAATAACAATAAAAAGACCTGTACAATTACTGCACAGGTCTTTTATTATTTTAGCCAATTTTATTTATCGCCTTTTATATTGTCTTTGATTTTATCAAATATGGTCTTTTTATTTGGTGCGACTGGTCCCTCTGTAAACTTTGCCGGCTTCTCGATAAGTTCGTTGTCGAACTCCTTTAAAAGTTCTTTTTGATGGTCTGTAAGCTTTGTTGGAACATCTACAATAATCTTAACGAACTGGTCGCCCTTTGAACGGCCGTTTATATGTGGAATTCCTCTTTCTTTAAGCCTGAAAACAGCTCCCGGCTGTGTTCCCTCAGGCATATCATACTTGACTCTTCCGTCAAGTGTTGGAACAAAGAGTTCGTATCCCATTGCTGCCTGTGCAAATGTAACTGTTACATCACACCACACATCGTATCCATCTCTTTCAAAAAACGGGTGAGGTCTAACATTGATTGCAACACGCAAATCGCCCTGTGGTCCACCATTAATTCCATAGTTTCCCTCGCTGCGTATGCTTATTACTTGGCCATCATCAATTCCTGCTGGAATATTAACTTCAATGTTTGCGGCCTTTCTTATCATGCCAATTCCCTTGCACTTTTCGCATGGGCTTTTAACAATCTTTCCTTTTCCGTTGCACTTTGGACACTCTTTGGAAGTTGAAATAACTCCAAAAGGTGTTCTCTGCTGAACACTAACCTGACCTCTGCCCTGACAATCCGGACAGGTTTCAGGAGATGTTCCCTTTTGTGCTCCAGTGCCTGAGCATTCTTCACAACGCTCTATTCTTTGGGTTGTTACCGTTACTTTACAGCCCTTTGCTGCCTCTTCAAAAGAGATTGTAACAGTTGCATTTGTATTTGAACCACGCTGTGGTGCTTTTGGGTCTGCTCTGCCACCGCCAAAGCCGCCAAATCCACTGCCACCGAATCCACCGCCAAAAAAGGTGTTGAAAATGTCGCCCAGGTCAAAATCATAGGCTCCGCCATAGCCACCGCCCGCTCCGAAATTCGGATCTACACCAGCATGGCCATATTGATCATACTTTGCCTTTTTGTCACTGTCTGACAAGACCTCGTATGCTTCATTAACCTCTTTAAACTTCTTTTCTGCCTCTTTGTCGTTAGGGTTTAAATCGGGGTGATATTTTTTTGCCTGCTGTCGGTAGGATTTTTTTAGCTCATCCACAGATGCATCCTTGCCAACACCCAGCACTTCATAATAATCTCGCTTTTCCGCCAAGATAAAAACTCCTTTTGGCATTATTTGCTGTCATGTTGCTCTTTGAGAAAGTTAACATGACAGCATCTATTTTAAACTATTATTCAGCGTCAGTAAAGTCTGCATCATAATATTGCTTATCTGCACCATCTGTGCCTTGCTCACCCTGTGATTCACCCTGTGGTGCTTCTTCGCCCTGTGGTGCAGCCTTTTTATAAAGCTTTTCTGAAACTTCATAAAACTTTGCTGTTAGCTCTTCCTGCTTTGACTTAATAAGGTTCATATCCTCGCCTTTAAGAGCTTCTTTAAGTGCATCTGCCTTTTCTTCAAGGTCCTTTTTGTCTGCTTCTTCAAACTTATCTGCCTCTTCTGAAAGGATTTTTTCGCACTGATAAACCATCTGGTCTGCTGCATTTCTTGTGTCAAGTTCTTCCTTACGCTTTTTATCCTCATCTGCAAACTGCTCTGCGTCCTTAACAGCCTTTTCAATGTCATCCTTTGACATATTTGAAGATGCTGTGATAGAAATTGACTGCTCCTTGCTTGTGCCAAGGTCCTTTGCAGAAACATGGACTATACCGTTTGCGTCAATGTCAAATGTGACCTCGACTTGTGGTGTTCCACGACGGGCTGGAAGAATTCCATCAAGGTGGAACATTCCAAGTGTCTTATTATCTTTAGCGAACTCACGCTCACCCTGAAGAACATGGACTTCAACAGATGTCTGGTTGTCTGCTGCTGTTGAGAAAACCTGGCTCTTCTTTGTTGGGATTGTTGTGTTTCTTTCAATTATTTTTGTGCTAACTCCGCCGAGTGTTTCAATACCAAGTGAAAGTGGAGTAACATCAAGAAGTAAAAGTCCCTTAACATCTCCGCCAAGAACACCAGCCTGTAAAGCTGCACCGATTGCAACACATTCATCTGGATTAATGCCCTTGAAAGGCTCTTTGCCTGTAAATGCCTTAATAGCGTCCTGTACTGCAGGTATACGAGAAGAACCACCAACCATAAGTACCTTGTCAAGCTCTGATGCTTTGATGCCTGAATCCTGCATTGCCTGACGAACCGGCTTCATTGTTGCTTCAACAAGGTCTGCTGTAAGCTCGTTGAACTTTGCTCTTGTAAGAGTTGTTTCAAGATGCTTTGGACCTGTTGCATCAGCTGTGATAAATGGAAGGCTGATTGAAGATGTTGTTACACCTGAAAGTTCAATCTTTGCCTTTTCTGCTGCTTCTTTAAGTCGTTGCATAGCCATTTTGTCGCCTTTAAGGTCAACACCCTGATCTTTTTTGAATTCGTCTGCAAGGTAGTTTATTACTCTTTGGTCAAAATCGTCACCGCCAAGTTTGTTGTTACCTGCTGTTGAAAGAACTTCCTGAACACCGTCACCCATTTCAATTATTGAAACATCGAAGGTTCCGCCGCCAAGGTCATAAACCATAATCTTCTGGTCATTTTCTTTATCTATGCCATACGCAAGAGCTGCGGCTGTTGGCTCATTAATTATTCTCTTTACTTCAAGTCCTGCAATTTTGCCTGCGTCCTTTGTTGCCTGACGCTGTGAGTCTGTGAAATATGCAGGAACTGTGATAACAGCTTCTGTAATTGTATCTCCAAGATAGCTTTCTGCATCTGCTTTAAGCTTTTGGAGAATCATTGCAGAGATTTCCTGCGGTGTAAATTTCTTGCTATCAATCTTAACTTTGTAATCTGTTCCCATCTGACGCTTGATTGAAGCGACAGTTTTGTCTGGATTTGTGATTGCTTGCCTTTTAGCAACCTGCCCTACCATACGCTCGCCTGTTTTTGAGAAAGCAACTACTGATGGGGTTGTTCTTGCACCTTCTGCGTTTGCTATTACTACAGCCTCGCCACCCTCAATAACTGCTACACAAGAGTTTGTTGTTCCAAGGTCGATTCCAACTATCTTTGCCATAAAAAATTCCTCCTAAAGAAATGAATTAATAATTTATTTTATATTGGTATAAGTTAGTTTGCTACTTTTACCATTGCAGGTCTTAAAATTTTGTCACTCATTCTGTATCCTTTAACAAATACATCTGTGATGACATTCTCTTCAAAGCTTTCATCATCAATATGCATTACTGCATTGTGTATATTTGGGTCAAACTTATCATTGGCTGCTCCAAAGCTTTCGACTCCAAGCTTTTCAAAAATCTGGAGAAGCTGGGCAAAAGTCATGTCAATTCCTTTTTTGTAATCTTCAGATGCGGGGTCAGAAATTTCATTTGCCCTGTCAAAATTATCAATCACAGGTAAAATTTCAGAAAGAACGGATGCTTTTGCATCAGCATAAACTGACTCACGCTCTTTTTGAGATCGCTTTCGGAAGTTATCATACTCTGCCGCAAGCCTGAGATACTTTTCGTTTAAGTCATTAATCTCATCTTTTAACACTTGTTCCTCGGTTTGTTTTTTTTCCAAAACCTCTGGAGTTTCGGCTTTGGGCTGTGGCTTCTTTTTCTTTTCTTCCTTAGTCTTTGCCATTTGGCATATCCTCCTCATATACTTCAGACAAAAGTCTTCCAACTATGCCTGTTAAATATTTTATGCTTGGTATGAGTCTGGAGTAGTTAAGCCTTGTGGGACCAATTATTCCAATTGAACCGCCTTCCCTATCTCCTATCATATATCTTGAAATAATCATGCTGGAGTTTTTAAGCTCCTTGTAATTATTTTCACTGCCAATTCGAACATCAAGGTCGTTTTTAATGGATGCTATTATTTGGTTTAGTGGCTCACCCCTGTGAAGAAACTCAAGTAGCTCCCCCGCATTCTGTTCCAATTCACGATATCCCAAAAGGTTTGCCTGTCCACCCAGAATTATTTCAGACTGTGAAGCTGCGTTTGCAAGGTCAGACAGAGTTACAAGAAGCGGTGACATTGCAAGAGCCTTGCTCCCAAGTGACGCCGCAAGAGTCTGTATCATAGCTGTGCAAATATCTGAAAGGGGTTTTTCTATAAAGTTTTTAGCCGTTATTGCATAAAATGTTTCTATAATATCTGGCGTAATTTCCACATCTGTCCTGCAAGCTTTACTTTTTAGTATACCCGTCGATGTCATCAAAACTATCATTGCGGTCTTTGGACTTATCTGAACCATTTCAACTCGGCGTATTACTGCATTTTCGTCACCTAAGGTTGTAGAAAGTGACGCACAATTTGTAAAGTCAACCAAAACCTCAGAAGCTTTTTCAAGCAATTGCTCAGGGTCATTTGTCCTATTGTTTACGCAGGCATCAATTCGCCTTCTATCAACATCCTCAAGCTCATACAGTGGCATCAGGTTGTCTATATAATACCTGTAGCCTTTTTGTGTTGGTATTCTGCCAGCCGATGTGTGTGGCTGTTCAAGGTACCCCTGTTCAGATAGCTCTGACATCTCATTCCTTACTGTGGCTGAAGAAACAGACATATTAAAAAGCTCACAAACGGTTTTTGAACCAACTGGCTCACCAGTTGCAATATATTGTTCAATTATATCCGCAAGTATTTTATTTTTTCTTTCAGGTAATCCCAATTGTTTCACCACCATAATTAGCACTTTAGCACTCGCACGATTAGAGTGCTAATTCAATTTATACTATACAACCCATGTGACATAAAGTCAATATTCCAAATGTAAACACTTTGTTAAAAAATAAAGGTATTTTTGTTAATAACATTAAAAATTTAAAATATAAACTTAAAATATAAATAGTGTATTGATTTGCTTTTGTTGTGCATAATATAGATTGTAAAATTAGTTTTATATTATTCTTTAGTCCAATTATTTATTTTTTCCATCTTTAAAAGCAGATCTTTCTTCGTTAATTATTATAATTAATATTTAATGAACCCTGTTTTCAGATAAAGTTTACAATTTCACAATTCTTGTACAAGTCAAATAAAAATAAATTTCTTCCTTTATAAGATTACCCTTATGGTATGATTACATAGTTTCACATGATTTTTGTCAACATCTATTAGGTAGTAAATAAAAATAACTTTAAACTATGTATTGTAAAGTATACAGGGAGGATATGAAATTATGAAGACATATATGGAAATTATTAGAGACCTTCGTGAGGACAATGATCTTTCGCAATCAGATGTTGCGAAGGTACTTGGAACAACTCAACAGGTTTATTCCAGATATGAAACTGGTCAAAACGAGTTACCCATTAGACATTTAATAACCCTTTGCAACTTTTATAAGGTAAGTGCCGACTCGATTTTGGGACTTTAAGTTTTGATTTTACATTTCATATCTATTTGCGGTTACTAATTTAAGCATACTTGTTTTATATACTTTAATACCTCATGGCTATTATGTCATGAGGTATTTTTTATTGTTATTATTTTTTGACTGATAATTAAACTGACCTGCCATATAAATGTAATATTGAAATTTTAAACGCTTTGACAATTTTGTTCTGGAGTCCTCACCAATCTACTCGTCGAAGTTTGTGATCGATGTCAACGCAATATTAAAAATTTCAGACATAATTTTAGTAGGCTTTGCCCCAATACAGCATATTCCTTGCAGACTTTCCGCAACAAACGCATTTATCCGAAATTCTCTCCTGCTCAAATGGTATACATCTTGAAGTTACACCCGCAACCTCTTTAAGCTTTTCCTCACAGGCAAGGTCACCGCACCACATCGCTTTTATAAACCCAGGTCGGTTTTCTGCATTTTCAATCATCTCATCAAGAGTAGTTACTGAATATGTCATTTCTTCCCTGCGGTTCAAAGCCTTTTGATAAAGACCATCGTGTACTAATTTTAGAAGCTCTGGTATTTTGCTTTCAAGCTCATCAAGTGAAACAAAGATTTTTTCTCTGTTATCACGCCTTACAAGGACACACTGATTGTTTGCAATATCCTTTGGCCCGATTTCAAGACGAAGTGGAACTCCCTTCATCTCGTATTCTGCAAATTTCCAGCCCGCCGAATTATCGCTATCATCAAGCTTGACACGACAGAACTTTGAAAGTCTGTCCGCCAGCTCATTTGCCTTGTCAAGAACGCCTTCCTTGTGCATCGCAATTGGAAGAATCGCAACCTGAACAGGTGAAACAAACGGTGGAAGTACAAGACCGTTATCGTCACCATGAGTCATTATTATTGCACCGATTATACGGCTTGACATTCCCCATGAGGTCTGGTGAGGATACTGCTGTGTGTTATCTCTGCCTGTAAACTGAATGTCAAATGCTTTTGAGAAGCCATCTCCAAAATAGTGGCTTGTTGCGCTTTGAAGTGCTTTTCCATCATGCATAAGTGCTTCTATCGTGTAGGTGGATTCTGCGCCGGCAAACTTTTCTTTGTCTGTCTTTTTTCCTTTTACAACAGGTATCGCAAGACAGTTTTCTGCAAAATCTGAATACACATTTAGCATTCTCTCTGTTTCTTCAATTGCCTCCTGCGCTGTTTCATGCATTGTGTGGCCTTCCTGCCAAAAGAACTCTGTTGTCCTTAAAAACGGACGAGTAGTCTTTTCCCATCTGACAACTGAACACCACTGATTATACAGCTTTGGCAAATCTCTGTATGATTGAATTATTTCACTGTAGTGGTCGCAAAAAAGTGTTTCTGAAGTTGGTCTAACACACAAACGCTCTGTTAGCTTTTCGCTTCCTCCATGTGTTACCCATGCAACCTCAGGTGCAAAGCCTTCAACATGATCCTTCTCCTTTTGAAGAAGACCTTCGGGAATAAACATCGGCATCATTACATTTTCGTGTCCTGTTGCCTTGAAACGGCTGTCAAGCTCATTTCTTATGTTTTCCCAAAGAGCCGTACCATATGGACGAATGACCATGCAGCCCCTTACATTTGAGTAAGATGCAAGCTGTGCTTTTTTTACAACATCTGTGTACCATTTTGCAAAGTCAACATCCATAGAGGTTATTTCATCAACCATCTTTTTCTGCTCTGCCATATCTTTACCGCCTTTTACTTCGTTAATTACGAATATTATAGTTTGATATTATATACTATATAATAAACTTTTTCAATAGCACAAAGTAAAAAGACCCGCTTAGCGGGCCTTTAAATTCCGTACATTAAAAAGCTTTACTGATTGTCTTCGATAAACTTCACAGCATCTGCAATTGTCTTTATGTTCTCAATTGCTGAATCTGGAACCTCAATGTCAAACTCATCTTCTATTGACATTACAAGGTCAATAAGATCAAGGCTGTCTGCTCCCAAATCCTCCATAAGACTTGACTCCATTGTTACTGCACTTGCATCAAGCTCAAGCTGATCACAAATGATGTCCCTGATTTTTTCAAAAATCATTAAAACTTCCCCCTATTGCTAATAATTTATATGCCAACTCTTAATAATCATAAAAAAGATAATGTGTACTCCATTTATACTATTTATTTTTGAAGTGTTTGTCAATAGGCTTTTCACGAAAGTTTAAAAATAAATTAACTTTTAGAAGAATACATTACAATTGTCGTGTGTAGCTGCGCATAAAAATTCCCTTACCTAATGGTAAGGGAATTAAATTTTAACTTATGTATTCTTATTTTCTGAGAAGCTTGCTTCCAAGTGAAACTACTGTCTTGTAGCCAAAGTCAATGAGTTTGTCTGGAATAGGATTAATAAGTCCAAGATACCATGTATTCTTACACTTGTAGTTTGTCCTTGGATGCTCAGCATAGATAGCTTGCATAACAGTTTCTACAAGATATTTCTTATCATGTGGGTGGTTCATTGCAACTGACATGATTGGCTTAAGAACTGAAAGCACATCATGATAATGAGTTGTTGAGTTAAGAAGCTTATCATATCCCGCTGTTGCCTGCCCATGCATTCCTGTCTTAAATGAACCTGGCTGAATCTTTATAACAGGTATATCAATAAAGCAAAGTTCACGACGAAGACCTATTGTATAAGCCTCAACTGCGTACTTAGTTATTGCATATGGTGTGTTAAATGGCTGTGGCTTTTCCCAGCCGCACTCAGATGAGAAGTTTATGATGCGTCCTTTGCAAGCGTCAATAAGCTCAAAGAATGCCTTATTAACCCTTATCATTCCAAGTACATTAACATTAATCATTTTTTCCATCAATGCTGCTGGATCACCCTCTATAAGCGAATCCATTGTGTGCATTCCTGCACAGTTTACAATAACATCAAGATGGTCAGTGTGCTTTTTTACTTCTTCTGCTGCTTCAAAGCAGTTTTCCTGACTTATGATGTTCATAACAATTGGAATAACATGGTCACTTGTTTTTGAAACCAAGTCCTTGAGTCCAACTTCATTAAAATCGGCAGCAAAAATTGTCCAGCCACCTCTGTTATTGAGTTCTTCAACACAAGCACCTGCAAGTCCGCCTGCTGCTCCTGTAATAAGTGCATACTTCATTTTCATGTACCTCTCATTCTTTTAAAATATTATTATCTTTTATGCCATACTATGCCTAAAATAAAATCAGACAACAACAATATAAATCTTAATTCAAAATGGATTTCTGACTACCATATTCCCATTGTTTAATTTTATTTTTTGATAAAATATATCAATAGATATTGTACATTTATTGGTAATAATTTGTCAATACTTTGTTAAGAATTTGTAAATTTATTGATCATCTATCTCGATGAAATTTGCCACTTTTTTAATTTTTAAATACGAATTATATTTTTTTGAATAATTTGTTAATAAACGGGTACAACATATCAAATTTATGCGGTTTTTGCATATCGTTTTTCATAATTAGGTGTAAAGTATTTATACTTCCACCTGTTCAAAACTCTGCTGAAAATGTTAACAACGCACTTTATAATGCGTTTATATCAATAAACACATCCTCAAGTGTAAAGCTTTCCACTTTCTTTTAACAAGTTTTCAACATTTTTTGGATTTTGGGCAAATGAATATACATTTTGCATATACATTAGTTATTAGTCATTATTAAACAATTTTCATTCACAGATTATTCAAAAACATAAATATGGAGTCGGAATTCTTTCGTTTTTTATGGAATATTTTGTATAAAATGATTAGTTCTTATACATTTTTTTCTATCACCTCTACTCTAATTTTGAAGACTTATTGGAAAATAAATTGCTTGTACATTATGATAATATTAAAAGTATTTATCAAGTATTACTACTTTAAATACTTTTCTATGTTTATCTTTTAACTAACAAAAAATCTATTAAACCTAAACTTTGTATAAATTAAAATTCTAAGTCAAAATCAATGTTATAAATTGGGGTTTAAATAAATTTTTGCCTGTCCCTTAATATAGTTCTACACTTCGTTATTGGATTCTTAAAATTCTTGTTTTCATAATTTTTAATACTCCTCGATAGGCGCAAAAAAAGACAGAGCATTAACTGCTCTGTCTTTAAATTAAAATTAATTACTCAACATTCTTTTTGAGTGTTTCAAGTTCTGCTTCAAGCTCTTCAGGAACTTTGTTGAACTTTGAATAAAACTCTTTGATACCCTCTGCTTCTTCTTTCCAAAGGTCTTTATCAATTGAAAGCATCTTATCAATGTCTTTAAGTGTTACTTCGTCCTCAAGACCGCTGATATTAATATCTGCTGCGTTTGGAATGAAGCCGATTGAAACTTCTTTTGCATCAACCTTGCCTTCACAGCGTTTGATAATCCACTCAAGAACACGAAGATTGTCGCCAAATCCCGGCCACATGAAATGTCCATCTTCATCTTTTTTAAACCAGTTAACATTAAAGATTTTTGGTGCCTTGTCAGCATCAAGAGTCTTTCCAATGTCAATCCAGTGCTGCCAGTAATCAGCCATATCGTATCCACAGAATGGAAGCATTGCCATTGGGTCACGACGAACAACTCCAACTGCGCCAGTTGCTGCAGCTGTTGTTTCAGAAGCCATGATTGAACCAACGAATACACCATGATTCCAGTCTTTTGACTGATAAACAAGAGGAGCAAGCTTTGCTCTTCTTCCGCCGAATACTATAGCAGAAATTGGAACACCCTTTGGATTCTCAAATTCTGGGCTTACGCATGGGCAGTTAACAGCAGGTGCTGTGAAACGGCTGTTTGGATGAGCTCCTGGAGCAGTTGCTGTTGAGCCATCCCACTTGTTGCCCTTCCAGTCGATTGCATTTGTTGGAGGGTTCTTATCAAGACCTTCCCACCAAACTGTATTATCATCAAGGTTGTGAACAACATTTGTGAATATTGTTCCCTTCTTTGTGCTTTCAAGTGCATTTGGATTAGATTTTGCATTTGTACCAGGTGCAACTCCAAAAAATCCGTTTTCTGGATTGATAGCATAAAGTCTGCCATCGTCACCCTTTCTTATCCAAGCGATATCGTCACCGACACACCAAACTTTATAGCCTTTGCTCTTATATCCCTCTGGAGGAATAAGCATTGCAAGGTTTGTTTTACCGCAAGCTGATGGGAATGCAGCACAGATATATTTAACCTCACCCTTTGGATTTTCTATTCCGAGAATGAGCATATGCTCTGCCATCCAGCCCTCTTTATGACCCTGATTTGATGCAATTCTGAGAGCAAAACACTTTTTGCCAAGCAAAACATTTCCGCCGTAACCTGAGTTTACGGAAATTATTGTATTATCTTGTGGGAAGTGACAGATGTATCTGTTTTCCTCATCTATATTGCAGCGACAATGAAGACCACGAACCCAGTCATTACTATCTCCGAGTGCGTCAAATACTGCCTTGCCGACGCGTGTCATTATTGCCATGTTAAGAACAACATATATTGAATCTGTAAGCTCAACACCTGCTTTTGAAAATGGTGAGCCAACAGGACCCATTGAATATGGAATTACATACATTGTGCGTCCTTTATAGCTGTCTTTTGCTATTTTATACAGCATATCATAAGCTTCAGATGGCTCCATCCAGTTGTTTGTTGGTCCTACTTGATCCTTCTTTGGTGCACAGATGAATGTGCGATGTTCAACACGGGCAACATCATTCTCTGCTGTGCGATGAAGATAACATCCAGGTAACTTTTCCTCATTTAGCTTAATCATTTCCCCTGTTGCACAAGCTTGTGCGCGAAGTTCTTCAAGCTGCTTTTCTGATCCATCAATCCAAACTACTTTATCTGGTTTTACGAGCTCTATTTTCTCGTCAATCCACTTCAAGACACTTTGATTGTTTGTAAGTTTTTCCATTTATTAGATCTCCTTTCAAATAGCTGATAGATATTTGCCTACGAATATATTATAACCTGTAAAAGAATTTCTTTCCATTGTGTGATTTTCAGAAAATTAGGGCAATATGTTGAAAGAATTTGTATTATTTTTAACACTTTCCACAAAATTCCATTTAATTCTATTCTGATGTCGACAATATTTATTTGACCTGTATACAACATTTATAGTATAATTTATCATTAATAAATCTATTATTGTTGAGGTGATTATTTTATGAAGCTCTCTGTTATTGTCCCTTGTTTTAATGAAGAAGACAATGTTGATATCTTTTATAATACAATCATGGAAACATTTTCTGGTGTTTCTTATGATTATGAGATTTTATTTATTAATGATGGTAGCAAGGACGATACAATAAACAGGCTTAAAAAAATATATCATGACAGCCCGCTTAACATAAAAGTAATTAGTCTTTCAAGAAACTTTGGCAAGGAATCTGCCATCTATGCAGGGCTTGTTGAGTCTGACGGCGATTATGTCAGCCTTATTGATGCTGATTTGCAACAGGATCCAAAGCTTATACTTGACATGGTGGAAATACTTGATAACAACAGCGATTATGATTGTATTGCAACATTTCAGGAGCATAGAAACGAAAGCAAGCCTCTTATTTTCTTTAAAAACGCATTCTATAAGATAATTGGCAAGGTGACTCACCTTGATTTTGTCAACGGTGCAAGTGATTTTAGAACCTTTAGGAGGTCAATGGCTGATTCACTAATTAATATGTCTGAATATCACCGTTTTTCAAAGGGAATCTTTGCATGGGTTGGTTTTAATACTCATTATATACCATACCAAGCAAGTGAAAGATTTGCGGGTCAATCCAAATGGTCATTTCTGCGTTTATTTAAATATGCCATGGAAGGGATTGTTGCATTTACAACTGCTCCGCTTCACATCTCCTCTTTTATTGGAATGATTACAGCCATACTATCTGTTATATACCTTATTTTTGTAATTATTCAAAAGTTGTTCTTTGCAATTGCTGTGCCTGGATATGCAACTATTGTTGTTCTTATTCTTTTTCTTGGAGGCTTGCAGCTCTCTGCCCTTGGTGTTATCGGTGAATATCTTTCCAAAATATATATCCAAACCAAAGGCAGACCAATTTATATTGCAAAAGAAATTTTAAGCTATAAAGATAAAAAATAAGTTCTTAATAAGCAAAAGTTAAAAATCACCGTTCAGTTGAAGCTGGACGGTGATTTTTTATCTTGTTGCCTATTCTGTGACTTTTTCTTTTGGTTTTTCCACCAAATTTGATTTTTCTTCAATGCAATATTTTTCGTCATCAACCTTACAGACATAGGATTTATTGGCAATTATCTTGCCTTCAAGCATCTTTTCTGAAAGCGTATCCTCTATCTGGGACTGTATTGATCTTCTTAGCGGTCTTGCACCATAGACAGGGTCAAAGCCTGCATCAGATATTTTTTCTGCTACTTCGTCTGTAAACTCAATGTCAATATCCATTGTTTTTATTCTGTCTGAAAGAGTTTTGAGCATTCTGCCCGCAATTTCTTTGATATCATCTTTTTTAAGCTGATGAAAAACAATAATATCATCAACCCTATTCAAAAACTCTGGACGGAATGTCTTTTTTAGCTCACCCATAACAGAATCTTTAATTTGCATTTCGCTTAATGTGCCACCATTTAAATCACCAGAAAAGCCAAGGCTTCCTCTTTGATTTGAAATGAGCTGTGCACCAACATTTGAAGTCATAATGATAATGCAGTTTTTAAAGTCTACCCTTCTTCCCTGTGAGTCGGTCAAAATACCATCCTCTAATATTTGAAGAAGCATATTGAAAACATCTGGATTTGCCTTTTCAATTTCATCAAAAAGAACTACCGAATAAGGTCTGCGTCTTACCTTTTCTGTAAGCTGCCCCCCCTCATCATATCCGATATATCCAGGAGGAGAACCCACAAGCTTTGAAACTGTGTGCTTTTCCATATATTCAGACATATCAAGCCTTATCATTGCATTTTCATCGCCAAACATTGATGCTGCCAATGTTTTGCAAAGTTCGGTTTTACCGACTCCTGTAGGACCAAGAAAAATAAACGAGCCAACAGGTCTTTTGGGGTCTTTTAGCCCAACTCTTCCACGACGGATTGCCTTTGAAACTGCTTTTACCGCCTCATCTTGACCAACAATTCGTTTGTGAAGCTCACTTTCCATATTGAGAAGCCTTTCGCTCTCTTCCTGCGTTAGCTGTGAAACAGGTATTCTGGTCCAGCTTGAAACAATTTGTGCAATTTCCTGAGGTGTTACCTCCCCCGTTGAACGAGAACTGCTTTCACGCCATGTTGTCTTATCCGTATTCAGCTTTTCAGAAAGCTTTTTCTCCTCATCACGAAGCTTTGCAGCCCTCTCAAACTCCTGCATATTTACTGCCGTCGTTTTTTCCTGTGAAATCTCCTTGATCTTATCCTCAAGCTCCTTTAAATCAGGTGGAGCTGTATATGCACGCAACCTTACTCTTGAGGCTGCTTCATCAACAAGGTCGATTGCCTTGTCTGGCAAAAATCTGTCACCAATATAACGAGAAGACATTTCAACAGCTGCAACAATTGCATCGTCTGTAATTTTTACTTTATGATGAGCTTCGTACTTATCTCTTAGCCCTTTTAAGATTTCAATAGCTTCCTCCTGCGTTGGCTCACCAACAACAATTGGCTGAAATCTTCTTTCAAGAGCTGCATCTTTTTCAATGTGTTTTCTGTACTCTTCTATGGTTGTTGCACCAATAACCTGCATCTCGCCTCTTGCAAGCGACGGTTTAAGGATATTTGCAGCATCAACTGCTCCCTCTGCCGAGCCTGCTCCAATAATTGTATGCAGTTCATCTATAAAAAGAATTACATCTCCTGCATTTCTTACCTCTTCTATTGCAGTTTTAATGCGTTCCTCAAAGTCGCCTCTGTACTTTGTGCCAGCTACCATTCCTGTAAGGTCAAGGGTGATAATTCGCTTGTTTCTCAAAAGCTCTGGCACTTCACCGCTTGAAATTTTTAGTGCAAGACCTTCTGCTATTGCAGTTTTTCCAACGCCTGGTTCACCAATAAGGCATGGATTGTTCTTTGTGCGTCGGCTGAGTATTTGTATCACTCTTTCGATTTCTGTCTGCCTGCCTATAACTGGGTCTATTTTATTCTGATTTGCCATCTGCGTTAAATCTCTGCCATATTGGTCAAGCGTTGGTGTTGTGCTTTTTCCTCCGCTTTTTGAAGCGTTATTTGGAGCCGGTGATTTTGACACACTATTTGTAATTGGAGTTACACCCATCACATAATTTATCTGATTAAACAAGTCGCTTGGGTTTATTCCAAGCTGTGTCATAAAGCCATTTGCACAACAGTCACCCTCATTTATAATTGCCATAAGAAGGTGTTCTGTGCCTATATAACTGTTGCCCTGCATTCCTGCATTTGCCATGGCAAGTTCAACAATGTGCTTGCAACGCGGAGTAAAATCGGCAGGAGTCAGCACTGTTGGAATCCCAACACCTATAACATTTTTTAAAAGATTTTCCATCTGGTCTGGTGACACACCTTTTCCCGAAAGCACAGCTCCTGCAACTGTGCTGTTGTCCTCAAGGAGTGCTGTGAGAAGATGTTCGCTTCCTATATATGCGTGGCCCAAATCCTCCGCAATTTCTATTGCTCTGTTAAGAGCTAAATTTGCTTTTTCTGTGAATCCTGTAAACTTATACATTATCCGTTTCCCCCTTTGTTACTGCATTTTTGCCGATTATCCCACTCTGTTTTATTGAAAAATTTCCCTTACTTTTTCGGCTCTTATAGCATCTCTTTGCTGCCTGTCAAGGCGTTCGCCTTTACTTGCGTTTATCGTCGCTGGCTGCATCGTTATTATAAGCTCGTTTATCTTTTCCATCGAAACATTAAAAGTTTCATCACTTGAACCTATTCTTATATTTGAAATGTCCTGTAAAAACTCTTCAAAGCCCAGTATTCGGGCATTTTGAAGTGTTCCGCATGAACGCCAGAGAATATCCTGATACCTTAAATCCTTGAGCAATTCCTGCCTTGCTGTTCTTTCCTGTTCAATTATTTGCAATGTTATTGAGCCAAGATTTTCAATTGCTGATTTTTCTGAAATTCCAAGTGTAACTTGATTGCTAAGTAAATATATATTACTTTTCGGACTGCTTGCATCTCCATAGACTCCCGTCAGTGTAAGCCCCAATTTTGACACTGTTGAAACAAGCCTTGAAATCTGTCTGCTTGTGCCAAGTGCTGGCAAATGAAGTAAAACAGAAGCCTTTAGCGCTGTTCCAATGTTGGTTGGACACTGTGTAAGATAGCCCAAATTTTTATCAAATGCAAACTGAAATTCTCTGTCAAGAGCTGTGTCAATTTCATCTGTCAAGCTATATGCCTTGTCAAGCTCCAGACCGGAAATCATTGCCTGTATTTTAATATGGTCCTCTTCGCACAACATTATACTTACACTTTCATCTTCCTGCATTAATAATGCTCTTCCATCCGCACAACTTACAAATTCCGGACTAACTAAACTCCGTTCTGCAAGTGAAATTGCCTCGTCTTGTGTTAGGTCACTCATCTTTATATATTTAAACCTATCATTATATAATTCTCGAACTGTGTCTTTTATCTTTTCGCATATTTCCACTTTTCCTTGAGTGTCAAGTCGTGATGTGAATGGATATTGTGCAATATTCCTTGCAAGGCTTACTCTTGTTCCTATTACGACATCTATGTTATTTCCTGTTTGTTCATACCACTTATTCATTATTTTGACCCTCACTTTCTGCTTCTTTTATCTTGTCACGATAGATTGCAGCTTGCTCATAATTTTGCTCTTGCACCGCTTTTGCAAGCTCATTTTTAAGCATTTCAATTTCATTTGTCACTTGTGCTGTAGCACCCATTATCTGCCCGACCTTGCCCATGTGCATTGCTTTGCCATGAATTCTCTGCAACGACGGTAAAAGCCTGTCATAGAATGTTGTATAGCAGTCTGCACAGCCCAGCATTCCCTTTCTTACAATATCCTCATAAGAGTTTCCACATTTTTCGCATCTTAGTGCTTTTGCTCCTGAACCAATCGCAAGTGGAAAATCAGAAAGAAAATTCGCAAACATATTGCCCATATTAAATCCAAAGTCAGAGAAAATATCACCGTAACCTAAATGCTCTGCACAGACTGGACAAAGGTGCATCTCTGTTCTATCTCCGTTTACTATTCTTTTTATATGTGTTGTTGCATCGTTTTTACCACAGTTTTGACATAACATAATAAATCCTCCTAAAAATTTATTTTACATTTCAGCTAATAAAAGCTGTTTAAATATCGTTGCTCTAACTTTATCTCTTAGTTCTTGAGAAATTTGTTTTAAACTGTTGTCTGCTATTGCTGCAAACATCAGCTTTGAATCATGTGGCTCAATAATACTTTGATATGTCAGATTATAAAGATGCGCTCTACAGGTTTTTTCATCTAACTCATCACCTATGCTATTGACTATATGCATCATAACGGCACCATTGTTGTAATTTGCTCTTGTTATTCTTATGTAGCCTCCGCCACCTCTTCGACTTTCAACAATATAGCCATGCTCTGGAGTAAATCTTGATGAAATTACATAGTTTATTTGGCTTGGCACACAGCCTATTTGCTCTGCAAGTTCATTTCTCTGTATCTCAGTCTGACCATCATTGTCAAGCATATCCAGAATCATATTTGCTATCATGTTACTTAGGTTCAATTTAAACACTTCCATTCTTTATAGTTGACTTTGACTATCTTTGACCTTTGCAACTATTATTATATTAATGTAGCTCTCAAAAATCAAAGGTCAAAAAAGGTCAAATGCGTTTTCTATTCTCTGAAATTGCTTGATTTTTTAAATTGAGAGCAATATGCTTAATTTTTCTTCGATTTTCATTGTCATACTGGTAATTGTTTAAAAACAATAATTTTTTGTCATTGATTAATCCGTTGATTAAATAAAAATTTTGTTCTTAAAACCATATAGTAATTATTATTGTTGTTTTTACGGAATTGTCCTAAAATATGTAGATTTTAAAAAAATTTGTGTTACTTAAAATTTTTAAATCCCTTTTGTAACACAAAAGCTTCAACTTCCATATTATGTTCTTGAGACTAAGGTTTCGGTTGAAAACAAATACATTGTCAACCACCTTTCAAGAAAGGAGGAACTTTGGGAATATGGGATGCTTCGGCGGTAACAACTGTAGTTGGATTATCATTCTTATAATTATCCTATTTTGCTGCTGTGATGGATTCGGCGGTAATGACTGTGGATGCGGCAATAATGGCTGTGGATGCAACAATGGATGCGGATGCTAATTTAGCTCTAATTAACTTAGAAAAGTCTGTGGATTTATCCACAGACTTTTTATTTTATGATATATTTTGAAATAACTTTTTGGTTGCAATATTTATGCTCTAAAAGTTATTACATATAAATAATAATTTTATATACTTTTCACATTAATCATACTAAATTTCTATACATAATTGTCTTGTGATTAATTTGTCAAATAAAACGCTCATAAATATTGCAAAATGTGTTGAATAATCTTTGAAAATCATATAGAATATTTTAGGATTGAAAAATATATTTAATTATGTATATTAGTCAAAGGAGATGTCTGTGTTTGAAAATTTCTGGTAAAAAGATTTTTACTTCCATGACATTTCTTTTGGCAATTTGCCTTTGCTTGTCTTTCACAACATTTTATGGATGCCACAGAAATGTTGTTCCACACAAGACAACAGGATTTGCAATGGGGACTGTAATCTCCCAAGCACTTTATGACGACGATGCTGAGGTAATGTCCAAAAAAATCAGCAGTGAAATAAAAAAGATGGAGGAGTCTTATCTTTCTTGGCGAATTGAGGGGTCGGATGTTTACCGTATAAACAACAACGCTGACCAATTTGTCGCAGTAAATGACCTTACATATAACTGGATAAAAACTTCACTTGATGTTTCAAAAAATTGCAACGGTATTTTTGACATTACAATCGGAAACCTTACAAGCCTTTGGAATATTGGCACTGAGCATCCTCGTGTTCCATCACAGGATGAAATTAATAATGCACTAAAAACTATCGACTACCAGCGCGTTGAGCTTTCTGATAAAAAAGTTAAATGTGCTACAAACCAGCAGCTTGACCTTGGTGGAATTGGCAAGGGCGCTGCCTGTGACCGTATTGAACAAATTCTTGACAAAGCAAAATATGGTGGTGCCGTTATTTCTGTTGGTGGAAGTATTCTTCTGCATGGTCAAAATCCAAATGCAGACAAGTGGTCTGTTGGAATTCGAAATCCTCGCAGTGAAGCAGCAAGCGACTATGTAGCAATACTTAAGGTTGATAATGGCTGTGTTTCGACTTCTGGGGACTATGAACGCGTTTTTAAAAAGGACGGTGTTTCATATCACCACATCCTTGACACACGCACTGGATATCCATCTGACAGTGGCTTTATAAGTGTCACTATTGTTTGTGACTCTGGTGTTTTAAGTGATATACTTTCTACTGCGTGCTTTATTCTTGGATATGAGGACAGCCTTAAGCTGTTGGATAAATATGACGCAGAGGCTGTGTTTATTGACAAGGACCTTAATGTTTATGCTACAAGTGGAATCAAAGATTCCCTTAAAATAACCAATGACAGCTATAAGCTTGTGAAAGGATAAAATATGCAGGCAAGCAAACCATTTTTTAAGCGTGCGGACATTATACTCGTAATTTGCGTGGCATTGCTTTGTGTAATCTTGTTTTTGCCAAAGCTCTTTATTTCAAATACTTCTCCTGTTGCTGTTATTTTTAAGAATGGAGAGGAAATTGAACGCATAAAATTAGAGAGTGTTTCAGATAGCTATACCATTGATTTAGGGACAAATCCTTCATCAGTTTTGCAAGTCGAAAAGGGAAGAATACGATATAAGTCGGCGGATTGTCACGATAAACTTTGTGTTAAAAGCGGTTGGCTTTCAAAAGCAGGAGATACTGCTGCTTGTCTGCCTTCTAAAACTCTTGTGGTGATAGAGGGAACTTCTAACGCAGATGAACCCGACATTATCAGTTATTAGGGCAGGTCTTTTATGAGCAATAAGAAGTCAAAGGTTAATATTAGCAAGGGCACCGGACGCATTGCCCTTCTTGGAATTCTCGCTGCACAGGCTCTTACACTATCTTTTCTTGAAAATCTTATTCCACCTATACCAGGGCTTCCGCCAGGTGCAAAGCTTGGTCTTTCAAACATAGTAACAATGTTTACTGCATCTACAATGGGATTTTCAAGTGCAATTTACATAACAATTATCAAGGCCATTTTTGTTGGAGCTACCCGTGGAGCTACTGCATTTTTTATGAGCCTTGCCGGCGGATTGTTAAGTACCATTATTATGAGCATTCTTTTAAGCATCAAGAGCCGACCGTTTGGGATTCTTGGTATTGCTGTCGCGTCTGCCATTGCTCACAATGTTGGTCAGCTAATTGTTGCAACCATTATTTCTGGCACTGCGATGTTTGTTAGCTATGCCCCGCTTATGCTTGTCTTTGCACTTGTTTCCGGTTGCATTACCGGCTCAATATTAAAAGTTCTTTTACCTGTTCTTGAAAAGCAGAGTAAACATTTTTATAAATAGTCATATTTTTATTTTAGGTTAATCTGCTGTAAAGGTCATACCAACAAAAATGCCCGTTTTGTTGTTTTGAGTTTTACTGCTATTAATATTTTGAAATTCAGGCTTCTGCTTGAAGGCAGAGTAAGCCCATGAGGAGTTGAATGAATGGTAGGCGAAAAATTAGAAAGCGTGCTCAAGCCGGTTGCAAAAGGACGCGGAGGTGTTGCTGTTTCTCATCATAAGAATACATCTGTGCAAGAAATCGTCCGTATGCCCGCTCCAGAGCAGGTTGTTCTTCCTATGCAGCAGCATATAGGTGCTCCTTGTACTCCTGTTGTTAAGGTTGGCGATATTGTTAGCGTTGGACAGCTTATCGGTGATTCCGACAAGTTTGTTAGTGCTCCGATACACGCTACCATCTCAGGAAAGGTAACAGCTATCGGAACTGCAAAAATTGCAAACGGGACAATGGTTCCTTCAGTTACCATTGAGTCAGACGGAGAAATGCGTCTGTATGAAGGTCTTGAGGCACCTAAAATCAACAGCAGAGAAGACTTGGTAAAAGCTGTTAGAAATTCAGGTCTTGTCGGTCTTGGCGGTGCTGGTTTTCCTACACATGTAAAGTTAGGATTTAAGCAAGACAGCGGAGTCGATACCCTTATAATCAATGCAGCTGAGTGCGAACCGTTTATTACGGTTGACCATCGTGAATGTATTGATAATTCATGGGATGTACTTTCGGGTGTTTATACGATTAAAGAAGTGCTTGGATTTAAGAAAGTTTACATAGCAATTGAAGACAATAAAAGTGATGCTTTTGTTGCACTTCAAAAAATAGCTAATGACAGCGCTGATTTTGATAACAGCGTCGAGCTTATGGTTCTTAAGTCAAGATACCCACAAGGTGCAGAAAAAGTTTTAATTCAGTCAGTTACGGGCAAACGCGTTCCACCAGGAAAGCTTCCGTCTGATGTTGGTGTCGTTGTTATGAATGTTGCTTCTGTTTCATTCTTAGGCAGATACCTAAAGACAGGAAAGCCTCTTGTTAGCCGTTCACTTACTGTTGATGGTTCCGCTATTGCTGAGCCAAAAAACATTCGTGTACCTATCGGAACATCAATTAGCAAAATTATTGAATTTTGCGGTGGATTCAAAGCTGAACCTTTTAAAGTTATCAGTGGTGGTCCAATGATGGGAATGGCTCTTGCAGATATTGACGTTCCTCTGCTTAAAAACAATAATGCTGTTCTTGCTTTTGCTGAGGACTCCATTAAAATTAAGCCAGAAAGAGACTGCATCCGTTGCGGACGCTGTGCTCAGGTTTGTCCTATGAGCCTTATTCCAACAAATATTGAAAAATATGCAAGAACCAAAAATATTGAAAAGCTTAATAAATCCGGAGCAATGGTTTGTATGGAGTGCGGAAGCTGCTCTTATGCTTGTCCAGCCGGTAAACCACTTGTTCAATATATGCGTCTTGCAAAAACAGTTATTAGGGAAGCAGGTGAACAAAAATGAGTGATAGAAAAAAGCTGACTGTCAGCGCATCTCCTCATGTGCGTTCATTAGAAACATCTTCTGGAATTATGCTTGATGTTATAATTGCACTTATCCCAGCTCTTGTTGCTTCTGTTTTCATCTTTGGTGCTCGTACACTTGCAGTAACTGCTGTTTCAGTTGCATCATGCGTTATTGCTGAGTATGTTTCACGCAAAGTCATGAAAAGAGAAAATACAATTGGCGACCTTAGCGCAGTTGTTACAGGCATTTTGCTTGCATACAACCTTCCTTCAACCCTTCCTCTTTGGATGGTTGCTTTTGGAAGTATTGTTGCTATTGTTGTTGTTAAGCAAATGTTTGGCGGTATTGGCCAGAACTTTGTTAACCCTGCTCTTGCAGCAAGAATTATCCTTATGTCTTCCTTCCCAGGAAAGATGTCAGGCGGAGCTTTTGTCAGCCCTATTGTTGACAATGTAACCGTTACATCTGCATCTCCTATGTTCTTGTTATCTAACGAGAACTTCGATGCTCTTCCTACTCTTAAAGAAATGTTCCTTGGTCTTCACAGCGGCTGCCTCGGAGAGGTTTGTGGTGCAGCCCTTATAATTGGTGGAATATATCTTGTTATACGCAAGGTTATCTCACCTGTTATTCCATGTGTATATATTGGAACAGTTGCAGTGTTTATGCTTATCGCATTCAAGGGCGACTTTAACATGGTTGCTTATGAAATTCTTGGTGGCGGTCTTTTACTTGGTGCTATTTTCATGGCAACTGACTATACAACTTCACCAATTAATTTCAAAGGAAAGATTATCTTTGCTATCGGTTGCGGTCTTATAACTTCAGTTATTAGGTTATTTGGTAGCTTGCCAGAAGGTGTATCTTTCTCAATCATACTGATGAACATTTTCGTTCCTCATATTGATAATCTTACTACTCCAAAGCCATTTGGCACTGTTAAACAAAAGAAAGAAAAAGCAGCTAAGGTAAAGGAGGAAGCTAAGGTATGAAAAAAATGAATGCAAAGGATATTCTTATCCCAACTATTTCACTTTTCTTAATCAGCCTCGTTGCAACCGTTCTTCTCGCTTTGGTAAACGGTTTTACGGCTCCTAAGATTTCTGCTCTTGCTATTAAAAGTGCTGCTGAATCAAGGATGGTTGTTCTTCCCGGTGCTAAAGATTTTAAAGAAATAAAATCAGATAAGTACACTTACTTTGAAGGCAAAGACGCTAAAGGCAATACAATCGGCTATGTCTTTACAACTGACTGTGAAGATTCAAGCAAAGGTTATGGCGGTGTTGTAACTGTTATGACAGGCGTCAGCAAAGACGGTAAGGTTACAGGAATTGAACTTCTCACTCTTAATGAAACTCCAGGTCTTGGTATGAATGCTAAGAAGCCATCTTTTAAAGACCAATTCGTTGGTAAATCTGGCGTTATCGGAGTTTCTAAAACAGAAAAATCAGACAAAGAAATTCAGGCACTTACAAGTGCAACAATAACTTCCAAAGCTGTTACAAGTGCTGTAAATGTTGCTTTGGCACACTATGCTGAGATAGGAGGCGGAAAATAATGGCTGAGAAAAAGTCGCTCGGTAAGGAACTTACCAAAGGATTTATTGCCGAAAACCCCGTTCTTCGTCTTGTTCTTGGCACCTGCCCTACCCTTGCTGTTTCAACTTCCGTTGAAAATGCTTTGGGAATGGGTATTGCCGCAACAATCGTTCTTATTTGCTCGAATGTGGCTATTTCTGCTCTTCGTAAGGTTATCCCTTCAAAGGTCAGAATTCCTTGCTTTGTTGTTGTTATCGCAGCATTCGTTACTCTGGTCCAGATGTTTGTTAAAGCATTTGCTCCTGCTCTTGACGAATCACTCGGTATCTTCCTTCCACTTATCGTTGTTAACTGCATCATCCTTGGCAGAGCTGAGGCTTTTGCAAGCAAAAACAGCGTTTTGCCATCTGCAATTGATGGACTTGGAATGGGCATAGGATTTACTATTGCACTTTCGCTCATGGCAACTATCCGTGAGCTATTTGGTGCTGGCGGTCTTACTGTTAAAGTTCTTGGCAAAGGCTTTGCCCTTGACTTTACAGAACAACTCACATCTATCGGTCTTGAGCCGATTCTTATCTTTATCCTTGCTCCTGGCGGTTTCTTCGTTTTTGGTATGCTCATCGCTCTTGCAAACAAAATTGCAGAGAGTAAAGGCAAGCCAAAAGCAGAACTTAACGGCTGTGACAACTGCCCAATGGCAGCTGCTTGTGCTGTTAAAGTGCAAGATAAAGTTGACGGTAAGGAGGTCTGTGCTAAATGAAAATGTTTTTAACAATACTTCTTACAGCAATACTTACTGATAACTTTGTTCTTTCAAAGTTCCTTGGTATCTGCCCTTTCCTTGGAGTTTCAAAAAAGCTTGAAACTGCCGCTGGAATGAGTGCTGCTGTTATATTTGTTATGCTTCTTTCCACAGCAGTTACATGGCCTATCAACGAGTATTTACTTGTTAAATTTGATTTAACATATCTCCAGACAATCGTATTTATCCTTGTTATCGCTGCTCTTGTTCAGCTTGTTGAAATCATTCTTAAGAAATATATGCCTGCTCTTTACAACTCACTTGGCATCTATCTCCCATTGATTACAACAAACTGTGCTGTTCTTGGTGTTGTTGTTCTCAATATTGATAAAGGCTTTACTTATGGTCAAGCTCTTATTAACACACTTGGAGCTGGTCTTGGATTTATGCTTGCTATGGTTATGTTTGCTGGTGTTCGTGAAAGAATGGAAGGAAACGATATCCCGAAATTCCTCAGAGGACTTCCAATCACACTTGTCGCTGCTTCACTTGTTGCTGTTTCATTCCTTGGCTTCACAGGTGTTGTTGACGGAATATTTGCTTAAGAAAGGTGGAAACGAATATGAACCCAATTATTATTGCTGTAATCATCGTTTCTGTCACCGGACTTTTGCTTGGTATCGGTCTTGCAATTGCCTCAATTGTTATGGCTGTTCCTGTTGACGAAAAGGCGGAAGCGATTATCGAAGTTCTTCCAGGTGCAAACTGTGGTGCTTGTGGATTCTCTGGTTGTTCAGGCTATGCCGGTGCTCTCTCATCTGGCAAGACAACCGAAACCACATTATGTGCCCCAGGTGGGGCAGATGTTGCTGCAGAGGTTGCTGCAGTTTTAGGCGTCGCTGCCGGAACTGTAACTCCTATGTCTGCAGTTGTTATGTGCCAAGGCACAACCGCAAATTGCGACACTATGCTTAACTACAGCGGTGTTAAAAGCTGTAAGGTTGCTTCTCAGCTTTTTGGCGGTCCAAAAGATTGTAACTATGGTTGCATCGGGTTTGGTGACTGCGTTGAAGCTTGTGAGTATGACGCTATCAAAATTTGTGATGGTGTTGCAAGAGTTAATCCACTCGCTTGTAAAGCTTGTAAAATGTGCATCAAAACTTGTCCAAAGAGCATTATTGAGCTTGTTCCTCTTTATGAGGCTAAAGCTGTTGTATTCTGCAAGAATAAAGACAAGGGTGCTATCACACGCAAGTCTTGCAAGGTTGGTTGTATCGGATGCATGAAGTGCGTTAAGGCTTGTGAATTTGATGCAATAAGTGTTGAAAACAATGTTGCTCATGTTGACAGTTCAAAATGTACTGGCTGTGGCAAGTGCGTTGAGGGATGTCCAACAAATTGCCTAACACTTGTTTCTCTTGGTGGAAGCAAAGTTGCCGTAAACGCTTAATTTAATAATGAATTAACCTCCTGAAATTCAGGAGGTTTTTTTATGCCCTGTTTTTTTATGTAACTGCATGATAATTTATATGACCATTGCCAATATAAATTTACCACCCTGCAAAATTTTTTATCAACGAATAATGTTGTGCTGTATTAATTTTTTTTCATATGCCTGTCATTACATTCTGCGGATTTTCACATCAACTCCAAACGCACATATAAAAAGTAACGCTACGGAGCATATAAACATCACATAAGGCCATGGTGTTGCCTGAACAACCTGCATCACTTGACCTCCAGCACTATCTTCTACTCTTAAATTTATAATGTGTAATGTCCCAATAAAGACGAAAAACATAAGTGTACAAAAGCCAAAAGCTGTGACACCCATTTTTTTTACTGTTTTTGTTTTTCCAAATAGTAAAGTAATGAACAATATAACTATTGAAAAAATTGCAATAGCCTCTGTCAACCTAATTGCCCATATTATATTTGCTGTTTGTGAACCAATGTTATCCCCTATTTTACCTATAAAATCAAGCATTTCAAGTAATGTGAAATCTGAGTCGAGAAAATCAAGAAAACCCACTTTATTTTTTAAATTTTCTAAAAATGATATTCGTATCCAATCCAAAAACATTACAACAACTGTTGGAATACAAATTAAACACCCTAAAAACCTTCCAACAAATGATTCTTTATTATATTCAATCATCTTAAAGTTCTTCTCTCCTTTTTATAAGTGTACATACATTAATAATATATGAGAATAACTGTCTGTTTTATTACCGAAGTTTTGATTGTAAATTCATAGATTGTTAAAAATACTTGCAACTTTTTCAAAATATAAAAATAATTTAAAAAATTATCGTTATATTTTTAACAATTTATTGACTTTTGCATAGTATGAGTATTATAATAGCTATCAAGAAACCAAGAAGACTGTTATTTAAAGTCTAATTTTATTATTTAGGAGGATCTTACACCATGGCAAGAGTTTATAATTTTTCGGCAGGTCCATCAATGCTTCCAGAGGTTGTTCTTAACAAAGCTGCGGCAGAAATGCTTGACTATCAGGGTAGCGGTCAATCCGTTATGGAAATGTCTCACCGTTCAAAAGTATATGAGGGAATCATAAACGGTGCTGAAAGCCTTCTTCGTGAGCTTATGAATATTCCAGATAACTATAAGGTTCTTTTCCTTCAGGGCGGTGCTTCAACACAGTTTGCAGCTATTCCGCTTAACTTTATGAATGGAAGTGGCAAGGCTGATTTTGTCATCACAGGACAATGGGCTAACAAGGCTTATCAGGAAGCTTGCAAATATGGCGAAACAAAAGTTATTGCTTCCTCAAAGGACAAAACTTTTTCTTATATTCCAAAGCTTAACAAAGCTGACTTCACACCAGATGCAGACTATTTTCACATCTGCCTTAATAACACAATATATGGCACTGTTTATCATGAACTTCCAGACACTGGCGATGTTCCTCTGATTGCTGACATCTCATCTTGCTTCCTTTCAGAGCCACTTGATGTTTCAAAGTTTGGCGTTATTTATGGCGGTGCGCAAAAAAATGTTGCTCCAGCTGGACTTACTATTGCTATTATTCGTGAGGATTTGCTTGGCAAAGCTCGTGACATCACACCAACAATGCTCAACTACCAGGTTCACGCTGATAATAACTCAATGTACAACACCCCTCCTTGCTATACTATATATATCTGCAAGCTTGTTTTGGAGTGGATTAAAAGTCTTGGCGGACTTGACGCTATGAAGATTCATAATGAAGCAAAGGCAAAAATCCTTTATGACTTCCTTGACAACAGCAAAATGTTCAGAGGCACAGTTGTTAAAGAAGACCGTTCACTCATGAATGTTCCTTTTGTTACAGACAGCGACGAAATTAACGCAAAGTTCATTAAAGAGGCAGAAGCTGCAGGCTTTATAAATCTTAAAGGACACCGCAGCGTTGGCGGTATGCGTGCTTCAATATACAATGCAATGCCAATTGAAGGCGTTGAAGCACTTGTTGACTTTATGGCAAACTTTGAAAAAGAAAACACTAAATAATTTAAATATTAAAGGTAGGTCTTTATCATGTTTAAGATTTTGACACTTAACAAAATTTCTCCTTCAGGTCTTGATCATTTTGATCGTAAGCTTTACACATATGGAACAGAGATGGAAAATCCCGATGCAATAATGGTTCGTTCTGCTTCAATGCATGACATGGAGTTTTCAAATAACACCCTTGCAATTGCAAGAGCTGGTGCAGGAGTTAACAATATTCCTATCTCTGATTGCAGTGAAAAAGGTATCGTCGTTTTTAACACTCCTGGTGCAAATGCAAATGCTGTTAAAGAGCTTGTAATCTGTGCGCTTCTTCTAACATCACGCAAGATTATTCCTGCTATTGATTTTTGCAAAACACTTAAGGGTGAAGGTACAGAAGTTGGAAAACTTGTAGAAAAAGGAAAGTCTGCTTTTGCAGGCCCTGAAATTCATGGCAAAAAGCTTGGTGTCATTGGTCTTGGTGCTATAGGTGTTTTGGTTGCAAACTGTGCTAAAAGCCTTGGCATGGAAGTCTATGGCTATGACCCGTTCCTTTCAGTCGATGCCGCTTGGAATTTATCTCGCTCAATCAAGCACGCAAAATCATTGCAGGAGATTTTCTCTGACTGCGACTATATAAGTATTCATGTTCCTCTTAACAATGAAACAAGAGATATTATTAATGCTGCATCTATTGCAAATATGAAGGACGGAATAAGAATACTCAACTTCTCAAGAGGAGATCTTGTAAACAGCGAAGATATTCTTGAGGCTCTTTCAACAGGCAAGGTTGCAGCCTATGCAACTGACTTTCCAAGTGATGAGCTTATTGGTGCAAGTGGCGTTATCGCTATCCCTCACCTTGGTGCTTCTACCCCTGAGTCTGAAGACAACTGCGCAAGAATGGCAGTTTTTGAGCTTATTGATTACCTTGAGAATGGTTCAATCAAAAACTCTGTAAACCTTCCAGATGTTGACCTTCCTCGCAGCACTGCTTATCGTGTTGGAGTTATTCACAGAAATATCCCAAATATGCTAAACCAGATTACAGCTCCATTTACAAACTCCAATATCAATATTGACAACATGGTTAATCGCTCAAAAAAAGAATTTGCCTATACCATACTTGATATTGAAGAAAATGTTGATAATTCAATAGTTGATACACTTAATGCAATTGATGGCGTTTTAAGAGTTAGAGTAATCAAATAATTAAAATTATTAGCGACCATTCAAATTGAATGGTCGCTTTTCTTTTAAAAATTAATATTTAGTTAATTTTGTATTCAATTTGTTGACTTATAATCAGAAAGTGGAACAAAAGTGTAGCCCTGTTCTCTTGCCCAATCTACAACATCTCCAAGCACACTTGCATTGGCTGATGACACTGCGTGTAACAAAATAACGGCACCAGGGTGAAGCCTTGAAGTTATTGTTTGCATTGCTTTCTCACTACTTGGCTGATTTTTTGTGTCATAGTCAAGATATGCAACAGACCAAAACACACTTGTGTACCCTAATGACTTCACAAGGTCCAATGAACTATCAGAATACTCACCTGTTGGGAATCTGAAATATGGTGAAGTGTATCCAAACTTTGTTCTTAAATAATTGTCACACATTTCTATTTCGCTTGCCATTTTTTGTCTGCTGATGTCTGGAAATACTGGATGCGTCGTTGAATGGTTTCCAATAATATGACCTTCATTAATCATTCTTACTGCCATTTTCTGTCCCAAATTCTCTTTAAGATATGGCAATGTAACAAAAAATGCGGCTGGCACTTTCTTTTCCGTCAGCACATCAAGTATCTTTGCTGTATTACCGTTTTCATAGCCACAGTCAAAAGTTAGATAAAGCACTTTTTTCTTTGTCTTAGTATCTAATGCTATTGCTCCATATGAGTCAAATATTTTTTGATTATTTACTGATATGCTGTGTGGCTTTGCACCTGTGCTGACTCCAAAGCCATATCCATGACCTGTTGTGTCAAGACCTCTTGTGTTTTCTGGGTCACTTGCAGTCATTTTAACTTCTTTGAGAGGTTTACGCCCTGTAAAAGTTCCGCCAGCCTGGCTACTTTGTGTAGAAGGCTCTCCAATGACTGGCTTTGGTTCTTTCGTTGTTACCTCTTTTTGAGTTGTGGTTGTTTTTTTTGTTGTAGCCTCTGTTGACTCTTTATCATCTTTTTTGTTTTTGCAACCCACAAAAGAAAAAAGAATTGACAACAACAGAATAATCGCTGTTAATTTTTTCATCTTTTCCACTTCTCCCCCTTTATTATTGTATTAGCAATCACCTAAAAACACAAGGGACTTTTTAAAAGCCCCTTGGTTCTGCTTAAATATTATTTAATCATGCTTTGTGCGCTACCAACAATGTCACTCACCGTTTTTATCGCTTTATTTGCATTCTTCCTCATTTTGCGTTTTGATGAGCCACTCATCATGGTGTTTCCAACAACCGCAGTTGCTCCGCCGATTGCAAGACCCAAACCAATCCCTTTGATAGCTGAAGACATTTTTGCAGCCATAATTCATTCCTCCTTTGTGCTTTCTTATTATTTGAAAATACCTATAAAATATTCAATAAATTATTATGTTAAAATTTGCAAAAGCGGGTCATAATATGTTATACTTATGACAATCAAAATGGGTGATTTTTTGCTTTTTGATTTGCAAGTGTTTTTAGGAGGTATATTTTTTTGAATATTCAAAAGCGTGTTGCTGCTATACACGACATTTCTGGATTTGGTAGATGCTCTCTAACCGTTGCTTTGCCTATCCTTTCTTCAATGGGGATTGAAACCGCAGCAATGCCCACTGCACTACTTTCTTCCCACACTGGTGTGGAAGGATATACTTACAAGGATTTGACCGATGAAATGCCTTTATTCCTTAATCATTGGAAAAAACTCAGCTTGGAATTTGACTCTATTTACAGCGGGTTTTTAGGCTCACACAAACAGATAGATATTGTAAGTGATTTTATTGATAACTTTAAAAATGAAGATACGATTGTTTTAGTCGACCCTGCAATGGCTGATCATGGGAAAATGTATCCCACTTTTGACAGAGCTTTTTCAAAAGAAATGACAAAGCTTTGCAAAAAAGCCGATGTAATCGTTCCAAATATGACTGAAGCAGTTTTTATGTTGGGTATGGAGTATATTGAAGGCCCATATACGAAACAATATATCGAAGGGATTTTAAAGTCCTTGGCTGAACTTGGACCATCAAGCATTGTTCTGACTGGTGTTTGCTTTAAAGGTGACGAGCTTGGAGCTGCAAGTTTTGACGCCAAAACCAACACCATTCAATATTCTTTTTCACCCTATATCGACAGCTACTATCATGGCACAGGGGATGTTTTTGCAAGCGTTCTGCTGGCTTCAATTTTAAATGGATTTACGCTTAGCAAAAGCGTTGAAATCGCTGTTGACTTTATTTATAATTGTCTGCTTCGTTCTGGCAAGGCTGAAACTAACCCCTGCTGGGGCGTTAATTTTGAAGCGGGACTTCCAACTCTTTCAAAAGTGTTGGGATTGATATGAGGTGATTTTTTGGCTGAGCTTAACATTGTTCTCGTTGAACCCGAAATTCCCCAAAATACTGGAAATATTGCACGAACCTGTGCAGCAACTGGAGCAAGACTTCATCTTGTGGAGCCAATGGGGTTCAAGGTTGATGATAAAAAGCTAAAAAGAGCAGGTCTGGACTATTGGCATCTTCTTGACATTACTTATTATGCTGATTTAAAAGACTTTTTTGACAAAAATATTGGTGGAAAGTTCTTCTACTTTACAACCAAGGCAAGACACAGGCATTCAGACATAAAATATCCTGACGGTGCATATCTTATATTTGGTAAAGAAACCGCAGGTTTGCCAGAGGAATTGCTAAAGTCAAATCCCGAAAGCTGTATCAGAATTCCAATGATTGACGAGGCAAGGAGCCTTAATCTTTCCAATGCGGTTGCTGTTGGAGTTTATGAAACACTTAGGCAATGGGACTTCCCTGCCCTTCTGGACAAAGGCAGTCTTACAAAATATTCATGGTAATAATTTAACTTATAATAAAATACGGAGGGATAAGAATGAGTAAAATATTAATTATCACCGACACAAGTTGCGACATACCAATAGAACTTATTGAGCCTAATGTAATAGATGTTATTCCAATGATTTTCACAATCAATGGGAAACCATTTTGCGAGGGTGTTGACTTTTCAAGCGAAAATTTTTATGAGATTCTGCCAAAGCGTGAGTCCATTACTACATTCCAGATTCATGCCGCTGTTTATATTGACCGCTTTGTTCAGGCACAAAGAAATGGCTACACCGATGTTATTGTCATCACGAGCGACTCAAAAACCAGCCCCATGTATTCCTCTGCTATTGAAGGACGCGGAATGTTCTTGGAACAAAATCCAAACTCCTCATTAAGCCTACATCTTATTGACTCTTTGTCATACTCAATGGGTACAGGACTTATTGTGCTTGAAGCTGCAAAGCTTATAAAAAATAATGAAAACATTGAAACAGTCCTTGCAACTATTGAAGATTTGTCACGAAGTGTTCAACTCATTGTCAACTCCTTTAGCGTTCGCAATGTTCGTGCAGATGCACCGATTGACTGGCTAAGAAAAATGGCAACAGAAATTACACATCCATTCCCAACTTTTAGCATTATCGAGAGTGATGCAATCGAGCTACCGATTATTAAGGGTGACCATACCGCATTTGACCAGTTCTTTGGTTATTGTCGTGAAGCTTTGATTACCAACCAACCTCCTTATGCAGTCGGAGCTGCAATGCGTGAAAAAGAAGCTCGTGCAATTGCCATGCTTCTTGAAGAGGAGCTTGGATATCCACCCATCTGCATTTACAAGCTTGGTGCTTTTTCAAGCTACTGTGCAGGCAGAGCTTCAATAACTCTGTCATTTGTTGGTGAAAACAGAAAAGAGCAAGCGTAAATTTAGCATCTATTTGCACTTTTACGCTTTCTATATAAGCATTTATCAGGAAAGGTTTGATTTAAATGGTATTAAACAAAAAAACAGTTGAAGACATTGATGTAAGCTCAAAGCGAGTTCTTGTTCGCTGTGACTTTAACGTTCCTCTTAAAGATGGCGTTATTACAAACGACAAGAGAATTATTTCTGCTTTGCCAACAATCCAGTATTTGATAAAGAACAATGCAAAAATTATTCTTTGTTCACATCTTGGAAGACCAAAAGGCGAAGTTAATCCAGAATTTTCACTCGCTCCTGTTGCTGCTCGACTTTCAGAGCTTCTCGGCAAAGAAGTTAAGCTCGCATCTGATGTTATTGGAGAAAGTGCAAAGTCACTTGCTGATTCCCTTAAAAATGGCGATGTTATGTTGCTTGAAAATGTTCGTTTTCATAAGGAAGAAACAAAAAATGACGAAGGATTTTCAAAAGCACTTGCTTCACTTGCTGACATATATGTAAACGACGCATTCGGCACAGCCCACAGGGCACATTCCTCAACAACAGGTGTTGCATCGTACCTTCCTGCTGTTTGCGGATATCTTATCCAAAAAGAGCTTAACTTTATGAATAGTGCTATTGAAAACCCAAAGCGTCCACTTGTTGCCATACTTGGTGGTGCGAAGGTTTCTGATAAAATCGGAGTTATCAACTCTTTGCTTGGCAAAGTTGATACGCTTATCATCGGCGGCGGTATGGCTTACACCTTTATCAAGGCTATGGGTCTTAATATCGGCAATTCTCTTTGCGAAGAGGACAAGCTTGACCTTGCAAAGGAAATGATGGCAAAGGCAAAGGACAAGGGCGTTAACCTGCTTCTTCCTGTTGACTGCCATATAGGCAAGACTTTTGATGAAAATACAGAAGATTCATTTGTTGACTTTGACAAAATTCCTTCTAACTGGATAGGACTTGACATTGGTCCACGCTCACAAGAACTGTTTGCAAAAGCAGTTGCTGACGCTGGCACAATCGTTTGGAACGGTCCAATGGGTGTTTTCGAATGGGACAAATATGCAACAGGAACAATTGCAGTTGCACAGGCTGTTGCTGACTCAAACGCTATCAGCATTATTGGTGGTGGCGACTCTGCTGCTGCTGTTTACAAGTTTAATCTTGCTGACAAAATGTCTCATATTTCAACTGGTGGCGGTGCTTCTCTTGAGCTTCTCGAAGGCAAAGAGCTTCCAGGAATTATTGCCCTTAATGATAAATAATCAATAATTTAATAAGTCATATATTTTTTGAGGAGTGTTTGAAATGAATAAGAATCTTCGTAAGGCTGTTATCGCCGGAAACTGGAAAATGAACAAAACCCCACTTGAAACTGCAGAGCTTGTAAATGAGCTTAAACCCCTTGTTAATGGAGCAGGATGCGATGTCGTTATCTGTGTTCCTTATGTTGACTTGCAAACTGCCCTCTATTGTACAGAGGGTTCAAACATAAAAGTTGGCGCACAAAACTGCCATTGGGCAGCAAACGGTGCTTATACCGGAGAAATTTCAACAGTTATGCTCAATGAAATGGGCGTTGAATATGTTGTTGTCGGACACAGCGAAAGACGCACATATTTTGGCGACACAGATATTACTGTTCAAAAGCGTACTCGTGCAGCACTCGATGCCGGTATGACCGTTATCCTTTGCGTTGGTGAATATCTTGAACAGCGTGAACAGAATATTACATTTGAAGTTGTTGGATTGCAGACAAAGGTTGCACTTCAAGATGTTAAAGAAGAAGAGCTTGACCGCATTATCATTGCTTATGAGCCTGTCTGGGCTATCGGCACAGGCAAAACTGCAACTTCAGAGCAGGCTAACGAAGTTTGCAAATTCATTCGCGACCTTATTGCTGACCTTTACAACAAAGATTCTGCGGACAAACTTGTTGTTCAGTATGGCGGCTCAATGAACGCTGCAAACGCTGATGAGCTTCTTGCACAGCCTGATGTTGATGGCGGACTTATCGGTGGTGCATCACTCAAGAGTGCAGACTTTGCAAAAATTGTTAACGCTGCTTCAAAGTAATCCAAGGAGATAATAAATCTATGATAAAGCCCGTTGTTCTTTGCATTATGGATGGCTATGCTATTTCAAATGACGAATATGGCAATGCTATCAAATCTGCAAATACACCAAACCTTGATAAACTCTTTTCAACCTGCCCTAACACCACAATCGGTGCTTCTGGGCTTAATGTTGGGCTTCCTGACGGACAGATGGGAAACAGCGAGGTTGGACATACAAATATCGGTGCTGGTCGTATTGTTTATCAGGAGCTTACACGAATTTCAAAATCAATTGAAGACGGTGACTTTTTTGATAATGCCGCTTTTATTGAAGCAATAGAAAATGTTAAAAAAAATGGCACTGCACTCCATCTTATGGGGCTTTTGTCTGACGGCGGAGTTCACAGCCACAACACTCACCTTTATGCTCTTATTGAAATGGCTAAAAGGCATGGCATAAATGATGTTTTTGTTCACTGCTTTATGGACGGAAGAGATGTTCCTCCAACCTCTGGCAAGGATTTTGTTGCTGAACTTCAAAATAAAATGAATGAAATCGGAGTTGGCAAAATTTCTACTGTTATCGGAAGATACTATGCAATGGACAGAGATAACCGTTTTGAGCGTGTTGTAAAAGCCTATGATGCTATTGTTAATGGCAAGGGCAACTATGCTGATGACCCTGTATCTGCAATTGAGAAATCTTATGAGGAAACCGATGCAGATGGAAAAAATATTACCGATGAATTTATCGTTCCAACTATTTGTTGCAAAAATGGAAACATAAAAGAAAATGATAGCGTTATCTTTTTTAACTTTCGTCCCGACAGAGCAAGAGAGATTACAAGAACACTTGTTGACCCTGATTTTGTCGGATTCGAGCGTAAGTTTTTCAATGTTTTCTTCGTTTGTTTGACTCAGTACGATGCAACAATGCCAAATGTTACCGTTGCATTCAGACCTCAATCACTCAACAATACTCTTGGGCAGTATCTTTCATCACTTGATAAGAAGCAGCTGCGAATAGCTGAAACAGAGAAGTATGCTCATGTAACATTTTTCTTTAACGGCGGAGTTGAAAGCGTTAATGATGGTGAGGACAGAATTCTTGTTTCCTCTCCAAAGGTTTCAACCTATGACCTTCAGCCCGAGATGAGCGCTTTTGAAGTTACCGACAAGATTGTTGATGCCATTAAATGTGAGAAGTATGATGTTATTATACTGAATTTTGCAAACTGCGATATGGTTGGACACACTGGCATTTTTGCCGCTGCTCAAAAGGCCGTTGAGGCTGTTGACACCTGCGTTGGACGAGTTGTTGATGCAACTACTTCAGTGGGTGGTGCAGTTCTTCTCACTGCTGACCACGGCAATGCAGACAAAATGTATGAGCCAGACGGTTCACCATTTACCGCTCACACAACTGCTCCTGTCCCATTCCTTGTTGCCGGTATTGACTGCAAGCTTTTAGATGATGGCAGACTTTGCGACATTGCTCCAACAATTCTTAAAATTATGGGGCTACCCGCTCCAAAAGAAATGACAGGCAAGTCACTTATTGTTAGTTTATAGTACTGTTCTAATAATATTCAACTTGGTTTTTAAGGGCTTTACGGTACTTTAAAAGCAAAAGAATCTGTTGAATTGTTTCTTGTTATACTCAGATGTTTAAACCCACATATTATAATATGTGGGTTTAAGAATATCTCAAATCGTTCTGAGTGCCTTTTGCGTTCATTTATATATCATGAAGGCCTAAAGTCAAAACAGAGTTTTGAAATTATTGTTACAAAATACAAAAAAATGGCGGGAACATTAATATTAGTTAGTTTGATTTAACGCTAAAAATTAAACATTGTTTCCAATTTATAATTATCTTTTTATATTATAGGCTTTTTAACCTGTGGCTACATTTTGTAACCACAGGTTTTAATATTCTATATGTAGCTGTAAAGGAAGCATACTTTACATAGGCTTTTTTGCTATTGTCAGCACTGTTAAATAAACTGTTGTTGCTATTAATGTGAAGTTATATGCACTTCTAAAAAGGACAATAAATCCAAGTAAATAAAGGAAAAATAAGGTTATTGTTGAAAGTACTGTAATGGCTTTGTTGGCTGTTCTTTCCTCAAAATCCACACAAAGCAGATAGTAAATTGCTCTCCCTCCGTCCAGCTCGAAGATTGGAAGCAAATTAAAAAGTGCAAGCGACAAATTTATTGCTGTTGCCCTGCTTGCCCATTCAATATTTGGCATTGCTACTGTTATTATTGCAAGAACCACATTTGTTATTGGCCCTGCCAGTGCGGCAATTGACTCCTGCCGTAGTGACATTTTTGTGTTCTGTCCTCTTGAAATTCTCATCCCAAGCCCATTTAGTTCAACCCTTTCGGGTATCTGTCCAAAATATAAAAAGCAACACAAGTGTGCAATCTCATGCAAAGTTGCGGCAATGACAGCAAAAACAGCGGTGTAACTTTTGTCAAATATCAGCAAAAGCACAATCACCGCTGAAAACATAAAGCCAATATACACATCTGTTCCCAAAAGTTTAAATCTCATATTACTCCGTAAAAGCTAAAATCGGATTGTATTTTACACCATTAATTCTTATTTCAAAATGAAGGTGCGGACCTGTGGAATATCCTGTGCTTCCTACTTTTGCAATCGTTTCTCCGGCTCTTATATTTTCGCCATCGGCTGCCAAAATTTCAGAGCAATGGCAATAAAATGTTACAAGACCGCCCCCGTGTTCAAGAGCAACAAAGTTTCCTGCAATTGAGTTTTTGCCTGTCTGCATAACTTTTCCGCTGTATGCCGCCGCAATTCTTGAGCCTGATTTTGCCGCTATGTCAAGCCCTGAATGAAATCCATATTTGCCTGTTATTGGGTCATTCCTAAACCCAAAACTTGAGCTTATTTTCCCCATTGGAAGTGGATTTGTTATTTTTGCCGTTATTGTGTAGGGTGCAAAGCTCGCATTCTGTGGTGCCTTACCATTTTCAGATATCTCGCTCAGCATTCCCATGCCCATTTCTGTGCCACCGCTCTTCTGCGGTATGACATTTGTTGTTGTATTATCCACTTGCGTGGTCTTTTCAGGCTGTGCCTTCCACTGGTCTGACGGAGCCATAACAAAATCTACGGCATTTTGGAATGCACTTTTAAGCCCTTCAATCCCCATGTCATTTGACATTATTGTGCTTAATTGTTGCTTAAAGTCCGTATAACTATCTCCGCCAATACGCGAAAATATCAAAAGCACAACAAACAGCAAAATGCAAAGCACTGTTTGTACGGTTATCATATAGACCATATAATCTTTTGGTGATTTTCTTGGCTGCTCATTGGCTTTCCTTATTGGTATATCCCTTGGTTGCAAATCTCTTGGTTGCAAATCCTGCTTATTATCCATAATATCACCCTGTAAATGTATATTACAGATATTTTATTTTCATGCACAAAGATGGAAAGGTCTTTAAGAATACCAACAAAAAAGGTGCCATACCATTTGGTACAGCACCTAAATCTAATTTATATTAATAATTCTCTGCTTTAACCTGGAAATATGCCTTTGGATGATTGCAAACTGGGCAAACTTCAGGAGCCTTTTTGCCAACCACTATATGTCCGCAGTTTGAACACTGCCAAATTGCATCTCCGTCCTTTGAAAAGACCAAATCTCCCTTGACATTTTCAAGAAGCTTGCGATATCTTTCCTCATGCTCCTTCTCAATATGTCCAACTGCTTCAAAAAGGTATGCTATACGGTCAAAGCCCTCTGCCTTTGCTTCCTTTGCAAATGTTGCATACATATCTGTCCACTCATAATGCTCACCATCTGCAGCGTCAAGAAGGTTTGTTTCTGTATCTGGAACCACTCCGTCATGAAGAAGCTTAAACCAAAGCTTTGCGTGTTCCTTTTCGTTTCCTGCTGTTTCTTCAAATAAAGCGGCTATCTGAACAAATCCATCTTTTTTTGCTTTTGATGCATAGTATGTATACTTGTTGCGAGCCTGTGACTCCCCTGCAAATGCTGCCATTAAGTTAGCTTCTGTTTTTGTTCCCTTTAAATCTGCCATTATTTCATACCTCTTTCTTAATAATATTACTCTTACATAACGGACAAAGTCCGGTAAAGACAATGTTGTAGCTTTTTACTTTGTAGCCAAAGTCATTTTCAATCTTTTTTTCAAGGTCATTGATTAATAACATTTCAATGTCATCAACCCTTCCACATTTTTCACAATAAATGTGGTAGTGAAATGCATTGTTTGCATCCATTCTGTCTGCTGCATTCGAAATTTTGACTCTTAAAATCTCACCTTGCTCACTCAAAATGTTAAGGTTTCTATACACTGTGCTTCTGCTGACTGATGGATACTTTTTATAAAGATGCTTATAAACTTCGTCCGGTGTCGGATGGCTACCTTTAAGTTCAACAACCGCATCAAAAACAAGTTTCCGCTGAATTGTGTTGCGATATTCCGCCATAACCGCACCCCTTTGGAATACATTAGAATTTATATGTTAATAGGATTATATATCAATTAGTAATGATTGTCAATAATTTTGTCTAAAATTTATCATTTATTTCACATTGACAAGCATCTATGTATATGATATTGTATAGGCAGTTATCTATTCGGAGGTTATTATGAATTGTATTGATTATTCATTGATTTGCAAGGCACTTGGCGACTCAAACCGCTTAGAAATCGTTAAGATGTTATCTGGGAAAGAGCTTTGCGCTTGCAAAATACTTGAAGAGTTTGAAATTACGCAGCCGACGCTTTCGCATCATATGCGTATACTGTGTGATTGCGGACTTGTTAATGTTAAAAAAGTTGGGAAATGGTCACACTATTCATTAAATGAAACTACTCTTGAGGATTTTAAAGCATTTGTTTCAGCTTTGATTGCCGGATTGGATGGTGGGGATAAATGCAAGTAGCTTGGGATTTTTTTCAGTCGCAAATTCTTGGAATGCGTTGGCTAAGCGATGGGATTGGAAAACTTTTGACCATACTTAATATTAATCTTGAAACGCGGCTTGGTGGAAGTCTGCAATTCTTTATCTATGACTGCATAAAAATTTTTATTTTACTTTCATTTTTAATTTTTATTATTTCATATATTCAAAGCTTTTTCCCGCCTGAACGCACAAAAAGAATTTTGGGTAGATTTAATGGAATTTGGGCAAACTGCCTTGCAGCACTACTCGGAACTGTAACTCCATTTTGCTCATGCTCATCAATACCGTTATTTATTGGATTTTCAAGTGCAGGTCTTCCAATTGGAGTAACCTTTTCGTTTTTAATTTCTTCACCACTGGTCGATTTAGGCTCTCTTCTTTTGCTTATGAGTATCTTTGGTTGGAAGGTTGCAATTTCCTATGTCGTTGTTGGTCTTGTTCTCGCTGTTGTTGGCGGAACTTTGATTGAAAAGCTTAAAATGGAAAGATATGTTGAGGACTTCATAAAAGGCTCTTCAAATGTTGATATTGAAGCTCCTGAGCTTTCAGTAAAAGACCGTTTTATATATTCAAAAAGTCAAGTTTTAGCCACTATTAAAAAGGTTTTTTGGTATGTTATGGTTGGTGTTGGCATTGGAGCTATTATTCACAACTGGATACCTACAGAGTGGATTCAGGCTGTTTTGGGCCATGAAAATCCGTTTTCAGTTGTTATTGCAACTCTCATTGGTATTCCGATGTATGCTGACATTTTTGGCACAATTCCAATTGCTGAGGCTCTTTTTTCAAAGGGTGTTGGGCTTGGAACAATCCTCTCATTTATGATGGGCGTTACAGCTCTTTCTCTGCCCTCCATGATTATGCTCAGGAAAGCCATCAAGGCAAAATTACTCGCAGTGTTTGTCGGCATTGTTGCGGTTGGAATAATAATTATTGGATATTCATTTAACGCATTTCAATTCATATTTGCTTAGGGGGATTTATATGAGTATATTTAAAAAAGATGAACAATTAGGCATCGCCAGTTGCAAAAAAATCAGTATAAGTGATATTAAGATTTTAGGGTCTGGCTGTAAAAAATGCAATGAGCTTGAAGAAAATACGGCGCAAGCGTTAAAGGAATTAGGTATTGATATTCAAATTGACCATGTTTCAGATTTTTCGCAAATTGCAGCCTATGGAGTTATGACTACTCCTGCGCTTATTGTTAATGGCAAAGTGATGTGCTCTGGTAGAGTTCTTAAAACTAACGAAATAATAAAGCTTCTAAATAAATAGCTTTAATTAGTATAATACTTGAACCATATTTTGCGATTACAAAACACAGCTTGATTTTTATTTTGCTAAAAACAGCACTCCAATAACATTTGGCCCGCAATGGCAAGAAATTGTACACTCAGCCTTGGTAACGATTATTTCTTTGAATATTTTTTTGCTTTTTATAAATTTAACCACACTATCTAAAATATCCTGTGGAACACCTGAATGCGTTATAAATACTCTATCTTTTCTGATATTCTGGTATTCATCAAGGGTTTCATGTACATATTGAATCACGACTTTAGGCCATTTTCCTCTGTATTTCTTTCCAACACTCATAGCTCCGTTATTAACAACAATGCTCGGTTTAAGCGAAAGCAGATTTGCACTAATTGCTGCAACAGCAGAACACCTACCGCCAGCCCTTAGAAAGCTTAAATTTTGAACGACAAAGCTTGCTCTGACTTCGTCCACAAGCCCTTCAACTTCTTTAGTCGTGTCCTCGGCTGACAGCCCTTTTTTTACGCGTTGTGCCGCTTCCAACACAATATACCCCATACCAGTTGAAAGGCTCTTTGAGTCAATTATATGAATGCTGTTGCCAAGCTCAGCTTGTGCCATGAGGCAGTTTTGATAGGAACACGAAAGCTTTGAGCTGATTGTTATATGCACCACCTCATAACCTTGATTTATCCACTTTTTGAAGGAGTTAATATATTCTCCTATGCTCCTCGCTGCAGTTTTGGCTATGCTCCCTGTATTATTGAAGGCATCAAAAATATCTCTTTGCGTTATTTCTTCGTCACCGATATAGCTTTTATCATTAATTGACACATAAAACGGCATTAAATGTATGTTATATTTCAGCCTTATTTCTTCGCTTAAATCGCAGGCTCTGTCAGCTGTTACCACCACTTTATTTTGCATCTTTTGTCCTCCAGCAACATATTTCATCTATAAGGATATATTGCGGAAAATTGTGCGTTGTTATTCACAAAATTTCTAAATATTAAATTGCTCTATAATATTGACAAAACCCGATATATATGTTAATATATTTTTCGCTTGACACGGAGAGATACCGAAGTGGTTATAACGGAACGGTCTTGAAAACCGTCGTACCGAAAGGTACCGTGGGTTCGAATCCCACTCTCTCCGCCATTTTGATTTTTAAGGGCTTTAATGCCCTTTATTTATACAATTTTATTACTTATTTTGTTACCATGGAGAAGTACTCAAGTTGGTGACGAGGCGCCCCTGCTAAGGGCGTAGGTCGGGTAACCGGCGCGAGAGTTCGAGTCTCTCCTTCTCCGCCAGAAAAGCTGATAAATCCTTTATTTATAAGGTTTGTCAGCTTTTTTATTTTGATTTTCATATTATGTTTTTTTAGTTTTAAGGTAGTGTCGGTTGATAAAATTTTGTGATATGTACTACACGGTGTACTACAAAAAAAGAGGGCGAGAATTGCATTTCACTGCAATTCTCGCCCTCTCATTATAGTATCTATACTTTTTTACAATAATCAAGACAAATCCAACCTGCTCCACTTTTCAGCTTACCAAAACCATTCTTTTCATCTATGATTGTGTAAATTCCTTTATCTCTTATGACACCTGATATTCCATATGCTGTCCCAGATCCTTTTCTGATGTTTAATGCATTGGAAGTAACTTTTGCTTGCATAAAAAAAGAGGCGACCACAAAGGTACAGTCCTATAGGGACAAATTAAGAAAAGCGAACTGAATACGAAAAAATGCTCCTTAGGATGTATACCTAAGGAGCATTTTTATATGTTAACTTTAGAGATAGTTCCTACTTCTAACAAATCTTTACTTTCATCATCTTTTATTATCTTATAGCACAAATACCTAATTAAGAGAGATGCCTGCTTTTCATCCTGTACCATAAATTCATTGTGTTCATTAAGAGAAAGTTTTAATGTTTCCGCAATTTCAAGTCTACCGCTTACTGTTTTGATTTTCTCCAAGCGTTCTTTTTTTAGTGTAATAAAAGTACGGGCGGATTTATATTCATGTGCAAATTTCTTGAAATTTTCGCAATCCGAAAAAGCATTGGTTGCAACAATCTCATCTACTGCAGAAGACTTTACTTTTTTCAATGTACTTTCTATATTGAAAACCTTTTCAAAAGAATGATTAAACGCATAAAAACAGTCCCCAACCACAAAAAAGTCAATTGTAAGATACAGCCTATATAAATCGTCTGAGATAATATCCAGTTTATCATCCGCAGTTGCAGAAAAAGTCACATGACGTTTATTAGTTAGTTTTATAATCGGATTAGCTACCTTAACCATGGTAATTTGTTTTATGTCAGCGTCTGTGGATTGCCCACATAGTATGTATCCCATAACTGTACCTTTAAGATTCGACTCACCAGCCTCTGCTGTTGCAGCGCAGAGTTGATGCCAAGAAGAAGATAATATTTCGTTTGTTAGTTCTATTTTATCGCATGAAACCTTAGTATTTTCCCCGTCATATTCTTGAATACAAGATATAGAATCTACTTGAAATTTTCGGACAGTTGATATCAAACTTTGTGCATAATTTGATAAATATGTGCTACTCTTAAATCGAACTTTTGATACATTAAATGGGTTTGCAGAACGGCGATCAATTTTAAAAAAATACAAAGACCAACTATACGAATTGTTTTTTAAACTATCGAAAACTGCTTGTAGGCTTTCTTTGCTCATTTTGTCATTTCACACTCCTTAAATCAATATAGATATAATTTTCAAAATCCCAGTACTCAATTCCTCTGTTTGCTGGCAAGGTAACATCAAGTTTGCTTATGACCAGGCTGTTTTCATATTCATGCTCCGTATTTAAAACACTGCATTTTATATCGCATTCATACATCCTATACCCTTTAAATTCCAAGAAAATATTAGTATACACATTGCTGTTCCTTATGCATAAAATTGCGAGGACAATGAAATAGACTGCAAATAAAACTACATTCTGTAAGTCAGAAAAATCAAAGGCGATCATGGGAAGAATATAGGCTAACAAAAACTCTGAGGATAACTTATTTGCTTTCTTTGCGTGAATAATTGTTGCTTTTGGCTTTTTTGTAAGAGATAGTTTGTCTTTTAGAAATCTATTTATATTAACCATACTTACTGTTGTGAACACTACAATTACTGAAGCTAACCCCAATGGTATCAGATTTGAGATAATAATAGCTCTTAAATTTTCCTTCCAAATTACATTGTAATTCCAAGATCGCATTCCATCAGAGATAGTATTCCAAATACTAATTATCACTATGGATACCCATAAAGGTAGGAAAGAAGTTATAAACATATCCCATTTAAAACGAGTACCCATAAGCCATCCCCTCCTCCTCTTTATATTCGGTCACTATATGGCAGAGATTTAATGTAATTCTCCATGTAATTAAAGTCTGGAGTTCCATCATTTTTGACAGGAAGTTTAATTTTTAAGGTTGGAATAGATTTGTTTGCTTGCCTACCATAACTAAAGCGATATTTATTGGCCTCAATTATGGTTCGACAAAATAATTTTGCGTATATACTCATTTCGTATTTAGGAATAAGCAGGTACAAATCACGTCCACTATAAAATTCTCTGTTTTGAATAAATGTAGATAAAACACTTCCACCACCTGCGCAGGTAAGAATACCTGCAGCTTGTGGTCGAATACCATCTATTCGCTTCACTTTAGCTACTACACCATTGTTACTTGATGTTCGTGCAACAAAATTAACTGTATCAATAGAATCATATTCTTCTATTTCACAGTTAATTAGCTCCATATTTATTCCATACTTCACTTGAAATATGTCTTGAATTTCGAACTCACTCCAAGATGTATTATTTATTTCATATTTCTTGGAAACATTGTTGGTTTTTATAGGATGCACTGTAAAATTGCTCAACCAAGCAGGGGCTGATTCTGGAATTTCAATGTTCTTTAATGTTTTATTTGCTTGTCTGCCATAACTATACCTATAAGCATTATTTTGAATGCACATACAATAAAACAGTTTTTCGTTAAGTGACATCATGCGTTTAGGTTCTAACACCATGACATGAAATGCTGTATAAAACGGCTTTCTTTGCACGAATGTTGACAATACACTACCACCTAAGGCTACTGTTATAAATCCCGCTGGGAAAGGAACAATATTGCCCACCTTCTCTACTTCTGCAACTACACCATTATTTTGTGCCGTTCTTGACACAAAATTGATGTTGGTTTTTTTTATAGAATTCATATTATACAGTTCAAAACCGTTTCCTTGATGAAGATTAAATAAATCACTGATTTTCATATGCTTCACCACTCTTTACCAAATATGCCAAATAGTCATTAACTGTATTTTGGAAATCCTGTTCTGTTAATTTTGTATAATCTGTTTTCATATATGCTTCGCAAAGCCATTCGTCATTGTGTTTTATACAGTGTCGTGCTGAGAGGCCATCTAAAACATCTCTATTTCGATAAAGCGATAGCCATTCTTTTTCAATTTCAGCCCATCTATTATGCGCATCAACTCTGCCAAGTTTTTTTCTTTTGACAAACCCATCATCTTTGCAGTACCCAAAGAATGTTTCTTGAGTGCTATCATGAGGGGTGTGAGCCTCCCAAACCATAACACAAACATTTGTGCCAGTAGGATAAAAAATGTCATCAGGCATAGAAAATACAGCCTTAAGAGTATTCTTTTTAAAAAGTCGTTCTCTAACGTCTTTAAATTTAGTACCAATAGCACAGCTCATAGGAACAACAACAACCCCTGTTCCACCAGGAACTAAGATATCGAGCAAATGTTCTACAAACTCCAATTCAACTAAATCTTTTTGAGAGTAAGGTGGATTTATTAGCCCTATGTTTATATTCTTACCTTTAAGCTCTTTAGTAATTTTGTCATTAAAACAATCACCTTTATAAATATTTGACTTGCCATCTTTTCGTATGATCATATTTGCTATAGCAAGTGTGTATAGTCCATCATCAAATTCTACGCCATAGAGACCATTCTTCCTAATGTTTTCAACTTCATCCGGATTAGCATTCTTGAACATTTTACTCATAGCTGTTACAAGAAACGACCCCGAACCACAACAAATATCGACCACTCTGCTATTTTTATTTACTCCTGCTAAATCGCACATAAACTCTGTAAGATGTTGTGGGGTAAGGACAATACCTAAACCACTCCCGTCTCCGCCTGAATACTTGATAAACTCGTGATAAAAAACTCCTAATGCGTCAACGGTGCTATCTGCATAGTCCATCATCGGTTTGATTTTCATCTCTAACTGCTCTATATACCATGTTATAGACTTTGAGTGCCCTAATGGAATTTCTGAAAACTTTGTATTCTCTTGAAGTGTTTTAAATGCCTGCTTTATATAGCTAATTCTGCTATTTTTAATGTCACTGTCTTTTAGTACATTTTCTATTGCAATTTGAATGTTTTGCATGACAGAGTTATAAGAAGCGAGAGATGAATAAGTTTTCGAGAAGTCATCATCATTTAAGGCGATTAGTATACCCGCAATAAAAATGGGTTTATGTGCCTCTGTCACTTTAATTTCTCTTAAAAAATTATGCATATCAATGGCGGTATTTCTTATTTCATCTAATGAGTATGCTTTCTGTAGCTTATTACCTTTTATTAGCTCTATATAGTTTTTAGGTTCAAGGATAATATCTCTTGCTTTAGTTAAAAGGGTGTAGGACTCTTGACCTTTTAACCAGTAGTAAGTATCTACCTTCATATTAGAAGTAGTAGTACCGCTTATTGCTACAGCAATGACATTATACTCTTCCTTAAGGAATTTTGCATAATATAACGCACCATCAACCGCAAAACCATTAGGTTTATTCAAAAACTCGCTTTGATGTTTTTTTGATGAATTCTTGCATTCTACTACAATGATTGTGTGAACATCATCGTTAAATGTGATGATGTATTCTGGTTTAGCCTTGCCAGCACCACCTTTTGAGTAGTCATTTAATTCACACTCTTTAGGTTTACCACCGGCTTTTTTTAATAACTTCTGAATCTTATCAATTGCAGAAACATCACCTTGTGGAAACACATATCCAAATGAATTTTCACCGAGAACACATTTCATTTCACGTAAAGTTAGACTTTCTGTATATTGTTCAATAGGCATAATTCATACCTCCAATTAGTTATTGTTATTTCGATTAGCTTTTAAGTAATTGTCTATATCTTTTTTCTGAATTCTCCAAGAATTACCGATCTTTGATGCGATCAGTTCATTTTTAGAGATTAATCGTCTAACCGTTTTATCGCAAACTTGTAAATATTGTGCAGCTTGAGCTACAGTTAATATATCATTAGACATATAACCCCTCCTTAATCGTTAAGATAATAATAACATTTACAAACTGCAATGTAAAGGATTTTTCGGTATTTTGTTGGACAATGCAGGACATCTATGGACTTATTTATTAATAATAGTGATAGCATTTTTAATCTTTCTGTAGTATCCTTTGTACTTACAAAGGAGGCGCGAATATGCCAAAAAGATTAGATGACCTATACCATGAATTCTTTACACCCCTGGAGCTAACGAAACTTAAATCGTCAGTAGAAGAAAATCACAAAACACTGATTGACCATTTATCAAAAGAAGATAGAAAAATCGTTCTACGAATCATTGATGCCTTGGAAATGATTTGTAATTACCAAACCAAAGCGAGTTTTGTTCAAGGTTTCAAATTAGGCTTTGAACTGACAACTGAATTACAAACTTACGATGCCCACAGTGCTGAGATTGACTCTCAAAACTGTGGGC
>JAVVSD010000002.1:0-150026 GCA_036654375.1 Oscillospiraceae bacterium
TATGATATAATAAAACGATATGTAAATTATTTTTTGGAGGATTATGAATGCTTACAAACGAAAGAATAACAGAATTATTAAAAGAGGCAGGAGTATTGCTTGAAGGCCACTTTTTGCTCACTTCTGGCAGACATAGTAACAGATATCTTCAGTGTGCCAAAATTTTTAGAAATACAAAGTACAGTGAGGAACTTTGTGCTGCTCTTGCAGAAAAATATAAAGATGACAATATTCAGCTCGTAATTGGACCAGCAATGGGTGCAGTTCAAATGGCATATGAAGTTAGCCGAAATTTTGACTGTGAGAATTTTTTTACAGAGCGTGATGAAAATGGAAAAATGCAACTTCGCAGAGGATTTGCAATTGAGCCAGGTCAGCGTGTTCTTATTGTTGAAGATGTTGTAACAACTGGTGGATCAGTTCGTGAAGTTATTGAATTGGTAAAGCAAAACGGTGGAGTAGTTGCTGGCATTGGCTCAATAGTTGACAGAACAGGCGGAAAAATTGATTTTGGAGCTCCATTCAAGGCGGTTTATTCTGCTGATGTTCAGTCATGGGGAAAAGATGAATGTCCTATTTGTAAAGAAGGCAAAATTGAGCTTGTAAAGCCTGGAAGCAGAAAAATAAAATAACAAGAGGTGCTAAATATGCACGATGGACATCGTCAAAGATTAAAACAAACATTCCTTGACAATGGCTTATCAGGATTTTATGATCACAATATTTTAGAGCTACTTTTGTTTTATACAATTCCAAGAAGAGATACAAATGAGCTTGCTCACATACTTATAAACACCTTTGGATCATTGTCAGCTGTTTTTGATGCACCATATGAGGAACTGTTAAAAATAGATGGAATTGGTGAAAATACTGCCTCATTAATTAAACTTATAACACCACTTTATGGCAAATACCTCGAGGATAAAGTGTCAAACGGCACAATAATTGACTCGACAGATGCGGCAGGGCAGTATTTAACTGCTAAATATATTGGAGTTACCAATGAAACTTCAATGCTTCTGTGTATTGACAACAAAGGACGCGTAATTAATTGTGACACTATTTCAACAGGCTCGATTAAAATGACTGAAATAACATCAAGAAAAGTTGTTGAAATTGCAATCAAGAATAATGCGAGTTCAGTTATTTTGGCACATAATCACCCTGGTGGAATTGCTGTCCCATCATCGGCTGATGTTGAAGTAACTCGAAGCTTAACAAAAATGCTATATTCTATAGATGTTAAATTAAAAGATCATATAATAATTGCGGACAACGAGTATTTTTCAATGGTGGAATCGCCAAAGTTCTCACTCATATTTTTTTAGGAGAGTCAAATGTCAAAATTTAAGCTTCATTCAGAATATCAGCCAACTGGTGATCAGCCACAAGCTATTGAAGAACTTGTGGCTGGAATTAATAGTGGTCTTAAGGAACAAACACTTTTAGGCGTTACAGGCTCAGGAAAAACTTTTACAATGGCAAATGTAATTGCAAGTGTTAACCGTCCCACTTTGGTTTTGGCTCACAACAAAACACTTGCAGCACAGCTTTGCAGTGAATTTCGTGAGTTCTTTCCTGAAAATGCAGTTGAGTATTTTGTTTCATATTATGATTATTACCAGCCAGAAGCATATCTACCAACAACGGACACCTACATTGAAAAAGACTCGTCAATAAACGATGAGATTGATAAGCTTCGACACAGTGCAACGCTTGCTCTTTCTGAAAGACGAGATGTAATTATCGTTGCAAGTGTTTCTTGTATTTATAGCTTGGGTAACCCAATTGATTACCGCAATATGGTTATATCTCTGCGTCCTGGAATGCAAAAGTCAAGGGACGAACTGCTTAAAAAACTTGTTGAAATTCAATACGAAAGAAACGACATTAACTTTATCCGTAACAAATTTCGTGTTCGTGGAGATGTTGTCGAAATTTTTCCTGCAAACTCAAATGAAAATGCGTTAAGAGTTGAATTTTTTGGTGATGAAATTGAAAGAATTTCAGAAATTCATGCACTAACAGGCGATGTAATGGGAACACTTTCACACGCTGCAATTTATCCCGCATCACACTATGTTGTTTCAACCGACAAAATGGAAGAAGCAATTAAAGAAATTCACTATGAGATGGTTAATCAAGTCGCAAATTTTGAAGAGCAGGGAAAGCTTTTAGAAGCACAGCGTATAAAGCAGAGAACAGAGTATGACATTGAAATGCTTCGAGAAACTGGATTTTGTAGTGGCGTTGAGAACTATTCAAGGGTTCTTTCACGAAGAGAAGCCGGTTCACCTCCATTTACGCTTATCGACTATTTTCCTGATGATTTCTTGATTTTTGTTGATGAATCCCATGTTATGCTTCCTCAAATCCATGGTATGTATGGTGGAGATAGGTCAAGAAAAGAAAGTCTTGTCAATTATGGATTTAGGCTTCCTTCTGCTTTTGACAATCGTCCGTTTACTTTTGATGAATTTTATGCAAAAACAAAACAAATGGTTTTTGTCAGCGCCACCCCAGCAAAGTTTGAGCGTGAGCATAGCGAGCAAATTGTTGAGCAAATTATAAGACCCACGGGTCTTTTGGATCCTGAAATCACTGTTAAACCAACAGATGGTCAAATTGATGACTTGATTTCAGAAATAAATATTAGAATAGACCGTAAAGAGAGAGTGTTAGTTACAACACTTACTAAGAAAATGGCAGAGGATTTAACCGACTATATTGAAAATGTTGGCATAAAGGTGCGATATATGCACCATGATATTGACACTATTGAGAGAATGGAAATAATTCGTGACCTGCGTCTGGGTGAGTTTGATGTTTTAATCGGCATAAACCTTCTGCGTGAAGGGCTTGATTTGCCAGAGGTTTCGCTTGTTGCCGTACTTGATGCCGACAAAGAGGGATTCTTGCGTTCTGAATCAGCACTAATTCAAATTGTTGGCAGAGCGGCAAGGAACTCAAATGGTGAGGTAATAATGTATGCAGACAGAGTTACACCGTCCATGGAGCGTGCAATGATGGAAACACTGCGTCGCCGAGAAATACAAATGGCTTATAATGCAGAGCATAACATTACCCCTACAACAATCAAAAAGGAAATCAGGGGTATAATAGAAATAACAAGCAAAGATAGTTTGGAAAATGAAAATCCAGCAAGGAAACTTAGCAGGATAGAAAAAGAACAGCTAATTAAACGATTAACTTCAGAGATGAAATCAGCTGCAAAAATTCTTGAGTTTGAACACGCAGCATATTTAAGAGATAAAATAGAAAAATTACGCAATAGTAAATAAAACGGGGGAAAAGTTTTGGCACATACGGAAATTGTAATCAAAGGTGCAAAAGAGCATAATTTAAAAAATATTGACCTTAGAATTCCAAGGGACAAGCTTGTCGTTTTTACAGGTTTATCTGGCTCTGGAAAATCATCACTTGCTTTTGACACTATATATGCCGAAGGTCAGCGCCGATATGTTGAATCTCTTTCTTCGTATGCAAGGCAGTTCCTTGGTCAAATGGAAAAACCAAAGGTTGACTCAATCGATGGGCTTTCTCCTGCTATATCAATTGACCAGAAAACGACTTCAAAAAATCCCCGTTCAACTGTTGGAACAGTAACAGAAATTTACGATTATTTAAGGCTTCTTTATGCTCGCATAGGTATTCCTCATTGCCCTGTATGTGGCAAAGAAATCCATCAGCAGACAATTGACCAGATTGTTGATAAAATTCTTTCACTTGATGAAGGAACAAAAATTCAAATTATGTCACCAATAGTAAGAGGCAGAAAAGGCGAGTATATTAAAGAGCTTGAAAGTGCAAGGAAGTCGGGCTTTGTCAGAACACGCGTCGATGGAAGTATTTATGATTTGTCAGAAAAAATATCGCTTGATAAAAATAAACGGCATAATATTGAAATAATAGTCGATAGACTTGTAATAAAAGATGAAATAAGAAGCAGGCTTGCAGACTCAATAGAAACTGCAACAAGTCTTTCAGACGGGCTGATTATTGTTGATGTCATCGGAGAAGATGAACTTATCTTCTCTCAAAGCTATGCCTGTCCTGAGCATGGCGTTAGTATTGAAGATTTGACTCCAAGAATGTTTTCGTTCAACAATCCTTTTGGTGCTTGTCCAAAATGTTCTGGTCTTGGAGTATTTATGAAAGTTGACCCTGATTTAGTTATTCCAGATAAAAAGCTTTCAATCAAACAAGGTGCGGTAAGATGCAGTGGATGGTCAAATGCTGATAGTGGCACAATTGCACAAATGTATTATGAAGGACTTGCAAAGCACTATAAATTCTCTTTGGATACTCCTGTTTGCAAGCTTTCAAAAGAGGCACTTAATGTTATTCTTTACGGAACAAATGGAACAAAAATTAAGATGCAGCGTACAAATGAATATGGAAGTGGAACATATAATACGGACTTTGAGGGCATTATAAATAACCTTGAAAGAAGATATATGGAAACGGGAAGTGAATGGGCAAGGTCTGAAATTGAGCAAGTTATGACAGCACAAAATTGCCCGGAATGTCTTGGAGCAAGGCTAAAAAAGGAGTCACTTTCTGTAACAGTTGGTGACATTAATATTGATGCTTTTGTAAAAAAGCCAATTGTCCAGTCGCTAAACTTTATTAAAGAACTAAAGCTTACTGATCGTCAAAGGATGATAGCCGAGCTAATACTAAAAGAGATAAATGAAAGACTTGGTTTTTTGAGCAGTGTAGGGCTTGATTATCTAACACTTGCTCGCTCTGCTGGAACTCTGTCTGGTGGAGAAAGCCAGCGTATAAGACTTGCGACGCAAATAGGCTCATCACTTGTTGGCGTTTTATATATTCTGGACGAGCCAAGTATTGGACTTCACCAAAGGGATAACACAAAGTTACTTGCAACTCTTAAAAGGCTTCGCGACCTTGGCAACACCCTTATTGTTGTTGAACATGATGAGGATACAATGTATGAAGCTGACTGCATTGTTGACATCGGACCTGGTGCAGGAATACATGGCGGAGAAGTTGTTTGCGTTGGTGATGTTAATGATATTAAAAAGTGTGATGGTTCAATTACAGGTCAATACCTAAGCGGTAAAAGGCAAATACCAGTTCCAAAGAAGAGAAGAAAAGGCAACGGTAAAACTCTTAAAGTTATTGGTGCTCGTGAAAACAATCTTAAAAATATTGATGTGACAATTCCTCTTGGCGAGTTTGTGTGCATAACTGGAGTTTCTGGCTCTGGCAAGTCATCATTAGTCAATGAGATATTGCACAAAAAGTTAGCTGCAGAGCTTAATCGTGCAAAGTGTATAGCAGGCGAGCATGATAGAATTGAAGGAATTGAAAATCTTGATAAAATAATTGATATTGACCAATCTCCAATTGGAAGAACTCCTCGTTCAAACCCTGCGACCTACACAGGCGTGTTTACAGATATTCGCAATCTTTTTGCATCAACACAAGATGCTAAAATCAAAGGCTTTTCAGCCAGCCGTTTTTCGTTCAATGTAAAGGGTGGACGATGTGAAGCCTGTCAGGGAGATGGTATAGTAAAAATTGAAATGCACTTTTTGGCAGATATATATGTACCATGTGATGTTTGTAAGGGTGCAAGATATAATAGAGAAACTTTAGAAGTACACTACAAAGGAAGAACGATTTATGATATACTTGAAATGACAGTTGAAGAAGGACTTGCTTTTTTTGATGCAGTACCAAAAATAAAGCGAAAACTTCAGACACTTTATGATGTTGGTTTGGGATATGTAAAAATAGGGCAGTCTGCAACCACTTTATCTGGTGGTGAGGCACAACGAGTAAAGCTTTCAACCGAGCTTTCAAAAAGGTCAACAGGAAAGACTATCTATATTCTTGATGAGCCAACAACAGGATTGCATACAGCAGATGTTCATAGGCTTATTGAAGTTTTACAAAAGCTTGTTGACAATGGTAATTCAGTTGTAGTTATTGAGCATAACCTTGATGTTATTAAAACAGCGGATTATATTATTGACCTTGGGCCAGAGGGTGGGGACAAGGGCGGAGAAATAGTCGCTTGTGGAACTCCAGAACAAATTATAAAGGTAAAGACATCGTATACTGGTGAATACCTTAAAAATAAAATTAAATGAGGAGGAAATTATTATGTTAGGTGATCTTGCAAGATGGTATTTTAAAACGGAAACTTCAGCAGTTAAGTCAGCAGAAGAGGTGTTGGTGTCGCTGGGTTTTCTTAATATTTTAGCGGCGTTCCTTGGAGTAATATATTTTCTAAACCCATATATAATAGTAAAAACAGTTGAAAAAAAATATGGCAAGAGAAAATAAGATGCAACAAATATAGGCTGTTTTCAAAAGATGATTATTTAAAACTATAGCCATACTTATAAGTTAATTATTAACCTTGCTTTTTTCAATTGAAAGAGGCAATTTGATAATTTTCTGTTGTGAAAATGAGTGAATTAAACAACATATTTTATCTATAAAAATAAAGAATTTAAGCCACCGATATTTAATTATCGATGGCTTTGTTTTGTTTAAAGCTTATTCATTTTAGTTATCAGAATTTTCAGAGTCACTGTCAGTGATTTGCAAGGCATTTTGAGATGTATTATTCTCTGAAACTTCATTGTTTTCAGCAAGTACGCTTGCCTTTTTCTTTCGATTAATTACCATATAGCATGCAATTAATGTGGTTGCAGTTATTAAAGATATTATTATCCCTGCTGTGAGTCCTCGTGCATTATATTTTAATTCAATATTATGCTGTCCTGCTGAAAGCTTTATACCAAGTAAGGATTTACCTATTGGAATAATACTACCAGAGGGAACTTCTTCACCATCAATAAAGACTTCCCAGCTCTTGTCATACGGTATTGAGGTATAAAGAACACAGTCATTTTTTGCATTTACTGTTCCTTTGATTTGCGTTTCATCAAACTGTGTAACATTAATTGCACCATCGTTTAAGATCGAGTGTGCCTGCTTGAATTTATCCATATTAAGACCATAGACAAAGCAATCAACATACCCTGATGGACTTTCGTCTTTTATCGGAATATCAACGCTGATTACTGTGCCATCTTTTTGATAACCTACATCGTAAATATATTCTTCATCAATGTTTTGGTCTACAACAAGTTCTCCGTTTGCTCTGATAGAAATGGTGTCATTAGTGACGCTTTCAGAGTCAACATATACATAAACATTTTGAGCCTTTTCAAGAACATAATTTATAGTAAAGCTTGATGAGGTCGTATTAGTATCAGTTTTATAGAAAACATATTTGCCAGTATTCTGATTTTCACCAAAGTCGTTAATATTATAGTATTGTATGTCTTGCAACGAAAGTTCCTCAAGGACATTTTTAACGCCGGTTGAATTTAGAATGTATTCGTTTTGGTTTTCAAATGGGTTATCTGAGGACGAGTTCCAATAAAGCAATTCTTTATCAACGCAGTAGGCGATTGGCAGGTCAAAATTATTCTTATAGGCTGTGTATTCTCCGACTTTCATCAATTTGGTATACAGTTCCGGATTCATTTTAATATTAGGGCTATTGTTTACAATATATTTAAGTGAAAACATGGAGTTATAGACTGGAGTTTGCAAATTGTAGGTGTAGCTGTTTATAAAGTTTCCATACATACCCAGATTGTATTGAAGATTTGATAATGGCTCAGATGCCATGGAGGAGAAAGTGGAAATACCATTATAGCCGAACCAGCAAGGGTCCATTCTCATGTTAAGATTTGTAAGCTCCATGCGATAAAAATAAGTTTTATCATAGTCATCAAGCTGTGATTTAAGTTGCCTAAAGCTTTTATAGTCCTTTGTATAGGATTCTTTTGGCTGGTCAATAAGATAATGGTTTGTGTTTGCTACAACGGATTCTGTAAGCACACAACAAAGTAACAAGGTTGCTACAGCACCCGTTTGGAATTTTTTGTTATGAAGCATTCCAAGAACAATGGTATAAATTACAACAAATACGATGCTTATAATGACTGTTTCATCAAGAACATTTTTTGAACCAAGCTTTTCAGCCAATACAATAAAGGCAATAAGAGCGATTCCAATATTTAAAATATCTTTTCTGGATATTTCGCGAATTCTAACAAGAGCCTTATATGCCATTACAAGAAGTATAAAGGAATACATAAATGAAAATCGATATGGTAAATCGTTTGGAAAATGCAAACCATGCCACATATAATTTATCACATTTGTGTTAAAGCTTATATACAAAATAGCAATCATAGAAATTCTTGAAATTTTTTCGCGCAGTGGGATAGATTTGGTATAAAGATAAACAAAGGTAAGAATTATTGTGATTATACCGCAATATATATTTGGAAGAACATCTTCTCCACTGCTTCTGATAGTTGGCTCAAGACTTGCAAGATGGTTTGCCATAAAGTCAAATATTTTGAAGTATGACGATACTTCTGTTGGAAATGTTCCAGAAGTTGCAGAAGATGATTGTAGAATAAAGTAAATAGGTAAAAGAGTAAAGGCACAGAGCATTAATGCTAAAGCAGAACCACCAATAAATTTGCCTATACTGGTGAATAGCCTTGAATTTTTAAGCTTTTTAATTCGGGTTTTAGGAGTATCCTCTGCAAAAATTGTAAGAGTTGAAGTGAATTCATATTTACCAAAATAGTACATGACTGCATATAAAACAGAAAAAATGCAAACCATGAATCCGAGGTAGTAGTTGGCAATAATAGTTAAAGCTAACGCACAAGTGTAAAGACCAAACTTTCCTTTGTTAATTATTTTTTCTATACCTAATAAAACAAGAGGCAAAAGAACCATTGCATCAAGCCACATTATGTTCCAATAGTATGCAATAAAATATCCGCAGAAAGAGTAAAGAACACTAAACGCTACGGTTGAAATGTTATGTTTTTTTATATCCTCAGAGTTTTTAAGATAGTAGCAGAAAAACGCACTTGCCAGAGCAGACTTGATAAGCATTAAAAACGCAATAGACTCTGGATTATTCATATGTCCAAAAAAAAGTATAAAAACTGAAAGTGGACTTGAAAGATAGTTAAAGAAGTTCCCAAGAAAACTGCCACCGCCACCAGATGTCCATGAATAAATAAGGCTTGAACCACTCGTAAGTCTATCATAAAGTTCGGCAAACAAAGGACCATATTGATGATAAAGATCCATTCTTAAAACAGTCTTGTTACCAAAAGGAAAAACACCAAAACACATAAATACAATTAGAAGAACAAAAACACTGCATAAAAAAGATAATAATACATATTTGTTTTCGTTGCCAAGCTTAAAAAGCTTGGTTTTTTTTAGCTTAACAAACCGTTCGTTATTCATAAAAACCATCCTTCAGACATATTAACATACAATGGGAATATTCTAACATATTATATCCAGTCTTTCAATAAAACAATTGATTTTTAAATTATATTGTTAATGTTCTAACTGCGGACAAGATATCATATTCATTTTATAAAGAAGGTGAAAATTATGGACAACACAAAAAAATTTGAACAAGCTGTTTCTTGCATATCACCAAAAATAAGGTCGCTGTTATTAAGCCTTTCAATTGAAATAAAAGAGCAAACGCAAGAAGTAAGATTAAGAGGCGACAGACCTATTGTAATTGTTGGAAAATATGGAACGAGATTTTTAAGTGGGTTAGGCAGAGAGTCACTTATTTGCACACAAAGCTCATTAAAAATATCAACAGCTGAGCTTATAGACACCTTTAATAGGATATGTGGATATTCAGTACATAGCAATCAAGATAGCATTTTAAATGGATACATAACAATTGAGGGTGGTCACAGAGCAGGCATATGTGGAACAGGAGTTTTTGAAAACAATAAAATTTCTGCCGTTAGAGATGTTGCATCAATTAACTTAAGAATAGCTGGTGAACACTTTGGAGCGGCAGACGAAATAATTTGCAGGCTATTTTCAAATGGACTAAAAAGCGTAATTATTGCTGGGGCTCCATCGACTGGTAAGACGACAATATTAAGAGATATGGCGCGTCAAATTTCTGGCGGGTCGCTTGCAAATTATTATAAAACTGTAATTATAGACGAACGCAGAGAGATAGCGGCAACTAAAAATGGAGTTCCACAAAATGATGTTGGTATTAATTGCGATGTGCTTGATATGTTTCCAAAGGGGCAGGGAATTCTCACAGCTTTAAGGTCCATGTCACCACAGATAATTATATGTGATGAAATTGGAGCAATGAATGATGCCACAGCTATAGATGAAGGAATTAATTCTGGTGTGGAGTTTGCAGTAAGTGTACATGCTTCGACATTTGATGAAATAGTCAAAAGGCCACAAATTAAAAGGCTGCTGGATAGTGGGGCATTTGACTATGTTGTTTTACTTAAAAGTGGCTCAGCCCCTGGGACAATACAAAAAATATATGAAGTGGGCGATTTAGAAAATGAAGTATGTAGCAATAACGTTTATTATGATTTTTTGCACTGCAACGGGAAGGTATTTAAGCCAAAGATTATATCAAAGGACAAAACTCCTTGAGCAGTCAATTTCAATGATATACACAATTAAAACGAATATGGAATATTGCAACACACCTGTTGCAGAGATGCTTGAAAAATTAAGCAGTACAAATGGGGTAGAGAAACTTGGATTTATTAAAAACTGTCGTGAACGATGTAAGGAAGGAGTCGAGTTTCCAGTAGCTTGGGATAAAAGTATAAAAAATAGCACATATATTAATTCATTGCAAAAAGGTGATATAGAGTTGCTTCTGGAATTTGGAAAGTCACTTGGAACAACGGATTTGAACGGTCAGCTAAACATTTGCAACTTTTATACAAATCAATTATCACAAAAGCAAAATGAAGCCAGAGAGCGATTCAAATCTTATGGAAAAGTATATTCTTCAATGGGTCTTCTTTTGGGTACGGCAATAGCAATTATTTTATTTTAAATGTTCTGAGGAGGATTAACATTATGGAAGTTGATTTGATATTTAAAATTGCAGCGATTGGAATCATTGTTGCGGTACTTAATATGATTCTTGCTCGTTCAGAAAGAGAAGAATATGCAATGATAATTACAATTTCAGGAATTATAATCTCTCTTATGATGCTGATACCACAAATTATAAGTCTTTTTGAATATACAAAGGATGTGTTCAGTTTAGGACTATGGATATTATAAAAATAACAATATTTGTAATAATACTCACTATTTTAATAGTTGTTATAAGAGAGTTTAAGCCCGAGTTTGCTGTTGTTATTCAAATTGGTGCAATTGGTGTTATTGCATTTTTGATAATGTCTTCGCTTGGAGGATTATTAAAAACAACGCTAAATATTGCTGAAATGTCTTTGCTTAATTCAGAGTTTTTCCTTTTGATGATAAAAGCTTTAGGAATAGCAATAGTAACACAGATTGCAACGGGAATTTGTGATGACAGTGACAATAAAACACTTGCATTTGGAGTGGAACTTGCAGGAAAAGTAACAATTCTTGCAATGTGTATTCCTATGATAAAAGCAGTTGCAGGAATAGCAGTCCAGATGATTAAAGGATAGATTAAAATGAAGAGAATTATTTTGGCTTTAATTATAGTTGTAAATTTTGTTTTACTTTTTTCTGTGAATGTCTTTGCAAAAGATGAAAAAGAATTTATAAAAGAACAATACGAATCATCTGGTGCACAGGAACTTATTGGTGAGTTGCCCAGTGAAACACAGGGGATGCTAAATTCTCTTGGCATAAAAGAGGTTGAGTTTAATCAGCTTTACAACATTTCTTTTAAAAATTTTGTTCTTATGTTTAAAAATATTATTCTTGGAGAACTTGAAAATCCGCTAAATTTTGTTGTGATAATGGTTGGAATACTTATTCTTATGTCAATTGTTCAAACGATTGTACCGCCCGATGAGAATAAAGCGGTGGATTTAATTTGCTCACTGTTTTTTATAATCGCAGTTCTTGGTTCAATGGTGTCGTTTTCTTCGTACATAATTACAGCCATAGATGCAAGCAGCAAGTTTATGGTGTCATTCATACCAATCTTTGCCACAGTAATAGCAGTTAGCGGAAATCCTGCGTCGGCTATAAGCTATAACACTGTTGCATTGGTTATTGCTCAATCTGCTTCAGGATTTACAAGTGTATTTTTAATACCACTTATAGTAATGTTTGTTGCACTTAGTATTGCTGCATCTGTGTCACCAGCTTTAAAAATGGACGGACTTTTAGATATGCTAAAGAAAACAATTCTTTGGCTGCTAACAGCAGTATGTACAATATTTACAGGATTTTTATCACTTAAAGATATTCTTGTAAGCTCTGCGGATACAGTGGCGGTAAAAAGTGGGAAGGCGTTAGTGGGAACACTTGTTCCGATAATTGGAAACTCACTTTCCGATGCATACTGCTCAATTCTGGGAAGTATGTCTATGCTAAAAAATGCAATAGGTGCCTTTGGGATACTTGCAGTTGGTTTAATAAATATACCAGTACTTGTACAAGCAGGAATGTGGATTTTTGCAATAGCTCTAACTTCATTTGCCGCAGAAGCAATGGGACAAAATAATTGTTCTCATTTGCTTAAAAATATAAACTCAACGAATATTATTATGGTTGCTGTGCTTGTATTTAATTTAGTCTTGATAATGATTTCAACAGCGTTGGTAATGGTGTTCAAATCTTCTGTTTAAGGCGGTGAAAACACATGGATATATTACGCCAATGGGCAATATGTATAACGGTTTCTTCTTTAGTCGGAGCAATTATTTATGCTCTGTCACCAAAGGGAAATATTCAAAGAGCAATGCAGGTTATAATTTCTGTGTTTTTTATTTGTGCGATTCTTTCGCCTTTTATGAATGGAGAAATCTTCGATTTTAACTTTAAAGCTGTGGACTTAGTTGCAACAAACACAGACCAAAAAGATGAACTTAGTAAAAATATTAATGCTCAGATGATGGACATTTCTAAAAATATGGCAGAAGAACAAGCAAAATCAATTTTATATGCCCACCAAATTTATAACGGACAAATTTATTTATATATGGATATTGGCGACAAAGGCAGCATATTTATTAAAGCAATGACAATAAAATTACCGTCAAAGGATATGCATAAAAAACAAGAAATTATTGATTCTATTTCTACTCAATTTGGAATTGAATCAAAAATATTAACAATAATGGAGACGAAAGATAATGAAGGATAAGGTGGATTTAAAAGAACTGATAATTCGTATAAAATCAGACAAAAAATTGCTTGTCATACTTGGTATTGGGCTTTTGGGAATGGTGATGTTGCTTTTTTCAGAGCTGTTTGGTGGTGAAAATGATGCTCCAAAATCGAAGCAAAAACAAGTTGAGTATGGCAATCAATATACATATGAACAAAATTATAAAGTTCAAGTTCAAGATGACCTAAAAAAATTAATTTCATCTATAGATGGTGCAGGTAGAACGAAGGTAATGGTCACACTTGACAGTGGCTCAAAGTCAATTTATGCGGTTGATGAAAATGTAAAAGAAAACAGTGATTCAGAAAATAAGGACAGTGAATACAGCAAGACTTCTGACTATAGCAGGGATACAAAGCATATTATTGTAAATTCAGCGGATAAGAATGAAGACGGGCTTGTGATTGAAATAATTCAACCACAGATAAGAGGAGTTGCAATAGTTTGTGAAGGTGCATCTTCAGCTGTTGTTCGTCAAAATATTTCGGATACCGTAACGGCAGTTTTAAATATAAGCTCAACTCGAGTATGTATAACTAAAATGACTAATGATTAAATAGGAGGCATAGCTATGGGAATGGTAATTAAAAGAAGACAATTGGTAATGGCAACGATGGTTGTGGCGCTTGGTGCAGCCGTATTTGTGAATTGGTATTTTACAAAACCAAACTTGCAGACAGGAGAGGCTGTTAAAACAGGAGAAGTTGCAACTCAAAAATCAAACACAGTTAATCTTGGCGATTCCGAGTTGGTAAATGGTACAACTAAGGCACCAGCAAACAAAAATGCAAAAGAATATTTTGCACAGTCAAAGCTTAACAGAAATACAGCACATGACAAATCGCTTGAAACGCTAAATTCTGTTATCGGTAATAAAAATTCTTCTAAAAGTGCGGTAGATGCCGCAAGTGCAGAGCTTACAAAGCTTGCGGATACAATAAAAAAAGAGGCAGATATTGAAAATCTCATAAAAGCTAAAATAAGCGGTGACTGTATAGTTATACTAAATGGTACAAAAGCAGAAGTAATAGTTCAAAAAGATACATTAAACGATAATGTAATTATACAAATAAAGGAAATAATAATTAATCAATGTGATATTACTGCGGATAATATAACGATTATTGAAGCAAAATAATATAAAATAGTTGTTTCTTGTTGAGATTGTGTTATAATAATAAAAAACTTATAATGTATTGTTTTTTATTCTATAACCATGAGCATTCAGTGTAATGTTAATCGTTTATATCAATAAAATGGTGGGTCTATTGTTCACCAATGGAAAACAACATTCAAAGTCTTTGATTTTGCCACCCATTTATGTTATAATAAAGTATAATTTTGTTAAAGGGGAACCTTCAAATGGATGAAATAAGAAATGATGAATTAACCAGTGGTCTTGTCATTTCAGAAGAAGTTATTGCATCAATTGCAATGAGTGCTGCTGAAGATGTCGAAGGTGTAAGCAGTTTTGCAACTCGTCCAACTGATGTCCAGACTGTTTTTAAAGTCGGTGGAAAGTCCTTAAAACATGTCAAAGTAACTACGATTGATAACGAAATTAAATTGCATTTGTTTATTAATATTGCGAATAATGCAAAAATACCAGTCGTTTGTTCTGCGGTTCAGCACGCGGTTAAAAATGCAGTCCAGTCCATGACCGGTAGAATTGTTACAAAAGTAAATGTTAGCATTGCTGGGATTGATTTTAATGAACCTACAGAATTACAAAAACAGTAACATCTTTGCCCTCCGCTTTGCCAATTGTGGAGGGCTTGATTTATTATTTCAGGAGGACAAGCCTAATGAATAGAAGACAGGAAAGAGAACAGGCATTTATACTTATTTTTGAAAAACTATTCAGACCAGATATTGATATGAATACAATTATTGAGATGGCTGAAGAATCAGAATTTATGGTGCCAAGTGAGTTTGCAAAGAATCTTTCAAAGATTGTTGATGAAAATAAAGTAACAATTGATCAAAATGTTCAATCAGTATCAATTGGCTGGAATACATCAAGAATGTCTAAGGTTGCACTTGCAATCATTAGACTTGCGATAGCTGAGATGAGATATATTGAAGATATTCCTGTTAGCGTATCAATAAATGAAGCTGTTGAGCTTACAAAAAAATATGCAAGTAGTGAAGATGCCTCATTTGTAAATGGCGTGCTTGGCACAATAGCCAGGCAGACAGAGAATTAAATATGAGTATTTATCTTGGTATAGATACCAGTAATTACACTACATCAATTGCATTATATGATTCTGAACAAAACAGAATAGAACATATTAAAAAATTGCTTCCAGTAAAAAAAGGTGAGTGTGGAATAAGGCAAAATGATGCAGTGTTTCACCACAATGTTGCATTGCCACAGCTTGCACAGGAACTTTTTTCAAATACAAGCTTTAATGCTCCTATAAAGTGTGTTGGAGTTTCAGCCTATCCAAGATGTGTTGAAGGCTCATATATGCCATGCTTTCTGGCTGGAGTAAGTGCAGCTAAAACAACAGCAGTAGCAATCGGCACATCATGCTGTGAGTTTTCTCACCAGCAAGGTCACATTGTTTCTGCACTTTATTCATGTGGAAGACTTGATTTGCTTAAAAATGAGTTCATCGCTTTTCATCTTTCGGGTGGCACAACGGAAGTGTTGCTGGTAACTCCGAGTAAAGATAATATTATTGATACAAAAATAATTGCAGAGTCCTCGGACTTAAAAGCAGGACAGGCTATTGACAGAGTTGGAATAATGCTTGGTCTTAATTTCCCAGCTGGAATGGAACTTGACAAGCTTGCAACACAAAGCAAGAAAGATTTTAAAATAAAGCCCTCAGTAAAGGAACTTTCTTGTAGCTTTTCAGGCGTGGAAAACAAATGTAAAAAAATGATTTCTGACGGCGAAATGCCTTGTGACATAGCACGGTATTGCATTGAATATATTTATGCAACACTTGATGTTATAACAGGCAAGCTTGTTAGTGAATATAAAAGCTTTTCTTTGGTCTTTTCTGGTGGGGTAATGTCTAACTCAATAATAAGAGATAGAATGAGTAAAAAATATAATGCCCTTTTTGCAAAACCTGAATTTTCAAGTGACAATGCTGCAGGCATTGCAATCTTAACAAGTATGAAGGACAATAATTATGAAATCTCCTGATGTTTTATCAATTTCTCAACTTAATTTTTATATTAAATCATTGATTGATGAGGATATTAACTTAAAATCAGTTTTTATCCGTGCGGAGATTTCAAATTTTACAAATCATATAAGAACAGGTCATTTTTATATGACTCTTAAAGATGAAAAATCATCGATAAAAGCAGTGATGTTCAAGTTTAATGCTCAAAGGCTTAAGTTTTTGCCGGAAAATGGAATGAGCGTTTTAATTAGGGGTAATATATCGGTTTTTGAAAGAGATGGACAGTATCAGCTCTATATTGACGATATGCAGCCTGATGGACTTGGCTCATTTAACTTGGCTTTTGAACAACTTAAACAAAGGCTTGCAAAAGAAGGATTATTTGATGAGCAATTTAAAAAGCCGTTTCCGATTTATCCGGAAAAGATTGGCGTTATAACTTCACCTACAGGTGCTGCTATAAAGGATATTCTAAATGTACTGGAACGACGCTTCCCAAGCGTTCAAGTTATTGTATATCCTGTTCAGGTGCAAGGTGAACAGGCGCCAATACAAATTGCAACAGCAATAAGGCAAATGAGTGAAGCGGACGCTGCCGATGTTCTTATAGTTGGTCGAGGTGGTGGCTCAATTGAAGACCTCTGGGCATTTAATGATGAACTGGTAGCAAGAGCTGTATTTAATTGTAATATTCCTATAATCTCTGCGGTTGGCCACGAAACCGATTTCACAATTTGTGACTTTGTTGCAGATTTCAGAGCTCCTACTCCCTCGGCTGCGGCAGAACTGTCAGTTCCAGACAGGATTGAGGAACAAAGAAATATACAATTCACAATGAATATGTGCAATAAATTTTTACTTAATATAATTACTACCCAAAGGGCAAATATTGATTTTTTAATGTCAAAAAGCTTTATGAAAAGTCCAATGGAGCTTATTAATAACAGAAGATTATTGCTTGATAATTACATTTTTAAACTTTCTGATTCGGTCTTTAAAATAGTAAATTATAAAAAGTCAAATTTTATTGCAGTAGTTGGAAAGCTTGATGCTCTAAGTCCTCTAAAGGTGTTAACAAGAGGATATGGTATATCAACAAAAAACAATAAAATGCTCACATCTGTTAATGATGTTGACATTAATGATAAAATTAAATTAAGACTTTCAGACGGAAATATTGAATGTATAGTAAACGGTGTTGAAAGGTTGTAATAAACATGAAAGACATGACATATGAAAAATCAATGACAAGACTTGAAGAAATAGTTAAATCACTTGAGGATGGAACAATGCCTCTTGATAAATCACTTGAGTTATTTGAAGAAGCGACCAAGTTATCCACATATTGCAATGCTTGTCTTAATGCCGCAGAACTTAAAATTACACAGTTTGTTGGTAGCAAAGACAGTGAGGAGGAATGATTTTTGTCAGCAGATTTTAATAAAACTCTTGAAAAAGATGTTGAAATAATAGAAAATGCACTTAAAAAGTACATTGAAAATTCGGATATTGACTATAAGAATGTATGCGATGCGATGAAATATAGTGTTGAAAATGGCGGAAAGCGTTTGCGTCCTGTTCTTACTCTTGAATTTTGCAAGGCGTGTAATGGAGATGTTTCAGTTGCTTTGCCTTTCGCGTGTGCAATTGAAATGGTACACACTTACTCACTTATACATGATGATTTACCTTGTATGGATAATGATGACATGAGAAGGGGAAGACCATCTTGCCACATTAGATTTGGCGAAGAATATGCACTTCTTGCAGGCGATGCATTACTTACATTGGCGTTTGAAACTGCATCAAGCGGGTCAGCAGATGCGAATATTAAGATAAAAGCGGTAAATGAGCTTGCAAAAAGGTCTGGCATTAATGGAATGATTGGTGGCCAGGTTATGGATATTTTAAATGAAAATAAAGTGATTTCACTTGAAACTGTTAAAAAGACAGAGCTTTTGAAGACAAGTGCATTGATAGAATGTGCTACTGTTATGGGATGTATAGCTGCAAATGCGTCAGATGAAAAAATTAATGCAGCAAGAGCCTATGCCCAAAATATTGGTATTGCATTTCAAATTATGGATGATATACTTGATGTTACTGGTGACAGTGAAAAGCTTGGTAAGCCTGTTGGTAGGGATGCTGAAAATCAAAAATCAACTTTTGTATCACTTTTAGGCTTAGATGTTTCAAAAGAACTTGTTGCAAAATTTACAAAAGATGCAAAAGATTGCTTAAAGATTTTTGAGGAGGAGTCAACTATTTTAGCCCAGTTTGCTGACAGTTTATGTGATAGAGATAGGTGAAATATTAAAAAGGAGTAATTTTAATGAACATTTTGTGCGACAAAATAAATTCTCCAGCGGATATAAAAGAATTAGATAATAATGAGCTAAACCTTTTGGCGGAAGAATTAAGGGAAAAATTAATTAATACAGTTTCTAAAACCGGTGGTCATCTCGCGTCAAATTTAGGCGTAGTTGAGCTTACTATCGCAATTCACAAAGTTTTTGATTCTCCAAAGGACCAGATAGTGTGGGATGTTGGGCATCAAGTATATACCCACAAGCTTTTAACAGGGAGATTCGATAGCTTTGATACGCTCAGAACAAAGGGCGGTATTTCTGGATTCCCTCGTCCAAGCGAAAGTGAACATGACATTTTCTATTGTGGCCATAGCAGTGCGTCAATTTCGGCTGCACTTGGGCTTGCAACCGCAAAGAAAATTCAAAATGACCCAAGTTATTCTATTGCTGTTATAGGTGATGGATCATTTACGGGTGGTTTGGCTTTTGAAGGGCTTAACAATGCTGGAAGAAGCAACACAAAGCTTATCGTCATATTAAATGACAATGAGATGTCTATTTCCAAAAATGTTGGTTCAATCGCAAGATACCTTGCAGCAATCAGAACAAAACCTGAATACTATACACTTATGGCTGATATTGAAAAGAAAATTATTCAGATTCCCAAAAACGGAGAAAAAATCTATAAGGTTGCAAATACGGCAAAAACAGCAATAAAAAACATCTTGTATCAAAGCACATTCTTTGAAGATATGGGATTTAAATATCTCGGGCCTATTAATGGTCATAATATTGAAGCTCTGTGTGAAGCTCTTGAAGGAGCAAAAGCACTTGAATGTCCTGTACTTTTGCATATTAATACTGTAAAAGGTAAGGGTTATGATCACGCTGAGCAGTATCCAACACAGTTTCACGGGATTTCAAAGTTTGATGTACTCACAGGTGAGCCTAAATCATCTTCTGGTAACTTTTCGGTTGCTTTTGGAGAATGTATCTGCGATTTAGCTTTAAAAGATAAGCGAATTTGTGGTATAACCGCTGCAATGTCTGTTGGCACAGAGCTTGAAGAGTTTTCAAAAGTATTTCCAACCCGCTTTTTTGATGTTGGCCTTGCGGAGGAACACGCTGTTACTTTCTCTGGTGGATTAGCCAAAGATGGAATGATACCCGTCTTTGCAGTTTATTCAACATTTCTTCAGCGTTGCTATGATCAGCTTGTCCATGATGCTGCACTTCAAAGGCAAAAAATTATTTTAGCGGTGGACAGAGCAGGCTTTGTCGGAGAAGACGGAGAAACACATCAGGGAATTCTTGATGTAGCTTTTTTAAATACAATTCCAAATATTACAGTATACTCTCCGTCATCGTATAAAGAACTTAAATCTAATTTTTATACAGCTCTTTATGAAGATGAAGGCGTTGTTGCTGTTAGATATCCTCGTGGCGGCGAAAGTGAATTGCCGAGAGATTATAAGCAAACGAAAGAACCATATACAATTTATGGTGACCATAAAGCAAAAATAGTTTTAGTAACTTATGGAAAGCTATTTGGACATGCTTGTGAAGCCATAAAAGAACTGAAGCAAAACAAAATTAATGTAAAAATATTAAAGTTAAACAGAATTAAGCCAATTGATGATAAAGCTATAGATTCCATTCTTAACTGTCAGTCTGTTTTCTTCTTTGAAGAAGGTGTACGAAGTGGCGGTGTTGGAGAAGCCTTTGCATTAAAGTTGCTTGAAAATGGCTATAAAGGTCAATATAAATTACAGGCAATTAATGATTGTTTTGTTGCTCATGCAAGTATTCCACAGTTAATGGAAGAGTATGGACTTGACGCTAAAAGTATGGTAAATATTATTACAGGGAGCGTTTGACTTGGCTGAAAAGAAGAGGCTTGATTTGGCTGTTTATGAATTAGGATTTTGTGAAAGCCGAGAAAAAGCAAAGGCTCTTATTATGGCTGGACAAGTATATATTAACGGTCAAAAAGAACTAAAATCAGGCACAATGATTAAAGATGGTGACCAGATTGAATTTCGTGGAGAAAAAATGCCGTTTGTCAGTCGTGGAGGATACAAACTTAAAAAGGCAATTGAGAGTTTTGATATAAAGCTTGAAAAATGCGTTTGTATGGATATTGGTGCTTCCACAGGCGGGTTTACAGACTGTATGCTTCAAAATGATGCCAACAAAGTATATGCCATAGATGTTGGATATGGACAACTCGCATGGAAACTCAGGACAGATGAAAGAGTTGTTAATTTAGAACGCACCAATTTTCGTTATGTTACGGAAGAACAAATTCCAACGCTTGTTGACTTTGCGAGTGTTGATGTTTCATTCATATCACTTAAAATAATACTTCCTGTACTTAACCAGCGTTTAAAAGATGGCGGACACGCTGTTTGTCTTATAAAGCCACAATTTGAAGCTGGTCGTGACAAAGTTGGAAAAAAGGGAGTTGTTCGTGAACTTTCAACCCATACAGAAGTAGTTCAAACAATAACTGATTTTGCAATAACTTGTGGATTCAGCGTACTTGGTCTTGACTTTTCACCCATCAAAGGTCCAGAAGGAAACATTGAATATTTGATGTTTATTGAGAAAAGTAAAAGCCCTGAATTTAAATCAGATATAAACATTATTCAGCTTACACAGCTTTCGCATAATATTTTAAATGATGGTGAATAATTATGAAAATAGCTTTGCTCCCAAACTTTACAAGAGAAAAGTCTTATGAAATAACAACAAATATCTGCAAACAGCTCGACGAGCTTGATGCAGAATATTGTCTTTTGAAATATGAAAAGAAATATTTTAAAAATGAAAAGGCAAAATACATGGCTATCGATGAACTGCTTATTTGGTGTGATGTTGTAATTGCAGTTGGCGGAGATGGCTCATTTCTTAATGCCGCAAAAAAGGCAGTAAAATATAATAAACCAATTCTTTGCGTCAACGCTGGAAGGCTTGCTTTTATGGCTGGTCTTGAAGGAAATGAGCTTAAACTCTTAAAAAAGCTTACAGATGGCGACTATAAGATGGATAAGCGTCTTATGCTTGATGTTAAACTTTTAAGAGATGGAAAAGTTATTGCAGAGGATTTTTGCATAAATGATGTTGTTTTAGCAAGAGGTGCAAAGCTTAAAATGACTGATATAATTGTTGAATGCGATGACAAGTTGATTAACACATATAGGGGAGATGGCATTATTGTTGCAACTCCGACGGGTTCAACAGCTTATTCGCTTTCTTCCGGAGGACCTGTTGTTAATCCAACAACAGAAAGTATCATACTTACACCAATTTGCACACAGTCGCTTTTTGCAAGGTCAATAATTTTTAGCCATAAAAACAATCTATCTATATATCCTGATGAGAGTTCAATGAACAGTGATTTATATCTCTCGTTTGACGGTGAGGAAACAATTAATGTTCGCATGGGAGATAAAATAACCATCAAGAAGGCTGACAGATTTGCAGAATTTATAAGAATTAAGTCAGACGAATTTTTTGATGTTTTGAACATTAAGCTTGCTGATAGGAGAGTATAAAATGAATATAAGAAAAAGAAGACAAAATCTTATAATTGAATTAATTAATAAAGATGTTATATCAACACAGGAAGAACTATTAAAAAAGCTTAAAGAAAATGATTATGATGTAACTCAAGCAACGGTATCAAGAGATATTAAAGAACTTAAACTTATAAAAAAGGTCGGCCAGAATGGCAGGTCAAGATATGCGATTAATCAAAGCGAAACAGACGACTTCCTTTCAAAGTATTTTTCAATACTTTCGGGTTCTGTACTCTCGGTTGACTATGCGGTTAACACAAGCGTAATAAAGTGTTATGCAGGCATGGCTAACGCTGCCTGTGCCGCAATTGACTCAATGGACTGGGAGGGCGTTGTTGGAACCCTTGCAGGTGATGATACGATTTTTGTCATATGCCGTAATGAAGATGCAGCAAAACAGTTGAAAGAATCGATAGAAAAGATGATAAATATTTGATTTATATCTAATAATCGAGAGGAGGCTTATCCAGTGCTTGCAAATCTTAAGATTGAAAACATTGCCATTATTGAAAGTGCGTCGATAGATTTTATCAACGGATTAAATGTTATGAGTGGTGAAACAGGTGCAGGAAAGTCAATAATTCTCGATTCTCTTGGGGCTGTTTTGGGTGAGCGGACTTCAAAAGAGCTTGTAAGAACAGGTGAGATGAATGCAAAAGTTTCTGCTCTTTTTGTTGATGTTTCTCAAAATGTGCAGCAAGTACTAACTGAGCTGGACATTGAAACAGAGGAAGATAACAGCCTTTTAATTCAGCGTTCAATTAATTTAGATGGTAAAAATATTTGCAAAGTAAATGGGAATCCTGTAACAGTTTCTATGCTTAAATTAATCGGCAAGCAACTAATTAACATTCATGGCCAGCACGACAGCCAAGACCTTTTAAATTCAGAGCGTCATTTCACATTTGTTGATGCACTTTCAGATAATGCAAGCCAACTGCTTGAATATCGAGAAGCATTTGGCAAAATGAAAGAATTAAGCTCTCGCCTAAATAGCCTTTTTACAAATGAAGAGGAAAAAGCAAGAAGAATCGATATACTTAAATTTCAAATTAATGAGCTTCAACAAGCAGATATAAAGGTTGGAGAAAAAGAAGAACTTCTTTCTCAAAAAGAGGTTTATCAAAACTCTGAAAAGATACTGACTTGTCTACATACTGCTTATGATATCCTCAATGGCTCTCAGGACACTAATGGCGCGACTTCAATGGTTTCATATGTTGCGGATAATCTTGAAAAGGTTTCATCATATGTCCCAAAGCTTAGCGAAATTTCAAGTGCTATTAAAGATATTTCATATAATCTTGAAGAGTACACAACTGATATAAGAGAAATGTTTTTCAGCTTTGAATATAACCAGTCAGATATTGAACAAATTGAAGAAAGACTGGATGTTTTATATAAACTTTCAATTAAATATGGAAGTTCAGAGGAAGAAATGCTTTCATATTTGAATAACTCCTTAGAAGAGCTTGAAAATATTATTTTTAGTGAAGAACGCATTGAAAAGTTAAAATTAGAGCTTAAAAATGCACAGGCACAGGCAGCAGAACTTGCAGAAAGGCTTTCACAGTCAAGGCGTAGTGCTGCTGATTTTTTTGAAACTCAAGTTAAAAAGGAATTATCATTTTTAGATATGCCATCAATAGAGTTTGTTGTTAAGCAAGAAAGAACAGAGCTTAATGAGAACGGTATTGATGATATTGAATTATTGATTTCTGCAAATATCGGCGAGCCAGCAAAGCCACTTGCAAAGATTGCATCTGGCGGTGAGCTTTCAAGGATAATGCTTGCAATAAAAAATGTTTTGTCTGAAAAAGATAATATAGAAACATTGATTTTTGATGAAATTGATACAGGTGTTAGCGGAAGAGCAGCACAAAAAATTGCTCTGAAGTTATCTCAAGTTTCAAAGGGAAGGCAGGTAATCTGTGTAACACACAGTGCACAGATAGCAGCATACGCTGAAAATCATCTGCTAATTGAAAAAGAAGTTGAAAATAATAAAACATATACAAAAGTTAAATCGCTTGACATTGATGGCAGAAAATTAGAGCTTGCACGAATTATCGGTGGACTGAAAATAACACAGCTACAGCTTGATAATGCGGAAGAAATGCTTAAGTCATCAAATATCATACAGGAGGACAAATAAAGGTGAATGTTTTCGAAGAATTGCAGGCAAGAGGTCTTATAGCTCAAATGACTAACGAGGATAAAATTCGAGATATGCTTGTTAATGACAAAATAAAATTTTATATCGGTTTTGACCCAACGGCAGACAGTCTTCATGTTGGACATTTTGTTCAAATAATGGTTATGGCACATATGCAAAGAGCAGGGCATACACCGATAGCTCTTTTTGGTGGCGGAACAGGAATGATAGGTGACCCATCAGGCAAGAGCGACATGAGAAAGATGCTTTCAGTTGATGAAATAGCTCATAACATTGATTGCTTTAAGCAACAGATGTCAAAGCTTATTGACTTTTCTGATGATAAAGCATTGATGGTTAATAATGCTGATTGGCTTACCAACCTAAACTATATTGAATTTTTAAGAGAAATTGGAGTCCATTTTTCTGTTAACAGAATGCTTTCTTTTGAATGTTACAAGCAAAGACTTGAAAAGGGGCTTTCATTCTTTGAACTTAACTATATGTTAATGCAAAGCTACGATTTTCTGGTTCTTAACAGAAAATATAATTGTATGCTTGAGCTTGGTGGAGATGATCAGTGGAGCAACATCATTGGTGGTGTTGAGCTTAACCGCAGAGCAGATGCAAAAGAAACATACGGTATGACATTTAAGCTTTTGCAAACAAGCGACGGTAGAAAAATGGGAAAAACAGAAAAAGGTGCTGTTTGGCTTAATCCAGAAAAGACAACTCCTTATGAGTTTTATCAGTATTGGAGAAATGTTGATGATGCTGATGTTGTCAATTGCCTAATGATGCTCACATTTGTACCAGTTGAAGAGATTAAAGAATATGAAAAACTTGAGGGCAGTGAACTTAATAAAGTTAAAGAAGTTCTTGCTTTTGAAGTAACAAAGCTTATACATGGTGAGGAAGAGGCTCAAAAGGCACAGTTGGCTGCAAAGGCTCTGTTCTCAAACAATGCTGATTCAGAAAATATGCCAACAACAGAAATAGATACTGCTGACTTTGAAAATGGAGAAATAGCAGTAACCTCAATTTTGCTAAAAACAGGAATATGCAAGTCGAAAGGTGAGGGCAGAAGGCTTATCGAGCAGGGTGGAATATCGGTTAATGATGAAAAAGTTACATCTGCTGTTGCAACAATAAATACATCGGTCTTTGAAAAAGGTCATATAGTTGTTAAAAAAGGTAAGAAAATATTTTATAAAGTTAAAATTAAATAACTAAAATAAAAAAACGGAGCAGGTATAAAACCTGCTCCGTTTTTTGTATATGTTTTTATTAGGAGAAATATCTTTCAAGAAGTCCTTTGAATGCTTTTCCATGTCTTGCTTCATCTTTACACATTTCGTGAACGGTATCATGAATGGCATCATAGTTGCGTGATTTTGCAAGCTTAGCAAGCTTGAGTTTACCTTCAGTTGCACCATACTCTGCGTCAACACGCTTTTGAAGATTAATTTTGGTATCTGCATCAACAACTTCACCAAGAAGCTCAGCAAACTTTGCCGCGTGTTCTGCCTCTTCAAATGCAATTCTCTTATAAGCTTCACCAACTTCAGGATAACCTTCGCGGTCAGCCTGACGGCTCATAGCAAGATACATACCGACCTCTGTGCATTCACCCATAAAGTTAGCACGAAGGTCATCAAGAATGTCGTCTTCGACGCCCTGTGCAGCACCTATGCGATGCTCGTCAGCCCAAGACATTTCACCAGCCATTTCATTTAACTTTTCTTTTGCTGCCTTGCATACGGGGCAAGAATCTGGAGCCTCTGGACCTTCGTGAACATAACCGCAAACACTACATACAAACTTTTTCATAATAAAATTACCTCCATAAAATTAAATAAATTGAATTGATTACTTATTACTATGACAGTTTTCGCAGATACCAAAAAAAGTGACAGAGTGTGATTCAATTATTCCGTCATAGTGAGTATTGGCAAGGCTGTTAAGCATGTCAATTTCTGGCATTTCAATGTCGCACAATTTTTTACATTTTTTGCAAAACAAGTGATAATGTTGAGAAGTTGTTGCATCAAAATGGTCTGCAACTCCATCACAGTTAAGACGAAGAATAATGCCTTCATCGGCAAGTAGAGCTAAATTGCGGTAAATTGTTGCCAAGCTGATATTTGGAATTCTCTCTCGTAATGCAAGAAACAATTCGTCTGCTGTCGGATGGTCGCTTCTTGAGCAAAGCTCATCCAAAACTGCATCTCGTTGCCTACTGTGTCTTATTCCAGCCATTTTTTTGCTCTCCTTATTAATAATAGTAATCATTATCGATATTATACAAGAAAAAATATCGAAAGTCAATAGGCTTTTAATATTTTTTTAGCAGTATTATTAAAATTATTGCTATTTGTAAAAAAAAGATTATTGGTAACCCAATCATAAATTTGTTGTGGTGTGTTTTATGTCTTATAATCTTCATAGTTAAAAACATTGGCAAGGCGCCGCCAAAAACACCGACTGTGATTAGTTCTTTTTCGGGTATTCTTCTTTTTTTATGAATGGCACTCTGTTTATCGCAAATAGTTAAAAATACCGCCATAAGTGAAATGGCGGTAAAGTATGTGATTAAAATATATTCAAAAATACTCATTGCTTAATATTTAAATCCTTAATAAATGTAATTTTTGTTTCACAAATTTCAGAAATATCTTGTGTTTTGCTTTCGGCAAGCTGTACAGCTTCAGGAGCTACAGCATAAAGTGCGGAACACTTTGGGCAAAGAATAAAATATTCAACCTTGTAGTTGTACAAAGAGAATCCTAAAGCACCAAAAGCAGATGTGCTTTTGATTATTTGCATATTTACAAGTTGATTACAGCGTTCACACAGTAGGAGCTCAGTTTTTCCATTTTCAAACACTTTATTACTGGTAATTTTCATAAAAGTTCTCCTAACATTTGGTTTTCTATAATATACATTTTATATGTTTATAAACCCAATGTCAAATAATAATTCGGAGGTGCTTAAAATGAAGCGATGTTTCTTATTTATATTTCTAATATTGATAATATTATGCTCATGTAATAAGGATATACAAAAATGCGGGAATACAAGCGATAAAATTGAAATAGCTACGAATAACTTAAACGATAACCAAGAATTAATGAAAGCTGTGTGGATTAATTATTATGAGCTTTCGATGAAAAATGATGGCGGTGGAACCCAAAAAAGCTTTGAGTTAAAGATAAGCACTATGTTTAAAAATCTAAAAGATATTGGTATTAATACAGTTATTGTTCATGTTCGTCCTTTTTCAGATGCTTTTTACAAATCAAGCATTTATCCATACAGCAAGTACATTACAGGAACTCAAGGAAAAGACCCTAATTATGATCCACTTGAAATTATGTGTAAACAAGCTGATTTATATGGGCTTAAAATTCATGCTTGGATAAATCCATACAGAGTTTTATATTCGACAAACTTTTCAGAGCTGGACCAAAAAAATCCTGCAAGAATTTGGAAAGAGGATTCAATTTTAGAAAATGATGATTGGCTAATTGTGACAGAGAATGGAATTTATTACAATCCATCTGTACCAGAAGTTCAAAAAATACTTATTGATGGTGTAAGAGAAATTATAAAAAAATATGATATAGATGCAATTCATATGGACGATTATTTTTATCCATCTACCGATGAAAACATTGATAAACCACAGTACACAACATATCTAAAAAATGGTGGGACACGAAGTCTTTCTGATTGGAGGAGAGATAATGTTAATATATTTGTTAGTGGACTTTATTCTGCAATCAAGTCAGAAAACAGTAATGTAAAGTTAGGTATTAGCCCTGCTGGAGATATTCAGAAAAATTATGATACTCATTATGCTGATATAAAAGAGTGGGTAAGCAATGATGGATATGTTGATTACATAATGCCACAACTTTACTATGGATTTCAAAACGAAACAAAAAACTTTGACAAGGTTGCAAAACAGTGGTCTGAACTAATGAAAAATAGTCGTGTAAAAATTTGCTATGGACTTGCAGTATATAAATGCGGTCAGATTGACCAATATGCTGGTGCAGGAATTAATGAATGGAAGACAAACAATGATATCATAAGCCGACAAGTTGGGTGCTTAAAAAAGCTGGAAAGATATGACGGAATAATTTTATATTCCTATCAATATATTTTCTCAGAAAATGTAAAAAATGAGATGAAATTGCTAAAAAATATGTTATAATGTAAAAAGTATTATCTATTTATTAGTATTTTGTACTTTTTAACAAGTTTTCAGGAGGAAGTTGAATGAGTAAGAACAAAAAAATTGTCCTTATAATTGTTTCTGTTTTAGTTTGGGCGATAATAGTAGTTGGATTCGTACTTGCAAAAATGGGAATATTACCATTTTTTAAAAATGATAAGGCTTCTCAAACATCGGGTAACATCACAACTCAGGCTAAAAAAGAAGAAATAAGAAAAAAGAATGCAAGACCTGAAAAAGTTAATGGAGTTTATCTTTTGGCAGGCACAGATTTTGCGATAGCTCCTGAGCTTGCAATTACTGAGGTTAAAACTGGAATAGATACGGCACTCAAAGAAGCTGTTGAATATGGATTTAACACCATTTATATATCAGCTATCTCAGAAAAAAATCCAATTATTTTAGGAACTGGCAAAGAAAAATTTGATGTCATAGAATACATATCAAAAAAAGCACATGAAAGTAAACTTTATGTTGTTTCAATGATTGATTATAATGATGCAATGGTAGTAGGAGAGAATATTAAAAGCAACGATAAATTAATTAAAAAAATGGCAAAATATGATGTCGATGCTCTATTATTATCAAATATTATGAGCTTTAACTCAGCTGCTTTTACTGGAGATCCAGCAACAAAAGCAACTGCAATAAATGACGCTGTAAAAGTAATAAGTGAAACTGCCAAAAATGCAAATAAGGTCATTGAAGTAGGCGCGGAGGTGTCACCTGTTTGGGCACATACGGCACATGATGCAGCTGGATCAAAAACTTCTTCATATTATGAATCATTAGTTGATGCACAACTTGACACAAGACTATGGGTGCAAAAAAATTATGTCGATTTTGTATTAGTCGATAGTGACAATTCTATGTCCAGAACCAATGCAAACTATAAGACAAGCATGACATGGTGGAACAACATTGTTGATGGAACAAAAGTAGCACTTTTTGCAAAGCACAGAACAGATTTAATTTGTACTGACAATGCGACTTGGAGCAGTTCAGACGAGCTTGCAAGGCAGTTTATGGCAACAACAGAGCTTAAAAACTGTATGGGAAATAGTTTTTATAATTTATCGTCATTCAAGGCAGATAAAGGTTCAAGTACAACTCGTTATTTAAGTTACATTAAAGGTGAGCTTAATGTTAAAAATATTATGACTGATTTGATAATCACGAATCAGACGAATACGACAATAAAAACTTCAGAATCAAAAATATCATTTACAGGAACAGGTGACCCATCGGCACCAATCACTCTTAATGGTAAAGCAATGGAAAGGACAGAAGAAGGATATTTTTCAGTTGTTGTTGACTTGAAAGCGGGTAAAAATGTTTTTACATTTGCAAATAAAGGTCAATCAAAAACTTATACAGTTATCTATACACTTGATGTAATAAAGTCGGCATCTCCAATAGGAAAAGTTCAGGGTATTGGTGACACATCAATTGTTATAAAAGCTGAAGCACTTAAAGGTGCAAAAATATATGCTAAAATAAATGGTCAAACTATATCAATGAGTATTGGTAGTGCTGATGAATCTGAAGACGATCTGGCAAACACTGAAAGCATGGATTATGTTACTTATGTTGGGACATACAAATTGCCAGCAGCAACCACGAGTGTTCAGAATTTGGGTAAAATTAAGGTGTACGGAAGCTTTAATGGTCATTCTGATTCTGCAATAGGTGCAAATGTCTATGTAAATGCGTTGGTTGCTCCACCACCTGACACTTCAAATGGTGGGTCAGGAACAGTTCTTAGCGGTAAAATTGGTGTCGTTTCTTCAACTTTAGCAGAAACTTTTGATGGTGCAACACTCGATGGAAAATACAACCCAACTTTTACACCTCTTCCAAAAGGAACATATGATTTTATTGTTGGAGAAGCAACAATAGATAAAGTGAAATATTACAAGCTGTCATCTGGCAGAATTGTTTTTGCAAGCAACTTTTCAGAGGTAGCAAGCCCGCCAACACTTTCAATGAATAAATTGAGTGCAGTTTCCGCGGCAGGCACAGGTAATGTTACAAAGTTAAAGCTGAAAACAGATTGGTGGGTTCCATTCAATGTCCAGTTAAACCCTCAAAGCTACTATAAAGGCTACGATAGCCGAGTATTTAATGTTGCAAGTTTTACAGCAAGTTATGTTGATATTGTATTTTATTACACATACGCAGGCGAAGGAACTTTTGATTTTTCTTCAAGCAATGTTGTAAGAAGTGCAGAGTGGGTAAATGTTGGTGCAAACGGAACATCAACACTTAGATTGCATTTAACAAGAGCTGGTGCTTTCTATGGCTATGAAGTAACGCATGATGATACAACTGGATGTTTTGTTTTAACAATAAAAAATAAGCCGTCAGCTCTTGCAAATTATACTGTTTTGCTTGACCCAGGTCACGGTGGAAAGGATCCTGGTGCAATTGGTGCAATAATTAATTCTCAAACAGGTAAAAATTATACTGAAGCAGAAGTTAACCTTGCTCTTGCAACACAGGTAAAACAAAAGCTTCAAGCTCTTGGTGTTAATGTAATAATGACCAGAACAGGTAATACAACAATGGCATTGCCAAGCAGAGCGGCTTATATTACTAATGTCAAGCCAGATTTGTCTGTAAGCATTCATAATGATTCAAGTTCAAGTTCAACAGCAACGGGAACTTCTGCATATTACTTTAGGTCGTATTCATTCCCATTAGCAAAAGAAGTTCATGATAGTCTATTAACAACATGGAACACAATCTATGGCAGACCAATTCAAGATAGAAAAACCAACTTCTATCCATTCAGGATTGCTCGCATTGAGGTTTGTCCTGCAATTCTTATTGAGTGCGGATTTATGTCTAATCCAACAGAAATTTCAAAGCTTGTAAATCCAGCAAACCAAGAACTGTTATCCGCAGCAATTACCAATGGTATTGTGTCATACATAAATAAATATTAAAAAATGATGCCCTGCAAATGCGTGGGGCATCATTTTAATAAAGAAACTTAAATAGTTGAAGCAGGGTAGGGATATTCTATTTTAATAGCAGCTCAAAGTCAAACAAATGCAAAATCTAAATGGAGTTATACTGAAATCATTCACTTGAAAATATTGTGGATTTTAAGTGGTTGTGAATTTTAGTATTCATTAAGTAAAAATTTATTATTCATTATATCTTTATAAAACTTTATACATATATTTTTAGTAGTTTTCTATAGTATAAAAAAATACTAAAATAAAAAATGGACATACAGCTAATTAGCTGTATGTCCATAAAAATTACTTACATATAAGATTTATTTTCTATATTCGTCGTAATCTCTGTAAATGCTCTCGTCATATACATTGTTTTCTGAAGCGTCATGAAGTGGAGCCCATACCTGGTTAAAGAATGGGTTAACCTTAGCAATAGCATCATAATTCCAAGGCATTGGCAAGCACTCTGGGCACCAATGTCCGCCTCTAAGAACAAGGTTTGGTGACATTGTGAACTCATGACCAAATGCACATCTCCATTTGATAGGAGTGAAGATATCGCCCTTCTTCATCTTTTCTGCAAGACAAGCGCCGCCTCTGAATTCAGCAGCTTTTTGCATATCTGCAAGGTCAAGCTCGCTGATTGGCTTGCTCTCATCATAACCATGATCAAGATATGTAGGAACATCTGAAGGTCTTGAAATATCTGTCATAGCCCAATCTGTTGGAAGATTTGACCATTTTTCTTTTGAACCGAAGAATGCAGACATTCTTTCTTTATCATTATTCTCAATCCATGTAAGAGTACCAAATCTCTTATCCAGAGCAATTTTCTTCATAAATGCTTTACCAAGCTTATTTGTAGCAAGGAAAGAAAGCTTCATGTATGGTGGGAGTGACTTTGAAATGTTTCCAAAGTATTCAGTAACTGGAACATAATGTCTGAAATGAAGGTAATCATCAAGAACATCAGAGTCAGTGTACCACTGGCCATGGAAGTTTTGAGTGATGAACCAGTTTGGCTCAAACAGCTTTTTGGAAGCATCTTTGCCCATACCAATTCCGCTAAGAAGCAAGTCCTCAAACTCATAGTTAGTGATTCTGAATTCTTTACCACTACCGATGTTGTAGAATCTACCCCAGAAGTCATCAGGAAGGTCAGTTGTGCAGAAGTTAGCAAGCAATGTTGCTGAATCTTCAACTGTTGCCCACTCAAGAACACCGCGAAGAACAACGTGGAACATGATTGGCTCCATATTTTTAGCACTAAGGATACCGGGATACATAATTCCTGTCTGACGCATTGAAACCCAATATTTAAGACCTGACTCAGCAAAAATTGCCTCTGCCATTGTCTTACTTATTGCGTAATGGTCATATATGCTGATTTTAATTGGATCGCCGGTTCTGCCCCAATGTACAGGTTCGTTTCTGTCACCAGTCTGTGCAACTGTACCGATATAAACAGTTTTAATTGCGTCTGGGTTTGGCTGTGCTTTAATTGCTTTTACAATGTACTCAGCTGCAGTAACATTTGTCTTGATAGTCTTCTTTGGGTAATGGTCTGCAACAGGAGATACAAGTCCACCGACATGTAAAACATAGTCAGAACCAGTAATACACTCAAGAATGCTATCGTAGTCTGTAAGATCGCCCCATACGATTTTTACTCTTGGATCACCAAGGTAAGGTGCAAAAAGTTTTCTGTTTTTCTCACTGTCTCTAAGGAGAACAACGATGTTAAGCTCTTCTCTTCCGTAAAGCTCTAAGAATCCAGCCCAACCCATTGTACCTGAAGCGCCAGTAAGAAATGCGGTTTTGTTTGCCATAAGATTTTCCTCCAATTTAATAATTTTTCAACGAATACATAGTAACATTTCTTTTAACATAATTCAACAATAAATACAAAATTTAACAAAAAATTGTCTTATTTTATATTTCTAATGAAAAATCCGAAATGTCATAGTCTTCAAATTTGATTCTTCTTTCTTTGGAAACATCAAGATAAATAACAATTTTAAGAAAAATAGTTAATAAAAGTATACAAGCTAAAATTGCTATATAATCATATGGAGAAGCAAAAGCATAATTTGCAACATTTCCAATATATGAAATTTTTGCATTGATTATTCCAGATATTGATGAAAAAGTAATTTTTGAAATATTTTGATCTTTAGCAAAATCCTTTACATTAAATTCAGTTTTTTCATTTGCTGTGGCAACAGAAGAAATTAATTTAATATTTCTTGGCGATAATTTATCAACTTGACAAAGAACATTATCACCTGGTTTTATTTCATTTTCACTAACTGATTTTAAAATGATAATATCACTGCTTTTATAGCCCAACTTATCATTTGGAGTTTGAACTGTATAGGCTCTGTATCCAAAGATGTTTAAATTTGGAGTTTTAACAAATATATATGTAAAAATGCTGACAATGCTTGTAATGATTGATAAAACTAAAATAAAAGTAACAATAATGTTAAAGAAATTTCTTGCAAACCTGCTTTTAGTTTTAGCAGAGTTTACTGATTTAACTTCACTGTCTTTAGTATCTTTTTCAACAGTAACTAATAATTCTTCTATGCTCTTATTCGGCTTTGTTTCTTCAAAGTCAATAACCTCATCTTCAATAATTTCTAATTTTTTAGCAGACAGGGGAGATGAAGTTGTTGGTTCAGGTTCATTTTCTGAGGTTGCTCCAATGCCGGAAAAAACATCATCATCAACAAATTCCTGAACATCAAAATCACCATAGTCATTGTGTAATGTTGAATTTTCTAATGCTTCAGTAGCCAAATTTTCAGAATCTACAAAAGGCTCTGTAATGTTAATTACTGAAGTATCATTCTGTATATCATATAATTTCGACTTAAGTTGCTTATTCTCTTCAAGCAATAAATTGTATTTTTCCATTAAGTCTTCTGACATTAAAGATGAATTATCTTCAAAATTAGAATTGGTTTCAAATTCTGGTGAATTGTCATAGACCTCCAAAGACTTAAGACGCTTTGCAAATGAAACACAATCCCTGTAAAGCTTTTGATTTTTATCATTAAGTTGTTTTTTTTCAGCTTCCAATTGCTTTATAACATCTTGAAGGTTTATTCTTTGAATATCAGAGTCGTGTCTAAACTTCATGTTTTTTGTAAGTTCTGTTTGGATAAATCCAACATAATCATCAACTTCACCAATATTGTATCCGTTGGATTGAAGAGAGAATAGCCTATTAACATCCATTTCTTTTAAAAGCCTCCTTTAAAGATGGCACAAAGTAATCTTTAATATGTCTATTTTATATTGTAAGGATAAAAAACGCAAGAGATAAATGTTAATTTTGGTCTGTATACAAAGAAAAAGTGCCATAAAAGATTGTCTTATGGCACTTTATAAATAAAAAACTAAGGTTACTTATCTTTAGAATCATCAATCTCTAATGGATCTTGTTTAAAATCATTGTAAATTTTATTTTTATTATCTGGACTTTCCTCAGTAAAAGTTGCTGGTAAAGTCTTGTCATGTTTAGAATTCATTGACAGCTTTAAGAATATTGGAGTTAAAAGAGAAGTGGCAATAACAATTAAAATTACAGCAGGGAATAGACTTTCAGAAACAAGTCCGGCTTGAGCTCCTTTTCGGGCTACAACAAGCGCAACTTCTCCTCTGGTAACCATTCCAAGTCCGACATCGAATGACTCTTTATTTGTAAATTTACAAATCCTTGCTCCAACTCCACAGCCAACAATTTTTGTTACAATGGCAACTATAAGTAGTGCGAGTGAGAATAAAATAATTTCTTTACTCATACCCCTTAGATCTGTCATTATACCGATACTGGCAAAAAACACTGGAGAAAAAAGCATATAAGAAGCAATATTCAGCTTATCTGAAATATAGCTTTTTGTCTTATCAATATTACAAAGGAATAGTCCTGCAAAGTATGCACCTGCGATATCTGCAACTCCAAACCAAGTAACTGCAGAATATGCCATGAATAGACAGAAAGAAAATGCATAAACGGCAATTCGTCTTTTTTGTCCGTGCCTTTTTTCAAGCCAAATGAATAAGAAGTGAACCAATGTTCCGACAATTGCAAGAAACACAAAGAAAAGAAGAATTTTACCGAGTGATACAGATAATTTTGTACTTTTATCAGTAAAGCTTGTCGTAATGGTTAATATTATAATTCCGAGAATATCATCAATAAGAGCGGCACCAACTATTGCTGTTCCGACCTTACCATTTAGCTTTCCGATTTCTCTGAGTGTTTCAACTGTAATGCTAACAGAGGTTGCGGTTAATACTATACCAATAAATATAGCTCTTAACATTCCAAGTTCATCGGTAACATCATAAAAGAATGCGTTGTATATTAAGTAACCTCCTCCAAGAGGAAGGATAACGCCCAGCATTGCAATGACAGCTGAAGCAATGCCCGTGCTTTTAAGCTCTTTAAGGTCTGTGTCAAGACCTGCGATAAACATTAGCATTATAACGCCAATTTCAGATGTCTGAATTATGAAGTCACTTTCAGATATCATTCCAAGGACACTTGGTCCAAGAACTAAACCAGCTATTAAAGCTCCGAGTACCTGTGGCATATTAACTTTTTTAGATGCAAGACTGAAAATTTTAGTTGACAATAGTATAATAGCTAAAGCAAGAAGATAATTATATGTTTGCAAAATAAACCTCCTAAATAGTTGTAATTTGTTAATAATTGATTATATACTATACCCTTACCTTAAAATAATCAACACTGGTACGAGAATTTTTTTGATTTTATAATAGTTATTTTAAAATAATTATTGATTTATCTTAGTAAATGAATTATTATAAATTAATTACTTAAAATAATTTTGAGAGGAGTGTCTGCCTTGAAAATCACTGAAATGCTAAGCAATAAATGCCCTGTTTTTTCTTTTGAAGTTTTTCCTCCAAAAAACGATGCACCTTTTGAACCCGTTAAAAATGCTGTACATGAACTCTCAAAAATCAACCCTGATTTTATCAGCGTTACATATGGTGCCGGTGGTGGAACTTCTAACAACACACTGGATATTGCATCATACATTCAAAATGAGCTTGGCAATACTGCGTTGGCTCATTTAACCTGTGCATCTTCTTCGCAGCAAGAAATTTGTAACATTATAGATATGCTCAAAGCAAATAATATAAATAACATACTTGCACTCAGAGGAGATGTTGGAGCCGACTCTTGCCTGCCAAAGGATAGATATTATGAGCATTCATATCAATTAATAAATGAAATAAAAAGCCGTGGAGACTTTTGCATTGGTGGCGCTTGTTATCCAGAGGGTCATGTCGAATGTGAAAACAAGAGCAAGGACATGGATTATTTAAAGCAAAAGGTTGACTGCGGTGCTGACTTTTTAGTGACTCAGATGTTTTTTGACAACAATGTTCTATATAGTTTTCTATACAGAACACTCGCAAATAATATTAATATTCCTGTTTTTGCAGGTGTTATGCCCGTTACCAATAGTAAACAGATAAAACGAATTTGTCAGCTTTCTGGCACAAGTCTTTCACCAAGATTTAAATCTATAGTTGATAAGTTTGGAGATAATCCGCTTGCACTTAAACAAGCGGGAATTGCATATGCAACTGAACAGATAATAGATCTTGTTTCTAATGGAGTAAAAGGTATTCACCTTTACACAATGAACAAGCCAGAAGTGGCTCAAAAAATAAGGGAAAACTTATCTGAAATATTATAAATATTTTTAAAAATGAAATCCTGAGATATTATTTCTCAGGATTTCAATATTTTATATCAAAGTTAACAATATGTTAAACTATTTTCGACTATATTTGATAGAATAATATAGGGTGAATGTATTGTTTGGATATGTAAGAATTAATAAACCTGAGTTAAAAATTGGCGACTATGATGTTTATAAAGGTGTATACTGCTCGCTTTGTAAGGAATTAGGGCATAGCTTTGGTTTGTTTTCAAAATTTACTTTAAGCTATGATTTTACTTTTCTTGCCATTCTTAAGATGTCAATAAATGATAAATGTAATAAATTTAAAAAATCCCGTTGCAACTTTAACCCGTTTAAAAAGTGTAATTGTTGCGAAAAGGAGAACGAATCGGTTAATTTTTCCGCTAATGTTGCGATAATAATGTTGTATTATAAAGTTAAGGACAATATTGATGATGGCGGTTTCTTTAAACGGGCTTTGATGTATTTAATATTACCAATAGTTGCTTTATACCATAAAAAAGCAAAGCAAAACCTTCCTGACATTAATAATATTGTTTCAAATGCTATGGAACAGCAACGAAAACTTGAAGATGACAAATGTGATAGTATTGATGCTGCAGCAAATCCAACTTCATATGCACTGGGAGAAATTTTTGCATATGGAGAAACAGATGAACAACAAGCAAGAGTTTTGAAACACTTTGGATATTGTATCGGTCGTTATGTATATATTATGGATGCAACCGATGACTTACAGGACGACCTTAATGAAGGACAATACAATGCGTTGATACTTTCAAACGGTCTTTCAACTGGTGACGATGTTAACCCATCACGAGAAAAGGCATACGGTATTATTGACAGAACAATTTCAGAAATCATAAATACCTATGAGCTTTTAAATCTTTTAAGATATCATAATATTATTGAAAATATAGTTTATGAAGGGCTTAATCTTGAAAAAGAAAAATTGATTATGAGCAATAAGAAAGAGGTGGATGTATGAAAAACCCATATGAAATCCTTGGAATACCAGATGATGCGAGTAATGAAGAAATAAAAAAAGCATATAAACAATTGGCAAAAAAGTATCATCCTACAAATTTTGACAATAACCCCGTTTCTGATGTTGCACAATCTAAAATGAAAGAGCTTAATGATGCCTATGATTTCATTTTGGCTCAAAAAATGAATAGAGAAAACTCTTCATACACTCAACAAGATACTGAAAACACGGAAAGCCCGTTATATGGTGTACAAACTCAATATCCCGATGTACGAATGCACATAGATAATGACAGGCTTGATGATGCTATTACAATTTTAGATGGAATACCTGTAGAAGTTAGAACTGCGGAATGGTTTTATCTTAAAGGTGTTATTCACAAAAAACGAGGCTGGTTAGAAGAGGCTTATAATAATTTTAAAATAGCAAACGATATGGACCCGTATAATGATGATTATAAGAATGCAGTTGATGAAATTGCAGGATCGCAAAAAGCAAGAAGTGATTATTATGGATATGATAGAGGAAATAACAGAAGGTCAGCAAGAAGCTCAATGGGCAACGGTTGTGGACCATGTGATGTCTGTATGGGTCTTTTTTGCCTTGATTCATGCTGTGACTGTTGCGATGGAGATGCTTGCTGTTGCTGTTAATATAACTTTTACGGAGGTGCAAAATTGAAGAATACTTCTTTGACCGCTCTTGGCGGAATTTTAACAGCACTTTCTGTATTTATTATGTTCCTATCAAGTGTTCTTCCGTTTTTGTCTTATACTTTACCAGCACTTGCTGGACTTTTACTTTTAATTATTGTTAGGGAAGCCGAAGCAAAATGGGCGGTAATGATTTATGTTGCTGTAAGCATTTTGGTGTTTATTATTGTGCCAAATAAAGAAGCATCAATAATGTACATCTTTTTCTTTGGATATTATGTTATAGTTAAGTTTGCTATTGAAAATAAGATATCTTCACCTGCTATATGCTGGGCAATAAAATTACTTATTTTTAATATTTCAGTTGTGCTTGCATATATTGTAATCATTTATGTATTTGCCATTCCTTTTGAAGAGATGGAGGAATATGGTGTATATTCAGTATATATTTTACTTGGAATGGGAAATTTGACTTTTATTGTTTTCGATTATGCAATTTCAAAGCTTGCAATTTTATATGATAATCGCTGGCACAAATATTTTAAAAAAATATTTAAATGAGAGGCTTATTATGCAATTAAACAACGAAAAGGTTTATGAATTTGTTCAAGAAATCAAAGCTGCAGGAAAAGGACTTTTAAAATCCCAACTAATTTTATCTTCAATGACACTAATGGTCATAACTATTGGTCTTACAATTTTTGAAATTAAATATGCGTTTTTGATAGCGATAGGAATTACTCTTGTCGACTTGATACCTGTAATCGGTAGTGGCGTTGTTATGCTTCCTTGGGCCGCCTATTTAATGATTTTTGGTGACAATATGGACTTGGGAATTAAAATTGCTCTGCTTTATATTGGGCTGTCTGTTGTCCGCGAAATCCTTGAGCCGATTATAAGAGGAAAATCTTTGGGGCTTAGTCCAGTTATGACAGCTGTTTCATGTATTTTAGGATTTATAATTTTTAATGGAGTTGGATTAATTATAGGTCCGGTGATAGCAATACTGGGGCAAATTGTATATAAAATATTTTACAAAAGGAAAGAAATAACAGATGGTCGAGAGTAATCTCACCATCTTTTTTTGCATAATGTTGCAAGAAATCTTGCAAATTGGTATTGATTTTTTTTATTATTAATTATAATATGTATATAAAATAAATATAAATGGGTGGTTTTTATGAGTAGTACATTACTATCTAAAATCCAAAAAATTTATCCTTCACTTTCAAAAAGTCATAAGAGAATTGCCGATTTTATTCTTGAACACTATGATAAGGCAGCTTTCATGACTGCTGCAACATTAGGTATAACTGTTGATATTAGTGAGTCAACGGTTGTTAGGTTTGCAACTCAGCTTGGCTATGAGGGTTATCCTGAATTCCAAAAGGGATTACAGGAAATGATAAAAAGTAAGCTAACCGCTATTCAAAGAATGGAAGTAACGAGCGGACGCATAGAGGATGACAATGTCCTTGAAAAAGTTTTAACAAGTGATATCGACATGATAAGGTCGACGCTTGAAAATATTTCTAAGCAATCATTTAACGCCGCAGTTGAAGAAATAAACAATGCTAAAAAAATTTATATTCTTGGCCTAAGAAGTTCTGCGCCACTTGCAAATTTTATAGCATTTTATTTTAAGCTTATCTATGACAATGTTGAACTTGTTGAAACAACAAGCCCAAGCGGAATATTTGAGCAGATTTTTAAAATAACCGAAGATGATATTTGTATTGCTATTAGCTTTCCAAGATACTCGAATCAAACTATAAATGCGTTGCAGTTTATTCACAACAAGGGTGCAAAAGTAGTTGCAATTACTGACAGTAAATTTTCACCGATTGCAAAGTATTCAAATTATATTTTAACTGCAAAGAGTGATATGGCATCTTTTGTTGATTCTCTTGTTGCACCTCTAAGCTTAATCAATGCACTGATTGTTGCTATAACAATGGGTAAGAAAGAAGTTATAATGAAAAATTTTAGTGAGCTTGAAAGAGTTTGGGAAAAATACCAGGTCTATCAAAAAATGGAGGAAGAATATCCTGATGTCTAATAATGTAATCGTTGTTGGCGGTGGTGCAGCAGGTCTAATTGCCGCGGGTATTGCTTCTCAAAACAATAATAAGGTCACTATTATTGAAAGAAATGACAGAATAGCAAGAAAGCTTATGATTACAGGCAAAGGTCGTTGCAATTTAACAAACGCGTGTTTAACGATTAATGAGCTTATCGACGCAGTGCCAGTTAATGGTCGTTTTCTTTATAGTTCTTTTTCACAATTTATGCCAACCGACACAATGGAATTATTTGAATGCCTTGGTGTTCCTCTTAAAATTGAAAGAGGGAACAGGGTTTTTCCTGTATCTGATAAGGCTGTTGACATTGTTGATGCTCTTGACAGATTTATCAAACGAAATGATGTAAAACGAGTTAAAGGTAGAGTTATAGAGCTTATAATTAAAGACGGTGATGTTGCTGGTGTAAAAACGCAAGATGGTAACAGCTATTTTGCTGATGCAGTCATTGTTGCTACAGGTGGAGTATCATATCCAGCAACTGGCTCAACAGGTGACGGATATGAACTTGCAAAGCAGGCAGGACATACAATAATCCCGCCTAAACCTTCTCTTGTTCCACTGGAAAGCTCATCTGAAATTTGCAGGGAACTACAGGGGCTATCACTTAGAAATATTGCAGTAAAAATATTTGACAAAGAAAGTAACAGAGATATTTATTCTGATTTTGGTGAACTGCTTTTCACACATTTTGGTGTTTCTGGACCTGTTATTTTAAGTGCAAGTTCACATATAAAAGATATTAAGAATGACAAATATGAGTTGCTAATTGATTTAAAACCTGCTTTGACTGAAGAACAGTTGGATTTAAGGATTCAAAGAGATTTTTTAAAAAATTCTAACAAGGAATTTTCAAATTCGCTTGGGGCTTTATTGCCACAAAAAATGATACCGATTGTAATCGAACTTTCAAAAATACCAGCAGAAATCAAAACCAATCAAATCACTCGTGAGATGCGTTATGATTTAGTTAAGTTAATTAAAGAATTCAAAATTCCAATAAGTGCATTCAGACCAATTAAGGAGGCAGTTATAACTTCTGGGGGTATCAAAACATCTGAAATCAATCCCAAAAATATGCAGTCAAAGCTAATGCCGTCACTGTATTTTGCGGGTGAAATTATTGATGTTGATGCATATACAGGCGGATATAATTTACAAATTGCGTTTTCCACAGGTTATCTTGCTGGAAAATCGGTGTAAGGGGATTCATAATGATAAATATTGCTATTGATGGTCCTGCAGGGGCTGGAAAAAGTACAATTGCAAAAAATGTTGCAAAAAATCTTGGCTACATTTATGTGGACACAGGAGCACTTTATAGAACTGTTGGACTCTATGTGCTAAGAAAAAAATTTGACACTAAGAATGCAGAAACGGTCACAAGCCTTCTAAAAGAAATGAAAGTTGAACTTAAGTTTATTAATGGAACACAACGAGTATATTTAAATGGTGAGGATGTTTCTGAAGAAATAAGAACACCGGAGGCTTCAATGGCAGCTTCAAATGTATCTGCAATATCGTCTGTTAGAAATTTTCTTTTTGCTCTTCAGCAGGATATAGCTCAAAATAATAATTGTATTATGGATGGAAGAGATATTGGTACTGTTGTTTTGCCAAATGCACAAGTTAAAATATTTTTAACAGCATCAGTTGAAGAAAGAGCCAAAAGAAGATATTTAGAGCTTGTTGATAAAGGAATGAAAGTAGTTTTTGAAGATGTAATCGAGGAAATGAAGCAAAGAGATTATCAGGATTCACACAGAAAAATCGCACCTTTAAGGCCTGCACAGGATGCAGTTATATTAGATACTACTAACGAATCATTGCAACAAGTACTATCAGATATAGAAATAATTGTGGAGGAAAAAACTCATGGCTAAAGACTATAATTTTGACTATAATAAGAAAATAAAAAGTAAAAAGGGATTCTCGTATAAATTTTGGGTGCCTCTTGCTCATTTTATAACTTTCTGTAAGTTTAAAGAAATAAAAATGTATGGTCTTGAAAATATGCCACTTGATGGGGGCTTCATACTGGCGCCAAACCATGTTAGCTGGTTTGATCCAATAACCATTGGAGCAAATGGAAAAAGAGATATGCACTTTATGACTAAAGATGAACACTTTAGCCATTGGTATATGCGAATATTGCTTCCATTTTTTAATGGATTTCCTGTAAATCGTGGTGGGGCTGATAAGTCTGCTCTTGAATATGCAATTAGAGTTGTTAAAGAAGGACATATTCTTTGCATCTTTCCAGAGGGTACAAGGTCAAAAACTTATGACAGACCTAAAAAAGGAAAATCAGGAGTTGCTCTGATTGCAAGAGAAGCAAATGCTGATGTTATGCCAGTTTCAATCCACAGAGAAATAACAGATAAAAATAGACCTAAAATTATTGTTCGTTTTGGCGAAATGATTAAGCATGAGGAACTTGGTTTTTCAGAAACTATTGTCCGTTCCGAGCTTAAATGTGCTACAAATCTTATTATGGAAAGAATTGGTGAGTTATGGGACAAAGACGATGTGAAATAATAGTTGCCAAAACTTCTGGCTTTTGTTTTGGTGTCAGAAGAGCGATTAATACTGTTGTTGAATCACTTGAACATAATGATAATGTCTACACTTTAGGTCCCATAGTTCATAATAATAGTGTTGTAGAATACTTGGAGAAAAAAGGCGTTAGGGTTATTGATACTCCTTCACAAGCTCCAGAGGGTTCAACTGTTGTAATAAGAGCTCATGGGGTGACAAAAGCTGTGCTAAATGAGCTTGATAAAAATGGCATTCATCATAAGGATGCAACTTGCCCAATTGTCCGAAAGCTGCAACAAATAGTTGATAAAAAAGCTAATGAAGGATATGTTATTTTTATTGCAGGTGATAAAAATCACCCAGAAATAATTGGTGTTATCAGTGATGCAACTGGTGAATATTATACATTCAAAAATATAGAAGAGCTTGACAAAATAATTTGTGATTATCCAGAATTGGTCAATAAGGACATATTTGTTGTTTCTCAAACAACTTTTAGCATTAAAGAATGGCAAGAGTGTATAAAAAAGATAAAATTAGTATATACAAATGCTACAATTTTTGATACAATATGTGGTGCAACCGAAGAAAAACAAAAAGAAGCTGTCGAAATTTCAAAGAAATGTGATTTAATTTTAGTTATTGGTTCACATAATAGTGCAAACACTAATAAGCTTAAAGAAGCTTGTGAAGCAAATTGCGCTGCCTATCTTGTTGAAGATTCAAGTGCTCTTAAAGACATTGATTTTTCAGGTTGTTCTTGTGTAGGTATTACTGCGGGAGCATCAACTCCTGATAGTATAATAAAGGAGGTTCTTGATTCTATGTCCGAGTTGTTAAATGAAAAAGCGGAAGTAGTAAAAGCGGAGGAAGTAACCGCTTCTGATTCTGAAGAAATGAGCTTTGCCGAAGCTCTTGAGGAATCACTTAAAAGTATGAATTCAGACCAGAAAATTAAAGGTGTTATTGTTGGAATTTCACCTAATGAAATTCAGGTTGATATAGGAAGGAAGCACGCTGGATACATTCCTTACAATGAATACAGTTATGATATAACTGTTGACCCTGCAACGGATGCTAAGGTTGGCGACGAAATTGATGTTATAATAATGAAAACCAATGATGCCGAAGGAACTGTTATGCTTTCTAAGCGTCGTGTTGATTCCGCTAATGCGTGGAATGATATCATAGTAGCAAATGAAGAGGACACTGTTGTTGATGGGGTTATAACTGAAGTTATTAAAGGCGGAGTGCTTGCAACAACAAAGGGTGGAATTCGAGTGTTCATTCCTGCTTCACTTGCAACAGCTTCAAAAAGTGATTCACTTGATGACCTTCTTCGTACAAAGGTTTCCTTTAAAATTATTGAAGTAAATAAACCTCGCAGAAGAGCTGTTGGTTCAATTAAGGCTGTTCTTAAGGAGTTTCGTAAGGAGTCCGAAGAAAAGTTCTGGAGCGAAGCACAGGTTGGACAGGTTTATACAGGAATTGTTAAGTCAATGACAAGCTATGGCGCCTTTGTTGACATCGGTGGTATTGATGGTATGATTCATATTTCTGAGTTATCTTGGAAGCGTATAAAGCATCCTTCAGAAGTTCTTAATATTGGCGATACAGTAGAAGTGTTCATTAAATCACTTGATAATAAAAAAATATCACTTGGCTATAAAAAAGCGCAGGATAACCCATGGGAAATCCTTAAAAGCACTTATGCTGTCAATGATGTTATCACAACAAAAATTGTTGGAATGACAAGCTTTGGCGCATTTGCCCAAGTTATTCCTGGCATTGATGGACTTATACATATTTCACAGATAGCTGACAGGCATATTGAAAAGCCTCAAGAGGTTCTTTCAGTTGGTGAAGAGATTACAGCTAAAATCACAGAGATTGATTTTGATAAAAAGCGTGTAAGCCTTTCTATTCGTGCCTTGATAAGTGAGAGTGACGAAAGTTCACAATCAGCTACGGAACAAACCTCAGAGGAATCAACAGATAAATAATTACTGTGAAAACTGCCTCTGAATGAGGCAGTTTTTTGTCAATGATAAGGCGGGGTGAAATTCCCTTGCCTTATATCTGTTTTTATGGTTATCGGAGGTGACTATATGTTTAAAAGGGTTAATATTATTTGCGGACATTATGGAAGCGGTAAAACGAACTTATCTTTAAATATTGCAAAACAGCTTAAGTCAACGGGCAAAAAAGTTACTATTGTTGATATGGATATTGTTAATCCATATTTCAGATCATCTGACTATAAAGTAATGCTTGAACGATTAGGTATACGAGTGATTTCGCCTGTTGAAGCAGGCTCAACACTTGATTCTCCGTCACTTTCAGCAGAAATTTTTTCAGCTTTTGAGCAAGATGATGGATATGTAATTGTTGATGTTGGTGGAGATGATGTAGGCGCAAATGCACTTGGAAGATTTGAAAGTTACATTAAGGCTCTTGATGATTATCAATGTATATACGTTATAAATAAATTCAGGAAATTTGTTTCAACTCCCAATGATGCAATTGAGCTTATGCATGAAATTGAATCTGCTTGCAGGCTTAAAATGGATGCAATAATTAATAATTCACATTTATCATATCTTACAACTTCTGATGATATACTTTCATCAATAGATTATGCTGACGAAGTTTGTAATCTGACACAGTTGCAACTACTTGCAACTACTGTTCCAGAAAATCTCAGTGATGAATTAGATGGCAAAGTGTCAAACATTTATCCTGTTGAAATAATAGTCAAGCTGCCTTGGGCAGAAAAAGGAGATGTATGAAGATGGCAAAGGCTACGATTAACCCAGATGTGTGCAAAAGCTGCGAGCTATGTATTGCAGCATGTCCAAAACAAATTATTGGACTTGACAAAAGCACAATGAATGCAAAAGGTTATCACCCCGCAAAGGTGATTGAGCCTGACAAATGCATTGGTTGCTGTGCTTGTGCTATAATGTGTCCAGATTGTGCAATTACAGTAGAAAGGTGAGTGAGTAAATTGTCAGAAAGAGTTTTAATGAAGGGAAATGAAGCACTTGCTGAAGCAGCTATTCAAGCAGGATGTATTCGTTTTTTTGGATATCCAATAACACCACAGACAGAGCTTGCAGCCTATATGGCTAAGCGTCTTCCAAAAATTGGAGGTACATATTTACAGGCAGAGTCAGAAGTGGCAGCTATTAATATGCTTCAAGGAGCAGGAGCAGCCGGAGCAAGAGCTATGACTTCTTCTTCTTCACCAGGAATCAGCCTTAAAGCAGAGGGAATTTCATATATGGCAGGTGCTGATGTACCTGGTCTTATAATTAATGTTCAGCGTGGTGGTCCTGGTCTTGGTGGAATTCAGCCATCTCAAGCAGACTATTGGCAGGCAACAAAAGCTCCAGGTCATGGAGATTTTCATATTCTTGTTTTTGCCCCTTGTTCTGTTCAGGAAATGGTTGACCTTGTTGCTCACGCTTTTGATGTATCAGATAATTATCGTATGCCTGCAATGATTTTAGCAGATGGTTTGCTTGGTCAAATGATGGAGCCTGTTGAAATTAGAGATACTGACGAGAAAAAAGCAATTGCTGAAAAGCCTTGGGCTGCGTGTGGACATAAAAACCAGAGAGAACATAATATTATAAACTCTTTATACCTTCAGGCAACTGAGCTTGAAAGAGTTGTAAAAGAGCGTTTTGAAAGATATGAAATCATCAAAGAAAAAGAAACTATGTGCGAAAAATATATGACAGATGATGCCGAGTACATTGTTGTTGCTTTTGGTGCAACTGCAAGAATTGCCAAGGCTGCTGTTAGAGATGCTCGCGCAAATGGCATTAAGGCAGGGCTTGTTCGTCCTATAACACTTTGGCCTTTCCCAAATAAAGAAATACAGGAAGTTGCAAAAAATGCAAAGGCTTTCCTTTCTGTTGAGATGAACATGGGTCAAATGGTTGACGATATTAAACTTGCAATAAATTGTAGCCGTCCTGTTAAATTCTTTGGACATACAGGTGGCGTTGTTCCAACACCAGCAGAGGTTTTGGAGCAGATAGTTAAACTTTCAGGAGGTGAAATGTAATGGCAGTTGTTTTTCAAAAGCCCAATGCTCTTACTGATAAACCAACACATTATTGCCCAGGATGTACACACGGAATTATTCATAGGCTCGTTGCTGAGTGTTTGGATGAACTTGGAATAGAGGGTAAGGCTATCGGTATTGCACCTGTTGGTTGTGCAGTTATGGCTTATGACTATTTTAGTTGTGATGTTATTCAGGCTCCTCATGGCCGTGCACCTGCTGTTGCAACTGGTGTTAAGCGTTCATTGCCTGATAGCTTTGTTTTTACATATCAGGGAGATGGTGACCTTGCAGCGATTGGTACTGCAGAAACAGTTCATTCCGCAGCACGAGGCGAAAATATCTCTATTATATTTGTTAATAATGCCATTTATGGAATGACAGGCGGACAGATGGCTCCAACAACACTTCCAAATCAGGTTACACAAACAACACCTTATGGAAGAGATGTGAGTATTGCTGGCTACCCGATAAGAGTATGTGAAATGCTTTCAACTCTTGATGGCGCAGCATATATTGAGCGTGTTTCAGTTGATTGTGTAAAAAATATTAATGCAGCGAAAAAAGCTATCAAAAAGTCATTCCAGACGCAGCTTGATGGCAAAGGATTTTCTCTTATTGAGGTTGTTTCCTCTTGTCCAACGAACTGGGGATTGGCTCCAAACGATGCACTTCAGTGGCTTCGCGACAATATGCTACCTTATTATCCTCTTGGCGTTTATAAGGATAAAACAGGCGATAAGGAGGCTGAATAATATGCAGGATTTCAATTCAATTCTTGCGGGCTTTGGCGGACAAGGAATTTTATTTATGGGAAAAGCAATTGTATACGCAGGTCTGATAGATGGAAAAGAGGTTTCATGGCTTCCATCCTATGGGCCAGAAATGCGTGGAGGTACAGCTAACTGTAGTGTTTGTATTTCCGACAACGAAATTTGTTCACCACTTGTTACAGCCCCAAATGTTCTTATTGCAATGAATTTGCCTTCTTTTGACAAGTTTATAGATACAGTTGTTCCTGGTGGCACAGTTATTGTTGACAGCACATTGATTTCAAAAAAAGTTGAAAGAACTGATGTTGAAGTCTGTTATATACCAGCAACTGAGCTTGCAGAGAAAAACGGTCTTAAAGGGCTTGCAAATATTATTCTTATCGGTAAACTTCTTTCTCTTACAAACTTCTGTTCATACGAAACAATTGAGAAAACTATTGCAAAAGTTGTTCCTGCTAAAAAGCAACATCTTATTCCTAAAAACATGGAAGCAATTAATATCGGTATTGAATATAAAGATTAATTCTTAAAAATTGAAAAAGAACAATACTTAACGGTGTTGTTCTTTTTTTATGCACAGATTATATACATAAAAAAGGGCCGCTTAAATAGCGACCCAAAATGTAAGGCAATTACTAATATAAAATCAGTGTGTCTAAAGTGCAAATTTGTATTATGTTTTTAGAGCGACTGCATGGGTTTAGGTTATACTGGTAAATATTAAAGTCTTTGCGTTCTATCTTCACCAACACCAGTCATTCCGTCAAGAACATACTTATTACCATTAATGTCTTTGACATATCCTGTTAACTTTCCAAATGGAAGCTTATAATTAATATCAATTATTCCAAGATGAACTTGCATCTGAAAATCGTCATCAATAGTAAATACGATATTTACCATATCGTAATCATCTTTAACAGACCACTTGTTTATGTCAATATGTGTGAAATAAACAGGAGGCAGTGGACAACTGTAGCCTTCAAGCCATAATAGATTTTCGTTGTAATCATCTTGTGATGAAGTTTGATTACGGGTAAGGTTAAATGAAAGATACTTTTCTTGACCGTCAATAACTGTTGTTCCCATTGTTGTAAGCCAGTCATAGTGCATATTGAAAGGATAAAATCCCTTGTGATCGTCAACAATAGCAGCTGATTTTTTATTTGCAGTGTATGTTTGACCGTTAATTTTTAGGTATCCATCAACACTGAAAAATTCTTTCTGTGAATATAAAGGTTTGTTATCACCAAGTGGCATAACCACAACTGAAGGAGGAGCAAGGCTTGAAATTTTAAAGTCAAATTCAATGTTCCCAGACTTTGTATTGCGTGCTTTTCCTCTGCCATGACATAACCCATTCTGAAATTTATTTTCAAGTATAAGATAGGAATTTGAGGTATAAAGATCAGTTGTACTGTTGATAAGGTTTGGTGCAACTTTAGCCAAAGGTCCTGCTGTTGGGTTTACCCAGCTATATGTAATTTTAGTTTTTTTGTCGTGAAAAACAAAAATGCTAAATCCAGCAACTCCAACATTATAAACAGCAGCAATAAGAGTTCCTTCTTCAAGGTTAATCTCAAAAGCTTCCCAGACAGTAAGCCTGAATTTGTTTATGAATTTTGGCGAGTAATTGCCAAGTGCCTTGTCACAATCAAGAAAATTCATTACTGGAAAAGGTTTGTCAAATGTACCAAAACATGATTTTCCACCCTCAACCATCATGTGTGGAGTTGAAATAGGTCTTCTTTTTTCTGAAATAAAGCTTGGATATTTCTGCATTTTTTTACCTCCATTGTAATATAATTACTCAAATTTATGCTAACATATTCGGACAAGTTATTCAAGTATAAAATTAGCTAATAAATGTTAAAAATTTCCTGACAATAAATTATATACTTTTTCTTTGTCATATTATAAAAAATATGATAGAATAAAATTATCAAAATTAAACAAACGGAGGACACAAAATGAAGAAAATTTTATCAATTATTTTATCTATTGTAATAATTTTTTCATTTGCTATTTTACCAGCATCAAGTGCTGATACTGCAAAAGGAAAAGAGTTGGCAGTAGTTTTTACTCATGACCTGCATTCATACATTGATACAAGAGAATTTAAAAAAGATGGAAAAACTATTCAAACAGGTGGATTTGCAAAAATTAAAACAATTATTGATTCTGAAAAAGCTAAAAACGAAAACACCCTTGTTGTAGATGGTGGAGATTTTTCAATGGGAACTCTCTTTCAATCTGTATATACAAGCACTGCAATTGAGCTTCGTATGCTTGGGCTTATGGGGTACGATGCAACAACTTTTGGCAATCACGAATTTGACTACAGTGGTCAAGGGCTTGCCAAGATGCTGACATCAGCAAAAAGTGATAATGACAAATTACCATTCATTGTTAGTAACAACATCAACTGGAACAACTCAAACAGCAAAGGTGCAGTTGATGTAAAAAAAGCAATGGACGATTATGGCGTAGCAGATTATAAAATTGTTAAAAAAGGAAATGTTAAAATTGCTATATTCGGTGGGATGGGTATTGACTCTATAGAATATACGCCAAACAGTGGTCTTGATTTTGATTCATTCCTTGAAAAATCAAAAGAAACTGTTGAAAAAATAAAATCAAAAGAAAATCCAGACATAATAGTTTGTCTGTCGCATGGTGGTATATCTGACAATCCAAAAGAATCCGAAGATGAAATTCTTGCAGCAGAGATTCCAGATATTGATATTATTGTCAGTGGACATACACATTCAACCCTTGAAAAGCCCAGAATTGTTGGCACAACTGTTATTGGTTCAGCAGGAGAATATGGTAAAAATGTTGGAACAATTAAAGTTAAACAAAATAAGGACGGTTCGTGGGAACTTGAAAAATATAAACTTATCCCTGTTAATGAGAAGATAGTTTCAGAAGCAGAATTAGCCCAAACAATTGAAGAATATAGAAAATCAGTTAATACATATCTTGGCGATTATGGATATGAAAAGTATTCCCAGGTCATCGCAAACAGTAATTTTGACTTTAGTACGGTTAATGACCTGTATGCAAATCATGCAGATCAAGACCTCTCTAATTTGATTACAGATTCATACATATATGCGATAAAGCAAGCTGAAGGGGATAAGTATGTTCCAATAGATGTTGCTGTTCTTCCTGTTGGAGTTGTTAGGTCAACATTTTATAAAGGATCAATTAAAGTTTCAGATGTATATGAAGTATGTTCGCTTGGAGTAGGAAGCGATGGTAAATCTGGATATCCATTGGCAAGCGTTTATCTTACAGGAAAAGAACTTAAAACTATTGCAGAAGTTGATGCGTCTATTTCAACAATTATGTCTTCTGCACAGCTATACACTACAGGCTTGCAGTATACATTCAATCCAAACAGATTGTTCCTCAACAGAGTAACAGATGTCTGCTTGTTAACCAAAAATGGTGAAAAGCAAGAAATTAAAGATGATAAGCTTTACAGAGTCGTTGCAGATGTATTTTCTGCCCAGATGCTCGGCTCAATAAAAGATAAATCTTTTGGATTATTATCAATCGTTCCAAAGGATGCAAGCGGTAATCCAATCTCAGATTTAAGCAAAACTGTTATATATGATAAAAATGGCAGTGAGGTCAAGCAATGGTACTCATTGGCTTCATATCTTCAATCATTTGAAAAGGAAAATGGATTGCCTACAATACCTGCTAAATATGAAAATGCTCAAGGAAGAAAAATTGTAAATGACAGCAATAATATAGTCGAGTTGCTTAAAAGTCCTAACAAAATCTTTTTTATAGTTCTTGCTGTTGTAGTTTTGCTCGTTGTAATAGTTGCTCTTATTGTTATAACTATTGTTAAAGTTGTAAAAAAAAGAAAATTAAAAGCAAAGGATGATAATGAAAAAAGCATTGAATAAATGAAATAATAATGGCTGTGAGTTAACCCTCATAGCCATTATTGGATGTACATAATTCTTAAATCATCTCAGCTTAGCGGACTATAAAATCTTGCTATAATATTGACAATTTATATATTCTAATAGTAAAATATATGTGTAATTATTGGTTATAAAATTTATAAACTGTGCATCAAAAACGCAATATTATTTATATTACAAATACATTATTTAGTATTCTTCTTAAAGTAAAAAAATATATAAAACAAATAATAAAACGGAGTATTGGGTATGCGTCATATTGATATACATAGTCGAAAACTTATTGCATATATATGCCTGATTTTAGTCTTTACAATTGGATATAGTTCCATTGTTTTGATTAATTCAAAAAAATCCAAAGCTGAAAACAACACAAAAGCTGCAACAAAAAAAGTGTCTACAACTCAAACAACTACGGTGGCAACAACTATTGCGACTACCACCACAACAATACCCACCACAAAGAAAAGGCCTCCTGCAATCCCAATTACAAAAAAATTTGTGCCAAAGACAATAAAAGCTGTGGTAAAGGTTGAAGCTACACCAATTGTTAAATTAAGTGTTCCATATGTTAGTCAGCTGCCATTATATCCAACTGGTTGTGAAGCGGCATCAGCTACAATGCTTCTTAAATATTATGGCTATAATGTTAGTCTTACGCAAGTTGTTGACGCTATTCCTCGAGAAGACCTGTATTCAGAAAACGGTAAGGTTTTTGGCCCAAGCATATATAATAAATTTGTTGGTGATCCAACACAAAAGTATACTGACCCTCGTCCGGGATATGGTGCCTTTGCACCAGTCGTCACAAAAGCAATTAACAAAATTATTAGAATCAACAATGGAGATAGACTTGCAAAGAACATCACGGGTTGTTCTTTTTATACCTTGATTGAATATATTGATAAAGGCCACCCTGTAATTGTCTGGGCAACATATAAAATGAAGACACCAACACTTGTAAATGCTTGGTATATAAAGAATCCAGATGGAACAGACACATATTTTGAATATCCCAGAGGTACGCATGTAATGGTACTTGTTGGGTATGACTCAAACAAGGTATATATTGCTGACCCATATCAGTCGGGCATTCAGTCATATTCGCATTCATCTTTCGTTGAAAAATGGTCTTTTATTGGAAATCAATCAGTAGTGATGGCAGAAAAAGTTGCATTAACAACTCAACCACCAACGACAACTTCGCAGACAAGCGGAACTAAAGCTACTACTGAAAAACCAAATTCAGATGAAGATAAAAAAGACCCATCTGTATCTCAAAGTTCATCGCAAATGAGTTCTACATCTTCAAAAACTTCATCAAAACCATAAGTTAAGACAGCAACGCAAAAGCGTAGAATTTAAACAATAGTTTTTGTTTTTAGAATAAACTTATAAAAAAATTAAAGAAGAATGATGCTTGGCTGCACCGTTCTTCTTTTTTATTTTGTGTACTATTATCGACATAAATTGTAATTTGATAATTATATAATGTTTTTGTGGGAGGGGAGAGCAAATGAAGCAAAGTGTTTACATAGACATTCTTATTGTACTTAACATATTTGTAAATTACTTTTTACTTTTAGAAACATCATTTATAAGTAATGAAAAAATCAAAAGACTTAGGTTATTGCTTGGGAGCATTTTGGGTGGAGTTTACTCACTTATATTGATTTTGCCTACTCTTAATACATTTCTTTCAATATTAATTAAATTGGCATTTTCAATTACGATTATTTTAGCTGCGTTTAAAATAAAAAATCTTAAACATTTTTTACGATTGTTTGCAATCTTTTTTGCGGTTAATTTTATATTTGCTGGTTTAATGCTTGCAGTTTGGATAGTTTTAAAGCCAAATGGAATGCAGTTTAACAATGGTGCTATTTACTTTGAAATGAATGCTTTGATGCTTATTGGCTTAACGATTTTTTGCTATACAGTAGTTTCTATCATTTCTAAGCTTTCAAGAAAAAATGCACCTCAAAATAAAATTATTGATATAATAATAAATTTTGAACAAAAGCAAGTTAGTGGAAAAGCTCTTATTGACACAGGGAACTCGCTTAAAGACACATTTAGCGGAACTCCTGTAGTGGTTGCTGAATACGACTTTATAAAAGAAATAATACCAGTCAGTATAATGGATTTTATGAAAAATTCAGAATGTTTTGATACCGAGAATATTGACGAAGATTTAAAAGGCAGGATTCGACTAATTCCATTTAACAGTATTGGTGGAAATGGATTGCTTAAAGCGTTTAGACCAGATAGCTTAACATTAATACATAATAAAAATAAAAAATCGTTTGATTCGGTCTATGTTGCGATAAAAAATATTTCACTATCTAACGGAGAATACATAGCAATTGTTAGCCCTGTAATGATTGATGAGTTTGACGAGGAGGTTGCACTAAAATGAAAATTAAACTTCAAATTAAAGAAAAACTTAAGCAATTGGTGCTTAAAATCAAAGGAATGCTCGGTATTGATGAAATAAACTACATAAATGGTCCTCAGACACTGCCAGCGCCACTTAAGAAAGACGAAGAACAAGAGATAATGAAAAGACTTGTCTTAGGTGACGAACAAGCCAGAGAGCCACTTATAACTCACAACTTAAGACTTGTAGTATATATAGCAAGAAAATTTGAAGGTTCTGGTGTTGGAATTGAGGACCTTGTTTCTATCGGTACAATAGGTCTAATTAAGGCAGTTAATACCTTTTGTCCAGAAAAGAATATTAAGCTTGCAACTTATGCGTCAAGATGTATTGAAAATGAAATTTTAATGCATTTGAGAAAAACTAACACAATAAAACATGAAATTTCTATTGATGAGCCTTTAAATATTGATTGGGACGGAAACGAACTTTTGCTTTCAGATATTCTTGGAAGTGAGCCAGATACGGTAAATAAGGGAATTGAGTATGAAGATGAAAAGAATTTACTATATTTAACAATTGAGAAACTTTCCGACAGGGAAAAGCTTATAACGCAAATGAGATTTGGTATGGACGGACACAGAGAACACACTCAAAAAGAAGTTGCGGATATTTTGGGGATTTCTCAAAGCTATATTTCCAGACTTGAAAAAAAAATTATTGAACGGCTAAAAAAAGATATGGAAAAAAGTTTAAAATAAACTATCACAGAAAAATTTTATATGATATAATATCCAGTGTAATTTCAAATATTTTGCATATCATATTTTTTACACAGGAAGTGCTTTTGATGAAAAAAGGACAGGAAGTTTATTTGATTTCACTTTCATTGGTGCTATTAGCGTCTATACTTATTTATCAGCTTTATAACAGTCCTGAACTAAGCCCGGCTGTAACTGAAAATCCCCCGGGAATTTCAAATGTTTCTGATACATCAATAAACACTTCAAGAAATAATAATAACGATGTAAAAGTGGCTTCTGAGGTAAAAAACAACATAAATAATAGCAAACCTAATCTAAAGAAAAAGATAGTAAATATAAATACTGCGATGCTTGATGAACTTCTTAGCCTTGATGGAATAGGTGAGGTCAAAGCTAATGCAATTATAGAATATAGGACAAAAAACGGTTCATTTAACAGCGTTGACGAACTGATAAATGTCAGTGGCATAGGGAAGAAAACATTGGATAAAATAAGAAATTATGTAACAATATAGTAATTAAGTTTAATTTACAGGAGAGAGAATTTTGGTTTTTTCAAGTCTAACATTCATATATATATTTCTACCTCTATGCTTTATTTTGTATTACAGCGTAAAAAGCATAGATTTAAAAAACATAGTTTTGCTCTCAATGTCATTGCTTTTTTATGCATGGGGTGAGCCAAAATGGATAATTGTATTAATTATAAGTACATTTGTTGAGTATTGTGGTGGATTACTGATTGACAAATACCAGGGTACATGGAAGGCAAAAGTTGCACTCGGAGTGTCTGTTACAATTGCACTTTCATTTCTTGGGCTGTTTAAATATTATGATTTTTTTGCAACAACAACCAACAATCTTTTTGGGTCTGATATAACACTTTTAGGGTTTGGACTACCCATAGGAATATCATTTTATACTTTCCAAACGATAACATATTCGGTAGATGTTTTCAGAGGTCGTGCAAAGGTTCAAAAATCATTTTCAGATTTGCTATTATATGTTTCTATGTTCCCACAGCTTATTGCTGGCCCGATTGTTCGATATGTTGATATTGATGAACAAATCAGGAATAGAAGTGTTGATGTTAAAAATGCAGCTTACGGAGTGACACGGTTTCTTATCGGTCTTGCAAAAAAGGCTTTGCTTGCAAACTTTGCTGGACAAATAGTTAAAGATTATCTCGTCGGTGACTTAAATAAAATTTCTGTTGTTGGTGCTTGGATTGGAATTATAAGCTATACTTTACAGATATATTTCGATTTTTCGGGTTATTCTGATATGGCAATCGGTCTTGGACATATGTTTGGATTTAAATATGTAGAAAACTTTAATTATCCATATATTGCAAAATCAGTTTCTGATTTTTGGAAAAGATGGCATATTTCACTTACAACATTTTTTAGAGAATATGTTTATATTCCACTTGGTGGAAACAGAAAAAATCATGTACTTAACCTTTTAATTGTTTGGTTTTTGACTGGTATGTGGCATGGTGCAAGTTGGAACTTTATAATTTGGGGTCTTTATTATTTTGTATTTATTGTGATTGAGCGTCTTTTCCTTGGAAATATACTCGAAAAAATACCAAAATTCTTTTCGCATCTTTATACATTACTCGTTGTTATGATTGGATGGGTGTTTTTTTATTTTGATGATATCTCAAAGCTTAACCAGATGTTATCTATTATGTTTGGATTTGGTGGCGTTTCATTTTCACATATTACTGATTCAACCTATATTATTAACAGATTACTATTTTTTATTATTGCAATAATCGCCTGTACTCCTGTTTCAGAACGAGTTAAAAATGTAATTCAAAAACTTTCAAACAGAAATTTATTTTGCCAAATCATTGCAGACATAATTGTTATAGCATTTAATATATTGTTGCTTGTAATTTGCACTGCTGCTCTTGTTGGAACAAGCTATAACCCGTTTTTATACTTTAGGTTTTGAGGTGATTTTTTATGTTTAAACAATTCAATATGAATTTTAAATTTTTTTCAAAGTTAGCTGTGATTTTTTTTGTTGCACCAATAATTATAATGGGCTTTATAAGTGCAATAGACAGGGATAAAACAATATCTGAAGAAGAAAACAGAGCATTAAGACAAAAACCAGAGTTCAGCTTTTCAGCTCTTATGAGTGGTGAGCTTATGAGAAATTTTGACGAGTATTATTCAGATACATTTCCTAAACGAAGTGGATTTATGAAAATAAGCAAAAAAATAACTGCACTTTTTTCACAAAATGCAGCGGGGAAAGACGATATAGTAATAATTAACCGTGATGGTGATGATGGAGATTTTGGTGGAGAAGCAATTTTGGAAGATAAGGACTGGATGAAGAAAACAGAATAATATAGGGGAGAGTATTTAGTGCAATATGTAATTATGGATTTGGAGTGGAACACAGCATATTCACATCGATTTGGAAAATACATTAATGAAATAATCGAAATAGGTGCAATTATGCTTGACGAAAACAGGGAAACGGTTTCAACATTTTCAAGTTTTATCAAGCCTCAAATTGAAAAAAAGCTGCGTTCAAGAGTAAAAATACTTACTAACATAACTAACGATGATATAAGTGATGGCGAGTCTTTCCTAACGGTATTAGAAAATTTTAACAGCTGGGTAGGGGAGGAAGAAACAATTTTTTTGTCTTGGGGTAACATGGATATTCGTGTTATGATTGACAATATTCAGTATTTTAAAGGTATTTCAATGATTCCTTTCATAGAATATTATGTTGATTTGCAAGACTACTGCATGGATATGATGAGACTTCCAAAATCACAACAATTAGGTCTTAATAACGCTGCAGATGCCCTTAATATCAACTTAGATGACTTAATACTTCACAGGGCATTGACAGATAGCGAGATTTCTGGAGAATGCTTTAAAAAGCTGTATAATAAAGATGATTTTATAAAGCGTATAAAAAAATGTGACAATGAATACTATGATAGGCTGTTTTTTAAGCCATATGTAATTTCAAATATTGATGATCCACTTGTCGATAAAAGCATTATGAACTGCAAGTGTGCTGAGTGTGGCCAAGTTGCAAAAAAAATTGATAATTGGAAGTATGTTAATGGCTCATTCAGAGCATTTTATTTTTGTAAAAATTGTAATGTAAAAATTCGTGTAAACATACAATTTAAGAAGTATTATGATAGGGTAAATGTTAAAAAATCAGCCATTATAATTCAGCAAAAAGAACAAGAGAGTATATAAAAACATCAGATGCAAAATGCGTCTGATGTTTTTTAAATCACAAATATTAAAAATTTAATCTTAATTAAATGCTTTATTTAAAGCTTGGATAGCTGATTCCGCATCTGACTTCACAACTAATAAAGAAATATCAATTTCTGAAGTTGTAACCATAATAATGCTTGTGTTTTCTTTTGCAAGCGTTTCAAATACTTTTGACACAACTCCAGGCTGCCCACGCATTGCATCTCCAAGAATTGATATTTTACTGTTTCCACTGCTAACATTAATTTTAATATTAGTATTCAGTTCTCTGAACTTGCCTGCAATAACAAGTATTTTTGCAAAATCATCAGAGCTGACAGTAAAAGACAAATTCGTTGTATTACCAATAGATGGAGTTTGAGAAATCATATCAATATCAATATTTGCCTTTGAAATCATCTCAAAAATTTGTGAAATGATTTTTACATCAGCAGTGGAGTCCTGCAGTGATATTAGGGTAACATCTTCTGTTAATGTAATGTTTTCAATAATTTTCATTTCTAAAACTCCTTTTATTATTAGTCATCAATTAAATCGCTCATTGAGTAAAGACCTGCTGGTTTGCCACACATATAAAGAGCTGCATTAATTGAACCCATTGCAAAAATTTCTTTTGACATCGCACTGTGAGAAATTTTAATAATCTCGTCATGTCCCGCAAAAATTATTTCATGTTCACCAACTATTGTGCCACCACGAACTGCATGGATTCCTATTTCATTTTTTTCTCTTTTAGCTCTTTTTGAATGTCTGTCAAATTCATAAGTCGGAGGATTTTCAAGTTGCTCAGAAATAGCATTTGCAAGCATTAGTGCAGTACCGCTTGGTGCATCAATTTTCTGATTATGATGAGCCTCAACAATCTCAATATCAAATGATGTTCCAAGGACTTTTGCTGCTTTTGAAGCGAGTTCTTTGACAAGATTAACACCTAAAGACATATTTGCAGAGAAAAATATTGGAACTTGCTTTGAAGCAATATTAATACTTTCAATCTGTTCTTTTGATAATCCCGTTGTTGCAATTACCATTGGCGTATTTGTTTTAATTCCATATTTCAAAAGCTTTTCGAGTGAGGATGGATGCGAAAAGTCAATTATAACATCAGCTTTTTTACTGAATTTATCAATTGAGGTGTATACATCAAAAGAACAATTACCATTATCTGAGGTATCAATTCCTGCAATAATATTACAATCGTTTCTTTCCGTTAAACAATTTGCAATAACTTTACCCATTTTACCATTACATCCACTAAGAATGATGCTTTTCATGATTTCACATCCTTAAAATAATCAAATTAAGTTATATTTAATAAGTGTATCTTTAAGTTTTTGCCTTGCGGAATCAGAAAGCGGTGCAAGTGGCATACGACATTCCCCAACATCAAATCCCATCATTATAAGTGCTTCCTTAACCGGAATTGGGTTAACATCCATAAACAAACTGTTGCAAAGCTCAAGATATTCAAGTTGAAGCTTTGCACTGCCTTTAACATCGCCATCAAGAAATTTGTGTGCAATGTCACTTGTTACTCTTGGAATAACATTGGACATAACAGAAATAACGCCCTTAACTCCAAGTGACATAAATGATGTAATCTGATCGTCATTTCCTGAATAAATGTCAAGATTGTCGCCACAAAGTGAAATTGTTTTTGCAAGAGCCGAAATATCACTATTTGCCTCTTTTGCTGCAACGATTCTTTCATGCTTAGCAAGCTCAACATATGTTTCAGGCTTAATGTTAACACCTGTTCTGCTTGGAACATTATAAAGAATAATTGGAGTTGAAACTCTGTCTGCTATGTAATTGTACTGACGAATCAGACCACTTTGAGATGTTTTATTGTAATAAGGTGTAACTAAAAGAAGTGCATCAGCTCCTGCCTCCTCAGCTTCATTTGAAAGCTTAAGGCAATAGGCTGTGTCATTACTGCCAGTACCAGCAATGACAGGCACACGCCCACCAACATGAGCAACAGTAAAGCGGATTGCTTCTGAGTGTTCGTCGTGGTCAAGTGTTGAGCTTTCACCAGTAGTTCCGCAAATAATAATGGAGTCTGTTCCATTATCAATCTGTCTGTCAATGAGTTTACCAAGTAAATTATAATTTATTTTATTATCCTTATCAAACGGGGTAACAATAGCAACACCGGCACCTGTAAAAATTGTGTTTTTCATAAATATTTACCTCCAAGTTAATCAATATATCCTTCTGCACAAAGAAGCTCCGCCATAAGAACTGCGCCGCCTGCGGCACCTCTTAATGTGTTATGTGAAAGGCATACAAATTTGTAATCATATTGTGTATCTTCTCTTAAACGACCAACTGAAATTGCCATTCCGTTTTCAAGGTTACGCTGAATCTTTGTTTGTGGATAATTATCATCAACAAAATAGTTAAGAAACTGCTTTGGTGCACTTGGAAGGTCAAGTTCCTGTGCGCGACCTTTAAAATTTTTCCAAACTTCTAAAATTTCATCTTTGCTTGGTTTGTTTTCAAATCTCACAAAAACTGCACCAAGGTGACCGTTTGAAACAGGAACGCGAATGCACTGAGCCGTGAAATTTGGCGATGTTGAGGGAATAATTTCATTTCCTTCAATATGACCCCAAATTTTTAGTGGTTCTTTTTCTGATTTTTCTTCTTCTCCGCCAATGAATGGAATGACATTGTCAACCATTTCTGGCCAAGTTTCAAATGTTTTTCCTGCTCCTGAAATTGCCTGATAAGTACAAACAAGAACATCTTTAACGCCAAACTTTGAAAGAGGGAATATGGCAGGGACATAGCTTTGAAGTGAACAGTTTGATTTAACTGCAACAAATCCACGCTTGGTTCCAAGTCTTTCTCTCTGTGCGGGAATAATCTTTACATGGTCAGCATTAAGCTCTGGAACAATCATTGGAACATCTGGTGTGTGTCTGTGAGCGCTATTATTTGAAATAACAGGACATTCAGCCTTTGCATAAGCGTACTCAAGCTCTTTAGTTGCTTCCTTATCAAGGTCAATAGCACAAAATACAAAGTCAACACTTTTTGCAATTTTTTCAATATCTTTCATTGCATCTAAAACAATTATATCTTCCATTGATTTTGGCATTGGCATATCTTCAATTGCCCAACGATTACCGACAGCTTCTTTATAAGTTCTTCCTGCTGAACGAGAACTCGCAGCAATTATTTTAACATCAAACCAAGGGTGATTTTCAAGTATGGTTGCAAATCTTTGACCAACCATTCCTGTTCCACCAATAATACCAACCTTAAACTTTTTCATACTGAACTACCTCCAATTTTGACAAATATCTGTATAATATAAAAAACCGGTTGAAAACCGGTCATCATTGCAATATAATATGAGAAGCGTAGATTTTAGGTTTTAACCTAAAAAGTGATAGCACTCCATCAACACAATGATGACAGTTGCATAGCTGTTAACTATACACCCAGTAGCACAACTTCCGAAAGCTGAATTACTTCGGCGGCATTTCCTTTCACACTTTTTCAAAGGGATTCGGAACCCTAAAAATGCTAATTTTAAATGACGCACCTCTATCTAAAAAGATATTAAATTACAGATATAATAACACTATAATACCCTTTAGTCAAACATTTTATTATAAAAACTTATTTGGGAGATATTATGAAAAAAAGCGATTTTTACTATGATTTGCCTGAACAATTGATTGCTCAACATCCACTTGAAAAGCGAGATAATTCAAGAATGATGCATCTTTTTAGGAACAGCGGAGAAATTGAACATAAGCACTTCTCGGATGTAATAGATTATATGAATGAAGGCGACTGTTTAATACTAAATAATACAAGGGTTTTACCTGCAAGATTATATGGTACTAAAGAAGAAACAGGCGCAATTGTTGAATTCCTTCTTTTAAGCCAAAAAGAACAAGATGTTTGGGAAGTAATTACAGGACCTGGAAAGCGCGCAAAAAAAGGTGCAAAATTTACTTTTGGCAACAGCATTTTAAAGGCAGAAGTGCTTGATGTTTTGCCTGATGGAAACAGAGTTGTAAAGTTTTGCTATGATGGAAATTTTTTTAATATACTTGACAAAATTGGTCAAATGCCGTTGCCACATTATATTACTGAAAAGCTTGAAGATAACGAAAGATATCAAACTGTATATTCAAAGGAGCTTGGGTCAGCAGCTGCTCCAACAGCAGGGCTGCATTTTACCGATGAGCTTCTTAAAAAAATTAAGCAAAAAGGAATTAATATTGGTTATGTTACACTTCATGTAGGTCTTGGCACATTTAGACCTGTCAAAGCTGATAACATTGAAGACCATAAAATGCATTCAGAGCATTACTGGCTTCCAAAGGAAACAGCAGAGATAATAAATACAACCAAAAATAATGGGAAAAGAGTTATTGCTGTTGGGACAACTTGTTGCAGAACTCTTGAGTCGGTTGCATCAAAACTTGGAAAAATTGAAGAGTTTGAAGACTGGACTAACATATTTATTTATCCAGGATATGAATTTAAGTGTATTGATGCTCTTATAACTAATTTCCATTTGCCAGAAAGCACACTTATAATGCTCGTCAGTGCATTTTGTGGTTATGATAATACAATGAATGCTTATAAAACAGCGGTTGATGAAGAGTACAGATTTTTTAGCTTTGGAGATTCCATGTTTATTTCATAGGGGGATATATGTTTAAAATTATAAAAAAAGAAGGAAATGCAAGGCTTTGCGAATTCCAAACTGTTCATTCTACAGTTAAAACACCTGCATTTATGAATGTTGCAACCTGTGGTGCAATCAAAGGTGCGGTGTCTGCATATGATTTGGAGGGTATTGGGTGCCAAGTTCAGCTTTGCAACACATATCATCTTCATGTTCGTCCAGGTGATAAGCTTATTAGAGAAATGGGTGGATTACACAAGTTTACTGGCTGGGATAAAACAATTCTTACTGATAGTGGCGGATTTCAAGTGTTTTCACTTGCTGGATTAAGAAAAATTGAAGAGGAAGGTGTCCACTTTGCCTCTCATGTAGACGGAAGACACATTTTTATGGGTCCGGAAGAGAGTATGCAAATTCAGTCAAATCTTGGCTCAACCATTGCAATGGCTTTTGATGAATGTGTTGAAAATCCTGCAACTTTAGAGTATTCAAAAAACTCATGCGAAAGAACTACAAGATGGCTTTACCGTTGTAAAGACGAAATGGAAAGACTAAATGCCTTGTGTGATACTCTTAATAAAAACCAAATGCTTTTTGGAATTAATCAAGGTTGTGTATATGATGATTTAAGAATAAGTCATATGCAAACAATTGCAAAACTTAATCTTGATGGTTATGCTATTGGGGGGCTTGCAGTTGGCGAACCAAAAGAAGAAATGTATCGTGTTATTTCTGCTGTCGAACCATATATGCCTGAAAACAAACCAAGATATCTTATGGGAGTAGGAACTCCAGGAAATATATTAGAAGGAGTCAGCAGGGGTGTTGACTTGTTTGACTGCGTTATGCCAAGCAGAAACGCACGACATGGTCACTTGTTTACTTGGGACGGAATAATAAATATCAACAACAAAAAGTACGAAAAAGACGATAAACCACTTGACCCAAATTGTAATTGTCCAACTTGTAAAAGACATTCACGAGCATATATTAGGCACTTGTTTAAAAGCAAGGAAATGCTCGCTATGCGACTTTGTGTTATGCATAATCTCTATTTTTACAATAACCTCATGGAGCTTATAAGAGAAAATATTGAAAATAATACATTTTTAGAATTTAAAGATAAATATGTAGATGTTCTTGATGCACGCATTTAGTTCAATTAATTGATTAATTTTACTTGCATAGATACATAATAAAGTATATAATATATACACTAACTCAACGGAGGTAACAAAATGGATTTTAATACATTTCTTTTATTAATGCCAAGCACAGGTGGTGCTGAAGGTTCTGCAGCAGGTGGCTCATCTTCATGGCTTTCAATTTTAATGCTTGTAGCGATGTTTGGTATACTTTATTTTTTAATGATAAGACCACAGAAAAAGCAGGAAAAAGCAGATGCCGCAATGCGTGAGTCCATTCAGATTGGTGATGAGGTAATCACCGTTGGTGGAATTATGGGCAGAGTTGTTACTTTAAAAGAAGACTCAATAGTTATCGAAACTGGTGCTGATAAAACAAAAATCAGAATAACTCGCACCTCTATCTATACTAATGTAACTTCAAACGAAAAAGTAGCTGCAAATCGTCAGGCACAACTTGAAGCTGCAAAAGCAAAAAAGAACACAGATAAAGTTGAAAAGAAGCCAGAAGTTAAAGAAACAAAAAAAGACGATAAAAAAGAAGTTAAAGAAGAAGATAAAAAAGCCTAATTTTCAATTTCATACAATAAAATAGCATATAGATTAGTTCCCCTTCATATCATCTAATAAGATATGAGGGGGATTTTATTATGGCTTCTATTACTTCAAAAGTAAAAAGTAAACCAAGAAACAAGACACCTGCAAAAGAAAGCAGTGAACCAAAACAACTTGTTATAAACGCTTTAAAAGGTTTCTCCGTTGGAACAGTTTTCCTTTTTATCTTTCTTTCTGCGTTTTCATTTATAATGGTCAAATTTGATTATGCTGAAAAGAGTGTTCCTATAATGGCTCTTGCTTCTGCTCTTTTGGCGGCTTTGTTTGCTGGATATTGGGCAGCAAAGTGTTATAAGAAAAAGGGCTTGATTGTTGGCATTGTAGCTACTTTACCTCTTACAATTGTAATGGCTGCGTTTATTATTTTAGCAAATGGAGGTACAATAGGTTCGCTTGCCGTCACAACAATTTTACTTATGCTTGCTGTTGGTGGATTGGGCGGTATTCTTGCGGTTAATTCTAAATCAAAAAAGTCTATTTAAAATAAAATAACATTTACTATATTCAGGTAAATAAATAACAGACAAACATCATTGTTTGTCTGTGGACAATTATAATATATAAGGTTTGGAGGAAGGCTTGTGCGAATGATGAGGACGAGTATGCGTCATAGACAATATAGATACAGGTCGTTTGATTTTGGAAGAATGAAAATGGTTTTAAGAGAAGAGTGGAAAATGGTAACTCTAATTTCACTGTTCCTGTCGGGCATGATAATCGGTGCAATTGCGGCTAAATATAATGATAATGAAATAAATGCAAAACTTGTAACGATGTTTTCCGATTTTACAATGCTTAGAAATACACAATCAATTTTTGATACATTTTTAAGTTCATTCGCTGTTTATTTTATTTTTTTGTTCATTTCATTTACTTTTGGTCTTTGCGCAATCGGTATTCCAATAATTGCTGCAATACCACTTGCAAGAGGAATTGGACTCGGTATGGTTTCTGGCTTCCTTTATAGTACATATGCGCTTAGCGGTGCTGGATATTGTATGGTAATACTTTTCCCAAGTGCTGTAATTTCAACCGCTGCATTATTGTTTGGATGCAACGAAAGCTTTGTAATGTCATACGAGCTGCTACACTTAATGAATGGTGAATCATCATATCAACATGAAAATATTCTTAAAAAATATTGTGCAAGATATTTGATTTTATTTGGAATTATTATTCTTGCTGCACTGATTGATACTCTAATGACTATTCTATTTGCAAGTAAGTTTAGCTTTGTATAACTACTTTAATTTTTCTTTGCTAAGAGGATTTGCCTGTGCAGCTTTTTGAAGTTGTTCGTTGACAATATGAGTATAAATCTGTGTTGTACCAAGATTTTCATGGCCTAAAATTTCTTTTAATATAAGAACATCAACATCTCCATACTGATACATTAATGTTGCTGCAGTGTGGCGTAGCTTATGAACTGAAAAGCCTTGATCCGATAATCCGCTTTTATCAAGGGCTGTATAAACTATATGCTGTACTGTTTTTGGGCTGATTCGTTGTAGACGACTGCTCAGAAACAGTGCTTTTTTGTCCTTTACTCCATCAACTGGCCGAACAGCCATATATACTTTAATTGCTTCCATGCACGCATCATTAAGATAAATTGTTCTCTCCTTGTTGCCTTTACCCAACACTCGCATAGTGCAGTCATCTCGCACATCAGTATAATTAAGACTAACAAGCTCTGCAAGTCTTAGCCCACAATTCAAAAACAATGTAATAATAGCGTAATCACGCTCTTTAAACTTGCCTGTTGCGCTGTTTTTTAAAAGTTCCTGGCTTTGTTCCAGAGTGAGGTATTTGGGAAGACTTTTTGGAAGCTTTGGCGTATCAAGCTCTTGCATTGGATTTTCATTAAGTATCTTTTTTTGCACTGAGCAATATTTAAAGAAGTTTCTAAGGCTCGAAACCTTTCTGGCACGAGTCTTAGCGTTGTTATCACGAGTATCCTTGCAATAGGATAAAAATGAATAAGCATCACTTAATGTAATCGACTGAATAAATTTATCGTCAATATCGTTAATGACAATGTCCTCAAATTCAACAGAAGGGGGTACAAGTCCTCTCATAACTTTTATAAATCTAAAAAAAGTTCGCAAATCGCTTGCATATTCGGAGGTTGTAAGCTTTGATTGGTTTTTGACAACACTTAAGTAATTTAAAAATTCAACAACAATAGGTGGAAAAGCATAATAATCTGAATATGTAATCATTTAATATAGCCTCCAAACAATTGTGAAACAGTTTCACGAGAGTAGTAATTTAAAATAGTATATAATAATCTTACCATAAAATCAGCTAATAAAAAACTCCTTTAACTATACTAAGTAAAATATATAATCACATTAAACGCAGTTTAAAATAATGATAAATTTAAACTTAATAAAAAACTACACAATTCGACAAAGTTAATATTTATAGATATATGTAAATTAACGCAAATATCTGAATTAGATAAAAATATCAAACTGTTTTGTAGCCAATAGAAATATTTTATCAATGCAAAGGTCATTAAAAAAATTTTGATTTAACCAAGCAAAATTAAAACAATCATTTTTTAAACTAATTTATCTAATTAGTAATGTAAATTAGATAAAAATGAAACAAAATATAAAAGTTATAATTATAAAATTTTTAAATAAAGTTAAGTGCAAAGAAAATAAAAATCCATTTGATAAAGAGCAACAGTGATAGTACTAAGAACATTATATAAATATATTTGAAGATACTAAAAACTGGTTTATCAAAAGCAAATTAACAGATAAATAACATAATTAGCCTTATTTCCTGCTTTTTAACTCCCCTTAATTATACAAAACATTAATTTTGTATAATTGTATCATTTTATTTATAGGTAGTAAACCCTCTCCTATTGCCACTAATTTATTGTAAAAATACTTTACCTATTATTAAAACTTAACTAATAATAAAAAAGCGAGCAATTATTCTTGCTCACCTTTTTCTATAAGTGGAATTATTCCACCGATATCTATTAAATCATCAGAAGTTAACGAAACCGGAATAACATTATAATTTTTTAAATAGGACTTTATATTGTAATAATCAGGATGATTTTTTATATTCCCAAAAAAGGCAAGTTCATTTTTAGATATTAAGCCTGAACATCCACCAATGAAACCATAATTATAACCATTAAGCCGAACAAAGCCTTTGTTAATTAATAAAACATCTATTCCCCTTTTTTCACAAGCGGATTTAATAGATAGGTCTTCTGTTATTATTGCATTTTTATTTACAATGCAAATTGAACATTTTGCATATCCTTGAGGAACATTAATAATCTCAATGTCTTTTAAGTTACAGTAACTTATTATTTCCTGGGAAATTTTATCTTTTTTGCAAATTAACTTATCCATAATTCTTGCACCATTAAGTGCAATGTCCTTTGGATAATCGGATTCAAGAGCATTTTTGATTACTATTGGTTCAAAGCCAAGTTTTTTTAGCTCGTTTTTCACTTCAATATCATTAAATGAAAGCAAAAAGTCTTTTCCACCAAGGTGGTGACAAAGCATATCAGCATGAGAGTTCACACAAGACTGTATTACAGTGTTTTTGCACAATTTAACAATACTAATACCTTTAGCCAAGAACGCATTATATAAGGCCTCAGGCATATTTCCTGCTAATGCGATTGTAACCTTTTCATCTGGTAGGTTTGGATTTTTTATAATTCTTATCATTTATTTTTCCTCTAAATAAAATGTCACTGTATAATTTATAAAAAAATATGGAAAATAAATATAAACCATGTCAATGAGGAGGTGCAATTTTTGGGAATTATACCTTGTGATTTAACCTGCAAATATCAAAGCGACGGCTACTGCACTCTCGAAAGCGTTGAAAAGGTTAATAATACCGCAAAAGAGCAGGGCTGTGCGCACTATATTGATGCAGATTTGAAGCCAGACAACAGCGAAAATGACTTATATAGTTAATTCAAAGGCTTCTCTGATATTTTTGGTTCCTATTATTTCTATATCTTTTTTTGCCGACGCAGAAAGTGACTTTACATTGTCCTTTGGAATAATACACTTTTTGAATCCAAGTCGAGCTGCTTCTTTAACTCTCTGTTCGCAGTTACCAACAGAGCGAATTTCGCCTGCAAGTCCAATTTCTCCAAAGGCAAGTACATCATCACGAACAATAATATCTTTTAAGCTTGAAACAAGAGAAAGAGCAACAGACAAATCTGAAGCTGGCTCAATAAGTTTTAAGCCACCAATAACGTTAATGTATGTATCCATATTTCCGAAGAAATATCCTCCCCTTTTTTCAAGCACAGCGAGCAACATAGATAGCCTATTATAATCAAAGCCTGTTGCCATTCTTCGTGGATTTCCAAAACCGCTTGGAGTTACAAGTCCTTGAACTTCCGCAAGAATTGGACGAGATCCTTCCATAACACAGGCAACGCAAGTTCCAGAAGTGTCTTTTGGTCTGCCTGAAATAAGCATTTGCGATGGATTTTTAACCTGTGAAAGTCCAGTGTCAAGCATTTCAAAAACGCCAATTTCGTTGGTTGAACCATATCTGTTTTTAACTGCTCTTAAAATTCTGTAAGAAAGGTGCCTTTCACCTTCAAAATATAATACGGCATCAACAATATGCTCAAGTACTTTTGGTCCTGCAATATTTCCATCTTTGTTAACATGACCAACAATAATAATCGGAATATTTAGGTCTTTTGCAGCACGCATAAGCCAGCTTGTTGATTCTCTCACTTGAGTTATGCTGCCTGATGAAGAAGATATCTCTGGAAAGTTCATTGTTTGAATGGAGTCAATTATGACCAAATCAGGCTTTTCAGTTTTTATGTACTCTGTGATTGTTTCAACATTAGTTTCACACATTATAAACAGGTTTTGAGTTGAAACATCAAGTCTGTCTGCCCTTAGTTTAATCTGATGTGCTGATTCCTCTCCTGAAACATAAAGAATCTGAAGATTTTGACCAAGCTGTTCACAAACTTGCAGAAGAATTGTTGATTTTCCTATTCCTGGGTCGCCACTTAAAAGTACAAGTGACCCCTTTACTATACCCCCTCCAAGAACTCTGTCGAATTCTGAAAGACCAGTTTTATATCTACATTCATTATCAGCTTTTATGCTTTGTAGGTTTAACGCAGTTACTGAATTAAGTGTATTGGTTGTTGCTCTCTTTGAGGCGTTTGTTTCCTGGATTCGTACTTCTTCAGTCATACAATCCCATTCACCACATACCGGACACTTACCATGCCATTTTGGATGTTCGTATCCGCATTCTTTACATACAAACACTGTTTTTGATTTCTGAGCCATTTATATATTCCTCCACACTAAGCGTAATTTAAAATCCCACACATTATACAGAAAACTATTTTATTTTGATAATCTTTACTTTTTAGTTTATGACATTCTTCATAATTTGACAAAAATCCGCATTCGACCATTACCGCAGGGTTCTTTGCATAGTATAACATATAAATGTTTGTTCCGCTTTTTTTAATTGTACGATTATTATTTGGCTGTAATAATTCTCTTACAGCAGACTGAATACTTTGTGCAAGCACCTTGCTTTGGTCACAATTTGGTGCATAGAAAGTCTGGGTTCCACAAGCGCTTTCAGCTGAATACTCATTCTGGTGAATGCTGATTAAGATACTGTTTGGGGTTGAATTAACCAAGTCAGATCTGTTATGTATATCGGATACTTTTTTTTGTCTGATTCCTCGGCATTCACTAACATCATAAATTAGCTTATCCTTTGTCCTTGTCATGATAACATTATAGCCCATAATTCTTAATGATGTTTCAAGTTTTTTTGAGATAGAAAGGTTAATCCCCTTTTCAACTGTTCCGTCACGAGCAACAGCACCGCCGTCTTCTCCGCCATGACCTGCATCTATAATAACAGTTCTGTGCTTTTCATTGCCACCATTTATGGACGAAAAAATAGAATTCTCATTTTCATATTTTGCCCAAAACAAAAGCACAATAAATAATACCAACAAAAATAATACAGCTAATAACACAATCCACTTATTTCTCAAAAAAACCACCTCAAGAAAATATATGCATAAAAATAAGTAGTATGATGTTATAGCTGTTTATGTAGAAATTATTTATCAAGTTTGGTTTAATTAATGTTCATTATACTTTGATATAAAATGGCAATAAGCGCACTATTTAAAGTACATAAACAATTGACATTTTATCATTCCGTTATATAGCTTTCTTCGTTTATCAGCGGGACGTCCAAAAAAATTCTCAAATGTTTCTGACGGACTAATAATATAATAAGCCCACCCTTTACTTTTTTCAAATTGTCTACCCATTTCTTCATACAGCTTATTTGCATCTGCAATATCAAGCATACGCTCTCCATATGGTGGATTGCAAATTACAGTTCCTTTTTCGCTTCTCTTTTCAAAATTATGAATATCCGCAGTAAAAAAATTAATTTTTGATGAAACACCGGCACGCTTTGCATTAAGCTTTGCAATTTCTATAGTGTCGCTATCAATATCTGAGCCATATGAGGCATATTCACTGTCCCATTTGACTAAATCGTTGGATCTTTCTCTTTCCTCCTGCCAAATTTGTTGTGGAATATTGCCCCATTGTTCAGCAGAAAACCTTCTATTCACTCCAGGAGCAATATTGTGTGCCATCATAGCACCCTCAATAAGGATTGTGCCAGAACCGCACATCGGGTCATAAAGTGTGTGATAATGTTTTACTCTCGCAAGATATGCAAGCGATGCAGCAAGCGTTTCCTTTAGTGGAGCTTCATTTGCATCAAGTCTATAACCACGCTTATGAAGCCCAGCTCCTGATGTATCGATGAGAAGGCTAACCTTATCTTTCATTATTGAAAATTGTATTTGGTAAAGAGTGCCAGTTTCTGAAAACCATGGCACTTTATATTTCGATTTCAAGCGTTCAACAACTGCCTTTTTAATGATTGCCTGACAATCTCGAACACTAAATAAAGTGGAGTTTATAGAATATCCCTTAACTGGAAAAGCATCATCCTTTCCAATCCACTCTTCCCATGGCAATGCTTTCGTATTTTCAAAAAGTTCTTCAAAGCTCCTTGCTTCAAAGCTTCCGACAAGAACCTGAACTCTTTCTGCAAATCTACAGTTAATATTTGCTCTTGCAAGAATAGACTCATCACCAGAAAAAAGTACTCGTCCATTTTCTGCAACAACATTTTCTGCTCCCATGGCTTTAAGTTCGTCGGCAATAAGAGCTTCAATTCCAAGTAAGCAAGGTATTACATAGTTGATATTCATTAATTTCCTCCGTCAAATAAAATGAAAAATTGGCAGGTACAAGCCCTGCCAATTTATTATGCCTTAAAAATTGGGCTCAATTACACCATAGCCTCCATCATTTCGATGATAAACAACATTTACTTGGTCTGACTCGTTGTTTAGAAAAACATAAAACATATGACCAAGCATATTCATTTGCAAAATAGCTTCATCTATGCTTTGTGGCTTTAGTCCAACAGATTTTGTTCTTACAACATCGAAATTCTTTTCTTCAAAGAAACTGGTGTCATTCAAATATTCGTCAAATGCTCCACTGCGAAGCTTTTTTTCAATCTTTGTTTTATTTTTTCTGATTTGTCGGATAAGAGAATCAACACAGCAGTCAAGTGCTTCCTCTAAATCATCACGAGCATCCTCTGCTCTAAAAATCATATTATTATTAAAAACTGTTATTTCTACTATTTTTTTATTCTTTTCAACCGTAGCAGTTATTTTTGCTTCAGCTTCATCTGAAAAAAACTTTTCAACTTTTGAAAGCTTTTTCTCTGCTCTTTCTTTGAAAGAATCGCGCGGTGTACATTTTCGTCCCATAATTGTAATCTTCATAACTCAATCCCCCATTTATATATTAATCCCAATATTTAGGGATATTTAATAAATTTATTGGATTTATTATGATAATTATAGCACACATTGTTCAAAAAATAAAGTAAAATGTTGTTATTTATAAAATAATTTCTGCATGTCTTGTAACATGACATCCAACATTAACAGAAACAGGTAGTCCCGCTATATGTGTTGAAGCGTATTCTATATTTACTGCCAAAGCGGTTGTTTTCCCTCCAAATCCTTGCGGACCGATATTAAGCTCATTAATTCTTTTTAAGATTTCTTCTTCCATATCTTTATATAAAGAGTTTGGGTTTTGAATGTCTATTGAGCGACACAATGCTTTCTTCGCAAGATAAGCACAATGCTCAAAGTCCCCTCCTATGCCAATGCCAAGAACGATTGGAGGACACGGGTTACTGCCAGCTTTTATAACTGTTTCAATAACAAAATTAATTATATCTTCTTTTGTTGCTGACGGTGTAAACATTTTAAGTGTACTCATATTCTCGCTGCCAAAGCCTTTTGGTGAAACAATTATTTTGATTTTATCGCCGCTAACAATTTTTGTATGAATAACAGCGGGTGTATTATCATTTGTGTTTATTCTTTCAAGCGGATCGCTGACTATAGAGCAACGAAGGTTCCCAGTAATATATCCTTCAGCTACACCTTCATTTACAGCCGATACAAAGTCGCCTCCAACAATATGAACATCTTGCCCTATTTCAACAAATATTACAGCCATACCGGTATCTTGGCAAATTGGAACATTAAGTTCTTTGGCATAATCAAGATTTTTACAAATGTCATTCATTATATTAAGAGGTAATTCGTCTTCTTCTTTTAATACGCAATCTCTTATACACAGCTCTAATGAGCTTGGAAGAACTTTGTTTGCTTTGATGCAAAGCTCTTTCACTGCGTTTTTAATAACACTTACATAGATCTCACGCATAATTATCTCCTTAAAACAAAGTGCAGAGTTAAACCATAAAGGCACTCTGCACAAATATTATTTATGTTTATTTGCTCCTCCGCCACTCTTGCGTGTAAAGCCACCGCCATGTTTTGTTTCTGATGCGTGCTTAAGGTCTGTCATCTTTTCATCACTGACTTGTTTAAATTTCTGCATCATATCCTCAAAAGACATGGCCTTGTTTTGCTGGGTTCTTTGACCCTGCCAAACACTTTGGTTAGAAGACGACCTGTTTCTTTGCCCGCCGCTACTTCCATTTTGTGAGTAAGAAGAGTTACTGCGCTGAGGTCTTTGAACTGGTTCCTGAGCTTTCTTAATGGAAAGACTAATCTTGCCATCATCACTGATACCAATTACTTTAACCTTTACGGTTTGACCTTCTGAAAGAAAATCTGTAATTTCTTTTACATAAGTCGAAGCTACCTCGGAAATATGTACCATTCCAGTATTTCCTCCTGGTAACTCAACAAAAGCACCAAACTTTGTAAGTCCGGTTATGACTCCATCGACTATTATTCCTACCTCAACTTGCATAAAAAAGCACAGTCCTCCTTAAAACAACTCATATCATTAAGTTAATTACCTGAAGATGTATCGTAGTAAACACGCTCACCTGGAAGAACATAACCAAGAACATCACGCGCAACACGCTCAATGTATTTTGATGCATCACCATTGTCTAAAATCTGCTGAAGTTCATCATTCTCAAGTTGTTGTGACTGGTATTGCTGATTAACTTGAGCCGATATCTCTTTCTTATCTCTTATTTCAAGCTGAAGTTGAACAAGTGTAATTACAAAATAACTCATAATTGCAATTAAGGACAAAGTTAAAATAAAGCTCCTGCTGCGTTTCTTCTTGCTCAAACTTTATCATTCCCCTCGAATGCAGTTACACTACCACCTACCATATCGATAGTATTATACACTACATTTCGTCCATATTTCAAGTACCTTTTTGTTTTTTTAAAAAGTTTTTTATTTATTTTGATTAAAAGTAGCTTAATTTTCCTAAATAACTTACAAAACTTCTTGGTTATCCACTTAAAAGGCATAATAATAAGTAAAACAGTTTTTTTAATTGTCAACTTTATCATTCTAATTATTTTATTAATAAAAGAAACAACAATCAACCCAGTTGATAAATAATATATCAGCCATCCAAAAAATTCGCCAATCAGAATATAGCCACGCACTATGCCTGAACTTAGTGCAAGTATAAAAATAAATGTTAAAAATGCACATATTAAAAGATATAAAAAGTCCTGCATATATATTGCAAATTTATTTTTTGTAATATTCATGCGTACAATATAAAAAATGTCATATAAAAATCCAAGTGAAAATCCAAGACCAATTGATAAGAAAAAAATTCTTGTCTGGAGAGCCATTGTTGGTAAGTACATTTATCTGAACACCTTGCTGAAAAATCCGACATTTCTTGGTTGAGAATCAGAATAGGACAAGGATGAAATATTCCCTTCAAGTGATAATTCTCCTATTTCAAGACTCAATTTACTAATATGCAGTTGTGTTCCATGTACCGTAAGTTCTCCTAAGTCAGTAAAAATCACCACTGTTTGCTCGTCAAAGCTGTCCACATCCGATACCCCAGAAACACTCATTGTCCGCCTATCTTCCATAATAACATTATGTGGCATTGTAACTGTATTTCGTTCATCCGTCATAAAAATAGCCTCCCAGCTTTTTATTCATAAATATGAATATTAATGGGAGGTTATTACCCTGTTTAGTAATGAAAGTTCAATAATAATCATTGTAATTTATACATTAAGGCAGCATCACTCTTTGTCGCGTGTTCTGATACTGTAATTACTTGTGCTTTGATTTTGTTTTGGCCCATCGTTATTTCTATAATATCGCCTTCCTTGACTTCATAAGACGCTCTTGCAGTCTTACCATTAACATCAATATGCTTTGCATCGCAAAGTTCGTTTGCGATGGTTCTTCTTTTTACAAGCCTTGAAACTTTAAGATATTTATCAAGTCTCATATTGCTCCTCCATAAAATTCAAGGAGAGGAGAATTTATCCCCTCTCCCCTTCATTTCTTAATATAAATTATTTCTTTGAAACTGCATCTTTAAGTGCTTTTCCAGCTTTGAATGCTGGAAGCTTTGAAGCTGGTACTAACATTGCTTCACCAGTTTTTGGGTTGTGTCCCTGCTTTGCAGCACGGTTACGAACCTCGAATGTACCAAAGCCAACAAGTTGAACTTTGTCATCGCCAACAAGAGCGTCTGTGATGCTGTCAATAACAGCTGCAACAGCCTTCTCAGCGTCTTTCTTAGTGAATTCTGCTTTCTCTGCTACTGCATTTACAAGATCTGTCTTATTCATTTTTTGTTTCCTCCATCTTAAAAACATATATTTTCCACGAAACGCCCATTGTTTAAGGAATTTCATTAGGATACTAATTTTGCTTTGCTTCAACCCAAAGCTTGTCCAAAACTTCAAGCGAGGAACTCTTCATATCAATGCCTCTATCATTTGCAAGATTTTCAACAATATTGAAACGCTCAATAAATTTTTCTGTTGAGGCCGTCAAGGCCTCCTCTGGGTGAAAATCTAAAAATCGAGAAACATTGACAGCTGAAAACAAAACATCTCCAAGTTCTTCAAAACAATTTTCTCTGTCATTATTGATTATTGCCTGTTTTAGTTCATCTATTTCTTCAGAAAGCTTGTCAAAAGCTCCATCAATCTTGCTCCAGTCAAAGCCAATCTTTGACGCTTTTTGCTGAACTTTTTCGCTACGCATCAAGGCAGGTAATTCTTTTGGAACAGAAAGCATACTGTCTGTTTGTGTCTTTTGACCTTTTGAGTTACGCTTAATATCATCCCAATTTGAAAGAACATCCTTTGTGTTATTTACAATAACATCACCAAAGATATGAGGATGACGCTCTATCAGCTTTTTGCAAATTCCATCTGACACATCGTTTATATTAAATGAGTTTTGTTCTGCTTCTATCTGAGCATGAAAAACGACTTGTAACAACGCATCGCCAAGTTCCTCTTTTAAAAGGTCCTTATCATCTTTATTTATCGCTTCTATAACTTCATATGTTTCTTCGATAAAATTATTTTTAATACTTTCATGTGTTTGTTCCCTATCCCAAGGACAACCATTTTCAGATCTTAACAATTGCATTATTTCTATTAAGTCATTAAAACTATACTTGTCTTTAATATTAAAATCTACAGCCACTCTCAGACCTCAAATCAGTGTTTAATATTGTTATATTAACCCATTAAGTTGTATTTTTCAAGTACTTTAGCAATTTTTTCTCCTTTAGGTAGCATTAAAATATCATATTTTGAAATTGCATTTACCAAAAACAAGGATATAAAATATACTAAAACTGAAATAATTGCAGAAATTAGCAGTGCAAGCGTTGAGCCATTCATCCGTCCTGATGCATTTCCAAAGTCAAATGCCATATTAAGAAGCCCATATGATGACCAAGCTGCTAAACCGCATAGAATGGAGCAAAACAGCGGTTTAATAAGCACCGATTTAATATTTAACTTTATTTTAGTTTCTTTAATTAAAAAGAACAAATTACTAAAGACAATTACTACATAACAAAGTATAGTACCAATTGGTGCACCATTAATGTTGAATCTTGGATTGCCGACTAAAATATAATTAGAAACTATCTTTACAACGGCACCTATTGCCAATGATTTTACAGGAACATCGGCTCTTCCAATTGCTTGAAGCATATTTGTTATAGGCGTAGAAAGTGCCATGACAGCCGCTGCAAAGCCATATACGGTAACAATGTATGCAGTTATATCAATTGAACTCTCTGCCCTTGTACCTATATACATTAAAGTGAGAATGGGCTTTGCCAGTATAGCCATACAAATACCTGTTGGTAAAGCAATTAATAATGATGCTCTAATTACAGAATCAACTGTTCGGAAAATTTTATTTTTATCTTTAATTGCCCAAGCGGCAGAAAGTGCAGGGATTGAACTAACACCAAGTGTCATTGTAATTGTGGGTAATAAGTTTTTAAAGTCAAGTGCTGCTCCATAAGCACCATAAAGATAGTTTTTTATATCTACATCAAGAACTTGTGACTGTGTTAATGCACTCGAGTACATATCTTTAATATATGGTAGATTGTTTTCTATTGCGTCAACAAGCCTGTTTTGAATTGTCCATGTATCAATAATATTTGTAATGTTAAGAATAAGTGAACTTGCAACAACAGGAATTGCTATACTTATCAGCATTTTAGCAAGATCCTTGCTTGGTGCAGGTCGTGGGGAATTTACAAGATGCTCTTTCGTAATTCCGTCACCAAGAACCTTGTGACGAATCATAACAAACAGAAGTGCACAGACTGTACCAGCAGTTACTCCCAATATTGCAGCGGCAGCAGTGTAAGGATATATTGCACTGTATGCCTCCTGCTCACTTTTGACTATTGTTCCAAAAACAGCTTTGCCGGCTGAAAATTGATTTTCACCTATAGTCATAACAATTCTTGCAAAAACAAGCCCAAAAATAAGCTTTCCAACAGCCTCAATAACTTGAGAAATTCCTGTTGGCTTCATATTTCTCATGCCCTCATAATATCCTCTGTAGGTTGACATCAAGCAACAACAAAAAACAGAGGGAGCAATTGCAATAATACTTGGCATTGCATTTGGCGAATTAATAAATATATCTAAATGTGTGTATGGATAAGCGATTAAAAGAAGAATTGCCGTTCCAACAAATCCGGTTAAAAGAAACAGCTTTTTAACTATTTTGAAAATAACTCTGACTTCTCTATATCTGCCTGTTGCCATTCTTTCTGAAACCATTCTGGAAACAGCCACTGGAAGTCCTGCCATTGATATTGCATAAATAGGTGTGTATATTTCATAGGCAGCATTAAAATATCCCCTGCCAACAGTACCAACAAGCGCTGTCAGCGGGATTTTATATAGTATTCCTATTAAATGTACAATTACAGTGGAAATTAAAAGCACCATTGCTCCGCTGAACAATGACTGTCCTTTATTACGCTGTTTCACCAAAAGCAACACGCCCTAAGCTTCATGATATATAAAAAACATATACATAGGTTATTTTGCGGTTGGCTCAATATTTGTAGGATTTCCAACTTTTTCTTTTATTAGTTTTGAAAGTTCATTTATTCTTGCATCGATTGTATCAATCCTGTAAATTAAACTTTTACATTTTTCTGAGTTATCAGTTTTATTTTTTAATGATTCGGCATAGAGTCTACCTATTTTTTCGTAACTTGCCGAACGCTCTTTTTCCAAATCCCTCATCTCAAAACGAAGTTTTGATACATCTACAACTTCCTCTGCACGCTTACCAATGTTTTGTGCAACATCTCTGGCGGTAACAATCATATCATCTAAAACGCCCACTATTACCTCTCCCTTACCTATAGATTTCATTTAATCATATACTATCAAAGCCAAAATGGCAATGATTATCTACCAATAAATTCTCTTAAAAGTGAATCCTGTGGAACAAATGCTGTTGGTATTGCAACAAATTTGTCAAGAATTGCAAGAATATCCTGACACTCATCATAATGTTCGCTTTCCTTTGGAAGTTCTTGAAACAAAGCGGTGGCAATTGTCTTGAAAATACAAGGCTCATATGAATGGAAAGAGTCTACCATAATGTCTGCAAGATGTTTGTATGGGAAAAGATACTCATTTTCTCCATATTGCACACTGTCCCAAAGTTTGTAGGTGTTTTCAATTGAGCTATTTCTAAATTGATAATCACGAACTGCTCTTCTCAAAAATCGCATATTTCTCTTTGTAAGCAACACATTATGTGTATCATCAAAAATTCTTGAAGCAATACTGATATAAACCTTAAGAAGACTTTCTTTTGGCAAGTTATCTGTTATAACAGGATTTAACGCATGAAGCCCCTCAACGATAACAATGTCATCATCTTCAAGCAAAATTGCATTCTTTTCGTTTGCCCTGCAACCATTTATAAAATCAAAAATTGGAAGTTCACTATAACTATCTTTGAGTAATTCATTTAAACACTTTGAAAGCAATGGAAGGTCAAGAGCATAAACTGTTTCAAAATTTGGCTTTCCATTTTCAAATGTTGGAGCATCTTCTCTATCCAAATAAAAATCATCAAGAGAGATTGAAAATGCATCTACTCCCCTGCTTTTTAATGAATCAGCAAGTTTTTTTGCACTTGTTGTCTTTCCGGAAGCACTTGGCCCGGCAACCATAACAATTTTATTATCAGGGTTATTTATAATTGCATCAGTCAATTTTGCAAGAGAATTTGCATATGTGTTCTCGCATTCATTAACAAAGGTTTCATAATCATTTTCTGCATCTTCATTTATCGACGACAGCGTATATAATACTTTCGACATTATAGACCTCCAAGTTTGTTTAATTCATAAAAGTTATAAACTTCTTGTTTTCTTTTAACTATTGTTTCAAATCTATTATTATATTCATACGGATATTTAAAGTTAAATATACGCTCTATATAATCATTGCAAGGCGATTTAAGCTTTGTAACAGCTCCTGCACCGACAGCAAGCACTGTATGGCACTCTTCCATCATAAAGATGTTGTAGTACCCTTCAAAGCCTTTTTTGCACCAACCAACATTTTCAAGATTTCCAACAGATTTACTCTGTCTGTACATATAATATGGAACATAACCACTTTTTGACAACATTTCTCCTGCAAGATTAACCATATCGGAGGTAAGGTTGCCTTTTGAGGATAACTCATCAGTCGATGACAACCCAGACGAGCGTTTAATAGCAAGCGTATGAACCGTTATATTGCTTGGCGAAAGTTCAAGGAGTGTGTTTAATGTGCTTTCAAAGCTTAAAAGGTCATCCTTTGGCAATCCTGCAATTATATCCATATTAATATCTTTAAATCCAATATCATTAGCAAGTTTGAACACTTCTAATGTCTGTTTTGATGTGTGTTTTCTTCCGATTTCTTGTAAGACCTCATCATTGAAGGTCTGCGGATTTATACTTATTCTTGAAACAGGGAATTTTTTAATAATATCCAATTTTGCTCTATCAATAGTGTCTGGTCTGCCTGCTTCAAATGTAAATTCTTTAATATTGCTAATGTCAAAGTTGTTGCAAATTTGACATAGCAGTCTTTCTATTTGCTCCGGATTTAAAATTGATGGAGTTCCGCCACCAATGTATATTGACTCAAGTTTTAGTCCAATATTTCTGGCAATTACTGCCGTATTTTCAATTTCATTTCCAAGCAAATCAAGATATTCAGGCAAGAGCTTTTTTGCTGCTGGTGATGTTATGGAATGAGATACAAAAGAGCAATAGCTACACCTTGTTGGACAAAACGGAATTGAAACATAAAGGCTAAATGAATCAGGCTTTGATTGGCATATAATTTCATGCTCTTTTTTTGATACTCTTATTGCAAGCTCTGTCTTTTTTGGTGTTACCAATAAGGAGTTTTTAAAATAACTCTTTGCTTTTTCTTCACCCATTTCTGAAATCAATTTTGTCATAAGTTTTGAAGGACGAACCCCGGTAAGCACCCCCCACTGTGGTCTGTAATCTGTAAGCTTGCTCAACAAATCAAACAACATAACTGCCATTTTTAGTTCTAAATCAACATTTTCAACATTCAATAAAATCTCTGATTTATCATCAGTAATATTATTAATTTTAACATTTACAAAAACAACGGTTTCGTTGTCACTTGTGGTTTCCACAGAAGTATAAACAACTATATTTTCGTTAGAAGTTATTTCCATATCATAAAGAATTTTAATATGCTCGTTTGGGAAATATATACGGCATAAATTCTCCATTTCATAGTGAAATTTATGTCCATTAATAATTAAGACCATTTCATCTTCCTCATATATCTATTATGCTCTCTTTCTTCATTGAGTGTTGTTTCACGATTATGACCAGGGTAAACAGCATAATCACCTTTAAGATTTCCGAGTTTTTTAAGCGACTGTAGCATATCCTGCATACTGCCACCTTCAAAATCAGTTCTTCCAACAGTTTTACAAAAAAGTGTGTCTCCAGAAATAATAATATCCTCACATATAAGGCAAATGCTTCCCTTTGTATGCCCTGGAGTGTGTAAAACTTTGATACCTATTTCTCCTAAATTAAACTCATCATTGTCGTTAAGAATAATATCTGCCGTTAACGGTTCTTGAATTTCATTGGCATATTCAGAAGTGCTTGCCATGCTTTTATTGGGGTCAAATAAACAATCGGCATCAAGTAAATGAATTGCAACCTTTGCATCTTTATAAATCTTTTTAAGTTTTGAAACCCCGAGTATATGGTCAAAGTGGCCATGTGTAAGTAAGATGTAATCAACGCTTGAAATGTCATTGCTTTTCAACACATCAAGCAGCTCAGCCGAACACTCTGCTGGGTCAATTACTGCTGCTTTTTTTGTTGCATCATCAATCAAAATATAGCAATTTGTTGCTATTGAGCCAAGCATCATTTTAATAATTTGCATTTAAATCCATTCTTTCGTATCATAAATAATTGTTACTGGTCCGTCATTCACAATAGAAACCTTCATATCAGCGCCAAAAATTCCATGCTGAACATCAGTGATTCCATTAGCAACAAGCTTTTGTATAAAGATTTCATATAGTTCATTTGCAAGTTCTGGGTTTGCAGATGAAGAAAATGAAGGTCTATTACCTTTTTTACAGTCAGCACACAAAGTGAACTGAGATACAACAAGTGCAGAATAACCTGTGTCAAGTAATGACAAATTCATTTTGTCATTACTATCTGAAAAAATTCGGAGTTTAGCAGTTTTGGCTGCCAATATTTCAGCACTATTTATTGTGTCGCCCTGCTCAACGCCAAGCAATATTAAAAAACCATTATTAATCTCGCCTGTTATTTGACAGTCTACTTCAACTTTTGCAGTTAAAACTCTTTGAATAACAGCTTTCATATTATACTCCTGAACGCTCAATATTAAGAACACCATCTGTTTTTTCAAGCCTTTTTATAACGCTATTTAAATGCTCAACACCATTAACGGTAATGGTCATTGTTATAAGGCACTTTCCTGTTTTCCACTGCCTTGTGTTAAGAGAATGTATCATGACATGCAAAGTTGCAAGCTGGCTTGACAAGTCAGCTATAAGACCCATTCTGTCAATACACTCCATGGAAAGTGTTGATTTAAAGTTTTCTTTAACAAGAACATCCCATCTAACATTGATCCATCTTTCAGGCTCACTGGCAAGAGGAATATATTTTGGAACATTGCTACAGTCACGCTTATGGATAGAAACACCATGACCTCTGGTTATAAACCCAATAATATCATCGCCAGGCAAAGGGTTACAACAACGAGAAAATTTTACAAGGCAATTGTCAACGCCCTCAACAATTACTCCTTCACTGCTCCTTGATTTTGGCTCGACAACAATGTTAATCTCTGGTGGCTCTTTAGCTTTAAGAATTTTATAATATTCTTCTTTTATATATGGCATTAACCTGTTTATTGATATGCTTCCATAGCCAATTGCTGCATAGAAATCATCAATACTTTGGCAACGCTGACGCTCTGACAGCTTTTCAAGAAATTGGTCCAGGTTTTCGTCATAAAGTCTTATGTTGTTACGCCTAAACTCCCGTTCAAGTTCTACTTTTCCCTCAAGTATATTTTCTGGTCTGCGTTCTTTTTTAAACCAGTTTCTAATTTTTGTTTTGGCGCTGCTGGTTGTTACAGTTTTTAGCCAATCTCTACTTGGTCCTTTGCTTGGAGATGTGAGGACTTCCACAATCTGACCAGTTTTAACTTTATAGTCAAGCGGAACAATTCTTCCATCTACTTTTGCACCAACCATGTGATTGCCAACTTCTGAGTGAATTGCATAGGCAAAGTCAATAACAGTTGCACCTGACGGAACATTAATAACATCACCCTTAGGAGTGAATACAAAAACATCATCAGACACAAAGTCGCTTTTGATTGCACGAACAATATCTTCGACATCTTCTGAATCATTCTGGCTTTCAAGCAACTGTCGAATCCAAGTAAGTCGCTCTTCAAACTTTGAATTATCTTCAAGTCCAAGTTTATATTTCCAATGCGCCGCAATTCCATATTCTGCTGTATAGTGCATTTCCCATGTTCTTATTTGTACTTCAAATGGTATGCCATCTTCACATATAACGGTTGTATGCAAAGACTGATACATATTAGATTTAGGCGTAGAAATGTAATCCTTGAATCTACCTGGGAGTGAATGAAACATATCATGTATTACTCCAAGACAGTTGTAGCAGTCAATAACTGATTCAACAATGATTCTTATTGCGTATATGTCATAGATTTCGTCAAAATTTCTGTTCTGTATATACATTTTGCGATAAATACCATGAATACTTTTTATTCTTCCATCAATATGAGCTCCCGGAACAACTTCATCAATACGAGATTGAATTTTTGTTATTGTTTCATCAATAAAATCCTTGTGTAAATTATCAGCAGCATCAAGAGTATCGCTAATTTCTTGGTATGCAATTGGGTCAAGATAGCTTATTGCCAAATCTTCAAGTTCTTCTTTAATTGCGCGGATACCAAGCCTGTGAGCAATTGGTGCGTAAATTTCTAAAGTTTCCAGAGCTTTATCTCTTCTTTTCTGTGGACGCATATAGTCAAGTGTACGCATATTGTGAAGCCTGTCAGCAAGCTTTATAATTATTACTCTTATATCAACAGACATAGCAAGTAGCATTTTTCTAATATTCTCTGCTTGTTGCTCCGCTTTTGTTGAAAGAGGAACTTTACCAAGCTTTGTAACGCCATCAACAAGCGATGCTATTTCCTCGCCAAATAAATCAGTTATTTTAGCAAGGCTGATGGCAGTATCCTCAACTGTGTCATGTAAAATTGCGACAATAACAGATACACTGTCCATTCCAAGGTCAACAAGAATCTTTGCCACAGCAATAGGATGGATAATATATGGCTGACCAGAATAGCGAAGCTGCCCAAAATGTGCTTCGTTGGCAACATTATAGGCTTTGTCTATCTCTTCAACTTCTTTAGCGGTAAACTGCTCCTCAATAAGGGTTCTAAACTCGCTGTAATTGTCTTCAATATTTTTTTCCATGCCGAACACCTTTCAGAATTGAACTGTAATATTAATTGCTACAATTGTTAGTAATGTATTTTCTTATATCAGAATTATCGAGATCATTTTTCTTAACACTATCCGGAATAATTATATGCCCCGAATCATTAACAGCAAGAACCCCAAGCTCTTTAAAAACTTCAACCGCAACAGCGGTTCTTGAATAGTTGTTTTCAGGATGTTTAACTCTTTGCCACAAGACCTCGGTAGTATATCTCCAATTACCGTTTGCTTTAATAAATCTGTATATTTCTGCCGAAAGCTCTCTTGAAGGTAAAGCATAAACTGCTTCTTCTGCTGTTAATTGCTCTCTTCTAATAATCTTCTCAAATATTTTGATTCCATTAATCATTTCATCGTCATCTGTACCTGTGAAGCGAATATCTTTAAGCAATATTGTCACTCTTGTTTCACCCATAAATATGTTGCGTTCAATGCCAACGACAATATCAACAATATCTCCAGCTTTATATGCAAAATCAGAAGGACAAGTTCCAAATTTCATTACAGAAATTGTACCCTCCTTGCCATATTTATGCATATGCATTTTTATATGTTGCTTTTTATCACCAACAGCCGATATTGAATCAATAACCATTTCAAACAAACCAAAGGCAGGAACCCTGTTTCCTTCTCCAAACGGTTCAAGTGCTGAGATTGAATCTAAAATATCAACATTAATAAATTTAGGATTAAGCTTACAATCAACATCGAGTTTTGGATATGGCATTTCAAAATTCTTTGCATATGTATTTATAGATTCTCTAAATTCAGCTATATTTTTCGTTTTAATTGTAAATCCTGCAGCAAGACTATGACCGCCAAGTATTTCAAGCTTATCTTTGACAGCATTTAGTGCGTCAAACAGTGAAAATCCGTCAATACTTCTGCCCGAGCCTTTTGAAATCTCACCACTGCTTGATATTACAATGCAGGGTCTTGAATACTTTTCAACTAATCTGGCAGCGACAATTCCTATAACACCTTCATGCCAGCCTTCTCCGTCAACGACAAGAACTCTGTCAAAACATCTTTTTGGACAATCTTTTAACTGTTGCTCAACAATTTTTAAAATGTCGGCTTCTGCTTCATGCCTTTTGTCATTTAGCTCGTTAATCTCAGATGCAATTTCAGCAGCACTTTCTGCTTCCTCACAAATAAGGAGGCTTAACGCCCTATTCGCATTGCCCATACGACCTGCTGCATTAATCCTTGGGGCAATTCCAAAAGAAATATTTGCTGATGATATTGGCTTTTCACCAAGCCCAAGAAGTGGTGCAATCGCCTCTATTCCCAATCGCTCTCTTTGATTTATTAGCCGCAAACCCTTTTTAACCAGTTTTCGATTTTCACCTTTTAATGGTACAACATCTGCAATTGTCCCAATTGCTACAAGATCTGCAAAGTGAGGCAAAAGTGTACTTGGATTTTCTCCTTCTATTGCACTAACAAGCATATATGCAACTCCGACACCGGAATAATCTTTAAATTTACTTGTGCAGTCTTCTCTGTGCGGGTCAACTACTGCAACAGCATTTGGAAGCTTTTTGCCAGAAAGATGATGGTCAGTGACAACAACATCAATTCCAAATTTGCGTGCATACTCGACCTCATCATTTGCACTGATGCCGTTATCAACAGTAATAATTAGTTTTGCACCACATTGATGCAATTTTTCAACAGTTTTTTTGTTAAGCCCATAACCTTCTGATATTCTTTCAGGTATGTAATAAAAAACATCTGCTCCCTGTGCTTCAAGGTAAGAATATAAAACAGCTGTTGCCGTTACGCCATCAGCATCATAATCACCAAAAACCGCTATTCGTTCAAATTCGAATATAGCCTTATTTATTCTATCGACAGCCTTTTGCATATCGGTTATTTCAAATGGATTTAATAATTCAGAATTATTATCTAAAAATGCTGTTATTTGCTCATCGCTTATCATATTACGAGAAACAAGCAATAATGCAGTAAAAGCATCAATATTAAATTTTTCGGCAATCTGTGCCGCTTTTTCCTTATCAATATGGGAAATATTCCATTTTCTACGGCTCAAAAATACCATTCCTTTCAAAACTATATTATTCTATCATTTTTAAGCTGATTATTCAATATAATATCCCAATAATATGCTAAATAAATACAATTGCTACAATAAATTGCTTAATTTATTGTAATATTTTTTGCTCTTTTGCTAATCATAATTTTGGAGTGATTTATTATGGCAAAAAGAGTATATGAATATATTTTTATTTTTTGTTTTGGAGCGCTTGGCTATAGCCTTATAGAATTATTGTTCAGGGGTTACACTCATTGGACAATGACGCTTACCGGTGGTCTTGTTTTTTTATTGTTGTATTTTCTAAACACAAGGATAATAAACGGAACGATTTTTAAACGATGTGTAATTGGGAGTATTGCGATTACTGGGGTTGAATTTGTTGTTGGATATTATGTTAATATTATATTTAAAATGAATGTTTGGGACTATTCAGAAAGAGCATTTCACATTATGGGACAAATTTGTCCGCTTTTTACTTTTTTATGGTTTTTACTTTGCATACCAATTATTCCTTTTTGTTTGTGGTTAAAAAAGAGTTACTTTAATTTTGATGGCAAGACAGATAATCTTACGCTAAAATAAAACAAGTGGGGCAGCTTACCGCCCCACTTGTTTTATTTTGTAAGTAATATTATTATGCAAGTTTATCGTATTCTGGATAAGAATGTTTGTTTCTAAAGGTTTTTTCACCTTTGCCTGAACGCATCTGCCAGATATAATACGGCAGGTATAGAGCAGCCAAAACAAAGTTAATAATGCCCCACCATTTTACAACATCAGCATTAAACCAAGCTGAAGAATCCATGAATGGGAAAACATCAAAAATCCCAAGCTGAAGTACAAAGAGAGCCAGCGTATAAACGCGTCCCATGATATATAGGTCTGGGCGTTTTCCAAATGAATAGAACTCTGCGGCAATCAAAATCGCTAAGCCGCCAGCAAATTCATCAGGTATGGAACCAAGCAAGAAGCAAGCATTCCATGTCGTGTAAAGGATACACCACATCCAGTTGAAATCAACAATTAGCTCGCCCTTTTCCATCTTGTTAAAACGCCAAAACTTATTCGCAAATGGAATTGTGACGCACAAAACAAATCCAGTAATTGTGTTAAAGTAGTTTCCAAGCTGAAGATCACGGATTGAAGCCTCCATAATATTCAAGAACAGAATACCAAACAGGAACCAAAGAGCCCATTTCTTTTGGAAGAAAGCCCAAAACTTGCCCTTATAATCCCCCATTTCTGCAAGACGCATAAAGCCAAGTAGTGCAGTTGGAATCAAAACACTTAAAATTTTTGCCCATTCAAACCAGCTATCCCTATGTTCACCCCACAAAGGGAATGTGAAAAGAGATAAAATTATAAACACAAATGCAACTTTTCTGTATCTGCGAAATAACTCTGTGAGTCCAAAAACAACCAGCGTGTAAACAACGATGGAAAGTATTAGAACTCCTGTTGATGGTAATGTCATTCATATCACTCCTCAATTAAAATTATAATCGGCAAAAATTGTCGATTAAATTAATATATATAAATAATATATATTCAAAAATTTTGAAAAAGTTGTATGTCTAAGATGCAATCACTTGGAACTGTCTAATATGTCTTATCATAGTTTTATATCATATATAATTTTCAAGCATACTCTCCAAGCAAAATTGCAAGCAAACTAACTTTTACATATTCCCTTTTCATATGAACTCCATATTTTTGAAAGATATTCATCTGCATTGTCTTCTGTTTTATACAAAAGTAATTCGGCTTCTAAAGCTCCCTGAATCATGGCAAGAAATAGTAAAGCATTTGCTTCAATCTCATCTTCGTTAGTTTCATTTTGCATATTATTTGAGCCAAACACAATCTTCATATTCTCTAAATGATGGTTTTCCAAGTCAAAAACAAGCTTAAAACTTTTTTCTCTTAAATCAGAGTTGTTAATTAGCAGAACATTTTTCCAAAATCTTAGCCTATTGTTTATCTTAAAATACTCAACAACAGTAAAAAAAATATTTTTAAGTTGTTCGTTGGTTGCTTTGTCACTGTTGTCTTTATAAACCTTATTTAAAAACTTATAATAACTTGCAACTTCCTGTTCAATAGCTTGGTATATAATTTCATCTTTGCCACTGAAATGGCTATACAAAGAAGGCGTTTTTATGCAAACATCCTTGGCAATTTCAGACATTGATAAACTGTATCCATGACTTGCAAAATGTTTAAATGTAGATGCTATAATTTCTTCTTTTTTATCAATCATAAAAAATCCTCTTTAATTTTTGACTAACTAACATTAGTAAGCTATAAATAATATAACATATTTACATATTTTGTCAACTAAATTATCGTTTATATTTATCGTTTAATCTAACCTTGATTTTAGGCAAAAATATCAGTTGCTAATGTGTTATCGTTTGTAATATAATTCTATTTCCTTTTATTATAAATTTCACTAAGCTCTAATTTATTAGTTAATAAGCCAAATTTCTCTCTTTTAACCAAATTTTATGTCGTTTTTTATTAACTTTTTTACTCTTTAGAAATAAAAAGTAAACAAATTACATTATTTCTTGAGATTGGTTGAAATTTAGCTAACAAATTATTTATAATGTAGATAAATTCTTAATTAATTCTTAATACTTTTTTTACCACATTTTAATTTTAGCTATGTAAAGTCTATACAAGAAGGTGAGTTTGTGAAAAAAATAGTTTTGACAAACAGTTTTTCTTTAATTGACGAATCCTTGGCAAAAGAGTATTATCATTTATCAAACGAACGAATTGCTCGTTCGGAATTATTTTCTGATGCTTGTCAGAAAAATCGTTTTATTTCAGCTGAGATATTTACATCAAAACTTGTTTCGCAAACATATGATTTACCCTATTCAACTTTTGGTGGCATTGCAGGTGAAAAACCTTATCTGTTAGATTACCCTGATATATCAGTCAGCCGTTCATATGCAGGTAACTTTCTTGCAGTTGCATTAGAAAATGGAGCGTCAATTGGAATTGACTGCGAGGAAATAAAAAAGTTTGATAGTGAAGTTATAAAATACTTTTTCACCGATAAGGAGTGTCAATATATCAAATCAACTCCAAATCCTGAGCTTTCATATGCGTTAATTTGGACAAGAAAAGAAAGCTATATTAAAAGTATTGGTCGAGGACTTGATTATCCAATAAACACGCTTGATGTAACCCCAGCGGAGCATCTAACAATGAACACAATGCACAGTGGGACAACTCCCCTATTCCCATCAAACACTATAATAAACAATTGCTTTGTTAATAACTATATAGTAGAAAACATTCTCGTATCTGTATGTAGCGACAATAATGATACATTTCCCGCAATTGAAATTATATTAGGAGGTCTTTAAATGAAAAATAGTATTCTTGATTTTTTTGACATTACAGTTAAAAATTATCCGAACAACATTGCCGTTGGTGATGTTGACGGTTCAATTGACTATAAAACCGTATATCATCAATCACAATCAATCGCTACAGCTATTGCAAAAAATAATTTTTTAAAAAAGCCTGTAGCCATACTTATGAGTCGTGGTAAAATGGCTGTTGCAGCAATGTTAGGAGTTTTATACAGTGGCAACTTTTATATCGTTCTTGACAGTGAATCCCCGATTGACAGGCTTTCAAAAATCATCAATACGCTTTCTCCTGCTGCAATCATATATGAACAAGATTTGAAAGACAAAGCAAGCCATCTTGCTAAAGATATCATTAAAATTAATGTTGAAAAAGTTATAAAGAACGCAGTTGATGACAAGCTTTTAGCAAAAATTAGATCCCAAATACTAATAACTGATCCAGCGTATTCAATTTTCACATCTGGTTCAACAGGAATTCCTAAGGGTGCTTTACTTACACATCAAAATGTAATAAGCTATATGGATTGGTTCATTAATGAATTTAAAATAACCGACAAAACGGTCTTTGGTTCCCAGACTCCGCTTTATTTCAGTATGTCTGTGTCTGATTTATTTGCTTCAATCTTTACTGGCGGAGAATATCAGATGATTCCAAAAGAGCATTTTACTTTTCCTGTAAATCTAATCAATTTTATGAATGACCGCAAGGTCAACACAATTTACTGGGTACCATCTGCTTTTGGCGTTGTTGCAAAAATGGATCTTTTCAAATATTGTAAGCCAGACTTTCTTGAAAAAGTATTCTTTGCAGGTGAAGTAATGCCAATTAAGTATCTCAATTACTGGAAATTTCACTTTCCTGCTTTACTTTATGCAAATTTGTTCGGGCCAACCGAAACAACAGATATTTGCTCGTTTTATGTTGTTGATAGGGACGTTTCTGAAACAAACACATTGCCAATTGGAGTAGCCTGCCGTAATAGTCACCTCTTTGTTGTTGATGAACATGGCAAAGAGATAACAGACTCCCGTCCAGGCGAGCTTTTTGTTGCTGGTCCAACTGTTGCAATTGGATATTACAACAACACAGAAAAAACAAAGGAAGTTTTTGTGCAAAATCCGCTTCAAAATGATTATCCTGAAATTGTATACAAAACTGGAGATATTGTCAGACGCAACAAAAATGGTGAGTTTGAATATATGGGTCGTAAGGATTTCCAAATCAAGCATATGGGTTATCGCATCGAACCGGGTGAAATTGAGAACGCTTTTGGCTCGGTAGCAGGTATTGGTACAACAGTTTGTTTTTATGATGTTTCAAATGACAGCATAGTTTTAGCTTTTGAGGGAGATGAAAATCTTGAAGAAAGCTTGATATTAACTGCCCAAAATACATTGCCTGTATATATGCAACCAAACCAATACAGAGCATTTGATATATTCCCTAAAAACCAAAACGGTAAGATTGACCGTAAATTAATCGAAACAATTATTAGTGATAGACAAGGAGAAAAATCATGGATAAAATTTACGAAATACTCTCAACAATCATTCCCGGCAAAGACTGCTCAACTGCAACCAATCTTGTAGATGGCAAGATTCTAACCTCGATGAATATTGTGCGACTTGTGGCAAAACTTAACGAAGAATTTGATGTTGAAATTACCCCACTCTACCTAACACCGCAGAACTTTAACTCTGTTGAAAACATCTATAATCTAATACTTGAACTTGATGGAGAATAATTAATATGTATTATCGTATCATACTGTTTCTGGCTGTATTTACAGCTATAACGGCATTTATTTATGCTGCCTTTCCAAGAAAAAAAAGACGGCTTGTTTTACTCGCATCAAGCTTGATTTTTTACAGTATTTTTAGTGGATTTGCTGCCGTTTTCCTATTGGCAACAATCTTAACAACCTATATTGCAGCAATAATCATTGATAAAGTGCCAGAAAAATTTAGCACCGAAGGTCTTTCACGAGATGAAAGAAAAGCTGTAAGAGCAAAAATAAAGTCTAAAAAAAGAATCATTTTGATAATCTATTTAATTATTAATATTGGATTCCTTGCTGTACTTAAATACTATAACTTCTTTTCATCAACAGTATGCTCAGCTCTGGGGTACTTTGGTGTAACCGCTTCAGTTTCTGTTATAAATTTAATAATGCCACTCGGCATTTCATATTACACCTTGCAGGCAACAAGCTATGTGATTGATGTCTTAAGAGGCAAATATCCAGCCGATAAAAGCCTTATTAACATAGCCTTATTTATTGGATACTTTCCTCAACTAAATGAAGGACCATTTGGTAGATATGATTTGCTTATGCACCAAATGACAAGTGGCGATGACATAAAAAAAGACAATATATTTGCCGGAATAGCACAGATACTTTGTGGTGCATTTAAAATTTTTATCATTTCAAATCGTGCTGCAATTATTTCTACAAATGTTTTTTCAAACTATTCAGATTTCAGCGGATTTTCAATCGTTTTAGGTATACTTGCATTTACATTACAACTCTATGCTGATTTTTCCGGGTACATTGATATTGCAACTGGAATTTCAAAGATATTTGGAATTGAACTTGCAAAGAATTTTGATATGCCGTTCTTGGCGGAAAATGTTAGTGATTTTTGGCGAAGATGGCACATTTCACTCGGTGCTTGGTTCCGAGATTATATATTTTACCCGCTTTCAACATCAAAGTTCCTTTCAAAAGCTGTAAAAAAGTTAAAGCCCGCTACTGCGGACTTTGTAACTATTACAGTGTCACTTTTCGCTGTTTGGTTTCTTACAGGTTTGTGGCATGGTGCAAGCTCAAAATATATTGCATATGGACTCTATTATTTTGTGCTGATGATAGCATTTAACCTTTTGTCACCACTTTCAGAAAAATTGATTGTGAAGCTAAAGACAAACAGTGATAATAAAATCATTAAAACTATTAGAATAATAAAAACTTTCATTCTTGTTCAAATAGGTATGCTGATTTTCCGTGCAGATGACCTTACAGTATGCATGAAAATGTTCCGTTCAATATTCATATCAAATGAAGCAGCAGTTTCCCAAATTATCGCAATTGATAGTCCAGATTTAATTGTACTTCTTATTTCAATACTAATACTTGTTTTATCCGCCGTTTTGAAGTTTAACGGTATTGAGATTAAAGAAAGATTTAACAAGTTATCATCGTTTAAAAAATATTGGATATGTTTTTCCATTGCCTGTGTAACTATAATTTTTGGTGCATATGGTTTGGGATATCTTCCGCCAGATCCAATTTATGGAGGGTTTTGATGAACAAGAAAAATACTGCTCTAAAAGTTCTGTGCTGTGTGCTTGTATCTGTCATGATATTTGCAGGGCTTTCTATCATCTTAACGCCAAAATCTATAGAAGATAAAGGCGGAGTTTTATATTACCAAGGCAAAGGTTTTCGCGCAGAACCATCTGATTCACTTGATGTTATGGTATACGGAAATTCAAACGCTTATGCTGGGCTTATTCCTGCAAAACTTTTTGAGGATTTTGGTTATACATCATATGTATCAGGTGTTATTCGTCAAACAATTGAAGGAGCTAATACTCTTCTTAAACAGTCACTAAAAACTCAAAAGCCCAAAGTTATTATTCTTGAGGTTGATTGCCTTTATCAAAAGCCTACTAAAAACCTTAATAAATTTGGATTTTTGGTTTCTCTATTTTCATATCATGCACGATGGAAAGATTTAAAGCCAAGAGATTTTTACACAATTCCACGCAAAACAGATAATCTTGATATATCAAAAGGCTATATTTACTCAGATATTGAATATAAGTTCAAGCCCAAAAAATATATGGGTAAAAATAGTTCAAAATTAAAACCTATTTCCGAATATAATTTAAAACAATTATATACTTTTATTGAAACTTGCAAAAGGAATAACATTAAGCTCATTTTTCTTGAGTTGCCAAATACTGCTTCTTGGAATTATGGAAAGCATAATTTTGTTTCAAAAATTGCAAAAAATAACAATATACCTTTTGTTGATTTAAATATTGCTAACGATGATATTTCGATTGATTATAAAAAAGATTTTAGAGATAAAGGCATTCACTTAAATGTTTATGGTGCTAAGAAAACCACAGCTTATCTTGGTGATTATTTAAACACAAATTATAGCAATATCATAAAAGACAAAAGAAAGAACAGCAAGTTCGACTTTTGGTGGGATGTTGTTAAAAATTATCAAACTATATCTCCCTAATCAATCATCACTGACTTACTTCAAGAATGTATTCTCCTATTTTTTTACTGTTTACTATATAACTTCCATGTGTATGGAAGTTATATATTTTTAGGGTACTATTTTTAATGCTATCATTAATTTTTCTAATATGTTTTTGGCTTATTAAGTCAAACATTCCAGCAGTAATATGTACCGGAACACGAATTTTGGAAAGCTTCTCAGTTGATATATTTGGCTCGTTGAGCATCATTTTAATCATACTTGAGCCTGTCAGAGCAAAATACAGCTTGTAATAGCAACGCACACTATTTTTTAATCCATATGGGCTGATATTAGGACCACTTACTATGAGCCTTGAAAATAAATCTGGATATTCACTCGCCAGCAAAAGTCCAACAATTCCGCCATCGCTAAATCCGTAGCATACTGGCTTTTCAATTTGCATCTGCACAATAAATTCGTATATATCTTTTACATGGTCAGCATAGTGTAGTTCGGAAACTTGTGTGCTTTTACCATGATTTCTAAAATCAACTGCATAGACTGTATAATGCTTGTTTAAAATAGAAATGGTGCGTTTAAATATTTTATGTGTTTCTCCATTTCCATGAAGGAGTATTAATGGCTTGCCTTGACCACTTTTTTCATAATACAATTCTATATTGTTAACTTTTGCAATCATTATTTATCCTCCCCTACTCTTGATAAAAGGTTGTGCATATATTTATCACTAACCACGAGATTATTCATTGCTCGGCTTTTAATTTTTAATGCTACCAAACATATTTATATTATTTTTTTACTATATTTGATTGTGCTTCGTTTTTAAAATTTAAAGCTATAACATCTAACAATATAATTCTATCACATTATGTCAGGAGTTAAAACAAAATTTAAAAATAAAGCAATAAAAAGCGACACAAAATCATTTGACTTTGTGTCGCTTTTTGGTGGAGATAAGCGGGATCGAACCGCTGACCTCTACACTGCCAGTGTAGCGCTCTCCCAGCTGAGCTATACCCCCATTTGGCAACGCCCAACAACTTGGAACGATTATTGAATTGTTAACTTTTTCTACAAGTTGTTGCACATCTGATTTACTTCGTATACCAACTATGCTTTACCAAAAAGTGTTGTTATAACGGAGTAAATAATAACATAAAAATTTAAATAGTTCAATAGTATCAGCAAAATTTTATTAGATAAAAATTTTGCAATCACTAATAAATATTTATGAATACTTACTTATATTATTTTGTTTGAAGTATTTGCAAAATTTAGCAAATTATTGTATAATTTATTAAATCAAATTTATGGAGTAGATTTATTTGGATATTGTTGTTATTGATGGGCAAGGTGGCGGAATTGGCAAGAATCTTATCGAACAATTAAGATTAAGTATTCCAACTGCTAAAATAATTGCTATTGGAACAAATTCTGTTGCAGCTTCAAGTATGCTTAAGGCTGGTGCTACTATTGCTGCTACAGGAGAGAATTCTGTTGTTGTTGCTTGTAAAAATGCCGATATTATCGCTGGTCCTATTGGTATAATACTAACTGACTCCATGATTGGTGAAATAACCGAAAAAATGACTCACGCAATCACAACAAGCACCGCAAAGAGAATTCTTATACCTGTTTCAAAATGCAACACAAGAATTGCAGGTCTTTCTGATATGCCAATGGCTAAATACATCGAAAATGCAGTTACCCTTATAAAAGAATATATAATTGAATCTTAGACTGAACACTCTTTTGTTTTCAGTCTTTTTATTTGAGAATAGAACGAAAAATATTCTCATTATCAAAAATAAAAGTGGGAGTGTGAATTAGATGAAGGAATACCTTAATAATGAATCTGTTGCAGAGATTGAATATCTCAAATTGTTGTCAAAAGCATACCCTACCGCCCAATTAGCCGCCAGTGAGATAATTAATCTCCAGGCAATTCTTAATCTACCTAAGGGTACAGAGCATTTCATGTCAGACTTACATGGTGAATATGAGGCGTTCATACATATTGTAAGTAATGCTTCTGGAGCTATCCGTGAAAAAGTTGATATGCTTTTTTCAAGTACACTTACGGAATACGAAAGAGCTGTGCTTGCAACTCTTATCTATTATCCTGAAGAAAAACTTAAAGAAATACTTGAGGTTGTTCCTGATATTAAAGAATGGTATACACAAACCCTCAATCATCTTATTGAAATTTGCCATCTTGTTGCGTCAAAATACACTCGTTCAAAGGTCAGAAAATCCCTGCCTGTTGAATACAGCTATATTATTGATGAACTTTTAAATACTGATTTTACTTTACATAACAAGAAAGAATATTATGACAACATAATTTCAACAATAATCTCTATTGGCAAAGCAGAAGACTTTATTATTGATATGTGTGAACTGATAAAGCGTCTTATTGTTGACAGGCTTCATATTGTTGGAGATATTTTTGACAGAGGTCCGCGTGCCGATATTGTTATGGATTGTTTACTTAAGCACCATTCTGTTGACATTCAATGGGGCAACCATGATATCCTTTGGATGGGTGCTGCTGCCGGAAGCCGAATTTGTATTGCCACCGTACTTGCAAATTCAGTTTTATATAATAACCTTCAGGTTATTGAAACAGGCTATGGAATAAGCCTTAGACCTCTTGCAACCTTTGCAAATGATATTTATGCTCACACAGATACTGAATGCTTTAAAACCAGAACTCTAAAGGACTCTACAACATACAAACCTAAGGATATAGCTTTAGCTTCAAGAATGTCAAAAGCAATTTCCGTTATTCTTTTCAAACTTGAAGGACAGACAATAAAGCGTAATCCAGACTTTAAAATGGACGAACGCTTACTCCTTGATAAAGTTAACTATGATAAAGGAACAGTAATAATTGGTGGTAAGCAATACTGCCTTCGCGACTGCGATTTTCCAACAATTGATATAAATAATCCTTATATGTTAAGTGGGGAAGAAAATGAGCTTATTGAGCAACTAAGAGATTCCTTTCTTAAGAGCGAAAAGCTTCAAAATCATATCAGATTTTTATATTCAAAAGGCAACCTTTATAAATGCTATAATGGTAACCTGCTTATACATGGCTGCGTTCCAATGAACGACGATGGAAGTTTTACAGAGTTCGATATTGGTGGCAAAAAACTTAAAGGCAAAGCATTTCTTGACTTTGCTGAAAAGATCGCTTATATAGGCTTTTACGGAAAACCTAACAGCAAGGAAAAATTATTTGGAGAGGACTTTTTGTGGTTTTTATGGTGTGGAAAGAACTCGCCACTCTTTGGTCGCGAAAAAATAACCACATTTGAAAGACGACTGATTGATGATAAATCCACATGGAAAGAACCTAAAAATCCATATTACAAATTAACTGAAAGTATAGATGTTTGTGAAAAAATCCTTAATGAGTTCGGTCTTGGCGGAAGAAGGTCCCACATTATTAATGGACATATTCCAGTTAAATTTAAGGATGGCGAAAACCCAATTAAAGGCGGAGGAAAACTTATTGTAATTGATGGTGGATTTTGCCGAGCATACCAGCCTACAACTGGCATTGCAGGATATACATTGATATATAATTCATATGTTATGCGTCTTTCTTCCCACGAGCCTTTTGGTGGAGTTGAAAATGCCATTAGAAATAATAAAGATATTTTATCTGCATCAGTAGTTTTTGAACGACTTGAATCAAGAATAAAAATTAGTGAAACTGACAATGGAATTCTTATACAAAAGAATATTGACGAATTAAAAAAACTGCTTAAGGCATATAATGTTGGCGTAATTATGGAACACGAATTTTAGATTTATCAACCAAAAGTCGAGGCCATAATTGGTATCTCGACTTTTATGCTAAGTTCAGGGGTGTTTAATATTTCAGAAGTGATATGTAACAATTGTCCACGACATTGTAATTTAATTAGAAGTGCGCACACTAATTGTAGTTCAAACACAGGATTTTGTGAGATGGGAACATTACCTGTCATTGCACGAGCTGCAAAACATTTTTGGGAAGAACCTTGTATCAGTGGAACACTTGGTTCTGGTGCTGTTTTTTTTAGTGGCTGCCCTCTTAAATGTATTTATTGCCAAAACCATGAAATAAGTATAGATAATTTTGGGAAAGAGATTAATATATCAAGACTTAGAGAAATATTTCAAGAGCTTATTGATGATGGAATTCACAACATTAACCTTGTTAACCCAACTCATTTTGCAACCAGCATTTCTATTGCACTTGAGCCAAAGCTATCCGTTCCAATAGTATACAATTCGAGTGGATACGAAGAAATTAACACATTGAAATTACTAAATGGAAAAATTGATATATACATTCCAGATATGAAATACTCAATTAATTCCGTCGCAAAAAAATACTCAAATGCCTTTGACTACCCTTCTGTTGCAAAAAAAGCAATTTATGAAATGTTTGAGCAAACTGGAGCATATAAAATTGACGATTATGGTATTATGCAAAGCGGAGTTATCATAAGGCATCTCATTCTTCCTGAAAATATCAAAAACTCATTTGGGGTTATTGATTGGGTAGCAAAGACTTTTCCAAGCAGAAGTATTCTATTTAGCCTAATGAGCCAGTATACACCTATAAATAAAAACTGTGAATATTCTGAGCTGAATAGACGCATCACCCAAAAAGAATATAATGAAGTTGAGCAATACTTGTTTGATTCAGGAATTGAAGATGGTTTTATGCAGGATTTATCATCGTCAAAGTCGCAGTATATCCCCTGCTTCGATTTAACTGGTGTTTAATATTTTAAATTTTATAAGATTAATGGCGTGGAGGATGTCGTATGTTTAAAGAAAAAATACTTTCAAAAGTCAGTGTTTATGAGCTTGTTTGGTGGTGGATTTTCAGATTAATAGTTATTAGCCCACTAATATTTGGCTGGGATTCTCCGCACGAAAACATCACACTGCAAATATTGGCAAATTTTGTTATTACTTTTGCTTGGGAGATAATGCAATTGTTTCCCGAAAAATCTTTTATAAGAAAAATTTCTCCTCGTATACAGAATTTTACAGTTGTTCAGGTCTTTTTAACATCATTTTTAGGTGCGTTTAAAGATTTTTATTACACTGTTTGGTGGTGGGATTCTATAATTCATGTTGTCGGTGGAGCTATTTGTATGGCAGTTGGATATGAGATTTTTACAGCTTTGCAGATAAAATATAAGGTGTATATTCCTATAGGCATTTTGATTTTTGGTGCTTTTGGTTTTTCATTTTTTGCTGGTACAGTGTGGGAAATATTTGAATTCTTATTTGACCAGTTAACTGGTTCTGATTCACAGCACTGGTGTTATGCAAACGCAGATGGAGCATATTCTATATTCTCATATACTCCTGAACGCTTCCCAGTTATGGACACAATGATTGACACTATATGCAACACAGTTGGTGCTTTTATATTCACAATATTTTTAAAAATTAAGCCATATCATCATGATGGCGATAATGATGTTAACAAGCTTTTTAAGGAAAGTTTACCAAAAGAATAAAATAGTTAAAACGGCTTGTCTATAATCCAAGCCGTTTTTTAATATAATAAAATTCACCATCTTTAACATATATGCTTTGAATTAAATTTTCACAGTTAAATAATGCCCATGACATCATGCTTGTACGCAACAAATACCACAATCAGGGTGTCCAAAATGTAAATTCGTATTTTCTACAAAATCAACAACTTGATTAGAGCTTTTTTGAGCTGGCGTCAAATAAAGATAGCCAAAAAAAATTTATATAAAAATTATAAGTCCTATTTATGGGATAGTAGATGATATATAATTTAAGCATGAAAAAGTTTATAAAGAAAATATATTGTAATAAATAAGGTGGTATATGTTGGACACAATTGAAAATTCGTTTATCGCTCACATTCGAAAAAAAGATAAAACCATTCAAACTGTTGTTGAACATAATAATGGTGTTGCAAATCTTGCTTATAATATAGGTGTTTCATATGACATTGGCGGACTTTGTGCACTTTCAGGTCGTCACCATGATGACGGAAAGAATACACAGGAATATCTTGATTATATAAAAGCGGCATCGTCTGGCGAAAAAGTTGTAAAGGGTTCAGTAATTCATTCTACCCACGGAGCTTTATTTGTAACCAACTTAGCAATAGATAAAGATTTAAGTGCAAAACTCGCAGCGGAGATGGTGCGAACCGCCATTATGTGCCATCATGGGTTAAGAGATTGTATTTCCACAGATGGAGTGTTTTCATTTTTAGAGTCTTCAACACGCATTGCTAATTCATATGGTTCTGTTGAGAGAATTATAACTGAACAATATAAAAAAAGCACTATTGAAAATGAATTTGCTGTCGCCTGTGATGAAGCAAGAAAAATACAAGTTAAGATTAATAATTTTCAAAGTTTGGGTCAACATTATGGTTCATCCCATTTCTACTTGGCTATGTATGAAAGATTACTTCTATCAATTTTAATTGATGCAGATCGAACAGATACAGCTTGCTTTGAGGATGCTGTTGAGCCAGCGTTGATGAAATCATTCGAAGAACGCAAGATGATGTGGAAATCATATCTTAACCATTGTGACGCAAGTTTAGCAGAATTTCAAGCTACCAAGGAACCATCTCCATTGGATTGCTATCGTGCCGAGATTTCAAAAGCTTGTGTGGAATTTGATGGTGGAACGAGTGGCATTTTTCGGCTTGTTGTTCCCTGTGGTGCGGGTAAAACGCTGTCGGCACTTCGTTATGCATTACAAACAGCGGAGCGTTATAGCAAAAACCATATTTTTTATATTGCTCCTTTCAACTCTATTTTGGAGCAAAACGCAAATGAAATTGCAGAATATATTGGAGATATTGATGCTGTATTAAAACACCACTCAAGTATTGTCTTTGATTCTGATGATTTTAAAGATGAAAAAAGATATAGGCTACTTACAGAAAACTGGTCTCAATCCCCTATCATTGCCACCTCCGCAGTGCAGTTTTTAAATACGCTATTCGCAGGAAAAACATCAAATATACGACGACTTCAGGCACTGGGCAATTCGGTTATCATTATTGATGAAATTCAGACATTACCTATAAAGGTGTTAAAGCTATTTAATGCAGCGATGAACTTTCTTGCACACTTCTGTAACACTGCAATTCTTCTTTGCTCAGCAACACAACCTCTATTGGATAAGCTTGATGATTACAATATTCTAACCCCGAAAAGTATAATTCCTGATGAAGAAATGTATAACACAGCGTTTAAAAGGGTTGGGATAGTTGACTCTACTGATAAAAATGGATTTTCTATTCAGGAAGCCGCAACTTTTATCCTTGAACAGGCTCGTGATGTTAAATCAATTCTTGCCATTGTAAATACTAAATCAGCTGCACGCGATGTTTTTAAGTGCATTCGCAGTGCTACTGAGAATAACGAGAAATACCATGTGTTTCACCTGTCAACCAATATGTGTCCTGCACATCGAAGTGCTGTACTGTCCGAAATTCGTGATTGCTTAAATAACAGTAACAATGCGCAAAAAATAATTTGTATAAGCACAATGTTGATAGAAGCCGGAGTGGATATATCGTTTGAACGCGTTGTTCGATCGCTTACAGGCTTGGACAGCATCGTACAATCTGCTGGGCGCTGCAACCGAAATCGTGAAAATGAGTGTGGTATAATTTCAATTATTTATATACGAGAGGAAAACATTGAAAAGATTCCTTATTTGAAAAAGGCTCAAGAAGTGACTCGTGAGATTTTTTACAATATTAAGGAAAATCCAGAACAATATCCGAACGGTGCTTTATCCAAATCAGCAATGGATAAATTTTATAAAAAATACTATTGTCAAATTAATGAAGATATGGATTTCCAATTAGATGATAACCCAGAATATACAATAATTGACCTGCTGACAACTAACCCTTCTGGCAGCAAACGGTATAAGGACTCAAAAACCGTACTTTTAAAACAAGCCTTTAAAAAATCTGGGGAAGCTTTTACTGTTATAGATGATCTTGGGAAACAGGATATTATTGTTGAGTATAATGATGATGCTTTGCGTCATATTGAAAAACTTTTATCCGCTCAGCTAATTTCTGATAAGAAAAAGGAATTACGCTATTTACAGCAATACACGGTACAATTAAGCCACTATACCATGCAACAAATTGGAGAAGGTTTGCGTTTCGAAGATTCGGTAGGTGTGTTTATTTTAATGCGAAGCAATTATTATAACGATGATTTTGGTGTAATGACAAAAATTGAAACTACTAAATTATGAAGAGGAGGTTAAAACATGAAAAAAAATCGAAACACGGTTGAATTTGAAGTAAGTGGGAAACGAGCTATGTTTTCAGACCCAGTTACCCGAGTTGGTGGAGAAAAGACCAGTTATTATGTACCAACCTATGAGGCACTTAAAGGCATATTATCCTCGGTATATTGGCGTCCAACTTTTATATGGGTTATTGATGCAGTAAGGGTAATGAATCCTATTCAAACAGCATCGGAAGGAATTAGAACAAAAAATTATAATGTTGGTAATGACCTTTCGATTTATACTTATCTCAAAGATGTTCGTTATCAAGTAAGAGCGCATTTTATTAAAAATACAAACCGGCCCGAATTATTTCATGATTATAATGGAAATAACGAGCATAAGCATCACCATATTGCCCTTCGGATGATTGAGCGTGGCGGAAGACGGGATGTCTTTCTTGGCACACGAGAGTGTCACGGTGATGTTATACCCTGTAAGTTTGGCTATGGCGAAGGAGCATATGACGGTATCGGCGAGTTTTCACTTGGATATATGTTGCACGGATTTACTTATGCTGATGAAGCGAAGCGTAACAATGAAAAAGAACACATGAGCGTGCGATTTCATCAAGTAGTCATGAAAAAGGGTATTATCGAATTTCCTGATCCTGAGAATATACCAGACAATGACAGACGGATTTTACACACAATGCCTATCAAACCATTTTCAAAAGAGTTTACAGACGAGGAGGTTGGATTATGAGTTGGGCAACCTCATTGTGTGCTTTGTACGATGCAAATGCCAATCAAGCTGGTGAGCCTAAAAGTTGGAATGGAAATGAGCTAACATTGCTTCCCTTAGGATACGACACAATGAAAGCGCAGATTGAGATTACTATAGACAAATATGGTAATTTTATGCTTGCTCGTACAGTTGAGAAATGTGAGTCAGTGACAATTGTTCCGTACCCTGAGCGCAGAACCAATGGCTTAAAACCCCTTCCATTATTTGACAAACTTCAATTTATTGCTGGTGATTTTTTGGATGAAATAACTATAGATTTTAAAGAAAAGTCAGAGAGCAAAAAAAGGCAAAAATACATAGATGGCTATAATCTTTATTATAAAGAATTAGAAGAATGGTGCTTATCCGAATATAGCCACCCAAAAGTTAAAGCTATTTTTGACTATATTTCAAAGAAAAGCACCATTAAGGATTTGATAGCTGAAAAAGTTTTAATCAAAGATAGTAACGGAGTATTATATGATACACAAAAAATTCAAGATGTAAATATTAGTAATGCCTTTGTTCGCTTTCGTGTTTATTCAATCGATGATGATAAATATGGGTCTGCAGTGTGGCTTGATAAGGAAGTACAGAATAGCTTTATTAATTATTATTTATCAACAATTAAAAAGCCAGAAAATAAAACAGATATCTGTTTTATAGCTGGAACGGAACATTCATTTGCGAATACATATCCAGTCAAAATTCGCGGTGAATGGGATACAAAGGCAAGCTTGATTTCTTCAAACGATGATAAAAACTTTACTTATCGCGGTCGTTTTGAAACAAAAGACAAAAAGAACAACTTCAATGAAGCATTGTCCATTGGTTACCAAACATCTCGAAAGATACATAATGCACTAAAATGGGTTATTCGCAGGCAGGGGTATGTGCACGACGGCTTGTGCATCGTTGCATGGGAAAGCAACTTAAATGATATGCCAAATTTTTATGATAATGCTGCAACGATGATTAAAAATTTTGAAAGTGAAAAAAAAGTGGAACACACTTCCGATGATATCCTGTTTAAAGAAGAAAAAGTTAAAAAGAATTATACCAATTACAAGTCTGCAAAAGATTTAAATATGGCAATAGATGGATATTATAAAAAGCTGAATGATACATCTTTAATGGTAGTTATCTCGCTTAACAGTGCAACTCCTGGCCGTCTTGCCATGACCTATTATAAAGAACTGGAAACATCTCGTTATCTTGAAAATATTCGTGCATGGCAGGAAAGCTGTTGTTGGCGACACGAGTATTTTAAGGACAATAACACTTATCAATATGAAGGCATGGCTTCAATAAACGAAACAGTAAACTCAATTTATGGTTCTGAACTAAATAAAAAATTAACTTTGCAAAAAAGTGGTGACAAATCTCCCATGCTCATTTCAATATTTGACCGTCTACTCCCCTGCATTATCGATAATGCGGCGATTCCGCGTGATATAGTTCGTAATGCAGTAGAAAAGGCATCAAATCCAATAGTCTATGAAGATGAGCATAACTACATTCGGGTACTTCACATTGCTTGCTCTTTAGTAAAACGATATTATTGGAAAAAAGGAGAGAAATTTTATATGAAACTTGACGAAAAATCTACTGATCGCAGCTATCTCTTTGGGCGTTTGCTGGCAGTTGCCGAAAAGGTTGAGCGTAGCACTTTTAAATATGGCGAAACGCGTATAACCAACGCAGAACGGTATATGCAACAGTTTTCTCGAACACCCTTCCGCACTTGGGAGCTAATACGAATAAACACTCAAATTTATCTCAAACAGCTTAATCCAAGTAGCCGAGAGTATTACAAAAATCTTTTTGCTAAAATAACTGAGCTGTTTAACGATGGCTCTTTTGAGGAAAAGAAAGCACTCGATGGAAAATTTCTTCTTGGTTATGATTGCCAACGAACAGCGTTAAAATATAATAAAAATGATGACATTGATTGTGCTGATGACGAACTTAATAATACTGAAATGGAGGAAAATTAAAATGAGTATTTTGCAAAATAAGATTGACTTCGCAGCAATTATATCGGTGACTCGGGCAAACATAAATGGCGATCCTCTTAATGGGAATCGCCCTCGGGAGGATTATGATGGCTATGGTATTTTTTCTGATGTTGCTATCAAGCGAAAAATCCGCAATAGACTTCAAGATATGGGAGAGTATATTTATGTACAACCAGATGGAAGAGAAAATGACATTAAGTTTGTTACATCTTTAAATGAAAACTATCACAATCTTAAAGACCGTGCAGCCGGAAATGTGGAGTTAAATAATGAGCTAAATAAAGGCAAGGAAGCAAATGCAGACAAATTTGCTAATATTGCCTGTAGCCAATGGATAGATGTGAGAGCATTTGGCCAAGTGTTTGCTTTTAAAAAGAAGGGCAATGAGGAAACTAATAATCAACTGTCCGTGGGTATTCGAGGACCGGTATCAATCCAGCAAGCAATAAGTGTTGACCCCATTGAAATTGTTGATATGAGGATTACAAAAAGTGTAAACTCATCAAATGATAAAACAGGAAAGTCATCGGATACAATGGGCATGAAACATTATGTAAACTTTGGCTTGTATGTTATTCGTGGCAGCATTAATTGCCAGCTTGCTGAGAAGACTGGCTTTACCGAAGAGGATGCAGAAAAAATCAAAGAAGCCCTTTGCACTTTATTTGTTAATGATGCATCTTCCGCTCGTCCTGATGGTTCTTGCGAAGTATGCAGAGTGTATTGGTGGAAACATGACGAAAAAACGCCAAAAGAAACATCTGCAACAATTCAGCGTTCTCTACAAATTACTGCAAAAGTTGAAGAACCTCATTCTTTTTCAGATTATGAAATCCCCGACCCGAATACAATTTGTGTCCCTGAAATCATTAATTTGATTTAATTATTATAACAAAAAACCCCAGCCACACCAAGTAATTATACTTGTCTGTGGCTGGCTTTAAATTTTTCAAATTGAATACACTACTTAAAATTTACTCGTTTTAATAAATTTCTAAGTTGCATTGTCTTTCGAATATAAATTTTTATTATATGCCCTTATTTTAAAAAAATAAGCTATCGCAAAAAAGCAATAGCTTAAAATAAATATTTACTTATTTTGCTTGTTCTGTCACTCTGCTATCAAATTTGGGAAATTTAAACTCTGGTGGGTTTCCATTTATTCCATTAAGAACCATAATAGACCACTGGAGAACATTAAAATAGACTTGCTCTCTTATATCTTGAGTTTCATTAAGTATCTCATGCCTTGCATCAGGATAAAGCATTATAGATGGGCTGTGTCCAGCAGTTTCAAGGTTTGCACAGGTTGCTTCTACTCCAACACCAAACAGCCCTACAGGGTCTTTTGCACCGGAAATAAGAAATATCGGAAGGTCTGTTGGAACTTTATATGCCCAATCTCTTGCACAAGCTTGAACTGCAAATGAAAATATAGTTCTGCACTCTCCAAGTGTAAAAGGAACTCCACAATAAGGGTCATTCATATAATTTATAACATTTTCTTCGTTCATGCTTAACCAGTCACAGCTGGTTTGTGGATATTTTATACCTATGTTACTTGCCTTTGTGAATAGTTTCATGACAGCATCATATTTTTTATCTGCACCCAATTTTTCAACAATTAAATCAAGTGGTTTTTCCATAAAGGCAAAAGAAGTTGGGATTTCTCCTGTGCCACAAAAAATTACACCAGCCAAGTCCTCACCGAACAGGGCTGCATAAATTCTTGCACAAAAAGACCCCATGCTGTGGCCAAACATAAAGTAAGGTAAATCAGGATATCTTTTTGACATAATATTATAAAGCTTATGCATATCATCAATAATTCTTACGCTGCCATCTTTAGGCATAACATTTAACTCTTCAATGCTTCCCGCTGATTTTCCATGGCCCAAATGGTCATTGCCACAAACTATAAAGCCATTTCCAGCAAGGAATCGTGCAAAGTCATCGTATCTTTCAATATGTTCTGCAACGCCATGTGCAATTTGAAAAATGGCAATTGGAATAATTTCATCATCCTGCCAAATAAGACACCGTATTTTATGTTCACCTGTTGTAGACACAAAATAAGCTTCCTTGCGAGTTATAGACATTTTGTTGACCCCCAACCTTTATTATATTAATTGATTATTGTACTAAAACTTTTCTAATTATAACACATATCACAACACTTTGTAAATTAAAAAGACCTGTGATTTACACAAGTCTTTTATCAATTTTAGCAAATATATTAAACTTCAAATCCTGTTGACTTGTCCTCTATCTCACCATCTTTTTCAAAAACATACTCATTTCCTGGAAGTATAGCATTAAGAACAATACCAGAAAGAGCAGCAATTGCAAGACCTGAAAGAGTAATTGTTATACCAACAACGCTAAATGATACAGATGGAATTCCAATTGCACAAACAAGAATTATAGCTGCAATTATAAGATTTCTGCTTTTTGTAAAGTCAACCTTGTTTTCAACAAGATTTCTTGCACCAACTGCAGATATCATGCCGTAAAGAACAAACGAAACACCGCCAATTATTGGAAGCGGAATTGTGTTTATTACTGCTGCAAATTTCGGTGAGAAAGAAAGAATAATTGCAACACAGGCTGCTATGCGTATAACTTTTGGGTCGTACACTTTTGTGAGAGCAAGAACTCCCGTATTTTCTCCATAGGTTGTGTTTGCAGGGCCACCAAAGCACGCAGCCAATGTTGTTGCAAGACCATCACCAAGAAGCGTTCTGTGGAGTCCTGGGTCTTTAATGTAGTTTTTGCCTGTCGTTGCACCAATTGCAGAGATATCTCCGATATGCTCCATCATTGTTGCAAGTGCTATTGGAACAATGGCAACAATTGCTGTTAACGCAAGCGATTTATCCGCAAAGGCATTAGTGATAAATGCCTCTCTGTGAAGTGGAAATCCAAACCACGCAGCTTCTCTGATTAAATTAAAATCAACAATATTAAGACAAACCGCAACAATGTAAGAAGTTACAATACCTATAATAATTGGAATGATTTTCATCATACCTTTACCAAATATATTGCAAATTATTATTACCGCAAGTGCAATAATAGCTATAAGCCAGTTTTTACTGCAGTTATTTACTGCTGTAGGTGCAAGAATAAGACCTATAGAAATAATTATTGGTCCAGTTACAACAGGCGGAAAAAATTTCATTACCTTATTAACGCCAAACGCTTTTATAAGACCAGCCAGCAAAACATAAACCAAACCTGCAATGGCGACACCAAGACAAGCATATGGCAACATTTCTTTATTTGCCGCACCATCAGCAAGCTTTGGTGCAACCGCCGCATATCCACCAAGGAATGCAAAAGATGATCCAAGGAATACAGGAACTTTCATTTTTGTGATAAGATGGAACAGCAGTGTTCCTATTCCTGCCATCAAAAGTGTTGTCGCCACATCAATTCCTGTTATTATTGGTACAAGAACTGTTGCTCCAAACATTGCAAATGTGTGCTGAATACCAAGCAACAACATTTTTGGTATTCCAAGTGTTCTGGCATCATATATGCCAGCATTAGTTTTTTCACTCATTTTCATTCTCCTTATAAAAATAGTTAAAAAAATAGCAACAAATCTTCAACTGAAGATTATGTTGCCAAATTATATATAGAATAATTACAAATTAACAAATGATTAAAAAGCGAAGTGGTGCTTAGATTTTTTTCAGACAATATATTCACTAATACCACTCCATATCTTCACAATATTTATTAATAAATATGATAACATATTATCAATGTAGTTTTCAACCTTATGTGATAAAAAATGTTAATATTTGTAGAATTTATTCATTAAAAACAACACATACTTGTGTTCCTTTGTCAATCTCACTATGAATTGAAATGTTTGCATTATGATTAAGTGATACATGCTTTACAATTGCAAGTCCAAGACCTGTTCCGCCAGTTTGTTTGCTTCTGCTCTTATCAACCCTGTAAAACCTTTCAAATATTCTTTCTTGATACTCCGTTGGTATTCCTATTCCAGTATCAGTCACGCTCAGAGAAACTATATCGTTTTCATTAGAAAGGCAAATTTTTACATTTCCGCCCGGCTTGTTATATTTAATTGCATTATCGCAAAGATTATATACAAGCTCACTTAGCATTGACCTGTCACCAAAAACGACGCAGTTTTCCTCACCTTCAACAAGGATAGAAATTTGGCTATGATTTGCGTTAAAGTCCAACAAATTTTTAATTTCAATTGCAATATCATAAAGATTAACTTTTTCAAATGTGCGAATTTTATCAATAGGTTCATCAAGCTCTGAAAGCTTGATTATATCTCCAATTAGGTTAATAAGACGGCCTGCTTCAGAGTGAATTTTACCTGCAAAGCACTTGATATCCTCGTCCTTTGCAATTCCTGTTTCAATCATCTCTGCATAACCAGATATTGAAGTTAGCGGAGTTTTAAGTTCGTGTGAAACGTTTGCAGTAAACTCCTGCCTTATTTTTTCATTTTCTCTCTTTTTACTTTGTTGGCGACTAATTGCTTTTGCAAATGGTTCAAGCTCTTTATATGGAACCTTTTCCTCAATATTATCAATATTTTCACCCATATCCTCTATTGGCTTCATTATATTTTTAGTTAGCTTTTTTGCAATAACTATTGAAATAAAAAGAATAAATAGTCCAATGCCAAGAAAGATAGGTATCGCTTTTCCAAATGCAGAATACAGAGTGTCAATATTTGTTGATACTCTTAAAATATTCCCATCACTAAGCTTTGTTGCATAGTAATAAGACTTGTATCCAAGAGTTTCTGATGTGCGTGTATCTTCACCATCACCATTTATAATTGCTGATGATATTTCTGGACGAGATAGATGGTTTTTAATTTCCCCTTTTGCTGTGTTTTCAAAGATTACAGTACCATTAGAATTGATTATTGTAATTCTCAATTGTTTTATAGAAAGCTCTTTAAAGTCTTTTTCGTTATCCATCTGCTCATACGCAACTTCAATAGCACGAGTACTGGTTTTAATATCATTTTCAATTCGAGTGTCAACTGCTTGATAAATCACAAAAACAGTGAATAGCCATGTTATTAGCATTGAAAAGACACCAATTAAAAGTAACTTAGAATTTATTTTTTCTTCCATTACCTTTCCTCCATGCCTTACTCTTTATCCAGCTTGTACCCAACATTGCGAACTGTCTTAATAGCCAGACCACACTCACCCAATTTTTGCCTTAATGTTTTAATGTGCATATCAACCGTTCTGCTCTCACCCTCAAAATCTGTTCCCCAGACTTTTGACATAATCTTTTCACGAGTAAGAACGATGCCTTTGTTTGCTATCAAATATTTTAATAACTCATATTCTTTAAATGTGCACTCACATTCGACCCCGTTAGCTTTTACTATATGGGTTTCATCATCAATCTCAATACCGAATGCTTTGAAGTTTGACTGAACTGGTGTATTGCCCGTACGCCTTAAAACAGCCTTTACTCGCGATATAAACTCCATTACTCCAAACGGCTTTGTTAAGTAGTCATCGGCTCCGCCGTCAAGACCTTTAACGGTATCAAGTTCGGTTGCCTTTGCAGTCACCATAATGACAGGAATGTTTTTGGTTGCATGGTCTTTTTTAAGCTTTTTAAGTATAGAAAGACCATCCTGCCCAGGCAACATAATATCAAGTATTATAAGGTTAGGCAATTTTTCTTCACATCTTGAAAACAGTTGTTTTGAATTTTCGCATTCAGCTGTTTCATATCCACTATTTTTAAGTGCATATGATTCAAGTTGTCTTATATTTATATCATCTTCTAAAATATATATCATAAAATCACCCTAAAACCAGTATAAGCAATTATTTTAATAAAGACAAGCGATATTTATCTGAGAACAACTCATACTGCTTATCAAAATTAGTATCATTTGAATCACGAAGCTTTATAATATAATCATGTGTATTATAATTGTTTTCATTAATTTGAATAAGGCAAATCGCTATATTTGAACAATGATCGGCAATTCTTTCATAGTTAGTTATAATATCTGAAAATACAAAGCCCATTTCAGTTGTGCAGTTGCCCTTGCGTAAGCGTTCAATATGCCTTGTCTTTAGCTGAGAATTAAGATTGTCGATAACTTGCTCAAGTGGCTCCACTTTCTTTGCAAGCTCAACATCATCTTTAATAAAGGCATCAAACGCAATATTAACAATTTCCTTAACAGCTGAATACATCATGTTTAAATCTTCATAGGCTTCTTTTGTAAATACAAGTTTTTTTGTGTTAATTTCATTGGCTACCTCTGTGATATTAATCGCATGGTCACTAATTCTTTCAAAATCCCCAATGCAATGAAGCATTTTGGAAGTTATTCCGCTATCAACATCTGATAAATCTTTTCCGCTAAGTTTTACAAGGTATGTTCCTATCTTATCCTCATATTTATCAATCCTATCCTCGCCAAGTCTAACTTCCTCGGCTCTTGTTTCACTATAAACTTTCATTAAGGATAGTGAATTAAACAGATTATCTCTTGCAACTTCAGCCATTTGACAGGTTGTTAAAAAGCACTGTCTGACAGCAACACCTGGTGTTGCGAGCAAACGCTCATCAAGCAATTTAAGGTCTTCCTCTGGAGAATTTTCATCTGTTTTAATTGTAAGGCAAACAAGCTTCTCAATCTGTTTTGTAAATGGTAGCAGTACCAGAGTTGAGGATACATTAAATAATGTGTGAACTACGGCTATTCCAGCTGCATTAATAACATTATCTGCAAAAGCAAAACCTATAATAGCATCAAATGAATAATAAATAACAAGAAATAAAATTGTTCCTATTATGTTAAAATACAAATGTGCCATTGCAGCACGCTTTGCATTTTTGTTTGCTCCAATAGAAGACAACAAGGCTGTGACGCAGGTTCCAATGTTCTGCCCCATAATAATTGGAATCGCCGCTGAATATGTAATACTCCCTGTTGCTGACAAAGCTTGTAGAATGCCTACAGACGCTGATGAACTCTGGATTACACCAGTTACTATTGCGCCTGCTAAAACTCCTATAACAGGGTTTGAGAACAGCGTGAGTATATTTGTAAATTGTGGAACATCTTTAAGTGGTTCAACAGATGATGTCATTGTGAACATACCAAACATCAGCACTGAAAATCCTAATAGTATTCCACCAATATCTTTTTTTCTCTGACTTTTAGAAAACATCAATAATATAATGCCAACAAGAGCAAGAATCGGAGTAAAGGCAGTTGGATTAAGCAGTTGAATTGCAATACTATCTCCTTTAATGCCTATTAAGCTAACTAACCAAGCAGTAACAGTTGTACCGATGTTTGCACCCATTATTATGCTAATTGCTTGATTTATCTGCATTATACCTGAATTTACAAAACCAACAACCATAACTGTGGTTGCCGAAGAGCTTTGAATAACGCCTGTAACAGCTGCGCCAAGCAAAACGCCCTTATATTTGTTTGATGTAAGTTTTTCGAGGACTGTTTTTAGCTTTCCACCAGAATTCTTTTCAAGTCCCTTTCCCATTGCATCCATACCATATAGGAAGAGTGCAAGTCCGCCAATAAATGTTAGTATTGCGAAAATGTCCATTTGACCACTCCTGATATTTTTTACCTACCTATTAAATTGTATATATCTAAAGTAAAATATTATTAAAGTCTATGTAAAATTTGTGTAAAAACTTAGACCAGATAAAAATAACCTGGTCTGAGCTTTAAAAATATTTGATTCTTACTTTTTTTCCCATGCTTTTTAAATTTTTTGTTAGCTTTTCGATGAGCTGCACTTTAATTGTGTGGTCAATAGGCTGATCTGGGTTTTGGTTTGCTGGATTTATAGCTTTACCTACAAAGAAATTTATATCTGTAGAATCTTCAAAAAGCATACGTGCGATAAGTGATGCTCCATCCTTTTTATATGCCCACTCTTTAAATTTTTCATTGTCCTGAAGATAATTTTCAGAATAAAGCAATACTTTATTTATGGTTATTACTCCTTCAGTAACTAATTCAATGCCTCTAATTTTTGCCGTTGGAGGGATTTCGGGATCTAAACACAAAAGGTTTTCTGATATTTCTTCACCAAGGAATCTTGCAGCAATCTGTGAAGTTGTTCCGCCACATACTACATGAAGACCTTTTTTTGAAAAAAATTCAGTCATCATTTTTTCATCATCATCATAATTACTTGGTGGACCGAAAAGCAAGTTCAGTGCCTTTCTTTTTCTTATTTTAATCGTGCATACAGTCGTGTCGTCACTTGGCTTTTCTCCATATAACTTATTACATTGGTCAAGCAATATTGTTGTCATTGTTTTTGCAGTAAAATCTTGTTCATACACAATTTGAAGGAAGTCAATAATATTATCTCTCTTCCAATTATAATTCAGTTCTGATTCAACTCCAGCGTGTAATGCCCCATCACTCATTGAAACAAGCATATCATTTTCTTTTAAAACAATTTTAGAATATAATATTTTTTTATTTTCGATTGTCATTTCAACAATTGAATAATTAGAATTTTCACCGTCCCTAAGTAATATTACTTTTGGGTTATCATATTGAATTATTTCTGCATTTACACTGTCAGTGATTTTGATAATTGTAAAAGTTGAATACGCTGTTTCTCCGTCTTTGCAAACGGGTAATGTTGATGCAATTGTATTAACGCAATCCTCAATAGGCATGGATTGTTCCATCATTGTAGAAATGATTTTTGCTGTCAGAGTTGAAAGTATATTGGCTTTTACGCCACTTCCCAACCCATCTGCAAGAACCATTATTATTGAGTTTTGATTGTTTTGTATCACATTAATATGGTCGCCACAAAGCTCTTCACCAAATTTTTTTAAACTATTGTGTCCTACATCGATGCAAAGATTATTCATCAATCAACGACTCCTTAAGGTTTGTAATTGCAATTTTTGTTTCTGCCGCTGTTTCACCTAAAAGAAGTGCAATTTCCTGCACAGCTCTCATTTGATTTTCAATAACATTATTTACTATATTTATCGTTTGCTTACTCATTTTATCTTTTTTTATTCTAACAATTTCTTGCTCTGTAACATCTCGTAAAATACAGATAAGAAGCTTGTTACTTCTATCAAAGATAACTGATTGCTCGATATATTTGTCGCAATCAGGAAAATAAACCTTTTTATCCTTGACTTCCCGTCCTGTCTTTAAGACATCAAAGAATATTGTTGGGTCGAGTACTCTAATAATATGTTCTCCAATAACATTAACATCATTATCAATATTTAAAATTATGCGTGCAGATTTGTTAATTTGATGTATCTCAAAACCTTCGTTGACAACTATAATTCCATTTGGAGAATTTCTAATGATATTTTCAGAAAATGACTCTGCTTTTTCCTTAAGATAAGGCAGGCACATTGTTAAGTCTGCTTTTCCTTTTAAAACTGCAATTGCCTTTTCGCGACAACTATTATATCCACAAGTTCCGCAATTAAGTTCCTGTTCAGAATTATATTTACCAAGTTTATGTAATATTTCAGTTATCTGTTCTTCATCTGGTGGATAAGATGCAATATTAAGTGGCTTAATTATCTTGTCAAATCCAAAATTTGAAGGTAATTTAATATCAAAATCATTGGCACTCGAATAATTTTTTACGAGTAAATAGTCACGCACAGGTGAAGCGTGAGCTTTTTTCATTACAGGCCCACCAAGACAGCTTCCACTACAACTTGACATTTCTATAAAAGTGTTTGAAATGCCACCTCTAATTATGTCTTCCAATGCAGACATACAATTAGATACTCCATCTATGATAATATAATCAAAATCCGGGTTGGTACAATCCATGGTATTTAAAATACCACCGTTTGTTGGAAACATTCTTGTTTTACCGCTGTCTAAATTATCATCCTCAACATCTTCGAGTTTTATTCCTTCCATAAAAAGCCACTCCGAAAGCTCTTCAAAAGTCAATACACAATCAACAGTTTCCGGAGATTCGTCCGCTTCTGCTTTTTTGGATATACATGGCCCAATAAAAACAGTTTTAGCATTAATATTATTACTTTTTATAAGAGAACAATGTGCCTGCATAGGCGACATAACTTTGGCAAGATAGTCTAAAGCTTCTGGGTAGTATTTTTGAATTAGCATATTAACAGATGGGCAACATGATGAAATTATGATGTTATGCTCTCCACTATTAATCATCTCTGCATATTTGTTTTTAACAATTGTTGCACCAATTGCAGTTTCTTGCACATCATGAAATCCAAGTTGAAGCAATGCTTTCTTAAGCGATGAAATTGTTTTACCATCATAGTTTGCAACAAATGATGGTGCAAGGCTTGCATATACCTCATAACCGTCTTCTATGAGCTTTTTAGCAACCCCAATATCATTCCTTATTTCATTTGCATTTTGAGGACAGTAAATAAAGCATTGACCGCAAAGTATACAATCTTTATAATTAATATTTGCATGGCCAGAAGAAAATCTGATTGATTTTACAGGACAATATCTAATACACTTATAACAATTTTTGCAATTTGTCTTTTTTACTTTCAAACACTCATTCATTTGATTTACCTCTTTTAACATAAGTTATCAGGAGTTCTTAAAATCATTCTTGTTATTTCATATAGCTGTTAATATAATAACAACACTTTACTTAATTATATCATATATTGCAATTTTTTAATACAATAATTACAATTACTGTAAATAAAAAACACCAGATAAGATAACGCTCCTGTCTGATGTTTTTTCTAATTAATTTGATTATTTAGTTGAATTAAGAATTATTTAATCTCCGTTTAAAAGGTTGCGTCCCATAAGCACTCCCATAACTGATGCCATCATAAGACCTCTGGTCCAGCCACTTGAATCGCCAAGACAGCTTAAACATTCAACATTTGTGTTGAATTTGTTATCCATTTTAACTCGATTACTGTAAAATTTTAGTTCAGGTGAATACAGCAGTGTTTCTATAGATGCAAATCCAGGCACAACATGGTCAACAGCCTGAATGAAGTTTATTATATTTATCATGGCTCTGTAAGGCATTGCAGCTGTTATATCGCCTGCAACAGCATCTGGAAGAGTTGGCTTAATATTTGACTGCTCAAGCTCTTTTTGCCATGTCCTTTTTCCATCAAGAATATCTCCAAATCGCTGAACAAGGATATGACCTGCTCCAAGCATATTTGTAAGTTCACCAATTTTTTGAGCATACTCAATAGGCTGATTAAACGGCTCATTAAAATTATGTGAGCAAAGAATAGCAAGGTTAGTATTGCTTGACTTCAAATCCTTAAACGAATGTCCGTTTACAACTGCAAGGTCATTGTCGTAGTTTTCTTGGCTTACAAATCCACCAGGATTTTGGCAAAATGTTCTTACTTTATTTTTAAAAGGCTTTGGATATCCAATAAGCTTGGACTCATAAAGAACATTGTTTACCTTTTCCATAACCTCGTTACGAACCTCGACTCTAACTCCAATGTCAACTGTTCCTGGTTCATGTGCTATATGGTGTTCTTCACATATCTTTTCAAGCCAGTCTGCTCCTCTTCTTCCTGTTGCAACGACTGTGTTCTTCGCAATAATCTCGAAGGATTCTGTTCCATTTGTAATATTTACTCCAAGACATTTATTGTCCTTCATAATCAAACTTGTACATTCAAATCCAAACATGATTTCAACGCCATTTTTAAGCAAATACTTTTCAATAGCAAAGTAAATCTCCTGTGCCTTCTCCGTTCCAAGATGCCTGATTGGACAATCAACAAGTTTAAGTCCCGCCTGAATGGCTCGCTTTCTGATTTCTTTTACTTCTTCAATGTTGCTAACGCCTTCAATATGCTCATCTGCACCAAATTCAAGATAAATACCATCTGTGTATTCAATGATTTCCTGTGCAAGTTCATCGCCAATGAGCTGTGGTAAATCTCCTCCAACATCACTGCTCAAGGAAAGTTTACCGTCAGAAAAGGCTCCTGCTCCTGAAAATCCAGTTGTTATATGACAATATGGTTTGCAATTTATACAATTTTTCGTTTTACTTTTGGGGCATTTTCTGTCTTCGATTGCTCTGCCTTTTTCAACAATCAAAATCTTTTTTTTGCTACCATTTCTAATAAGTTCTAAAGCAGTAAATATTCCCGCAGGACCTGCCCCAACTATTACGATGTCTTTATTCACAAAAAATTCCTCCATATTTGTGGCAAAAAAATAACCACCTAATTTTGACTTCAATTATCCCGCCAAAATGCAGGTTAATTATAGTCAACTGTTAAGGCAGTTGGTAGAAACATTCAACCATATAATGAATTTATATAATTAACTATATTATTTATAATACATTATTGGGCTTAAAAAGTCAAACGAGAATATCATTCATTTTTTCTGACTATTATTTATTTTAAAAATAAGCTGTAAATTAATTAATCCATATTTTATAAATATATTGTCCTGAACAAATTCAAAAGATTGATTTTCTTTATTGTTCAGGGCAATATATCGCTTTAAATTATTAATTTTTATGTATCTTTAATCTTCCTGCTTTTTAATTCCAAAAATCAATTTTAATAATCCTCTGATAACCTTGGGACTTCTGACAACAACAATTTTCATACGATATCCTCCCAATTCTTAAGCTTTAAGCTCTTAAGTTAATACATTATACTCTTTTATAAAAAAAGTGTGAAAAATAAAAAAAGAGAGCTTTTAAAGCTCCCAATCTTTTATATTTTTGGCTTCTTCGTATAAAGTCTTATAGCTATTGTGTCTGGACACACTTATTCCGCCATTATTTACAGCTTCAATAATCCGACACCCTTTATCATTAATATGTGCACACGACGAGAATTTGCAAGTGCCGATATATTGTGAAAATTCAGGAAAGCAGTATTGTAAATCGTCTTTTCTTATAACTTCATTTCTCTCAATTTCAAGAGATGAAAATCCAGGAGTATCGGCAACATAACCACCCTGAACTTTAAATAGTTCTGATTGCCTTGTTGTGTGCCTTCCTCTGCCAAGCTTTTCACTTATTTCACCTGTTGAAAGACAAAGCCGTTTGTCGATGCAATTAAGCAGAGTTGATTTACCAACCCCAGAATTACCTGTAAAAGCACTTATTTTACCGTTTAATAAGCTTTTAAGCTCTTCAACGCCTTCGCCTGTTTTGCCAGATGCAGAAATAGTCTTGAAACCTGCCTTAGTATAAATCTCAAAAAGTTCGTCAACATTTTGCAAATCAGATTTATTGAGAACAATTATTGGCTCAATATCTCTGCTACAGGCAATAGTTGTAAGCTTGTCTATTATAAGTGTGCTTGGGTTTGGCTCACAAGATGAAGCAACAATTATCAACTGGTCAAGATTAGCTATTGGAGGTCTTTTTAAATAGTTTCTGCGTTCTTTGATAACATCAATTATATTTTCTGCACTTTCGTTTACCGAAATTTGAACATAATCACCCACAAGAGGTGTTATTTTGTCTTTTCTAAAGACACCTCTTGCCTTACATTCATAAATCTCAGTGGCGGTTTCCACATAGTAGAAACCGCCAATTCCTTTAATAATAAGTCCACTGAGTTGCATAATTTAAGCCTCGATTAGATAAACGACTTTCCAATATAAACCTTAATGTTATCAGTTGTTTTTGCTTTTCCTGATGACGGAGCTGTTCTTGTGACTTTTCCAACATTTGAGCTGGTTGAAACTTCTTCAAAGACTGAAACATTTCCAAAGCCTGCATTATTGAGCGTATCAATCGCCTGTTGCTGTGTCATACCAACAACATTTGGAATCTCCTTTGATACAGCGTAAGCATATGTCTTCTCGCTTTGAACTGCTGGTGGATTTTTTGTAAAGTCAATATTACATTCATAAACTTTATTAGAGTCAACTGACGCAACAAAACTATTTGATGCACCTGTTCCCTCAACAGTTATTGAATAAGCTTTTCCGTCTAACAATACATTCACATTTTTTACAAGCTCGCTGTTTAAATATATCTTAAGATTACCATTGGCACCAGAATCATTAGGCAAAGTGAATCTAACGCTTGCCTTTCCAACAGTTGGCGTACCAGAACTAATTACAAGATTTATTTTTGTACCTTTAGCTGCTTTTTGAGGATTATCGATGCTTTGGCTTATTACAACGCCCTTTGGTCGATTGCTGTCCTCTGTCTTAATATCTCCGACTTTAAGTTCAGCACTGGTAATAAATGTCTTAGCATCATTGATATTCATATCAACAACATTTGGAACTGTTACTTCATCTCCATTTACATCTGTAGAAACATAAATTGTTATTGTTGAAGATACATCAGCCTTTTTGCCTTCGGCTGGGTCACTTTTAATGACAGTTCCCTTATCAAGCTCATCATCATACTGCTCAATAATTTCAACTTTTGTAAAGCCCTGTGCACTTAGCATTGCCTTGGCAGTGCCAATCTCTATACCATAAATTTTGGGAATTTTCTTTGTCGTCCCTTCTGAAACAACTTCGAGTTTAATTTTTGTGCCTTTCTTGACCTTAGCGTTTGCATTTGGAGTCTGCTTTGAAACCTGACCAGACTTATAGCTTGTGCTGCTTACATTAGTAACCACAAATTCAAAATCCTTATATTCAGGATTGTTTCTTATGTCATCTTCATAGGACATACCAACAAATTTTGGAACCGTTATTTTTTCACTTTTAAAGACATCTGTAAAGAAATATAAAAATCCCATTACGAGCAAAAGAACAACGAGAAGTGCTGAAAGGACACCGATAAGAACAGGCAAGGTCTTGTTACGCTCTTCACCGTCATCTTCGTCCTCATCATGCTCATCATCTATGGCTAAAGAACTTGACATAGCAGTCTGTATTGGTTTGCTTAAAAACTTTGTCGGCTCTGTGTCAACAAAATATGTGTAGTCAAATTTAATTGCTGGATTGCGTTTGAACTCATCAAGGTCAAGCAACATTTCTGCAGCTGACTGATAGCGTTCCTTTGGATTTTTTTGCATTGCTCTCATGGTTATTTGTTCAAGGCCAAGAGGAATGCTTGGATTTATTTCTCTGGGCTTTTTCGCATCTGCTTGAAGCTGCATTATTGCAACTGATACAGCACTATCAGACTGGAATGGAAGCTCGCCAGTCGTCATTTCATACAGTACAACACCAACAGAATAAATATCTGCCTTGTCATCTGTTATTTCTCCCCTCGCTTGTTCGGGGCTTATATAGTGAACAGAGCCAATTGCACTCTCTGTCATTGTTCTTGTTTCACTTCTGCTAAAGCGAGCAATACCAAAATCTGTTACTTTAATATTTCCATTTTGAAGCAACATTATATTTTGAGGTTTTACATCTCTGTGAACAATGCCTTTATCATGTGCGTGCTGAAGTGCGCGCAAAATTTGTGTTGCAAAATGCACTGCTTCTTTCCAGTTGATTACTTTTTGTTGCTCAATATACTCTTTAAGAGTTATTCCCTCAATGTACTCCATAACAATATACTGCAGCCTATCGCCAAAACTAACATCATAGACCTTTACAATATTAGGATGTGAAAGAACAGCAATCGCTTTTGATTCATTTTTAAATCTTCTTCTGAACTCCTCGTTTGCAAGAAATTCTTCTTTTAAAATTTTAACAGCTACTATACGGTCGTCAATATTATCATAGGCCTTATAGACAACAGCCATTCCGCCTACTCCGATAATCTCCCTTATTTCATAACGACCATCAAGTCTTTTTCCAACATAACTATCCATAAAATACACTCTCCATTCTTTTCCGAAGGATGTTAATAAGCAACTACAACGACGGTAATATTATCTCCGCCACCATTTTTATTTGCAAGCTCAACAAGTGTGTCGGCAAATTCATAATATTTACCACTACTTGTTACATTGTATATGTCATCGACCTCAACATAATTTGTGAGACCGTCGGTGCATATAAGCAAAACTTCATCATTATCCATGGACTCTTCACTAAAATCGACTCTTATATCGTCGTCTACGCCAAGAGCGCGGGTAATTAAATTTTTTCTTGGATGTACTTTTGCTTCGGCAGGTGTAAGTTCACCTGTTTCTACCATTGCCTGTACAACTGAATGATCCTTTGTAATCTGCGTTATCCCATTATGTGAAATTAAATATGCTCTACTATCACCAGCATGAGCAACGCAAACTGTGTTTTTTGTTACGATTGCCGCAACAACTGTTGTTCCCATGCCCTTTAATTCTTCGTTTGCACGAGACATATCAAATATACTCAAATTTGCATTTTGAATTGCTGCTGTCAAAATATTCCTTATCGATAATGTACTCATTCCATCTCTATAACCAGAAGTTATTTGCTCAGAAATCATTTTTACGGCAGTTGAGCTTGCAATATTTCCCCCAGCATTTCCACCCATACCATCACAAACAACAGCCCAGGCAACACCATTTGGTAATTCACCTGCTGCATATGAATCCTGATTTGAGCTTCTAACTTTGCCGATATCAGTTTTTGCAACTATTTTCAATGCCGTTCCCTCCTGTTTTAAATCCTCTGCGAAGTTGACCACAGGATGCGTCAATATCCCCGCCCATGCTTCGACGAATGGTAACAGTTATTCCTTTGCCCTCTAATATTTTTGAAAATGCAATCAAACGGTCATTTGTACTTCTTACATAATCATTTTCTCTTACCTCATTTGCTGGGATAAGATTAACATGACAAAGCATTCCTCTAAGTTTTTTTGCAAGAAGAACTGCACATTCATCGGTATCATTAACACCGCTTATCATCGCATATTCAAATGAAATTCTGCGAGAAGTTGCATCCGTGTAGCAACGGCACGCGTTAAGCAATTCCTCTACACCCCACTTTAAGTTAACGGGCATTATCTTAGAACGAATTGCATCACTTGGTGCATGAAGAGATACAGAGAGCGTAATTTGAAGCTTTTGCTCCATTAATTTATATATCTGCGGTACTATTCCACAAGTTGAAAGCGAAATATGCCTTGAACTGACATTTGCACCTTGTTCACCTGTTATAAGTGAAAGAAAACGCATTACATTGTCGTAATTATCAAGTGGTTCCCCCATACCCATCAATACGATATGTGAGATACGAATATTCATATCATTTTGTGCTGTGTATATTTGTGAGAGCATTTCCGCCGGTAAAAGGTTCCTTGAAAAGCCATCCAAGGCGGAAGCACAAAAGGAGCACTTCATTTTACACCCTACCTGAGTAGAAATACATATAGTGTATCCATATTTATATTCCATAACAACAGACTCAATATATTCGCCGTCATTAAGCCTAAAAAGATATTTGACTGTATTATTATACTCGGAAGAAAGCTTTTTTTCAATAGTACAGTTTAAAAGCTCAAAATTTTCGAAAAGAACCTGCCTAAAGTCTTTTGAAAGGTTTGTCATTTCATCAAAACTCTGTGCATCTTTTTGGTGAAGCCATGAATAAATCTGACCAGCACGAAACTGTGGTTGACCTAAATCTAAAACAGCTTTTTTAAGCTCGTCTAATGTCATCGATTTTATATCAGCCTTGCTCACAATTTCACTCCGTCCTGATAAATGTAGCTATAAAGAAACCATCTGAATTATTTATATGTGGCATAAGGGTCAAATAGTTAGACTCAGCGTTATAAGTGTTAATTTCTGTCATAGGTCTTACTAATTTGAAATTTTTATGTTCCTGTAAAAACCTGTCGCAAACCTCATCATTTTCCTTGGGATTTAAAGCACAAGTAGAATAAAGAAGCGTTCCACCTTGATTAACATATTTTGCGGAAGTTTGGAGTATATGGTACTGTATATTGGGCAATTTGTCAATATTTTCTAAAGCTTTGTATCTTATTTCTGGCTTTCTTCTTATAATTCCAAGTCCAGAGCAAGGTACATCACAGAGAACTTTATCAGCCATTCCAATATTTTCATTGTAAACTGAGGCGTCAAGCAAATTTGAAGTTAGGTTTGTTATTCCAAGTCGCTGTGCACCCTCTTCAATCAATTTTATTCTTGACTCATAAAGGTCAAATGAAAACAGTTTCCCTTGATTTTTCATTTTTTGTGCCAATGTAAAGCTTTTTCCTCCAGGGGCAGCACACATATCAAACACAGTTTGTCCATAGCTTACATCAAGTGCTTTGCAACATATTTGAGAAGCGGTATCTTGAACATGGAAAAGCCCATTTTTATATGCTAATATGCTTTCTACAGAACCCGCTCTGTCAAGAATTAGTGCATCTTCAACTTCATTGCAAATTTTAGCTGTAACACCATGCTCGGCAAGTATTTTTATTAGGTCTTGACTATTAGTTTTAAGTGTATTAACTCTGATAACTGTTGGAGCAGGACCAATTGACTCTGCTAAAATTTGTTTTGTGTTTTCCTCGCCATATGCTTTAAGCCACATAGCTACAAGCTGTGTTGGGCAAGAATATTTTATACTATAATAAAGCAACTTATCTTTATCGTAGTCTGGAACAGAAAGACCATTTTCACAAACTTTTCTTAGAACTGCGTTTAAAAGCCCGCTGGCATATGTGCAACCATTTTTTTTAACAAGCTGAACACTTTCGTTAATTGCTGCTGAATTTGGAATTTTGTTCATAAAAAGCAACTGAAAAACACCAATTCTTAAGGCTGTTAAAACTTCTGGTTTTAGTTTATTTATAGATTGTTTTAAATAAAGCGATGCAACATAATCAAGAGTTAACCTTCGTTCCAACACGCCATATACAATTGCTGTAGCCAAAGACTTATCCTTTGCATTCAACTCACAATTATTAAGCTTTGCATCAATTGCAAGGTTAGAAAAAGCATTGTCCCTATTAATTTTAATTAGTATTTCAAATGCAGTTTGTCGTGCTGTCTTCATAAATTAATCCCTTCTATTGTTTGCAAGCATAAATAGTCTTAAAAGGTTTGCAATTGAAACCGTAAGTGCTGCAACATATGTCATCGCTGCGGATTTAAGAACCTTTATTGCACCTTTTGCCTCATCATCATTCAAGATTCCTGCTTCATCAATAACTTTTATGGCTCTGCTACTTGCATTGAACTCGACAGGTAAAGTCGCAAACTGAAATACTGCAACGAGTGCATAGAGTAAAAGTCCAATTGATATTAAAGGCTCAAAGCTAAAGATAATTCCCGCTATAGCAAGAGGGAAACCAAGAGTTGAACCAATATTGCATATTGGAAGTATTGCATTTCTAATTTTAATTGGCACATAACCTTGAGCGTGCTGTGCTGCGTGACCTGCCTCGTGACAAGCAACGCCTATGGCAGCAATGGAAGTGCTTGAATAAACATCTTGAGAAAGTCTAATGACATTATCTCTTGGGTCATAATGGTCAGTAAGCTTACCATTTACCATCTCAATATTAACATCGTTGATGCCATAATGTGAAAGCACCTGACGAGCTGCCTGCTCACCTGTCAGACCTCTTTGACTTCTTATATTTGAATATGCTGAAAATGTTGACTTAACTTTAAATTGTGCTATGAGTGCAAGTAAAAGTGCCGGTACAACAAGCACTAAATAATAATAGTCCATATATAAAAATCTCATAACTTAATTTCACCTCTAAATTATTTTAAAATCGAACCTTTTTCTATTTTGTGTCCTCTTAAAAAATCTTGTGCAGACATTTTCTTTGAACCTTGAGCTTGAAGCTGTAAAATTTCAATACATTTGCCATCGCCGCAAGATACAACAAGACTTTTATCCGAAGCTACAACTTCACCTGGCTTAGAACCCTGTTGCTCTGAAAGAACTGATTCATGTATTTTTAAAATTTTTCCATCAAAAAGTGCAGTTGCAACAGGCCAAGGACTAAGTCCTCTAATTTTATTATGAATAGTTTGTGCAGTTTCATTCCAATCTAACGGACAAAGTGACTTATCAAGCATTGGAGAATAAGTTGAAAGACTGTCGTCCTGTTTTTTCCTTGATAATTCACCATTTTGTAGTTTTTTAATTGTTTCTGACAATACATCGGCACCCATTAATGAAAGCCTGTCGTGCAGCTCGCCTGCCGTTTCATTTTTGCCTATGTCTGTTTCTCCTGTTATAAGCATATCTCCAGTATCAAGCCCCTGCTCCATGTACATTGATGTTACACCGGTTTTTTTGTCACCATTAATTACAGACCATTGAATTGGTGCTGCTCCTCTGTATCTTGGCAAAATAGAGGCGTGAATATTGATACAACCAAACTGTGGCAATTCCAAAATATCAAGTGGCAAAATTTTGCCATATGCTACAACAATAATAAGTTCAGGATTAAGCTTTTTTAAAATATCAAATGCTTCTCCGTCTTTTAATTTTATTGGCTGAAAAACTATAATATTATTTTCAATAGCGATTTCTTTTACTGGTGGAGGAGTTAGTGTATATCCTCTGCCTTTTGGTTTGTCGGGTTGTGTAAAAACACCCACAACATCATGTCCATCATTGATTAATCGTTTAAGGCAAGGAACGGCAAACTCAGGAGTTCCCATAAAAACTATTTTCAAGCACTACACCTCTTTTTCGGTCTTAATAAGCCTATCTGTAAATACTATACCATTAAGGTGGTCAATTTCGTGACAGAAGCAACGAGCCTTAAGCTCTTCGCCTTTATAAACACACCACTGACCATTCCTGTTTTGAGCTTTTATTTTTACAATTGCTGGTCGGGAAGTAATTCCGTTTTCACCTGGAAAAGACAAACATCCTTCTGCTTCGTTTTGCTCGCCTTCTTCCGAGATAACCTCAGGGTTAATAAGCTCTAAAAGTCCCTCTCCAACATCAACAACAACAACTCTTTTTAGAATTCCAACCTGCACTGCTGCAAGACCGCAACCCTCTTCCTTGTACATCGTTTCTGCCATATCATCAAGCAATTGTATAAGCCTATCATCAAAAACTTCTACAACCCTGCTTTTCTTTTTTAATAATGGGTCACCCTTTATAACTATATTGCGTAGTGCCACTAAATACCATCCTCTCATGTATGAAATCAAAATATATTTTCAGGATTAATATCGGCAAAAGCCGTTATAGTTTTAAATCTTTTATCTTTTCCAAATTCTATCAAAAGTTCTGAAATAAGATTTCTAAAGTTTGATGTGTTTTTGCATTTGACAATAATCCTGTATCTGTACTTATTGTTTACTTTTGCAACTCTGCTTGGCATTGGGCCAAGAACGATAAGCTTTTCATCTTTATACTCAGTTTGTGCTTTTTCTTTTAGCTTTTCCAAAAACACTTTTGAAGCCGCTCTTGTCTGAACTTCTTTTATTCCTGCAAATCCAATAACACACAAATCACAATAAGGTGGATATATCATTGCTTTTCTTATCATCATTTCTGTGTTGTAAAAGGCTTCATAGTCCTGCCTTGCAGCAAGCTTGATTACTTCATTTTCTGGCACGATTGTCTGGATTATTGCTTTCCCCTCAAGATTTCCTCTTCCAGACCTTCCTACAACCTGCGTCAGCAAATCGAAGGTGCGTTCCATACTTTTAAAATCGTCGTTATATATCTGCTGGTCAGCTGAAAGAACTCCAACAAGCGTCACATTTTCAAAGTCAAGCCCTTTTGCAACCATCTGAGTACCAAGCATTATATTATATTCACCATTTGAAAACTGTGCAAGCTTTTTTTCGTGAGAAAAGCGGGACATTGTTGTGTCTGTATCCATGCGCAAAACTCTTGCCTCTGGGATAAGAGCATTAAGCTCGTCCTCTATCTTTTGCGTTCCAGCACCCGAATAGCGTACATCACTTTCACCACACGAATCGCATATCGCTGTAAATGGCTTTGAGAACCCGCAATAATGACACATTAGCCTTCCATTGGCACTGTGATATGTCATTGAAATACTGCAATTTGGACAAGTTACAACATCTCCACAGGAGTTGCACGCAACAAAAGTATTGTACCCTCTTCTGTTAATCAAAAGAATTGACTGATGATTGTTTTTTATATTCTCACACAGATTTTCATACAGTTCTTTACTTATTTCTGATTTATTTCCATTTGCTCTTTCTTTGCACATATCAACTGTGATAACCGCTGGCAACATTGCATTTCCATACCGGTTTTTCAGCTCATTAAGAGTATATCTACCTTGGTTCGCAGCGGTGTATGTTTCAAAGCTTGGTGTTGCAGACGCAAGTATCAATAACGACTTGTGCCTTGCACATCTGAATTTTGCAACATCTCTTGCATGGTAGCGTGGTGATGCCTCGGATTTGTATGTATGCTCTTGCTCTTCGTCCATAATAATTAGACCAACATCTTCAAACGGTGCAAAAACAGCAGAACGAGTACCCACAACAATTGTTGCTTGTCCGCTTTTTACCCGCTTCCATTCATCCATTCTTTCACCAAGCGATAAACCGCTGTGAAAAACAGCAACCTTGTCACCATAACGAGCATGAAAAGCATTAAGAGTTTGTGGAGTGAGCGATATTTCAGGCACCATTACAATTACGCCCCTGCCGCTTTTTGACACACAATCAATCATCTTTAAGAATACCTGTGTTTTTCCACTCCCAGTAATACCATAAAGTAGTGATGCACTGCCTTTACCTTCGTTATACTGGTTTAGCAAGTTTTCAAATGCCGCTTGTTGCTCTTGGGTTAGAATAATTTCAGAGGTATCTGTGACTTTTTTTGACTCATAAGGATTTCTTAAAATCTCATGTTCATAGATTTCTACAATTCCCTTACTTTCGACTGCATTTATTACAGCGGAAGTGACACCAGTAAAGTAACAAATCTCTTTAACAGAGGCACTGCCTACATCAATTAGAAGATTTATAACGCTCTTCTGCTTTTTAGTAAGCTTTGCAATTGCCTCCTCGAGTTCGTTGCCACTAATAGCAAGTCTAACCATTTTAACCGATGCATCGTTAATTTTTCGAACAGCATCATAATTTCTCAAAACAAGCTCTTTTTTTAAAAGCCTTTCAAGGACATCATTTTCTTCCAAAAATCCCATTTCTGAAATGATTTTTTTCTTGCTTACATATACCCTTTTATTAATCAGGTATTCCATCACTTGTCTTTCATCTGACTTTAATTGTTCTATTTTATCACTATCAAAGCCAACAACAGCTATGTATGAAACAGTTGTTTTAAGATTAATTCCAGTTGGCAACGAAAGCTTTACGGCATCAAATAAAGTGCAAAATGTTCGTTCTTTTATATAAATTGCAAGATCAAGCATCTCACTATTAACAAGCGGTGCCTTGTCAAGCACCGCTGAAATACTCTTCATTTTTTTTTGTGGTTGCGAAAGTGACAATTTAATTATAATGCCTTGTCTTTTTGCAGTCCCATTTCCAAAAGGCACCATAACTCTACTGCCTTTTTCAAGCTCGTTTTTAAGCTCTTCTGGAACAAGATAGTCGTATGGTTTATCAAAATCATATGCGACATTTTCTAACGCTACAGAAGCAATCATCACCTCTTGCATGGGGAATGACCTCCGTTAAAGTAAAACAGCCAATAAAATTGACTGTAGATTAATTTGCCTATATATTTCTGATTTCTTCAGGTTCTACAATATAATAGTCCCCTGTAAGAATTTCTTCAAGTGCAAGTGATACTGGTTTTTCAATAACAATTGCTTTATCTTCTTCAATCTTTTCTGAAATCTCTCTTGCTCTTTTTGCAGTTGCAGTTACCAATGAATATCTACTTATGCGGTTTGTTAAAACTCCTCTTAAATCTGGATTAAGCATTTAAATTATCCACCTTTCATTATGGTTATATTTTAAATTAAACTTGTGTACTAAAAATTAACTGATAATTAAATTACAATAAATTATATTTTATCTGTGCCTATGAATTACATCAAGTGTGTAGTTAACCGCATCGGCCAAACGATCGTTAACAACAATATAGTCATAGTCAGATGCCCGAAGCATTTCGCCCTTTGCTATTTCCATTCTGCGTTTTATTGCATCATCATTTTCGGATCCTCTGCCTTTAAGGCGGCTGTGCAACGCTTCAACAGAAGGAGGCATAAGAAACACGCTGATAACCCCAGGATAAATTTCTCTTATTTTATCGGCTCCCTGAACTTCTATTCTTAGTATGACCGTTTTACCATCAGCCAGCCAATGGTCGATAGGGTCCTTTGGTGTGCCATAATAATTCTCGCCATATTTTACATATTCTATCATTTTTCCGTTCTTGATGTTTTCCTCAAATTCCTGAACAGAAACAAATATGTAGTGCTGTCCATTTACTTCACCTTTTCTTGGCTTTCTGGTTGTCAAAGATAAAGAAACGACAATATCGCTATCCTGTTTTAATAGTTCTGAAAGGACAGTATCCTTTCCCGAACCGGAAGGTCCTGAAAGAATAAGAAGTACGCCTTTGCTATTCATCATCTGCCTCCTCGTCAATTTCATCATCGTCATAATTAAGACGATTGGCAACTGTTTCAGATTGCAGATAAGTAAGAATAACATGATCACTATCAGTAATGATTACTGCTCTGGTTCTTCTTCCGTGAGTTGCGTCAATAAGAGTTCCTCTCTCTTTACAATCCTGGATTATTCTTTTTATAGGTGCGGATTCAGGGCTTACAATAGCGACAAGCCTATTGGCATTTATCATGTTCCCGAATCCTATATTAATAAGTTTCATGAAACTTCCTCCCAGAGAATTATTCTATATTCTGTACCTGTTCTCTGATTTTTTCAACCTCTGCCTTAATAATCAAAACTTTTCCAGCTATTTCAACATTCTGTGCCTTTGAACCTATTGTATTTGCCTCACGATTTATTTCTTGTACTAAAAAGTCCATTTTTCTTCCGACTGCAACTTCATCTTCAAACATTGAATAAAGCTGTTCAATGTGGCTTCTTAGTCTAACTGTTTCTTCATCAACTGCAGTTCTGTCTGCAAAAATTGCGGCCTCTGTAAGTAATCTCTGCTCGTCAATATGAGCATCAGCTATAAGTTCTTTAATCCTTATTTCAAGCTTTTGCTTATATTCCTTAACAGTTTCAGGCGAACGCTTCTCGACGAACTCAACGCCTTCGAGAATTGTATTTGCTCTGCTTAGAATATCTTCTTTTAGCTTCTGACCTTCACGCTCTCTCATACTTATAAAAGAGTTGGCCGCTTGCTCAAGAACTGGCTTAACCGCAGCCCAAATCTTGTCCTCATCTGCCTGTGCTTTATGCACAGAAAAAATATCTGAGTATCTTGAAAGAGAGGATACGGATATGTCGTTCCTTATATCATATCTTTGTGCCAGCTCGTTTAAAGCATCAATATAACTCTTTGCAAGTGAATGATTAACTCTTACGACTACATCATCACTGTCAAGTGCTTCAATTTGGATATAACATTCAATCTTTCCTCTTGAGATAACGCTTTGGAGATAGCTTTTAATCTTTTCATCAAGAAAGCCATAAGCTCTTGGAATTCTTGAATTAAGTTCAAAATAACGGTGATTAACACTTTTAATCTCAACGGTTACAATCATTGAGTCAATTTCAGCATTGGCACTTCCATATCCTGTCATACTTTTAATCATTAATTGTATACTCCTTCATTACAAGTATTTGCAAACAGCATTTTACTTGTATTGTTCGTTATATTGTATCAATTTTTATATGTGTTTGTCAATTTCTTTAATATTTTTTTGGGAACATGAAGCACATGAACCTGCCATTAATTTTGGAATCTCAGAAGAATATTTTTCTCCATCAAAAGCAAATCCCAAATTAATAAGTTCTTTTTCAAGGTTAATATTATTACATTCAGCAATAAATGCACCTCTATTAGCGGCATAATTAAGTGCCGATTTTATAAGACATTCTGGCAAAAAGTGATATTCATCTGAACATTCAAGAGAAATAATTGTTGCCGTTAATCCACTAAAGTCAAAAAAACAGTAGCCATAAATTTTATCATCAGAACTATTAAATGCCTGTACAGCCATTGATGTCTGCGTTGTCTTGATATTCTTTTGTTTAAACAACTCATCCGCCAACGACTTCTCGGTTGATAAAAAACTGAACATAAAACTTATTCTCCTCCTTTTTTATTCATATTTGCAGCACGCATAAGCGTTTTTACTTCCTCATCTGTCAAATCTCTCCATTTGCCCTGCGGCAACATTCCAAGTCTTATTGTTCCAACAGCTGTGCGTTTAAGCCTTGCAACATCAAGTCCAAGCTCTTCGCACATTTTTCTTATCTGTCTGTTTCGACCTTCACAAATTATTATTTCAACAACAACTCTGTTTGGTTCTTTAGTGATAACTTTTACTTCTGCTGGCATTGTTTTTCTTCCGTCAATCATCATGCCTGTCATTAGCTTTGTTATTTGTTCTTCAGTTATATCTGGTCTTACTGTTACCCTGTATGTTTTTGGAACATGCTTTGTTGGGTGAGTCATCGCATTGGCAAATTCACCGTCATTTGTAAATAGCAAAAGCCCCTCAGACTCTCTATCAAGTCGTCCGATGGGATAAACTCTTGCATCTATATCCTTGATTAGTTCAGCCACACATTTTCTATCCATTTCGTCGCTCATTGTGGTAATGAATCCTCTCGGTTTGTGAAGCATAATATAATGCATTTTTTGCTCTTTAATTACTTTTCTTCCGTTAACTGAAACCATGTCTTTTTTGGGGTTAACTTTATCTCCTATTTGAGCTTTAACTCCATTAACCTTAACCTTGCCTTCTGTAATTAGCTCTTCTGATTTTCGTCTTGAAGCAATGCCACACTCTGCAAGATATTTTTGAAGCCTGATTTTCTCATCAGTCATTTTTATTTCCTCATTTCTTAAACTTTTCAAAAAGTTCTTTTAAAAACGATTTCTTTTGACTATCATTTTTTACTATTGTGTTTGACTCTGCTGATGTTGTTGTTACGATTGGCGTTTCATATAATAGTTTATCATCTAAATAATAACACATCACACCAACAATTTTTCCCTCTACAATTGGAGCATACTCAAATTGCTTTAAAAATATTTTCTTTACAACTTCTCCACTCCTGCCATTCATTAAAGCTGCTTTTGGTTCATTAGCACATTTTACTGGAAGCTGTTTTGTTTTTGAGCCAATTACATTAAGAATGACATCAGAAAGATTCGAGTCCAAAGGCACACTTGAATACTGTGAAAATCCATAATCAAACATTTCTTTGTGATCGTTCCAATCATTTGGAGCATTTAAAGTTACCGCGACAAGCATTACGCCGTCTTTTTGAGCTGCTGACACAAGGCATCTATTACTCTTTTTAGTGTACCCCGTTTTAATACCTATCGCATATGGATATGTATTTAATAAATTGTTGTGATTAGAAAGCATCCTCATATAAGGCGGATTTCCAAAACTTATACGCGCACTTTTTGAAGAACAGATTTCACGAAAAGCTGGGTTCTTTATTGCCTCCGCACCAAGTAGTGACATATCATATGCTGTTGAATAATGCTCTTTTGCATCAAGACCAGAAGGTGTGACAAAATTTGTTTCATCCATACCAATTATTTTTGCACGCTTATTCATAATCTTTGCAAAATTTTGAAGATTACCTCCAACTTTTATTGCAGCACAATTAGCAGCGTCATTTCCAGAGGACAAAAGCATTCCGTAAACAAGATTTTTTACAGTAACTGTATCCCCTGCAAGAAGCCCCATTGATGTGCCTTCAACCATTAGCATTTCATCAGTTGGTCGAAATACATCATTTGGAATGCCTGCTTCAAGGGTAATAAGTGATGTCATTATTTTTGTTGTGCTTGCCATTGGCAACTTTTCGTGTGCGTTCTTTTCAAATATAATATTTCTGCTATTTGCTTCAATAATTACTGCTGATTTTGCAGAAACATCTAAGGCTTCAACATTTGAAGAAAAAACGAAACCGCACATTAATAACAACACTGTTAAACTGATTTTTTTAAACAAAACAACCACCTGCCATTTTAATAAATATGCAGGCGGTCGCTAAAAAATCAATTAAAAATTATTATTCAATTTCACTTTTTGTCTTGTTGATAAGACCTGTTACCTTATCAAACATATCTGGAACAAGGCTAACCATTCTCTCGGCTGCATTGTCATAAGCTGTGATTTGCTTAATTGAAACTTCACCATTATTAATAAGCAAGAATGCTACTGGAGTGATTGTTACGCCAGCGCCGCCGCCGCCGCCAAAAAGCTCCTGATTGCTTTTTGAAGGGAAATCAGCACCGCCAGATGCAAAGCCATATGTAACTTTTGATACAGGAATTATTGTAAGCCCTTCCTCAGTATATACTGGCTCACCAATGATTGTGCTGACATCAACCAAGCTTCTTACTTTTTCAATTGTTGTTCCAAGGATTCCTGCTGCAGATGTTTGTTCTTTCATTTTAAGCACCACCTAATTTTATTTTTTCTTTTTTCGTTCCATTCTCATTTATATTTTCATTGCTCTCACCGCGAGAGAAAAGCAGTTTGAAAATAATCTTATTCATAACCTTTATACCATAGCCCATTAATGCCATTAATATAAAGATTGGCCTGAAGGCAATAACCGCGTGTAAATCTCCTGTACATTTTCTTGCAAGAAAATCCGGTTCAATTTCAACATCATATTCCCGAACTTTCATGTTTGTACATATAACACCAATAGATGGAAATACTGTTGCGCAGGTCTTTCCATAGTTAATTGCAGTATCGGCTGCATCATCTCCAGCAACAGTCAAGTCGACAAACAATTCTTTGATTACGATTTTCTTCAAAATTTTGGCTATCATACTTTTAGTTTTGGATGCAATGTATTGAAGTAGTTCAACAATTCCTTCAAACGCTCCAAGGCGGAAGTATATACTCCTTGCCTTTGCAAAAGCACCTTCAAAGTCAAAAGCCTTGACCTTTGCCCAAACATCATCAAAATCAGTTTCCTGCTGTGGCTCTTCTTGTTCTTCCTGTTCGGCTTTTTTCTTTTCTTGTTTGGATTTAAACTTATCAATTATTGGGCCAAACTTTTGCTTCAGCCATTCAATTTTTGATTTGTAATACTCCATTTTCTCAGGGGTAAACTGTTCAGGATAAAGGTTTAATTTGAAAAATCCCCATTTTAACCTGACTTTTGTACCGCTTTGTCCTAAATCAAGTCCAAGAGTTAATTTTATGGATAAAAGCAAAACAGTAACAACAAGTGCTAAAAGAAGAAGTGCCAAAATAACCAGTATAATCCAGCCAATTATTTTAAGTACAATCAATAATCAACACCTCCCTTGTTTTATAATTTAATTTGTGAAATATCATTACTATAATGAATTGACTGTTTCATTATTCTCTTCATTTTCTTCAACAAGAGTTTGTTTCTCTTCACCTTTTTCTGAATCTTCAACTTCTGTTTCGGAATTTGGTAAAGGCGGTAACTCGTCAAGTGAAGATATACAAAAACACCTTAAGAACTCAGGTGTTGTGCCATAAATTAAAGGCCTTCCCGGTAAATCCAATCTTCCTTTTTCTTCAATCAGACCTTTTTGGCTTAGCGATGCCATTACTCCTGAGCAATCGACGCCCCTCACCTGCTCTACAAAAGATTTTGTGACAGGCTGATTATATGCTACAACAGCTAAAACTTCAAATGCTGCCTGTGAAAGCGGAGTGTTGCGTCTAATGTCAAGAACTGACCTAACCTGCTGTGCAAATTCTGTTCTTGTACAAAGCTGATATTTATCCTGTAATTTTAAAAGACAAATGCCACTTTGCCTTTCATCCAGCTGAGCTTCAAGATTAAGAAGAAGTTGCTGTGCTTCCTCAACCTCAACTTCAATTACTTCTGCAAGCTTTTTAATATGTATTGGCTCTCCTGAAGCAAAAAGCACCGCCTCAATTGCTGCTTGCATTTTACTTGCGTTCAAGAACTTCAGCTCCTTCGGACAATTCAATAAACATTTCATCGCCCTCACCATTAACGGTAACTCTTTTTGCCTTTAGCAGCTCAAGTACAGCGAGAAATATTGCAACCATATCTGAACGACTTTCAGATGATTCAAATAGGGAGTTTACTTTTTGACTATTATTTTTTAGCACTCGTCTGAGTACAAATAATATTTTTGAGGAAACTGACACAATTTTTGTTGAAATTAAATTAGTAAATGATTCAACTGGTGGTGGAAGTTTGCGTTGACCTTTTCCCACTGCTGAAATATATGCCAATAAAAGCTCCTGCATTTCATGAAGGCAATTATATGATGTGTCTTTTTCAAACTCTTGCGGAGGTTTCGGAAACAATTCAAACCCAAGGGCATTTTCTGAAAGCTTGCCAGCCATTAGCTGACAATCTCTGTATTCCAGAAGCTCTCCTGTAAGCTCAGACTTTAATGCTTCCGCTTCCTCATGTACAGGAAGTAACGAAACCGTTTTAATGTATACAAGCCGAGCAGTCATCTCAAGAAATTCACTTGCAACGCCCATGTCGCTTTCCTGCATCTGACGAACATACGAAATATATTGCTCGACCAATTCAAAAATTGGAATATCATTTATATTTAATTTATGCTTACTGATAAGATGCAGCAGCAAATCCATTGGACCTTCAAATACTTCTAATTTGTAAGAGATTTTTTCCATTTCAACAATCCCTTTTAAAATGCCATAAATGGCAAACTTGTTAGTTTAAATAGAAGAGAATAGAGCAAGTTTGAAAGATAATTTAACGGACGGGTTAAAGCTCTTGTGAAAATAAGAATCATAATGCCAATCATAATATACTGTTCGTACTGCATTACCTTATAATATATATGCGGAGGCAAAAACACAGACAGCACACGATACCCGTCAAGCGGTGGAATCGGTAAAAGGTTAAATACTGCAAGCATCACATTAATCTGAGCTGCATAGGTTAAAAAGATATAAATAGCTTTTGTGAAAATTGATACACCAGAGCTAAATGTAAATATTATTTGAAGTAATAATAGCATAATAAATGACATTAAAATGTTCGCAACTGGACCTGCAAGCGAAGTTAGAACCACACCTGATTTTCTATTCTTAAAATTGCGTTCATTTACAGGAACTGGATGAGCCCAACCAAAGCCAAAAATGGCAAGCATGATTGCACCAAATGGGTCAATATGTGCCATTGGATTTATTGTTAATCTTCCTTGAAGTTTTGCAGTATCATCGCCAAGCTTTGCGGCAACAAATGCGTGTGCAAATTCATGCACAGGCAAGGTACAAAAAATAACAAATGCAGAAGCAGCCAAGCTTACAAATATAGATAGCATATCTCCATTTCTTATTGCTGATAAAAGCATAGTTTCCGCCAATCTCTGCACAACTGATAATTAACTGACCACAATATCTGTGCAGCTATCCATGTGGTCATACCATATAAAATAAAAGAATATATTAAAAATATTTAAATTTAGAAAATCAAAACAAATTTCCTATCATTAAAAGATTACAGTAAAAAGGCTAAATCGTCAATATATAATTGAAAATTATGTGCGTTTTTTTATCTTAAAGCTTGAATTACCCTAATTATTTTGCTAAAATCCTGTTTTTGACGAATAGTTTTAAATTTTTGTTCAAAAATTTTGCAAACTTCTTTATCTTGATTATCTCCAATTTCTACAGCCATCATACCATGTTTATTTAAACTTGGCGCCCATTTTTGTTCCAATATTCTGTAAAAATACAATCCATCTTCTCCGCCATCGAGCGCTATTTCAGGCTCAAGCCTTACTTCTATTTGCAGGGTTTTTATTTCATCTGATTTAATATATGGAGGATTTGAAAGTATTATATCTGGATTTGGCAGGTTAAATGATTCAAAACCATTTGTTATGTCACCATTAATCACAAAGATATTTTCAAGCCCAAACATTTCAACATTTTTTTTGAGATATTGTAATGCTTCAAGTGATTTTTCGATGAGATAAACATCACAATTTTTGCAAAAATATGCGACTGAAATTCCAACACAACCGCTGCCAGAGCAAAGGTCAAAAACAACTTTTTTGTTACTTCGATTTTTAAGATAATCCAATGCGGTATTAACAAGGATTTCTGTTTCCTCTCTTGGAATAAGAACTCCTTTCCCAACATTAAAACTAAGCCCCATGAACTCCCAATTTCCAATTATATATTGAAGTGGTTGCCCATCTATTCTTAGTTCTATATCTTTCAAGAACTTCTTTATTAAATCATCATCAGCTTGGTTTTCTCCATTAATCGCGAACTGATTTCTACCCATACCAAAGCAGTTTTCAAAAAGAATTCTATTGTCAAAATCTGCATTATCAATATTATTTTCTTTTAATCTCATTAGCCCAAATCTATATACTTCAACATATTTCATTGTGATTTCTCGTCACCAAGGTTATCGTTTGTGTCTTTAGGTTGAATAATTTTAGTTTCTTCTGATGCGATAACTGCTTTAAGTGACTCTATGCCAACTTCAATAATGTCATCTGTCGGCTCTTTTGTTGTTAGTCTTTGCATCCAAAGACCGGGTGCAGAAACGATTTTTGTAAACAGGTTTTCATTTTTTCCTGCATATTTAATAAACTCATATCCAATTCCCATTATTAAAGGAAGAAGCAAAAGTTTTATAATTGTCCAAACCCATCTTATATCACCAAGTGTTGGAAAAATCATGATAAGTAAGGTTGATAAAACTATTCCTATTATCATCATTACAAAAATAAAGCTTGTTCCACATCTTGGGTGAAATCTTGTATATTTTCTAACATTTTCAACTGTTAATTCTTCACCGTTTTCATAGCAGAAAATTGTTTTATGCTCAGCACCATGATACATAAATACTCGTTTGATATCCTTCATTTGTGAAACGAGTGCAACATATGCGATAAAAATTACAATTCTTATAATTCCTTCAAAAAGCGGATGCCAACCTGAAAGCGTGTTGCCTGTAACATATTTATCAAACATATCAACAAGGTAAACTGGAAGATAAAAGAAAAGTCCGATAGAAAGCAAAACTCCAAGAATCGCAGAAATCACTCCGATAAAAGTCATAATGTGATCTCCGAACTTTTCAGTTAGCCATTTGTCAAACTTTGACATATTTTCTTCGTTGTCATCATCCAGCCCTGCTTTTTCTGCCGATTCCATTAAACAATTATAGCCAAATATCATCGACTCGGCAAATCCAACAACTCCGCGAATAAGTGGAACTCCACAAATTTTGTACTTATCCTTTAATTGTTTTGTTTCCTTATTGGTTGTTTCAATTTTTCCGTTTGGAAGACGAACAGACATTGCAGAACCTTTTGGTCCACGCATAACTATTCCTTCAATTAACGCTTGTCCACCAACACTTGTTGCTATTTTTTTACTCATCGTCTGTACTCCTTTCCTCCAAATATGTTATTGGAGGCTCTTCTGACAACTCAACTTTGTCTATTGGCAGGCATAATGTTACAAGCGTGCCTTTGTCAATTTCACTATCAATTTCAAAATTTCCGTTATGAAGCTTCATTATCTCTTCGCAAACTGCAAGACCAATTCCAGCTCCTCGAACAGAAATATTAGACTTGTAGAATTTTTCTCTTATTCTTGGCAAATCTTCTTTTGCAATTCCACAGCCTGTGTCTTGAACATATATTTTAAGAGTGCAATGTCCATCTTCTACTTTTTCATCAATAATCTCCGCAAAAACGGTTATTTTTCCACCTTGTTTTGTATATTTAAAGGCATTGTCAAGAATATTTACAAAAACTTGCTTTATCCTGTTGGCATCACCGTCCATTGGAGCAGGTGTATGCGGAACATTATATATTAGTTCTATTCCCTCTCTCATTGAACGGTCTTTAAATACAAATGCAGCTTCATCAAGTTCTGCAAGTACATCAATTTTTTCAACTCTAAAGGAAAATCTGCCATTCATAAGCCTTGAGAGGTCAAGCAAATCTTCCACGACTCCTGTAAGCCTTGTAGATTCATTTATTATAACTTCAATTCCTCTTTTTGTAAGTGCCGGGTCTGTATCTTCGATTTGAAGAAGAGTTTCACCCCAGCCTTTTATTGCTGTTAATGGTGTTCTCATTTCATGCGATACTGTAGAAATAAAGTCATTTCGCATTTTATCGGTAGCACTTATTTCAGATGCCATATAGTTAATTGTTTCGCACAATTCTCCTATTTCGTCATCAAACTGTCTGCTCTCAATTCTTGCTCCCAATTCGCCCTTTGCAATTTGCCTTGCTGTTTCATTTATCTCTCTTACAGGATTAACAATGGACTGAATAAAGAACATTCCAGAAATCGTTACCATTATAATAATTATTCCAATAACAAGAACTGCGATAAGTAGTATCTGAAACAACTGCTTGTCTATATTTTCAAGCGAAATCATGTATCTGATTGCACCTGTGTTTTCATTATTTACCATTGGCAACAAAAAAGTCATTGCCATGACCTTTTCACCAGATTCAAGCTTTCCTTTAAACTCACCTATGCGGGTTTTTGAAGCTAAAGCCTGCTCATATTCATTTATTTCTGCATCATTTATTTCAAATCCGCTTGAAGAAATTGCAACATTACCGTTTTTGTCAATTACCCAAACTTCAATTGAATCTTTTTGTGAAAAATTTTCTACAAACTCTCTGGCTCCTGTTTCAAATCTGTCATCTGTGCCTCCTGTGTAAACTGAAAAAAAGTTTGCAACACTGTCGGAGTATTGTGAACTCAACTTAAGGTTAACTGTATCGTAATAATATACATGAAGCATCAGCATTAATATGCCTGTAAAAAAAGATAGAATTATTACTACTACGAGCAGTGTATTAATTGTCCATCTTTTCGTAATGCCTTTTAACCTCAATATTTTCACCTCCGAAAAAGATATTTCAAAAAATTATTCAACCCATTTATATCCCATACCCCAGATTGTAACCAAATGTTTTGGTGCAGAAGGGTCATCTTCAACTTTCATTCTGAGCCTGCGAATATTAACATCTACTACTTTTTCTTCACCAAAATATGAGCTGCCCCAGACCTCGTTAAGAATATCTGTTCTGTCAAGTGCTGCCCCAGGATTTTGAAAAAAGTATTCCATTATCTGAAATTCAACCTGTGTAAGGTCAATTGGTTTTAGGTTCTTTTTAAGCGTTCTGCTTCTTATGTCAAGAATAAATTCGCCAAGCTCGATTCTATCTTTCTTATCGTGCTGAGTGTCCGTTGTTGTCCTATTCATAACAACTCGCCTATAACTTGCGTCTACTCTTGCCATTAGTTCTGCTGGCGAAAAAGGCTTGGTGACATAGTCATCTGCTCCAACAAGAAGCCCTGTAACCTTGTCCATTTCCTGTGTCTTTGCGGTAAGCATAATTATGCCCACGCTGATGCTCCTTTTGCGAAGCTGTTTACAAACCTCAATACCATCAATTTCAGGCATCATAATATCAAGAAGTACAACATCAAAATCTCCATTGTTTGCGTCATATTCCCTTAATGCTTCAGCACCATTTTCCGCCTCAACAACATCATAACCACTTCTTTTAAGATTAATTACAATAAACTCTCTGATTGATGCTTCGTCCTCTGCTACAAGTACTTTTTTCAAAGCATTAACCTCCCTGTTTGATGATTTTTAAATTTGAAGCAAGCTTTTCCGGCGTAATACCTTTTGCTAAACCAGAAGAGGTTATGTTATAGGCATATACTAAGCTGTCATTTCTTTTTAGGATCGAGTACTCTTTTGTTGGATGCTTTGACCATTCGCCAACTGCAACTGTGATTATTGAATAAAGTTCATTGCCTTTTTCCCCTTTTGAAGTTTTATCAAAAACAGTTACTTTCCTCTGCTTCAAATTGTTGTACGCAATTACTGACTCGGAGTATTCGTTTGGAATAGCCATAATATATAAATCATTAAAATTAACAAGACTATATATCTTTGGTACAAGCTGGTCACCTTGTGCATCACACCATTTTGTAATTCCCATTCTTATTTCATTTGTATTTCCAATGTCTGACGATGAAATATCTTTATTCATTACAGCCATTGGAATTTCTATAATACCATCATCGTTAATATCCATTGACGCAATCCCCGGAGTTCTAAGCGTTAATCGATTTGTTAAGGTTTCTTTATCAATAAACGGTGCTTCAAGTATTGAAGTGCTTTTATTCCAGTAGACAACTTCAGTTATCATCTGATTCTCGCCCTTATTAGCGTCAATAAATATTCTTGTTGGATTACCACTTGCATCGGTTTCGACTTTTAATGAAGAATATCCCGAAACCGAACCATCAAGTGTAACCTCTCCAACAACTGAAATAGTATCGTTCTTCTTCATTTTAAGCAACTTTGCATAAGCTGTTGGTGTATCCTTTGAAGAATCCAGCTGACTAATAAACATCTCAGTGTCGCCGTCGCCATCTAAATCAACCATTTTAAGGTATGAGTATGATTCATTCGCCATGGTCTTAAGTGAGTTTACTTTATTACCCCTGTTTGTGGTCTTATGGATTGTGACAACTTTACTTGAGTTGCTCTCATAAAGACTCCAGCAAATCATAACTTCACTTTTGCCATCATTATTCATATCCATAAATGAAATTGAAATGACTTCACTGCCATATCCTGTAAGATCGCAAACGCTTACCCATTCATCATTAACAGTGTCTAATATATTTATATGAACTACAGACTCATCTGACTTTAAAGAGTAAAACACTAATGCTTCATCATTTCCGTCTAAGTCTACATCATACATTACATAAGCAGAGCGGTAGTCACCTTCTGATGGATACTTAAGTAAAACCTCATCGCTATTTTTTATGGACTTTTCAAAAGCTGTCTGTATCTCAGCATTATTGCCATAAAGCTTGGGCGGTTTCATCAAATCCTGTGTTGTTCTAAAATCTGAAATAAGAAAAATAAGAAGGGGACAAATTAGCAAAACAACAACAAGTGCAATAATTATCTTCTTGTTCATGATGAACCCCTCCCTTTAAAACAACTTCTACTCTTCTACTACATTAATTAGTGCTTTATAGTTGCCAAATGCCCAGCACTTTCCGTTTTTGATTACTATTTGTGCTGGTACTAACTGCTTGCCCTCTGTCAATTTCTTTGACTCCAATTTAATCTCGGCGACTATATCATCTTCTGTAAGATTTTTTATCTCGCTTTCAGGACCAATAATAACGACATCGTTTATTGTACTTGGCTCAACGGTTGCCAAATATCCTGCCGCAGAATCCACTATAGAGATGTTTTTTGCTTTTACCTTAAACTTGGCACTTTTCATTTGAGATGCATCAACAGTTATAGAAATGCTGCTCACATCACCAAGCACTTTAAAATTTGTAATTTCATTTTTATTGAATGTGAAAGTATTTTTACCAATGTTTATATTGTTGAAATCTATCGTGCCAACACTTGCAAAAGTCATATTCTGAATTACATCTTCAGCTGCAGCAATTTTAATATAAGCTGGAGAAGCGACTATTCCCAATGTGTTTTTAAGATAATCAATTGGTGAATTTTTAAATTCAACATTTACTGGAAACTCCGCAATTTTGTATACAGGAATTGTTATTGTAATGTTTTTTTCATTTGAATGAACCTTGAGATACTTAAGTGACTCACCATAAGCGTCCGTTATAGACAGCTCTGCGGGAAAACTTTGGGTCGTTTTAAGCGGTGCAGGTACATTTATTCTTGCAATAACTTTTGAAATCTTATTAACTTCTGTTGCAGGTCCACTTATTGTAATTTTATCTGTAGATAGGACTTCTTTATCCGAAATATATTCATCTGAATATATTAACTTATCACTAATTACAATGTCTGGAGTTATTGACATTTCTATTTCTTTTAAAACATCAAAATAAACATCAATAAAGTCAAGCGATTTATTAACTATTTTGTACCCGACATTGGAACTCTTAGGTGTTGCTTTTAACAGCAAAGAATATTTGCCGACCGCATCAACATAGCTTGTTATTGCTGTAACATTTATATCCTCAGCAGAAAGAACATTGTCACCAACAAGATATCGTTTGCCTTTTACAGTTACATCTACAAAAAATTTATCTTCTCCAAACAGCTGGTAACCAAGCTGTTTTGGAACACTTGTGTCAATTTCTACAGGAACATTTTTTATTGTTCTTTCAACCTCTGGACTTTCATTAAGTGTTACAGTAATCCATATTACAAGTGCCATCGCCAAAGAAAATCCTATCAAAAAATTCCTGTTATAAAGTAAATTTTGGAGGCTAATCTTCTTATTTTTTCCCATGTCGAATACCTCCGATAAACTTCTTAAGTGCATTTTCTTTTTCTTCAGTATTTTCAACAATAAAGTAATCAAGAAGCTTCTCTCTTAAAGACCCATCTGAAATATCTCTTGAAAGTGTTCCTTTTGTTGCAATTGAAATTGCTCCCGTTTCCTCAGAAATAACAACAACCATTGCATCACTCTGCTCGCTCATTCCAATCGCTGCTCTGTGCCTTGTTCCAAGCTCACTGCTAAGCTCTTTATTTTGCGTTAAAGGAAGAATACAACCTGCTGAATACAGCCTTCCATCCCTGATTATTGCAGCTCCGTCATGAAGTGGCGACTTGGGATAAAATATATTGCCTACAATTTCTGGTGATATCTCTGCATCAATTACTGTTCCACTGCCTATTATTTCTCCTAAAGGCGTATTTTTTTCAAACACAATAAGTGCTCCGATTTTTGCATCACTCATGTCTGAGCATGACTTGCAAACACTTCTTATCGCTTTTGAGTTTATCTCATTCTTAATTACAGTAATATCGCTTGCTTTTCCACTGAAAATGCTAAGATTAGATATGCTACTTCTTCCCATGCTTTCAAGTGCATTTCGTATTTCAGGGTGGAAGATAATTATCAGAATTACAATTATATTATCAAAGACCTTTTTAAATATATAAATACTTGCCTGCATATCAAGAAGACTTACTAATACAAAAACCAGGACAAGAAAAATCAGCCCTTTTGCAAGCATAAGGGCTCTTGTATCTCTTATAAGTTTTATTGCTTGATAAACGATAAATGCAATGAGCAATAAGTCCAGAGTATCTGTAAATACATTATAAGTACTGAATATACTAAATACTTTTTGCCAAAACCCTGTAAATTCTTGTATAAAGGCCGACATCTTTTTCACCATTTTCTACATAAAAATTATTCATGTTTTTTAACAACTTAGATACTTTCTAAAATACACACAGTGTGAGCAGAAATTCCTTCACATCTACCTGTAAATCCAAGCTTTTCTTCAGTTGTAGCTTTAACATTAACATTGTCAATACTGGTTTTACATGCATTTGCGATATTTGCTCTCATTGTTTGAATATAGGGACTCATCTTTGGAGATTGAGCAATAATTGTACAGTCAATATTTCCTATTTTATATCCTTTTTGTTCAACCTTTGAAATCACAATTTGAAGAAGCTTCAAGCTGTCGGCATCCTTAAACTGTTCGTCATTATCGGGAAACAGTTTCCCGATATCACCCAAACAAACAGCTCCAAGCAATGCATCACTAACAGCATGAAGCAAAACATCAGCATCAGAATGACCAAGCAATCCATATTCACAAGGAATGTCAACGCCACCAATTATAAGCTTTCTATCACTTACAAGTCGATGGACATCGTACCCATGACCTATTCTCATTGCTGTCACCTCTTTATAATTATTCTGCCTGCGCTATTTCAATCGAAATTATTTTTACAACCTCTGCTGGCTTATCCTGCATTGTTGTTTTTGTTTCTGCAATGGCATCAACAACATCCATGCCTTCAAACACTTGTCCAAAAACGGTATGCTTAAAATCAAGCCATGGAGTTCCGCCAACTTCTTTATAATTATCTATTGTCTGCTGTGGAAATCCATCATCAATCATACTCTCCATTTGAGGAAGAAATGACGGGTCAACAGTTTTTGCCTGAACAATAAAGAACTGGCTTCCATTTGTTCCAGGACCTGCATTTGCCATTGACAAAGCACCGCGAAGATTGTGAAGTTCATCTGTGAATTCATCTTTAAAAGGTGCTCCCCAAATGCTTTCTCCACCCATTCCGGTTCCTTTTGGATCTCCAGCTTGAATCATAAAATCTTTAATTACTCTATGGAAAAGTAGTCCGTCATAATATCCATTCTTTGAGTGAGTTGTAAAATTTTCAACGGCTTTTGGAGCATATTCAGGGAAAAGTCTTAATTTTATTTGTCCTTTTGTGGTTGTCATTGTTGCTACTGTTTCACCTTGCTGTGGAATTTGAAGCTGATTCATATGATTGACTCCTTTAAATTTATTTATCAACAACTATGTTAGTTTCAACATTCTTAAACTCGCCTGCAAACTTTTCTGACAAATCAATTAAATACTTCATTTTGGGGTTAATCACCTCTGCTAAAAAGGGTATATTTGATTTTAATATAAGCTTAAAAAGAGGCAATACCCTCTCTGCAACTGGCTCTTTAACCATATCAACATAGGCAAAATCATTTTTAAAGGCTTCAGATGCAAAAGCTACAACAGCTTCCTTGTTTGGAAAACTTAGGCTGAATTTTACATCTCTTGGAGTAAGTCCATCATCGCCATATCTTTTAAGCTTTTTTATTATGTTTTGTGTTTCGATTGTTTTAATTTGAAATTCATTTGGATACAAAAGCTCAAAGTATTCTTTGCCCTTTGGGTCAAATACTATGTCTGTTTCTGTATGCCTGAACGCGGAGTCAAGTAATGCGCTGAAAATTCCGGAAGCCTTCTGCGCATTTTTTTTTGAAACATAATAAAGAAGAAACACATACCCCTTTGCGCAAACAATTCCCCTGCCTGCGTAAACACCCTCGATATGCTGTGAAATCATTGACTCGATTGTGTGAATATGAGCAATCTCAGCGTCACTAACCAAACCACTGTCATAATCTTTCATGTAAATTTCCATCTGAATTTTAATACAATGGTCAAAACTTTCTGATGGAAATTGATTGCTAAGAGCCATATTACATGATAAAAAGACAGGCAAATCATCTGTTTCTTCAATATATTCACAAAATCGCATTTCAGGCTCGAGTTTTGGTGTAAATAATCCCATAAAATACCTCTTCGTAAAATAAAAATTATTGCTTATATTGTATCATACTAATGATATATTTACAAGACTTATGGCACACAAGCAACAAACTAATATGATGTTTTTATCATTAAAATATATCATGCTTTATTGGCTTTTTTTATAAAATTTTGTCAAAAAAAACATATTAGAATAATATATTGAAATATTTGAATTTAATTAGAATTTTTATATTTTTTTAAATTATATTTTTATTGTTACCATTAACCAAATGTTTTTGTAAAGTTTTATTAAATGTATATTACATTATTAATTTTTTAGGAGATATTCATGGAGAACATAGAGTTTGAATGTAAAGTTCCATATAACATTAAGAAAATTAATGCGGATGTTTTAAGTCACAGCTTAACCCCATTCGCGAGTGAAATATATTTGTCAACAGATAAAACATATCGAAAATGTAATGCAAAATCTTCAATAGGCATTTTATCATTAGGGATAGAAAAGGAAGACAATGTGATTTTTGAGTTAAAAGGAATAAATTGTACCAACGATGCAGAAAAGCTTAAAAACATATTGAACTATTATAATATGTGATTGATTAAAATTTGTTTTTAACTGACAAAGCAGTATTTAAAATTGCTGTTAGTTAAGGACAATTTTTTATGCTTTAAATACTAACAATTTTATTGTTGCTGAATATTATAATTTATAAAACAAATATTTATAGGAGGAATATTATGTCTGAAAATAATATTTCAATACAAAAACAAATTGATAAATATATTAGTCAAATGATTGATTACAATAAAAAGTCAAAAAGTGTGTTTGAGGCTAATGAGCAAAATACTTTAGAGCCTAATTTTTTGTCTGACCACATCTATTCTGGCAATGATTTAGAATTTTCAAATAACGAAGATGCTGAAAATCAATATAAAAAGTTTAAAAAGGAAAATCCCAGAAAAGGTTATATTCAAGTTAAGACATTAACAGTAAGAAGAACATATCCAGTTGAAGGAGCCAAAGCAACTGTTTACATAACCTTTGATGATAAGCAAAAATACATCATCACATCTACAAGTGCAGACAGCTCAGGACTCACGCCATTAATTGCCTTGCCTGCAACAAAAAAAGAAGAGGCAGATAACCCAAATTCAATTAATCCTTATACTTCGTATACTGTTGTGGTGGAACACCCCGATTTTTTACCGATGTATTTTTACAATGTTCCTGTTTTTGAAAATATCATTTCAACTCAAACAGCTGAAATGATTTTAAAGTCTGCAGCTGCTCCTGGACAAACAAAAATCGAGGTTTATGAACGAGAACCAGCAAATTTATAATATATAAATAAAGGAGAGGGTAAACAGTGTCTGAAGCTATTCGGCCCGTTATTCCTGCATATATTACTGTACATCTTGGAACACCCGATAGCCCTGCTAAAAATGTCACTATACCATTTACAGAATACATAAAGAATGTTGCATCAAGCGAAATTTATCCTACTTGGCCCGAAAGTGCCATAAGAGCAAATCTTTATGCTATAATTTCGTTTGCACTTAACAGAATTTACACCGAATGGTATAGAAGTAAGGGTTATGATTTTGATATAACAAATTCAACACAATATGATCAAGCTTTTTTATATCAAAGAGATATTTTTGCAAATATTAGCAGAATTGTAGACGATATATTCAACGATTATGTTGTTAAGCAAGGCTCAATTGAACCATATGCAACAAAGTTTTGTAATGGAACAACCGTAACCTGTAAAGGACTATCTCAATGGGGTACCGTAACTGACGCAAAAAAAGGCTTATCTCCATATCAAATTTTGCAAAAATACTATGGAAAAAATATTGATATTATACAGAACGCACCCGTTGCAAATATTCCATTATCATATCCAGGTTCACCTTTAAGACTCGGCTCAAGCGGTAATGAAGTTAAGACGCTTCAACAAAACCTTAATAGAATAAGTAAAAACTGGCCAGCAATAACATATATACCTGACCCAGATGGAATTTATGGAGTAATCACTCTTAAATCCGTTAAAAATTTTCAAAAAATTTTTGGATTAATTCCAGATGGCATCGTTGGAAAATCTACTTGGTATAAAATAAAATCAGTATACAATGGCGTCAAGCAATTATCTGAATTAACTTCCGAAGGGTTATCTGCTGAAGAGGTAACACCTCTTTACCCAACCATATTAAAAGAAGGCATGACAGGTAACTATGTAAAAATATTGCAGTACTATTTGGATGTCATTGCTTATTTTAACACAAATTTATCTATCATTGATGTTAACGGAAAGTATGATAAAAACACAAAGAATGCTGTTATTAACTTTCAAAAAGAGTATAGTATTAATGCGGATGGTATTGTCGGACGACAAACATGGAATAAAATAACGGAAGTATATAAAAATATTTTGGAGTCATTACCTCCAGATTACTCTATGGGAAAGGCCAAACTCTATCCTGGAATAATTTTAGAAAAAGGCATGGAAAATTCATATATTTACGATTTACAATCCTACTTATCTGTTATTGGTGACACTTACACGCAAGTTCCAAAACCTAATATCACCGGCTACTTTGGTGACCAGACATATAATTCTGTAATTGCATTTCAAAATCTATTTGGGCTTAACCAAACAGGCGCAGTTGGCCCAATTGTATGGAATAAAATTGCTCAACTTTACGATGATATTAAAGGCTTTAACGATTAGCCTTTATATATCCTAACTAATATATAAATAGAAGAATCCATACAAGAGTAACATAATCTTGTATGGATTCTTCTG
>JAVVSD010000003.1:0-143669 GCA_036654375.1 Oscillospiraceae bacterium
TGTTATCCGTTATTTGGTTTCCCCTTGACCCCTTCCTGTGCCACAGAGGTAGTTTTATGTAGGGGTTTAAGTTTGAACAGATTTAATAAATAAGTTAAAACATTTTAGGTTTTTATATTGTTTAAATTTGCAATTTCTTGTGTATTGATTTCGGCCATGCTTTTATTCCCTAAAACTATTTTAATATCAAACTATATGCTTTTATGTGTTGTGCTTGTGTGGTTTGTAAAAATTAAAATTCTTGCTTGCTAAATCTTAACAATATCTTTTATTCCCTAAAACTATTTTGATATCAAGCTATATACTTTTATGCGGAAGGGGGACATGGGGGAAAACCGATTGACTGTGTCTACTGAGGGTTTCCCCCATGCTGCCTTTCTTTGGTTCGTTTCTTTGGCAGGCAAAGAAATGAACAAACATATAACTTAAAACAAACCCGCAAAAGTAACAGCTAAGAACACTGTTGCTTTTTTAATTTAATACTTATTTTGTAAATTGTATGTTTTGCATGAAAAAGCACCGCGCAAATGCTCGGTGCTTTAAAATTAAATTTGTTATGCTTTTTTTAATTAGCTCACACCTTCTGGTTCTTTTGCTTCGTCCTCCGTTGGCTGTGTACCTCTTACAATTGCCGAAAACTTACACTTCTCTTGGCACAATCCACACTGAACACAAGCATCTGGGTCGATTATGTGAGCTTCTTTGACCTTTCCGGAGATAGCTCCAACAGGACAAGCTCTTGCACAGGCTGTGCAACCCTTGCACTTAGAAGCAATTACTCTGTAGGACTCATATTCCACCTCAGCGGGTTTCGATGCTCCGGTTTGGTCATACTCAAAAACTGTTATTGCCTCCAGCGGACAAGTCTTGGCACACATTGAGCAGCCTATACAGTTGTCTTCGTCCGCAAGACGAGGGTAAACTGAAAGGCACATATTTCTTTGCCTCTTTACATCCATTTTTATAACGCTTACGGGGCAATTTGCAGCACACGCTCCACAACAGGAGCATATCTCATAATCAAAAGATGGTTTAATCTTAGCCATTAATATACTCCTCCTTATGCCTTTACAGCTGCATTAAAAGTGCGAATGTCAGTTATAAACTGGTCTTCTGGACCTTCAAGCAATCTGATAAGATCAAGCTCTTCAACAGTTTCACGAGTTGGAATACCTGTTTCCCTATCCCAACCAAAAACTTCCCAAGCTTGCTTCATCATATCATCTATTGGAATTGTCTTGCCCTTAAGCTTTCCAACTTTAAGTGCAGGCTCACCAACCATTCTTCCATGCGGTCTTGCAAACCAAGGATTAAGACCTTGCTTAATGTTAAACAATTGACGCATCGTCCATATTCTCTTTCCAACTACCATATACTCATCTGGTGTTTTGTTCCAGCCCGTTGCAATGTTAAGCCAGTCAAATACTGGATATGTATCAACGCCAAGAATCATTGCAAAATAGCAACCACCAACACCATCGACAAGCCTTCTGTAATACGCTGCGGCTGCAACCTTTAAAGCTTCTGTTTCAGATGGGGTGTTGTGCTTTTCTGCACTGCCAACAAGGTTGCCCTGTGGCGCCCATGACACTTTCTTCCAAAGGTGCATACAGCCATAGTATAGGTACCCGCCTGTTGTATGTTTTGCTGGTGTCGGGTCAACCGCATAGAAGGTTGCAAGGTTGGAGTCTGAACGAGAGTCATGCATTGGTGGCTCCATTCCGCCTGCATGAACAGCATATTTAGCAGTTTTTGGTCCAAGTGTTTCTGATGCACGCTTAACACCATCTGCAAAAACATCGCCTATTCCGCGTCTTTCGACCATCATCTTTGTAAATTCCATTATTGACTTTGCATTTCCCCATGTCATTTCAAGTCCATTGAAATCCTCTTTGGTCAAAAGACCGTTTTCATAGCACTCTATTGCCATTGCCACTGAGTGTCCAGCTGAAATCGTATCCATTCCTGCTCGGTTAAGGTATTCATTAATCCAAAGCATCATGTCTGCATCATCACTACAAAGTATCCCTGTGAATACCCACTGGGTTTCATACTCTGGTTTATGTGACATTTTAAAATTACCATCATAGCTATATTTGGTTTTTGAAATATCCGATTCACCACCACAACCATATACGCACGAGTGGCAGAAATACCTGTTTTTCTGATATGAAAGAAGCTTTGACCCATCTACCTTATTCGTTTTAATCAATCCGAAGTCCTTGGTTGAGCCAGCCCAGTTCTTGATTGGTGCTTCACCGATAACAGCGGCAAAGGTACTTGCTCCACCTGTTCCCCATGTACCCATCATAACACCTGTGAACAAACCATCTGGAGAAAGTTCAAGCTCTGGTAACAATCTTGCGACATGTAATATTCCTGTGGGAACAATCGGCGGAAGGGATACAAGCTTAATTCGCTTTGCACATCTCTTTGAAAGTGCCTTCATTCCCTGAGGGTCTTCACATGACACTGGTCTTGTTCCTGCAAGTACGACACCTTTTAGGTTTTTCGAACCCATGACTCCGCCAACACCCTGTCGTGCTGCAATACGCCCGCGGTCATTACAAATTCCAGCCATCCAACTGAGCTTTTCTCCAGCAAGACCTATAGTGCAGGCAACAGGCTTTTTCTTTCCTGTCCAGCACTCTTTGATTAGTACTTCCTCTGACTCAGTTGCGTCAAGTCCCCAAACATTAGACGCATCCCTAATCTGTGGACCTTTGTTGTCTATGTACACATAAACAGGCTTTTCCGATCTGCCCGTAAAGAAAATTGCATCATATCCGCAGGCCTTTATTCCGGGTGCAAAGGTTCCTCCACAGTTGGCCTCGCCAATACCACCTGTTGAAGGCGATTTTGTAACCGCAACCCAGCGCCCTGTAATACAACTTCCTGTGTCCGTAAGCAGTCCACTTATTAGTCCAATAACATTTTCTGGACCAAGTGGGTCAGCACCTGCGGGAATGTTTCTGTAGCACCACCAAACGCCAAGACCAACACCGGACAAAATATTCTCGTATACTTCATCCTTGATTGATATAACTTTGCTATCTCCCGTAGCAAGGTCTATCGTCAGGATTTTTCCGGTATAACCTTTCATCAGTTCATCTCCCTTTAAAAATTTGTTAAACATCCACCAATATCATTAACCACCAGTTATAGGTGTGAAAATGCTGATTGTATCCCCATCTTTAAGCACTGTTTTGAGCGATGCCTTTTCATAGTTGAGTAGGCAAGGAAAAATTTTACGCCAAACAAACGGAAGTTTTATAATTTTCAAAGCCTCACCATAGGTTGTGCCTTCCGGAAGATCAAGATAGCCCTTGTCGTCCAGCCTTGACAAATCGCACATTGATGGGGCATATAGTTCAATCTTCATTAAAAGCTCCCCCTTTTAAGTACTATTTTAGTTCACCAATCACAAAAATATTATTTATTACCATTTTTATTATATATTACTATATGTAATTTTTCAATATTATAAGGTGCTTTTCTTATACCAATTACGGCTCGTTTATTTTTTAACAAAATAATAGACAATATTTCACACATATCTTTTGTGCAAATAATCAAAAGTTATACTTTTTGTATAATTTTTTTCGAAGTTTTAATCTTAATAATAAATTACAATTTATTATATTTACTTTCTGCTCATTGCTTGTTATAATGTATGCGGTAAAATAATTTTTATAATTGTTTTAAATAAAATTACAGGGGGATACGCAAATGAACTCTGATAGATTTTCAAGACAAATTATGCTGGAGCAAATTGGCACTGACGGGCAGGAGAAACTTGCAGAGGCAAGTGTTCTTGTCATTGGGGCTGGTGGATTAGGTACTCCTCTATTATACTGCCTTGCTGCCGCTGGAGTTGGAACAATCGGTATCGCAGATAACGACATTGTCAGCACCAGCAATCTTAACAGGCAATACATTCACCTTGAAGAGGATATTGGTACGCTTAAGGTTATGTCTGCTTCAAAAAAATTAAGAAATTTAAACTCGTTAATTAACATAATCCCGCACGCAACGGCTATCAATAAGGATAACGCCTATGAAATCATTAGCCAATATGATGTTGTTGCTCTGGCTGTTGACAATGCTCAAGCACGAATGATTGTTAACGAAGCCTGCGTTGAGCTTTCAAAACCTTTTGCAGATGGCGGAATCAATGGCTTTGTTGGCACTTCTGTTTTTATTCAACCAAATGTCACACCATGCCTTGCTTGCCTTTACGGAACAGATCTTCCTCCAGAAGAGAGATTTGGCGCTATTTCCTCAATTGTTGGAACAATTGCAACACTTGAAGCTACTTCTATTTTGCAATACATACTTGGTATGGAAGTTCCATTGTCTGGCAAACTGCTGTATTATAATGGACTTAAAGCGGAGATTGAAAAGCTTGATATTCACTTTAACCATAACTGCCCGATTTGTGGCGGTAAAAAGGAACAAGTATAAACTTTAACCTTAAGCCACTTAACTTTTAAGTGGCTTTTATTTTTGAGCCTTATTGTTTTCAAACACCTTACATCTTAATTCAATAAATGTTCAAATCCCACTCCCTATAGGATGTGGGATTTGAACATTTATAATATTAGAAATCGTCATTTCCAAGTATTGACTTGGTTTTCTTTTGGGTTGTCCAATTACTACTACTTAAAATCAACAATCATAGTTGTCTTCGGTACAAGAGCGCCTGTGTGCCACCACAGGAGGCTGTTTCCACTTCCTTGTCATTATTGCGCATCATTATTTTCGCACTCTCTGCCCTGTTTAAACTCGTTATTTTAAGTGTCCCGAAAGCAAGGCATAAGCCATAAAGTTTTAATTATACGCATGGTTTTATCAGAGAATACAATGACCAAACGGGAGTCTTTAAATGAAATGTATGTTTCCATGTCAGCTGTGACAGTTTTTTGAAACTACATTCAGCATATAGCCATAAAATGAAAATCAAATGTTTGCATAAGACTCCATTTTTTCATTATCCATTTCGTTTTCACCTTTTGATTTTATATCTTTACCTTTACCTATTTAGATTTTCACATTGTACTTTTATATTTACATCTCATTCTTTGTTTTTAGCTTTGGATTTTAGCGTAACCCGTTTGACAAAAACATAAAAAAGAGCCGATGATTTCTCATCAGCTCTTAAGGATTAAATTGAATTACTTCTTCTTTGCAATAACAAGTGCTGCTGCAGAAGCAACTGAAAGTGCTACAACCGCTGCAATTCCTTTATCGCCTGTTGATGGGATGTCAGCTTTAGGAGCCTTATTCTCTGGTACAACAACCTGAAGAGCTGTTGTCTGTGGAAGGTTTGCCTTTGGAGCTTCTTCTTCTGGAACTACAACTGGTGCAGTTGTTGTTGTTTCTGGTGCAGTTGTTGTTGTAGTTGTTGTTTCATATCTTCCGATATGTCCATCTAAATGGAACTTTCTGATAACTTCGTAATCTACAGACCACTCAATAAGTGGCTTTTTTTCTGTTGTTGAACCTGTGTTATCAGCTGGAGGATCTTTTTTAGGGAAAAGTGAATTAATCATATCCTGTATAAAGCTGCTCTTCTGACTTCCCTGTCCGAGGTTAAACTTAGGTGTATAAGCTGCTGATGCTGACATTGTTGCTGTTGCCATTGTAAGAATTACTGCAAGTGCGAGTACTAATGATAATGCTTTTTTAAACTTTTTCATTGGTATCAATCCTTTCGTTGTTTGAATAATAAATTCTAATTAAACCATTTATACCTCTTCGCTTACTTTATACTTTACTACTGATTAGTTTTAATGTCAACGAAAAAAAGTTAATTTTTTACAGTTTGGCTAAAAGTAATAAAAGTTGTTTATAATTATATCTTTCTTTTGTGTCAATATTTAACAGAATATTAATATTTTATACTTTTTCCAAATTTTTATATAAAAAATCCGAACAGTTAAGCTTTATTATTAAGCTTTTAGGAGAAACTATTATAAATTAAAAAAATATGAACGGAGGTGAAAATTCATGGATAAAAAGAAAAAGGACAATCCAAAAATTGATAAAGTTACAAAAGAAATATCCGACATTTGGCAGGAAAACAATGCTGAATTTGCAACTGATGTACTTGGAAGTTACACCGGAACTGGCAAAAATGATTTGGTACCAGAACAAGATGCAGATGATTTGTAAACTTTTATTTAATTCTTGCCAATAAACTCATTCTATATTCCATTTTATACAGCAGAGTGATATAATAATCCTGTATTTTATCTTTAATTAATTCTTAAGGAGCTATTTATGCAGGATTTCCTTAAAAGAACATGGGCTAATATTAACCTTGACTTATTAAATCAAAATTTTTGTACAATACGCAAAGCTGTAAACCCCTGTGCCAAAATAATGTCTGTCATTAAGGCGGACGCTTATGGACACGGGGCTTTGCCTGTTGCCAACGAGCTTGTAACCGCTGGAACAGACTGGTTTGCGGTTTCAAATCTTGATGAGGCACTTCAGCTTCGTCGTGGCGGAATTGAAATTCCAATTTTAATTTTGGGATATACACCAGCTGAGCATGCAAAAACGCTTGCTTTAAACCATATTTCGCAGGCTGTTTTTAACTTTGAATATGGCAAGCAACTTGCAGAGAACGCAAGCGAAGCATCTGTTCAGGTGAATATTCATATTAAAGTCGACACTGGGATGTCACGAATTGGCTTTGCATATCAAGATAATGTTTTAAACTCCTTGTCTATTGATGAAATAACAGAGCTTTATAAGCTTGACGGTGTTTATTTTGAGGGGATTTTTACACATTTTGCAAGAGCCGACGAGCCACAAGACGGTGAAGTTTTTACAAGGCTTCAGTTTGATTTGTTTCTTGATGCGATTTCAAGGCTTTCAAGCAGAGGAATTGATTTTGAAATCAGACATTGCTGTAATTCTGCTGGAATTGAGCTATTTCCCGAAATGCACCTTGATATGGTTCGACCGGGTATAATACTATATGGTCTTGCTCCATCTGATTATGCTAAAAACTCTTTGCCTCTTTCTCCTGTAATGGAGCTTAAAACAGTTATTTCAATGGTTAAAAAAATTACTACAGGCACTCCAATAAGCTACGGCGGCACATTTGTCTGCAAAAATGATATGACTGTCGCAACCGTTCCTATCGGATACGCCGATGGTTATAGCAGGCACCTTTCTGGATGTGCATCAATGCTCGTATGCGGTAAAAAAGCACCCATAATTGGACGCATTTGTATGGACCAGACCATGCTTGATGTCACTGGCATTTCAAATGTTGAAAGCGGTATGACTATTACTGTTTTTGGCTCACAAAACGGTGCGTTTTTGCCTGTTGATGAACTTGCTTGCGCGCTTTCCACAATAAACTATGAACTGGTATGCGCTATTGGCAGGCGTGTTCCAAGGGTTTACATAAAAAATAATGAAGTTGTAAGCATTGCCGATTATTTATACTAAAGGAGATATGACTATGAAAGCAAGTGAAAGTAACTCTCGCTACACCGGAAAAGTTCGTGAATGCACAAACTATGCAGTCAGAGGTATTAAAAATCTTTATAAAGACCCAGATTTAAAAACACGCCAAGCTTGTTCACAGGGTGAGGAAGATATTCAAAAATATTTTCAAGGTGAGCTTGAAAATTTCAGTGACAGTGTTGTTACTGAAACTTTTGACGCAGACATCTCGTCAAGCAAGATTACAAATATTTTCGTTTTTGTCTTTATGCTTTTATCCGCAGCCACAATGGTTGCCGCAAACTTTGTAAGCGAAGTTTTACTTTTTGCAAGCGTGGGTTTTTCAGTTTTGGCTCTTGCCTCCTTCTTTGGACTCTTTAAAAAACTTGCCAAGAAAAAGCAAAGCTCAAATATCATTGCAACAAGAAATGCACTTGGAGTAGCTACTCACAAAGTCGTTTTCTGTGCAAACACTGATTCGCCGTTTAAACGAGGTCTGTCAACAAGCGCTGAAAAGCTTGTTAATTTAATTGCATTTGTTGGAATTATTTTTCAGCTTGCATATGATGCTTTAATTCTTTGCGATACCTATTACAATCTGTTCGACAATCCTGTCGCTTCTGCAATGCCCGTTATTTCTTATATCCTTGTAGTTTTGGTTCCGTTTCCACTTGTTGCTTCATTTGCCATCAACACGCACTCTGGAACACCTGGCGTTGCAAACAATCTTTCTGGCTGTTTTGCCTGCCTTGGGGCAATGCGTTATCTCAACGAATTTGATTTAAAGCTTGATAACACCGATGTTTGCGTTGTTTTTACCGGAGCAAAAAATGCAGGTAATGCAGGTGCGAAAGCATATGCTAAAAAGCACGCAGAAAACGACAAAAAAATTGAAACCACTTTTATCTGTGTTGATACTCTTAAAGGTGTCAGCAGTCTTGGTGTTCAAGGTGGAACACTTAAAGGTGCAAAGCTTGTTAGACAGGCGGCTGAAAACGCAACAATAGCATTGACGGATGGCAATTCAAAGTTTTTAAAGGGTGATGCCTCAATTTTTGCTAAGGCAGGAATTACAAGTGCGACACTTACAACTCTTGGCTCTTCTGCACCCGATTTTTATTATACCGCGCTTGATAATGTTGACAATATTGACATTAAGTCTACCGAATCCGCAATAAACATCTTGCTTGAAAGTGCCTATCTCATTGACGAAAAGAAATAATTTAATATAATAATTTGCCACTTGTGGTAGCAAGGATTTTGTAAAATCCAGCTTATCCAAGTGGCTTTTTATCTAAAACTTTAAGCTTGTCCGCTTTTTTGTTTTGGCAAAGTACCGCAGTTAACTTGCCAAGTGAATAGTTCATTATCACTTACACATTCTGAAATAAAGCCTTGTAAATCTAATGCTTTTGAGCAGGCTAACAAAAGCGAAACACAAAACCAAGCGCATTAAGCTTCCAGTTAGTTATGTCATAAACAAATAAGACCTCGTACATACAGCAAAAAAAGGTACAGAGCTTTTGCTCTGTACCTTTTAAGTTACTTAGAAGTTGTTCTAAATCATCTTTGTAATTTATAAAATTACTGGAGAAGTTGAAGAACACTCTGTGGCATTGTGTTAGCCTGAGCAAGCATAGCTGTTGATGCCTGATTAAGAATGTTATTCTTTGTCATCTGCATCATTTCTGCTGCCATATCAACATCGCGGATACGGCTTTCAGCTGATGTCAAGTTCTCTGCTGTTGTGCCAAGGTTATTAACTGTATGCTCTAAACGGTTCTGCATAGCACCGAGGTCAGCTCTCTGCATTGAAACAGTGTTGATAGCTGTGTCGATAGCTGCTATTGCTGTTGATGCATTATCCTGTGTATCGATAACTGCTGCTGTGATACCAAGGCTTGCAGAGTCCATTGTCTCTATATTAAGAGCAACTTGTCCCTTACTTGTGCCATCAGCACTGATTGTGAACTTAAGAGCATTAGCTGTTGATGTTCCAGGAGTTACAACAGAAGTAGTTTTATCTACGCCAAGTGTTGGTGTACCAGTTATTTTAATTGTTACGCCCTTCCACTTTGCTGCGTCATTCTGAGAAGCTGTGCCATCAACAACTGATACAAAGGTTTTGCCGTCGTCACTTGCCTTAAATGTAACGCCTGTTGGTGGTGTTGTTGCTGCGGCACTAAGCTTTGTGCCGTCTGATGTTAATGTGATTGTGTCAGTATCTGCAAGCTTTCCGCCAGAAATAGCAACTGATACTGCTTTGTCGCCTGTAGCATTAGTAATTGCACCTGCTGCTACAGTTGCCTTTGTTCCACCCAATGAACCATCAAGAAGATTGATGCCATTGAAGTTTGTGGAACCAGCGATTCTGTCTATTTCACTCTTAAGAGCTGTCATTTCTTTGTTGAGAGCTTCACGGTCAACATCATTCTTATATGTTCCGTTTGATGACTGAACAGCAAGTTCACGCATTCTTTGAAGAATGGAGTGAGTTTCCTGCAAGCCACCTTCTGCTGTCTGTACAAGAGAAATAGCATCGTTTGCATTCTTTGTTGCCTGATCGAGTCCGCGAATCTGTGCACGCATCTTTTCAGAAATTGCAAGACCAGCAGCATCGTCACCAGCACGGTTGATACGATAGCCAGATGAAAGTTTCTCAAGGTTCTTAGAAAGAGCAGATGTGTTTGAACTTAACTGTCTGTGAGAGTTGAGTGCACTAATATTGTGTTGTATACGCATAATATATCCTCCTTAATATATCCAGTCAGCAAACCTCCGGTTATCCGAATTATTAAATAATCTGCTGGTTGGTTGGTATGAAGCTTCCTTGCTCCATATTGCTTCTTTTGTGTTGCCTCCTAAAAATGCGCGCTGTTTTTAAGTTGCAACTCATAAATTCTGTAAAGCTTAACGCCTACATTTAATATATCTGCAATATTTCTATAAATATTTACTATATTAACACTTTTTTACTAATTTTTTAGATAATTTTAATTTTTTTATCTATTTATACTAAATATTATGACTTTTTTCAAACGCAAAGCAAAAAAATGATGCTTGGGAAAAACCAAGCATCTCGATTTTACTTATTTAATTCATCGGAATTTTCAATGCTCTTCATAACCTTAGCCATTGATTTGAATTTTTCAAGGCTCTTATCGTCAACCATTCGGCTGGCTTCAACATTTAGCTTCTTTGTTTCAAGAAGCTCTTTCCTCATAACAGGGATATCTTTTGGTGCATCTATACATATCTTAACCTTGTCACCGCTGACTTCCGACACGATTATTTCAATGTCTTTTCCAATTATTATGGATTCAGATGCTCTTCGTGTAATTACAAGCACAGATTTGACCCCCTATTACTGTTCGCCAAACAATTTATATCTTATAGGATAATCGGAATTTTCCAAAATAAATTGTTTTGCACTATTTGTCTTTGCATTTATTATTATCGGACTTTTAAGATTTACTACAGTATCTTTTAAATCTTTTGGAATTACTGTTATTAGGAGGACTTTGAGGTCATCTCTGTTTTTGCAATCAAAAAAATCCATGTCCTTCTGTGACAGTTTTGCATCGTAGTTCTCAATAAATGCATAAGGGTCTATAACAACAAAAGACGGGAACTCTTCATCTATAGATTGAAGTGTCATTACAAATGGAACTTCTTGTTCCTGCAACAATACATAATCCTTGAACTTTTCAAATCCAGGTAACCCTTCCTTAAAGTGAATTATATCCTTTTGATTTATCTGCAAGTCTTTTAAATTATCATTTGTAATTTTCATTAAACATCTTCCTTTATTCTTCCACTATTTTCTCCTCATAATTGGGGTTTGAGCTTGGTGGAGCATAAATCATATCTCCGATATAGTCGATTAAAACATCCGGATACTGGCTAACTGTGTACTCAATGTTGCCTGGAGTGAACTTTCTGTTCATACTTGATGTTCGATATTCAAATTTAAGCTGGTCCATTTTATATTGCATACTTAACTCGTTAAGATTTGCATTTGGACCATTGTGCGTTGATAAATGTATTGTAGGATTTTGAACCACTTTGTGTTTAGGTGAAATGTCTTTATATGATGAAGAGCTATCAATCGTATGAGGCTCTCTGTTCACATCCGGAGTTCTGATAGGTGTCACATGAGGCCCTTTGCTTATTTCTATCTTATCCACTTTGTGCATACTTTCAATTTGTAGACCGCCTTTTTCTCGACTTATTTCAAGGCTCGCCTGAGATGAGTTTGAAACTTCAATTTTCATCGGCTGCGTTTCAAATTCAAGTTTAATTGGTATACATTTTATACTTAAAAGTTGCTCCATTTCACTTCACTCCTAACGATGCACACGCAAAACTTAATTTAAAGGGTATCGTTACAAGATGGTAATGCTATCTCATAAAATCGAGAAACGATGGCTGAATTACTCTTGAGCCCATTGAAAGTGCAGCTTTATAAACATATTCTTGGAACTTAAAGTCCATTACTGCCTCATCCAAGTCAAGATACTCTGTTTCATTGATTTGAACGCTAAGGTTAAACGATGCGTCTTCAAGCCTTGTTTTGGAATTTGTCAAAAAGTTGCTTCGAACTCCAAGTTCTGTAATCTTTGAAAGAAGATTCGTTTCTTGCTTTTTTAGTGTTCCTGTAAACTCTGTTACTTTATCTATGGAGAAATTGTCTTTTTCGAGTTCAGTTGCAATATCTCCAAGAAGGTTGTATATATTGTTTGGGTTGCCGTTAGCGTCCATGCCATAGCCCAAAAAAGAAATTGCTGGCATTGACACATTAAATGCACTCTGAGCATTAACATTCCCTTTGAAATCAACATTAAGTCCCATTCCAAGGTCAATAAAGACTTTTTCATTTGCAAGAGCTTTAAGGTCGACTGTATCTGATATTTTTGAAGTTGTTCCTGCCGTCACTTTATCTGCAAGGTTTCCAGAAACTGTAATTTTACTTAAGTCAACAGAAAGTGCTCCATTTATCTTTGCACCTCGAAGAGCATCTTGCAAATCCTTGCCTGTTGATCCATCTGCTAAATTTACTGTTATTGTTTTTGCACCAGCTTCAATGACTGCTGAGCCAAGTGGAACGGCATTGGCTGGGTCGTTGATTACATTTATTGTGAAATCATTGAATTGCTGACCATTGTCTTTGCCAAAGCTAACTTTGAAATCGCCTGCATTGGTGACTGCACCATCTTCATTAACAAGCTTTCCTGTATTAACATCTACACCTCTAAAAAGAAGGGTTCCGTCTTCCATAACTGTAAATGGTGGCTTTGTGTTGTCTGCGCCGCCAAAAACAAACTTATCACTATACTGTGCATTTGCACTTCCGACAATCGCGTCCATTGTCTTTCTTATTTTTGCTGCAATAATGTCGCGTTCTTCCTTGCCTGTTGTTGCTGTGATTGCCTGAATAACATCACCTGAAGAAATCTCCTGAACATATGAATTGATTGTTCTCATGGAGGTTTCTGATGTGAGAAGCTGATTTTGTGCATTTTCAGTGTTGCTATGATAGTATTCGTTTTCGTAGTATGAGCGTCTTAAACGAAAGGCTTTTGAGGCAGCAACCGGGTCCTCCGATACTTTGTCAAATTTGCGTAGCGTTGTTGCTCGGTTATTATAATAATCAAGTGAACTTATTGCTGAGTTTAAGTTTCTTGAGTACTTGCTTGTCATCATTCCGTTGGTAATTCTCATAACTTTTCCCGCCTCTCATTAATACTATCTGCCAACTACACCCATTCTTGTGACAATTGTTTCAAGTGCTTCATCAAGCGTTGTTAAAAATCTTGACGCTGCCGTAAGGGACTGATTATACATAACAAGATTTATTCCCTCTTCGTCCAGACTGACGCCTGAAACTGATTGACGCTGGTATTCAACATCATGAATATTTGATTTGTTTGTATCGTGAATTCTTGTGTTTCCCTTTATCTGAAGGCCAAGGGTTGTCGCTATGTTTGAAACGCATTCTTGGAATGTGCCGTTAAACACTTGATTGCCACCTGCTGAATCAAAATTAATGTCTGACTTAAACAGTGAAATCATGTATAAGATGTTTGAAGAGTCATCACTATTTTCAACTCCAGGTGTTGACGGCAATTTTGAATTGGTTATGTAGCTTCCAGAAGATTTTTCCCAACCTTCAGAAATTGCAATATTCGAAGCTTTTATTTGCTCCCCCACAACGCTTGACTCAAACAGAGGTTTGTTGTTGCCGGATGTGCTGTTTGCCTCGTTAAGGACTGTTGCAAATTTGTTTGCAATGGAGTCCATCATACCTTCATAGTAGCCTATGCCCTTTGTTGTGTTTGGTGGAGTGTCAAACTCACCTTTGCTGTTTAGCATTGTGAGATATCCTGAAAACACGCCACTTCTCAGCTGATCTGTCAGAACACCATTTGTAAGTGAGATGCTTCCAAAATCACTGCTGTCGACAACGCTTCCGTTCGCTTCCGTAAGCACAATATCAAACTTGCCATTTACTCCCTGTGACACTTCAAACTGCCTAAATTTATCATTGTTTATTAAATTGAACTTGTCACCATTTGAAGCAACAAAGTTAACCGAAAGCTCCTTTACAATAACGCCTGAGCCAACATCAACATCCTTTGTTATGACATCAAGGTTCACATATTGAGAAAGCTGGTCTATAAGAGTGTTCCTTTCATCAACAAGCTCAAGTGCAGGGTTGCCAGAAACATTGGCACTCTTAATTGCCTGATTAAGCTCTGCTATGCTTTGCATTGCAAGATTTGCGGATTTTACCGCTTGATCTGACAGCTGAGTTTGAGCTTGGTTCTTTACTTGATTAAGCTCTGACGCACACTGGTGGAACAACTGAAGAATTGTTGTTGCTGAAGTTTTTACTATATTTTCAGTGACAGGATCCGATGGGTTTTCCGCAAGAGCCTGAAGCTGTTTTACAAAATCACCCAACTGGGTGTCAAAATCTGTGTTTGTTGCACTGTCAAAGATATATCCAAGGTCTGTAAATACATCACCTTTTGCACCTGTTTCACCAAGCTTTGCACCCTCTACCCTGTATCTCATATCCAAGTATGGGTCACGCATCTGGCTTATTCCAGAAATTTTTACACCAGATCCAATAAATCTTGATGGATCTGTTGAATAACGCATTGTGCCATTATACGACCCTGCGGCAAAGGAATCGACCCTTTGCCTTGTATATCCTATTGAGTTTGCATTCGTAATATTATTACCTGTTGTTTCAATGTTGCTTCTGGCGGCATCAAGCCCAGACCTTGCAACATAGAACCCTCCAAATGTAGACCTCATAGTAAAACCTCCAGTTTAAACTTTGCGGGAAATAAAGTCTGTAAACTTCTTTTCACCTTTTGTAGGTCCTTTTTGCGACTTCTGTTTGCTCTCTTCCAACTGATTCAGTGTTTTTTCAATTTTATGAAGTCTTAATTCTATCATTGAATTGCACCTGTTATTAATTTCTTTAAGGTCAAGTATTGCTTCAGAAAGCTCTGAAAAGACCGAGTCCAATTGCTCTCTCATTTCTTCTGGTGCCTGTTTAATGACATCTCTCATCAACATATTTTCCAAACCAAGTTCCTTTAGGAATGCTTGGCGTTTAACTTCGAAGCCCCTGCATTTAAGAAGAAAAACCTCTTCATTCTTAACATGCTCATCCATAAGCTTTATTCTGTTGTTTGCAACATCGTCAAGCTTTTTAGTTTCAAAATTCAGAAATTCCTTGTAAAATACAAGGTAGTGGTGCATCATTTCATAAAATGATTTTGTCTGTTTACAATCCATTTTTTGCTTTACCTCCGCCAATTCTCAGTCAAAAACAAACTATGCTAATCTATCAAAATCAAGAAATGGCATAATGTTGTCTGCAACATCTTTTGGGTTTATTTGATATGTTCCAGCCCTTACTTGTGCCTTGATTTCTAAAAATTTGTTAACATCAGTGTGCGACTGTGAAAGCTCACGAACGAAATTTGACTTTTCGTTTTTAATTTCTTGTGAAAGTGCAAAATTATCTTGCACTGGTTTTGCAGGAATTTCATGGTTGCTTATTTCAAATGTATCCATACGGGTTGCATTGTTACGGTTCACAGACGAATTGCTGGATTCGGCACTTTTAACGGAGCTTACATTGCTTTTCCATACTCCCATTGTGTTTCCGTTTATTTTAAGATTGTCTGCTGTCACGCAAAACACCTTCCCTTCCTTTATTTTAGAAATACCCCTATTAATTATATCGGCTAAAAATTGCAAAAGATTTATATTTTTTTATATTTCATATACAATAAGATTTAGCCATTATATAGTCTAAATATAAATATGTTTCACTAATAAATTTTGCCCACTAACAGCACTGCTAAAATCTATTTTTTTAACTTACTCCAACTTTAATTTTGAAATTAAAAAACTGCTTATATTTCACAAAAAGTCACAGGACACAGCGCCTTTGTGGCTTTTAATTTACACATTAAACATCCCAGAGGTTGGTGGATTATTCTTTCTAATTTCTGAAAGCTTTTCCTTTGCCTCTTCATACTGCTGCTGTAAATTTTCTCTTGCATTTTTTTCGATTTTTATTGTTTTTTTTGCAATGCTCTTTATAGAAGTTGCAGTATCAAATGCTAATTTTTCATATTCATCTGAAAGTTCACATTTTTTGCCACTAACAATTGCTTTCCAATGGTCTGCCTGTGGTTTATCATGCTTTTGTAGTTCCTTTAATTTTTGATTAATTAGCAAGTCACACTTTTTCATTCTTTCAATTTTTGTCTGACGCTGGTTAAGCAGACTGTCTATTTCAAAATCTTCCTGTTTTGACTGTACTTCAATCTGTTTTGTAATGTCGAGTGCATCTGTTATAAATAACTGTTTTTGCTCAAGACAAATGATTATTGATTTGTATATTTCCAAGTTTGAAATCATTTGTTTCTCCTCCATTTTATTAACAAAAGGCGAAGTAAAAGCGATGGTGCTTTTACTTCGCCTTCATTTAAGAATTGCCTTTGTTAACTATTTTGTTTGCCTCTGTCCATGTAACTCTCAAATCTTCAACCAACGGCATAATTTCGTCTATCGGCTGTTTATCTTTTGTGATTATCGCTTTCATTATTTCCTGCATTATAAACTCATAAATAGCCAGTAAATCCTCCGATATTTCATATTGCATATCAAGAATGCTACTCAGATAAAAGAAAATATCCTTGCTTTTTTGCGCACAATTGATAAAGGTTTCGGTGTTTCCTTCATCAAAAGCCATTGTTGCAACACGAAGATTTTTTATAGACTCATCGAGAAGAAGAACGAGCAATTCTCCGCTTGTCATTGACTTTATAGCTTGTTCCCTATAGTTTTGCACTTGAGATTGAACCATCTCGTTAACCACCTTTTAAGAAAATAAGAGTTACGCTGAAAGTGACGAGAAATACTCACTCTGCGAGTTCATTTTTGCAATCAGAGATTCAAGTTGTGTAAACTTGCCATACCATCTTGTTTCCTCTGTCTTTAATCTGTCTTTAAGGGTTGCAACTGTGTTATTTATGCTTGAGATTTTACCCGAAAGTACGCTTGAGTCCTGCCCACCAGTCTGTGGTTTTCCTGCAAGTGCTATAAGTAACCCAGGTCCGTTTACATCTCCGGCAACAGTTTCCTTAAGTACGCTTTGAAGCCTTGTTGCTATTCCGTTATCCCCTGTGAATAGCTGGGTAACCTTGTTTGGATCCTCTGCAAGCGATTCGCGCAGTTTTGTTTCATCAATAATCAAAGTTCCGCCTGACCTCCAGCTGCCAGTCGTTATGCCTATCTGATGAAGTGCGCCCGTATCGCCAACAACATCGCTCATTGCTCTTCTCATTTTTGTGAGCATTGAGTTTAATGTGCTATCATTTGCAAGAATACCCGTCTGGGCTTTCTTTTCCCAGTTTTCAATCTCTTTTTCAGACATTGTTTCTTTTTCCTCGTCTGTCAAAGGAAGATATTTATCTTTTGAGTCATAGTCAACGCCATAACGCTTTTCTGTTACTTTGCCCTGAACAAGCTCAACAATTTTGTTGTACTCATCTACAAACTTTGTGATTTTATCGACCAGCTTATCAGTATCGTTGTTTAATTTAAAGGTTACATTTTCTTCGACTGTTCCTTCTGACATTCCCTTAACATCGAATGTCGTACCGTCCATCTCGAACGAGTTTGCACTCCTGTTAACTGTTGAGAAGGTCTTTCCGCCGTCAAAGCTGATAACTGCTTTAAAATCGCTACCTGCTTTAGCTGTATATCCATCATTCACATTGTCCTTTGAGCCAAACAATGCTGTTGCAAGATTGCCTGTTCCTACATTTGCCATGTCAACCTTACCCTGAGAACCTGTTTCGTCTGCAACGACACTAAAGTGATCCGTTACTGATGAATATGAAATTGTGACTCCTGCCTCAGAATCTGAATTTATTTTTGAAATAACGTCGCCAAGCAATGTATCACCTGAAAACTCAAAATTCTTGCCATTAACGCTCATTTTGTATTTTCCATCAGCATCGGCAACAAGAGGAGTTGCAAAGCTATCTTTCACCTGGTCAAGAGTTTTTACAAGCTCTGCCCTGTTGGATTCACCATTCACCATGTGTAATGCTCCGGTTTCTCCAAGAATGCCGGAAGCACTTGATCCATTAACTGCTATGGTGTGGCTTGGGTCCGCAGTTGTAAACCCTAATTTGCCACCGTTTTCGGTTACTGAAATTCTGCCTTTACCAAAACTATTGTCCAGTGACTTTTGCACATAGTTCTTTAAATCTGCAACGGTTGAAAACTGAGCTTTTTCGCTCTCTTTGAAAACGATGTTCTTCGAAACACCGTTAAGGTTAAATGTGAGGTTTGTCCCAGAAAGGACCTCGCCAAGTTGTTTAGTTTCGGCACTGAAAGCTTTTGCAACATCTATCTGGCCTTTAACCGTTGCTGTTCCATCAGCACCGTCCGCCGCAACAGAAAGCCCAAGACCTTCAAGCAGCTTTTTGTCTCCGCCGATTACCTTAACTTTAGTATTGTCACCAATTGCAGTTATTGTCATCTCTAATTTATCGTTTATTGATAAAGAGATTTTATCTTTAAGTGATGGATTTTTTTGTATTGCTGTGTTATATGCATCTTGCAGCTCATTCTTCTGCAATGCCTTTGCACCAACAGTGAATTGACCCGCCGCATCTTTTTCAAGTGCCTTAGCAGAAAATCTGAAATCATCTTCAAGATAGAGATAGGCATTGTTGGTGGTGTCGCCAAGATTAAGCTTTATGCTCGAACTTGCAAATCTGTTGGACTCAAAAAGAGTCTTTGCTTCAAGCTTGTATGCTCCTGTAATTTCTGAAGAGCCTGTGCTACCATCTGCAGTTTTATAAAGTCCAAGGCTTGAAAGTAAATTATTGCTTCCTCCGACTATTTTAAGATCTCCAGATTTGTTTGCACCAACTTCAGAAAGCTTTATTGCTCCAGTTGCATCAACGCCAAACTTTAGATTTCCTTTTAATGCAGCGTTCTTGTCTATCTGTGCATTAAGCTCGTTCACAACTTTTGAAACATTTTCACTGTCACTTGCGTGAGAATCAAGGTGGAATTTACCACTTATGGTGATGTTCTGCTCTTTTCCACCATAGCTGATACTTATCGTGTTGCCTGCCACGGTGTTATTGTTCCAGTTGTTATAAATGATACCAGATGAAAGCTCCTGCTTTGAAACCGTATGGTTCGAAGTAAAGCCCGCTTTGTCTGCCATCTGTTGGATGTCTTTTATAACAACATTTTCAATATTTGAATTGTTTCCTGATACAGAAACATTTGTTGAAGAACTTGTTACTGATGATGCATTAAAAAAGCCATTGTTCATAATACTGCTTGAGCTGCTGGAAAACTGAAAATATTTATTGTAAAAAGCTGACAGCTCTTTAGACACACCTTGGTATGCACTTTGCTTCCATGCAAGTACCTGCTTATTTTGAAGTTGTCTTGTAATTTTTGACCTTGTTGTTGATGTAAGTTGCTTTACAAGCGAATCTGTATCAAGTCCAGACATAAGACCCGAAACACCCTTACGGGATGAGATTCCTGAAAATGAATTTATATTTATTGACATTTGGAATTCCCCCTTCTCCCATTTGTTTTATAATCAATTAACAATTAAACATTATCTTATATATTATATCGGCAAAAAGTATCTTTAAATTTAAAGATTTTATTTATTTTTTTAACTATATTTAAAAAAATATGGTAAATTTAAATAGTTTTTGTTGCATTTCACTCTAAAATGTTATATTATATAAACATAATATGGTGTAAGCCAAGATGATTTAATATTTATTTATTTTTCATAATAGTTTGGTATCTTGAGGAGAATTGATAAGAATGGTCAGTTTTATTTCTGTCAGTCATCTGAAACCAGAAATGATTCTTGCCAGGGATATTTATGGTATCGACAATAAAACATCAAAAATAGTAATGCTTAGGTCAGGAGAAAAGCTGACTTATTCTATTATTGCTAAAATGATGAGGTTGGAGATTACCGGAGTCTATATCCAGGACCGAGAAGGCATTGACAAGGAATATCAGATTGTTGACACTACGACAAAAAAGCAAATGCTTGACAGCATTCAGCAAATCTATGATTTATCTGAAAAAACAACCGAAGCGTTGTATTCGGGCTGTATTTCACACGCAAACGATGTTCTTGACAAGCTTATAGACACTATTATTAGTAATCCAAATATGTATATTGATATAAACAGCCTTAGGATTTATGACGACTGTACATATAACCATTCCTTGGGTGTTACCGTTTTGTCAATCGCAATCGGGAAATCCATTGGACTTACACGAAAAACTTTGTCGCAACTTGCTCTTTGCGCTTTGCTACATGACATTGGCAAGATGCAAGTAAATATTGACATTATCACAAAGCCCGGAAGGCTTACAGACGAAGAATTTACCGAAATCAAAAAGCACCCTAAAATGGGTGGAAAAATATTAAAAAAGAATGACCTTGTATCCGAAGTTGTTCTTGCTGGTGTCATGAGCCATCACGAAAAATATGATGGAACGGGATATCCAAACAACCTAAAAGGCGATAAAATTCCTTTGTTTGGAAGAATTGTTTCTTGTGCTGATGTTTATGATGCGCTTACCTCCACCCGTCCTTACCGCACTCCTGCCACACCCGCGGAGGCGATCGAATATATTATGGGTGGAACCGGACGCCAATTTGACAAGAGTGTTGTAAATGCCTTTTTAAGTTGCATCTCACCGTACCCCATTGGCAGTTGTGTGACACTTAGCAATGGTGACAAGGCTGTTATTGTTGATCAAAATGCAGACAATCCTATGCGTCCAAAGATTTTTATGATGGACAGCCCAAGTGAAGTTATTGACCTTTTCAACGATGAAAATTATCTTGATGTGGTTATTGACTCTCTTTGTTAACGCTTATTACTTCATATAATTTTGCCATCCTTTGGGTGGCTTTTTTCTTTGATAAACTCGACAACTTATTGTTTTTCACTTTATTCTGTCCTCAAAATGGCAGACAAATGGAGAGTAGCTAATGCCACTCTCCAAAATAATTAACAATCTATTTTTTTTGCTTTGAGAATCAGCTTGCGTTGCTCCTCAAAAATGAATTGGCAAAGCAAATCCTCCTGCTTGTTTGTATATTTTTCAAAACAACACCCGTATCCAACGCTTTTATTATAATAATTCACCTTGCGTTTTAAAGTGCATTTGAAAATTTCTGTTTCAGCAAGTGGCAATACAAGGAAAAGCCTTTGGTTGTCTTCCAAAATTGCATTAGTTACTATAAATGCACCACGAAGACTTAAATCCCGCACCTTAACTTTGAAAGAATTCATCTCGTCAAGCTCACCAGAGCCTTCATCAATATAGCATTTAGTGTCAAGCTTCATTCCAACTCTGAAATACTCACGCTTTTCAAAGTTTGAAAGCACCTCAACATTGGTGATGATAAGCTCATCGGCATTTGAGCTGTACACAAGTGCAACAAAAGTTTCACCATCGTTTACCTGATTATGCACAAGCACCTTAATAAGCATATTGCCTTCAAGAACCGCCATATTACCAATGCTGTTGACAATTTTAACTTGCTTCTCGGTTATTTCAGAAATTCTGCCTGTTGCAATGATTTCACCGTTCATTGCCAATATTTCGCATACTCGCAATAAATTTTGCTCAGGAATTTTCACTGATATCACCTTCTTATTCTCAAATATAATACACTAAAAACGCCTTGTAAGTCAAGGTATATATGGAAATATATTACATTACTTGTCGATTGAAATATCTAAAAATCTGCCCTGCAAAGGAATGTCATTACTGTTAATCTCCGCTTCTTGCTCGGTTGAGCTGACTATATCTGTTGGCTTCTCCTGTGCAATATTACTATTCGGTGAGTATTTAAGAAAATACACATATATGTCCACAATTGCTTGGTACAGTTCCTGTGGGATTTCTGAGCCAACCTGAAGCTGTGCAAGAAGTGTTGCCAGTGAATTGTCATGGTAAACCGGGACATTGTTATTTTGTGCCACCTCAACAATTTTTTTTGCTATATACCCAGAGCCGGCTGCTACAACGATAGGTGCAGAATTCGATTCGTCATACTTTAATGCCGCTGCTTTCTTGTTTTCAAACTGTGACATCTATCGAACTCCTCCCGTCATAAATCTTGCGGAAAACTTCTGCCTCAACCTGAACGGTTTCGGGCATATAGGAAATATGAGAAACCTTGAATCCGTTGTTTTGAAATATCTTTGTGATGTTGCCCAAAACATCGTCGCCACGCTCTTTTAAATTATCGGGATAATTTATCTGACACTCAACATTGTTGCCAATAAGACCAATGGCAGCCTTGAACTTTCCAAGCCCCTGAATGTCAAAAGAAAGAAAAAGCCTTTTTGCATCAGGATTTTCACCCTTATTTCTTTTCTTACCTTCGGCATCCTTTTCAACCCATATTTCTGAAAACATAAAGGTTCCATTATATTGTATCGGTAAAAAAATATGATTAAACGGCATAAACGCACTCTGGTCAAGAAGCAGGTTTGTTATTGTTTCACGAAGCATTGCCTGCCCTGTCCTTGAAAGCTTGTCTGGCGAATTGTTCATAAGAACATTCATAAGTGCATCCATAAACGCATTTTGCGGTTTTTCTGTGCTTATCATTTCTTTCATAAAAAGTTTGTTTAGCTGTGAAAGCTTATCCTGCGGGATATTCAGGCTGAATCGGCAAAAATCCATAAGTTCTGTAAATCTTTCTGCAACCTCTGCCTTTGTGCTTACATTTAACCTTGAAATATCATGCACAAGAAGTGCAATTTTTTCCCTTGTTTCACCCAAATCGTTAGATGCTATGACATATTTTCCAAGCAAGGGTATTATATTCTCTTTAAGTATCTTTAAGTTTTCTTCCATCACTTCCTGTGAAGTGCTTTGATTCATGTTATTTATCAGTGACTCAATTTCATCTCGATACACCTTTGGTATATATTGAATTATGTTTTTAAGCTGATTTACTATACCTGTGAAGGTTTCAGATGATGAAAAATATCCATCATATGCCTTTAAAAATCTGCCCAAAAAATCCTTTACTTCTGGATTTTCTTCCGCATTCCCCGAAATGTTTCGAAGGACCTTAAAAAGGTCTGAGTTAAAAGTTGTGCTGTATTTCTGCTGAAAAAGAATATTGCTCAGCATTTGGCTTTCGTCCATCTTTATTTCGCTTGCAAGCTTTGAAAGAAGCTCCTCAACAGAGTTGCCCTTTGCTGCTGCACCCTGTATATTCTCTTGACCTAACGCCCCTGAAATCAGCTTTTGCAAGGTCTGTGAAAGTGCTGGTGTCTGTTGCATTCTCTGTGCAAAGGTCTGAAAAACAGAGTTACTGTTAAATGCTGAATCAAGAGAGTTTTTATTTGGATTTTGCGTGTTTGCATCTTTTTTTATAATTCGGGACGGGTCAATGGTAGCAAGAGGATCTGCTTCCCTGTTGGAGCGTACTTTACCTAAACCGTCATTTGGAGTAAGCGGTGTGGTTATTCTGAGATTGTCCGCCATTTTAAACACCCTTCCTGCCGAAATCTACACAAAATATACTTGTTTTTGTGTAATACTCTTGTTTTTTGTATAATTATATATTAAACTATTCATATAAAAAAATAAACAATTATTTGTAAATATAGTCAAAATATCTAAAAGAATGGCGGTTAAAGGCAACTATGCAACAAGCTGAGCTTCTCAAAGCATATTTAAATGATGCGAATTCACTTATAAATGAATATGACCAATTGCTAAAAAAAAGAAACAGTATTGGCAGTATTGACACGCAAAGTGTTGATGCTTTATTCCGCATCATGCACACAATCAAGGCTTCTTCGTCTATTTTAAAAATCGAACGCATTGTGGCAGTGTCCCAAGATGTGGAGAATATCCTTGCCTATCTTAAAAAATATGGCAACGGTTGTCTTCCTCATGCAAAGGTTTTGGACCTTTTGTTTAAAACTGAGTACTTTTTGCGGTCACAACTCCGCAATGTGAAATTTCAAATTTCTGACGATACTGACCGCTCTTTTGAAAAGGAATTGACACTATTTATGCGAAATATCCCTGTTGACAGTGTGCAGGCTCCATATGACCCGAATAAAACGGTCTACATAAAGAAATTATTTGACATCGCAGAGGCAACAATTAAAGAGATGAGCACAAAGCTTAACAAAAAAGTTGTTTTTGCCTCAAGCGGAGAAAATTTGATGGCAACTCGCAAAATATTGGACGGGCTTACTGTTCCCGTACTTCATCTTGTCCGCAATGCCATGGACCACGGTATTGAGAACCCACAGGAAAGGCTAAGTAAGGGCAAGCCGGAGTCTGGAGTAATCACTCTTACCGCGGGATGTGAAGAGGATGTGTTTTTTGTTACCGTTTCAAATGACGGCAGAAGAATTGATTGTGAAAATATTCTTGACCGTGCAGAGGCAAAAAATATTCTTAAAAAGCCAAGGGAAGAATATTCATCCGAAGATGCGGCAAACTTTATTCTTATGCGTGGATTTTCCACAAAAGACGAAGTCACTGAGTATTCTGGCAGAGGCATCGGAATGGATATAGTTAAAAGCTCTGTTGAAAAACTGGGTGGTGCTATTTTAATAAGCGGTGTTGATTCCGAGGGGTTATCCATAACTCTTGCCATTCCAAATACTGGCGAAGAAATTAAATATTCAAAATAATAATGCCAATTATATTAAAATTGCCGAACGTTCAAATTTGAATGTTTCGGCAGTTTTTTTGCAGTGTTTCTGCTTTTATTAAAATTTAGTGTCTTGGCTTTCTTCTGACAGAAAGTGCAGCTTTAAGAACTGCCGAGGTCGCTTCCTGAGTGATTTCCTGCTCAAGCTCTTTGTCCTCTATTACTCCTCTTGACTTGACGACATAGTGCGGTTCAAGGCTATTTAGTGCCATTGCAATTATATCCATTTTGCACCTGTCGCACTTGCAACATTTCATGCTGTCAAGCACCTTATCAAGCTTTTCAAGAACCAGTTTTTCGGTTAAATTATAAAGAACAACCTTGTCGTCCCTATCAATAATACGCGAAATCTCTTTGTTTTTAAGAAGTGCCGAGTTCATTTCCTCGCCTGTCATATCGCCTTTGGGGTTAAAGGGAACAACATTAAGCTCCGGTCTTGATGACTCCTCTTCTTCTTCCTCATACTCAATAGCAGCTTCTGTGTTATCGTAGTATGTAGGCATTATTTTTCTGTACATTTTTTCACGGTCAAACGACTTTTTGCCTGCCACTTTACTCAGCCCCCTTAAGTATTTCGTCAGCAAACATCATATAATCTTTCGCTACATTGCTTTTTGGTGCATATTCCAGCAGTGAAAGTTGCTTTGCCTGTGCTTCTGAAATTGCACAGCCTGTTCGGATTTTTTTGCTGAATATTCTTGTGTCCATCTGCTCTGCAACAAGTGACGCAGTTGCCATTATCTCCTTTGTTAGGATTGACCTTGCGTTGTATTTGTTCAGAACAATTCCCTGGATTTTAAGAGCAGGGTTATATCTTGTTTTTACTCTTACAATTGTTTCATGAAGCTCCGCAATGCCCTGAAGGCTGAAAATATCAGCAAGCATTGGAATTACTATTGCATCTGCCGCTGTAAATGCGTTTACAGTAAGTATGCTCAGTGCTGGCGGGGTGTCTATAAGTATATAGTCATACCTGCGAAGTGCAGGCTCAATCGCCGTTTTAAGGATAAATTCGCGGTCTTTCTGTGTAAACTCAAGTTCCATTCCGCTTAAAAGAATGTTTGACGCAATTATATCAAAGGAAGGTGTTCTTTGAATCGCGTGCAATGTTTTTGTGGTGCCTTTGATGACATCATAGATTGTTGGAAACTCTTCCGTTTCAGCGTCAACACTGAAACTAAGGTTACCCTGAGGGTCTAAGTCAATACATAAAACTTTGTACCCTTTTGATTTAAGGCAAACGCCAAGCCCCTCTGTTGCAGAGGTTTTGCCAACGCCACCCTTTTGATTTGTAATAGCAATTACTGTCGCCATTATCTGCACCCTCAATATGAAAATTTTTATTATATGGTCGTAAAAGTTAGGATTTTATTGCAATTTGTTTATTGCACATAAATAAGTAATAAATAATAATACTCCAGTTTGTATAAAATTACTTTCCACACTATATTTTGGTGATTTGTTCAATATTTATTAAACATTCTACCATATATTCTTATTTTCGTCCAGTACATTTGTCAAAAAAGCAAACAATTAGGTTGATTTTGTATGTTTGCACAATTATATATTTTGTGCCTTGCTATTGGCACGATTTTTAAAAAAAACAGCCACCTTCATCCGTGCCTTTTAAAGCGTTTGGAAGGTGGCTTGTGATTTCTCAAAATTTTGGTGCAGGAGCTGCTTCGATTCCATCTTCCGCAAGGAAAAACTTAACATTGTTATTCTCTTCGTTAAGATTTTTAACTACCTGTCCAATGGTTATTTTAACTCCTGGATATGCAACTGATTTTGCAACTATTTTTGCATCTTCAGGTGCAATTGGCACAATATAAACATGCTCTGCAAGCCACTGCTCTCTCTCTTCCTCGCTAAGAAGTTCCAGTTCAGCTTTGATTTGTTCGGGAGTTTTTTGGCTCTCTGGATCCCAAAATCCCTCTTCTGATTCCCTTATGCTCACAGATGTTGCAAGATATGTATCTGCTCCCAGTGTTTTTGCAACAATTTCTGTCCCTGCCTGATATCTGCCACCAAGCAAAACTCCTTTAGAGCCTTCTGCAATTATTGCTCCGCCGGCAATTATTTCTCCATTAAGATAATAGTCTGCCACAATATTGCCCTGACACATTACCTTTGTATTCTGAAAATACCTGCTTTTTATATCTCCACCTGCATAAAGTTTCCCTAAATTCATTCCATTCATGCCCTGTGTTATCGTTATGTTGCCTTTTGCCCAGATTGTTGCACCCTCAACCATTCCCTGGACTGTAACATCCTTTCCTGCATGAATTCTAAATCCCTCGCTGACATCTCCTGTGACAATTACATTGCCTGCAAAGACAATGTCGCCTGTTGCCGTATTAATATTGCCTCTAACTGTGAATGTGTCATCAATGGCGACTATGTTATTGTGAAAATTTATACATCCATCAATTGAGGAGCAAAGTGTTAATAAATCCTCTGAAATATATGTGTTTTGTCCATTGTTAAACTTTTTTTCTGCACCCGGTTTGAACGGAACTACAATTCCAAAAACATTCATTCCATCCTTGCCGGGAACGGGCATCGTCCTACTACAAAGTACCTGGTCTTTTTCAACTCCCTGAATTATTCCCATATCGTGAAAATCTGCCCCGCCATCTGCTCTTTCCCGTGGCTTTAAAACAGGATTTAACTCAAAATGATAGGACATTGTTGCATCTTTGCCCTTAACCGGTTGCTCACCCTCGGCGCATAATATCTCTGAAAAAAAGCTTTGCAAGCTGCATCTTCTTTCAAGCTCTTTTTGTATAATACCAAAAGTTATTCCAGCTCTTTCCAAGGTTTTTAAAAGGTCATCTACCGTTACTTGACGGCAATTTTCAGGGATACCAACGCTCAAAAACGCCTGCATCTTATCAGGAGTGACCCGTATATGAATAATAGGTTCCGCTATGTTTTGTTCGTCTACGGTCTTTGTTCCATTTTCAATCATAGAATATCGCCCCCAAAGATGTATATTAAAAAAATTGTTTATATGTTTTATTAGATAACATCTTTTATCTAAGATTGTTTATCGTCTGCTCAACCTCATCTGAAATCTGCACCATTCTTGCATTCATCTGAAATGCTCTTTGAGTTGTAATAACATCTGCCATTTCTGATGCAAGCTGTACTCCAGACATTTCAAGATATCCTCTTTTTGTTTCAACAGCAGATGCCCAAGGTTGACCTGAAACTTCATTTGCTTCAAAGAAACCATTTCCCGCTCTTGTCAGTCCATCAATATTTTTAAAGCTAAAAACTCCAATGCCCAGATTTGTTTCCGAGAGCTGTTTGGGATCTTTTATTATTATTGGATTATTATTTTTATCAGCAACATATCCGCCTTGTGAAGAAACGAGTACAAACGAGCCATTTTGAAGCTCCTGAAGATTAAAGTTGCCGTCCCTTGTATAGCTTATATGTCCTGTCTGAGAAACAATTCCAAAGAATCCGTTTTTGTCAAGTATTGCATAGTCAAGCACACGACCTGTATCCCTTAGTGCTGACCGCTCAAATATTGTGTCTGTTTTTTGAAGCTTGGCGCCACTTCCAACTGTTAGATTTTGTCCATTCCCTCTCATATTTGTGTGCATTAGTTCAGAAAAAGACACCGTCGACGGCTTGTATCCGTTTGTGGAAATATTGGCAATGTTATTTGCAATTGTATCAAGCCCCTTTTGGAGCTGTATTGTGCCAACTGCTGATGTGTAAAAAGCTAAGTTCATTAGAGTTTCACTCCTTTTCAAGCTGTTTGGATTAGTTTATATATCTTAATTTATTCTTCCAATTTCGTTTGTTGCTTTTTGAAGCACAGCGTCATACATTTTTAGGATATTCGACTGCGACTGCAATTCTCTTTGTGCTGCAATTGCATTTGTCATTTCCTCACCCATGTCAACATTAGAGCCTTCGAGTGCTTTTCCTTTTACCTGTCCGCCGACAAGCTTTGCTCCGCCTGCCGCTGTGTAATAACCATCAACAACAGGGGTAAGGGTATTGTAGTCATCGAAGCTATAGATTGCAAGCTTGCCAACAAACGCTCCATCTGCATAGACATTCCCGCTTGTATCAAAGGCAACATTCTCTGTGCCAACTCTTATTGGTCCATTTTGACCCATAACTCTGCCACCTGACTGTACAAGATAGCCGTCTGCGTCAATATTAAAATCTCCCTTGCGGGTATAAACCGTTCCACCGCCCGTCTGGAGTGCAAAAAAGCCCTCTCCAACTATTGCCGCGTCAAGATTTCTGCCAGTGTCCAAAGGGCTGCCTTGCGAGTGTATTGTTGCGGTCTGGCTAACGGTTCTAAGCATTGATTTTTCACCAATCGGAGTGTGTGTCTGCGCTCCAGAAATTGACTGCTGAACTCTGGATATCACCATATTTTCAAAAGATTCTGTGACTACCATTTGCCTTTTGTATCCTGTTGTTTTTGCATTTGAAATGTTATTGGCTATTGTGCTGAGAACTTTATTCTGTGTCCTTATTCCCGTTCCCAATTGATAAAAGCCTCTTACCATATTCAAAACCCTCTTTCGTTTTGGTGTCAGAAATCCTTTTCGTCTTCCATTAATTTTTTTAGCCTTTTTATTGCCTGAAATCGCAACTGTGAAATTCGCTTTGGTTCTGTATTAAGTATATCTGCTATTTCTGTGACCGAAAAATCCTCTGTATAGAAAAGTGAAAGTACCAGCTGATGTTCCCTGCTAAGTTTGCTGATGCACTTTGCAAGCCCTGCCGAAAATCCACCCTGCTCAATGATATGCACTGGGTCATCCTGCTCACCTGAGGAAATTTCAATTATCCTGTCGTCCATATTGTCGTCTGTGATAATCTGATCAAGAGAAATAACGCTTATCGGTCTTGATTCCTGTAGCTTTTTATCAAGATTCTCTGGGCTTACTCCAAGATATTCTGCAAGCTCTGTCTTTTCGGGTTCTCTGCCAAGCGCTGTTGTCAGTTCTTCCCTTGCAGACGAAATCTCCCTTGAAATATCCCTCACTCTACGGACCATGCCACTCTGTTTGTTTATGTAGTCAAGCATTGCACCATGCACTCTGTATGAAACATAGGTTTCAAATTTTACTCCACGGTCAAGATCAAATCTATCGATAGCGGTTATAAGTGCAATCATTCCCTCACTTACAAGCTCTTCGACTGAATCTATACCCCTAAACTTTTGATAGACCTTGAATGCAATTTTTTTAAGGATGGGCATATAAATCAGAACCAGCTCATTGCGGATTTTTATATCTTTGGTTTTGATATAATTTTGCCATAAGTTAAGTGTTTCTTCGTCGATACTTGAACAACATATGGTTTCACCGTTCATAATGCCCTTCCTTTCTGCTGTATTCACAAGCGGAGTAGTTAAGACTAATTTTTATATTTCAACATTCGCAACTGCCTGTATCTGAACGCCTGTGTCAAGCTCGTTATAGGAAAGCACAACTGCACTTTGACCGAACTGTTCGAGCATTTTGCTGAAATAAATGCGAACTATTGGTGAAGTTAAAATTATGGGTGTGTTTATAACTTCCTTAACCTTTTTAATAGCCTCCACAAGGCTCGTCATTATCTTTTGCATTGAATCAGGGTCAATATTGAGATAGCTTCCCTGCTCGTTGCTTTTAATCGAATTAATTATTATCTTTTCAACTTCGCTGTCAAGTGTGATAACTCTTATATGCCCGCTCTCCGACCACTTGCGTGTTATCGTTCTCTTGAGTGTCTGTCTTACATGCTCGGTAAGAAGTTCGACATCACGAACGCTGGCGGAATGTGCAGAAATTGTTTCAACGATTATTTCCATATCCCTTATCGGAACACCTTCTTTAAGAAGGTTTTCAAGCACTTTTTGGAAGTTTGCCATTGTTATCTGTGCTGGGATAATATCTTCAACATTAAGCCCGCTGTTCTTTTTTAGATTTTCAAGAAGCTGATTGACATCCTGCCTTGTAAGCAGCTCAAATGCGTGCTTTTTAACTGTTTCTGAAAGATGTGTTATAACCACAGAAAGTGGGTCAATAACTGTGTAGCCGTATATCTCTGCCATATCTTTTTTATCTGGTGTTATCCATTTACTTGGAATTCCATAGGCTGGCTCTATTGTTTCGATTCCATCAACATCACCCGTTAGCCCACCTGGGTCAAGTGCCAAGAAATAGTCAACAAGAATTTCACCTTTTGATATTTCTTCTCCGCGTATTTTAATTACATATTGGTTTGGGTTCAGAGTTCCATCATCCCTAAGCCTGACGGCAGGGATAACCATTCCCATTTCCATTGCAAACTGTTTTCTAAACATTACAAGCCTGTCAATAAAGTTGCTCCCGTTTCCTTGGTCAACAAGCGGAATAAGGCTGTATCCAAAATTCATCTCAATTGTATCAACTGTAAGAAGCTCATAGACATTATCAATATTTCGGTAATATTCTGTTTCGGACTGTGTGGACATCTCCGTTTCTGCTATGCTAAGTCCATCAGCAAGAACCGGCTCGTCTTGGCTGTTCATCTTCTTGGAAATAGTCACCCCGAGAACAATAAATCCAATTGCCAGAATAAAGGTTTGTAGCTTTGGCATTCCTGGGATAAGCCCCATTGCACAAAGTGCAATTCCGGAAATTATCATTACCATTGGTTGGGCTGCAAACTGCCTTGTAAGGTCCATGCCAAGGCTTGACTCGGAAGCAGCTCTCGTAACTATCATGCCTGTTGCAGTAGAAATAAGAAGTGCTGGCACCTGTGATACCAGTCCGTCGCCAACTGTTGCTATTGAATAGGTGTTAAGAACATCTGTAAAGTTGCTTCCACCCTGAACCATGCCTATTATTGTTCCGCCGATGAAGTTGATTGCAGTGATGACAATGGACATTATCGCATCACCTTTAACAAACTTTGTGGCACCGTCCATTGCACCATAGAACTCGGCTTCTCTTTGAATGTTGGTTCTGCGTTTCCTTGCCTCCTGCTCATCAATAAGTCCTGAGCTTAAGTCGGCATCAATTGCCATCTGCTTTCCAGGCATTGCGTCAAGTGTGAATCTTGCAGAAACCTCTGCAACTCTCTCTGCACCTTTTGTGATAACGATAAACTGAACCGCAACAATTATGAGGAATACAATGAATCCAACAACAATGTTGCCGCCCAAAACAAAGTCACCAAAGGTTTTGATTACCTGTCCTGCATCTCCGCCTTTTGTAAGAATGAGCCTTGTTGAAGAGATGTTAAGACCAAGTCTGAACAAAGTTGTCATCAGCAAGATTGACGGGAAAACGGAAAATTCAAGTGATTCTTTTATGTATGTACTGATGAGCAAAATCATCAGTGAAATTATTATGTTGAAAACGAACATAAAGTCGAGTAAAAATGATGGAAGTGGAATAATGATAAGGGCAACGATTAAGACGACAAATATTGATACCATCTGATTCTTAAAATTTATCATCTTCATTTATCTTATCAACTCTCTTTCTTAAGGGAATATACCCATGCGAGTATTTCTGCCGTTGCGGTATAGTATTGCGGTGGAATTTCCCTGCCTATCTCTACTTCACTAAAAAGCGCTCTGGCAAGTGGCTTGTCCTCTATCATTGGAATGTCGTATTTCTCCGCCTCCTCGATTATTCGAAATGCGACAAAATCTTGACCTTTCGCAAGCACTATAGGTGCTGAATTCATTTCAATGTTGTATTGAAGCGCAACTGCAAAATGCGTTGGGTTTCTTACTATGACATCTGCATTTGGAACCTGTTGCATCATGCGTTGCTGCGAGATTTTCCTTTGGGCATCTTTTATCCTGCTCCTGATTATTGGGTCACCCTCTGTTTGCTTGTACTCCTCTTTAACTTCCTGTTTGGTCATCTTGATGTTTCTTTCGTATTCCCACCATTGATATAAATAGTCAATGACGGAAATTGCAATAAATGCTATAGAAAGCTTAATTACAAGGCTGTAAACTGACTGGAGAACAAACACAGTAGCACTTAGAACATCAAGTGACATTAGCTTTACAGTATCTGCCGCTATTGATTTAAAATAGCTATATATAACGGCGCCTATTATTACCGCCTTTATTATTGATTTAAATAGCTCAACTATTGAACGAAGTGAAATGATTTTTTTAAGACCTGATATTGGGTTTATCTTTGAAAATTTCGGCTTTAATGCATCAGCTGAAAACAGAAATTTTGTCTGTGCTCCTGTGGCTATTACTCCCACAATTAATAATATCAGTATCAGTGGTCCTGCTGTGTATACAACGGAAAGGCAACAATCCTTGAAAATGTCAACCGCTGAATCAACCGTTAGTTCTGTCACTGTCTTGATTGATGTTAGGTACTTGTACATATTTTGCGACATATATTGAAATATTTTGGGAAACATCAAGTCAAGCCCAACAAATGCAGCTAAAATTGTTAATGCGTTTACTATATCCTGACTTTTATAGACATTACCTTTTTTTCGTTCGTCTTTTCGTTTCTTGGGGGATGCTTTTTCGGTTTTGCTTTCGCCTCCAGCTGCCAACTTTATTCCCCCTTTGTTGCTCAACTACACGCTTTTGTCAGATGCCAAATATTAAAACAATTTTTTGCAACATGACTTCTATCAGTTTTTCTACAAATTTTGCATACGGACCAACAAGAAGGGCAATACAAACGAAACCAAGAAAAACTTTTAGCTGAATGTTAACTGCAAAAATGTTAATTTGCGGAACAGCTTTCATAAGAAGTCCAACGCCCATTTCCGTTATGAACTCAATAGCCATTATTGGCAACGCAAGCTTTACTGAATATATCAACACCAGCGAGAAAAGAGAAACAATTTCTGTGAACATCTCGGCTGGAAGTGCCAAGTCGCCATATGGTGATATCTGCCCCAAGGTTACAAAGATTTTTATCATCGTTAGGTGCGCGTTTGTTGCAAAAAACACCATGATGAACATGGCATTTATAATTGATGCCGACACCGCCATTGAAATATTGCTTTGGGGGTCATACACCTTTGACATAGAAATTCCCATGTTGAAATCCATGTATTCACCACCAAGTGTGATGACTGAAAGGAAAAGCTGCATTATGAAACCGACAATAAAGCCAACCAGCAGTTCTTTCATCAGCAAAAAAGCGTAGACAAACAGTCCTGTTATTTCGATATCTTTCTGCGGAATGACGCTGTATGTAAATATTGCAAGTAAAAATGTGAGTGCGACCTTGACCACCGTTGGAATTGATTTTCGTCCAAATATTGGGTTAAACATTATACAGCCGAACATTCGCATAAATACAAAGGAAAAAAGAGTGAAATTATAATCTAAAATCATCGCTATCCTCCGTTTTTACGCAAGGTTAAAATTAATCGTTAACCTTAAGTTCTATTTTAAATTAGTTAGCCTCTAATGTCAAAGCAGTTATTAGATTTTCTAACTTAGCGTTGCTATTTGCTCAAATATATATTTAAAAAAGTCCATCAGTGATTCTGTCATCCATGAGCCAAGCACAAGAAATACCAGCGCGATTACGACCAGCTTGGGAACAAAAGTCAGCGTCTGCTCGTGAATTTGAGTTGCTGCCTGAAAAACAGATATTACAAGACCAATTGCCATACTTAAAATAAGTATTGGTGCTGAAAGTTTAAGCGTCAGTATAAGTGCCTGTTGAAAAACTTCCATTATCCCTGAAATGTCCATAGGCACTATTCCTCCCTGAAAAAATGTGGTTTTCATTACCTTCTTTGAATTTAAACGAGTAGCTATGTGTTAAAACTCATGGCAAGCGTTTTAAACAGCAGCTGCCACCCGTCCACCAATACAAACAGCAGTAGCTTGAATGGCATCGCAATTGTCGCCGGCGGTAGCATTATCATACCCATTGACATCAGGGTACTTGAAACTATCATATCTATTATTAAAAATGGTATGTAGAGTAAAAATCCGATTGTGAACGCTCTTTTAAGCTCACTGGTTACAAACGACGGAATAACAACCGTTATCGGTAAATCCTTTGGGTCCTCTACACCCTTTGTCTTTGACATATCAATAAACATATTAAGGTCGCTTGTTTTTGTTTGCTTTAGCATGAATGTTTTTAAAGGTATAGAGGCTTTTTTTATAAACTCTTCTTGATTAATTTTTTCCTGTTTATACGGTGTATAAGCTGTTTCGTCAATCTGCTTAACAACCGGTGTCATTATAAACAGCGAAAGAAAAATTGCAATTCCGATTAGCACCTGATTTGGTGGTGTTTGCTGAAGTCCAAGTGCATTTCTTAAAAATGAAAGTACAATTATTATTCTTGTAAAGCAGGTTGTTAAAACCAAAATTGATGGCACGAGTGCTATCATCGTTAGCATTATTATAATTTCAACGGTTTCCATTCCATTGCCGTTAACATTGACATCCACCGTTCCGGCAGCAGAAGCAGACATAGGAATAATCATAAATATCAGGACAACAGTGATTAGAACTCTTGCAATTTTCTTGGCGGACTTTTTGGCTTTGACAGTTTTTTCGTCGTCTTGTTTTTTGCAGTTGTCCTTAGCTGTCTTTGTCATTCGTTCCACCTGCTTTCCCATCGGAGCGTTTTAAAATGTTCGCCTTGAAAATCTCGCTAAAGTCTTTCCCTTGTTGTATCTTGTTTGGAGGACTATATTCGTCCATTTCCATGAGCATTGATATGTTGTTGTTTGATATTCCCAACAAATAATACTTTTGGTTTATCTCAGCAACTGCAAGCCCCTTGTCTTGTCCAAGTGCCACACGCTCAACAATTTTTATGTTGCCCTTATTGCCCATTTCGTTAACTCTTGTACCCATAAACTTGCTAAAGAGATAGGTCAGATACAGAACTGCAGCAATTGCCGCAAGCGAGCCTAAAAGCGGTAACACATCTTTCATAAAATCCATATTCTGCATCCTCCAAATTTGTAAATCTAACTTTGAAATCTTGGTATAACACTGCCTTAAAAAACGCCTTTACCTCTGGGGCGTTTTAATATCCGTTTTTTGAATTCATTTCAGCGGATATAAAAAGCATCGTCAGAGGCTAATTATTGGTGGGCGTTTACCCTGCCTGTGCAGTTCCTTTCTGCACTTGGCTGTTCTATTGTGATTCATCTTGACCAAGGAGATCCTTGACAGCCTGGTAAATTCTTTCTGGCTCAAAAGGTTTCATTATAAAATCATCAGCTCCAAGGACAAAAGACTTCACTACCATGTCCTCTTTTCTCATTGCCGTACACATTATAACCTTTGCATTAGGGTCAATTTTCTTGATTTCCTTCAAAGTTTCTATTCCATCTTTGTTTGGCATTGTAATATCCATAATGACAAGTTCCGGCGTTTCTTCTTTGAACACCTCAACGGCATTTATGCCATTATTGGCTTCAATAACATTGTTGTAGCCGAAGTCATTAAGTGTGTTTTTGAGCATTAATCTCATAAATTCTGCATCATCTGCAATTAATATCTTGTTGTCCACACTTTCAACCACCATTATAAAATTTTAATTATATCACTATTGTTAATTATATCAGCCACTCTGACTGAATAATAGTCGTCCACAATAACAACATCACCGCCTGCAATTAGCTGACCATTTGCAAAGATACTCACCTGTGACCCCGCCTGATTATTAAGCCGAAGCACTGAGCCTGGTTTAAGCTGTAATATTTCTTGTATCTGCTTGCTCGTATCACCAATCTCGACTTTTATATCAAGTTGAACAGACATAACCATTTTTAGGTTTGCTTCCTGTTCTGAATGGCTGTGAACTTGGGTATCCTCAAATACAGGGAGTCTTGCTGGCCTTATACCAAATTCATCATCTACTTGTATATTTTCATCGAACAATTCATTTTGAGGTAAAACCTCATTTTCAATAACTTCGTTTGTATTGTTTGGAATTCTTGTATTAAAGTTTATTAAAAGTTCTTTTGCCTGTGATTCGTTAAGTATAAGAAGAAATTCGCTTTTTGTAACCTCTGCAATTTCAAGCTTGAATTTTATTACAACTAAATTTGAGCTTTCATCAAAGCAAGCAAATTTTACACTATCTGTATCAACTGACTCAATAAGTCTTTGTGTTGACGCTGAAATTTCATTGCCTGCAAAATTTGCAAGAGCTGAATAGCAGGCAGCCATCATCTGGTCTAAGACCTCTCGTGCCGCACTTTCATTGATTTCCTCAAGTATAAACTCCTCATTAAAAAAGTTTTTTTGCAAAAGAATTGAAACAATGTCTTTGATGCTCTGCTTTGTGAATACAAGAAGGCTCTTTCCTTTAAGTCCATTTGTAAACTCGTATTCAGAAAAAATCGAAGGCTCGAATTGCTTGAAATCTGTGTTTTTGCATAATTGCATTTCAACATTTATTGTCGAAATTTCAACATCTTTGTCAAGTATCTCTGCAACCGCGTTTGAAGCAGAACTCATGCTAATATTGAAAATTTCACCTATTTCGCCAATTTGAAGTGAAGTGTCAACCGCTTGGGTCAAATTCAGCCACCCCTATTCCTTGATATTGAATTAAAGCTTTGTCAACCTAAATGGAGTTTTCCTGTTGCTTTCTTTTGCATTGCCTCTATATACTATTTAAACTTATAAATCTATTTATTGTAGAGAATTATATACATTCTCAAAATAAAATCAGTATTGAATTCTAAACTAACTTTTTGCTGCAATTTCTGCATTGATTTTTTGATAAACTTCATCGAGTGAAATTTCTTTTTCTCCGCTTTTTATAATATAGATTTCAACTCTTCTGTTTTTTATTCTTGTTGCCTCTGAGCCATCATGAGCAACAACAGGCATAAACTCTCCATGCCCTGTTGAAGTCAGCCTTTTACCGTCAAGTATGTTCTTTTGCTGTACATAACACAAGGCATTAACAGCTCGTTCTGATGAAAGCTGCCTGTCCATTATAAGGTCATTTGCTGTTTCGGCATCTCTGCTTCTTGCTGTGTGTCCTTCAAAGCTAACCTTGCCAATTTGGTCAGTTATATTTACAAAGGCTTGGCACAAAATGTCCAGTATCTTTTTGCCCTCTGGCTTTAGAGTGGAGCTGTCGCCATCGAAAAATATGTTGTTTCTGAATGTTATAAACGCATAGCCCTCGCCCTTCATAACCTCAACATCATTTTGCAAATTATTGCTTTCAACATAATTTTTAAGATACTCATAAAGGTCGTCAAACTTTTGCACATCGTCTGGTGAAGTTATCGGCATTGCATTATCCCCGTTGGGTAAAATGCCACTACCTGGTTTGTCGCTCTTGCCTGGATTTACAACAAACTGCTGTGGAGTTTCAACCTTTGTTTCTCCGTCAAAAGACTTGACGATTACCTGCCATTTTTCTGCATTAACGGAGGAGATTGCAAACATTAGAACAAAAAATGTTAGCAAAAGTGTTACCATATCAGCATAGGTATCAAGCCAGTTTGGCCCACCCTCCTCATCATAAGATGATGCTCTTCTACTCATGGTTTTCCACTCTCCTCATCTATTCTTAATCTGAATTACTTGCTTTTCTTTTCTTTGGGAGCTTTTGGCTTTTTCCCCTTTTTCTTTCCACCTGTTCCATCTTCGGAAACTGGCTCAATAACTCTTTCCTTGCTGTTAACAAATGCCTTGAGTCTTTCCTCTATGTGCCTTGGGTTTGTTCCAGAATGAATTGCAAGAACGCCCTCAACAATAACTTCTTTGCAGACCATTTCTTCATAGTGCTTTATTTTAAGTTTGTTTGCAATTGGCATAAGTATAAGGTTTGCAAGCAAAGAGCCGTAGAATGTTGTTATAAGTGCAACGGACATTCCTTCGCCAAGTCCCGCGGCTGCATTCTCTCCGCTACCCATGCTTCCTAAGTCCTTTAGCATATTGATAAGTCCAATAAGTGTTCCTATCATTCCGTATGCAGGTGCAAAAGTTGCCGCCTTTTCATACAATTGCCAGCCCTTGGCGTGCCTTTGCTCAAGACAATCAAGCTCATTGTCCAGCATTTCTTTAACTTTAGTCGGCTCAATTGCGTCAACTATGAGCATTATACAATTTTTAAAGAACTCATCATCTTCCTGATTTGCCTTGTCTTCAAGCGTCAGGAGTCCTTTTCTTCTTGCCTCTTGTGCATAGTCAACCACTTTTTCTATGTATTCCTGTGGAGTATGCTTAGGCTTTGAAAACATAATCTTAAAATGGCTTGGAATATATTTGAATGTTCCAAATGGAAATGACATTATCGTTGCCGCGAGCGTTCCGCCAACTGTTATAGCAATACTTGGATAGTCAAGGAAATTGCTCATCTCGCCACTTGACATACCATATAATATCAGACCGACACCGGCTATGAGTCCTATTAAGCCGCTAAAATCCATAAAGCCTACCTCGTTTCATATCCTTATGATAACTAAACTTTAAAGGGCATCAAACCCTGTTATATTTAAAAACTAATCGTCCATGATTTCGTTATTGATTTCTTCTTTTTTAATTCTTATCTCTCTGTCTGCTCCATAAATTCGCCTGTTAAAATCCACAACTTTGTCGATTATTTCCCTCATGCTTGTTCCAACCAAAAAATATTTTCCTGTTGTTAATGTTATCTTCGTTTCGGGGATTTCTTCAACCATCTCTATTAATTGGCTGTTAAGAACAAACTCCCTACCACTTAAATCACAAAGTTTGATCATTTTTTACCACCCCGCTAAATTTAGTTTAAATGCCATCATAGTTTTATTTTTTACTTGTACCCTGCACAGTAAAAGCTGTGCAGGGTCAAGCATTAGCTAATCAATTATCTCTTAAGATTTACTATTTCTTGGAGCATTTCATCTCCAACTGTGATTATTCTTGAGTTGGCCTGAAAGCCTCTCTGCGTGATAATCATATCTGTAAGTTCATTTGCAAGGTCAACATTGGAGTTCTCAAGTCCACCTGAAACAATCTGTCCAACTGTGCCATCTCCTGGTGTTGAATATGTGATATCTCCCGTGTTGCTTATTGCTTTGAGATAGGAGTCACCTTCCATGGTAAGTGCGCCTGGGTTTGGAATATTTGCAAGAACAATTTGTCCAATTTCAATAATCTGCCCATTGGAATCCTGTCCTGTTATAACTCCGTTTGGTCCAATAGAAATACTTCGAAGCTCCATAACATCTGCTGCTTCTGAATCGTAGTTGTTATCTCCGTCAGTGTCTATCAAGGTGCCAGGCTTTTTGATTGTTTGAAGCCCATTTGACTTGTCGAGAATTGTTGTTGTTCTCTTGTCCTCACCGCCTGTTGCCTTTGTTGAAATGACGCCTGCCGCAATTGTTGTAACACCTGTTTTTGTAGCTGTTGCTGTTATAAGTGAAGGGTCAACATTTTTTGGAAGAACACCTGTTCCAGCCCTTACTGTAAGTGCTTGAAGTGCAGTTTGCATATCAGCGATTGACATACCTGCAGCATCTTTTGTTGTTATTGTTATTGTCTTGTTTGCAACATCAGCTTCTGCTGTTACTTTTGTTGCTGTTGCATCGGAAACAGTCTTGATTTTGAAGCCATTGAAGAATGTTCCATTTGCATCGCCAAATTTAATCTGAACATCGTTAACTACAAGGGATGCGGACTTTGCAGGTGCTTCTTGAAGAATGATATCTCCCGGTGCATGGGTTCCGGTTACTTTGTCATATCTTGATACTGGATATCCACATATGTAGTTTCCATTTCCGTCAACCAAGTTACCCGAGCCGTCAAAGCTGAGCACGCCAACTCTTGTATAGCTTTCTGAACCGTTGCCATCTTTTGCAATAAAATATCCTTCACCGTCAATGAAAAGGTCCATTGCCATTCCTGTGGGAACATAACCACCGCTTGTGTGCAAAACATCAATTGTGTTTATTGTTGAGCCATATCCCACCTGAACTGCGTTGTTTCCGCCAAGTGTTCCTGTTGGATTTGAAGAACCTGTGATTGTCTGATAAAAAGAATCTTTGAATGTTGTTCTCTGTGATTTATAGCCATATGTGTTAACATTTGCTATGTTGTTACCGATAACATCCATTTTTGTTTGGTGTGTTTTCAAGCCTGAAACGCCTGAATATAAAGCTCTCATCATAATTAATTACCTCTTTCCGAGGAACCGTTTGGGGTTTGAGTTTATCAGTCAGTCAAAACTCGATAGCTTCCTAAAAAGGTCCGGCTATTATAATAATACGGTTCCATCAATGTTTGTTATTATATTTTCTCTCATTTCTTGATTGTTCATGGTTGTGATAACTGTCTTGCTCGGGACATTAACTATAAATGCCGCCTGCTCGCCCAGTATCAACGCATCCTTGATTCCCTTCTCTTCTGCGTGTTCTACAGCATTTGTCATCTGCTCCAACATCTTTGGCTCGATTTCTATCTGACGCTCGTTGATGCGTTGCATTGCGTGTTTGGAAAAGTTAAGACCCTGTGCATTTTTTTGCAGTTCCTTCTGTAAAACAGACTTAAAGTCCTCTCCTGCTTCGGTCTTGCTTGCCTGTGCCTTGTTGTTATTGTTGTTTGACACAAGTGGTGTACTTCCAACAAAAGCTGTATAGTTTTTATCAATATACATTGTTTTTCGTCAATGACCTTGCACATTGCGTGCTAATCACTTATCCTCCTTTCAATAAAATGTTCTTGCCGTTATTGCTGATTATTTTTTTAATCTGCAAATGTTAAGGCTTTGTTTCTGGTTTGACTTCTGGCTTTTCTTCCGGTTTGACTTCTGGCTTTTCAGTGGTTGCACCTTCTGAAAGAACCTCCATTATAGAGGAAAGTCCATAATCAACGCCATTTACTGTGATAACACTCTGTCCATCAACAAACTTAACACGCTCAATAATTCCTGTGTCCTGTGTAAATTTGCCACTTTGGTCATACGATGCAACAATAACTTTTTTGCCAACAATAGATGCTGCATACTGTGTCTGTCCTAAATCTGCCATTGTCTGCATAGCCTTTAGACTTGTAAACTGTGCCATTTGTGAAATGAACTCGGTATCTGTGCTTGGGTTCATGACATCCTGATGTGAAAGCTGTGCAACAAGCAGTTTCATAAAGTCGTTTATTCCAAGACTTGTATTATCATCTGTTTGCTGATACTTATGCCCTGTTTCTGTTGTTGCTTTTGTCGATTTTGTTCTTTCTGCTGCGTTTGCATTGTAAGAATTAACTTCCATCATCTCACCATCCTTCTGATATTCTCGCTGAATTTACCAACTGCATTACAGATAAGAAATCTGTTGTGGACTGGTCATTCTCTTCATTTGCTGTTTGCTGTTTGTTTCCCTGATTATTATTTTGATTTTGGTCGTTTTGCTGGTTTTCATTTAAATAATCGTGTGCCTGTGGATTTGGGGAAGCTTCTACAAACTGCATTTGCTGCTGTGCCGACTGTGACTGAAGGATTGCTTTGATTTCACCTGCGTTTGCTGCAAGCACGCTTTGTGTCTTTGCATTTGATGCGGCTATTTCAACAATCAGCATTCCGTCTTCCACTGCCATTTTGACTGAAACCTTGCCAAGGTCTGCTGGATAAAGGTTAAAGCTGAACTCAGATGTTTTGGTGTTGAACTTTGTTCCAATCTGGCTCAAGACCTGATTTACAACTTCCTTTTGCTCGGTAGTCTGGGGCTTTTCAACCGCTTTTACTTCCTGTGCAAAATCGGGTTGCTGTGTTTTAACCGATGTATCCGCCACTTTGTCAACTGGGATTTGTGACTCCTTTGCGGTGTCAGCATTAACTTTTGCTTTTTCGCTTTCAGGATTTGCACCAGCGTTTGTTTCGATTTCTGACACCTGCTGTCCCTTTTGCACACTCTGCGTCTGCTCCTGCTCAACGCTTGGAGCTTGCTGATTTTGTGTGTCCTCATTGGCTTGAACAACTTTTGTGTCCTGCACATTTTCACGAGTTGGCTGGCTTTTTACCTGTTCATCAAGCTGATTTGCAAATTCAGTCTTTTGCTTTGAACTGTTTGGCTGCTCAGGTGTTTTAGTGGTATTCATGGACAATTCGCCTTGAGAATCATTTGCGACAATTTGAGTTTGCCCCTTGGAATTTGGGTCGCCACTCTGTGCCAGTGCCTGCTCTGCACCCTGTGACTGGTCACCTGCCTGCATCTGCTTTACATTTACTGAAACTCCTGTTATTACGGATTGCTCAACATTCTGAGCTTGTGTCTGCTGTGTAATCACTGGGTTTTCTTGTGCTGTGCTTGCAGTTTGAGTCATTAACGGTACAAGGGCTGCCAAGATGTTCACTTCGGAATTTTGCACAACTGAAACCGTCTGCTCTGCAACTTCGGCTTTGTTTTCTGCTGTTAACTCATCGGTCTTCTCGTCAAATTGAGATTTTGCCTTCTCTTTGTGCTGAATTACCTGCGACATCATTTCAGAAAAATCTTGCTCTTTGTCTGCCTTTGGCGTTGAGCTTTTTTGTTTGATATCAATCGGCTTTGGTTTCACCTGTGCTGTCTGAATTACCATACTCTCTCACCTCCTTATTCAATTTTTATATCTAACGCACTATTGCTGTGCGGCAGATTTTTGGTTTACATACTCTTCAATATCACGCTCCTGTGATTTTTTAAGTGATTTATCATATTCGTCTTTTTGCTTCTCTTCAAGCTTTTCAAGACCAGAGATTTCGCTTTTAAGAACAACTAATTCCTGTTGCTTTTCATTAATCACTTGCTTTACTCGCTCTTTTTCCTTTGCCAATTCTTTTTCGCGTCGCATAAGTGAGTTAAAGTATACCTTATAAGTCATTACTTTCTGCGGGCTTGTGCCACTTTCAAGTTCTGTTCTCATCTGCTTGTCATACTCGTGAAATTCAAGCTTAATATCTTCTTCTTCCTGCTCGATTTCCTTGACTTTGACCTTAAGCTGAAGGATTTCATTCTTTTTTACATCAAGCATCTGTTGCTTTACACTAAGAACTTTTTCAAGTGAAAACACAAATTTTTTCATAAGCTTTCACTCTTTCATATTGCTTTCATCATATTGAGTGTATCCTCAAGTGTGAAGTTTGCCCCAACGACTTGGGTTAAGAAGCTGTTAACAGCATCAATTTTATTAATTGCCTCGTCAAGCTTAAGGTTCATTCCAGGCTTGTACGCACCAATAGAAATCAAATCTGCGTTTTGGTTGTATATTGAAATAATATCCCTTATTCTTGTTGCACATTGCTTTTGTTCTGGAGAAGCGATATCACTCATTAGCCTTGAAATGCTTGCACTGACATCAATTGCCGGAAAATGGCTCTTGTTTGCAAGGTCCCTTGTAAGGACAATATGTCCATCAATAATGCCACGAACCGTATCTGAAATAGGCTCGTTTGTATCGTCACCCTCAACAAGGACTGTGTATATTCCTGTAATTGAACCCTCTTTGAAATTACCGCTGCGTTCCAAAAGCTTGGGAAGCTCCGAGTAAATTGATGGTGTGTATCCTCTTGCTATTGGTGGCTCACCGATTGCAAGTCCAACTTCACGCTGTGCCATTGCAAATCTTGTCAATGAATCCATCATAAGCAGGACATCCATTCCACAATCCTTGAAATATTCGGCAATTGCGGTTGCAACTGCTGCACACTTTACTCTGAACATTGCTGGCTGGTCTGATGTTGCAACAACTAAAACCGAGCGTTTTAGCCCCTCTTCTCCAAGGTCTTTTTGAATAAACTCTGTAACTTCACGACCTCTTTCACCAACAAGTGCGATAACATTGACATCAGACTTGACATTTCTTGCAATCATTCCAAGAAGTGTGCTTTTTCCAACACCACTTCCTGCAAAGATACCCATTCTTTGTCCCTTTCCAATGGTTAACATTCCGTCAATTGCCTTTATACCATATGTCATTGGCTCTGTTATTCGCTCTCTGTCCATCGGATTGACACAGGTTCCGTCAACATTATAATAGTTTGTTGGTTCAAAATCGTCCATGCCGTCCATTGGATTTCCTGTTGCATCCACCGTACGACCAATGAGAAAATCCCCAACAGGCACACGAAGCTGACATCCTGTAGACTGAACAAAGCTTCCAGGGCTAACGCCCTTTATATCTCCATAAGCCATGAGCAGTACATTTTCTTCTTTAAAGCCCACGACCTCAGACATTATTGTGCTTTCGCTTTCGTCTGCACTGTAAATAGTGCAGATATCGCCAACCTTTGCGTTGATTCCTGTTACCTCTATCATTATTCCTGCAATGTTTTTAACTTTTCCAAGGCTACTCAAAGGAGAAAACTGAGAAAGGATTTGTTTTGCATCGCTGATTTTCAACATTCTCCACTCCTACAAATTATTGCATTACATCATAATTATAAATTTAAGACTACCCTTGTTTTAACTGCCTTGTTTGCAATCACCTTTTTAGAACTGCCTTTATTTTGCTAAGCTGAGTGTTTACGCTCGCATCAATAACTCCATCTGATATTTCGATGACACAATCCGAGTCACCAAGCTCCTTGCTTTGGCAAAGCTTTACACCACTTGAAACTGTGCTGATTTTTTTTGAAAATCCTGCCTTTTCAAGTGCCTCGTAGACATTAGTTGAAATATTAACCTTTATCCATTCCTTGCTCTGATTTTCTTCAACAATGCGTTCAACAAGCGGCTGAATTGTTTTTTTATCCAGCTCAACAGAAGTCTGAATAACAAGCTCAGCAATCTGTATTGCAAGGTCAGAGAGATTTTGTTCCTCTCTTTCCAAAAGGGCTGATTTTGAATTTTCCAACGCTTCAATAGTTAAGGTTAATTGGTCAAACAGTACTTTGCCTTCCTGCATTGACTTGTCAAGGCCTTCTTCATACCCACGCTGAAAACCATCTTTATATCCAATATCCATCCCCTCAGACTTGCCTTGGGAAAGACCTTTGGCATAGGCTTCATCGTGACTTTGTTTTTTAACCTGTGCACATTCAATGTTCATTCTCTCTGTAGCTTCTTTAATATGTTTCATGCTGTATGAATTTGCTGCATCAACAATTTTTTTAGCCTTTTCAAAAGCAGAGCTGAGAACTACCGAATCACTTGCATTTACCTTTCCATCCTTCATCGGCATTGAAACTGAACTTTCGTTACAGTCACAATTGCTGGTGCGGGGCTGTACATTACTGTACTGAGATGGTTTAATCACATTAGGCAATTACCTCATCCTTTCCGCCCTTCATAATTATCAATTCTCCCTCTTCCTCCAGTCGACGAATAATAGCAACGATACGCTGCTGTGACTCTTCAACATCTCTAAGACGAACATTATGCGTAAATTCGAGATCGCTCTTGATTGTTTCTGCCTGGCGTTGGGACATATTTTTGAATATGAGATTTGAAACTTCCTGATTTGATCCCTTGATGGCAAGAACAAGGTCCTTGCTGTCAACATCACGAAGAAATCTCTGGATAGACATATCATCAAGAATTGTGATATCTTCGAATACAAACATTCTTTTGCGGATTTCGTCTGAAAGACCTTCGTCTTTCTTTGAAAGCTCATCGAAAATATATTTTTCGTTTGAACGGTCCATATGGTTCATAACATCTGCTATGTAGTTAACTCCTCCGATTTCTGTGAAATCGACAGAAACTATTGATGAAAACTTGATTTCGAGATTCTTTTCAACAAGCTTTATAACTTCTGGTGATGCACTTTCCATCTTGGCTATTCGTTCAACAACTTCAATCTGCTTTTCCTTTGGAAGCTCGGAAATGATTGTTGACGCCTGATCTGCCGTTGCATATGACAGGATAAGTGCGATGGTTTGCGGATGCTCATTTTGGATGATTGCCATAAGGTTTTTATAGTCTGCCTTGCGTATAAACTCAAATGATTTCATTCTAAGCGAGTTTGTTACTCTTTCAAGAAGAGTCGTTGCCTGCTGTGCTCCAAATGCTTTTTCAAGAACATTTTTTGCATATTCTATTCCGCCCTCGGCTATAACCTTTTGTGTAAGGCACATCTGATAGAAGTTGTTAAGAACTTGTTCTGTTTCATCGTTTGTAATTTTTTTTAGTCCCGAAATTTCTATCGTGAGCTGTTCGATTTCATCTTCACTGAGGTATTTGTAAACATTTGATGCTGTTTCTGCCCCAAGAGAAATTATAACTGCCGCAGCTCTCTGCTGCATCGTAAGCGAATCAACCACGATGGTCATCTCCCTTCAGCAATGACCTGACAAGCTGGGCCGTAATTTCCGGATTCTTATCGGTGAAGTCCTGGATTTCTCGTTTCATTGCCTGCCCCTTTGCCTGCTGTATCTCATGGATTTCAAGGAACTGGGCCGAATCCATCTCCATTGTATTTGTGTTTTCCGCCTCTGGGTTGCCCTTTTCACCCTGCCACTCATATCCGCCTTTTTTCTTCTTCTTTTTCTTAAGTGCAAGAGCAAGAACAACAATAAGGACTACTATAACTGCTGCGGCTATAAGCACATACATAAGCCATGGCTTTTCATCGAATATGTTTGTCGATATTGTGGGCTTGTCTTCTTTGCTTTTTTCACCTTTTGTGAATATATCTGTATAAATAACAACTTTTTCAGGGTCAACCGCTGCAGCATTTGCAATAAGCTTTGAAAGCTCTGCACGCTTTGTTTCAGGCACAGCTTCTGTGTTGAGAACCACTGAAATAGTGAGGTCTTGAAGCTGACCGCTGTCTTTTTGAATTTGCTCCTTAACTGAGCTTACAAGATACTCATAGGAGGCTTCGTCTTTAATATACAATTTGTTCCCGTCTGCTGTGACTCCGGGATATGTTAATGTTTCATCTGTGTTTGAGTCTGTTCCTGGGGTTCCGCCAACTGTGCCGCCACCCGTCTGCTCGTTTGAAGTCTGCTCCGAGCTTACAACGCCCTTATTATCTTCTGATGGTTTATAAGTTACAACTTCCTGTATTTTCTTATCAACATCTATAACGCTCTTAACGGCAATTTTAACATTGTCACCACCGAAAAGCGGGTCCAGAACTTTTCTTATATTTTTTGAAATATCAGTTTCAAACTGGCTTTCAACAATAAACTTAAATTGCGACATATCAAGGCTTGTCGCACCACCACCATTTGCAGAAAGCTCGTTTCCTGTTCCAGTGTCAACAATAACTACATCGTTTTCCTTAAGAGTTGGAACACTGTTCGCGACGAGTCTTTTAATTCCGCTGACCTGTGTTGCGGTGAGTTCTTTGCCACTTGAAGTCATTGTTACCGTGACTCCTGCCGAAGCACCTTCCTTTACACTGCTTGACAGAACATATCCATCAGTGTCTGGGAGGGTTATGGTTACTGTGGCATCTTTTATTCCATCTATTTGCTCAATAACTGCGGCGAGTTTTTGGTCTAACTGATATTTTTCAATTATTTTTCGCTCTTCCGCAGTTGTCATCATATCAACATTTTCAATAAAGAAATCATAGTTTGGCGATGTCCTTGGATGTCCCGCATTTGAAAGGTCCATTCTAAGGGATTCTTCCTGCTCTGCGGGAACTTTGATTGTGCCGTTTTCCTCCTTGAAATCGACCTTTCTTTCAGAAAGCTCGCTTGAAACTTCCATAGCTTCATCTTTATCAAGGCTGGGATATAAAACGACATATTCCGTCCTGTTCATCAACGCAACAATAACAAATGAAACAACCAAAACACCTGCAATTGCAGACAGAAGAATGGTTCTTCCTTTTTTTGATTGTTTCGTCCAAAACGATTTTATTGAATCTATTATTTTTTTCAGTTGTTCATTCATTAGTAAACCCCGCTTAAATAAGGTTCAATATAATAGCTTGTCAAACGCCCATCCTCATTATCTCATTGTAAGATTCCAGGGCTTTGTTTCTTAACTGTACAAATAGCTCAACAGATAAGCTCGCTTTGGTTGATGCAATGGTAATGTCATGCAAATTATCCGTTTGACCCGTTGCAAGCCTGTATGCTTCAAACTCAAGTGCTTTGTCTGTTTCTTTAACATCGTTTATGGCATCCTTGAAAATTGACTGAAATGAAAGCCCGCCGTTGTCTGTTTTCTCTGTGCCTAAAACGCTTTGTCCAACTTTTCCAATTTGCTCAAGCGAGTTGATTTGATTAATAGGTGTTATGCTCATCAAAATCAAATCCTTTCTTTAAATATGTGTGTCCTTTATCTTCCAATTTCGAGTGCTTTTGCCGCCATGTTTTTAATCGAGTTAAGCGCATTTACATTCATGTCATACGCTCTTGTTGCCGACATCATGTCAAGTGTTTCCTGTGTTGAATCAACATTTGGCATTGCAACATAGCCGTTTTTGTCTGCATCAGGGTGTGCTGGGTTGTACACATATTTGAAATCGCTTGGGTCTTCAATTATTTTTGTAACCTTAACTCCTGCATTTCTCTGGTTTCCGTTAAGTCTGTTTTTTAAAATATTGCTGAAAGAATTATTCTCTACTGCTTCATAAACAACAGTCTTTCGGCGATACGGCCCACCGTCTGCTGTTCGTGTTGTGCTGCTGTTTGCTATGTTTTCTGAAATAATATCCATTCTCAGCCTTGTTGCTGTAAGACCTGAGCCTGCAATGTTCAGTGAATTTAAAAAAGCCACGATAAAGCCTCCAATCATAATTACGCTTTGTTAAGCCTTGATATTATAAACGCTGTCCCTCACTTATTGCACATCTCAACCGTGAAAAATGGTCACTCAATATCCTTTGAGAGTACATGTACTGATAACTTGTTCGAACCATGTCTATGTTTTCCTGCTCGATATCAACTGAGTTGCCATCAAGTCGCATAGATTTGGTTTCGTCGACCTCAAGCTTGACGCTTGAATTATCAATCCTTGAGATTTTGTCACTCTTCTGGGTGTTTTTTGCCTCAAGTGCAGATTTCAAGTTGTCCTCAAATGTGACATATTTTCTTTTGTAGCCTGGTGTTTCAAAGTTTGCAATGTTTTCAGATATAACTTCCTGTCTTCTCCAAAGTCCGTCAAGGCTCTTTCCCATTGCTGAAACCAGTGTGCTGTTAAATAAGTCCATATTTACACCTCCGTCAATAGTGGTGACATAGATGCAGGCATCATCCTGACGCAATTACAACTCAATGTCTTCACGCGTTTGCGAACTACTAAAATAAATATTAGTATGCATTAACATACAAATACATTATACAGTTTGGTTAAATCCATGTCAAGAAAAACAGACAAAGTGTGGCAATAAAATACCCTTTTTTGTTACACTTTTTACAATAATTTGAAATATTGTGTTGAAATAGGATTTAATATGCACTAATTTTTTGATTAATTTAAAAAATTTATAAAAACTATTGCTATATTTTTCTTATAAAGAAAATGTCGGTTTTTCCTTTATTTATGCGATTTCAATTATAGGCATTCTTTTTTTACTCACATCTTGTTAATCAATATATAGTGTTAGTTGAATTATTGTGGCGAATAAAATTTTGGTAATTTCAGCAATAATTTTTAAGCATTTATTCCTGTGTCATAGAACAAAATTTAATTATTTGTTTGTATTATATATGATATAGTGAGTTGCTAAAAATTTTTGCCTCTGCATTTAAACTAACATTTTATGATTTTGCAGCTAAGTTTATATTTCTATTTTAATTTTTTGTTATATTCGTCGGTGTTTGCAAATAATAAGTTAGCATTTCCGAGGGCATTTTTCGACATTTTTCTTGATATAATAAACAAAGTTGTGTACAATTAGAATATTATACTTTCTCATGGATGTGATTTATTGAAAAGATTAATATCAAGCCTACTAATTCTAACTCTTTGTTTTTCTTTTTTTGGTTGTGTCGGCAAAAATGAAAAGCCACAGCCAACACAAAAGCCAAGTGTTAAAATAACCTTTCCTGAAGGATACAATGTTTTGCAGGTTGCACAGCTTTTAGAGAAAAATAAAGTCTGTTCTGCCAACGAGTTTTTAGAGCTTACGAAAAAAGCTCCAGCAAATTTTCCGCTGGTTGCAGAACTTAAAAATCCTCAAAACCGCATATTTCTTCTGGAGGGATACATTTTTCCTGACACATATGATTTTTATGTTGGCGAAGGAGCCCAAAATGCGCTTTTAAGATTTCTTAAAAATGCCAGCTCTAAAATAACTAAAGAAGACTTAAGCAGAGCAACAGAACTTGGTTATACTATGGATGAAATCATTACCCTTGCTTCAATCATTCAAAGTGAAGCTGGCAACCCTGCCGAGATGAAAAAGGTTTCGTCTGTTTTTCACAACAGGCTTAACTCCTCGTATAAAAAGCTTGAAAGCGATGTTACCATTCTTTATATTAAAGACAAGCTTTCATCTGTAATCACTGACCAAGCACAAAGGGACGCATACTATAAGCTTTACAGCACATATGAACTTGCAGGTCTTCCTGCCGGTGCTGTTTGCAACCCTGGAAGGGCTGCAATTACTGCTGCACTTTATCCAGACCAAACCGAATATTTCTTCTTTGTTACAGATAAAAACAGCGGCTCATATTACTATGCAAAGACCTTTGCGGAACATAAAAAGAACTGTCAGCTTGCTGGCTGGTGAGCCGTAAATCGAGGAGTTGTCTATGAAAAAATTTATTTCCTGGAATGTTAATGGTATCAGGGCTTGTGTTACAAAGAATTTTTTGCAGAGCTTTGCAGCCCTTGATGCAGATATATTTTGTATTCAAGAAAGCAAGCTTCAAGAGGGACAAATCGACCTCAATCTTGATGGATACTATCAGTTTTGGAGTTATGCCTTAAAAAAAGGTTATTCAGGGACTGCTATTTTTTCAAAGCAAAAGCCACTGTCTGTAACCTATGGCATCGGAAGCGAGCATCACGACAACGAAGGCCGTGCTGTCACACTTGAATTTGATGACTATTATGTTGTCACTGTCTATACCCCAAATGCTCAAGAGGAGCTTAAAAGGCTTGATTTCAGAATGGAATGGGAGGACAATTTCAGAGAATATCTTCTGAATCTTGACTCTAAAAAGCCTGTAATTTTTTGTGGTGACCTTAATGTTGCTCACAATGAAATCGACCTTAAAAACCCCAAGCCAAACATGGGTAAGCCAGGATTTTCAAACGAGGAGCGGCAAAAGTTTTCTCTTTTGCTTGACTCTGGCTTTGTTGATACTTTTAGATATTTTTATCCAGACCTTAATGGTGCTTATTCATGGTGGTCATATCGCTTTAATGCCAGGGCTAACAATGCAGGCTGGCGTATTGACTACTTTTGTGTTTCAGATCGTTTAAAAAACAAGCTTTGTGATGCCAAAATTCACGCAGATATCTTTGGCTCTGACCACTGCCCTGTTGAAGTTACAATTGAAATATAATCAGCAAAAGGAGAAAATATAATGATTAAACCTGTAGTTATTACCACTGACAGTGCATCTGACATCCCACCCGAAATTGCCGAAAGACTCAGTATTGGGATTGCACCCCTTCATGTCTTTTTAGACGGCAAGGATTATTATGACGGTCAGAATATAAATATTTTTGATATTTTTGACACCTATGAGCAAAAAAAGATTTTGCCCACAACCTCTGCCGTTGCCATTGCAGAGTACACTGAATTTTTTAAAAAATATACTGATAAAGGTGCAAGTATTGTACATATCAATTTTAGCTCTGGACTTTCTTCTTGCTATCAGAACGCTTGCATTGCAGCTGCCGAGCTTAGAGATGAAGGTGCAGAAATTTATGTTGTTGATTCTCTTTCTCTCACAATATGCATCGGTCATCTTGTTTTAAAGGCTGCCGATCTTAGAGATGCTGGGCTGTCGGCACAAGAAATTTCCCAGGAAATCACAAAGCTTATACCAAAGCTTGATATGACATTTGTTATAGACTCCATGGAGTTTCTTAAAAAAGGTGGGCGTTGTTCAGCCTTAACTGCTTTTGGTGCAAATATACTTGGTATCAAGCCTTGCATTGACCTTGTTAACGGCAATATGATTGTTGGTAAAAAATACAGAGGTAAGCTTGAAGCAGTGCATACTCAATATATTGATGACAGACTTTCAGCAAACGATTTTGATATGGAAAGAGTTTTTATTTCTCACACTGGTCTTTCGGATGAAAGAATTGAACTCATCATTAGGCATTTGAAAAAAACTGCAAAATTTAAAGAGATAATTGTTGGTGAGTGTGGTTGTGTTGTTGCATCTCACGGAGCAAAAAATGCTATGGCACTTTGCCTTCTGCATAAGTAGATGAATGTAAAAAGAAGGGTACCTTGATTTTTTCTTGGTATCTTTTTATTTAATTTATTGCTCAAATGTTCATTAAAGTGTTAAAGTTTTATAAATTTTTGCTATTTTTTTGTATAGTTTGTAAAATTAATTTGTTTATTTGGTTGATTTTTATACCTAAATTGTGTTAGAATTAGAATACAGTCAAAAAGCGGTAATTTCTTAGCCTATTTATTTCAAGCAGAAGGTGGGGTGTTTTTTTTTGGAAGGCTTTATACGAATTGTTGCGAATTTTATCGATGGAAGTCGTCTTAAAAAATACTATGGGACCCATCTTTACATGAATGTCAGATATTTTAATATTGTAATGACCATAATGTGTGTTGCCACAACCTTTGCTTGTGGTTTCGTTTTAGTAATAAGTTCCAACCTTTTTATTACGCTTCTTCTTTTAGCAATCTCGTTGGTTTTTTTTATTATGTGCCTTCTTGGGAATCTCACCAAACGGTACAATCTATTTATAATACTTATTACATATGTATTTAACATTATATTTCTTCCTTGCATATATTTTGTTGGAGGAACACTTAGCAACGGTGTTTGGCTTTATTTTATTGGCGGGCTTCTTCTTTCTGTTTTGTTTGTTCATGGTCCCGCTTTTTTAATCACAATAATTGTCCAGCCTCTTTATTACCTTGGAATTTTTTATATAAGTTATGTTCATCAAGATGATTTAGCTATTGCAGATGTCACCATTAAATATGACAGCTTTTTCCTTTCTCCATATTTTTTCCTGACTATAAATTTCATCATTATAACCGTATCCGTCGGTATGCTTATAAAGAGTCTTTTCGTTTCATATATGGACAAGCGTGATGATTCAATAAAAATGGCAAAAGAACTTGAAAACTTATCCATAAAAGACCCTTTGACAGGTACCTATAACAGGCGTTATCTGTTTTCATATATTGAAGATATCATAACCTCAACCGAAAAAGATAATTTATCTTTGTGCATCGTTATGTATGACATTGACAAATTTAAATCTCTTAATGACAATTACGGCCATGTTGTTGGAGATGAGGTTTTGTGTGCCGTTTCTAAACTGTTAATGGATAGTTGCCGTGAATATGATATTGTTTCACGCTATGGAGGAGAGGAGTTTATCCTTGTTTTCCCAGGAATTAAAGAAAGTGATGCTTTTCTTCGTGCCGACCAGATAAGAAGCCAAATTGAAAACACAGTTTTTTCAAAGCAAATCACTGTACCTGTCACTATAAGTGGAGGCATTGCCAAATATGAATCGGGAATGACTGCAAGCAGGCTTATCAACATTTCTGACAATAATCTTTATCAGGCAAAGGAAACCGGAAGAAATAAAATTGTCTGGAAAGGCGGAGCTCCGTCACCAATCAGAAAAAAACAATTAGAAGATTTTACTGCAACAAAAGAGAAATACGGCAGAAGATTTACAGATATTCCAGTTAAGAATAAGTGTGCAGAAAAAAATAATGTCGGAGGTTGATAACCCTATGAGTTTTATTTCTAATTTTTATACCAAGTATTTTGGCAATCAGCTATCCCTGAAAGTCAGGTTTTTCAATATCGCAGCATTGGGTGGCGCTTTATCTTCTATACCCGCAACAATCACCTCCATTATCTCCGGTGCAGGTATGCCAGGAATTCTTTGTTCCATCGCAACTATAATGCTGTTCCTTCTTGCTTTTATCTTTGCACAGTTAACAAAGAGATATGATGGTGCCATTTTCATTGCCATATATGGGCTAAATTTTGCGATATTCCCTGCCCTTTATTTTACAACCGGCGGTGTCCATAGCGGAATGCCTATCTACTTCGTTGTTGGAGTCGTATTCACTGTTCTCATGATGCATGGCAAGCTAATGTTGATTACACTTGGGCTGGAAACAATTTGTTACTTCTCCCTGTTCTATTACGGATACAATTATCCCGCACTTGTCGTCGAGTTGGGCAATTTGGCAAGCCACAGGGATATTGCTCTCGACTTTTTTATTGTTTCACTTTGCATGGCTACACTTGTTAAAATCCTTTCACTTTACTATGAAAAGGAACAAAAGCATACAAATGAATTATTGCTTAAGCTTGAAGAGATGTCAGTCAAAGACCCTTTGACTGGTGCATACAACAGGCGATTTCTTCTTAAATACCTTGAAAGCGGAATGGACCGCAACATTACAAAAAATACTCCTGTTTCCATAATCATGTACGATATTGATAAGTTTAAACTTTTAAACGACGATTATGGCCATCTCACTGGCGACGAAGTTATCCGAAAACTTTCTGCCATTTTTCTTGAAAGTTGCAGAAACTATGATATTGTTGCTCGTTATGGAGGAGAGGAATTTCTTCTTGTACTTCCTGGTGCAGGCGAAGAAACCGCATACAGGAGAGCAGAGCAAATCCGCAAACGAGTTGAATCAACAAAGTTCTCAGATGTTATTCAAAGACCTGTCACCATCAGTGGAGGTGTTGCGTCCTTTGAAAAGACTATGCAGACAACCGAGGATTTTATTGCTGTTGCTGACCAGTATCTCTATCTCGCAAAGGAATCTGGCAGAAACAAAATTGTATGGTCAAAGACAAAAACAGAGGAATAATATTAATCACTTAGACAGGCTCTTTCAAATGAGTCTGTTTTTTCTTGCAAAAACAACATATTTTGTGTTAATATGATATCGATAATAAGTTAATACACAATATAGATGATTTTTTTAATTAACTATATGATAGGAACAATGGAAGGATGTAATAAAATGAAAAAATCTTCAAGGTTCGCATCTGTTTTGCTTGCCACTATTATGCTTTTTAGTATGTTCGGACTTAATGTTTTTGCTGCACCGAGCAAAGCCCCCATAAAGGCACCAGCAGTGGCGACTGATAACAGCAAAATTAACGAGATAGTTGCAAGCTTTAACAATCCAAATGGGCGTCTTATGTCTGTTGCAAGCAAAGGAAACTGGAGAAATTTTCCCGAAAACTCTCTTGAGGGAATTCAGTCCTGCATCGACATTGGGGTTGACATAGTAGCAGTTGATATTCAGCGTACAAAGGACGGCAAGTTTGTTCTTATGTCTGACAAGAGTCTTTCCCGTATGTGCGTTGATAAGGACGGTAGAGTCGCAACATCAAAGGTTAGTGAGGAAACTCTTGACGAGATTAAGGAATTTTACTTCCTTCGTGACTCAAGAGGAGGACTTAATGCAAAGCCCACAAACTATAAGGTTCCTTCACTTGAAGAGGCTATAACTCTCTCAAAAGGCAAAATAATGATAATGATTGACAATGCGTGGAAATATGGCGATGAAGTTCAAAGCATTATCAAAAGCCTTGATGCAGACGAGATTGTAATTCTTCGTGGTGCAAAAACAGCACAGGAGATTTCGGCACATATCCAAAAAAATGGTCTTCCAATTTCACACATCAGCGGATATTATGAGGGCGTTATGTCCTATCCCGCAAAAAAATATATTAAAGAAACTATTTCTTCAGGAGCAAAAATAATTGAACTCACTTCTCCAAATTCCTATTCTTCTTTATATAGTGATTCAGTTCTTAAAAAATTTGTCGACAATGGACGAGCGTTTGTCAGCACAATTTCGCCAGAGCTTTGCGGTGGCAGAGAAGATTTAAGAAGCGACTGGAGCGACCTTGTTGGCCGTGGATACAGTGTTATAGAAACCAATTATCCAAAAGAGCTTGTAAATTATATTAAAGAGATTGAAGGATACCGTTCAAGCCTGTCTTCTCTTATAACACAGGCGCAGGGCATCAACACATCAAACTATTCAAAAGACTCATCAAAGTCGCTCAAATCAGCTCTTAATGATGCTGAGGAGCTTTCATCAATCGGCAGCACATCTCTTGATAATATCGATGTTGCAAGATACAATCTTCAACAGGCAATTGATTCAATGACACCACGAAGCGAAGATGAAGACGCAGGGATTGGTGCGGGTGCAATAGCTTTTATTGTCATTCTTGTGATTGCTCTTCTCGGTGCTGTAGCGTTCTTTATCTGGAAGAAGAAAAACAATATACCACCAACTTCACCGACCGAAGCAACAGGCGAAACCCCAATGCCAAAGAAAAAACGCAGGCTAAAAAGACGCAAGCCACAAAAGCAAAGGCAACAAAGACCTCAGCCACCTGCTGACTATCAAAATCCAAACGAATAATAAAAGCTGCTACAGATTGATTCTGTAGCAGCTTTTTTAATTATTAACACCAAGAGATTTTTAATTTTAGCTTGTAAGTTTTCTTCTAATTCGTTTTATCTTTTACACAGCCATGCAATAGCCTTTAATAATTTATAACAGTTATTTTATTTACAAGTGAACGAACTGGGTTGATGTGAAGAAACGCATATGCAAGACAAGCACAAACAAGAAAAACCATTCTCTCTTTAGGATTAAGAAATCCGTCAATGCAAAACTCTCCATAAAAGTAATATGTAAATATAAGCAGTGCAACTGCATACAGCACTGCACTGCTCCTTGCCAATAAAGTCTTCTTCTTTTTAGCCCTCAAATCATATAAATTATTTATTTTTATATTGGCACAAAGCGTTTCCTTATACCATAACACTTTGTGTCGTGTAAAGGTTTTTAATCCACTTTAATATTAAAAAACGGTAATCATAAATTAATATGGTTACCGTTTAAAATTTTTTTAATTAACTCTTTGCATTGCAAGAAAATTTTATTGTTTCGCTGTATCAACCTCAAAATAAACAAATCCAATATTTATTGCATGGTCTGCAACACGCTCAAGATCAGTTAACAAATCCGCAAAAATCATACTGCTCTGTGGACTACACTCGCCATTTGAAAGACGCTTAATATGTCTATTCCGATATTCATCTGTCAAGTCATCAACCTCTTGCTCCTCGGCATAAATTTTGCTCTTAAGCTCATCATCTTGCTCGTCCTTAAGGAACATCTGCATTGATTCCTCTATTATCACTTTAACCTTGTCCATCATAGTGTTAATTTCATCAAATGCGTTGCTTGAAAACTTTAACTTGTTGTCATCTCTTATCTGGCTGTACTCCAAAATATTTTCCGCATGGTCGCCAATTCTTTCAATGTCGCCTATAACTCTCATAAATGCTGCAACCTTTAATATATCCCTGTCATTAAGCTCGAGTGAGCTTGCCTTTGCAAGATACCTTGTAAGCTCAGCATTCATATAGTTTAGCAGTTTTTCTTTGTCTTCAAACTTCTGCTGGTCGTTCTGCGTAAACTGTTTTTTTTCACAGAAACAGTCCACCGATGCTGTGAGATTACTATAGGCTAAATCGCTCATTCGGTGTATTTCTTTTTGCAACGCTTCAATTGCAACTGACGGAGCTTCAAAAATAAGGTCATCAACATATTCAAGCTTCATTTCTGTCGTTTCTTCGTCCTCACCCTTAACTATAATCTTTGACAGCTTTACAAGCCAATTTGCAAATGGGAACAGGGCAAACGAAGCTATAATATTAAATATTGTGTGTGTATTTGCTATCTGCCTTACAACATTTCCCGGGGAAAGTGCAGTGATTGTAGGTATTATTGGGATGAAATAAATTATCGGAATTAGTATTGCCATGCCAATAACATTGAACAGAAGGTGTATAACCGCCGCTCTCTTTGCGTTCCTGTTTGTTTTTAGACAGCTAAGAATTGTTGTGACACAGGTTCCGATGTTTATACCAAGTATTACATATACAGAGCCTTCAATTCCAATCAGACCCTGCATTGCAAACGCCTGAAGTATTCCAACAGATGCAGATGAGCTTTGAATGACAGCTGTAAAAAGCATTCCTGCAAAAATTCCAATTAGTGGATTTTTGAATGACACTAAGAGATTTGTAAACCATTCTACCTCTCGAAGTGGCTCCATTGATTTGCTCATGAACTGTAGACCAATAAACAGAAGCCCCAGTCCTGTGAAAATGTATCCTATATATTTATACTTTTTCTTTGAAGAAAAGGCTGCAAGAAAACTTCCCAATATGATAAATATATATGACAATATTGTTGTGTTAAATGCAATTATTTGTCCTGTAATTGTTGTGCCGATATTGGCACCCATAATAACTCCAACTGCTTGAGTCAATGTCATTAGCCTTGCATTAACAAACCCAACAACCATTACGGTTGTTGCTGAAGAACTTTGGATAAGTGCCGTTACACCACATCCAAGTAGCAATGCGGAAAAGCGATTGTTTGTCAGCTTTCCTATCAATGCTTTCATACTTGACCCCGCTGCAAGCTCCAGTCCATCTCCCATAAGGCTCATACCATAGAGAAAAAGCCCAAGACCGCAAAGCAAAAGAAGTATATTGCTATAATCCATTATTCCTGACACCCCGTATTGGATAGTTTCAACATATCCTTAATTTTATAAATTGTAAAATCACACAAATACTATTATTTCCTAACTTGAATTGGCATTGCCTATTCAACCACATCATATCAAGTCGCAGCACGACATAATGCTTTTATAAAACAATTTACTTGAAGTGAAAATCCATGATTTTAAAATGAACCCTGAAATCGGCGCATTTCTCAACATATCTTTACGCTTATTATACCTTATTTCACAGGTAATTTTAATGTTGATTTTACAATATTATAATTATTGTTTATTGCAACAGTTATTTTTGAGTTTATATTAGTCAACTGTTAAGTATGCACACAATTTTTTAAGTGTTACTAATAGTTGTTTTAAATCCATTTTAAAACCTTTGTATTATAAGAACTTTTTTATACAACATTTTTATAACAAAATAAAAAGACCTCCAATAAATTGGAGGTCTTAAAATTAAATTCGTTTCGTGATTTTGAGATATTATTTACCAAATATACCAGCAAGTGCTGCCATTGCCTTGGACATTCCTTCTGTTGCACCGACTATGTTAGTTATAATCTTACCAATTGAATCTGAATTCTTGTCAAGTTCTCCAAAGATTTTGCCCATTGAGTTTGCTCCTGAAAGTAAAGCGTTACTGCCGCTCTCAATCATTGCTGGAAGCTTATCAATTGCCATTGAAAGAGCCTGAACCATTTTGTTCATATCAATCTGGCTCATCGCCTTACCGAATGTTTCTGCTGCACCAGCCATAACATTAGCCATTACTGAACCTGCTCTTGTCATGTCGCTCATCATTGCACCGAGTTGATCAAGCATTGGTGCGAGTGAAGTTCCAAGAACGCTCATTCCCTTTGAAAGTCCTGAAAGCATTTCACTGGTTCCAACAAGCAATCCGTTAGTTGTTGCTAAGAGATTGTTAAGGTTGCCAAGCAAAGCTTTAAGCGGCATTCCATTCATGTTATGCATTAATGTAATCAGTTCTTCAGTCAAACGAGAGAACTGCTCAAGGAATGATGGCAAGTACGTAGATGAATCAACAAGTGATCTCCAAATTGTTCCGAAATCGCCAAGCATTGCATCAAAGAACGGTAATACTTTTCCAAGAATTGGATCCATGTACTTCCATAGTACAAAGAGTAATACTCCTCCTACTATCAACAACATAAATAAGGTAATTGCGAGAATAATTGAAATAACCATTCTAAAAACTGTGCGTCTTCTGAGTTTTTCTTGATATTCCAAAGACTTTGTAAGTCTTTGCGCCTCAAGAGTGTTTGAAACTCTCATAAGAGCTTCTCCGATTTGCTCCTCCGAGGATATGGTTCGTCTTCTATCGTCCATATACCCCACCCTCACTTTCCGAATATTTTATAAGTTATTAAAGCCGTTCATATATCGTGGAAATGTTAACCACTTTCTTTGCTATTATACAGTAATTGTACGGACAAAGCAAGTTGTTTATGACAAAAAATATAACTAATTGTTATCTTTTTTTTAACACTTTCAAATATATACAAAACTAATTAACAAACAGGTCACTATTTTGTTTATTAGTGTTAGCACAGTGGCAGATTTTACTCCAAAATTTTACATATTATCCTTATAGAAATGCAATATTTGCAGCAATTTCAGTCTGACCCGCAAAAAATGTTGCGATATTCACACATTTGAGTGGAAACGAATACGCTCGACAACTTATTACAGACGGAGAACACCAAAAAGAAAAGCAAAAAACCAACAAAGCTCCTATCATATTTAGCAAAGTAGTTTTTCCACTACCACTGTCCCCTGATATTATTACAAATTCACCGTTATCTATTTGCAAATTAAAGCTTTCAAATAAGACATTTTCATCGAAGCCCTTCTTAACATCAATTAGCTGTATCATAGAAGCCCCCCTTTTATTATTTTTTGGATATTAGCCTTATCCATCTTATTTATTAGGCTTATAATAATTATTAATTCCAGAACAAATGTAATAATTAAAGCAAAAAAAACACTTTTAAATCCTATAATTATACTTTCTATATTGACTATTAATAATGCACATAGTACACCAAGTATATATACAGTTATATGACAAAACAACATTCTTTTATTTAATTGAAAAGGACTATAACCGTTAACCTTTTTAATTGCCAATTCTTTTCCACAAAGTTTATATTCCATCATTACGATAGATTTTGTAATGGAAAAATCAAACAATATAATCAATATACAAAATATGATATAAATTGTCATACTATATATAGAGACTGATAATTGATGATTGTATTGCTCTAAAACATTTGTGAGGCGAAGTTCTTGAAGGTTAAGATCATAACTTGATAACAATTCATCTACTCCATCAACCCCAAAATTAAATGCAATATTGGGAAATAAATTTAATAAAGCATCTGGATTACTTTCCAGAAATTTGTCCCACGAACTTTTATCAAAATTAAAGTAAAATAAAATAGGATTATTTTTATATAAATTGTCATTTAGTAAATCATGACTGACAACATTAATAATTCTATTATCACTATAATTTATGATTTTGTATTTATAATTTTTACAACTTACATATTTATTTATTTGAGATAAAACCGCATCACTATTTTTAAGCTTTTCTGGAATAAAAATAATTATATCGGCTTCTTCATTAATTTCAACGAAATTATCTACTAAATATTTTTTAGAAAAACTATTTGCCCATACAACAGAAGTATCATATACCACACCACTTTCACAAAGTAAAACTGGTGTGGAGGAGTTATATTCTTTTGTAAAAATACTCCTTTGAATTTTACTTGTATCCTGTAAGGCAGAAAACATATCTCTTCCAGAAAGCTCGTCCAATTGAACATCCGCAAAACTGCTATTTGCAAAATCAGAATAAAGCTGTTTTTGGCTAATTAGTGATGTGTTTTGTGATAAAGATGTTAATCCTTGAAATAAAAGTAATAGCGTAATTGATGTAGATAAAATTTTCAAAATGTAACTATAAGCAATTAATCCTTGTGTTCCAAATGAGAGTGATAAATCTTTTTTAAGATTATACTTATACAAATATAAATATAGTAAATTGTTAATAAGTATAATTGTCATTAAGCAACAAAAAGAAGTTTTTGGAAATAGTAAGGACTTATATATAACTTTTGAAATTGCAAAAAGAAACAACAGCATGGTCAGAAGTACACCCGTATCCAAAAGCATATTTTTACATACTATTTTAAAGATCTTTTCTCCATTGATTGCTCTTATTAAGCTTTCCTTCTTTTGAAATAACACATCATATAATGTTAACATTATTAAAATCAAACCAGTAAAAGTCCAAATTATTGCAATTTTATATTCTATATGCATTTCATCTTTTGCCAGATTTAAAATATAATCACTTTTAAAATTTTCATTTACTTTTTCAACTAAATTACTGATTTTTTTTGAGTCCCCTATAAAGTGAATAGTTGCGTATGTATCAATTTGATCAACTTCAGAAAGCTTGCTATACAGTATCTTCTTATTCCCTGAAAACAGCGATCTATAAGCACCAGCCTTAAGTTGTGATTCATTTATCAAGTGATTATCTGCATCGTCAGAGGTGAAAAATGTTATTTGCGTTAATATATTGGATTTTGCGGTCGCTTTTCCAATCCAAACACTTATATCCTTTTCCTTTTCTTGCATTATGTATGTTAAGACCTCTTCACATGTGCTTTTATCATTTGAATAAACCATAATACTTGGATACTTCGTAGAAAAATTGTTTAAATAATACTGAGTTTGTTCTTGGACAAGAATAAAGCCTATAGAAAGAACAACAAAGAAAACTATGTACTTACTTTTTTTCATGTTTAAACCTCAAATGTTAATATTCCAAAAACTACAAGCTTCTTGTACTAAAATATTAATAGTTAGTTTGTTTTGCTCAAAAATTTCTTTTTCTACATCACTTATATTAGAAAGAATTTTCATAGTTTTAGGATCAAAATATGTTGTGCAAGAATCACTCTGGTAATTTTCATCAATAAATGCCATCCATTCAAAAGAGCCATCCCTTAATGGAAAAATTAAAATTCCTATTGAACGTTCTTCACCTTTACTGCTTGGATCATACTGAGTAAATGTATTAATCTGTAAATTGCCAGAAAACTCAAATGTACTTGGAGCATATAAATAAAGCTTATATCCGTTAATGTCTCTCTCATAAGAATTCCCACTACTTGAAAAACCCTTTTGAGAACACTCGATTAAAGGTTCCCATACATTTTTATAATATTTATTCCACTCATAAGAATAAAGTGCAGCTATTATGTAGGCAACGAAGAGAATACTCACAAAAACCTTCTTTATTTTTCCCAAAACAATTTCTCCAAACAACACTTGTATTATTTATTATTAATTTCCCAAAAGTCACACGCATTTTGAACGAGTTTCTTTATGGCTTCTTGATTGTGTTGAAAAATTTCTTTTTCTTTATTTCCTATATTTGATAGTATCTTCATATTATTGGGGTTGAAGTAAGCTGAACAAATTTCAACATAGTTGTTATATCCTACTAATTCATGTATCATTACCCCCCACTTAAAAGTCCCATCTTTTTGTGGCCAAATAATTATTCCAAAAGATAGTTGAGTTTCAGCATTATTAGGGTCAAACGGTTTAAACATACTAACTTGAAGGTTTCCAGAATATTTGAAAACTTCTGGTCTATATAAATAATAAGAGCAATTGTCTTTAACAAGTTCATAATCCATTTGTTCATTTGCTTCTTTACTTTCAGATATTAATATTAAAGGTTCCCAAATGGATCGATAATAATTGTTCCACAAAATAAATGTAAAAGCCACAACCATGGCAACAATTATAACAAAGCCAATTATTATTTTTTTTACTTTTGTTTTCATAACAATTGCTCCTTAAATATACTAATTATGTTACTTCTATTGTTCCGCCATAAGAAACAGTTGGTCCTCTATGTGATGTGTAAAGGGATGCATTTCCGGTTTTTTGAACCATTGCTGAAGCTGCACTTGCAGAAAATGAAAATATTGAGCAAAGCATACATCCTACAATGATAGAAGGAACTATTTTCTTAAAACATTTCATAATTTTTCTCCTTAAATATATCATATTATTAATTTTGCAACAAGTCTTCTACAGTAATGTATCCTTTCACCTCCATATGCAAAGTTGTAGAAATCTATTTACAATATTAATTTTTACATAAACAACTCCTTCCCTATGTTTTAATTCTATTATGTCACAATATAGCCGTATTGTACCTATTCATATAAAATATGATTAGCATCAAAAGAATAACACAGGGATGATAAATGTGTAGATTTATAGACAACCAAAATTATTAATGACATTATATATTAATAATTTTATATCCTCAAAACTTTATACAAATGTTCTGTTTTAATCATAATGAACCGCCTTTTAAAATTTTATATAGATTTTCTTTTTCATATTTTCGAGTGTAAAAGCTTGTTATTAACATTTCAATTAATATAATAAATGCACCCGAACAAATAATAAAACCTAAGTTACCCACATTAAAAATAAAACTTAATACCCCCGCCATAACAACTCCTAATAAAGAAAAAATAAAACTTAATATATACAATTTTTTAACACGTTCAAAAATTGTATATCCTAAAACTTTTTTTATAGAAAGTTCTATCAAATTAATTTGATACTCAAGCTTGATTATTGATAATGTTATTAAAATCTCTTGTAGCAACAACATTATGCTTAAAACTATGTTTAAATATAGTGAGCGACTTAAAACTTGTTTTCTATAATTAAATTGTGACAAGGCATTTGTTATTTCATAATCTAAACTGTATTTATCCGTATAATTTCTAACCTCTTTTTCATTTGCTTTAATTAATAATTTATCAAACCGTATAAAAAAGGAAGTAATTCCACTTTGTTTTTGCCAATTTAATTCATCTTCGTTCCAAATTTTATAATTATTTGTGTGGTTTAAAAGAATTATAGGGTTTTTTATCCAGATGCTTCCGTTAATAGAGTTGTCATCCATACATATCATTTTAATATTATCTTTATATCTTATAAGTTGGGTGTGTTCGTCCTTTTCATCTGAATAATCTGCTGCGAATTCTTTGAGAAGTACTAATGATTCATTTGAAATTAAATCTTCTTTAGGCAAAATAACATATGACTTAGAGTTGAAATTATATTCTCTTAACTCTTTAATATTTTCTTTTAGATATGGGAGCATATTTATGTTTGCACAAATAATTCTTTTTGTCAGGCTGTTTCCTAAATCGATGTTTTTATCTATCATTTTAATATCAAAACGAAGAAGATTTTTTCTGTAAAAATCTTCTTCGTTTTGGCTACTATCGTTGTTTCTGGATTTAAACATTACGTAGTTATAGTCAGAATTTTTTTTAAAGAAGTCTTCTTGTCTGTAATATTCAATGCATTCATATATGACTAAAATATTCGCAGATAAAATAATAGTAGTTAATGTTACAGTTGCTGCTTTAATAAAATAATTTATTGATAATATACTTTTTGATGATTGGGAATTTGATAAATCCCTTTTTATATTACATGAATTAAAGAATAAATATAAAAGACTATTTGACAATAATAAGATCAAAAACATATGTATAGAGGTTTTGATGCAAAACATAGGGGTGGTTATCCTTTTTAAAAAGAAAAATGTTGTTATGAAGATAATTGCATACATAATAATATCCAACAATATGTTTTTTATTATAATATTCTTTTTTCTTTCTCCTAGTGTAATTTTAATGAGTACTTCTTTTTTTTGATACAACAAATCATACATTGTTAACAAAATATTTAATAATATTATAATAGTCCAAACTATTGTTACAATGCTTCTATTTTCTTTCAGTGTATTAACGCTTTCTTTTTGGGGAAAATTCCCTCCATAATTGTCAATTAATTCTGATTTGAAGTTATTTATGTTTTCCTGTTTTCCTAATAAAAAATAATCTGGATTATTTTTTATTAGGTTGTCAGGCGCTTTAAAGAAGTCTTTGCAAATTACATTCGTTGTCCCCGTAAAAATACTTGAATATTTTCCTTCGTTTATTAAGCAAGTTTTATTAATGTAAGAAAATATATTTTTTTTCCCATATATATCAACTTGCGATTTGTTTTTATCTTTAACTGTTCGGTTTATAATGAAAACCGATATATTATTTTTTTTTGCACATTTATAGATATCATCCAACATTTCTTTAGATGTACTTTCCTTTGGGACATAAAAAGATGTTGTATAAAAATCATTGAAATTATTAATATATATTTGAAAAATTTCTCCTATGATAGAAAACCCGATGATAATTATAACGGTCATAATTAAATATTTCATATGTTTCATAATATCATCCTTTAGATTTTATAATATCATTCGTTCAAATTCCAAACAGAATTTATTTTTTTTAATGCATCTTTTAGGTTATTCTTATTGGCTTCATATACTTTCTTTTTTTCTGACGATAAATTTTCTATTGGGTTCATGTTCTCATCAACATAAAACTCTAAAATTGTATATTCATTTTCATTATTAGAATTTATTTTCCCTGAGTATTTCGATATATTTACAACTATTTCATATCCGCCAAATAATTTAGGCCATATTATGACATCTATGCTCTCTCCAGTAAACGGAGTTATTCCGTCATTTCCAACTCTTAATCCTTCTGTAGTGAGATTTAGGACAGGTGTAATTGCTAAATTCCCAGTAAGTGAAAGATAACTTGGTTTTTTTACACTATAAGTATATCCATCACATACATAAGAATGTCCTACTGTTTTCGTGTGTTCTTCAACTGATTTTTGAAAAGGATTATATTTGAAATACACATATAATCCCCAGATAATATTAATTATTAAAAATACTATTAAAACACTCAGTAATATTTTCATAAGTTTTTTTTTATTAGTTACTTTACTCATCATAATTTCTCCTTTTACATAATGAATATTATGTAATCTGTATCGCATTCAATGAATGTGATACAGATTGCTATTATTTAACCATATTATTGACCCATATATGCATAATATTTAACGTTGCTTCCCGTATGCTGTATCTGTGCACTACCTGTATCTGATCCACCCTTAACAGCTGGTGTGCTTTTACTTACACCGTTGCTATTTACAACTTTAGCGTAATGCCAAACACCTGTAGGGCACCATAAATATTGTGCATAGTCTTCATCTACTAGAAATGTGTTAAATCCAACAAACATAGATCCTTCATATGCCTTTTGCCCTTGATAATAAGTGTTTATCAAAACTGATTTCTCCCAGTCTTTTGAGAAAGTTTGTTTAAGAGCTGATGCTGTCGTATAGTTGCTTAAATAATTAACTGCACTTGCCCTCATGGTCGAAGATACAGCTAATGTAATCACCATGCATATTGAACAAATAAAACTCATAATCTTTTTTCTTTTAATCATAATATCTCTCCTTTTTTATAATTTATAAAATTAAGTATAAGTCACAAATAGAATAATGTCAATATTTTTCACCATTGTTTTTCTATATATGATTTATATTTCATATTTTTTTAAACTTGACCATAAAAAATTATGCTTAAGATCTTACCATTAAAAGCATGTTTTTATTTAAATAGTAAATTTTCTTAAAGCCGTCGGAAGACCACAGCGCTTTACCAAGTAAAGTCGACTTATTTATACTTTATCTAATTCGCCACCGCCTTAGAGGGTGGCAAATTAGCGGAAAGTATTAATGCAGAAAGGCATAATGAATTGGCTGAAACTCTGATAGAGGGACAACAACTCATTTCAGACGGAGAACAACAAAAAGAAAAGCAAAAACCAACAAGGTTTTTGGGCAAGACTTTTTGGAATTAGTGAGGATAATAAATAAACAATAGAAGAAAACAAATAAAAAAACCTCACAATTAATAATTGTGAGATTTTTTTATTTAAAAAGCATATTATTCTACTGAAATTATTCTTGGTTTTGGACTATTGCATTATTCTCAATACCCTTATCTATATTTTCTGTTTTTAGATATGGATCTTTAATAAAATGTGGTGTGATTTTGAAAATTACATATCCTAAAATTGCACCTACGGTGTTAAGAATAACATCATCGACATCAATACTTCTATATTGTGAGCCTACAAATGTAACCCCAAGAATAAATTGAATAAATTCAATTGATACGGCGAAAAACAGAGCAAAAATTACGCACTTTAAAAACTGATTTTTATTTGCAAAAAATGCAAATAAAAATCCAAATGGCATAAACATAATTAAGTTTCCTAAAATTTGTTTAATTGCAATTGATGTTGGAAGGGTAGTAATAAGCTCTTTAACGGTAACAAATGGAATAAAGTTATGTATTGGTGGATATGTTAATGGGTAGTTTTGAATTGGAAATAGGGTTGTTCCAAACACCATCATAATATACGCATAATAAAGAGTTATTAAAATAAGGCGTTTAGGCGATAGTTTCTTTTTTGAAAAGAAAATTTTCCAAACTAACCATATTAACCAAATTAACCCGGCAGGTAAATACAAATACATTGCATGATATCTATACATAGTAGTTTAATTAACCTCGTTTTCTCAATAGTTTTTCATCTTTACATCATTACTTTTTAATGTAACGCCGTCGTTCGCTTTAGAAAGAACAAAGTAATAATCTCCAGAGCCAACATTAGACCATTTTGCTTGTTTATATCCTTCTCTTGGCATATTAGAAACAGTTCCTATCTTTGCGTCTTTGGACCATGATATTGAGCGCCATAGTTCAATTTGATAATAATAATTTTGAGAACACTGCCAATCTTGAGAACTTGTCGCGGAAAAAGAAATGTTTTGTCCCGTATAATTTCGAACAGGAGTTTCTCGTCCAACTTTAAACTGAAAAGTAGAACTGTAAGATGATGCAAATGCAGTAATAGATAGCGCAAAAATTAATATGATTGGTAAAAATAATTGTCCTAAATTTTTTGTAGATTTTTTCATTTTTTATTCTCCTTTTATTTATAATTAATAAATATAATATATATCATAAAAAGAAAATTGTCAATATTCTTCACCATTTTTATTATGACATATATTTTAAAGGGGTTTTCGTTATTAAGCTGTTAAGCTCTTCCCTCTTAAAGCCGCTGGAAGACCACAGCGCTTTACAAAGTAAGGTCGACTTATTTATACTTTATCTAATTCGCCACCGCCTTAGAGGGTGGCAAATTAGCGGAAAGTATTAATGCAGAAAGGCATAATGAATTGGCTGAAACTCTGATAGAGGGACAACAACTCATTTCAGACGGAGAACAACAAAAAGAAAAGCAAAAAACAAGAAGGATTCGAATAAGTGGAGACTACAGAATAGAAAATTCAGACAAAAAAGCTATGTTTATAGTTAGTACTATAATAAAGTCCACTATAAGAGTTCTATAAACAATAAAAATATTTAAGTAAGACAGTATTTATAAAAACAAAAACAAGAAGTTTATTGCTTTTATGTAATTATTAGTGATATAATGTTGTAAAACAAAAAAGGATGGTCTAAAAAATGAAAGGCTGTAAAAAATTTATATCTATTTTAGGGTCTTGCGCTTTAATGATTGTTATTTTTACGATAACTTCCTTTGCCTCCAATATCCCAAGTGAATTTAACAATGAAATGGCAACAAATAAAAACGCAATTGCGTTTAAGGCCACTAATGTAATTGAGCAAAAGACGGACAAAGGATATGAAATATCCTTTGATTTAATACAAGAAGCAGATACAAAGGGAACTATTGCTACAAGAGCAATAGGATGGGTACAAGCAGGTGACGGAAAAGTTAAACTTGATTTAGCTCCCGCAAATGGTATAGGATTTTTTGACTGGTATTTTTCCTTAAGCAATGGTGACCTTATTACAAGCGTAAAATCGACTATGCTTGTCGAAAAAGATTTGATAGGACCAGTAAATCCTAATTATGCAAAAGTAGACATTTATAGATCTTATAAAAAAGGAACACAATATAATAAAGCTCAAGATAGCCATGCTTTTTCCTTTCCAGGAAATGTAAGCTACAACCAAAACATTATTTTTAGGTGGACTGTTTTCACTGTTCAAGGTGTTCAACATACTTATTATATGCCATCTGGATCTAAGCAGGGTAAAGTATGTGATTTTATATGATTAATATAAAAAAAGTTGATGAAAATGTCATATGTATTTTAAAACAGATATCTCTTCCTGTGATTTTTTATGAAGAACCTTCATTTATACATTTTCAAAAAAAAGATGAGCTCTCAAAGGAGGAAATTAAAGAAAAACTTTTATTAATGCCTTGTCTTCTTTTAGAGCTTTCAAAACAATTTTTTTACTACAATAATATAGGGTCGGATATTCAGACCTGTACAATATTACATTTTTATTCTAACGAATTTGAATTGATAAAGGATATCATAGTTCAAATATTTGATCATGTATCAGCATTTCCTGTAATTATACCCCCATGCAATGAGAATGTATGGCAAATTCAAATTCAAGGAATTTCATTTCTGGGTTTAGAAATGGTTAAACTTCTAAAAAAGCAGGGATTGCTGACAGCAGAACTAACAAACTTATATATTAATGCTAACTATACAAACGATTATCGAGAGGATGCATTTTTTTCTATTTCTAACGATTCTATACTCCAAGACGAAAAATGCATATGTGCATTTTTCCAACAGATTTTTGAGAATAAGCTTATAAAATCTATTGATGTGTCTGGTCTTTCTATTCAACAATGCTATGAAAACGAACTTATACGCTATGCAGTTAACAATAAAGAAAGCGTGTATCTTTGTGTTGATGAGATTCCAATTGTTTCCGAATCAGACAGCAAATTTATAAAAACCTTATGCTGGGCATAATTTAGAAAGTCATTTAACATGTTAAAAAACACGCAGACTAAAAATATTTTTAGTCTGCGTGTTTTTTAGGATAAAATCCTTAACTTCGTCGGAAGACCACAGCGCTTTACAAAGTAAGGTCGGTCGACTTATTTATACTTTATCTAATTCGCCACCGCCTTAGAGGGTGGCAAATTAGCGGAAAGTATGGGTAGGCACTGAATGAGTTATGGTATTGTGAGAGTTCAGAAGTGGAAAACTGAATTTGAAAAATCAAAATTTTCTTTTAAAAAAGATTAAAGAGTTATAATGTAATAGCGGAAGATGATTCTTATGCTTTTAATTATCTCTGTAAATCTACAAATTTTGCATATATTTGATAAAAAAATAGCCTGCACCTATCTTATCCTTTTCCCGGGAAATATGTGTGGCAAGCATGGTCAAGAATATTATTTCCATGGAAACAATATAGCTTCGCGCATTATTAAATGCATTTTAAAAGCTTATCTCAGGCATTCAAAGGTTATTGTTGCATCTTCACATTTCTTCCTTGTAGAAAGCAAATCAAGCGCATAGACAGCACATGACTCTTTATAATATGGGTAACTGTATGCTATTGTTGGAAATACAACAATAGCAAGCAAAATCCAAGCAAAAAACTTTAGCTTGAACAAAAATAAATCAACGCACCTCTTATCCATCAGCCTTGAACTCTCGTTAATTATCTGTTTTGGCGAAAGGTCATAACGCTGAATCATTATCCAGTAACACAGCGCATACCTCTGGCGAACGCAAGCGTACGCTACAATCGCAATCGCAGCCAAAACGATATTGCCAAATATCATTATTGACGCTGTTTGCATTGTGACAGTTGCCTGCTGTATTTCAGAGATACAAAACATTAACAAAATTGCCGAAGGTACAAGAAGAATTGCTGTCCAAAGAAAATTTAAAAGCCAAAGCTTAATATAAAGCATTAGGTATTTCCTGAATCCCGATTTTTCAACTGCACTTCTGACTGTCTTAAATTTTAGTTTACTCTGGGACTTTATTTTAAAAATAAACCACACTTCCCTTAGCGTCTTAAGCCTTGCAAGCAAAGGAACTGATATAAGTAAAGTGACGCAGGACAGTGACAATGTGAAATACTTGCTTGAAAACACATCGGGAATGTTGAAATATGTCGGAATAATAGAGATAATCAACCTTAGGTTTGAAAGCAAAAGAAAAACTGATATGCAGACAAACAGCAATGTAAGTGTTTTTATTTTTTCAGTTGAATTTATTTGCTTTGCTTTATCCCTTATTCTGCTTTTATCGTTCAATAATATCATCTCCGTTAACTTAAGTACATTGATATTATTGACTATATTAAAAGGATTTATCCGATTTCCTTAATTATAAGATCGCCCATTTCCTCCGTTGTCACTCTTGTCTTTCCATCTTCATAAATATCTGCTGTTCTGTAGTTTACTAAAGCTTTTTCAACCGCATTTTCGATTGCTGCTGCCGCCTGTGGCTGATTAAGTGAAACTCTAAGCATCATTGCAACTGAAAGTATGGTGGCAAGCGGATTTGATATTCCTTTTCCTGCAATATCAGGTGCCGAACCATGTATTGGCTCATAAAGCCCAAAATTTCCAAGCCCGATACTTGCCGACGCGAGCATACCAATCGAGCCGCTTATCATTGAGGCTTCATCTGAAAGAATGTCGCCAAAAATATTTGAAGTTACAATAACATCAAACTGCGACGGATTTCGCACAAGTTGCATGGCACAATTATCTACATACATATGGTTAAGTTCAACCTCTGGATACTCTTTTGCAATTTTTATAACCGTTTCTCTCCACAGCCTTGAAGATTCAAGAACATTTGCCTTGTCAACAGAAGTCATCCTTTTTTTCCTCTTCATTGCCATTTCAAAGCCAACTCTTGTAATTCTTTCAATTTCAGTAACTGTGTAAATTTCCGTATCATACGCAACTTCCTCATCAGTTATCTGTGTCCTGCCTCTTTTTCCAAAATAAATTCCGCCCGTAAGCTCCCTTACAACAAGAATATTAAGGTTGTCACCTATTACGCTGTCTTTGAGAGGAGATGCGTGTTTAAGAGGCTCAAATATTCTGGCAGGACGCAAGTTTGCAAAAAGCCCAAGCTCTTTTCTTATGCCCAAAAGCCCAGCTTCGGGACGAAGCTCTCCAGGTAATTGTTCCCATTTTTCTCCGCCAACAGCACCAAGCAAAACAGCGTCTGAGGACCTGCAAATTTTAACAGTTTCAGGCGGCAGAGGAATTCCGCAACTGTCGATTGCACACCCACCCATAAGAACTTTTTTATACTCACACAAAAAGCCAAATTTTGAAGAAACAGCATCCAATGCTCTCAGTGCCTGCTTGATTATTTCAGGACCGATGCCATCGCCTTCAATTACTGAAATTTTATAATTTTCATTCATGAAACCCGCTCCTTTAGAAATATTTTACATTTATAAATTCCCAAAGTCAACCAATTAAGGTAATATATAAATATATTAAAGCATATAATTTCCTGTGTGCTTTTTTATTGTCGGCAATTGTAAAATATTGCCATTTATGCTTGTATTTTTCTGTTGAATTTGATAAAATATTAATAATGCATCTTATATTATGTAATATAATATATATGTTTAATATTTTTAGAATTTGGAGAGGTGCAAGGCATGGGATTTGGCAAAGAATTAGACCTAAGTCTTCCCGTCTATTTGTTTCACGAAGGGAATAATACAAAATCATATGACTTTCTTGGATCACATAAAACGGGCAATGAAGATGAAGTTGTTTTTCGTGTCTGGGCTCCAAACGCACAGTCTATCAGTGTTGTTGGAGACTTTAACGACTGGGACCCATTAGCAGACCCCATGTGCCAACTTGATGACGGCTCTATTTGGGAGTGCTATATCGAGTCGGGTGTTAAAATTTTTGACGATTACAAGTATAGCATTACTTCTAACAAAGGCAAAACTGTCCTTAAAAGCGATCCCTATGGTATCCACATGGAAACTCGTCCTGGTACAGCCACAAAATTTTATGAGCTTTCATCATATGAGTGGAACGACTCTGGATGGATGAATCGCCGTTCAAGCGAATCAATCTATGACTCTCCAGTCAACATTTATGAAATGCACGCTGGTTCATGGAAAAGATTTTCTGACGGCAACTTTTTTTCTTATAAAATGCTTGCTGACGAGCTTATTCCATATATTTGCGAAATGGGATATACGCACATTGAATTCATGCCTATTTCTGAATATCCATTTGATGGTTCTTGGGGTTATCAGGTAACAGGCTACTTTGCCCCTACTTCTCGATATGGTCTTCCTGAAGAGTTTATGTATCTTATTGACAAATGCCACCAAAATAATATTGGAGTAATCCTTGACTGGGTTCCCGCTCATTTTCCTAAAGACGAAAACGGGCTTTATGAGTTTGACGGAGGGCCTTGCTATGAATACTCCGACCCACAAAAGGGTGAGCATCGGCGTTGGGGTACAAACATCTTTGACTTTGGCAAAACAGAAGTACAAAGCTTTTTAATTTCAAATGCTCTCTACTGGTTCGATATATTCCATATTGACGGATTGCGTGTTGATGCTGTTGCATCAATGCTTTATCTTGACTATGACCGCGATCCAGACGAATGGACTCCGAACTCATATGGTGGACACGAGAACCTTGAGGCAGTCGCATTTATTAAAAAACTTAACGAAGCTGTTTTTAGAGAATTCCCAGATGTTATGATGATTGCCGAGGAAAGCACATCCTGGCCAATGGTTTCAAAGCCCACCTTTCTTGGAGGTCTTGGATTCAACTTCAAGTGGAACATGGGCTGGATGAACGATGTTTGCAGATATTTTTCACTTGATGGTCTTAGCCGAAAATATAACCACGATTGCCTTACATTCTCTTTCTTTTACTCATTTTCTGAGAATTTTGTCTTGCCGATTTCACACGATGAAGTTGTGCATGGCAAGTCCTCTCTTATCGGGAAAATGCCAGGAAACTCCAATATTCCCGAAGAATATGCACAAAAGTTTGCGGGTATGCGTGCAATGCTTGGCTATATGTATGCTCATCCCGGCAAGAAGCTGACCTTTATGGGTCAGGAATTTGCTCAGTTCAAGGAATGGGATTTTTCCGAAGAGCTTGACTGGTCACTTCTTCGCTTTGATGCTCATAAGCAGATGCAGGAATACACAAAGGCTCTCAACAACTTTTATAAAAGCACCCCTGCTTTGTGGCAGATTGACTACAGCTGGGAAGGCTTTTCATGGGTGATAAGTGACGATAACACTAATTCTGTCCTTGCCTTTAAGCGAATTGACGAAAAGGGCAATGAGATTATTGTTGTCTGTAACTTTACCTGCGTTGACCGAAAAGATTATCGCATCGGCATAGAAAAAGGCGTTTATGAAGTTGTTCTCAGCTCAAACGAAAAGCGGTTTGGTGGCAATGGCAAGGGAACTTTAAGGAATGTTCGCACCACAATTATTCCTATGCATGACCACAAGCAAAGTATCTGCCTTAACCTTCCTGGCAATTCTGTTATTTTCCTTCGAAAGACAGAGGAGTCAAAAAAGGCTGATGAAAAAAGCACAGCAAAACTCAAGAGTGTTGCAAAGCCTGTTAAAAGCAACCCGAAGATTGCTAAAAAACACGCACCAAAAGCAACCTGATTTTTAAAATTTAGGATGTTAACAAGGGCTGTCGTTCCAGTTTTTGTTTAATTACGGATAAAATTTATTTATATGAAGGGGAGTGTAACTTTGGCTCGAAAAATGGAATGTATAGCTATGCTGCTGGCAGGAGGTCAGGGTAGTCGTCTTGGAATACTTACCAAAAATATTGCAAAACCTGCCGTCCCATATGGTGGCAAGTACAGAATTATTGACTTTCCACTTTCTAACTGTGTAAACTCAGGCATATACACAGTCGGTGTCCTTACTCAATATCAGCCCCTGCTACTAAACGATTATATTGGAAATGGCGAACCTTGGGATCTTGACAGAATTGATGGAGGAGTTCATATTCTTTCACCTTACCAGCAGATTGAGGGTACTGAGTGGTATAAAAACACTGCAAACGCAATTTATCAAAACATCAACTTTGTTGATAAATATAACCCTGAATATGTTGTCATTCTTTCTGGTGACCATATATATAAAATGGATTACTCACAGATGCTTGCCTATCACAAGGAAAAAGACGCAGCCTGCACAATTGCAATGCTTGAAGTCCCTTGGGAAGAGGCATCTCGTTTTGGTCTCATGAATGTTGATGAAGACGGAACCATCAAAGAGTTTGAGGAGAAACCTAAGCATCCCAAAAACAACAAAGCCTCTATGGGTGTTTATATGTTCACTTGGGATAAGCTTCGCCACTATCTTGTGAATGATGAAGCTGACCCGAAGTCAAGCCACGATTTTGGCCATGACCTTATTCCTGCTATGCATGAAGCTGGCGAAAAGCTTGTTGCATATCAGTTTGATGGATATTGGAGAGATGTTGGAACAATTGACAGCCTTTGGGCCTCAAACCTTGACCTTCTTTCTCCCTCTGCAGGACTTAACCTTGACGATCCAAACTGGAAAATTTATTCAAGAAGCCCAAGCTCACCTCCACAGTATATTTCTGACACTGCACAGGTTCAGAACGCTATGCTTGCAGAAGGCTGCCAGGTTGAAGGAAAAGTTGACTTTTCAATTTTGTTTGACAATGTCACAATTGAAAAAGATGCTGTTGTCCGCGACTCAATAATAATGCCTGGTTGCACAATTAAGAGCGGTGCAGTTGTTAAATATTCAATTATTGCCGAGGATACAGTCGTTGAAGAAAACGCTTGTATCGGCAAGCGTCCCGAAGAGGTCGATATGGACACTTGGGGCATAACCGTTATCGGTTCAAATGTGGTTATAGGCAAAAATGTTTTGATTGGCGCAAATGAAATGATTGATTCTGACATGGCGGAGGTGTCTAAATGAGAGCAAATGATGTCCTTGGAATAATTTATTCGCACGCTTATGATGAATCTATTCCCGAACTTACTAATGTTCGAACAATGGCGTCTGTCCCTTTTGGATGCCGTTACAGGCTAATTGACTTCCCTCTTTCAAACATGGTTAACAGTGGCATTACTGAGGTTGGCATAATTACCAAAAGCCATTATCAGTCACTTATGGATCATGTTGGGACAGGCAAGCCTTGGGACCTTTCCAGAAAAAGAGAGGGTATGTTTATACTTCCTCCTTTTAATAACGCATCTCCTTATGGCAATCACGACAATCGTATTCAGTCCCTTGTCAGCATTCTTGACTTTTTGCGTCATGCAAGGCATGAGTATGTTGTTCTCACTGATGCAAATGCTATTTATAATTTTGATTTTGGTGATTTGTTTAAGTTTCACACCAAAAGTGAATCAGATATAACCATCGTATACAAGCATGGCAAAAAGCCACGGCTTGACAATGTTATGGTTTTAAACATGACCGACAACAACAGGGTTGATGATATTTCACTTTCTCCTCATGGAAATGAAGAGGTCGATTATTCACTTAACATTATCCTGCTTCGCAAGTCACTTCTCGAGCATCTTGTTCAAGGTGCATTTTGCTTTAATCATGACCGCTTTGAGCGTGATATTATTCAGGAAAATGTTAAAAATCTTCGTGTTTTTGGATATGAAGCTCCTGGATTTTCTGCACTTATTGACTCTCTTAAAAGTTATTACGAAGTCAATATGCAGTTGCTTAATCCCACAACTCGAAGGACTTTGTTTGAGCCTGACAATCAGATTCACACAAAAATTTGCGACAATGTTCCTGCAACATACAGCTATGAGTGCAATGTCAAAAACTCGCTTATTGCTGACGGCTGCATTATAAACGGAACCGTTGAAAACTCCATTTTATTTCGTGGTGTCCATGTTTCTGAGGACGCAGTTATTCGCAACTCTATAGTTATGCAGGGTACTATTGTTAACAGAAATGCAAAGCTAAACTGCGTTATTACCGACAAAAATGTTACCATCACGCCAGGGAAAAGCTTGTCTGGTGACATAGCCTATCCAATATACCTTGGCAAGGGGATTACTATCTAAGTTAAAGCTTTTAACTAAAAATAGATGTTAAAATTAAAGGAGGGAATTTTTTTGAAAGTTCTATTTGTTTCAAGTGAAGCTACTCCATTCGCGCTTAGCGGAGGTCTTGGCGAGGTCGCAGGTGCTTTACCACAAGCGCTAAAGGCAAACAAGGTGGATTGCCGTGTCATTATGCCTTTGTACAGTCAGATACCTGACAATTTGCGTAAAAAGATGAAGTTTGTCACATCTTTTGATGTTGATGTTGCATGGCGACGCCAATATTGCGGAGTTTTTAAAGCTACCGCAAACGGAGTAACCTACTATTTTATTGATAATGAATATTATTTTAAGCGTAGCGGGCTTTATGGCCACTATGATGACGCTGAAAGATTCTCTTATTTTTCGCGTGCTGTGCTTGAAGCCATTGCACACATTGATTTTAAGCCAGACATTATCCACTGCAATGATTGGCAGTCTGCACTTATCCCATTTTATTATACTGTGTTCTATGCCGCTCAAAAAGGCTATGAAAACATAAAAACAGTTTACACAATTCATAACATACAGTATCAGGGTATGTTCGGGAAAGAAATTCTTAATGAACTTATTGGTGTTAGTCCCGATAAATATGCTCTTATTGAGTACGACGGCATTGTTAACTTTGCAAAAAGTGCAATCGAATGTGCCAACAAGGTGACAACTGTCAGCCCAACATATTCAAATGAAATTCTGGATGCGTGGTACAGCCATGGTCTTGACAACATACTTTGCCAGAGATCGTGGAAGCTTTGCGGAATTCTTAATGGAATCGACACTGTAAGTTATAACCCAGAAACTGATGATGATATTTTTTATAAGTTTTCTGTGCAGAAGAAGGCTGGCAAATCACGCAACAAAAAAGCTTTGCAGGCTCATTTTGAATTTGAGGAACATAAAGAAATCCCCATCATTTCAATTGTTTCAAGGCTTGTTTCGCACAAGGGACTTGACCTTGTCAAAGCTGTTATTGATGAGATTCTTTACAGCACTGAGGTTAGAATTATTGTGCTTGGCTCTGGAGAACATGAATACGAGGAATTCTTTAAAGGCGTTGCCGAAAGGCATCCTGACAAATTCCGTTTAGTTCTTGGCTTTATTCCAGAACTTTCAAGAAAGATATATGCAGGAAGCGATATGCTTCTTATGCCGTCAAAAAGTGAGCCTTGTGGGCTTTCTCAGCTCATTGCTCTTCGATACGGCACTATCCCAATTGTTCGTGAAACCGGTGGGCTTAAAGACACAATCTTTGACTGTGGCGACAAGCAGGGCAACGGCTTCACCTTTAAAACTTATAATGCTCACGATATGCTCTGGGCAATCAACAGGAGCGTTGACCTTTATTATAATCATAAGACAGATTGGCGAAATCTTGTTGACCGTGCGATGAAAGCTGACCACAGCTGGAACAGCTCTGCTCTTGAATACATCAATATGTATAAAGGTCTTTTAGCTGAATAATCTTGGCAACTTTTCGCTCAATCCTTAGCCATATTTGCATAATAATATTTAAAAGCGGTAGACACAGTTTTTGCTGTGTATGCCACTTTTCCCTTTTAGCATTATTTTCTAACCACATAACTTCGTCCACAAAAAATTTTTGTCATATGATTAGCTGTGATTGAATATTCCTTGCACATATGATAAACTTTCAATACAAGGGTTTTCTTATTATCATTATTTGGATTTACGATACACTTGTGGCTTAACAAAAAAGCCACTTGCAAATTCAAATCCACAAGTTAAACTTGTCTGTCTTATGATTAGCTTTATTGTCTTTGTATCCACTTTTAAGGTCAAGGGCAACATTTATTTCAATAGGAGGAACTTAATTAATGATATTAAATTTTATAGAAATTCTTAAAGTCATTTTCCTTGGCATTGTTGAAGGTGTAACAGAATGGCTGCCTATTAGCAGTACAGGGCATATGCTTCTTGTTGACCAGCTTTTTACTCTCAACATGAGCGAGGACTTTAAGGAAATGTTCTTTGTGGTCATACAGCTTGGTGCAATTTTGGCTGTTGTCGTTTTGTTTTGGAAGAAGATGTTTCCTTTTCAAACAAGTGACAAAACACAGCCTGTCATAAAAAAAGATGTGTTTTCTGTTTGGTTTAAGGTTGTTGTCGCCTGCATACCCGGTGCTATTGTAACCCTTTTGTTTGACGACTATGTTGATGCACATTTTCACAAGCCTCTTGTTATTGCTGCCGCCTTGATTTTTTATGGCGTCGCGTTTATTTTGGTTGAAAACTGGAATAAAAAGCGAGTTCCAAAGGTTAATGAGCTGTCTGACATAACCTATAAAACCGCATTGCTAATCGGTCTGTTTCAAGTTTTGTCAATCATTCCCGGCACATCACGCTCAGGAGCAACTATTATTGGTGCATTGCTAATTGGTGTTTCAAGAGTTGCCGCAGCAGAATTTACATTTTTCCTTGCGGTGCCTGTTATGATAGGATATAGCGCGCTCAAATTAATAAAATTCGGGCTTGTTTTTTCTGGTGCAGAATGGCTTGTTTTGGCAATCGGCATGATAGTTGCCTTTGCTGTTTCTGTTCTTGTTATAAAGTTCCTGATGGAATATATCAAAAAGCATGACTTTAAGGTGTTTGGTTGGTATCGTATTGTACTTGGTATCATCGTTGTGCTTTACTTCACATTTAGATAGCTTTTAAAACTTAACACAAACCACAAAGGCTGGTATCAGTTAAACCGATACCAGCCTGTAGATTTTATCTGTTATAATTTGATTTTATATCAATACAAATGGCTTAAAATGCAAACCTTTTACATAATAATCCAGAGCTTCACTACTTTTAAGTTAAACGCACAAAATTGTAGCATAGCTTATGTTCTTGCATTTTTTGCTTAGGAGTTGTAGAATTTAGTTTAACACTAATTTTACACAATCAAATCAGCAAGGTTGGCATTTAAAAACTCATTTGCCCATTTTGAAATTGTTTTGACACATTCAGGTGCCTCTTGGAATTTTGCAGGCTTTGCAGCTTTGTCAATTTCATTTAGTATTGAATTTGAAATCATAACCAAAAATTCAACTTGCTTTCTACTTGGAATGTTATCTCCAATCCAGTTATGTGGGACATATCCCGCTTCAACACCCTTAAGTACCAAAAGATATGCAGCGATTGCATAAATGTTTTGCATCTTTTCGCTGTTGTCATTGTTTTTGAAAAACTTTGCTCCAAGCAAGGCACTGGCTCTGTACAATGTGTTGATGCACATCTCCTTATCTTCTGGCACTTGTGTCAGCTTTTCAACAACATCAAACCTTACGGCACTGTTGCTGTTGCCAAGAAGATAGTCGCAGCTTACACCGTAATAGTCAGCAACGCGCAGGACAAAGTCAAGCCCACATTCTCTTATTCCATTTTCATAATGTGAAAGCAATGCTTGAGAAATACCAAGTTCATTTGCCGCAATTTTTTGGCTGATACCTTTTCTCTTTCGGAGTTCAGTTATTGTGTTCGCAAAATTTGTTGAAGACATATTATCTCTACTTTCTTTTATACATTATGTATTATTATATCGTTAATTTGTAAATTTGTACAGTTATTTTTAAAAATTTAATACGAAAAGTTTTGGAGGTTTAAAATGAAGACTTATAAGATACATATTATTAGGCATGGCATTACGCAGGCAAATTTGGACGGACAGTATGCTGGACATGGTGATTATCCGCTTTGCGAACAGGGTAAAAATCAACTTGAGCAAATGGTTGCTGACTATGAATATCCAGAGTCAGATGCTCTTTTTTGTAGCCCGCTTACACGCTGTATTGAAACAGCTAAAATCATCTATCCAGAAAAAAAGCCAATTATTATAAACGAACTCATTGAATATAATTTTGGCGAGTTTGAAGGTAGAACCGCCGATGAATTGCGGAGCGATGAGTTGTTTGTCAAATGGCTTTCTGGAGATGCCGATGCTGCTCCGCCTTTTGGCGAGAGTAACAGGCATTTTGGAACCCGCGTTTGCAGCGCTTTCACAAAGCTCGTTGACGGGCTTATAAAGACAGGCACAACAAGTGCAAGCCTTGTCATACATGGCGGCGTAATTATGGCTTTGATGAACTGCTTTGCTGTTCCTGAGCTTCCAATGACAAGCTGGCTTGTTCCAAACGGTTGCGGTTACACTATCTGCATTACCCCTTCTCTGTGGAGCAGGCTTCAAAAATTTGAAGTGATGCAGGAACTTCCCGTTATTGACGATGAAGATTTTCATGAAGGTGCTATTTCATCTGCACGAGAAAAGCTTAAAAATGCTAATTATGGATTTTTCAATGTTGTTCATAGAGAAGAATAGTGTTGACAATCCTCGTTTTTGTTAATATAATGACAGTAACATAAGAATATTCTTACTTTAAAGACTGTGACGGAAAGAAAGACAGATTTTTGCAAGTTTTCAGAGAGTCGGCGTTTGCTGTGAGCCGATACTTCTTGTCTGTGTATAACTCGTTCCTGAGTCATTTGCCTGAAATCATAGGGTAAATCGTTTGGCTGCGTTAATGCCAGAGCCTTGTCAGAGGCTTTTGAGGGGGGTTCTATTGAACTTCCAAAGTAGGGTGGTACCGCGTGGATTCTTCCCCGCCCCTATACCAATTAGGGGCGGTGTTTTTATATCTATCGTCTCTTAACAAGGAGGACAATATGAATAGCTGTGAAGGAAAATACACTCCGTTTGAGCCAGTTAAAATCAAAAGCAGACAGTGGCCTTCAAAAGTTACAACTGAAGCACCGACTTGGTGCAGTGTTGATTTGCGTGACGGAAATCAGGCACTTGTTGACCCAATGAACAGCTTTGAAAAGCTTGAGCTTTTCAAGACGCTTTGCAAAATGGGCGTTAAGGAGATCGAGGTTGGTTTTCCCTCCTCCTCCCAGATTGAATACAACATTTTACGCACACTCATTGACGATGGGCATATTCCCGACGATGTTACTATTCAGGTTCTTGTGCAGGCACGAGAGCATCTTATACGCAAGACCTTTGACACTATCAAGGGTGCAAAAAATGTTATCATCCATGTTTACAACTCAACCTCCTCACTTCAGCGAAAGGTTGTTTTCAAAGAAGACATGCCAGGAATTATCTCCATTGCCGAGAGCAGCGCAAAGCTTATTAAAAAGCTTGCAGACAAAGAAAAAAAAGAGAGTGGCATGAATATCCGCTTTGAATATTCTCCTGAAAGCTTTTCAGGGACAGAAAGTGACAATGCCGTTTTGATTTGTGAAAAGGTTTTGCTCGCTTTTGGTGCAAGTGAGCAAAACAAAGTTATCCTTAACCTGCCAAGCACTGTTGAATGCAGTACTCCAAACGGATTTGCAGACCAAGTTGAATATTTTTGCACTCACCTTTTAAGCCCGCAAAACGCAATAATCAGCATTCACCCACACAATGACAGAGGCACAGCAGTTGCAACTGCCGAGCTTGGAATGCTTGCTGGAGCAACGCGAATTGAGGGTACACTTTTTGGCAACGGAGAACGCACAGGAAATGTGGATATTGTTACACTTGCCCTTAACCTTTACACGCAGGGCGTTGACCCACTGCTTGATATTTCAAATATCAACGCTATCCGTGAGGTGTATGAACGCACAACAAAAATGCGAGTTCCCGAAAGGCACCCATATGCAGGCGACCTTGTTTTTACTGCTTTTTCTGGCTCACATCAGGACGCGATAAGCAAGGGTAAGGCATATATGAAGGAAAATAAATGTGTGCAATGGCAAGTGCCATATCTTCCTATCGACCCTGCCGATATCGGTCGTGAATATGATCCTATTATTCGCATTAACAGTCAGTCTGGCAAGGGCGGTGCAGCTTTTGTTATCGAAGAGCAGTTTGGATTTTTCCTTCCCAAGTCTATGCATCCTGAATTTGGAAATGCTGTCAAGGCTTATTGTGATACCAGAGGAACCGAAATAAGCAATGATGATGTCTATTCAATTTTCAAGCGAGAGTATCTTGATATAAACGGTCCTTATGTTCTTTTAAGCCACAAGTTTAACGAAGTTTCTGAAGTTAATGACACTTCTCCAAAGGTTGTTTTTGAAGGACTTATCAAGCACAACGGTGATGCCCCAGTTGAAATCACCGGCAAGGGCAACGGTCCTATTGACGCATTCTTTAGTGCTATTTCAAAGGTTGGCATAACCGGTTACAGTTTTGTGGACTACTCCGAGCATGCAATATCCATTGGCTCTGACGCAAAGGCTGTTTCCTACATTCAGCTTTCTGACAAGAATGGGGACAGCATCTTTGGCGTTGGTATGTCCCACAATATCAACTATGCCTCCCTTCGTGGAATTTTGTGTGCAATCAACCGCTCAATCTTAAAGAATGGCAAATAAATTGAGTTGGCTATTAACTTTCCAGGCAAATTAAAGCACTATAATACAAGAAAAAGCGGATATCAGTTTTGACTGATATCCGCTTTTATATTTTATTCATTAACTATTTTTTGCTTCACATAATTATTTGATAAATGCTGCAATTATGTGTGGAAGCCCAAAAGAAAATGCTATTGATGTGAGAAATGTTATTCCAAAGTTCTCAAGAATTGCTCCTGCATAGATTATTCCTGCGGGAATTGCAAGCAGGATTTTTGAAGATTTCTTTGCGGTTGCACCTTCCTCATAAAGGCTTTCCCACATTGAGTATGCGTCCTCCATCATCGGGAACATATTTGTAAGAATTGATATCCCAAAATAGAGCAAGAGAATGGAAATCAAATTATAGTCCCCAATATACATAACATTTAATGCTGCTGGTGTTATTATTATCAGTCCACTTAAAAGGCTTAATATGAATGGCATAAAGCACATTGCAAAGCTTTTGCGACCCTTTACAAGCTCGTGTTCAATGTGTCCGCAAAGCTCGTTTGGTTGAAGTGCCCTGATGTCTTCTGCTGGGATTTCATACATTCTGCAAGTCAAATGCTCTAAAAACGCCTTAAAGATTGCACCTGGAAAAGTAATATACTTAATTATTTTATAAATCATTTCCATAATATATCCCCCTTGCCTTTAAGAAAAACATCCTCAATCGTCTTTGTTCCGTCAATTATTGCTATAACATCTTTTGAAATTCCTGACCCGCCATCTGTAAGCTCTTTTTCAATTGCTTCATAAGTTTTAGAATCTTTATTTAGATGCGCACAAAGTGCATATACATTTGCATTTGTTGTGTATGTGTACTGTGATGTTGCGTTCTGGTATGCCGATTCAGCAAATTTAAACGCTGCCTTTGGCTGTCCCTGAAGAAGAGAAATAATTGAGAGCTGATGGTTAATGTCCGGATCTTCTGGGTTTGTCTTAAGCCCATCATTGGCATATTTTGCAGCCTTGACAATATCGCCCTTTAGCCTGAACGCTATTGACCTGTAAATGTTTGCATAAATATCCTCTGAATTTGACTTTGAAATAAGCTGGCAATATTCATTCATCTTGTCAAACTTACCCATATTTAGATACAGCTCTGCAAGTGCTGGCTGATAAATTGAAGCATACTGAGGGGAAAGACTTTCCATTTTCTTTAAATGAGCAAGCTGAACCTTTGTATCCTTGTTAAATACGATTGCCGCATAGTACTTCCAGTACTCAACAAGTCCCTTATCATAGAAGTTTTTGTCGTCCTTCTTTATTGCTGCATCAAAGCTTTTAACAAAGTCCTCATAATCTTTTGAACTTGTTATCAATTCCCCAACAGCGTTATATGCTGTATGGAAATTTGTTATATTATCCATTGCCTTTTTAACATTGCGGTTTGCAAAAGAATTAAGGTCTTTTCCTGCGTAATACTTTGCAACAAACTTTTCTGTTTGCTCATAGTATTCAAATCCGATTTTGCTGTATAGTGCAATCTGATTTTCACGAATTTTATCCCCAACTGGTTTTTGATTGACTTTAAGCTGAGTTTCAATCTCATCATATGCCTTAACAGCAGAATAAAGCTTGCCGTCTTTTACAAGATTTTGTGCCTTTGCAAGACTGCTGAATGTTAAAAAATTCTGTGAAAGATTCCAGCTTGCAAGAAACAGCAGTGCTACTATAATTATTGGCATTACTATCTCTGAAAGGCTGAATGGGTATCTTTTCATGCTTTCACGACATTTTTCGCAATACGGACTGCTTGGTGAAACGCTGGTATCTTTTGGGTTTTCTCCGCAACACTCGCAAAGATTTTTCTCCTTTTGCTCTGAATTTGCATTTTGCTTTGCAAGGAGTTTTTCTTGATGTGCCGATTTTACAAGGTCTTTCCACTCAATCATTTCAGGGTCATCAAGAATTTTGTCCACTTCATTCTGAACAATACTTTTTATGTTTTCAAGTTCATTTGAGATAACTTCTTCATCACGCTCAACAAAAACTCTTTCTGCTTCTTCTTCAATAATTGTCTTTGCTTCTGAGCTTTTGGCCTCCTGCTCGATTGGCTTTGCCTTTTTCTTTGCAGGCTCTTTAACTTCTTTTTTATTTTTTGCTTCTGTTTTTACCTGTGCTTTATCCTCAAAATCAGGCGTCTTTGTTTTTTTAGGTGCCTGCTTTTTTGCCGTTTGCTTCGGAGCTTTTGCATCCAATTCGGATTTCTGCTCTTTCTTTGTAGTCTGCTTTTTGGCTGCCTCTCCCTTTGGCTCTGGACTCTGTGCTTTTTTAGTTTTAGAGGCAGTCTTTGTTTTTTCTTTTGTCGCCTTTTTATCTGCTGATGTTGTTGTTTTCGTTGGCTTCTTCTCTGCCGATGTTGTTGTTTTCGTTGGCTTCTTCTCTGCCGATGTTGTTGTTTTTTTTGGTTTCTTAATTTCGTCTGCACTTTCGCTCTCAGACTTTTTTGGTTTTGTATCTGGCAACGGAAATCCTCCTTCGCGGTATATTGTGTATATTCTACCACTTTACTTTGTTCATTTCAAATAATGAATAAAAAATTTACAAATTAATTTTTGAAAAACAAAAAAACAGCCCTCATTAAAGAGAGCTGTTTAACAATATATGTTCTATTTGCTTTTCTTTTTAGTGAGAGTTATGTTTTCACTTGTAAAATCAAACACCTTTGATAATGCAACTGCTCCGATAACCGTAACGATAAGCTCTGGTATCATGTATGAAGAATTGTATACAATTGAGAATTTGATTATTGCACCCCATGCGTCCGAGCCTGCATAGCCTTTCCATACTGTTGAGCCGGAAATAATGTGGCAGATAAGGCGAAGAAGGCTTGCTACTGTTGCGCCACAGGCGAGTGCCAAGGATTGGCTTTTGATTTTGCCTTTAAACACACCGCCAAGCCCCAATGCTCCGAATGCAACAAGATAATCACAAAGTGCAACAACAAGGATAGAACCAATTCCTGTTACATAACTAAAATTGGCAAGTCCTGTCATCATCTGCAAAAGCCCATAAACTACCCCGCTTAAAAGCCCCCAAGGTGTACCATAACGAAAAGCGAGCATAATAATTGGTAGCTGGCTAAACACTGTAACGCTTCCGCCTCTGGGCAGATTAATTACAGGAATCAGCGATAGTACAAATGCGACTGCGATAAAAATTGCCGTTTCTGTCAAGCGTAATGTCTTGTTTGATAGCTTTTTTTGACTGTTTGATTTCATCTAAAATCACTCCATTAATAAAAAATTGCCAAGCGATAGAATAATCGCAAGGCAAAGAATTACTTAAGCTCCTACGCAGGCATTATCCTGATCAGGTTCGGACTTTTACAAATGTTTACACAAATGTAAAGTTCAGGGTCCGAGAACGCATAAATTCCCATCTCAGCCGGATTGCACCAGCACCCCAATATTCACTTGACTGATGAATTATACCATACTATTATTAAAAATGTCAATCTAACTATTGCATATATTTCATTTAAGTGTTAGAATAAGCAACTGTATTTTGTAATATGTTGAGGGTGTGGAATTTTGAATTTCAGAGAAGATGTAAGAAATGTTGCTATAATTGCTCACGTTGACCACGGTAAGACAACTTTGGTTGATGAGATGCTTAAGCAGAGCGGTACCTTTCGTTCAAATGAACAGGTTGCCGATCGAGTAATGGACTCCAACGATTTGGAGAGAGAACGCGGAATCACAATTTTATCAAAGAATACTTCTGTTCATTATGAAGGAATTAAAATTAATATTATTGACACTCCCGGACATGCTGATTTTGGTGGCGAGGTTGAACGCATTCTTCTTATGGTTGATGGCGTCTTGTTGCTTGTCGATGCTTTTGAAGGCTGTATGCCACAGACACGCTTTGTTCTCAAGAAAGCTCTTGAGTGCGAAAAAAAGGTTGTCGTTGTTGTTAATAAAATTGACCGCCCGGGTGCAAGACCTGCAGAGGTTGTTGACGAAGTTATTGACTTGTTTATTGAGCTTGGTGCAGATGATGACCAGCTTGAGTTTCCTGTTGTATATGCTTCCGGCAGAGATGGCTATGCCTCTTTTGATGAGCGAGCTACAAGTGGCGATATGAGGCCTCTTTTTGATGCTATTCTTAAAAAGATTGAGCCTCCTAAATGTGAGCTTGATAAGCCCTTGCAAATCCTTTTTTCAAGCCTTGATTATGACGATTATGTTGGAAGAATCGGAATTGGCAGGGTTGAACGAGGAGAAGTTAAGCAAGGCCAACAAGTCGTTTTGTGCAATACTGACGGCGACAAAAAGAATGTTAAGATAACAAAACTTTATCAATACGATGGGCTTAAAAGAGTTGAGGTCGACTCTGCAAGAGCTGGCGACATCATTGCTGTTGCAGGTATTGCTGACCTTACAATCGGCGAAACCGCTTGCGACCCTTTAAACATTGAGCCTATATCGTTTATCAAGATTGATGAACCTACTATTTCAATGAACTTTATTGTTAACAACAGTCCCTTTGCAGGCAAGGAGGGCAAATTTGTAACCTCTCGTAACATTCGTGACCGACTTTTCAAAGAAGTTGAAACAAATGTTAGTATGCGTGTTGAGGAAACTGACTCTACTGATACATTCAAGGTTTCAGGTCGAGGTGAGTTGCATCTCTCCATACTTATTGAAACAATGAGAAGAGAAGGCTATGAATTTCAAGTTTCCCGTCCAAAGGTTATTTTTAAAGAAATCGAAGGTAATCTTTGCGAGCCAATGGAATTGCTTGCCGTTGAAGTTCCAGAAGCATATGTTGGTGCAGTTATTGAAAAGCTTGGCTCAAGAAAAGCGGAGCTTGTTGATATGTCTGTTAACGATGGTGGCACAACACATATCGAGTTTAAAATTCCATCAAGGGGTCTTATTGGCTACCGTTCAGAATTTTTGACCGACACAAATGGAAACGGAATTATGAATCAGCTGTTTGCTGGTTATGAAGAATATAAGGGCGATATTGTTACGAGAGAGCGTGGCTCAATCGTTGTTCATGAACCTGGCGAAAGTACTGGATATGGGCTATTTAACACTCAGGACAGGGGAAGATTGTTCATTGGTCCTGGAATTGCTGTTTATGAAGGTATGATTGTGGGTGAATGTGCAAAGAATGAAGATATAGTCTGCAATATTTGCAAAAAGAAGCAGCTCACAAACACTCGTGCCTCAGGTTCTGATGACGCATTAAGGCTTGTTCCACACACATTGTTAAGCCTTGAACAGTCAATGGAATTCATAAAGGACGATGAGCTTTTGGAAGTTACTCCTCTTTCACTTCGTCTTAGAAAAACAATTCTGTCAAAGGAACTTCGCATGAAGCAGACTCATAGAAAGGTCTGATAATTGTTGGTTATTGATTTTCATACGCACGCTTTTCCAGAAAAAATTGCAAAAACTGCTTTGACAAGGCTTGCCGCTCGTTGCGGAAACGCTATTCCCTATCATGACGGTACTACCCAATCACTTGTTGAAAACATTCAGCAAAGCGAATGTGACAAGGCCGTTGTCCTTAACATTGCAACCAATCCAAAGCAGCAATCAAATGTTAATGACTTCGCAATATCTCTGCTTTCAAACCCTTGCCTTATTCCGTTTGGCTCTGTTCATCCAGACAGTGAGGATGCCATGTCCGAGCTTTGCAGGCTTAAAGCTGCGGGAATCAAGGGAATTAAGTTTCACCCCGATTATCAGAATTTTTATATTGACGATGAAAAGATTTTTCCTATTTATGAAAAGGCAGCTGAGCTTGGACTTGTCACAGTTTTTCACGCTGGCGTCGATATCGGAATTCCCGACCCAATACACTGCACCCCCGACAGGCTTTTAAAGGTTTTGCCTGTTTTTGGTGGCTCACCCGTTGTTGCAGCCCACATGGGTGGATATCTTCTTTGGAAAGAAGTGCTTGAAAAACTCGCAGGGTCAGAAATATATATAGACACCTCATATTCGTTTTGCCGAATTCCTCCAACATGGGCAACGCAGATTATCAAAAAACATGGAGCTGACAAAATCCTTTTTGGAAGCGATATGCCTTGGAGCAGTACGAAAAATGAAATGAGCTTTATCAAAAGCCTTGAACTTTCTGACGAAGAAAAAGAATTGATATTTTATAAAAATGCAGCAAGGTTACTAAAAATTTAATTGTTTTAATCCTCTGATTTTTCAGGGGATTTTCTTTTGCCTAATATTCAGTTTTTATCATCTAAAAACATATTATTTCCTCAGATACTTGTTTTTTTCTGTTACTTTTGTGAGTTTATTTTAAGCTTTATGTTTGTTCATTTCTTTGCCTGCCAAAGAAACGAAATGAACAACCCCCTTATTAGTTAATAAATCACATTGCAAATAAGTATTTGTTTAAAAAAGCAACAAGTTGTTAGCTGTTACTTGGGTGGGTTTATTCTTAGTTTTATGTTTGTTCATTTCTTTGGCTGCCAAAGAAACGAACCAAAGAAAGGCAGCACGGGGGAAACCCTCAGTAGACACAGTCAATCGGTTTTCCCCCATGTCCCCCTTCCGCATAAAAGTATATAGCTTGCTATCCAAATAATTTTAGGGAATAAAGGGATGGATAAAAATTAGTAAGTAAGAATTTTATAACCTTAAAATCTTATAAAAACTAAAAGCTCTCAACTTATTTATTAACTGTGTTTAAATCTAAACCCCCTCTCCAAACTACCTTAGTGGCACAGGAATTAGTTCTCTTTTTAAAGCTAACCCATTCAACATATTTCCTTAGTGGCACAGGAAGGGGTCAAGGGGAAACCAAATAACGGATAACATTTTGGTTTCCCTTTGTTTCCTTTCTTTGGTTCGTTTCTTTTGAAATAAAAGAAATGAACAACACCCTTTTTTAATTAATAAATCAAATTGCAAAATAAGCGTTAGTTTAAAGAAGAAAACAGGGTTCTTAGCTTTTACTTATGCGGATTTGTTTTAAGTTATATGTTTGTTCATTTCTTTGGCTGCCAAAGAAACGAACAACCCTCTCACTAATTAATAAATCACATTGCAAAACAAGTGTTAATTTGAAAAAGCCCACTGAAATATACTCAGTGGGCCTTAAATGTTTTTTGATTATTCTTTTTCTTCAGCCTTTTTCTTTGCCTCTTCAATTACTTTTTGTGCAACATTTGCAGGTGCCTCTTCATAGCGTGCAAATTCAATGCTGAAGCTGCCTTTTCCTCTGGTTATTGAACGAAGAACTGTTGCAAAATCTCCCATCTCTGCCATTGGAATTTCTGCGGTGATTTCCTGCATTCCCGCTTCTTCTTCCGACTGACCCATTCCAAGCACTCTGCCTCGACGCTTTGTCACATCACCCATGATATCTCCCATGTTTTCGTCTGGAAGATAGGCTTTAAGTGTTCCGATTGGCTCAAGTATCGCAGGCTCCGCCAATGCAATTCCGTTTTTAAATGCGATTGATGCCGCTGTTTTGAATGCCATCTCCGAAGAATCAACAGGGTGATATGAGCCGTCATAAAGTGTTGCCTTAATTCCAACCATCGGATACCCTGCAAGAACTCCTTTATCGACTGAATCACGAAGCCCTTTTTCAACTGCTGGGAAAAAGTTCCTTGGAACCGAACCGCCGAAAACTTCCTCTGCAAAGACAAGATCTTGGCTGTCGCACGGCTCAAAGCGAATGAAAACATCGCCAAACTGACCGTGGCCTCCTGATTGCTTTTTATGTCTGCCCTGAACTTCAACCTTCTTTTTGATTGTTTCTCTATATGCAACTCTTGGAACAGATAGGTCAACCTCAACGCCAAACTTTGTTTTGAGCTTTGTAATAATAACATCCAGGTGCTGTTCGCCAAGACCTGAAAGGATTTGCTCCTTTGTTTCATGATTTGTGAAGAACCTGATTGTTCTGTCTTCGTCCATAAGCTTTAAAAGACCTGCCGCAACCTTTTCTTCTTCGCCTTTTTTGCGTGCTTTTACCGCCATTGAAAGGCATGGCTCTGGAGAGTTTAGCCCTTTAAGTGTCAGTGGCTTTTTTGCACTGCTCAAGGTGTCGCCAGTCTTAAGCCCTGAAAGCTTTGTGATAACGCCAATATCCCCTGCAATTATACTGCTTGTTTCCTCCTGCTTTCCGCCCTTTGCAAATACAAGCTTGCCCATCCTGTCGGTTTCGCCTGTTCTTGTATTATATGCTGGTGTGTCCGATGTTATCTTTCCTGATGCAACCTTAACAAAAGACATCTTTCCAACAAACGGGTCTGCAATGGTTTTGAAACAGATTGCAGCAAGTGGCCCATTTTCGTCACAAGGCAGAACAATTTCATTCCCGTCTTCATCTGTTGCCGTTTCGCCTGTTTTTTCCATTGCACTCGGCCCAAAATTAACGATACCGTCAAGCAACAAAGTGACAGCATCAAGTGTATATCCAGAACAGGCATAAATTGGGTAGATTGAACCTTCAACAACACCATTTAACAGCCCGCTGATTGCCTCTACCTCTGTGAATTTTTCGCCTGCAAAAAATTTATCCATCAGCTCCTCACTTGACTCCGCAACAGATTCGTTAAACATATCTCTCATTGCATCAAGCTTGTCACTCTGTGGCATTTCAACCTCTGTCGCCTTGCCATTTTTATATTCATAAGCTTTGTTTTGTGCAAAATTTACAAAGTATTTTATTTTGCTATCCTCTATATAAGGAACAACAACTGGGCATAGTTTTGCACCATGAACGGCTTTTAGCTCTTCAAAAAGGTTCCCGAAATTTGCATTTTCTGCATCAGTTTTCGTAACAACAAATATCTTTGAAATTCCTCTTTCATCAGCTGCTTTAAATGCCTTTTCAGCACCAACATCATACTTTGCCTTTTCAGCATCAGTAACGATAAGTGCGCAGCCTGCTGCACGAATTCCCTCACTTAATCCACCTGCAAAATCAAAAAGTCCCGGAGTATCAATGAGGTTAATCTTAACATCTTTCCACTCAAGTGATGCCATTGCAGTTGAAACAGTGACGCCACGCTTCTTTTCGTCTGCATCAAAATCCATCACTGTATTGCCTTCAGACACTCTTCCGAGTCTTTCGGTTGCTCCAGCAAGATTAAGCATTGCCTCGCAAAGTGTTGTTTTTCCTCTTCCACTATGTCCTGCAACAACAATATTACGAATGTTGGTCGAATTGTATGTTTTCAAATTCCGTTCCTCCTTAAATTCGCCAAAAGATGACATTATTTATTCAATTTACATAAATAGTCATTATGTATTGATTTTTATTTTAACATATCTGACAATCATTTTCAACAAATAAAATGTTGCCGTTTTAAATTAAATTTGTTCTATTTCATATTTTACAAGTGTATGTTATTTTTTTGCTTTGTTTATACTGTCCAAACACTTTTATTGTTATTAAAATAACATGTAATAATTGCTAAAATGTGTTAAAAATCGTTGACTTTCACAGTAAACAGTCTTAAACTATATAGGTACACATTAAACTAAAAAAAGGAGTATTGTTTTTATGAAAGTATTTATGATCGGCGGAACAGGTTTGCTTGGATGCGAAGCTGCAAGAATTTTCATCGAAAGAGGACATCAGGTTAAATCAGTTGCTCTTCCTCCTCTTCCAGAAGGTGCACCAATCCCTAAGGACTTAGAAATCATTTTTGGTAACATTAATGACAAATCAGATGATGAAATTAAAGCAATGATGAGCGGATGTGACTGCTTTATTTTCGCAGCTGGTGTTGATGAGAGAGTTGAATTCCCAGCACCTGTTTATGATGCTTACTACAAATTCAACATTGCACCTCTTAAGCGTATGCTTCCTCTTGCAAAAGAGTGCGGAATTAAGAAAGCTGTTATCCTTGGCTCTTACTTCTCATTCCTTGCAAAACAGCGTCCAGATATGAAGCTTACCGAGCAGCACAACTACATAAGAAGCCGTATTGACCAGGAGAATCTTGCATTCTCATTTGCTGACGAGAACTTTGATGTTGCAGTTCTTGAGCTTCCATACATCTTTGGAACACAGCCAGGCCGTAGACCAGTTTGGGTTATCCTTATTGAGCAGCTCAAGATGATGGATAAGTTCCCTTGCACTTTCTATCCAAAGGGTGGTACAGCAATGCTTACAGTTCGCCAGGTTGGTGAGTCAATCGTTGGTGCTGCTGAGTATGCTGACTATGCAAAATTCAACCATCAGAAAGCATGGCCAATTTCTTGCTACAATATGAAGTGGGATGATTTCCTTCATATCGTTTATGATGCAAGAGGAATGGGTTCAAACAGAAAAGTTGTTGGCATTCCTGTATGGATGTTCGCAATGTTTGGCAAGAAGATTGAAAAAGATTATGTTTCAAGAGGAATCCAGTCAGGTATCAACACTGTTGGACTTGCTTCAATCATGGATCTTGATCTCTTCATTGACACAAAGTATTGCTACAAAGAGCTTGGATGCACAGAAGACGACATTCGTTCTGCAATATTTGATTCAATTAAGCTTAGCGTTGCAGCTTATGAAGGCAAAGCAAAGCTTCTTAGCATGAAGGGTGAATAAAATTTCCCTTTCTGTTAAATTTTAATATTAATTTTTAAGTTGAAAAAGTTCCTCACACATAATTTAATGTGAGAGGAACTTTTTTTTGCATTTTTATGGTAATATAATGTGTAAATTTTGATATATTATTTTAACTTTATTATAATAATTTGTTAACATTTTATTATTTTGTAGTACATAAATTACCTGTATACTTATCAAAGTTGTCGTTTTATGTAGTTTAACTGTTTACCTTTTGAATCAATTTTTCAAAATATGGATTTATTTAAATCAAATATTAGCATTTATTTTTTAAAATTTATGAAAATATTTATCGTATAAAATCCCTTTACAGACAAACAATAGAATTGCAAACATTTTTTTCAAAAAGGAGAATTTATATATGAAAGCCACAGGAATTGTGAGAAGAATTGACGATCTCGGAAGAGTTGTTATCCCAAAAGAAATAAGAAGGACCATGAGAATTCGCGAGGGCGATCCGCTTGAAATATATACCGATATTAACGGTGAGGTAATATTTAAAAAATATTCATTGGTTGGTGAGCTATCATCTTTTGCATCACAATATTGTGATGTTCTGTTCCGTAGCACTAATCTTCCAGTTATTATTTGTGACAGGGATCATGTTATTTCCGTTTCAGGTTTTTCAAAAAAAGAAATTATTGACAGACGCGTTTCCACCGATCTTGAAAGGATAATGGAAAACAGAGAAAACTTCATTGCTTCGCCTTCACACTCGCTTACCCCTGTTGAAGGTATTCAGCGTTCGGCACTCGTTGCCTCTCCAATTATTGGCAGTGGTGATGTGTCAGGTGTTGTTGTGCTGTTTGGAAATGCTGATGGCAATAATCCAGATCCATCACAGACGGAGATTAAACTGACACAGGTTGCAGCGTCCTTCCTCGGAAAGCAAATGGAAGAATAAGTTCAGCGATATCTTAAAACTTTATATAATAAATATTGTGCCATTTCATTACGGTGATACTCCCTCTTGACCGTTTTTGAAGTGGCACTTATTTGCTTTTTTATAATTTGAGTTTAAAATGGAACCTCAAATCCCAACTTTCACTTTACAAGCAATTAAATTGGAAAAGGGACACACAAAAAATGTGCATCCCTTTTCGAGGAGTTATCCGAGATATTAAATTGATGTTTATTTTGTAACTGCAACCTTTTCCTCTGTTGGTTCCTTACCTGCAAGTGGTTTTCTTGTGTAAGGATTGAGTCCGAATGAATGGAAGCGCTTTGTAAGCAAAACAATATATGTTGCGTCAAGAACTGCGCAAATAATTGCAAGTCCATATACGAACCACTGCCCAGGCATCCACATAAATCCAAGAATTGTCGGAGCGACGGTTCCAAGGAATTTACACCATGCTATCCAGATTGACAAGCCTTCTGTCTTTTCCTTTTTGAACATATGTGTAATAAACAGGAATGACATGACCGTATTCATAAGGTACGCCGCAAACATTGGTGCATCTGGCATTGCTGGCCACTGTGCATTTGTAAAGAGAACAAGCATGAACAGCATTCCAAAAAGTCCAATTTTAACCGGCATATACAGAACTTCATACCCTGGCATAATTTTGCTAAACATTTTTCTGCCATACTTTACATCCTGAACATACATGATTAAGTCAAATACCACCCAAAGGTAAATTCCCCAGCGGGTTATTGGTTCCGGATACGGAACCATAAAGGCAAATTGGAATTCCCAAGAGAAATTAAGACAAAGTGCCACCCAAGGCATACTTGGACTCTTGTCTTGATGATTTCTATAAATAGTTATCAAATATACGCCTGTCCAGAGAAGTGCGCTTGCTACAATAAGAAAAATTTCAATAAATCCCAAATTGTCAAACATTGCTTTTATGTAATCGTGCCATCCATCATAGGGCTTCATTAATTCCCAGCTGCCCCAATAAACGCCTTCATTTGTAGACATTCTTTCTCCGATACTGTCGATAAATTCAGAAATAAAGTTCATTTTTTTCCTCCTAAAGCTCATTAAATATTATAGTTCTCTCACTAATGTCTTTTCTTATAATTCTTATGGTTTTTCTTTTCTCATTTATAAACATAACAAACACAAACTTAATTTTTAAAAGGTTCTATTGCCGATATCCCCATTTTCGGTATATTTTTTCACAAGAAATAAAGCTGTTATTAGTACTGTAGTATCCGTAAGCAATAATTCATATTGAGAATATAGCTGCGTTAGTGTACTGATGTGCTATTTGTATGGCCCATTCTAATTGCAAGATTTTCTGTTACATATTTTATAACAACACCAAATGGTTTTTGAGCGAAATGAAAAGAGCAAAATTTTTTATGTTAGTTAGGATTTATGTATCAAAGAATTCCGTTCGTGCAATCCCAGTGAACCAACAACTATTTTGTTTAATTAGAGAAATTACAATCCACAAATCTTTCTGACATATTGCCTTTTATCTATAAATCGCCCATCATCCTATCCTTTATAACAAAGATGCAACGCTACCTCCTATCCTCACCAAAATTGAATTTTGTTCCTAATCTGCATCGAGAACATTATTCTGCTATATTAAATATATCCGATTCCGTATACGCATATACTATACGCGTATACATTCCATGTATTTGCATTATATTACCATATTTTGTAATTGTCAATAATAAATTTAAAGTTTTACAGTTTTATTAAAATATTTAGATTTATAATGTTTGCAAAAATGATTTTAAACCGTCACAATTTGTTGTATAATAGGGTTATTACTAAGATATTGAGGTTTAAATATGGGAAAAAACAAAAACATTGAAGAACATAATCGCCTTTTAAAAATTGCCTTTAACCTTTTTATAGAGAAAGGCTACAGCAAGACTTCGTTCCAAGATATTGCTGAAATGGCTAATGTTCAAAAGGCACTTGTGCAATACTATTTCCCTCACAAGGAAGTATTTATCAATTTATTTCTGTCACAATCGTTGGATGTTATTTCTGATTTTATAAAAAATAGCGATTTAGAAATTGGCAATGAGATAAACAATTTGTATTTGATTGGTTATTTTGAATTTTGGTATTTAATCAATGATAAAAACATGGAGTTTCTTAAATATGACATCGTATCTTCAAGGCAAAATACTCAAAAGGTCATAGCAATGGTTGTTAACTGGGCATTGAAATATATTAATCTTGAGAATGAGAAAGAAGCGCGGGAAATTACAGATGCAATTACTATTTCAATGGGCGGTGCTTTTGAGTATGTTTATATGTGTCTTACAACTTCAAGGGCTGTGTGTCCAAAATACATTGTTGAAAAAATTGTTCTCGTTATGAACACAATGTTAGGATTTTCAACTGCAAGTACACACATTTGCGAATTTTTTGAAGATGAATGGCTTATTGAGAAAACCACCGAGTTGAATAAAATAATCTTTGAATAGTGCCTTTTAATTATATTTTTATTGCCACCTCATAACCAATTCATCCCATTAGCATATGCAAACTTGTAAAATTTTTGAACCAGTGCAACAGATATTCTTTGATTTAATCTGGCCTTACAAATACATCAAAGCTATCCGTTGTATTTAATAAATTTTGACGATATGCACTATTTTATTAAATATTTTTTACTCTACTAACCGTAAAAACGACAAAAAAAGCAGGCATAATGCCTGCTTTTTAATATTTATTAATATTGTACACCGTTTTTAAAATCCGACTGTGTGCGGTTTTTCTATTTTCATTGAAATGTCAAATGCTTGTACAGAGTGGGTAAGTGCGCCAATTGAAATTATGTCAACCCCCGTCTTTGCCACCTCTGAAATGGTGTCGAGTGTTATTCCACCTGACGCTTCAAGTTTTGCTTTACTATTTACAAGCTCAACTGCTTTTTTCATTGTGTCATTATCCATGTTGTCAAGCATAATAATTTCAACACCTGCATTGAGCGCCTGCTGGACTTCATCAAGATTTCGTGTTTCAACTTCTATTTTAACTGTGTGTCCCAGCTTTGCACGCACAGTTTTAACAGCATTTTCAATTCCGCCACCTGCATCAATGTGATTGTCCTTTAGCATTGCGGCATCCGAAAGATTAAAACGATGGTTTTTTCCGCCTCCGCAGGTAACTGCATATTTCTGGAATGCTCTAAGACCAGGAAGCGTCTTTCTTGTATCTGTTATCGTTGCGTTCGTACCGACAGTTTTTTCCACTGCCAGTGCAGTTGCTGTGGCAATTCCCGACATATGCTGTAAAAGGTTGAGGGCTGTTCTCTCTCCCTTAAGTAGCATTGCAGTCTTTCCCTCCAACTCCGCTATGATATCGCCTTTTTTAACCTTGTCGCCATCATTTTTATAAATTGTTGCCGAAAAAGATTCGTCAAGAAGCTCAAAAACTCGCAGTGCAACAGGAAGTCCACAAAGAACGCCATCTGCTTTTGCAAGAAATCTTGCTTTCCCTTTTTGATGTGGCTCTATAAGCATATCGGTTGAAACATCAATATAGTTTATGTCCTCCATTATTGCTTTTTTAATAATATCGTCAACATAAAATTGTGGTAAAAGCATAAGTTTCTTACCCCTTTCCAATGGCTTTTTCCTTTTCATAAACCTCTGTAAGAATTATTGTTGCAACGGTTGCAAGGCTCAATGCCTCACAGTACTCCATTGTAATATCATAGTCGCCTTCCTTAAGGTCTAATCTTATCTCATTAACTCTTTCACAGCCTGATTTTATCTTGTCATCATCTGGCATGACAAAATAAGCGTCCTGCATTATTGAGCGTATTTCCTCAACTATTCCTTCTGCAATAGGCTTTGTGCCATTAGTTATATGATACTCATAAGGCTCGACTGTGCCTTTGTTTGATTTTATTCTTTTCTGAATTTCGGTGGCTGCTCTGCGTCCAAAAACAAGAGCCTCTAAAAGAGAATTGCTTGCCAGACGATTTCCGCCGTGTACTCCTGTATGTGCACATTCCCCTGCTGCAAAAAGACCTGAAACAGTTGTTTCGCCATTAAGGTTTGTGTCAATTCCACCCATGAGATAATGCTGGCATGGAAAGATAGGTATAAGCTCTTTGGTAATGTCGACACCATGCTCAAGACAGCCTTTTGATATTCCCGGGAAACGATTTTTTATAAATTCCTCTCCCTTAAATCGAATGTCAAGATAAAAGCAGTTGCTATTTGTTCTTTTGCTTTCCGTTATGATTGAACTCGACACAACATCTCTTGGCGCAAGCTCCAGACGCTTGTCATAGTTTTGCATAAAGCGTTCCTTGTTGCAGTTGAGAAGGTATGCACCCTCACCCCTGACGGCTTCGCTTATTAAGAATTGTTCATTTGAATTCGGAGCATTGAATGCCGTTGGATGAAACTGAACAAAGCTCAAATTTTTGATATCTGCTCCAATTTCGGACGCCATTCTAATTCCGTCACCTGTTGCGACTATTGGGTTTGTGGTGTATTTATACACTCTTCCAATTCCGCCTGTTGCGATAAGACAATAATCTGTGAAAACACTTGTATGTTCAGTCTTATTAACAATCAGGTCAAGTCTAAATCCGATTTTTTCACGGTTCATAGATGAAACCATGGAATACTCTGCAATTTCTATGTTTTTGTGAGTTTCCACCTGTGCAAGCAAGGTTGTCACAATATTGTCGCCTGTTGTATCCTTATGATGCACTATTCGGCGACGACTATGTCCACCCTCCAAAGTCTTTTTGGGAGTTCCGTCCTCGTTCTTGTCATAGTCAAAGCCCATCTCCATTATTTCACGAACATCGTTTGGACCTTCGCTGATAAGGGTTTGAACAGCTTGAAGATTGTTTTTGTGGCCGCCTGCAATCATTGTATCATAAATGTGCAGGTCAAAGCTGTCGTTATCAAAATCCAATACTGCGGCAACGCCGCCTTGTGCAAGAGAGCTGTTTGAAACAGCTTTTTGTTTTTTTGTCAGTACAAGAACATTCACTTTGCTGTTGAACTGAAGCGCAGCATATAGCCCAGCTACGCCGCTACCAACAATAACAACATCGTACTTTTTTTGCAAGTTAATACGCCTCCGATTCAACCGCCGTATTTAAGCATATTATCAATGCTTTTCTTTGCGGCTATGCGTAGTTCCTCATTTAATTCGATAACTTCTCCACACTGCCCGACAACTGCCTGATAGACATCCTTGAGCTGTGTCATTTTCATGTCAGGGCAAACAAGCTTGTCCTTGCAAAGCTGATGGTATTTTCCCTTTTGGTCTTTAACTTCAAGGTAATCAACAACTCCACGCTCTGTGCCGATAATTACTTCACCATCGTGAGCTTTTGCATATTCAATTATTGCGCTTGTTGAGCCAACCATATCAGCAAGCTCAACAACCTCTTTCTTACATTCGGGATGAACCGCCACAACGGCGTCTGGATGCTTTGCCTTTGCTTCTAAAACATCCTGAGCCGTTACACTGTTGTGAATTGGGCAACATCCATCCCAAATAATTATTTCCTTTTCCGGTACCTGTTTTGCCACATAGCTGCCGAGATTAGCGTCTGGCAAAAACAGGATTTTGTCCTGCGCAAGAGCTTTAACAATTTTTACAGCACTTGATGAAGTTACGCAAACATCCACTTCTGCCTTTACTCTTGCCGTTGTGTTAATATATGCAACCGTACAACAATCTGGATTTTGCTTTTTGAATTCCCTTACCTGCTCCGGAGAGATATCCTCCGCCATTGGGCAGGTAGACTGCTCTACCGGTAAAATTACTGTCTTATCTGGGGAAAGAATTTTTGCAGTTTCTGCCATAAATCTAACACCGCAAATAATAATACGCTTTGCCTTGCATTTCTGTGCTTCAAGTGAAAGCGCGTAGCTGTCGCCAGCAAAATCTGCTATGTCGATTATTTCAGGAGCCTGATAGGTATGGGCCATAATGACCGTATCTCTTTGTTTTTTTTCGCTCAAGATAAGCGATTGCAGTGATTTATTATCCATTTTTAAACATCCTTTAAAAAAAATGTGAATATATACCCTGCAAAACATTATATATATTCGGTTCATTATACCAAAACACGCCATATATTACAAGGTATTTCTAATTTATACTTTGATTGTTTTTTGACAATCTGTTGATGTTTTCTGTGCATAAAATAACTATTACGCTAAACAGCAAAAGTACTGTGGGCATTATATTAAAACTCGTTGCAGATGCAAAATATCCAAACGCAAGTGGCAAAAACGCAAACCCGCAATATGCAGATGCTATCTGAAGCCCCATTACGGCTGCGGAATTTTCCGCAAATCGCTTTGGCGTTTCATGAATCATGAGCGGATATATTGGTGCACAGCCTATCCCAACAAGAACTATTGCACCGGCCGCAAGCTTTGCCGAAAGCGGGAACAAAAGCAAAATTGTTCCCACTGCTATTATACCCTGCCCCACTCTTAATTGCACTTTATTGGTTATTCTAATCGTTAAGCATCCTGAAACCGCTCTTGCAACTGTTATCCCAGCAAAGAAAAACGAAATCCAAAGTGATGCACTTGAAGCATCAAGTCCTTTTATGTTTATCAAATATGTGCTTCCCCAAAGCCCAACAACCATTTCTATTCCGCAATAAAACAAAAATGCAACCATTGATGTTTTTGCCCCACGCTGGCGAAACGCTGTTAAAAGACTGTATTTCTGATTAGCAAATTCCTCTTCTTTTTCTTTGCTGAACCTTTTTGTCTTCTCAAATTTTTTCCACATTGGAAGAGTTATGAATAAAACCGCAGACATAAAGAAAAGCATCAACCCAACGCAAAGATATCCACGCCTCCAGTTGCCCTGCGCAAGAAAAAACGACATAAGCACAGGTCCTGTCATTGCCCCTACTCCCCAAAGTGAATGAAGCCAGCTCATGTGCCTTGGCTTGAAATAAAGTGCAACATAACTGTTAAGGCTTGAGTCTACTGCGCCCGCTCCAAGTCCAAGCGGAATAGCAATCAAAAAGAACATATATATATTGGGCATAAACGCAACCATCGTGACGCCAAATGCCGTCATCAAAACGCTTATTGCTGTTATTTTTCCCGTTCCTATTTTCTGAGTTATTTTGCCGGAAAACAGGCTCGATATTATTGTGCATACAGATACAGAAAGGGATAAAAGCCCCGCCATTCCCTCGCCAACTAAAAACTCTTTGTGCATCAGTGGCCAGCTGACTCCAAGCAGAGTGTCTGGAAGCCCAAGCCCGATAAATGCCATATAGATTATTATGAGCAATATTGTTGCCATTGTATTACCTCTCATCTTATTATCTTTTCTACTGTATCCCTTTATTATTTTAAAGGCTATAGGGTTAAAATGTCGATTTTTGTAGCAATATTTAGAATTTATGTGCTTTAAAATGTACTCAATTCATGTTATAATATTTTATTATTATATAACAGGTGAATTTTATGGATGTTAGAGTTGGAGATATACTTGAGATGAAAAAATCACATCCTTGTGGCTCAGCTAAATTTTTGGTTTTAAGGTCTGGAATGGACTTTAAAATGAAGTGTCTTGGCTGTGGTCATGAAGTTATGGTTCCAAGGCAAAAGGCTGAAAAAAATATTCGCAACATCTCAAGAAACACTAAAATTGAAAACGAAAGCCAAATCAAATAACCTTTTAACTCATAAACCTTAACATCAATATATGCTACACAGGTTGGCAACTGTTAATAAGAAAATTTTTAAATATTCCGTTTTTTGGAGGACTTTTATGCTCGATAAACTACAAAATGTTGAACAGCGATTCGAAACTGTAAATCAGCTTTTATGCAACCCTGATATTGTCGCTGATATGGAACAATATAAAAAGCTGATGCAGGAGATGAAGCATCTCACCCCTATTGTTGAAAAATATAGGGCTTATAACGACTGTAAAGCTTCTCTTGACGAGGCTAAAGCTCTGCTTGATGCAGGTGGCATGGACCTTGACTTTAAAGAAATGGTTCAGGAGGAATTTGAGGAGTCAAAATCAAAGCTTGATGTTATTTTTGATGAGCTTAAAATTCTTTTACTTCCTCGCGACCCTAACGACGACAAAAATGTAATCATTGAAATACGCGGTGGTGCAGGTGGAGATGAGGCCTCTCTTTTTGCCGGCTCGCTTTTTCGTATGTACTCTATGTATTCCGAGCTTAAGGGCTTTAAATGTGAAGTTCTCAACGCCAACGAAACAGAGCTTGGTGGCTTTAAGGAAGTCAGCTTTGAGATTTCTGGTGAGGGTGCTTATTCACGCTTTAAGTTTGAAAGCGGCGTTCACCGAGTTCAGCGTGTTCCTGAAACAGAATCTCAGGGAAGAATTCACACCTCTACTGTCACTGTTGCCGTTTTGCCTGAGGCAGAGGAAGTTGACCTTGAAATAAGCCCTGCAGATTTGCAGATTGATACTTATCGCTCTGGCGGTGCTGGTGGACAGCATGTTAACAAAACCGAGTCTGCTATCCGTATAACTCATATTCCTACAGGCACAGTTGTCGAGTGTCAGGACGAGCGTAGCCAGCACAAAAACAAAGACCGCGCAATGAAAATTTTGCGTTCTCGTATCCTTGAAGCAGAAAATCAAAGGCGAAACGCTGTAATTGCAGGTGAAAGAAAGTCGCAAGTTGGCACTGGCGACCGAAGCGAAAGAATACGCACCTATAATTTTCCACAAGGAAGAGTAAGCGACCATCGTATTGGGCTAACCCTTTACCGTATTGAGGCAATTATGAACGGCGATTTAGACGAAATTATTGATACACTTATCACCGCAGATACGGCAGAAAAATTGAAGGCTGATGAATAATATGAGGACAGAATTTTTTAAAATAGATTCATATAAAGATTCTGATAAAATAAATAAAATAGGCAGGATTTTAAAAAGTGGTGGTATTGTTGGAATTCCAACAGAAACTGTTTATGGACTTGCTGCAAACGCTCTTGACGAGCGAGCGGTTTCAAAAATATTTGAGGCAAAAGGCAGACCACAGGACAATCCACTTATTGTTCATATCAATGATATTGATGAGCTTTATCCGCTTGTTAAAAGTGTCCCTAAGGAGGCACTTTCTCTTGCAGAGCATTTCTGGCCCGGACCTTTAACCATTATACTTCCTCGTTCCGACATTGTTCCAAAAAGTGTGAGTGCGGGGCTTGATACTGTGGCTATCAGAATGCCATCTCACCCCATCGCAAGGGCAATAATTCGTGCTGCCGGTGTGCCGCTTGCCGCTCCAAGTGCAAACCTTTCTGGCAAGCCAAGCCCAACAACTGCACAGCATGTTTTAAATGACCTTGACGGAAAAATTGATGCTATTGCAGATGGAGGTGCTTGCAGTGTGGGTCTTGAGTCCACTGTTGTTACACTTTGTGAAACTCCCGCAAGGCTTTTAAGACCCGGAAAGATAACTCCAGCTGAGCTTGCGCAGGTTCTTGGCGAAATTGAAATTGACAAATCCGTTCTTGGAGAGTTGCAAGAAGGCATTCTTCCCTCTTCTCCTGGCATGAAATATAAACACTATTCACCCAACGCAAATGTTGTAATTGTTCGTGGTGAATTTGAAAATTTTTGCAAATATGTTGAATATAACAAAGCAAAAGGTGTTATGGCTATTTGCTTTGATGGCGAAGAAAAATTGCTTGATTGTCCTTGCTTATGCTTCGGTGACAAAGCCGATACTGCACAGCAGGCACAAAGGCTTTTTGATGCACTTCGAAGGGTTGACGAGCTTGAGGCATCAACCGTTTTTGTGCGTTGTCCCAAAAGCGAGGGCGTTGGTCTTGCCGTTATGAACAGACTTCTGCGTGCTGCAGAATTTGAGGTGATTGACATATGATAAAAGCACTCGTCATTGGACTTACAGGGCAAACGGGGGCTGGGAAATCAACCGTTGGAGATTTGCTTGTAAAAAAGGGATTTTACTATATTGATTGTGATAAAATAGCCAGACTCGTGACCGAAAAAGGATCTCCTCTGCTTGAAGAGCTTGCAAGTGCATTTGGTCCTGAAATCCTTAAGGAAACCGGTGAACTTGACCGCAAGGAACTCGCTGTGCGTGCATTTGCAACAAAAGAAGCCACAAGGCTTTTAAACAGCATTACACATCCCGCCATTAAAAAACTTGTGGACAAAAAAGTTAAGGGTGCTTTTTTTGATGGATACGATGTTGCCATTATTGATGCTCCTGCACTTTTTGAGAGCGGAATTCAAAACTCCTGCGACATTATCGTTTCTGTTGTTGCAGACGAGCAAACAAGACTTCAACGAATTATGCTTCGCGACTATATAAATGAAGAAAGTGCAAAACTTCGCATGAAAGCTCAGCTTGACGAAGAATATTATAAATCACATTCAGATATAATAATTCATAACGATAACAACTTTCATGATTTGAAAGAACAGTTAAGTGAACTCGTGGATTTGATTGAGGTGAAAAGGAATGAAGCAGTCACCTAAAACTGCTACAATTAAAATCGGTGCAATTATTCTTATCTTTGTGACTATCATTTCTCTTGTCGTTTTTGTTTGCTACAAAAGCGTTTTAAAAGTTATGTACCCACAAAAAAATTTAACTCTCATTGAAAAATATGCCGATGAATATGATGTGGACGATGCTTTGGTCTATGCTGTTATCAAAACCGAAAGCGGGTATAACCCGCAGGCAGAGTCAGATGCAGGTGCGCTTGGGCTTACTCAAATAACACCCGAAACCTTTAGGTGGCTCCAGACAAAGACTGGTGAAAAGCTTGAAGATAAAGCACTTCTTGAATCCGAAACATCAATTAAATACGGCTGTGTTTTTCTTGGTATGCTTCTTGATGAATTTGGGGACACTAAAACTGCAATTGCCGCCTATCACGCAGGTCGAGGAAGCGTTCATAAATGGCTTTTAAATAAAGAGTATTCCAATGACGGCAAAAGCCTTGACATCATTCCGTCAAAGGACACCGCACACTATGTAAGCAAGGTTACAAAATCTATAAATATTTATAAAAATCTTTATGATATATAAGGAGGACTCAAGAATGAGTTGCGAAAAAACACCAGCAGAAAAGCTTAAGGACGAACTTTTTTACAAAACACCACACTCTGCATCTGTAATGACAGACGAGCAGATAGACTTGGCAGATAAGTTCTGCGAGGACTACATCAGCTTTCTTAATGAGGCAAAAACAGAGCGTGAAGTTACAGCTTTTGTTAAAGATCTTGCAATATCCAAGGGCTTTACAGAGTTTGACAACACAAAGATCTATAACCCTGGCGACAAAGTCTATTATGTTAACCGTGAAAAGGCTATAATTCTTTGCGTTATCGGCACAAAACCACTTAGTGAGGGCGTTCGTATTGCTGCGGCACACATTGACTCACCACGAATTGACCTTAAGCCAAACCCTCTTTACGAGGACACAGAGCTTGCTCTGCTTAAAACCCACTACTATGGCGGAATTAAAAAATATCAGTGGACTGCTATTCCACTTTCTCTTCATGGTGTTGTTGTTAAACAGGACGGCACTAAGGTTTATATTAATCTTGGTGAAAAGCCGGGCGAACCAAAGTTTGTCATAACTGACTTGCTTCCTCACCTTGCGCAGGAGCAAAGCAAGAGAAAACTCAACGAGGGAATTAAGGGTGAAGAGCTTAATATTCTTGTTGGCAGCCGCCCTTTTAAAAGCGACAAGGGCAGCGACCTTGTTAAACTTAACATTATGAAGCTTATTAACGAAAAGTACGGTATTGTTGAAAAGGACTTTTTGTGTGCAGAGCTTGAGCTTGTTCCTGCATTTGAAGCTTGCGACATTGGTTTTGACCGCAGTATGATTGGCGGATATGGTCACGACGACCGTGTCTGTGCATACCCTGCTGCTATTGCAGCTTTCAACGCTGGCACTCCTGAGCATACTTTGCTCTCCGTTCTTTCGGACAAAGAGGAAATCGGTAGCGACGGGAATACAGGTCTGCACTCTGCATATCTCAGATATTTTATTGCTGACCTTGGACGAATGCAAGGCGTTGAGGCAAGAGATGTGCTTTCAAACTCTCAGTGCCTTTCAGCTGATGTTAACTCGGCATTTGACCCAACCTTCCCTGATGTTATGGAAAAGAAAAACTGCTCGTACATCAACAGAGGCGTTGTTGTTACAAAGTATACAGGCTCAAGAGGAAAGAGCGGAACATCTGACGCAAGTGCAGAATTTATGGCTTGGTGCAGAGATATTTTTGACAAAAACGATGTTCTTTGGCAAATCGGTGAGCTTGGCAAAGTTGACATGGGTGGCGGCGGAACAGTTGCAATGTATATTGCAAATCTCAATGTTGATGTTGTTGATGTTGGCGTTCCTGTTTTGTCAATGCACGCACCTTTTGAGGTCGTTTCAAAGCTTGATGTCTACATGGCATACAGAGCATTTCTTGAATTTTTTAAAGCTTAAAATCAAAATTCCATACAAAGCACAAGCCTCCCAATGAGAGGCTTGTGCTTTGTGCTTCTGATAGTTTTATTGGAATCATTATGAGCTTTACAAAGAATTGTAATCTTGAGATTAGAATAATTTTTTAATTTGTTCGCGATGAAATTTTTCTTTTTACACTCGCTGCAAACACCACTGACAACACATCAGCCAGGGGCATACAAAAAAACAGTGCTATGATTGGAGAGATTGTTATGCTTCCAAGCGTAACTAAAGATGGGATAATGTATACCATTGGAATTAAAAAGAAAACTTGTCGTGACAAAATGAGCAATACAGACGCAAATTCATGTTCCGTAACCTGCAACAGCGTCATATCGGTATATAGAACTCCGATGAACGGGAAGCCGAGAAAAACGATAAGCAGAACTGTTTTTGCAATTGCAACTATCTCCTGGCTGCCACCAAAAACTGCTGCAAGATTTTGCCCAAAATTCATCACCAACAGTAACGCAATCAAACCATATGCACTACACATCAGCATAGTACGCTTTGAAACCATTATAATTTTTTCTTGCTCACCATTCCCACTAAAGTATGAGATGATGTTCTGTACTCCCTGCGTTAGCCCTACAATCGGCATTAATATGAATGTATAAATACGCTGGACAACGCTCCAAGCGGCAACATGTGCCATTGAGCCAAGCGTTATCAGCCTTGCATTAATGACAAATCCCGTACAACCACCCAGCACCTGTATCGCTGTTTGTGCAATTCCAATTTTGAATAGTTCCCATGCACTGTGAAAAAATTTGCTTGCCAACATCGATTCTCTATGCAGCCAAAGCTTGTTTCTCATTAAAAATGCAATTGCACAAACCGCACATACAACTTCACTGACAAAAGTACCCCATGCAAGCCCTGAAATGCCCATTTTTAACACAAACGCAAAAATATAATTAAAAACAATATTGATTACAACTGCACCAGTGATAATTTTTACTTCCACTTTAGGGAAGCCAAACGCTCTAATGCAGCAGGTCAAAGTATATCCCACACTACTGAAAATATTACTTAAAAGTTGAATTTTAAGATATTGCTTTGCCAGAAGGAAAATTTGCCCCTTTGCTCCTAATGCTGATAACATCCCCGACAATGTTAAATAGCAAAGCACTGATGTAACCATCGCCACTGCAATGCTCATCACAACGCCTGTTGTATAGCTTGTATTTTGACGCTCCGCATCATTCAAATATTTTGCAATCAATATTCCTGTTGACATCGCAAACAATGTTTGCAGTGCAGTAAATATTCCCAGTACAGGAGAAATCAGTGCCATCGCAGACAATGCACTATCTCCAATTCCTGGCAGATTTCCGGCAAATGCTGTGTCCACAATCCCCGTCAGCATCTCAATCATCAGCGATAGGATGGACGGGATTCCAAAGATAAAAATAAGTTTTGTAAGCGACTTATGTTCATAAATATTCTTTTCCATGTTCTTACCTCCGAATATAATTTTAGCAGGTAAACACGACACATTATGTCTTGTTTACCTGCTATTTTCTTTATATTCTTCATATGAGATAAAGTCGCGTTCAAATCGAATGTCCGTTAGCTCTATTGTCTTAATTTCATTGCACTTTATTATTTGATATAAATTTGAAAAGCAAAACAAATATAGCCCGTCAGGCTTCAATACATATCCAATTGGTGCAATTTTCAAGGTGCCGTTGATGATGGCAAGAACCTCATTGTCCAAACAATAATCTATTTTTTCATAAATCCAGTTTTCAATATCAATTCTTTCCGAAAGTAAATCAATGCTTAGATACTGCTCTGCATCGCTTTCAAACATTGAGCTTAATTCAGGTGCAATCAGGCACAATTTATTTGTTATTGTATTTTTCTTGGTCGATTGAGAAAGGCTGTCCATAATTTTGAGTGCAAAAATTATCTGATGAATATCTGAAGCTGTAAAAAAGCTTGTGCTGAATTTGTAGTTTTTGTCCAGTTGCACTCCTCCTCCAACACCTTGTGTGCAGTAGACCGGAATACCCATTGCAGACAAGCGATTGATATCTCTCTCAATGGTTTTTATGCTCACCTCAAAATGCTGTGCAAGCTGTTTGTAAGTCGTTTTCTTATGTTTAAGTAAATAGATTAAAACTTCCAAATGACGACCTTTTATCATCCTCACCACCCTTTGTACAATTTGAACCCTCCATCACTTCTTTACCTCTAACAGAAGGTTGTTTTTCTACTCCAGTATACAAAAGTTATCCCTTGATTGCAACATCTTCTACCCTTTGAAATTCTTTGCCGCAAAGCGCAGGTTGGATTTCTTAATGTGCTTACATTCTGTATATGTGTTTTATTTTTCCCTTTACACCAACAAAAAACCGCAGGATATAGTTAACCATATCCTACGGCAAATATTAAAAAATATTCGTATCTAAATCTTTATGCCCTTGCCTTTAATATTTAACCTTATTCTTCTGTTTTTATAAGGCTTATTCCAAGCTCTTTTAGCTGTACATCGTCAACAAGTGACGGACACTGTGTCATTGGCTCTGTTGCGTTTTGAAGCTTTGGATATGCTACAACATCACGAAGTGTATCGCAACCTAACATCTGCATTATGAGCCTGTCAAGCCCTATTCCCATTCCTCCATGTGGTGGTGCACCATATTTGAATGCGTCAAGCAGATATCCAAACTTTGAATGTGCCTCTTCCTCTGAAAGTCCGAGAAGTGAGAACATTCTGCTTTGAAGCTCTGGATTTGTTATTCTTATTGAACCGCTGGAAAGCTCAATTCCATTGAGTACAAGGTCATATGCCTTTGCACGAACTTTTGACTTGTCGGTTTCAAGATACTCAAGGCACTCGTCCATCGGCGCTGTAAAGGGGTGGTGCATTGCAACAAATTGACCTAATTCTTCGTCAAAATCAAAGAACGGGAATTCGGTTATCCACAGGAAATTGAACTTGTCGTGTGGAATTATGTTGAGTTTCTTTGCAACCTCGGCACGAAGTGCGCCAAGGATTGAAAGCACATGAGTATTATTTGTGTCGCCGATTATAAGAACAACATCACCTGTTTGTGCGTCTGCTGTTTTAAGAATATTTGCCATCTCGTCCTCTGTCATAAACTTGCCAAATGATGATGTTGTTGCATCTTCTGTCATTCTTATCCATGCAAGCCCCTTTGCACCGATGCCCTTGACAAACTCTGTCAGCTTGTCAATTTCCTTGCGTGTAAGAGTTTTGGCTGCATTTTTGGCTGTTATTCCGCGAACACTTCCGCCACCCTCTATTGCTGATTTAAACACAACAAATTCACTGCTTTTTACTGTGTCTGTTAAATCAAAAAGCTCCATATCATATCGAGTGTCCGGCTTGTCTGAGCCATAGCGTTCCATTGCCTCTCTATAAGTAAGGCGTGGTAATTCACGCTCAATCTCAACTCCGATTGCCTCTTTGAAAACCGTCTTGATATAGCCTTCTGCCATTGACAAAACATCTTCCATGTCCACAAATGACATTTCAAGGTCTATCTGTGTAAACTCTGGCTGACGGTCAGCACGCAAGTCCTCGTCGCGGAAGCAACGGGCTATCTGCATATATCTGTCAAAGCCTGCAACCATTGAAAGCTGTTTGTAGAGTTGTGGTGACTGCGGAAGAGCATAGAAGGTTCCATTGTGAATTCTGCTCGGAACCAGAAAATCTCTTGCACCTTCTGGTGTTGATTTTATAAGCATTGGGGTTTCTATTTCTATAAATCCCTGCTGGTCAAAATAATCTCTTGTGATTTTTACAATTTTGTGTCTTAGTAAAATGTTGCTTTGCAAGTCTGGACGACGAAGGTCAAGATAGCGGTATTTTAGGCGTGTTGCCTCACCTGTCTGAGAATTTTCAACAATTTCAAAGGGAGGTGTTTCGCTCTTTGAAAGAACACGCAAATCAAGCACTTCTATCTCCACATCTCCCGTGGAAATTTCTTTATTTTTTGAGGCGCGCTCTTTGACTTTTCCCTTTGCCATAAGCACAAATTCACTGCGTGATGAAAAGGCTTTTTCAAAAATTGCTTTGTCTGTATTCTCATCAAAAGCAAGTTGAACAACGCCTGTTCTATCTCTTAAATCAATAAAGATAAGCGCTCCAAGATCTCTCTGCTTTGCCACCCATCCGCAAACAGTGACCTCTTTTCCAATATCCTGTGCTGTAAGTTCTCCACAGTAATTTGTTCTTTTAAGTCCTGCCATAAAATCCATTATATACTACCTCCAAGAAGTGCATTCAAATCAATTCCGTCAAAAGAATCTTCCGAAAGTTTTCCGACAGCCGCCTGAATCGAAATTGAAGCAAAATCTTCTGCTATTTTATCAACCTTTATTTCCTGTGTTTCACCGTCATCCATATTTTTGAGCTGTGCGACACCACTTTTTAGCTCATCATCTCCAAGGACAATTGTAAACTCGGCTCCGATTTTGTTTGCATATTTCATTTGTGCCTTTATTGAACGCCCAACAACATCAAACATGGCAAAGATTCCCTCACACCTTAAATCCGTTACAATCTTTGCCGCAAGAAGAGAAGCCTCTTCACCAACTGGTGCAATATAAAGGTTGCACTTATTGTCCTGCGGAAGCTCCACACCCTGTGCCTCAAGGACAAGCATAAGCCTTTCCATTCCCATTGCAAACCCAAGAGAGGGGGTTCTTGCTCCGCCAAGCTGCTCTGCAAGCCCGTCATATCTTCCTCCGCCCAAAACAGTTCCCTGCGCTCCAATTTTTGTTGAAACAAACTCAAAAACTGTTCTTGTGTAATAGTCCAGCCCTCTTACTATTGTTGGGTTAATTTTATAGTCTATATCCATTGCATCAAGATATTTTTTTACGCTCTCAAAATGTTCACGACAATCGTCGCAAAGGTAATTGATAACTGTCGGTGCGTCCTTTGCAATATCTGAACAAACAGGGCTTTTGCAGTCAAGTATTCTCATTGGATTACGCTCAAGTCTGTCAATACAGGTATTGCACAGGTCTGATTTTTTGCCCTCAAAATACTCCTTAAGTGCCTTATGGTATTCGGCTCTACAGGTTGGACAACCAATAGAATTTAGCTCAAGAACAATATCTTCTATTCCCAAAAATCCAAATATTTCGGATGCAAGTGATATAGCCTCTGCATCTGCTGCTGGGCTTTCTGTTCCAAAGCATTCAATTCCAAACTGGTGGAACTCACGAAGCCTGCCTGCCTGTGGCTTTTCGTATCTGTAGCACGATGTGAAGTAGAACACCTTTTGCGGCAATCCTTCGTTAAAAAGCCCATGCTCAAGAAACGAACGCATTGCACCCGCTGTTCCCTCCGGCCTCAAAGTTATGGAACGACCACCCTTGTCCTCAAAGGTGTACATTTCCTTTTGCACAACATCGGTTGTATCTCCAACTGAGCGACAAAATAAATCTGTGTATTCAAATACGGGAGTTCGTATTTCTGAAAACCCGTAGTTACTTGCTATTTCTTCTATTTCTTGCTCTAAAAAGCGAAGCTTGTAGCTGTCCCTTGGTAAAGCGTCCTGTGTTCCTTTTACTGCCTGAATATTTATAGCCATGCTTTCCCCTCCTGAATGTTGCGAGTGTCAAGAATTTGTACTGTGTAAATATATAACCCTTAAATTATATACAATTAAAGCACATTTGTAAATATGAAGTGACAAATACATTGCTAAATGAACTTGCATATTCTGCACGCCTGTAACTTTTAGTTAAAACTATTCTCGAAAACATCCCAAAACTATGATGTTCCGCTTTCTCGTTCTTGTTTTTTGCAGCTTTTCATATACCGATTTTAAATTTCAACCAAGATGCTACATATACATTGTATCTGCAGTATCTGCATTTTAAAAATCAGAGAACCTTTTCAGCTTTTTTATATTCAGATTATCTCCGTTAATCCTGGCTTTTTCTTGGTGTGATATTTAATACAATAGCCCTATTTTAAATTAAATGACACATAGAAAAACAGGCAGGAAAAATTCCTGCCTGTAAGAATATACATTTTAATTTTTGGGATTGACAATATCACGCCAATCAAGGTCGCCTCTGTCAAGTGAATGAATTAGAGCCTCTGCTGTTGCAATGTTAGTTGCAATTGGAATGTTGTGAACATTACAAAGCCTGATAAGGTTTGCTTCGTTTGGTTCGTGCGGTTTTGGATTAAGTGGATCTCCAAACATGAGCAAAAGATCAATCTCATTGCAAGCAATTCGTGCCGCAATTTGCTGCTCTCCACCCTGTGGTCCGCTCAAGAACTTTTGAATTTCAAGACCTGTTGCCTCTGAAACGAGCTTACCTGTTATTCCTGTTGCACATAAAGTATGTCTGCTCAATATGCCACAATAAGCAATGCAAAACTGAGTCATTAGTTCTTTTTTAACATCATGTGCTATGAGTGCTATATTCATTGGTATTCCCCCTTTGTATAGCAAAAATGGTAATTGTGATTTTCATTATAGTAATAGTACCATATTTTGCGAGTGTTATCAATATAAATTTGTAAAAAGTGTATAATAATTTTAAGTTGTTACTTTATATACTATATATTGTGGTATAAATATTTTTTTATACAACTTGGTTTTTATAATTCCAACTTAAGCTGTTCGCCGTTCATTCTTCTAATAATTCTGTCAACTGCTCTTATGGATTTAAGCCCTTCGTCTGGCACTTCGCCTTTTATTAAGCAGTATGCAAATGCCTTTTCATCTGGCACAACTCCAATCAGCATTGCTCCAACTTGGTCGATAACTGCATCAATATTGAGCAAATTCCCTTTATATACTTCAAACTTATTGAATTTGTTTATTATGAGTTTTGGCTCAATTCCCGAGTCAAATATTTTTTGAGCGACAGCCCCTGCACTCCTTGCACAGATTGTGTCTGGGGTGGATATTACAAACGCCTCGTCTGCCATTGCAAGTGCAATCCGAAATCCCTTTCCCATGCCTGCTGGCGCATCAATTATAACATAGTCGAATGCCTTCTCATATCTCTTAATAAGCTTTTGCATATCCTGCTCTGTAACATTAACATCGGCTTGCGGCGCCGCCAGAAGTACAGGACATTCGCTGTACACCATTGCATCCCTTGCCTGACATCTGTTAAAAATAACATCAGACCAATCATAGACTATCTTGTCACTGAGTTTAAGCATGGTATCCAGACTACGAAGTCCTATATCACAGTCAATCATCAAAACCTTAAAGCCTCTGGAATAAAGTCGGTCTGCAAAAGCTGTTGCAAGAGTGGACTTGCCAACACCGCCCTTTCCGGACGCAAGTACTATCTTTTTTGCAACTGTTTCAGGCATTCTGTTTCCTCCAAAATATTCCTTTATGAAAGCAACTGGTTATATCCTTGTGCAGAATCAACAGTCTTGCTTGAAAAGTAATATTGATATATATCCGCTGCAACTACCGCCGTTAAGCTTCCTTTGTCAGCTGTTTCAACAACAACAGCAATCGCTATTTCAGGATTTTCAAATGGTGCATAGGAGATAAGAAATCCATTGTTTCCCTCATGCTTTACGCCATTTATAACCTTAACAATTTCTGATGTGCCTGTTTTTGCAGCTGCCTTTACCGGTAAGTTCTTAAAGGCATTTCGGCAAAATCCAACTGTACCAACGCGAAGCATGCCCGCTCTTACAAGGTCAAGATTTTTCTTTGACACACCTGTTTCAACAGCTATTTCAGGCTCTTTTTCAATTGTGGTTGTTTTATAATCATAGCTCTTAATTGACTTTATAAAGTGCGGAACATGCCTTGTGCCACCATTTGCTATTGTTGCAACATAGTTTGCAAGCTGAAGTGGTGTGAACAAATTGTCCGACTGCCCAATCGCCGCTTGGATTGTGTCGCCAGGGTTCCATTTTCCTCTGACTGACTCACCGTATTCTCTGCTTGCAAGAATGCCTGCTGCCTCTGGAAGCTCAACTCCCGTAACTTGTCCTAAGCCAAACATTGAGCCATATTCGTTCATATTCTCTATTTTAAGAAGCCTACCCGTTTCATAGAAAAAGGTGTTGCACGATTGATTTATTGCCTCAACCACATTAACAGTGCGGTGAACTCCCTGACATTTGAATGGTCGCATATCCTTAAAGTAATCATAGTAACCTGGGCAGTTATATGTGAAATGCTCATCTATTGTTCCCTTTTCAAGTGCCGCAATTGCAACAAGCGGCTTGAATGTTGAGCCTGGTTCATATGTGCTTTTAAGCGCTCTGTTCCAAAGCGGAACATCTGGATTTGTTGAAAGCTGTACATAGTCTTCCTTGTAGGTTGAAATGTCATATGAGGGGTATGTTGCACAGGCAAGGATTTCTCCTGTGTCGACTTTTAATACAACAACCGCAGCAGCATGGGGCAATGGCGAACTAATTTTGAGTGACTCCACCCTGTTTTTAAGTGCCTGTTGTGCAACCATTTGCAGATTTTTGTCTATGGTTAAGATTACTGTATCTCCCTGCTTTGGCTCAACTGTAAATTTTGTGCTGACTTTTCCATTAATGTCGGTGCTGACAGTCTTTACACCTTTTGTTCCACGAAGGTATTGTTCGGCATAGTTTTCGATTCCAAACTCGCCGTATTCATCTGTTATGCCATACGCGTTTCGCTTTACAGCATCAATTTTTGTTTGAGATGCGCCTTCTCTTTCAAGCTTTCTTACAAGCTCTTCTGTTTCTTTTTTATTCTTTTTATATTTATCACCTGTAATAGATGTTACTCTTCCAATTATGTGTGGTGCAAGTGTGCCGTCAACAAATGTCCTGTATGGCTCAATGTTAACCTCCACTCCCTTGTAAAAACCGCTGTTCTCCATAATCTTTGAAACAAGTACGGTTGAAACATCCTGTGCAAAAACATATGGGTACGATTTGCTGAAAAATTCTCTTTTCATCTGAGCACAAACGGATGCAATCTTTCTTGCATCTGCTCTGGAGTATTTTTCAAGATTATATCTTTTTATCAACGCATCCATGCAGTTTTCTGCGGTTGCATAGCTATTAAGATTAAGCATATCCTTGGATTTAAGCCACTCTATATCGCTTTTTCTATCGGGTAAAAACGCAGCGCTTCCGCTTGCATCAATTGTTATTGGCAAAGTGTCAACATATGCTGTGCCACTTTCTTCAAATAATTTGATAAGTCCGTATAGTATCTCGTTCCTTTTGGTCTGCTCTTTTCCGCTTGGAAAATATGCAGCATTGAGAACAAGTGAATTTCCCTGCCTGTTTGTTACGATTGGGTTTCCGTTTCTGTCAAGAATTTCGCCACGAGCCGAGTCAACAACAACATTGTATGTGTCAACAATATTTTTTTCTGTTGCATAAAGCTCCTTATCTATCAGCTGAATTTTTACTAATGCTCCAAAAAAAGCAACAAAGATAATTAAAATTACAGAATTCAAAATAATCGTCCTCGAACGATTCCTTTTGCTTCTCATTTTAATCACCTCTTTAGTTAATGAACTTTAGTTGTATTGTTTTTTACAACCTTGGAATTCTTCTCTGAACAGGCATCGAATCCCTGAGTTTTTTTATGAATGCCCTTATCATGATATAGATGACTGGCATAAAAATTATTGTATATAAACAACACGGCAAATAGAAAGTGAAGAGCATCATTGCTCCTCCCTCTATGCCCTTCGGCACAATGAAAAACAGCCAATAGAACAGCGAATATGAAACTAACGAACAGCTTGTCAAAAGCAGCGCTGTAATTATGTTGTTTCGCATTATATAGTTTATCATAACTCCACATACGGAGGCAGTTAACATCATAAAAATTGTGTTATATCCATCTGGTGCTGCTGATGTTATGTCCCATAGCATTCCTGCAAAGGCACCAAAAAAAGGTGCAATATCCTTTTCAAACATAGAAATGCAAACAACAACGGGTATCAAAAAAAGCACTCTTATTCCTAATATTGTGGGGAACATATGGTCTGTGTTTTGAAACATTGCCGCAACAATTATAAGAATGGTTAATGCTATACGGCGGACATAGATATGGGGCTTTTCCTTTTTCATAAGCTTAATCCTCCGAAACGGATACTCCCTGACCATCAAACTGTGTGATAACAAGTACATCCTCAAGCTTTTTAATGTCAAATCCCGGTGTTATTGTTGCATATGATGAAATGTCGTGGCTGTCGTTTTTAACTTCCTTTACCGTTCCCATTATTAGGTCACGCGGGTAAATTCCGCCAACGCCAGATGTGCAGACAATTCCGCCTGTTGATATTGCTGTGTTTCTTTCAAGTCCCGAAAGCCTGCAAAGTTTTTCCCTTGCCAGCTCTGCACTTGTGGTTGAAAATCCTGTTTCTCTTGTTCTTACTTCATATGCACTGATTTTTACTTCTGGATCAAAAATTGTTGAAACTACGCAATATGTTGAACCAACCTTGGTAACAACTCCGACAAGCTGGCCGTTGCCACAAATAACAGGGTCATTCTTTTCTATTCCGTCTGCCGAGCCTTTATTAAGTACGATGGAATAAAATGCGTTTGCCGCATCTCTTCCAATTACATTTGCAGGTTCAACCTTGAAATCGCTATGCTCTTCCTTTATCTGAAGAAAATCCTCATATAGCTTTATCTTCTGCTTGTTCTTTTCATAATCAACAAGCTGTTTTTTATAATTCCCAACCTGCTCCTGAAGATCAATTATCTGCTTTTCATAGCTTGATGTTGATGAAAGCCTTGAACCAAGCTTTTTAAAGCCCTGCCCAACATATGAGGTGGCTCTTTGAAGTGGCTCAAAGATTGCTCCTGTTGCAGAGGAAAAAGGCGACGCTCCATTACGAGTCACCGCCGCAATAATTGTGCCAACTAAAAGCACAACCAATAATATTATGATTACTTTAAACCCTTTGCTTTTAAAAAAACGCCTCATATAATCACCTAAACATATGCCCTACTTTTTTCAAAGCAGAGCAATTAGCTTTTAAAATCAACTATAATTTCTTGAACTTGTAATGCTGAGTCTGTCATCTTCAAGGCAAAGTCCTGTTCCGTCAACAACGCAATCAAGAGGATTCTCTGCAATATGGACAGGCATTTTTGTTTCTGCTGTGATGAGTTTGTCAAGCCCTCTGAGCATTGCACCACCGCCTGTGAGCATAATGCCCTGGTCGATAATGTCTGCTGCAAGCTCTGGTGGAGTCTTTTCAAGAGTTGAACGGATAGCGTCAAGAACCAAGTTTACGCTGTCTGAAAGTGCTTCTCTGATTTCCTCCGATGTGATTTCAATGTTCTTTGGAAGGCCGTCCATAAGGTTGCGTCCCTTAACATCGATAGCTCCTTCGCCTTCATATGGATAGGCTGAGCCGATTTTTATTTTTATATCTTCAGATGTTCTTTCACCGATAAGCAGGTTGTACTTCTTTTTAATGTATGCGATTATTGCATCGTCAAAGCTATCTCCTGCAACTCTTGCAGAACAAGATGTTACAATATCACCAAGTGATATAACCGCAACCTCTGCTGTGCCACCTCCGATATCAACAACCATACTGCCTGTTGCCTCTGCAACTGGAAGACCAGCACCGATAGCCGCTGCCATTGGCTCTTCTATAAGGCTGACTTGCCTTGCACCTGCACTGCGTGCTGCATCATGAACCGCACGACGCTCAACTTCTGTAACGCCTGACGGAATACAAATCATTACTCTTGCCTTTGTGAATGGTGATGAACTCATTGCTCGACGGATAAACTCCTTGAGCATATCCGAAGTTATATCAAAATCCGCAATAACTCCGTCTTTAAGTGGACGGACTGCTGTGATTGAACCCGGTGTACGGCCAATCATGTCTTTTGCCTCTGCACCAACTGCGACAACCTTTGGAGGGTTTGAACGAACATCAACCGCAACAACAGACGGCTCACGGATAACAATTCCCTTTCCCTTTACAAATACGAGTGTGTTTGCAGTTCCAAGGTCAATACCAATATCTTGTGAAAACAGCATAAATATAAAACTCCTTTCGGGGGTTGAATTTAAAATTTTGTTAAATAAAATACATATATTTATTATTATACCTCGGCTGAGTACAATTCTCAACCAAAAATGCAAAAAATTTCGGCATTATTTTCCTGTCAAAAAGCTAAGTTTTTATTCAAAACTGTCAAAAAAGCTTCATATTTTGTTAATTTATTGCTCTGACTCAAGTCCAAGTGACTTAAGTACCATTGCAGTCTTTGAAATGGGAAGTCCCATAACGCTGAAAAAGTCACCACTTATAGCCTTTATAAGCACACAGCCTTTGCCCTGAATTCCGTAGCCGCCTGCTTTATCCATCGGCTCACCTGTGCTGATATACTCTTTTATTTGTTCTGCTGTAATTGGCAAAAATTCAACTGTTGTGCAGTCAAAAAAACTTTGACCTCCAGCTTTTGTAACAACGCTAACTCCTGTGTATACCTCATGCTTTTTACCCGACAGACGACTTAGCATTGAAAAGGCATCTTTCTCATCCTTTGGCTTTCCTAAAACATCTCCGTTTTGAACAACGATTGTGTCCGAGCCAAGCACCGCCACATCATTTTTATCTTTAAGCTTTTCAAACACTGCCTGTGCCTTTTGTTTTGCAAGACTCAACACAAATTCGCTTGGCGAAAGATTTTCACATATTGTTTCGTCAATATCTGCGGGGCAAATTTCAAAACTGAACCCGGCGTTTTTTAGAATTTCGCACCGCCTTGGCGACTGTGATGCAAGTATCAGCCTCATTTTATTTCTCTCCATCTTTGAATCTCAAATTCACAAAGCCTGTCTTGTTTCAAAATTGCATCAAGCTTTAACACTGCCGCCTGTGTCTTTCCGTCACGAATTTCTCCGCAAAGTATCATATTAACTGCCTTTTCAAGCGGTATGATTTCAACATTAACGAACTCATCTTCATCAAGATGCTGTTCTGAAAATTCAAGCCCTGTTGCGGCATAAAGATGAATTATCTCTCCGCAATATCCCGGTGTTGGGAAAAATTTTCCAAGGTCATAATATCTTTGTGCTGTAGCACCTGTTTCCTCCTGAAGCTCACGAACACCCGCGCAAAATGGGTTTTCGCCTTTTTCAAGCTTTCCCGCTGGTATTTCCAGCATTTCAAGCATATATGGGTAACGAAATTGTCTTACAAAAACCACTTCATTTTCGCTTGTCAGTGCCGCAACAGTTACACCGCCCGGATGCTCAACAACTTCTCTTGTTGCCTGCTTTCCGTTTGGAAGCTGTGCATTGTCCACACGCAGATTTATAATCCTGCCCTTGTACTTATAATCCTGCGAAATCGGTGTTTCCTTAATATCCATGTAATCACCTGTTTTTAAAAGTTTGCTCTATTATACACTACACCGTTTTACATATCAACTATAATGATTATTGGTCTTTTTAACACTAATAATGCGTTGCTTTCATTTTTAGTTGGATTTTTATTTAAACGCTTCTATTTTTGCACATTTTCTTTTTGTTTTTTGCCAGAAATCAGGATTTAATAATCCACAAACGCAATCCAATCAAGCCACAATTCCCATGTCATATTCCTAAATAATAATACAAATTTATTTTCGTACTTATTATAAAGCATTTTTAAGATAAATCATATCAAAATTTATTTCGCTCTTTCATTGCTGTTGCTAAACTTATTACAAATGCAAAAAGAGCAGGCGGATTAACCGTCTGCTCTTTGAATTATTTATTACTCTTTTACTTCTGCTTCGCTCTCTGGCTGATCTTCGTCAAATTCAATTTCGAACTCTAAAAGCTCGCCACAGTTTGGGCATTCAATACTGCCCTCTTCAAGAATACCTTCATCAACGCAAACAGTTTCATTGCATGATGGGCATTCAACTTCGTAGTACTCGTCTCCACAACCACAATCACAATCAAAATCGTCATCACAGCAGTCTTCAAAATCTTCATAAACAATTGATTCAATTGAGTCAAGATCTTCATCTACTGCATCAACCTGCTCTGAAAGAACAGCTACATCGTCCTCTAAATCGCTAACAGTTAGAGCAATGTCATCGAGTACATCCATTATAGCCTTAAACATTTTTGTTTCTGATTTGTCTGCATTTAGGTTAAGTCCGTCTGCAAGACCTCTCAGATATGCAACCTTCTCTACAACAGTCATTTCACTTACCTCCGTTTTTTAATATATATGAATGGGATTATGCGCGGTTCATGTATTCACCTGTACGAGTGTCAACATTTATCATTTCTCCTTCATCGATGAAGAGAGGAACTCTGATTTCTGCTCCTGTTTCAAGGGTTGCAGGCTTTGTTGCGTTAGTTGCCGTATCTCCCTTAAATCCTGGATCAGTTTTTGTTATCTCAAGAGTTACAAATGTTGGAGGCTCTACTCCAAAAACATTTCCCTTGTAGGACAAAATCTTACAAACCATATTTTCCTTGACAAACTTGAAGTTGTCGGACAAGTCTTTTGCATTGATAGGAACCAACTCATAGGACTCCTGGTCCATAAAATAGTAAAGGTCACCGTCATTATATGAGTATTCCATTTCTTTTCTTTCGATAAATGCTGACGGGAATTTTTCTGATGGGTTAAATGTACGCTCAATAACTGAGCCTGCTATAACATTTCTGATTTTTGCACGAACAAATGCCGCACCTTTTCCTGGCTTAACATGCTGGAATTCAATTATCTGAAAAACATTTCCATCCATCTCAAATGTTACGCCATTTCTAAAATCGCCTGCTGATACCATAAGTAATTCCTCCGATAAGGTTATTTCTCTATAGATAGTATTGTATATTAGTCTTTGCTATTTTTCAAGTTTTTTTTGATATTAAATAATATGTTGCCTTGAATCACAAAACCAGCAGTGCCTTTGGTGCGTTTGTAAGGTTTTCACTTCCGTTTTCCGTTACAAAAAGCATATCCTCAATTCTTACTCCCATACTGCCCTCAAGATAAATTCCAGGCTCAACCGTAACTATGTTGCCAGTTTTTAAAATATCTCTTGATGATGGACATAAAGCTGGCTTTTCATGGATTTCTATTCCAAGGCTATGTCCAGTTCCATGACCAAAGCACCCGTCAAATCCGGCGTTGTCTATAACATCTCTGGCAGCTTTGTCGCATTCGCTGGCAGACGCTCCGTTGCGAATTTTTGAAATTGCCTCCTGCTGTGCTTTAAGCACTGTGTCATACACCTGTGCCATGCGGGTTGTAACATCTCCCACTGCAACTGTTCTTGTCATATCACTATGATAAGATCCAATACAACAGCCGAAATCCATTGTTATAAAATCGCCTTTTTCAATTCTTTTTTTGCTTGGCACTCCATGTGGCTTCGAGGAGTTCTTTCCGCTGACTACTATTGTGTCAAACGCAAGGTCTTCCGCACCATTTTTAAGCATGAAATAATCAAGCTCAAGTGCGATTTGGCGTTCTGTTTTTCCCTCTTCAATATACTTCGCAATAAATTCAAATGCCTTTTCTGCAATTCTCTGTGCTTTTATTATCTTTGCTTTCTCTTCCTCGTCCTTGACAGCTCTCATGGCATAAATGATTTTGTCAAGCTCACCATCTGCAACTACATTGAAGTTTGAATATTTTTCTTTGTACTCATTGTATTGAGAAACTGTTGTCCTGCTCGCCTCTATAAGAAGCTTTTTTGCACCGAATTTTTCCAAAGCTTCATCGATCTGGTAGCTTACTTTGTTTTGGAGCAATATTTCGTCGCATTCTTTTATTTCACTTCTTGCCGCTTCTATATACCTGCTGTCGGTTATAAAAATGCTTCCCGTTGCAGACACAAGAAGATATCCGTCTGTTGACGAAAAATCTGTGAAGTATTTGCGATTTTCAGTGCTTGTTATCAAGGCGGTTTCATCACTTTTAAGTTGTTCGCTAAGTTTTTTTACCCTCAATTGTTCCGCCTCCTTTTAATTTGTGTTGATTTCTTTTTTGCCTTTTGCATCCATTTTTGCAAAAATCTTTTTTTCTAAATTCCTTCGTCTTTTAAAAGATTTTACATTTCGCTCTTCCATTGCAAATGGCATGACATAGACAGAAACCCATCCAGCAAAATTTGCACCCCAGATGTCTGTAAAAATCTGGTCGCCTATCATTGCAATTTGACGAGGCTTTAGGCCAAGTACACGCTGGGTTCTTATGTATGCTGAAACGAGAGGCTTGCACGCCATTGCGACGAACTCTATGTTGTCAAGCAGCTTTGCAAATCGTCCTGCCCGCGCCTTGTTTCCGTTTGATAGGATTATGACCTTAAATCCTGCCTGCTTGACCATAGCTATCCATTCAACTACACCCTCAAGCGGAATATCTGTATGGTCATGTGCTGTGGTGTTGTCAAGATCAACTGCGACTCCACGAACTCCCATTTTTTTTAAATCCTCAACAGTAATCTGTGATATGCCTTCAAACCTGTATTGTGGATATAGAGATAACATTATAACATCCTCCTTTTTAAAGGTGTCATTTAAAATTACCATATAATTATGAATTTTTCTCTTTTGAAACATCATTCAAGATTTATATTTTACCCAAAAGTTAACGAAACATAATTTTTTCTTTTTTTCAAACAAATATTTTTCTGTGGCACTAAACTTTTAAAAAAATCATAAACCCTTTATATATTCCCTTACATGGCGATGGTTTTAAAGCCCACAAAAAAATTCAAAAGCGGCACTCATTTGAATGCCGCCTCAATGCATAATTTACTTGAATTTGCGTTTACGAGCTGCCTCTGACTTCTTCTTTCTTTTTACAGAAGGCTTTTCATAATGCTCTCTCTTACGGACTTCCTGGATAACGCCATCTCTGGAAGTCTGTCTTTTAAAGCGCTTGAGTGCGCTATCTAAAGATTCATTGTCTTTAACTTTTACCTGGCTCATTGATATATTCCCTCCCTCCGCTAATTCGCAGGGTAATACTTTTTAAAAAAGCCGTCCCGATATGGACTTTGTTATTATACAATAGACTTTTCCATATTGTCAAGGAAGTTTGACACTTTTATTGTTAACAAAATATAAACAGTACCCATTATTGCTGCTTATTTTCAAGATAAATGCTTGTACTTGGGAATGCAAACGATGCTTTTTCTTTTTCCACTATTTCTTTTATTTTAATATTTATCTCGTCATTGATAGCAAGATATTTGTCGTAATCTGTTGTCTTTGTAAAATACATGATCCTAATTTGCAGACTGCTTTCTGAAAATTCTTCAAAACAGACTGTAATTCTACCCTTGTGAACATCTGGATGCTCCTTAAGCATTTCCTTAATCTTTTCCACCACTTTACGAACAGTTTTTACACTTGTATCGTATGTCAACCCTATTTTAAAATCAACAATTCTTTTTTTCATTCTTGACCAGTTCGTTATTGGCTGTTCCACAAGAACTGCATTTGGAACAATCACAATTGTGTCCGCCATGGTTCTTATCCTTGTGCTTCTCATTGTGATGTCCTCGACAACTCCATCTATTGTTGATGTTGAAATCCTGTCGCCAACATCAAAGGTCTTGTCGGATATTATTGAAAATCCACTAAATATATTTGCCGCTGTTTTTTGAGCTGCAAGGGAAAATGTCAGCCCACCAAGCCCAATCCCTGCTAATAGCCCATTTATATTATACCCAAGTTCTCCAATAACAATGACACCTGCAATTGCAAAAATGATAGCCTTTAAAATATTTGCAAGAAATGTGACTGCAACTGCGTTTGTTTTCCTGTTGGATTTTTGGTTGCTCTTTATTATCAGTGAAGTTACAAATGGCATAAACTTTGAGCTTGCCCACGCAACAATAATGATTGTACTAATACGGAAAGCCATCTTTATTGTAACCATGATGCCAACTGGAAAGCCAACAATCTTAATTCCAATATATGCTCCAAGAAGCCTGAAAAACACCTTTAAAGGCCCGAGAAGCGCGCTTTGAATCCCGTCCTTTATATCGTCCCTATTGTGAAACAACTTACCCACTATGTTCACTGCAAATTTTTCAAGCTGTTTACTGACAAGCACGAACAAAAGGAACACTAATGTTCCAACCAAAATTTCCATAATGTTGTCCGCAACTGCAATGTATGCACTGCTAAAAAAATTATAAAAACTGTTTACAAATCGTTCGACCATATAAATCCTCCGTTTGTAAATTATTTTGCAACGATATTTACAAGTCTGCCCTTAACATAAAGCTCTTTTATGATTTGCTTGCCCTCAATTTCGGCGGCTATTTTCTCGTCACTTTTTGCAAGTGAAATTGCATCTTTGCTTTCAATGTCGGCAGAAACATTGAGCTTTACTCTTATCTTTCCGTTGACCTGAACTGCGATTTCAATGCTCTCATCCTTGCACTTTTCCTCGTTGAATGTTGGCCATTTTTGCGAAGTTACTGTACCCGAAAAGTTCATTTCTTCCCACATTTCCTCGGTAACATGAGGTGCAAATGGGTTGAGCAATATAATAAAGGTTTGAAGCTCGGCATAGTTTATCTTGCCCACCTCATAAACCTTGTTGAGAAGGCTCATCATTGCTGCAATTGCGGTGTTGCTCTTAAGAGAGTCAATATCCTGTGAAACCTTTTTGATTGTGCGATGAAATTCGCTTTCAAGCTCCTTTGAGTAGCTACTGCCACCAACTGCAATGTCCATTAGTCCCCATGCTCTGTCAACAAATCTACGACAACCCTTTATGCTTGATGAGTTCCATGGGGCAGCCTTTTCAAAGTCGCCGATGAACATTTCATAAAGACGCATGGTGTCTGCACCAAACTCGTTTACAATGTCATCTGGGTTTACAACATTTCCTCTTGATTTGCTCATTTTCTCGCCGTTTTCGCCAAGTATCATGCCATGGCTTGTGCGCTTAGCGTAAGGCTCCGAAGTTGGGACAACTCCGATGTCATAGAGAAATTTGTGCCAGAATCGGCTGTAAAGCAGATGAAGCGTTGTATGCTCCATTCCGCCGTTGTACCAATCAATTGGGGTCCAGTATTCAAGCGCCTCTTTTGAAGCTATCTCCTTGTCGTTGTGTGGGTCACAATAACGCAGAAAATACCATGAAGAACCAGCCCACTGCGGCATTGTGTCGGTTTCTCTCTTTGCTGGCGCTCCACATTTTGGACAAGTTGTATCTATCCACTCTGTTATTTTTGCAAGCGGTGATTCGCCTGTTTCTGTTGGCTCATAGCTGTCAACCATCGGAAGAGTTAGCGGAAGGCTATCCTCTGGAAGTGGAACATATCCGCACTTTTCGCACTTTACGATTGGAATTGGCTCCCCCCAATATCTCTGGCGTGAAAAAACCCAGTCACGAAGCTTGTAGTTTACCTTTGGATGTCCTTTGCCTGTGTCTTTCAAAAATTCGGTTATCTTAACCTTTGCGTCCTCAACTGAAAGCCCTGTAAGGAAGTCCGAATTTATCATCTTCCCTGTCTGACAGTCTGTGAATGCTTCTTTTTCAATATCTCCGCCTTGAACGACTTCAATTATAGGCAAGTCAAATTTCTTTGCAAATTCCCAGTCGCGAGTATCGTGTCCCGGAACTGCCATAATTGCACCTGTTCCGTAGGAAACAAGTACATAATCTGAAATGAAAATTGGAATTTCTGTGTTGTTGACAGGATTTATAGCACGAACACCCTTAAGGCAAACCCCTGTCTTGTCTTTATTTATCTCTGTTCTTTCAAAGTCTGACTTGCGTGCAGACTCTTCTCTATATGCTTTGATTTCGTCTATGTTAGAAAGCGTGTCTGCCCATTTGTCAACAAGCGGATGCTCCGGTGACATTACCATGTATGTCGCTCCGAAAAGAGTGTCAGGACGAGTTGTATAGACTGTGATTGTGTCACCTGTCGTTGCAGTAAAGTCAACCTCTGCACCTGTTGAACGCCCAATCCAGTTCTTTTGCTGCAATTTTACACGCTCAATATAATCAATATCATCAAGGTCGTTGATAAGTCTTTCTGCATACTCTGTGATTTTGAGCATCCACTGGCTTTTAACTTTTCTTACAACCTCACTGCCACAACGCTCACAGCCACCGTTTACAACCTCCTCATTTGCAAGAACACACTTGCAGGAGGTACACCAGTTAACGGCCATTTCCTTTTTATATGCAAGACCTTTTTCAAAAAGCTTGAGAAAAATCCACTGTGTCCATTTGTAATAGGACGGGTCAGTTGTATTTATCTCCCTGCTCCAGTCAAACGAGAATCCAAGTGACTTTAACTGCTTTTTAAAATTCGCTATATTGTCCTTTGTTACGATTTCGGGGTGAATATGGTTTTTGATTGCATAGTTTTCGGTAGGAAGACCGAATGCGTCCCAACCCATTGGATAAAGCACATTGAAGCCCTCAAGACGCTTTTTGCGTGCAATGATGTCAAGTGCTGTATATGAGCGTGGGTGTCCAACATGAAGCCCCTGTCCTGATGGATACGGGAACTCTACAAGGCAATAGAACTTTGGCTTTGTATAGTCCTGTTCAGCATGGAAAACTCCCGTTTCCTCCCACCTGTTCTGCCACTTCTTTTCAGCTGATTTAAAATCGTAACTCTTCATACTTAAATACATCCCTCTACTATGATAAAAAAAATTATTCTGAAATTATTGTATCACTAAAGTCAAGTTCCTTTGCATCTGACCAAAGACGCTCAAGATTATAATGCTCCCTGCTATCTGCAAGAAAAAGATGCACAACAATGCTGCCGTAGTCCAGAAGTATCCAGCCTGTTGCTCTTCCCTCAACATGATTTGGCTCGATGCCAAGCTGTGAAAGCTCGTATTCAACTTCATTTGCAAGTGCCTTAACATGAGTGTTTGATGTTCCGTTTGCGATTATAAAATAGTCTGCAACGATTGTGAGTTCTGTTATTTCTATACCCTTAATATCCATTGCTTTTTTGTCATCAAGAACCTTTACTATCTTTTTTACCATATCAAGTTGTTCCATAAAAAAATCTCCTTTTATTGATTTCATGCTTTTGAATTCATGCTTTTGAACACATTTCATTATATGCTGCTACTGTATTGGGGTGGATTGCTCTGCATTTATTTGCAAGGTCTATTATTGAAAACTGCGTTCCTGTCAAAACCGCAGAATTGATGTCTTGATATGCCTTTTTACGCATCTCGTCAACACCTTCATAGTCCCTGTCCTCTGAAATATAGTCTGCTATATATATTATTTTCTGAAGCATGGTCATGTTAGGCTTTGCCGTTGTGTGGCAACATACAGCCTCGACCATTTCATCATCATCAATTTTCAAAGTTTTTTCAAGATATGCAGCTCCTGCAATAGCATGCCACAGCTTTTGATTCGACATTTCAAGGTCAGACAATTTTCTGCCAGATTCATTGATTAATGAAAGCTGCTCGTCTGGGCTTGCATTTTTCATAACATCATGCAAAATCCCACAGATATAGGCTTTGTCCTCATCCGCTCCATAAAGCTTTGCAAGCTTTGCCGCTTCATTTGCGACATTAAGCGAGTGCTGATACCTGCTTGGTTTTAGCCTTTCTCTTATCAGCTTTTCAAAATCTTGAACCATTTTATGCATTATAAAGCCCCCTGATTTTTATATATTCCAAAACCGCTTGTGGCACAAGATGCGAAATATCCTGCCCCTTCTCCAACATCTGCCTTAGCTGTGTAGAGCTTACATCAAGCGGATCAAAGTCAATTAAAACCATTTTTAACTTGCTTGCCTGCTTTGGAAAATATTTTTGTGCGTATTCGTGCAAATCACTTAGCTTTTCATCGTCCTCACGCACAGAGGCACAAACAGTACACATCTCAAAAATATCCTTTGCTCTGTGCCATTCATGAAAAGTTTGGAACATATCCGAGCCAATTATAAGGCTGAATTCTGCACCTTTATATATATCCTTTAACTGAACTAAAGTGTCATAGGTAAAGCTTTTTCCGCCTCTGTTTATCTCAATATCACACACTTCAAAAACAGGGTCTGTAAACGCAAGATGGCACATTTCAATCCTGTCCTCACAGCTTGCAAGCTGTGGACTCTCCTTGTGCGGAGGAATATATGTGGGGATTATAAGTATCTTGTCAAATCCTTTTTGCTTCTCAAACGCTTTGACCAGCCTTAAATGCCCACTATGCGGAGGGTTAAATGTTCCTCCGAATATTCCGATTCTTTGCATTTAACTGCCTCCCGATTAATATCTCTTGCCATATCTTTCTTGCTTTGCCTTGTTTTTTGCATTTTCTTTTTTTGACTTTTCTGCTGCTTTTATATTTGCCTTTTTCTGCTTTTCTTTTGCGTGGAGTTCTTCACTGTATTTGTAGAATATCATAACTCCACCGATGACTCCAACTACTTCTGCTCCTGTTGCCTGTGCAATTTCGTTTGCAACTTCTTTTGGATTGTTTGGGCAGGTTTCAAGAAGCACTTTGAGCTTTATCAGCTCATGAACGCGAAGTGCGTCCTGTGTCTGATTTATTAGCGCCTCATTTACTCCGCCTTTTCCAACCTGGAAAAGTGGCTGAAGTGAATGTGCCTGTGAGCGATATTCTGCTCTTTCTTTACTTGTCATATTTTTCTCCTCAATTCGTTTGCAAGAGCAGTTAGCGCTCTGCTTCTGTGGCTTATACTATCTTTTTGGGCTGCTGGAATTTCTCCAAAGCTTTTATTGCCAACCAAAAATACAGGGTCGTAGCCAAATCCTCCGTTGCCCTTTTTTTCAAAAGCTATTTTGCCCTCACACTCACCTCTTACGGTTATATGCGTTCCGTCTGGAAAGGCACAGCAAGCAGCACACACAAAGCGTGCTGTCCTGTCTTTTTCCTCAACATCTTTAAGGGCATCAAGCAGTTTTTCTATATTCTTTCCGTCTTTTCCATGCTCGCCAGCATAGCGCGCAGAATAAATGCCAGGTGCGCCGCCCAGTGCGTCAACACAAAGTCCGGAGTCGTCTGCGATTGTTGTAAGCCCTGACTCATTACAACCACTTCTGGCTTTAAGCAGGGCATTTTCCTCAAAGGTTGTGCCTGTTTCATCAACCTCTGAAAGCTCAACACCCGCTTCGTCTGCTGTTTTTATATCAATTCCAAGAGGCTGAAGAATTCTTTGCAACTCCTGCTTCTTTTTTTGATTATGTGTCGCAATTAAAAAAATCATTCGTTTTCCTCTTTTTCATCTTCATCTACATCGCTTGTTTCTTCGTCATCACTGTTTCCACCAAACCAGCTGAAAAAGCCTTTTTTCTTTTTCTTTTCTTTAGGCTCTGCTTTGATATCCTCAATCTCGACTTCATTTTTTTCTTCTGCTTCGTCAAAGACTTTGATCTCTTCTATATCTTCTTCAAGGTCTGTATTCAAGTCGTTATCCTCTATTTCAAGCTCTTCCTCTTCAAAGTTCTCTGGTACGACATCAAACAGCCCTTCTGCAAATGCCTGTGCATTGAATGGCTGTAAATCGTCAATACCCTCTCCAACTCCAATGAATTTTACAGGAACCTTAAGGTCGTTTTTGATTGAGAGGACAACTCCTCCCCTCGCTGTTCCATCAAGCTTTGTGAGAATGATGCCTGTTATATCTGCAACGGCTTTGAACTCCCTTGCCTGACTGACTGCATTTTGACCTGTTGTTGCGTCAAGCACCAAAAAGCTCTCTCTGTCTGAATACGGAAGCTCTCTGTCAATGACCTTATATATCTTTGCAAGCTCGTCCATGAGATTCTTTTTGTTGTGAAGCCTGCCTGCTGTATCACAAATTATTATATCTGCATCTCTTGCTATACCTGCGTTGATTGTGTCAAAAACAACTGCCGCTGGGTCTGCACCTTCCTTGTGCTTGACAAGCTCAACACCCGCTCTTTGTGCCCAGACTTCAAGCTGGTCAATTGCGGCAGCACGAAAAGTGTCCGCTGCACCAAGAATGACTTTTTTGCCCTGTGCCTTGAAATAAGCCGCCATTTTGCCGATTGTTGTTGTTTTTCCAACCCCGTTAACTCCGATAACAAGAATGACAGCAGGAACAGTTACAAAGTCTATCTCCTCGTCGCCTGAAAGCATTTCGGCAACAATTTCCTTGATGACAGTGCGAACCTGTTGGGTGTTTTGGATTCCCTTTTTGCCCACTCTGTCCTTAACTTCTTCAATAATCTGCTCTGCAGTATAAACACCGACATCGCCCATCACAAGCACTTCTGTCAGCTCATCATAAAGTTCGTCGCCAATCTCCTCAAAAGCGTTAAGAACATTATCTATCGCTCCCGACATATTATCCCTGGTCTTTTTAAGCCCAAAATTTATCTTTTTAAAAACGCCCATAAGAACCTCCTTTGGGTTAATTATGTATTAGTGTGTCAGGCAATTCCAAGCTTTTTTGCCATCTCCGTCGTCTTTAGCTCTAAAAGCTTTGAAACGCCGTTTTCCTGCATTGTTACTCCATATAACCTGTCAGATTCCTCCATTGTACCACGCCTGTGTGTAATAAGTATGAACTGTGTATTCTTCGACATTCGTCTTACATACTGTGCATATTTTGAAACATTTACATCGTCCAGCGCCGCTTCTACCTCATCGAAAATGCAGAAAGGTGCAGGTGTGACTTTTAGTATTGCAAATAAAAGTGCGATTGCCGAAAGTCCCTTTTCGCCGCCTGAAAGCAGGTCAATGTTCTGAACATTTTTCCCTGGTGGCTGAACCTTTATCTCAATCCCGCATTCAAGCACATCGCGCTCATCTTCAAGGATTAGCTCTGCCTTTCCTCCTTCAAACAAATGTGCAAAGGTTTCTCCGAAGCTTTGGTTTATTTTTACAAATTGCTCTCTGAACCTTGCAGACATATTCATTGTCAACTCATCAATTAGTTTTATCAGCTCATCTCTTGACTTTTCAATGTCCGATATCTGTGTACTCATAAATTCGTAGCGTTCGGCTACTTCTTTGTATTCATCTATCGCACCGACATTAACACTGCCGAGTGAACGGATTTTATTTTTGATTTCTGCAAGCTCTCTCTGGGATTTTGACGGCTCCTGCGATGGCTGTGAAATTTCCCTTGCCTCCCTGTGAGTTAGCTGATATTCGTCATAAAGCTTGTTAACGGTTTCATCGTATTCACGCATCATTGCGGCTTTGCGTTCTTCAAGCCTTGCAAGCTCTCCGCTGATATTCTCACGCTCGCTTGCCTTTTGACGCTCAAGAAGCCTTAATTTTCCGCTCTGCGTTTCAAGCTCTGTTCTCTCCTGAATAAGATTTTCAATCTCTGTCGAGGAATTTTTGCCAACTTCACGAAGCTTTTGTGACTGCTGTACAAAGTTTTCAATAAGCTTTTCCTGCTCATCGTTCTTTTGCTTTATCTGCGCAATTTCTTCAAGAAGCTCTCCCTCTCTTCCCTCATGGATAAGTCTTCTCTTTTGGAGTGCTTCGATATTTTCCTCGTTTGCCCCAACATCCTTTTGGGCTGCAAGAATTTCAAGATTTATCTGTGCCATCTTTTGCGAAAGTTCCTCCCTCTTTTGCGAAAGGCTTTCCCTGTCACCTGTTATGCTTGAAATCTGCTCTTCTATTTTTGATATTTCGTCTGAAATCTTTGTTGTTTCCTCATGTGCAGAATTTATTTGGCTTGCAAGGTCCTTTATTCTGCTCTTTGCTGTTTCCTGCTCTGCCACAAGCTCATCATACGATGACTTTGCGGACTCTATTTGCCCGTTTACAAGCGAAAGCTCACTCTCGGCTCTTATCTTGTCCTCCTGCGTTGCAGTAAGCTCTGACTGTGCGCCGACAAGCTCTGCACTTGCACTTGCAAGCTCTTCCACTGCGGACTTATGCTGTGCTGTACATTGGACAAGCTTTTCAGAAAGCTTGGTTATCTCTTCTTTTAGCTTTTCAATCTGGTTTCCACGGCTTAAAAGCCCTGCATTCTGGGTTCTTGAGCCGCCTGTCATTGAACCGCCTGCATTCATTACCTGCCCGTCCAAAGTGACGATTTTAAAGCGGTTTGAATATTTCTTTGCCATTGCTATCGCGCTGTCGATATCCTCCACGACAACAGTTCTGGCAAGCTGTGATTTAATAATTTCGCTGTACTTTGCATCTGCCTTTATAAGCTCGCTTGCAATATTTACAAAACCGTAGCAGTCATCAAGACCTTTTTCGTTAAGCTCCCTGCCACGAATTGCTGATACTGGCAAAAATGTTGCTCTTCCAAGGTTATGCTCTTTAAGATAATTTATTGCGCGCTTGGCATCTGCCTCATTGTCCACAACGACATTTTGAATGGCGGCACCAAGTGCGGTTTCTATTGCTAAAAAATATTTTTCTTTGACAGATATAAGCTGTGAAAGTGGCCCATGAACTCCACGAATTGCCCCTCTTTTTGCCTCTTTCATAACAGATTTTACACTGCCTGAATAGCCCTCCATGTTCTTTTCAAGCTCATCAAGCATTCTGGATTTTGACTCCTTTTGCCTGACTTCAATGCTCAAGGTGTCAAGCTCTTCCTTAAGCTTCTGCACCTTTTCTTCTCTTTTCTGTATACGCATTGTGTAGCCGTCAATCGAATTTGACAGCTCCTGTATCTTTTGCCGCGTGTTTTCAAGCACACCGGTTACTCTTTTTTGCTCTGCTGAAAGCTTTTGAGAAATATCATCTCTGCCTGAAATTTGCTCGTCGATAGTTTGAATTCTTGCCTTTATTTCCTCGGTGGCGGACTGGGCTGTAGACTCCGTTACCCTGCTGTCTGCAAGGCCGACAGAGAGAGTTGAAAGCTGCTGTGAAAGACCTTGTGTTTTGTCTGCAAACTCGTCATTTTCCCTTGTCATCTTTTCATTTTGCTCAAGCACTTCAGAAAGCTCCTGCTTTTTTTGATTCACCGTTTTAAGGCACTGCTCAATTGCTTGCTGTGCCTGCCTTAACTGCTCGTCAATTCTGCCTTGAGTTTCACTTGTCTGCTCCATATCTTTTTTGATACGGTCGACAGCCTGATTGTTAAGCTCGATTGTGTTGTTTGAAACTGCAACATTTGCATCGAGCTGTGCCGCCTGCTCCTCAAAGCTTGACATACTTCGTCTTATTTCATCTATGCCAACAGTTATTCCCTGTGTTTTTTCAATAATATGCTCTATCTGCTCCTCAATGCCCTGCAAATCGTTTTCACTGTCTGTGTGCTGGGTTGAGGCAAGTGCTATTTTATCCTCCTGCTCACGCAGGCTTTCCTTGGACTTTTCGATTGTGTACAGCCAGAGTCCAATCTCTATTTCTTTTTTTTGTGTGGCAAGAACCAAAAATTGTTCTGCCTTTTCACTCTGGATTTTAAGCGGACCAACTCTTCCTTCAAGCTCTGCTAAAATATCCTTTAGCCTTACCAAGTTTTCCTGTGTCTGTGAAAGTCTGCGAAGCGTGTCCGTTCTGCGATAGCGAAAATGTGAAATGCCCGCGGCCTCTTCAAACATATCTCGCCTGTCTGTTGATTTTGCAGAAACCATGTCGGCAATTTTTCCCTGACTGACAAGAGAGTATCCGTCCCTTCCAAGCCCTGTGTCCATAAACAGTTCGTGTATATCTCTAAGCCTTGCCGGCTCGTTATTTATCTGGTATTCGCTTTCACCAGAACGATAATAGCGACGCGTTACTACAACATCGTCAATATCCTTTGGCAATGCCCTATCCTTGTTTTCCATGTGAAGTGTAACCTCTGCAAAGCCCTGCGCCTTTCGTGCAGAAGTTCCGCCAAAGATGACATCCTCCATCTTTGAGCCACGCAGATTTTTTGTGGACTGCTCTCCAAGAACCCAGCGAACGGCGTCAGATATGTTGCTCTTACCGCTTCCGTTCGGGCCAACAACAGATGTCATTCCAGGTCCAAAGTTCAATATTGTTTTGTCAGGAAAGGATTTGAAGCCCTGCATTTCAAGTGCTTTCAGAATCATTGTTTAACCGTCCTTTTCTGCTCTTATCTCATACTTTTTGAGTGTCTTATCCTGTTTTACACAGCACTCATATCCATGTTTTCCAAGCTTTTCTATGTTTGACTTTTTCTGCCCTATCATTTTTGAAATTTCACTGGGGCATACAAAGATTTTATACTTACCTTTTGGTTTGCTAAAAAGCTCTTCTTGTGCTTTGTCAAAGTATATTGCACTCTCGCAAAGCTCCCTGAATGCGGGGTGATATGCACCCGCAACATATCCTTGCTCAACACCGCCACCAGAATGAAGCCCAAGCCTTATGACCTTTATTCCACTGCTTTCAAAAAAGCTCAGGAGATTTGCACAAAGCACAACTGCCTCTTCAAGGCTTTGTGGCTTGTACTGCCCTGTTTTATAAAGACCTTCAAGCTTTGTTCCCTCCAGCACGATAGTTGGATAAATCCGCATTGTGTGTGGCTTTAGCGTTGCAAGTTTTTGTGCTGTTTGCCTGCACTTTTTGTCTGTGTCACCAAAAAGCCCCGTCATCATTTGGAGTCCCAATTCAAACCCCTGTGACTTTATAAGTTCACTTGCTCTAATAATATCCAACGCGGTGTGACCACGCTCGTTAAGACGCAGCACTTCATCGTCCATGCTCTGTGCTCCAAGCTCTATAGCTTCAACACCATAATACTTTAGAATTTTCAAAATCTCTTCATCTATCGCATCTGGTCTTGTAGAAATTCTAATTCCTGATATGTCGCCATTATCGACAAAGGGCTTTGCGGCTTTTAAAAGGTATTCCATATAGCCCCTTTCAATAGCCGTAAAGCTTCCTCCAAAAAAAGCAAGCTGTGCGTTTCTGCACCCGCTGTTTTTCGCATTTGTTATTGAATTTTCTATATCCTGCTGTGTAACTGTGTTCACAGCCCCAGATATTATATGTTGATTGCAAAAGCTACACTGATGAGGACATCCGCGATGTGCAACAAAATGTGCTATGTTTGCGTGCTTCATAAGCCCATAAGCTCCAACGCTTCTTTTGCAGCCTGTTGCTCTGCGTGTTTTTTGCTCTTGCCCTGTCCACTGCCAATAACATTGCTGTTAAGGTGAACTTCCACCTCAAAGCACTTGTTGTGGTCTGGCCCGGACTCGCCTACCATGACATATTCAAGCAGTTCTTCAGGATTTTTTTGAATAACCTCCTGAAGGGTTGTTTTATAATCGTGGAAACTTGGCTTTTGCTTGACAGCCCTTGTGACAAACGAAAGCACAAAACGCTTTGCCTCTTTCATTCCTCCATCAAGATAAACGGCGGCAATCACAGCCTCAAATGCATCAGCAAGAATTGACGGACGCTCGTTTCCGCCTGTGTTTATCTCACCTTTGCCAAGCATAAGATAATTGCCAAGGTCAATTTGCTTTGCAAAGCTGTGAAGCGAATTTTCACAAACTGTTGCAGCACGAAGCTTTGTCAGCTCACCCTCCGGCATATCTGGAAAGTTTTTGAAAAAATACTCTGCGGTTATTACTCCAAGCACAGAATCTCCCAAAAACTCAAGCCTTTCATTACACTCATATTTAGTCTGCTTTTCGTTTGCATAGGACGAATGTGTAAGTGCATTGAGAAGCAAATTTTTATCAACGAAGCTATATTTAATTTTTTCTTCAAAGTCCTGCACGGAGATTACCCCAATTCTATTGCTGTTTCTATTATATCTACTAAATCGGAAACACCATTAAGCTTTGTGAATTCGTCATCGTGTATCTCGATTTCAAATTCACCCTCAAGAGCAAGTACAAGCTCTGCCAAGTCCATTTCGTCTGCTCCGAGTTCGTCAAAAGTGCTTTCCTCTGTTAAATCATCTTCATCAATATTGAGTTGGTCTGCGATAAATGAAATTACCTTTTCATAAACCATAAATCAATCCTCCATAAATGTTCTAAATTTTTAATTCTTATCATTTTATTTCTATTAAATATCGTATGATATTATATTTACTATGTCAATTAAAAAACATATTATTTATACTTTTTTTCTAAATTAATTTATATTTTGTGGCAGATTTTCTGTAATTGTGGTTATGACATCCTGTTCCGAGTAAATACACGCCTGCTTGATAGCATTTTTAATTGCCTTCGCATTTGACGAGCCATGTGCCTTTATCACAGGTTTTCTGATTCCCATCAAAGGCGCTCCGCCAAATTCGGTATAGTCCATCTTCTTTTTAAATTCCATTACTCCGCTCTTAACTGCAAGTGCTGAAATCTTTGTCAGCAGGTTTTTTGTGAAAATCTTTTTAATGTTTTTCATAATTGCCTCTGCCGCACCTTCATAGGTTTTGAGCAGAATGTTGCCAGAAAATCCGTCACTTATAACGACATCTGCAACACCAAACGGCACATCTCTTGCCTCAACATTTCCAACAAAGTTTATCTTTGGGTCGCTTTTTAAAAGCGCAAAGGCTTCTTTTTGCAATGCTCCACCCTTTGACTCCTCTGTGCCGATATTTGCAAGCCCAACTCGAGGATTTGAAACTCCCTGCACCTTGCTCATATAAATGCTCCCCATCACAGCAAATAGCGCAAGCGTTTCGGCTGTACATTCAATGTTTGCTCCGCAGTCCATCAGCATAAACGGAACAGTGTCCGACGGCATGATTGCCGCAAGTGCTGCTCTTTTGACTCCCTTTATCCTTTTAACATAGAAAGTTGAACCCATTACAAGCGCCCCTGTTGAGCCGGCAGATACAAACGCATCTCCCCTGCCCGCCGCAAGTGCTTTAAGCCCCATTGCCATTGAGGATTTTTCAGAATTTTTGATTATATCCCTTGGATTTCCGCAAGTTTCAATAACATCAGGCGCATCAACAATTTCCATTTTACTTATATCTATGTGGTTTTGTGCAGCACACTCTTTGATGTCATTTATTTTTCCACACAGAATTATTTCAACATCAAGCTCTTTGCTTGCCATTGCTGAACCCTTTAAAATTTCAAGCGGCGCATTGTCCCCACCGTACGCATCAACAATAACCTTCATCTAAACTTCCCCCTGCTGTCTTTAGCGCTCTGTTTGCGAGTGCTACATATCTTTGCTTTTTATCTCTAATATGTTCATCGAGTGGTGGAAGTATTCCAAAATTTGCACCCATAGGCTGAAAATTTTTTACCGACTGGTCACTTATATACCCTGCCAGTGCTCCCATCATTGTGGTTTGTGGCAAAATAAGCGGTGCTTCACCACAAAGGTATCTTTTGGCATTTATCCCTGCAAGTATGCCTGATGATGCTGATTCCATGTAGCCTTCAACACCTGTTATCTGCCCCGCAAAATAAAGTCCTTGCACACTTTTAAAGCTAAAATCTGCCAAAAGAAGCTGTGGAGAATTTATAAAAGTGTTGCGGTGCATAACACCAAATCTCAAGAATTCCGCATTCTTGAGTGCTGGGATAAGCCCAAAAACTCGTTTCTGCTCGCCGAATTTTAGGTTTGTCTGAAATCCAACAAGATTATACATTGAACCTTCCTTGGTTTCTTTGCGAAGCTGAAGAACAGCATATGGTCTATGCCCTGTCCGTGGGTCGCGAAGCCCCACCGGCTTTAAAGGTCCGAATCGCATTGTGTCTGCCCCGCGAGATGCCATAACCTCAATTGGCATACACCCCTCGTACACACCTTTTTTCTTATCAAACTCATGAAGCTCCGCACTTTCGGCATTATTCAGTGCTTCATAAAAGATTTCGTACTCCTCTTTGTTCATCGGACAATTTATATAGTCATCGCCATCTCCTCTGTCATATCTTGACTGAAAAAAGGCATTGTCCATGTCTATACTATCTGCACTGACTATTGGTGCAGCCGCATCAAAAAAGTGAAGTGAATCTCCACACAACTTTTCAATTTCACCTGCAAGAGCATCAGAAACAAGTGGCCCTGCCGCTATAATTACGGCATCTGCCTTTGGAATTTCTTTAATCTCCTGCCTGTGGATTATTATATTTGGATTGTTGCAAACCCGCTCGGTTACCATTTTTGAAAACGCATCTCTGTCAACAGAGAGCGCTCCACCCGCTGGCACACAACATTCCGTTGCACACGCAACGCAGACAGAGTTAAACCTTCTCATCTCTTCTTTTAGCAGCCCCGCCGCAGACTCAACACGCATCGCTTTGAACGAGTTTGAGCAAACAAGCTCTGCAAAATCGTTGCTTTTGTGTGCCGGAGAAAATCTTTGTGGTTTCTGCTCAAAGAGTTCAACGGTTATGTTTTGGCTTGCAAGTTGCATTGCCGCCTCAACACCTGCAAACCCCGCTCCGACAACAACAGCTTTTTTACTCATCCTTTGCTTTCTCCTCGTCCTTTGCTGATTTCTTCTTTTCTGCTGTCTTTATTTCATACCCACAGCCCTCGGCAAGACAGACAAGACTGCCCTTTCTTTTGAACAAATGCTTTTGGCACTGTGGACAAAGGTCCTTTGTTGGCTGGTCCCAAGTTATGAAGTCACAGTTTGGATAATTGTCGCAACCATAGAAAACATAGCCTTTTTTTGATTTTCTCTGAATGATTTTGCCACCGCATTTTGGGCAAAGTGCGCCCGTTTCTTGAATAAGTGGCTTTGTGTTTTTGCAGTCGGGATATCCTGGACACGCAAGGAATTTTCCAAAACGACCAGTTTTTATAACCATCAATTTCCCGCATTTGTCACACGGAATATCTGTCAAATCTTCTGCAAGCTGAATTTTTATGCCTTCCATTTCTACCTTTGCTTTTTTAAGTGTTTCCTCAAGGTCATCGTAAAATTCACGAATTACTTCTACATATTCTTCTTTTCCCTCACTTACCTCATCGAGGAAGGTTTCCATCTGTGCTGTAAACTTTGCACTGACGAATTTTGGGAAACGCGATTTTAATAGGTTTGTTGTTGCTTCGCCAAGTTCTGTCGGCTTTAGCATTTTTCCATCTCTTATTACATATTCTCGGCTCACTATTGTTGTTATAATCGAGGCATATGTGCTTGGTCGTCCAACTCCGTTTTCCTCCAATGCCTTTACAAGTGATGCTTCTGTAAATCTTGCTGGTGGCTGTGTAAAATGCTGATTTCCTAAAATGTCCTTGACCTTGAGCAAATCTCCACTTACAAGCTCTGGAATTTTTATTCCGCTTTCCTCGTCTTCTGTATCTGCATCATAAAGAGTTGTGAAACCGTCAAACTTTATGGAGTATCCGCTGGTTGAAAATGTGCAAAACTTTGATGCTGTATCAAAGCTGTCTTTCTCGTCAACTGCCTTTATCTCAACTTTTACTGTGTTTTGAATGCAGGTTGCCATCAGACTTGCAACAAAGCGTTGCCAGATAAGTGTGTAGAGCTTTAACTGCTCTGGTGAAAGGCTTTCTTTTGCCTTGTCTGGTGTAAGTGAAATCATGGTTGGTCTTATCGCTTCATGTGCGTCCTGTGCATTGTTGCGTGACTTAAAATATCTTGGCTTTTCAGGCAAGTATTTTTCTCCATATGTTTCAGTTATGAAATCCTTTGCCTGCTCTCTTGCTTCTTCTGATATGCGAAGTGAGTCAGTTCTCATGTATGTTATAAGACCAGCTGTCCCTATCCCCTTGATATCAACACCTTCATAAAGCTCCTGTGCAACCTTCATTGTTCTTCTTGTCTGAAATCCAAGGCGGCGGGATGCGTCTTGCTGGAGTGTTGATGTTATGAATGGTGGTGCGGGTTGCTTTTTTCTTGTGCCTTTTTTGACTGATGTGACTGCATATTTTGATGTGTCAAGTCTTTTTAAATAATCGTCTGTCTGCTCTTTATTTGTAATCTTAACTTTTCCTGTTTCGTCACCTGTGAACGCAGAAGAAAAAGCCTTACGCGATGATGTGGCTGTAAATTTTGCGTCGATTGACCAATATTCTTCGGGAACAAATGCCTTTATTTCATCTTCTCGGTCAACGATAAGTCGCACGGCAACGCTCTGCACTCGACCTGCGGAAAGACCTCTGCGGATTTTTTGTGAAACAAAAGGACTGAGCTTGTATCCAACAAGCCTGTCAAGAATTCTCCTTGTCTGCTGTGCGTTAACAAGGTCTATATCAATCATATGTGGATTTTGGATTCCATTTTTTATTCCCGTTTTTGTAATTTCGTTAAAAGTTACTCGACAGGCTTTTGTCAAGTCAATACCCAACAAGGAAGCAAGATGCCAAGATATTGCCTCTCCTTCGCGATCAGGGTCGGTTGCAAGAAACACTTCGTCGCTGTTTTCAACAGCTTTTTTAAGTTCCTTAACAAGCTTCTCCTTGCCCTTTATTATTGCATATTTGGGTTCAAAATTATTCTTAACATCAACATTCAGCTTTGCTGCGGGCAAATCTCTTACATGGCCCATAGAAGCCGCAACCTCATATTCGCTGCCAAGATGCTCCTTTATTGTTTTTATTTTAGTTGGAGACTCAACGATAATTAGTTTTGACATAAACTTGTCTACCATCCTCTATTTTATAATATATTTTCTTCCCTGCATCAATGTGATATAGCCAAAAATCTCAAGCTCTGTAAGTGCTCCCAAAATCTCGCTTGCACCAAGCCCTGTCCTTTGTGCTATATCGTTTATATGTAACGGTTCGCTTGAAAATTGCTCATAAATCTGTTTTGCAACCTCACTCACGCTTACCGTTATATCCCTTTTTATTGCTGTATACTTTTGTTCCTGCCCATTTACAAGCTCAGCTTTTTGTGCGTGCATTTGCGCCTTTTGGCTTTGCGGTTTATATGCTCCTGATGCTGGAGTCAGTGGCTTTTGTGCTTCCGACAAGTCAAGTGTATCTGGATAAAGATAGGAATATTCCTCCAAAACATCCATTGCACAAAACACTGGTCTTGCACCATCTCTTATCAGCTTGTTTGCCCCTGTATATGCCGAGCTTACAATATCTCCAGGCACTGCAAAGACATCGCGTCCCTGCGAAAGTGCAAGCGACGCTGTTATTAGTGACCCGCTTTTTTCACCTGCTTCGATAAC
>JAVVSD010000004.1:0-30827 GCA_036654375.1 Oscillospiraceae bacterium
TGTGACCCTCTGCTTGTAAGGCAGATGCTCTCCCAGCTGAGCTATGCTCCCACGATGTCACTCCAACGCTATTGCGCAACAGCGACGATGATTACTATACTATAATTTTATTAATATGTCAATACATCTTTGCAAAAAATTATTGATTTTTTGCGTTTTTTAGTATGCGTTTTATGTCCGAAGAAGAAAAGTTATATTTATTTGAGCAGAAATGGCAACAAACTTCTGTTTCCTCTTCTTGCGCAAGGCTTTCAAGCTCTTTTTCACCCAGACTTATCAATGCCTTTTGTACTCGCTGCTTTGAGCAGTTACACTTATATTCGGTCTGCGCCTCGTCAAGCACTTCAAGCGTAAATTCAGGAAGCACTGCCTTGCAAATATCCTCTGGAGTAAAGCCCTGCACGAGCATTGTTGTTACTGGCTCAACACCTTTTATACATCTCTCAACTGCATCAATTGTGTCGTCAAACGCTGTTGGCAGGAGTTGTATCATGAAGCCCCCAGCTTTTATTATTGACCTATCTCTTGAGTCCACCAAAACTCCAAGGGCACAGACCGTTGGGGTTTGTTCACTTGTTGCATAATAGCTTGTTATATCCTCTGCTATCTCACCTGAAGCAATAGGTATTTGACCGATATACGGCTCCTTGAGTCCTAAGTCCTTCATGACGGTTAAGGTGCCATTTTTGCCCACTGCCCCAGCTACATCAAGCTTGCCTTTTACATTAAGTGGCAACTCAATATCGGGATTTGCAATATAGCCCCTTACATCTCCGTCGCTGTTCGAAACGGCAATTACAGAACCAGCTGGCCCTTCACCATTCAAGCGGAGTGTTATACTGTCGTTTTCGCCTTTTAGCATTGAACCCATCAGCGAAGCTCCTGTGAGCAATCTTCCAAGTGCCGCCGATGCAACCGCACTTGTGCTATGAATTTTTTGCGATGCTGCTACTATATCTGTTGTATCTGTTGCCATAATACATAGGGTTCCGTCATTTGAAATACATCTTACAAGTTTAGACATTTATTTTACCTTTCTTGCCACAAAAATTGCTCTTTCAGTTTTAATATCGGTGGCCTGTTTGCTCATATCATCATATATCGCCACTATCTCAAATCCGATTTGATAGAGAAGCTTTAAAATCTTATCTATATCATATGCTTTTTCGGTAATATATTGCGTTGTCCTTACATAATTATTATTTTTACTGCATTTTTTAAAAAAGTCAAGAGTCATATCTACTGTGTTTTCATCAACATCATATTCATTCTGCCATGTACAAAATACCTCTTCATTTTCAATTACAAAGGTATTGTCACCAAGAATTTGGCTGTGCTTATATGGAGTGTTTACATCAAAAATAAATATTCCGTCAGGATTCATAAACAGAGATACCTTTGAAAGTGCAAGCTCCACATCCTCAAAACTGTCGAGGTGGTTAAGGCTGTCAAGCATACAAATTGCTGCATCCACAGTACCATAAAGCTCAAGTTCCTGCATACTTTGACACAGAAGCAATATGCCGCCTTGCGATGCCTCATCAATCTTTGCCCTTGCAACGCTCAGCATATCTTCACTTTCATCAACTGCAACAACATCAAACCCTGCCTTTGCAAGTGGAATTGAAAGGCTTGCAGTGCCACACGCCAAATCAAGCAGAATACCACCGCTTACTCCGTTTTCAAAAAGTAAGTCTAAAAGGTATTTTGCTTGGCTTTTATAGTCTATATCTTCAGTTAAAATGTCATAAAATTCTGCAAAATCGCAGTAACTCATTTTTTGTCTTCCTTGTCAATTCTTTCAAAAACTTTATCGTATCCGCCACAGCCATAGCTGAGCGAACGGTTTACACGACTTATTGTTGCTGTTGATGCTCCAGTTTCTGACACTATGTCACTATATACCCGCTTTTTGGTGAGCATTTTTGCAACAACTATGCGTTGAGAAATAGATTTTAGCTCATTAATTGTGCAGAGGTCTTCGAAAAAGTCATAACACTCGTCCATGTTTTCAAGAGCTAAAATGGCTTTAAACAAAAAATCGATATTATCATCTTTGATTTTGTTATTCATATAATAGCCTCCCAAGGTTTACAGCTATATTTTAGCACACTAAACCTTGAAAGTAAAGTGGGGTGAATCAATTTTTGTATACTAAAATATTACAAAAGCCCACATTTAATAATGATTTTTCAAAGTAATTTGACCTTTGTCTTCATTATTTCATGCGGGTTTGTTATGTTTATTAAATTATCAGATATCGTTTCTTGTTATGTCCTCGTAGCTCTCACGATTGATTATTACTCGCGCTTTTCCGTCCTTTACCATTACGGCTGCTGGTCGTGGAATCCTGTTATAGTTAGATGCCATTGAATAGTTGTATGCTCCTGTGGAAAGAACTGCAATAGTGTCACCAGGCTCAACCTTTTGAAGCTTTGCATCCTCTTGAATAAGGTCACCACTTTCGCAACATTTTCCTGCAATGGTCACGACCTGTGATTTTGGCTCGTTTGCCTTATTCGCACACATAATCTCGTAGCTTGATTGATAGAGAATATAGCGAGGATTATCGACCATTCCACCGTCTATTGAAACATAGGTGCGTATATTTGGAATTTCTTTAACATTTCCAACTTTATAAAGCGTTATTCCCTCTGAGCCAATGATTGACCTGCCTGGCTCAATTAAAATCTTTGGTGTATTAAGATTAAACTGCTCACAAGTGCTGTTAACCACCTTTGCAACCTTGCTCATATAGTCGCCATAGGCTACTGGCTCATCACTTGATATGTATTTTATACCAAAGCCACCACCAAGGTTAAGCTCAACTATTTCTATATTGGTTTCTGCCTTGATTTTTGCTATAAACTCAACCATTACTTTTGCTGCGTGTTCAAATGGCTCGACATCAAAGATATTTGAACCGATGTGGCAATGAACACCATAAAGTTCAATGTTTTCCATTGTCGCTGTGAGTTTAACAGCCTCCATAGCTTCGCCAGTTTCAAGTGCAAATCCAAATTTTGAATCTATCTGCCCTGTTCTTATAAAGCTGTGTGTATGGGCATCAATCCCAGGCTTTATTCGGAACATTATCTTTGCTATTTTATCATGTGCATGGGCAAGCTCATTTAGCATATTAAGTTCTGTAATATTATCCACAATTATTCTTCCAACATTGCTTGATAATGCAAACTCAAGCTCATCTTTAGTCTTGTTATTTCCATGAAAAAATATTTTTTTTGCCGGGAATCCTGCTTTTAGTGCTGTGTGAAGCTCACCACCTGAAACAACATCAAGTCCCATATTCTCTGATGCACAAATTCTGCACATTTCGAGGCACGAGAATGCCTTGCTGGCGTAAAGTACAAGACCTTTACCCCCATAGTTATCCTCAATAGATTTAACATAATCCCGGCAGTTTTGCCTTATCTGTATCTCATCAAACACATAAAGTGGCGTGCCGTATTTTTCTGCAAGCTCTGTTGTATCACAACCCCCGATTGTCAGGTGTCCTTCTTCATTAATTGACAAACAATCCGATACAAACATTCTCATCTCTCCTTTTATTTCACTATCCCAGTGCTTTTTCAATAGCCGCTTTTATGCTATCTGCTCCCTCTCCGCTCTTTGAGGAAAAAGGAATAACCCGTGATGCCCCATATCCTGATAATTGCTCTTGAAGACTTTCAAGCTGCTGCTTATATTCGGCTTTGTTTAGCTTGTCACTCTTTGTAAGTGCAACAATAAAAGGAAATTCAAGCTGTGTTAAAAAGTCAAGCATCTGCAAATCATCTTTTGTTGGGCTATGACGCATATCGATAAGTTGGACTACAAGCTTTATATCCCTGCCTGCATTAAAATATGATTCCATCATCTTTGCCCAGCGAACTTTTTCGCTTTGAGATACCTTTGCATATCCATAGCCAGGCAAGTCAACAAGCCTTGCCTTGTCCAGCTTAAAAAAGTTTATGGTTATTGTCTTTCCCGGAGAAGCACTGACACGAGCAAGTGCTTTACGGTTAAGAATTTTGTTAAGCAGTGACGACTTGCCAACATTTGAGCGTCCTGCAAAGACAATTTCTGGCTTTATTGATTTTGGCATCTGTTCAAAAGTTCCAAACGATGCTTCAAATTCTGCGTTGTCAAATTTCATAGCTTACTCCAACATCTTTTTTTATTGACTTATTATAGTCTATTTTTACACTTGGCTGTGACTTTATAAGTGCTATTTCAAGCACATCATCCAGTGTCTTTGCTGGTATAAAATGAACTGATGACTTTACAGCATTGTCAATCTCTGCTATGTCAGATGAATTATCGCTTGGTATTATTATCGTTTTAATTCCCGCTCTATATGCTGCCATTGACTTTTCTTTAAGACCGCCTATCGGAAGAACCTTGCCGCGAAGAGTGATTTCACCCGTCATTGCGACATCTCCTTTGACAGGAACTCTTGTGAGTGCTGATACAAGCGCTGTTGTTATCGTTACGCCTGCTGATGGCCCGTCCTTTGGCACTGCACCTTCTGGAACATGAATATGTATATCCTTGTCCTTATAAAAGTTTTCATCTATACCAAGTTCAACCGCTCTGCTTCTTATATAGCTTATTGCTGCCTTTGCAGACTCTTTCATGACATCTCCAAGCGAACCTGTTAGCTCAAGATTGCCCTTGCCATTCATTATCACAACTTCTATCTTAAGCATTTCTCCGCCGACAGATGTCCATGCAAGCCCATTAACCGCACCAATTTCATCCCCCAATACATTATCATCCTTGTATTTTATAGGTCCTAAAATTGCTTCTATTCCGTCTGGCTTAAGAGTCATTTTTTTCATTTCGCCTTTTGCAACTCCAACTGCGGCTTTTCTGCAGACCTTTGCAATTTGACGCTCAAGCTTTCTAACTCCTGCTTCTCTTGTGTATCCATCAATAATCTGGCGAAGTGATTCGTCTGTTATCTTCAAATTTGAAGCCTTAAGACCATGTGCCTTAAGTTCCTTTGTCACCAAATGGTTTTTCGCTATATTGAACTTTTCCTCATGAGTATAACTATACAGCTCTATAACTTCCATTCTGTCAAGCAAAGCTGCTGGAATTGTAGATTTGTCATTTGCCGTTGTTATGAAAAGTACTTTACTTAAATCATATGGAATTTCTATGTAGTGGTCTACAAAAGCAAAATTTTGCTCTCCATCAAGTGCTTCAAGCAATGCAGACGATGGGTCACCCTTATAGTCTGTGCCAAGCTTGTCAATTTCATCAAGTAAAATAAGTGGATTACTACTCTTTGAGCTTACAAGTGCATTAATTATTCTGCCAGGCATTGAACCTATATATGTCTTTCTGTGTCCTCTTATTTCAGCTTCGTCACGAATACCGCCAAGAGAAATCCTTGCATATTCCCTGTTCATTGCCTTTGCAAGACTGCGTGCAATTGATGTTTTACCAACTCCCGGAGGTCCAACAAGACAAACTATCTGCCCTGTGATGTCCGGAGAAAGTTTGCGGACAGCAAGAAGCTCAATTATCCTGTCCTTTACGGCATTAAGCCCATAATGGTCTTTATCAAGAATTTTTTGTGCCTTGCTTAGGTCCAAGTTGTCTTTTGTATATTTTCCCCATGGAAGTGAGAGGCAAGTTGTTATGTAGTTCCTTACGACTGTTGCTTCCGCTGATGAAGAAGCTCCCATTCTTGCCAATCTGTCGCACTCTTTAAGGAGCTTTTGCTTACTGTCTTCGTCACAGCTTTCAAGTGACATTATCTTTTCACGATATCCTTCAATCTCTGCAAATTCATCTTCGCCATCATTAAGCTCAATTGAAATAGCCTTCATCTGCTCACGAAGATAATAATCCTTTTGATTTTTGTCAACCTGTTCAGAAACTCTTTGAGCAATTTCATCCTCAATCTCTAAAAGCTCTGTTTCTTTTGTAAGCATTGTGCAGATATTTTCAAGACGCTTCATTGAATTAAGCTCATCAAGAATTTTTTGTTTTTCTACAAAATTTATGGTTAGCACAGAAGCAATGTAGTCCGATAGTGAACCTGCTTTTTCATCTGTCATTATACTTAGCATTACATCTGGTGGCATTTTTGGAGCTATATCCGAATACTGGTCAAAAATATCCTTTGCATGACGAACAAGAGCAAGCTCCATATCCTTGTCCTTGCTCGCAATTTTTGATGTTCTCTTTTCTTTTATCATGCCGCAAAGATATTCACAATCTTCATCGAGCTTTTCAATCTCTGCCCTTCTTATTCCCTCAACCACAACACGCAGAGTTTTACTGTTTGGCAATCTTACTATCTGCCTTATCCGCACAACTACGCCAATTTTGAACAAATCCGAAAGGCTCGGGTCATCTGTTTTAACATCTATTTGTGTTATCAAAAAAAGCTGTTGATTGTCTTCCATTGCAGCACGAACAGCCGCAATAGACTTTTCTCTTGCAACATCAAAGTGCAACACCATATTTGGAAAAACTACAAGTCCCCTTAGGGCAACTATTGGCAGTTTTTCTTTTATCAATTCTGTTCTACTCATAATTTTCTCCATTGAAGTAAATATATAAATTTGTATACATAATAGCTAATTATACAATATTTCACTATCATAATCAACAAGTATTGCTTGGGAATTATTGTGCAAAAGAAAAAGCGGAGAATTAAAATTCTCCGCTAAGTGGTTAATTAAACTGCTGTCCCTCTGCTTTTTTTGGGAGGTAAGGCAGGCGATGAAAATAGCTTTGTTGGCTTTCTGTTTGGATCCTTTTCAAGAAGAGGCGGAAGACTATCATTTACACACTGCGGTGTAATAGTGACCTTTTCAATTGTATGGTCTGACGGAATGTCATACATACATGAAAGAAGCACCTTTTCCATGATTGAACGAAGTCCTCTTGCTCCTGTCTTTTTCTCCAAAGTCTGCTCTGCTATTGCTTCAAGTGCAGACGCTTCAAAGTTCAAATCTACCTCATCCATTTTAAACAGCTCTTGATACTGCTTTACCAAAGCATTTTTGGGTTCTGATAAAATTCGAACAAGTGCTTCCTTATCAAGTGATTCAAGTGCTGTGATAACAGGAATTCTTCCAACAATTTCAGGAATAAGACCAAATTTGACCAAATCCTGAGGGATCACACTGTCCATTGCTTCGGAAATATCCATCTTGGCTTTTGCCTTAACTTCAACTTCAAATCCCATTCCTGAATTTCCTTTACGCTTTTCAACAAGCTTCTCTATTCCGTCAAATGCACCACCGCATACGAATAAAATATTGGTTGTGTCAACCTGAATAAACTCCTGCTGTGGATGCTTTCGTCCACCTTGTGGAGGAACATTTGACACAGTGCCTTCAAGAATTTTTAGAAGAGCCTGCTGAACACCCTCGCCACTAACATCACGAGTAATAGATGGATTTTCTGACTTTCGTGCTATCTTGTCGATTTCATCAACATAAATTATTCCCATCTGTGCACGCTCAACATCATAGTCAGCGGCTTGAATTAGCCTTAGAAGAATGTTCTCAACATCCTCTCCAACATATCCTGCCTCTGTAAGAGTTGTTGCGTCTGCAATGGCAAATGGAACATCAAGAATTCTGGCAAGTGTTTGTGCAAGCATTGTCTTTCCTACACCTGTTGGACCCAAAAGAAGAACATTGCTCTTTTGAATTTCAACATCCGAAGTGTTGCCATAATATATTCTTTTATAATGATTATAAACTGAAACGCTCAAAGAAACTTTTGCTTTGTCCTGTCCAATGACATACTCATCAAGCATCTCCTTGATTTCGTGTGGCTTTGGCAAGACTTTTTTTGTTTTGATCGCTGTCTGCTTTCGGCGTTGAGGCACATCCTCATCAATAATATCCTGACAAAGAGTTACGCACTCGTCACAAATAAATACACCTGGACCTGCAATAAGTTTTTCAACTTGGTCCTGTGTCTTATTACAAAACGAACAGCGAATTACGGAATTATCTCTTTCATCATCTCTTGGCATCGGGATACCTCCATCGATTTATCTCTTTAAAAGAACCTTGTCAATCAGACCGTACTCAAGAGCCTCCTGAGCATTCATAAAGTTGTCACGCTCTGTATCCTGTGCGATTATCTCAATTGGTTTGCCTGTATTTTCAGAAAGAATTTTATTCAAATTCTCCTTAGTCTTGAGAATATGGTCAGCAACAATTTTGATGTCAGTAGCCTGACCTTGCGCACCACCCGAAGGTTGGTGAATCATTATTTCGCTGTTTGGAAGAGCAAAACGCTTTCCCTTTGCTCCTGATGAAAGAAGAAAAGCTCCCATACTTGCGGCAAGACCCATACAGATTGTTGAAACATCACATTTGATATATTGCATGGTGTCATAAATTGCAAATCCAGCACTTACCGAACCACCAGGGCTGTTAATATAAAGGCTTATATCCTTTTCTGCATCCTGCCCCTCAAGATACAAAAGCTGTGCAACTACTAAACTTGCAGTTGTATCGTTAACTTCCTCAGAAAGAACGATAATCCTATCATTCAGCAAACGGGAAAATATGTCATACGAACGCTCTCCCCTATTGGTTTGCTCTATAACGTAAGGTACTAAACTCATAAAAATATAACCTCCTTATATCAATTATTGCCATTATTTGTAACAATAAACTAATTTATTTTTCCTCGGTCTTTTTTGCTGCTGCTTTTTTGGCAGCTGGCTTCTTTGTTTCTACTTTTTCTTCTGTATCCTTTTTAGCAGCTGGTTTTTTAGCAGCTGGCTTTTTGGCTGCTGGTTTTTTGGCAGCTGGCTTCTTCTCTTCTACATCGCCAGATGCTTTCTTTGCTACTTTTTCTTCTGTTATTTTTGCAGTCTTTTTGATAATCTCAAGAGCCTGTGTTGTTTTAAGTCCTGATGTTGCTTCGCTAACCGGAATTGCCTTCTTTACAACATCTGCTTCAACACCATACATTTCTGCAAGTCTATTGTATTCATTCTCAATAGCTTCGTCTGTTACTACTATATTTTCAAGCTCAACAACCTTGTCAAGTCCAAGATTGATTTTAACCTGAGTTTCTGATTTTTCACGAAGACTCTCACGGAAAGAGTCCCTTGTCATTCCAGTAAACTGAAGATATGTGTCAAGCTCCATTCCCTGAGACTGCATACGGTATGCAAACTCATTTACACTTTCGTCCATTCTTCTTTCAATCATAGCCTGTGGAATTTCAGCCTTAACAAGACCTGCAAGCTGCTCAAGAATCTGATCGTCTACGCCAGCTTCTGACTCATCCTGCTTTCTAATTTCAAGTTGCTTATGAAGGTCAGCCTTGAACTCTTCCATTGTGTCAAATTCGCTGACATCCTTTGCAAACTCATCGTTAATCTCTGGAAGTTCCTTTTGCTTAATATCATTTATTTTAATTTTGAATACTGCATCCTTGTTTGCAAGAGCCTCTGCATATTCATTTGGGAAAGTAATATTAATGTCAAAATTTTCGCCAATCTTGTGTCCGATAACCTGCTCTTCAAATCCTGGAATAAATGCACCAGAGCCGATTGTAAGGTCATAGTTTTCTGCCTTGCCGCCCTCAAAAGCTTTGCCATCAACATAGCCATCAAAATCAATTGCAACCATGTCGCCATCTTCAACTGCTCTGTCATCAACGCTGATGTAACGAGCACTTCTTTCAAGAATCTGGTTAATCTGCTCGTCAATTTCAGAATCTTCAACTTTAACAGGTGCCTTTGTTGCTGAAAGTGACTTATAATCGCCAAGCTCAACTTCTGGGCTAACTGTTACTTTAAGTTTTATTAGAGCTCCATCCTTGCCAATCTCAGGAACTTCAACATCATAAGGCATATCAACAATTTTGAGATCGCCTTCTTTTACTGCACCTTCAACTGCTTCTGGATAAAGGATATCAATTGCATCCTCATAGAAAACCTCTGCACCGTACATTTTTTCAACCATTGGACGCGGTGCCTTTCCCTTACGGAAACCTGGAACTGCTATTTTGTTTTTAAGCTTGTGATATGCCTTTTGAACTGCTTGCTCAAAAGCTCCTGCATCTATTGTAATCTCAAGCTCGTAGACATTTGTGTCAATTTTTTTTGAAGTTTTTAAACTCATCTAAAAATCCTCCTGCTTTCTTAACTTCATTTAAGCTGTATTTAAACTAACTCATTATATCAGAATTCATATTGAATTTCCACTGTTTTTTATGGCTAAAGTTATAATTTAAAAATTTTCAATAATTTTTGGACAAAACTCTAAAAAATCTGCTGATACAACATCAAATTTTATGCCTTCATACTCATTTCTGAATGCTCTCTTCAAAGATTCCCCATGCAGATGTCCGTAATAACAACGCTTTATTTCCGATTCTTTAAGCACTTGTATTATAGGCTGGCATACTGACACTGTATTTATCGGTGGATAATGCAAAAATACAATTGGTTCTTTACCCGTTTTTTTTGCAGCTTCTATTGATGTCTTAAGTCTTCCAACTTCTCTTGCAAGCACCTTTTGCTCATCAATTGTTTCGTCGTCAAAAAACCAGCCTCTGGTTCCGCAAATTGCAAAATCACCAGCCTCAATACAATTGTTAAAAAGAATTTTAATTGAGTTAAAATTATTTTCAAGCAAAAACTCATTCATTCTTCTCATGGTTGCCCACCAATAGTCATGATTTCCTTTTAGAATAACTTTTTTACCCGGCAATGCGTTTAAAAAGTCAAAGTCGCTTTTGGCATTTGAAATGTCCATTGCCCATGAAATATCGCCAGGAATGACTACTGTATCATCTTCTCTTACAATTGCACACCAATTCTTCTGAAGCCTTGCAGTATAGTCACTCCAGCCTCGAAATATATCCATTGGTTTATCTGTGGAAAATGAAAGATGCGTATCTCCAATTGCGAAAATTGACATTATATTAGACCTCATTTATTTTCGTTTTTTGGTTAGAATATATTTAGAAGGGAGGGATTTAACATGGATTGTTCAACTAAAATTGATTGTTCTGTTTGTAACTGTGCTTATCACGATGGTAAAAGCACTTGCACAGCACCAAGCGTAAAGGTTGGAAAATGCAACCCAAAGACAACTTGCTGTGAAGATACAAACTGCTCAACATTTAAATTAAACGGAAACACTCAAGCAACTTAACGATTTTACAAATAAAAAAATTTTTTTAATGGCGACGGAAGCATTCCGCCGCCATTTAATTAATTATTTATATTCTAAGCATATCAAACACTTGTTGTTCCATTTCATTTTTGTCACAAACCTGAGTAAATCTAACTTTTTTAGATTTTAGTGCTGACAATTGCTGTGGTATCTGTGTTGAAGTAAGCTCTGCCAATCTTTCTGCAACTGCAAATCCATCCGAATTGCTTTGAAAACTTTCAAGTGCGGCAAGCACGCTGTTTGAAAACTTAAATGGGCTTGCTGTTGATGCTATGACAACAGGGGTTTTATCTCCCGACTTTTCTCTATACTGATTGCAAACATTGACTGCAACCGCTGTGTGTGTGTCGCAAAGATAGTTGAACTTTTCAAAAATCTGCTTTATTGAATCCTTTGTTCCTTCATCATCACAAAATCCCGCACAAAACAGCTCTCTTATTTCATTTATCATCTCATCGCCAACATCATAAACGCCTTCGGCTGCAAGCTCTGACATCCACTGATTAAGCTTTTTATCATCTTTTCCGCAAAGGTCAAAGATAAGTCTTTCAAGATTGCTTGAGATAAGAATATCCATTGAAGGAGAAGTTGTTGTGTGAAATGCTCGATTACGGTCATATCTGCCTGTTGTTAAAAAGTCTGTCAAAACATTATTGGCATTGGATGCACAGATTAGCTTGCCAATTGGAAGCCCCATCTTTTTTGCATAATATGCTGCAAGAATGTTTCCAAAATTACCTGTCGGAACAACAACATTCATCAGCTCGCCATTTTTTATTGTGCCTTGAGTTATCATGTCGCAATATGCACTGACATAGTAGACTATCTGCGGAACAAGTCTTCCCCAGTTTATTGAATTTGCTGAAGAGAACATCATACCTGACTGTTCAAGCCTTTTTGCAATTTCATTGTTTGTAAAGATGGCTTTAACGCCAGTTTGTGCATCGTCAAAATTGCCATTAATTGCACAGACGCTGACATTTTTGCCTTCCTGAGTTGTCATTTGAAGCTTTTGCATTTCACTGACACCATCAACAGGATAAAACACAAGGATTTTTGTTCCCTCAACATCCTTGAAGCCCTCAAGTGCTGCCTTGCCTGTGTCACCTGAAGTGGCAACAAGAATAACAATTTCCTTGTCTGGTGCAACCTTTGACGAGGCTGTTGTAAGCAAATATGGAAGGAGCTGAAGTGCCATATCTTTGAACGCACAAGTGGGCCCTTTCCAAAGCTCAAGTATTGAAGTGTTATCGTCAAGTGAAACAAGCGGAGCAATGGCATCAGAGCTGAATTTGCCCTTTGCATACGCACCGTTTACACACTTATCAAGTTCTTCCTGTGTGAAGTCGGTAAGATAAAGTGACAGGACTCTTTTTGCCTTGCCAATATAGTCAAGCTTTGAGATTGACTCAATGTCGCTTGCTGAAATTTTTGGAAATTCCCGTGGAACGAAAAGACCTCCGTCCTTTGAAATTCCCATTGTTATTGCCTGTGCTGAAGTGACACTGACACTCTTATCCCTTGTGCTTGTAAAAAACATATCTGTTCCCTCATTTGTTTAGGTTAAATTATTTACAAAAAAATCATAGGCATTGTTAAAAAATATATCGTCAACAACGCTTTGAGAAATATTTCGACTTAAAAGATAGTCATAAAGTTTTGGCATTGAATCAATCCCCAAAAGCTCCATAATTATTGTGCAACCGTCAAAATCGCTGCCAATCGCAAGCGTTTTTTCTGCACCCAAGGTGAGCATTTGATAAATGTGTGCATAGACCTTGTCAACGCAGTCTCCACCTATGAATTTTCGAAAAAGGTTAAGACCTATCAGCCCGCCACTATCTATTATTAACATTATCTGTTCATTTGTCAAATTCCTTAAATGTTTATATACTGAATTGCTACATGAATGTGTCGCTATAAACGGCTTTTCGCTCTGCTTTGAAAGCTCCACAACATCGTAAAATCCTGCTTCATTAAGATGTGACACATCAACAAGCATACCAAGCTGTTGCATTCTTTTCACTGCACTAACACCAAAGTCTGTCAGCCCGCTATTGTTGCTCGAAAGGCACCCATGTGCAATCTCGTTTGAGCCATTCCATGTAAGGGTCATAAGCCTTACGCCGCAGTCATAAAGGTAATTTATTCTGTCTAAATTTCCTGCAACTGCGCCTCCACCCTCAACTGTCAATATACTTGCAAACCTGCCATCATTAACCGCCTTCTCAAGTTCTTTACCTGTTCTGCACATTGCGATAAGCTTGCTGTTCTTTTCCATCTGCTCATTATATGTTTTTAAAATCTCTTCAAAATAAGCACAGGCATATTCTCCCCTATGCTCATCAGGCATCCAAATCGCAAAAAGCTGACAGTAGCTTTCAAGATAGCTTGCCTTTTTAAGCGATATGTGCAGGTCATTCTTTGCAAGCTGTTTGCCCTCAAGTGAACATTCCGTTATTGTATCGCAATGTAAGTCAAAAAGCTTCATAGTTTTGTACCTCTATAAAATTTATTCAAACGCATTTTCTATGTGGTTGATGCTTTTTTGTACATCATTATTGTCAAGTATAATTTCTATAACATCAAATCTTGGTTGAAGCTTTGTTTCGTTTTTTGAAAGGTATATCAGTGCTGTGTTGCGAAGCTTTTCCTGCTTTGAAAATCCAACCGCTTCACGAGGTGTTCCAAGCCCGTTCTCTGCCCTTGTCTTGACCTCCACAAAAGCTATATATTTGCCTTTTGTTGCTATAATATCGATTTCGCCGAACCTTGTGTAAAAGTTTGCTCCGATAATCTCGTAGCCATTGTCACGAAGATCTCTTGCCGCCAACCGCTCTCCAATCTTGCCCCTCGCATTTGCATTTTGCAAATCATTCACGCTCCAGAATTTTTTTCAAAAATGTTCTCCTGTGAATATCTGAAACACCATATTCTTCCAACATTTCGTAGTGTAGCTTTGTTCCATACCCCTTATGCTTTTCAAAATGATACTCGGGATATACCTGTGCAAGCTTAAGCATATATCTGTCCCTGCTTACCTTTGCAAGGATTGAAGCCGCCGCAATTGATATTGACTTTGCGTCACCCTTTACTATGGTTCGCTGCTCAATTTCAAGCCCAGGCTTTTGGTTGCCGTCAATAAGTGCAATATCCGGCTTTAATAAAAGCCCATCAACAGCTCTATTCATTGCAAGAAAGGTTGCCCTGAGAATGTTTATTTCATCAATCTCTTTTTCGGTTGAGGTTGCAATGCTGTATGCCAAAGCTTTTTCAGTAATAATATCAAAAAGCTGTTCTCGCTTCTTTTCTGACAACTTTTTCGAGTCATTGATACCACCAATTTCACAGCCCATTGGCAAAATCACCGCTGCCGCAAAAACAGGGCCTGCAAGTGGCCCTCTTCCCGCTTCATCAATCCCACAGACTAATTTAAAGCCCTCATTGAGTGCCTGCTGTTCATATTCATATGTCATAATATCTTCCTTCAAAACAAGCGACTTTCACACTTTGCGTTATTTTATTTTTGGTCGCTCAAGTGTTATTTTACCGAGCAATCCGCCTCGGTATTCGTCCAAAAGAGTATTTGCTGCTCGTTCGGTATCAATTTCACCACCGCTAATGAGCATTCCTCTTTTCCTTCCGATTTCTTGAAGTAACTCATATGATTCAAGCTCGCACGAAGCCAAATTTAGCTTGTATCTTTCGCAGAGCCTGTCTGCATAGTCAACCTTTAGCACTTCAAGTAACCTTACAGCGATTGTTTCACTATCCATAATCTCGTCCTTGACAGAGCCAATAAAGGCAAGCTTGTTGCCAACACTTTGATCCTCAAACTTTGGCCAAAGCACGCCAGGCGTGTCAAGCAGCTCAATTCCATTGCCAACAACAACCCACTGGTTTCGCTTTGTAACTCCTGGTTTGTCTGCAACCTGTGTGCGGTTTTTGCCAGCCATACGGTTAATGAATGATGACTTTCCAGTGTTTGGAATCCCCACAACCATTATCCTTAACGCTCTTCCATGCATTCCTTTAGCATTGTTTGACTCGATTTTTTCTTTTAGTGCCTTACGCACAAGTGGATCATACCCCGAAAGACCTTTTCCTGTTTTACAGTCAACTGCAATGGCAGAAATGCCCTGCTTTGTATAATATTCTATCCACTGTCTTGTTGCATTATCGTCTGCTATATCACATTTGTTTAGCAAAATAATGCGTGGCTTGTTTGCTGTCATTTCATCAAGCTCCGGGTTTCGGCTACTCTGTGGAATTCGTGCGTCCACAAGCTCTGTCACTGCATCAACAAGAGGCAGACTCTCTTTAATCAGCCTGCGTGTTTTTGCCATATGCCCAGGAAACCACTGGACTACCTGTTTTTGAAAATCATTCATAATTAGTTGAGTGCTACAAAGCCTTTATCTACCGAGACATTATAGACTGCCTTTCCAAGAATATATTCCTCTCTGACAAGACCGATAAGCGACGAGCGGCTATCGGTTGAATGCTGTCTGTTATCCCCCATTACAAACACATAGCCCTGTGGTATCTTAAGTGGAAATTCAACATCAGACTTGTCAGTAGTTTTATTATTAATATATTTTTCTTCAATTATTACTCCGTCAATAAAAACATATCCCTCATTGAAGTCAATATCTATGGTTTGACCACCTGTTGCAATAACTCTTTTTACTATGTTCTCATTAAACTGATTGGGTTGAGTTACGATAACAACATCGCCATTTGTTATTCTTGGTGTGTACTGTGAAATAACAAGCCAATCCCCTTGGTGAAGGGTTGGCAACATTGACTCACCGATAACTCCAACAAATCTGAATACGAATGTGAACAATACTAATATTATTATTATTGCCGATATAAAGACGCTTGCAGTTTCATAAATTGTCGAAATAATTTTACCCGCAGGTTTTACACAATTCTCACCTATAGGGCTTTTTTCAGCTTTTGGTGCTGACTTTTCTTCTTGCTTTACTGTATCAACAGGCTCTTTTTTTCCGTTGTTATTCATCAATATATCCTCCATTCACCAAAAGGTAATATTCTTAAATACGCTTTGCCAAACACATATCGTTCATCTATAAAACCAATGCTTTGCGACCTACTGTCGAGTGAATTGTTGCGGTTATCACCCATCACGAACAGATCGCCATTCGGAACAGTGATAGGGAAACTGAAATTATCTGGAAACCTTCTTGTTGTCAGCGAGTTAAGATATGGTTCGTTAAGCTTTTTTCCGTTGACAAAAACATTTCCCTTTTCAAAATCAATATCGACGGTATCGCCTCCAACAGCAATAACCCGCTTTATAAGGTTTTCGTCAAGAAAATTTGGCTGAGAAACAACAACAATATCTCCATAGTTATACCTTGACTCAAGATTACTCACAATAATACTGTTGCCATTTTGCAGTGTTGGCTCCATTGAAGAGCCTGAAACAGTTGCAATCCTGAAAACAAATGCGAGCAAAATGAAAACGAACAAAAAAGATGTTACAATCGTCCCTGCCCATTCATATATATTTAATACCATTGGGTGAATTTGCACAGTCTGGGATTCTTCCTTAAATGTTGCCACATATCTTTCAGACCTCCGCATAGTTTTCACCCCATAATTCACTTTAAATCAACGCTGTGTTTTATTTAATTGTATGAGTACTTTGCACAAAATTATTTTTGCATCAAGCACTGTGAAACACAATCAAATATTTTGTATTTTACAATTTTCAATGTTAAACTTGCAGGATTTGTACCCACGCCTTGAGCATTGGCATATTAAGTGCCATATCCCTGCAATTATTATACAACAAAAGAGAAGAAAGTTCCAATATAAAAAGAAAAATAAATAGCAAAAAAGGGACAATAAAAATTGTCCCTTTAAAAAGTTCTCAATTATCTGATTTGCTCTTTAACTTTTGCTGCCTTACCAACTCTGTCGCGAAGATAATAAAGCTTACTTCTGCGAACACGACCGGCACGAACAAGCTCAACTTTTGCAACATTGGGTGAGTTAACTGGGAATACTCTTTCAACACCAACGCCGTATGATACACGACGAACTGTGAAAGTTTCAGAAACTCCGCTACCCTTACGAGCAATGATAGTTCCCTCAAAAATCTGTATTCTTTCTCTTTCGCCTTCACGAATCTTAACATGAACCTTTACAGTGTCACCGATTCTGATTTGTGGCTTGTCTTCTCTTATCTGTCCCTCTGTTATAACCTTGAGTGCATCCATTGAAAAATCCTCCTTTAAATTCAGAACGTTCATAACACTAATGTGGCAGAGGACCGTCCGCTTCAATACTAAGCTCTTGCTTGGCACTAAACCCCAAAACCATAATGGCTTGGAAACAAATGCTTTAGTATAATATCACACTTTGACCTTTATTGCAAGTAGTTTTATAAGAACAATTCTCCACTTTGGGTTTGCAAATTTTTTCTTGTTATGTTTATTAGCTGTGGTTTTATACCTATCTCTCTTAAAAGTGCCTCTACTATCAATGACGGATTTATATTTACACTGTTTCCAGCAGAGATTACCGCCGTTATTTTTATGCCACTATCCTGCTCATTTACTTCAAAGCTTTTTATATACTCAATAAGATTAATTTGTTTTAATACCTTTTGCCTGCCTTTTTTGCCAAGCTTTTCAACAACAAGCTCTGCTCCACCAAGAAGAGCCTGCGTGCTAAAAAAGAAGTTTTTCACTTCATCTGCCTTTAACTCAATCTCGATATCATATTCAGCAAGCTCAATTTCTTTTGCATCCATCTTTGCTTCTTCAACTGAATAGATTTTTATTCCATCTGGCATTGACTGTGACAAGCGTTCTCTTATCTCTTCATTTGACATTTCACTTTCTATCTTTATATCCATTGCCTCACACAGGCTCTGCGTTCCCAATGAAAGCGGAAGTGCAAAAGTTAAATACGGACGGGGATTAAAGCCCTCTGTATACCACATTGGAATTTCTGCCCGCTTCATTGCTCTCGACATATAACGCATCAAATCCAGATGCGATATGTACTTTGTCTGCCCTGTTTTTTCAAAGCGTATTCTAACCAATCGCATGGCATTTACCCCCGTTTAACCTGTTTGTTCCACAGCCTGAGCATTTTTGTCTGCAGTTCGGAGTTGTTTCTGCTATATGTGATTTTTGATTTTCTCTTATTAAAAAATTCTTATCAATTCCATAGTCCATATGGTCCCAAGGAAGAACTTCGTCAAATTCTCTTTTACGATTTGCATAAAATGCAGGAGCAATTTTGCACTCCTCAAACGCCTCCATCCACAAGTCAAAGCGAAATTGGTCATCCCAACCATCAAACTTGCACCCTTTTTGCCATGCAAGGTAAAGTACTTTACAAAGCTTTCTATCGCCTCTGGCAAATACTCCTTCAAGCAAACTTGTGTTCACTTCGTGCCAGCTAAGGTTTATCTTCCTTGTGGAAACTGACTTCTGAAGATGGTGCTGTTTTTCATGAAGCTGGTCTGATGTATCCTGTGGTTCCCACTGAAAAGGTGTAAAAGGCTTTGGAACAAAAGATGATGCACTTACACTTACTGTTACTCCCTTGCCCTTTGGCTTGTTTGGATTTTTATAGTATTCATCTACTACTTTTTGTGCAAGCTCTGCAATACCTCCAACATCTTCAAGCGTTTCTGTTGGGAGTCCAAGCATAAAATAAAGCTTAACTCCTGTCCATCCACCCTCAAATGCTTTTTTGCAAGTTTTTAGCACTTCTTCCTCTGTAACATTCTTATTTATAGAGTCACGAAGCCTTTGTGTGCCTGCTTCTGGTGCAAAAGTTAGCCCGCTCCTTCTTATCAGCTTTAGCTTTTCAACAAGCTCGTCCGAAAAATTATCCACACGCAATGATGGAAGGGAAACATTGATTTTCTCGTCCTGCGTCCAGTCAAGCATATCGTTTAGCAATTTTGTAAGCTGTGTATAGTCACTTGTGCTGAGTGAGCAGAGAGAAATCTCGTCGTATCCACTGGTCTTGCACAATGTCCTACACTGGTCATTTGCTGTATTTGCCTGTTTTTCTCTGATTGGTCTGTATAAAAATCCTGCTTGGCAAAATCTACAGCCCCTTATACAGCCCCTAAAAATCTCCTCTACCACCCTGTCATGTACCGTTTCAATGAATGGCACAACAAAGTGTGTGGGGTAAAAAGCTTTATCTAAATCCTTAATTATTCTCTTTTTTACTTTTTCGGGTGCATTTCCACTTGCAATAACTTTGCACACTGTTCCGTCATCATTATAGCTAACCTCATAAAGTGATGGAACATATACTCCCTCTATTTTACAAGCTTCGTTTAAAAACTCTTGCTTTGTACTTCCCTTTTCCTTATGCTCTTTAAGCAAATCAAGAAGGTCGTTTGTTACTTCCTCACCCTCGCCCGGCAAAAACAAATCTATAAAATCTGCAAGTGGCTCTGGATTGCAAACACAAGGTCCACCTGCAATCACAATTGGTGTAAGGCTTGTCCTGTCCTTTGACAAGACAGGAAGGTTTGCCAAATCAATCATATTGAGAACATTGGTGTAGCTCAGCTCATATTGCATTGTAAATCCGATAATATCAAACTCTGCAAGCCCATCGCCACTTTCTAAAGCAAATAGTGGTACATTGTTTTTTCTCATTTGCTCTTCCATATCTATCCACGGTGTAAAAACACGCTCACACCACGCATCTTCACGCTGATTTACAAGTGAATACAATATCTTCATTCCCAGATGCGACATACCTATTTCATATGTGTCTGGAAAACAAAACGCATAGCGAAGCTTTACCGTGTTTTTATCTTTTATAACACAGTTTAATTCTCCACCTGTATATCTTGCTGGTTTTTGCACCATTGGCAATATCTTTTCAACTTGTTTGTTAAGCATATAAATCTCCTGTTTTTCCTTTAAACTGCCTAATAGAATATCATATTATTTATCCAAAGTCAAAATAACAGACGCACTATCCACGACGAAACAATAAAGCTTGTTAAGTCCGCACTTAATGCACTTGGCACTGTGTGGCGTGTCTTTTTTATATCTACCGCTCCATAGTACAGCGTAATGGCATAAAAGGTTGTTTCTGTTGAACCCATTATTATTGATGCCACTCTTTCTATATAATTATCAACTCCATATTCGTTTAACATTGTTTCATACATACTAAGTGCTCCGCTTCCCGATATTGGGCTTAAAATGGCAAGCGGAACAACTGCATCTGGAATTCCCGTTAAATGCGAAATAGGGCTGAAAACCCATGAAAGTATTGTAAGCGCTCCAGATGCATTGAGCATTGTCACTGCAAGGATAAGCCCAATAAGAGATGGCATTATTGTCACCAGTGTTTTTGCACCTTCCTTTGCACCTTCAACAAAGCATTCAAAAACATTGACACCCTGAAACAGCCCAAAAACTATTATAGAAAAAATCATTATTGGCAAAATCCATGAGCCGATAACATTCATAGTTTTTTTCTCCTTCCAAGCAACCATACCATCGTCATTCCAACGGTTAATGCAACCGCTGAGCTAACCCATGATGCAACCATAATGTCCATTGGTACCGCTGCTCCATGTTGTTGACGAAACATTGCCACAGTTGTTGGGATAAGTCTCATAGATGCAGAGTTCAGTACAACTAACTTAACCATATCATTTGTTGGCACGCCTTTTTGCAGGTTTTGTGCATTCATTCTCTTCATTGCCTCAATTCCAAAAGGTGTTGCCGCATTACCAAGTCCAAGAAGATTTGCTGTCATGTTCATTGAAAGTGCTTGTGCTGTCGGCGATTTTATATCCATTTTTGGAAAGAATAGTTTTATTAGCGGAGAAAGCACTTTGCACAACACATTGGTTAGCCCAGACCTCTCTGCAATCTTCATAAGTCCGCCCCAAACGCACATTATTCCCAATAGTCTGAGGCACAGATTGATTGAATCTGTGCCTCCCTTCATTATGGAATCAGACAGCTCCTGCATATTGCCTTGCGTTATTGCCGAAAAAAAAGCAAGAACTATCATTCCTGCCCATATATAGTTCATCATATTACCACCTCTTAAAATATATTGTGTTAAGGTGAAAAATATGTTCGACTTTTTCTTCCAAAATTCATTGACTTTTTTGGCATTTTATGGTATATTGTTGTTGCAGGAAGAAATTTCGTGCAATTTATCGAAACGGAGTGTGGGTTATGAAATCAGCGGGCATCGTGAGACCCATCGACGAAGCTGGTCGTTTGGTTCTCCCTAAAGAGCTTCGCAAAGCTTTCAATCTTATCGAAAGTGAAAGCTCAGTTGAAATTTTTACCGATGGCGACAAAATCGTTCTTAGAAAGTACGCACCTGCGTGTATTTTCTGCGATTCACTCGATGACATTATTGAGTTTAAGGGGCTTAAAGTTTGTAAGTCATGTATAGAGAAAATCAATATTGTTGCCCAATAAATTTCAACCAAAAGGTCGCCAGTGAGGCGGCTTTTTTTGTGTCCTAAATTTAATAGTAATATATCAAACCAACATTTTCCAACAAAATTTTATAATCACTATAAAAAAGCCCTCCGAAACCGGAGGGCATCTTTGTTATTTTATCTTTTCCGGGGCATCTGTTGCCTGAATTGCACTGACAAAATATGAATCACCCTTTGTTCTGAGTGTTATCTTAACATATTTGCTGGGGTCAGGCTCAATCATTTTACCATGTTCATCCTGCTTCCATTCTGAACCTGAAATATATCCGACTGTCAGAACAATCGTACTACTTTTCTTTTCAATATCAAGCACCTTTGGCGTATATGTGTTTTCCATTCCGAAAATTGGTATTTTGTAGCCTTGAAGTGCTTTATCATATTCAAACTGATATTCACTTCCGTCAACTGTCTGATGGACTGGCTTTACATCTGTTCCAAATAATTTTACAAACTGCTCTTCAACATCCTTTTGCGGAATTATCAATTTATCTTCAACATACTCGTACTTGTCTGTTTCAACATTCTTTTTTAAGAGTGACCAGATTGTTGAATCAAGAAGCTGTCCCATATTTGCCTGTGTAGTATCGTCAAATGTGTCGGGATCATTCATAACTATGGGCATCAGAAACTTTTCGTAGTTCTGCTTTTTCTGGCTATTATCTGAAATATTCTGAACTCCCCTCACTCCAAGCAAAATGAGAAAAACTATTCCAATAACCGCCAGCAAAACTATTACAAGGCCAAGCGGAAATGCCCATTTATTTTTCTTTGCTAAACTCTGCATTTGTTGCTCCTCCCTATCTTATCTGGCCATTGCCATAGATTGTGTATTTTATGGTTGTAAGCTCCGGCAAGCCTAACGGCCCTCTTGTATGAAGCTTTTGAGTTGAAATTCCAATTTCCGCGCCAAAGCCAAACTCCCCACCATCTGTAAACCTTGTGGACGCATTTACATAAACTGCAGCAGCGTCAACTTCGTTTAAAAATTTTTGTGAAGCTTCATAGCTATCTGTCACAATACATTCACTGTGACCCGAGCCGTATTTCGCAATGTGGTCAATAGCCTCATCAATACTGCCAACTACCTTACATGAAATAATATAGTCAAGATATTCCTTCGCCCAATCCTCTTCCGTCGCAGCTACAGCATTGGGAAGAATTTCGCAGGTTATTTCATCTCCCTTTATAAGCACTGACCTCTCACGAAGCTTTTCATTAATTGCTATTAGTGCCATTTCTGCAATATCCTTGTGTACAAGAATGCTTTCACAGGCATTGCAAACAGATGGACGAGATGTCTTGGCATTAAAAATTATATTCGCTGCCATATCAATATCTGCGTCTTTATCGACATAAGTGTGACAATTCCCAACTCCAGTTTCAATAACAGGCACTGTTGAATTTTCAACAACTGTTTTAATAAGCCCTGCTCCACCTCTTGGAATAAGTACATCAACATATTTATTAAGTTTCATAAGCTCATTTGCTGTTTCCCTGCTTGTATCGCTAACAAGCTGAATACAATCCTGTGGCAAATCTGTTGTTAACAGTGCATCTCGCATGGTTTTTGCAATTATTTTGTTTGAATTAATTGCCTCCTTGCCACCTCGAAGTATAACTGCATTCCCAGACTTAAGGCAAAGTGCCGCAGCATCTGCCGTTACATTTGGACGAGCCTCATATATGACTGCAATAACTCCAAGTGGGACACTGATTTTGACAATTTTCATTCCGCACCCATTAACTGTGCCACCAAGAGTTTTTCCAATAGGATCAGGCAGAGCAATAATATCCTCCACACTGCTTGCGATTCCATCTATCCTTTTTTGGTCAAGTGCAAGTCTGTCAAGAATTGAATCGCTTAGTCCTGACCGCTTTCCGCTTTCAAGGTCTTTTTTATTTTCCTCAATTATTGTCTTTGAGTTATCCCTTAATGCCTGTGCAATTGCCTTTAATGCGTTGTTTTTTTGGCTTGTTTTGGCTGTTGCAAGCACTCTTTTGGCAGAGATTGCCTGCTGACCCATCTCTTGTAAAGTCAATATACTTTACCCCCTTGCTTTGAAAAGTGTGCCTATTGGTCTTCCTTCCAGTACTTTATATATGTTTTGCGGAGATTTTCCGTTCATTACTATTGTGTCTATCCCTGCCCTTGTTGCAATTTCGGCAGCGTGTAGCTTTGTTACCATTCCGCCTGTGCCACGAGTTGTGCCACTTCCACCTGCACATTTTATAACCTCATCATCAATATTTTCAACGATAGGAATAAGCCTTGCATTTTTATTAACGCTTGGATCTCTGTCAAAAAGACCGTCCGCATCCGTAAGTATTATCAGCATATCTGCCCCAATTAGCTTTGCAACAATAGCTGAAAGTGTATCGTTATCTCCATATACTATTTCATCGACAGCCACACTGTCGTTTTCATTAACTATTGGAACTGCACCATATTCAAAAAGCTTTTCAAAGGTGTTTGTGAGATTTTCACGCCTTCCAAGGTCATCAACATCTCCCTTGGTGATAAGTAGCTGTCCGATAGTATGCCCGTATTCGCTAAAAAATTTATCATACATGAACATTAGCTCGCATTGACCAACCGTTGCAGCAGCCTGCCTACCCTGTGTGTCTGTTGGCCTCTTTTTAAGCCCCAGCTTCCCAACACCAACACCGATTGCCCCTGAGGTTACAAGTGCTACCTCAATGCCAGAATTAACAAGGTCAGATAAAACACTTGCAAGCTTTGCCACTCTGTGAATGTTCATTTTACCAGTTTCATATGTCAGAGTTGATGTGCCGACCTTGACGACAATTCTTTTAAATTCCTTTGAAACCGCCATCAAAATAATCCCCTTTTTAAAATAAGAAATAGGTTGCTTTACAACAATTAAAAAACGAATTAATTGTTGCCATAACAGCCAAGATTACAATTACAATCATTATACCACATCGCATATTACCATACAATAAAAAAATACAGGGAATGCACGATTGCACTCCCTGTAATAGTTGAATTTTAGATTAGCGTCTTCTGTCATTGTTGTTTCTGTTGAAATCTCTGTGCTGTGGACGACGAGGAGGTGCATCTGAAATTGTGTTTTCTGGAACAAGTCCTTCAACCTCAATAAGTGCATCTCTTCTTGAAAGATTAAGTCTGCCCTGCTCATCGGTTTCAAGTACCTTTACAATAACTTCGTCACCAACGCTTACGCAATCCTCAACCTTTTCTGTACGCTTAACATCAAGACGGCTGATGTGAACAAGCCCCTCTTTACCTGGTGCTATTTCAACAAACACACCAAAGCTCATAAGTCTTGTTACTATGCCCTTGTAGATTGAGCCTGGCTCTGGGTCATTTGCAATAGTTTCAACCATCATAAGCGCACGCTTTGCATCATCAATATCAATTGAAGAAATGAAAATTGTTCCATCTTCTTCAACATCAACCTTACAGTTACATTCAGCACAAATTTTCTGGATAACCTTGCCCTGCTTACCGATAACTTCGCTGATTTTCTCAACAGGAATCTTTGTTGTAAGCATTTTTGGAGCATATTTTGAAAGCTCTTCACGAGGTGCTGAAATTGCAGGAAGCATTACCTTATCAAGTATTTCAATTCTTGCCTTGTGAGTTTTTTCAAGAGCTTCTTTTATGATTGCAGGAGTAAGACCGTCAACCTTGAGATCCATCTGGATTGCAGTGATACCCTTGTGAGTTCCTGCAACCTTAAAGTCCATATCTCCAAAGAAATCTTCAAGTCCCTGAATATCAACCATTGTCATGAAACGGTCGCCTTCTGTTACAAGTCCGCATGAGATACCTGCAACTGGTGCTTTGATTGGAACACCTGCAGCCATAAGTGAAAGGGTTGATGCACAGATTGAACCCTGTGATGTTGAACCATTTGAGGACAGAACCTCAGATACAAGACGCAACGCATATGGGAACTCTGCAACTGATGGGATAACAGGAAGCAATGCTCTCTCTGCCAACGCACCATGTCCAACTTCTCTTCTGCCTGGTCCTCTGCTTGGTCTTGTTTCTCCAACTGAATATGATGGGAAGTTATACTGATGCATATAACGCTTATTGCTCTCATCGTCGATACCATCAAGCATCTGTGCGGCACTTACAGGCCCAAGTGTTGTTATTGTAAGAACCTGTGTTTGACCTCTTGTGAAAAGTCCAGAACCGTGAACTCTTGTGAGCAAGTCAACCTCAGCTGCAAGTGGACGGATTTCATCTATTCCTCTGCCGTCAACACGCTTGCCATCATCAAGAAGCCAGCGACGAACAACATATTTTTGAATTTTATAAAGGCACTCTTCTATCTTGCCTTCCTGCTCTGGATACTGCTCATCAAACTGTGCGTGAACAGCTTCATATATAGGTTTAAGTCTTTCATCACGAACTCTCTTGTCGTCTGTGTCAAGAGCAACTCTTATATCTTCAATTACAAAAGCTTTGATAGCTTCATACATTGCTGGGTCAGGGTCGTTTGATGGGAAAGAAACCTTTTCGCGTCCAACCTGAGCCTTGATATCATTGATGAAAGCCACAATCTTTCTGTTTTCTTCGTGTGCAAACATGATTGCATTGAACATTTCGTCGTCAGAAACTTCGTTAGCACCTGCTTCAATCATTGCAACAAGGCTATCTGTTGAAGCTACTGTAACAGCCATCTGTGAAAGTTCTCTTTGCTCTGCTGTTGGATTGATGATGAATTCGCCATCAATAAGTCCAACGGAAACGCCACTGATTGGTCCGTTCCATGGAATGTCCGAGATTGAAATTGCGATTGATACACCAATCATAGCTGTGATTTCAGGTGAACAATCAGGGTCAACTGACATAACAGTTGCAACAACTCCGACATCATTTCTCATATCCTTTGGGAAAAGTGGACGGATAGGACGGTCAATTACTCTTGAAGCAAGAACTGCCTTGTCACTTGGCTTTCCCTCTCTTCTCTGGAATGAGCCAGGGATTTTACCAACTGAATAGAGCTTTTCCTCAAAGTCAACTGAAAGTGGGAAAAAGTCAATACCATCTCTTGGCTTTGCTGCCATTGTTGCGTTGCAAAGAACTTCTGTTTCGCCATAACGAACAAGGCAAGAACCGCCCGCAAGCTGTGACATTTTACCTGTTTCAACAACAAGTGGTCTACCTGCTATAACGGTTTCAAATTTTTTAAAATTATCGAACATTATTTTACCTCTTTGAAAAAATTTATTTCCACGGGGTGAGCAGGTTTAGCAATAAATAAAAAGCCTGAATTATTAAAGCTTCAATCCTTTTATTCACTGCTAATGCCTTTTTCATTCCCGATTGGATGTTTGTTAAAAAAGCGTTAAAACGCTAATTTAGGCAGAGGAAGGAAAATCCCTCCCACTGCCTATTGGTTTATTACTTACGAATGCCGAGCTTTACAATTATTGAACGGTATCTTTCAATATCCTTGTTCGCAAGGTAGTTGAGAAGATTGCGTCTGTGTCCAACCATTTTAAGAAGTCCTCTTCTTGAGTGGTGATCCTTCTTGTGAATCTTAAGATGCTCTGTAAGGTCGTTGATTCTCTTTGTAAGAACAGCAATCTGAACTTCTGGTGATCCAGTGTCACCCTCATGAGTAGCATACTCAAGCATAACTGCGCTTTTTTCTTCGTTTGTCATTTGACTCACCTCATTAATAATTTATCTGTGCTTATGCCAAAATCACAGGAAAGGGCAGGTGATAACCCAACTTTGGGGTTTAATCCCTCTTCCGAGAATAAGGTCACACAGCCTATCTATTATATCATATACTCCACTCGATGTAAAGCAAATGTTGAATTTGCTCTATTATTATTTCCCGATATTATGCGATTCAAAAATCTTTTTTGCTTTAATTGCATCTTTTTCAATTTGGTTTACAAGTGCATCTAAGCTTTCAAACTTTTGCTCTCCACGCAAAAATTTTAACAAGCCTACCTCAATTGACCTACCATAAAGGTCCCCTGAAAAACCTATAATATATGTTTCACTTCCAAGAACACCTGTGCCAATCGTTGGTCGGATTCCTATATTTGTTACGGACGCATAATACTTGCCGTCAATTATTGTCTGTGACGCATAAACGCCATGTTTAGGCATCGTCATTTTTTCATCAATTACTTGATTTATCGTTGGAGTTCCAAGAATTCTGCCTCTTTTATCGCCGTCAATGACAACAGCCTTATAAGAAAAAGTACGCTGAAGCATTGCGTTCACACTCTCAATTTCTCCAGCCTCTAACGCTTTTCTAATTCGTGTTGAGCTAACAGGCTCCCCTTTGTACTCTGTGGGTGGTGCAACGCTCAGCACCAAGCCAGCATTTTTACAAAGTTCTTCAAGCTTTTTTGTGTCACCGCTTGCATTTTTTCCAAAATGATAATTATACCCACAGCAAACAGCTTTTGCATTAAATTTGTTGATTAGAATCTCTTCAAAAAACTCCTGTGCGCCCATGTTCTTTATTTCAGAAAAATCAATGGTTCTTATACTTAATTTGGTTTCCTCAAATAGTCTTTGCTTAATTTCTCCGCTAAATAATTCTGACGGTGCTTTACCCCTAAGCAATTTTAGGGAATGCTCTTTGAACATTAGAATACATGGAGTGCAATTAAGCTGTTTTGATATTTCTATTGCGGAATTAATTACTGCTCTATGTCCTGAATGCAAGCCATCAAAATTACCAAGAGCAATGACACATCCGTTTTCAAAATCACTACTAAAAGCCATCTTTATCCCTCAGATTAACCTTATTTTTGTACAAATACTCTTTTCACAGAAAGCTCGTCCGAGCCTTCTTTTATCTCACCGACGCCCAAAAACTCCTTGTTAGGCGAATAGACTCTGTAAAGTCCTACTGCTTTACACTCGCCGATTCTATCCGTCGCAAGTGCTCCACCGTTTGCAAATCTCTGTGCCTGTGCTTGTGTCACAACAAGCTCACAATACACTGAAAGCGTTGTGTCTACAGCGTTTATCAACATATCAAGCTCATCGTTTTTTACTATATTTTCAAGTTCCTCAAGGGTTACACAATCTTCAATATTAAATCCGTTGGCACTTGTTCTGCAAAGCTTTGTCATCACCGCTCCACATCCAAGGACTTCACCAATATCTGAAATAAGCGTGCGAATGTATGTGCCTGCTGAACAATCAACATCAATTTCATATTCGTTTTCATCTTCGTTTGCACAAACCATCTCAAGTTTATTGATGGTTATTTGTCTTTTTTCTCTTTCTATTTCTATTCCCTTGCGTGCAAGTTCGTAAAGCCGAACTCCATCTTTTGAAACTGCAGAATACATTGGAGGAAGCTGCATTATATCTCCTCTAAACTGCTCAAGTGCTTTCAAAACATCTGATTTAGTTGATATAACTGAACGCTCACTTGTGACTGTGCCAGTAATATCCAGTGTGTCTGTTGTAATTCCCAGCCTTAGCTTTGCCCTGTACCCTTTTTGGGTTGTTGGAAGAAGTTCAAGAAATCTTGTCGCGCCACCAAACATAATTGGAAGAACTCCGGTTGCCATTGGGTCGAGTGTTCCTGTATGCCCTGCTTTTTTTTCTCCAACAATTCGTCTTGCTTTTGCTACTGCAAGAAAAGAGGTGATACCCTCCGGCTTATTAAGGCAAATTATTCCAGTCAATAGCTTCTCCTCTATTCTTCACACGCTTCCTTAAGCGCAATTGCTATATACTCAAGCAAAAGTTTTCTTGCCTGCTCAAGTGGAAGATTAAGTTCACACCCTGCTGCTCTTTTATGCCCACCGCCATTCATTTTTGCACAAATTTTTGCAGCATCAACTGGCGAATGAGTTCTTATTGATATTTTATATGTTCCGTCTGGTCTTTCTCTCATTGTTGCCCCCACGAGAACTCCTTCAACCTGCCTTGCCATTGCAGATATTGCCTCGCACTCATTTTCATTTGCTCCACTCTTATTAAACATACTTTGAGTGAGTGTTACTATTGCACATTTATTGTCATAGTAAAGCTCCATGCCCTCTATGCAAAGCTTTTGAAGGTTTAGAAAGCTTATTGCTTTTGATTCAAACATAAGACAGTTTATATCCGCAGATTTTGCTCCTGCATCAACCATTTCGGCTGCTATTCTGTATGTGTTTGCTGTGGTATTTGAATACCTAAAGCAACCCGTATCTGTTGACAGACCTGTGTAAATGCAGTTTGCAATATCCTCATCAATCTTCACGCCAAGCTTTACAATTATCCTGTATATTATCTCTGCAGTTGCGGCATCTTCCGCACAAAGACAAGTTTTCTTTGCGTAGATGATGTTAGAGCCATGATGGTCAATGCACAAATCGACTTTTGAACTATAAAGCTTCTCAAACTCTTCACCAAAGAGCTTTGTGTCTGCAACATCAACCGCAACTATGAACTTAGGCTCAAAGTCAACTTGCTTAATGCTGTTGAACATATATTTATATTTTTTAGGAATAGCGTCAGAACACAACACCTTTGCTTTTTTCCCAAGCTTTAACAATGCTCTGCAAAGTGCATACCCACTGCCAAGTGTGTCACCGTCAGGGTTTTTGTGTGTGAGGATTAGAATATTATCATTTTGAAGCAATAAAGATGCTGCCTCAGTAGTATTAATAATCATCCGATTCACTTCCTGTCGTAATATCTTTCAATTTCTGTACGATTTCCATTCCATGCTCTATTGAGTCATCTGCAACAAATGTAAGCTCTGGAGTCTTGCGGAGGTGCAGATTTTTTCCGATTTCACGGCGTATATATCCTGTTGCTGATGCAAGCCCCTTGACGGCAATCTTTGCACCATCAATCCCCTGCATATCGCTTATAAATACTTTTGCATACGAAAGGTCATTGCTTACTTCAACACGGACAACCGTCAAAAGTCGGCCCTGAACCCTTGGGTCTTTAATTTCTTTCATAACAGCAATGATTTCACGCTTAATATCTTCTGCTGTTCTGTCAATTCTATATCCGGCCATAATATCCCTTCCGTTTCGTTTATTAAAGTCCTTGTAACATTGATTGCCATTTTTAGCTTTTTTATGGGCCACATTGCTTTATATATTTTATTATCTAAAATAAGTGGTTTTTGAAAGGCAATCAGTTCGAGATTTTGAGCAAGGGAGCA
>JAVVSD010000004.1:30927-127451 GCA_036654375.1 Oscillospiraceae bacterium
TACTCGTGTATGTGACCGATGCTCAACATTGATGCACTGGAAGCATTTCGGGAAAGATTACCCGCTCTGAATGAGAGCTTTTTTTGAAAGGCAATCAGTTCGAGATTTTGAGCAAGGGAGCATACTCGTGTATGTGACCGATGCTCAACATTGATGCACTGGAAGCATTTCGGGAAAAGATCCATTCAGAAATTAGTCTGGGCGATACTCTTCAATAATAAACGCCTCAAAAATATCTCCCTCTTTAAGGTCGTTAAACTTGTCAAGTCCAATTCCACATTCATAGCCTGTTGCCACTTCTTTTACATCATCCTTAAAGCGTCTGAGGGATGCAATTTCATCTTCTGTGATTACTATTCCATCACGAACAACTCTTAACTGTGCGTTTCTTGCAATCTTACCATCAAGAACATAAGAACCAGCAATTGTGCCTGCACTTGAAATTTTGAAAACATCTCTTACTTCTGCACGGCCAAGCTGAACTTCTCTGTATTTTGGTGCGAGCATTCCCTTTATGGCTGATTCAATTTCCTCGATGCAGTCATAAATAATGCGGTACATACGAAGCTCCACTCCATCTCTTTCTGCCTGTGTTGCTGCAACAGGAGCTGGGCGAACATTAAATCCTACTATTATGGCATTTGATGCGTTTGCAAGCATTACATCAGACTCACTGATTGCTCCAACTCCGCCATGAATTACTTTTACTCTTACCTCGTCATTTGAAAGTTTCTCAAGGCTTTGCTTAACAGCCTCAACTGAACCCTGAACATCTGCTTTAACAATAATATTAAGTTCCTTAAGCTCTCCCTCCTGAAGTGAGGAGAAGAGATTATCAAGTGTTACTTTATGATATGCTTTGAACTGCTCTTCCTTCTGATACTGCTTACGCTGTTCTACAAGCTCACGAGCAAGCTTCTCGTCTGAAACTGCGTCGAACATATCGCCTGCCTGTGGGACTTCTGCAAGTCCCATAATCTCGACAGGAACTGCTGGGCCAGCTTCATCAACTGTATAACCTCTGTCATTTGTCATGACGCGTACACGACCAACTGATGTTCCTGCAACAATTATATCTCCAGCATGAAGTGTTCCGTTTTGTACAAGAAGTGATGCAATTGGACCTCTACCCTTGTCAAGTCGTGCTTCAATAACGATACCCTTTGCTGCTCTGTTTGGATTTGCTTTTAGCTCCTTCATTTCTGCAACAAGGAGAATTGACTCAAGCAATTTGTCTATATTCATACGGCTTTTTGCAGATACCGGAACGCAGATAACATCTCCGCCCCACTCTTCTGGAATTAGCTCATATTCGGTGAGCTGCTGCATGATTTTGTCAACTGTTGCTCCCGGTTTATCCATCTTGTTTATTGCGACAATTATGCTAACTCCTGCTGCCTTTGCATGGTTTATTGCCTCAATTGTCTGTGGCATTATTCCATCATCTGCTGCAACAACAAGAACTGCTATATCTGTTGCCTGTGCGCCACGAGCGCGCATTGATGTGAAAGCTGCGTGACCCGGTGTGTCGAGGAAGGTTATTTCCTGACCGCTCAAGTTAACTCTGTAAGCACCGATATGCTGAGTTATTCCGCCTGCCTCAGTATCTGTTACTGAAGTGTTTCTGATAGCATCGAGAAGTGATGTTTTACCATGATCAACATGACCCATTACAACAACAACTGGGCTACGAGTAACAAGGTCTTTTTCATCATCATCACTGTCATCTATTATTCTATCCTCAATTGTAACAACTACTTCTTTTTCAACCTTTGCACCAAGTTCAGTTGCCACTATCTCTGCTGTTTCAAAGTCAATTATTTCATTTACAGTTGCCATAACGCCAAGTGCAACTAACTTTTTGATAACTTCTGCCGCAGTCATTTTAAGCATTGCCGCAAGGTCGCCAACAGTAATTTCTTCCGGTACTGTTATTATCATTTGTGGCTTCTTTGCTCTTTCTGCTGCGATTCTTCTCAGCCTTTCTGATTCGCTTTCATGGCGAGGTGCACGCATACCCTGTCTTCTGTATTGTTGTGATTTTTGCTTGAGCTTTTGCTTGCTGACCATCTGGTCACTCTTGCCCTTGCTTGCATTTGCTGGTGCAATTTGCTCATAGCGTTCATTATATTTATCAAGCTCAACATGGCCTGAACGGGTATCAACAGTTCTTGCTGTCCCTTTTGTTCTTGCCTGCATTGGCTTTTGCTCTGTTTTTTCCTCTGCCTTTTTAAAAGGATGTGGGTCAGACTGTTTTTGAGGTTGCTGTGTCTTTGTCTGCTGATTATTGCTTGCCGCATTCTGTACAGGCTGGGCTTTATTTTCTCCCGGCAATTTGTCAACCTGTGGCTGAGCCTTTTCCTTAGGCTGTGCTGCAAAATATTCGTCAAAGCTCTCCACCTGGTTGTTCTGGGTGTAGTGCTCAAAAATTATGTTAAGTTCGTTGTCCTCAAGCACCGTCATGTGCTTTTTCTGGTCGTCAAAATATTTGGCAAGCAAGTCTATTATATCTTTACTTGGCTTGTCAAAATCCTTTGCAACCTCGTGTACTCTATATTTTATCACCATCAATTATTGTCCTCCCCATTTTGCATTTCGTTAAGTTCTGTAAGCTTTCTTGCAAAACCCTCATCGTTAATCGTAATTACCGCTGCTTTTGAGCCAATCGCCATCTGTATCTGTTCCATTGTATACTTGAGATGTATAAGCGGTACTTTTCTGTCTTCATATATTACCGTTGCCTCAAACTCTTTTTTCAGCCTTGGTGACGCATCTGAACTCAAAAGGCAGAGCTTTGCTTTGTTTTTTGATATTGAGTCGAATGCACCGTCATGACCTGCATTTAGCATTCGTGCTCTTTTACACAATCCCAGCATATTCAAAAAGCTGTCATTCATTTCGGGCTAATTCCTCCTCCATAATATCAAAAATCTCCTCGGGAATTTTGCATGCAAATTCTTTTTCAAACCGCCTTGCCTTTCTTGCTTTTTTCAGGCAATCCGAGTCCCTGCAAACATAGGCTCCTCTTCCTGCTTTCTTACCAGTCAGGTCAAGTGAAATCTCACCCTCTTTATTCTTTACAACTCTTACAAGTTCTTTCTTGGGTTTCATTTCCATACAGCCATTGCAACGCCTTAGCGGTATTTTCTTTTGCATTTTACTCAACTCCCGTCGCTCCACAAGCATGACATTTATTGCCATTCCTGCTTTTTGCTTCAAAACTTATTCCTCTGTTGAAGAGGTTTCTGTTGCGGCTTCTGAATTGGCTTCAAAAAAACCACTTTCAGGATTTATATCAATCTTCCAGTTTGTGAGCTTTGCTGCAAGCCTTGCATTTTGTCCCTTGTTTCCAATTGCGAGTGAAAGCTGTGTGTCGGGAACAACTACATGGCAAGCCTTTTCTGCATTTTCATCGATATCCACTCTTATAACATCTGCCGGCGCAAGTGCTGACGCTATGAACTGTGCCGGATCTTCTGAGAATGGTACTATGTCAATCTTTTCGCCACCAAGAAGGTCAACAACCTTGCTTACTCTTGCTCCTCTTGGTCCTATGCACGCACCGACAGCGTCGACATTTTCATTTGCACTGTAAACGGCGATTTTGGTTCTTGAGCCAGCCTCTCTCGAAACTGCCTTTATCTCAACTGTTCCGTCATATATTTCAGGAACTTCTGTTTCAAATAATCTTTTTACAAGACCTGGGTGTGTGCGTGAAATCATTGCCTTTGGTCCTTTTTCTGTGTCACGAACATCAACAACATAAACTTTTATAAGGTCGCCATCGCGAAGAACTTCCTCGGGAATTTGCTCGCTCTTCGGAAGCAGTGCTTCTGCCTTACCAATTTCAAGAGTTGCGTTTCCTGTTCTGCGGTCAATGCTCTGTACCTTTGCTGTTACTATTTCCTGATTATGGCTCTGGAATTCCTGCATCATTTGTCCACGCTCTGCATCGCGTATTCCCTGACGGATAACATGCTTTGCTGTTTGTGCTGCAATTCTGCCAAATTCTTTTGTTTCAAGAGGGATTTCTATAATATCTCCTGCTCTTGCTGTTGCCTTATATTTTTTTGCTTCATCAATAAGAATATCTGTGTCCTCATCTGCAATAGTTTCAACTACATTTTTATGAAGAACCACATTCATTTCAAGCTTATCTGGATTTATTTCGCAAAATACAACATCCTTGCCGTTGTACATACGCTTTACCGCAACAACAATAGCGTTCTGTATTTTCTCATACAGGTATTCAGCTGGAATACCTCTTTCTTTCTCCATCATTTTGACCGCTTCAAAAAATTCTTCGTTCATTTTTATAAATCATCCTTTCGTACGAATGTTAAAGGCCATTAAGCTTGGAAGCTTAAAGCCAGAATAGTATTTTTAAAAGTTAACTTCACCACTTTATCAGTCTTCTAAGGCTTCAAAATCATTAAGCCTTATCCATGAAGTTTCTTTTTTATCAAAACTCATTTCCTCTCCATTTTCAAGGAGAAGCGTTACTTTGCCATTCTCATATCCCTTAAGAGTTCCATTAAAATCACGAGTGTTGTCAATCGGTCTTATAAGGCGCAACATGACGGGTTCTTCCATACACGCTTCAAAATGCTCTTGGCGTGAAAGTTCCCTTTCAATTCCTGGGGATGACACCTCAAGACAATAGCTACAATCGACTGGGTCAGCATCATCAAGTGGCTTGTCAATCGCATGGCTTAAATCCACACAGTCGTCAATTCCAACCCCGCCTTCTTTGTCAATGAAGATGCGCAGATAGTGCGTTGCACCCTCTTTTAAAAATTTAATGTCCCAGATATCAAGACCAAGTTCTTTTGCAAATGGCTCAACAATTTTCCATACTTCAGATATTGTGTTACCGCCCTTTGACTTTCCGGCCAAATGAATTCCTCCTTCAGGAAAACTCTTTATTTTGCAGGGTTACAGTGAAATATGATATATCCTTACAAATTAAGAAGAGCGGGTTGCCCCACTCTTCACAGTACTTACTATAACTTACAAACGGTAGTGTATCACATCTATTACTAAATAGCAAGTATTTTTTGTTTTGAATTTAGCATTATTAATATAATAATACACTTTACAAACGAAAATGTGCGTGATATTATATTGTGTATCTATTTTAAAGTTATTCATATTATATGTTTTAGGGAGTTGCGTTCTATGCAGTTTACAACCGGCCAGAGCCAGTCTAAAATCTGCACAATGCAGGAGCTTTTGTCCGCTTCTGCCAGTGGCGGTGAAGTTTCTTTTCATGGTTCTGTTCATAAAATAAGGGATATGGGCGATTTTGCCTTTGTACTTGTCAGAATTATTGACGGCGTTTTTCAGTGCCTTTGGTCACCGAGCAAGTCAAACTTTGACATAAAAAATATTAAAGAGGAATGCTGTGTCGAATTTAAGGGTACCATTCGTGCAGAGCAAAGAGCTCCTGGCGGATTTGAAGTTGACCTTACGCAGGCTACTGTTCTTTCAACTCCTGCTTCTATAATGCCAGTTTCTATTAACAAGGGCAAGCTTAATGCAACTCTTGATACCGAGCTTAACTACCGTCCTGCAACTCTTCGTTCTGGAATAATGCGTGCAAAGTTTAAAATTCAGGAGGGCATTGTCAGAGGATTCAGAGATTACCTTCATTCTCAGGGCTTTACCGAAATCCATACTCCAAAGCTTATTGCAAACGCATCAGAAGGCGGAGCAAATGTTTTTAAGATGGAGTATTTTGGCAAAAAGGCTTATCTTGCACAGAGTCCACAGTTTTATAAGCAAACTATGGTTGGCGTTTATGAGCGTGTCTTTGAGGTCGGGCCTGTTTTTCGTGCAGAAAAGCACAGCACAACCCGTCACCTTAACGAATATACAAGCCTTGACTTTGAAATGGGTTATATAAATGACTTTGCAGATATTATGGAAATGGAAACAGGTTTCCTTAAATATACTATGGAGCTGCTCGAAAGTGAATATAAAACAGAGCTTGATTTGCTCAAGGTTAACATTCCTAAGTTTGATAAAATTCCCTGCGTTAAGTTCGCTGATGCCAAGGAAATGGTGTCACAGGAATACAATCGCAGAATAAAGGACCCCAACGACTTGGAACCTGAAGAGGAGCAGTTGATTGGCAAGCTGTTTAAAGAAAAATACAACAGCGACTTTGTTTTTGTAACTCATTATCCTGCAAAAAAGCGTCCGTTTTATGCTATGGAAGACCCCCATGACACAAAGGTTACACTTAGCTTTGACCTTCTGTTCAGAGGACTTGAAATCACAACTGGCGGTCAGCGTATTCACGACTATGACGAGCAGGTTGCAAAAATCATTGCAAAGGGCATGAATCCAGATGAATTTGAGTCATACCTAATGATTCATAAAATTGGTATGCCGCCTCATGGAGGTCTTGGCATCGGTCTTGAAAGGCTTTGTATGCGACTTTGTGACGATGATAATGTTCGTCACAGCACACTATTCCCAAGAGATATTAACAGACTTGAGCCGTAATTTAACGGCTCTTTCATATAATTTTTAGGAGGTTTACTATGCAGATAGGAAGCGAGCTTGTTGGATACCTTGAAGCTCTCGGAAGAATTGAACTTTCGGATTCTGAACGAGTAAAATGCGAAAAGGATTTGCAGGATATTCTTTCATATATAGACACTTTGAATGAGCTGGACACAAACAATGTTGAGCCACTCTCTCACTCCTTTCCCGTAACCAATGTGTTTCACGAGGATGAGGTTAAGACTTCGGCTGACCGCGAGCTTTTGCTCAGCAATGCTCCTCATCAAAAGGACGGTTGCTTCAAAGTTCCAAAGACAGTTGAATAAGGGAGGATTATTGTGAGTATTGATTTTTTAAAGATGACGGCTCTGGAGCTTGCAAGCAAAATTCAGAGTGGAGAAATAAAGGTTCGTGAAGCGGTTGATGCCGTTTATGAAAGCATCGAAAGCTATGACAAAACATATAACTGCTATATTTCGACCTGCAAAGAGCAGGCATACAAAAAGGCTGATGCGGTGCAGGCAAAGATTGATGCAGGAAATATTGCATCTCCTCTTGCTGGTATTCCTGTTTCTGTTAAAGATAACATTTGCACAAAGGGTATTACAACAACCTGTGCCTCAAAGATACTTGAGGATTTTAAACCGACATACAACGCAACCGTTGTTGAGCGTATGGAAGCCGCTGACATGATTGTTATTGGCAAGCTTAACATGGACGAGTTTGCAATGGGAAGCACAACGGAAACATCTCACTTTGGTGCAACAAGCAACCCTTGGGATATTAATCGTGTTCCCGGTGGTTCTTCCGGCGGTGCTGCCGCCGCAGTTGCAGCAAGCGAATCTGTTATTGCACTTGGCTCCGACACTGGCGGTTCTGTTCGCCAGCCCTGCTCATTCTGCGGAGTGACAGGACTTAAGCCAACTTATGGCTCTGTTTCTCGTTATGGTCTTGTTGCGTACGCCTCATCACTTGACCAGATTGGTCCTGTTGGCAAGGATATTGCAGACTGTGCTGCACTTTTTGGAATTATCAGTGGCAAGGATGCAAAAGACGGAACATCGATGGAATTTCCAAAGTTCGACTTTTCAAAAGTGCTTGACGGTGATGTTAGTGGTAAAAAAATCGGTATTCCATCTGACTATCTTGGCGAAGGCATCTCTCCTGATGTTAAAAATGCAATTCTTGATGCTGCAAAAGAGCTTACAAAGCTTGGTGCAACTGTTGAAGAATTTTCAATGCCGATTGTTAAATATGCTATACCAACTTACTATATTATTGCGTGTGCTGAAGCTTGCTCAAATCTTTCACGCTATGACGGCATAAAATATGGATATTCAAGCACTCAGGCAGAAAACCTTAAAGAAACTTATATAAAAAGCCGTAGTGAAAGCTTTGGAATGGAAGTTAAGCGTCGTATAATGCTTGGTAACTTTGTTCTTAGCAGTGGCTACTACGATGCCTACTATAAAAAAGCATTGCAGGCTAAAAAGCTTATTCAGGCAGCTTTCTTTGAGGCATTTGAAAAGTACGATATGCTTCTTGGCCCTGTTGCTCCAACAACTGCACTTAAAAAAGGCGAAAGCCTTTCTGACCCGCTAAAGATGTATCTTGGCGACATATACACTGTAATGATTAACATTGCAGGTCTGCCTGCTGTTTGTGTTCCTTGCGGATTTGACAGCAACAATTTGCCAATTGGCCTTCAACTTATCGGTAAGCCGTTTGACGAAACAACAATAATGCAAGCTGCTCTTGGCTTTCAGAAAGCCACTGACTTTGTTAAAAACCCAACTCTTGTTAAGGGGGCTTTAAAATAATGAACTACGAAATCACCTTGGGTCTTGAGGTTCATACCGAGCTCTCAACAAAGACCAAGATTTTTTGCAACTGCACAACGGAGTTTGGTGGAGATCCAAACACTCATGTTTGTGAAGTTTGCTCTGGAATGCCAGGCACTCTTCCTCTTCTTAACCGCAAAGTTGTTGACTATGCAATAAAAGCAGGGCTTGCAACAAACTGTTCAATAAGACAGTATAATAAATTTGACCGTAAAAACTATTTCTATCCTGACCTTCCAAAGGCATATCAGGTTTCACAGCTCTATCTTCCTATCTGTCATGACGGATTTGTTGAGATTAAGGCTGCTGACAAAAGCGTAAAGAAAGTGCGCATTAAGGAAATCCACATGGAAGAGGATGCTGGAAAGCTTATCCATGACCCTTGGGAGGACTGCACCTTGGTTGACTATAACCGTTGCGGTGTTCCACTTCTTGAAATTGTTAGCGAACCCGACCTTTGCTCTGCCGAGGAGGCTATTGAGTACCTTGAAAAGCTTAAAGCTATCCTTGAATATACTGGAGTTTCTGACTGCAAAATGCAGGAGGGTTCTTTGCGTGCCGATATTAACTTATCTGTTCGTCCTGTTGGCGGAACAGAGCTTGGCACTCGTACAGAAATGAAGAACATGAACTCATTTAAGGCTATTGCCAGAGCTATTGCAAGCGAAAGTAAGCGTCAGATTGAATTGCTTGAAGAAGGAAAAACTGTTACTCAGGAAACTCGCCGTTGGGACGATAACAAGGGAATGAGCTATGCAATGCGTTCTAAAGAGGATGCACAGGACTACAAATATTTTCCTGAGCCAGACATTCCACCAATCGAAATTAGTGACGATAAAATCAATGACATAAGAGCCTCCCTGCCGGAGCTTCCAGAGCAGAAAAAGCTGAGATATATGACCGAGCTTAGTCTTCCGGAATACGACACAGGTATCATCACAAACTCTGTTCATCTTGTTTCCCTGTTTGAAAAGACAGCAGAAATTTGTGGCAACCCAAAGGATGCTGCAAACTGGATTATGGTTGAGCTTATGAAGCTTCTTAACGACAGTGGTGTGTTGCCGGAAAACATTGCATTTAACGACAGTTCACTTGGTAAAATCATTGTTATGCTTGCAGATGGCAAGATTACAAGAGATACTGCAAAAAAGGTTTTTGCAAAGGTGTTTTCTGATGATGTTGACCCAGAACAGTATGTTAAGGACAACAAGCTTGCGGTTATGACTGATAACAGTGCAATAAAGACAACTATACAGCAAGTTATTGCAGATAACCAAAAGTCTGTTGACGAATATAAAAACGGAAAAACACAGGCTTTCCAATACCTTATTGGTCAATCCATGCGTGCTTTGCGTGGTCAGGCTCCAGCACAGGAAGTTACAAAAATTCTTAAAGAGATTTTGGGATAATTAAAACTACTAACAAACCTCTAACCCACTTAAAGCTAATAAACTTTAAGTGGGTTATTTTTATGTGCTTCAACTGTGATAAATCACAATGTATCCTCTGACATTCTTGTTTTACCTTCATTTACGCTTAGCCTTAATATATCTTCTTCAAGGTCTGGATACTTCTCAATAAGTTCTTCTGCAACTGCGGCTTCAAAACCATTTGCTGAAAATCCCGGTGCCATAGTGCAACCATAAATTGCATATTCTCCACCTGCAAGCAGGCTTCCTGCCTGCCAAACATTTGCCTGTACAGTGTATTGAATGTTTTGACCGTTTTCAAAATCTGTCCCCATTAAAATTCTTTCATGCGTTCCGTCTTCATAAAGAAGAACCAACTCAAAAGGGTCGCCTGAATATGAATGCCATGTTTCTGGATATGGCAGTTTGTGAAAGCAGGAAACACTTACAGGATCATTGCAATATAATCCCAGTATGGCTGTGCCTACAGGTCCACCATTTGGCATATTTTCTTCTGAACGATATGTGCTTTTATATAGTGTTCCCTCTACGGGCAAAACTTCAAACTTAAAGTGTTCTATAATCTTTTCTACTTTTGAACTGCTCATTAATACTCTCCTATTTCAATAACTTTTGAGTTGTTATTCGCACTGTCATAAACAGCTTGGCACACAATTGCATTTTTATATCCATCATAAAAAGTTGGATAGTTTACTTCTGATTTGCCTTGATACACATTTGCGAAAAGCTCTTTGAAAGTTGAGCTAAAACCATCTGTAAATGCATTGGTATTTGTTGTTACGCCCTGATTTTTTAATGCAGTGTTCACTTGATACGGATGCTCACTGTCCCACCAGACAGATTTGTTTTTACCCGTTATTTCAATCTCAACCTTATTGTTTCTGCCATGTGAAACTTCGGAAAGAACAACATTTGCAATTCCTCCATTTGATAGCTCAAAATTTATTATGGCTACATCCTCAGAGCTAACATCGATTGTATTTCCTGCACTTTCATCTGCAAATTGCATTATATTGTTTTCTATTTTTCTGTTTGGTGCTATTTTGCCAAACCTTGCAGATACTGATTTGACTTCAAGCTCCGTAAGATATCGAAGAAGGTCAATCCAGTGTGAACCAATTTCCGTTGTTGCTCTCATTTTTCCTGCAACAGAGTCGATATATCTCCACGAATATTCGCAAGGCAAAGCGTGAAATTCTTGCATATATTTTCCATGCACCAAAAATGGCTCACCAAACTCTTTACCTTTTAAATTTTTCTTGATTTCACTGCACCCATTATAGAATCGCACATTAAAACAAACAGCGTTTATGAGATTTTTGCTCTTCGCAAGCTCAACCAGTTCAAAAGCCTGGTCAGCTTCAAGGCAAAGTGGCTTTTCACAAATTACATTCTTATTGTTATTAAGAGCTGCTTTTACTTCCTCATAATGAAAAACAGGAAGAGTACAAACATGAACAAAATCAATGTTATCTTTAAACGCATCGTCTAAGCTGTCAGAAAAACTTTCAATATTCCACTTTTTTGAAAAGCTTTCAGCGCTATTCTTATTTTTTCTGTTAATTACAATCGTCAATTTATGCCCAAGCTCTGTCAATGCCTGCGCATGAACATCGGCTATCATTCCCGTTCCTATAATCGCAACATTCATTTTTAACCCTCCAGATAGATCAGTTTTTTCATTAGTATATAAAATGACTTTTAGTCGTGTTCATTCCTTTGTTTTGCTCAATTCTAACACAAATAAGACCAAGTTTAAATAAAAATTATTAAAAACAGTAATTCACATCATATATGTTTTGACATTTATTATAATATCTCTACAGCCGAAAAAAATGCTTGATTTTACCATAACTATGTTGTTTAGAATAAAAGCTATATGTAAAGTACTTACGCTTTACATAGAGCTTTTATTGTAATACTATCATATTTAACACTGGTTTCAATAAGCCTCTAAGTCCTATATCTATAGGCTAAATCACCATTCCACCGTTAACTCCGACTACCTGCCCTGTTATGAATTTTGATTTTTTACCACAGAGGAACAAGACAAGCTCTGCTATATCATCTGATGTACCTATTGTTCCAAGTGGTGTTTCTCCTTTTAGCTGTTCAATTGTTTCATTGTCTATATTTTTATTCATCTTGGTATCTATTACACCTGGACAAATGCAGTTGACTCTTATTCCAGACGGGCCGACCTCTTTTGCCAGAGCCTGTGTCATGCCAATTACCGCAGCCTTTGACGCAGAATAATGAACCTCACATGATGCTCCGACCTGACCCCACATTGAAGAAATGTTTATTATGCTTCCTTGCTTTTCTCTTATCATTGAGGGTAAAACTGCTTTTGTGCAGTTGAACACACCCTTAACATTAACATCAAACATCGTGTTAAAGTCGCTCTCGGTTATATCGCAAAAAAGTTTTTGCTGTGCTATTCCAGCATTATTTACAAGCACATCAATCTTTCCCATTGTGTTTTCTATTTCTTGTACCATTGTGCTAACTGCTTTCCAGTTGCTGACATCTGCACAAAAAGCTTTTGCAACGCACCCTGCACCCTGAAGTTCAGTTTCAAGCCTGTGTGCCTGCTCCAAAGAGCTATTATAGTTGATCGCTACCGAATACCCATTTTGGGCAAGTACACTTGCAATGCGTCCACCAATGCCTCCAGACGAGCCTGTTATCAGAGCTATCATTATGCCACCTCTTAAAAAAGTACCCCATGCATTAGCACAGGGTACAAAAGTTTTGTTTTATCAGCCTGCTGCCATTGATGCATCAATTTCGGTTGCAAGCTTCCTGACTTCCTCAGGATTATTTTTAAACTCTGTTGGTGGAACAAACATTTCGTCAGTCACATTTCCAGTAATTGAAATTTTGCCATAAGCACTGACTACGCCTGCATCAACAGACCCTCTCATTACAAGCGCACCATCTTTGAAGACAAATCTTGAAATCTGCTGGCTTGTTGGGTTCGTATAATCCTCATACTTATAGCTTACACCGTCAATATCAACTGTTCCCGCTCCTACAAAAGAAAGGGCAGAAAGCTGAATGTATGCACCTTGGAGAAAATCTGAAAGCTCCTTAAGCTGTGTATCTCCAATCTGTCCATATGTTTTAAGGCTTGAGAACATAAGCATTTTACTTGCACTATTAATAACGAGGCTGATTGGCAACTTTGTACCATCTTCCATTGTCATTGTAAGTGTTAGCATCTTTTTAGCTGAACCTGAAATAGTGATAGTTACAGGAATTATTACACCGCCCTCAAGAACCATTTCAGTAGAAATCATGTATTTCCCTGTTTTGTTAATTTCAACATAGGGCTTTAAGAGTTTTCCAGAAAAAACATCTGTTGTTGTGTCAGTATCTATAGTTGGATTGTTTTTATCCTTGTTGCAAGCAGTAGCAAGAGTAAAGAACATCGTTATAACAACTAACATAGATATAACTTTTTTCATAAAATATGCTCCATTCTATTTTAATCTACTTTAAACCATACATTATGTTAACATAGCGATATTATTATGTCAATTAGCATATACAAATTTAACACCTTATTAATAAAATTTTTAACAAATTCTATTGCAAAAATAATTCTCCTTATCTATAATATAATAGCCGTTAAGATTAAAGAGATGCTACTGTGGCTCAGCTGGTAGAGCAGCTCACTCGTAATGAGCAGGTCGCCCGTTCAAATCGGGTCAGTAGCTCCATTCAAGAGCCTTGACACGCAAATTGCGTGCTAAGGCTTCTTTTTTTCAGCCTTTGTGGTAGCATCAAAGACTTTCATCTCTATTTGCACGCTTTAAATTTATTTTGATTTTATTGTTCTCATATACTCTAATAAAAAGCGGGATTTTATTAGATTTTTTTGATATTCTACCCTAAAATTTTTCTCGACAGAGCTTAACTGTTAAATTTTCTTGACAATTTAACTCATCTCAATCATTTAATTGCTTGTATCTTACAAAGATATCGAATATAATTATATTAAAGTACTGGTTAAGGATGTGATGATAATGAAAAAAATCATATTAAGTATTTTTATGTCAATCATTTTGGTTGTTATTACTGTTTCGTCTGCATCTGCGACAAATAAAGAATATGCCATAGATGAAATGAACATTACCATTGATATTCCAGAAGAATATGCAACGCTTACTCGAAATGTTGAGGATTTAGACCCAAGCATTGAACTTTTTGGGTTTAAAAACGCATCCGAAGTTGAGAAAATGCTCAAAAGCTATGATGCATATCTCAATACTTCTCCTAAGACCGGTGGCTTTGGTGTTTTAGTTACTATGACATCAAATGAAAATAGCAAGGACTTTTTTGACCTTAATTACCTAAGTAAAAGAGAGCTTAAAAAGCTTGCTGAAAAGGCAATGAATAATAATTCTGGGAATGTTAAATATTCAAACTATGAAATTTATAAGCACGACCAGGCAAAGTTTATTGTTTTTAAAAGTGTTTTAAAAGATGAAAAAGCAACTTCTTATGTTACTCAATATTATACTGTTTACAACGGACAAACGATAAACATCAATCTTTATTCATATAATGAACCAGCTTCAAAAGAAGCAATTACCGCTCAAAAGAATATTGTTAATAGCATTAAGTTTACAAAATCGCTTAAAAAGCCATTTTCACTGCTCAGTCCAACTGGCTATACGCAAATTGATACAGCTATTATAATTGCTGTTATTCTTGTTGCGTTCGGAACTATTTACTTTGTATCTAAATATAAAAAGCAAAGATCATCCTATAAAAAATGATTTTTAAATATTATGGGGGTTTATTTCATGGATGATAAAAACAAAAGTTTTGTATTAAATTATGGTGAGCTGAGGCCAGTTACTTGGGATCAGAAATTTTCACAGTGGTGGTATGGAGTTACCGAGCCATACATATTAAAGTTTGCCGATTACATGGTTAGGGATGAAAAGAGAGCAAAAAAATATGTTGATATGTCAAAGCCCAAATGTCTGCCATCAGGAGTTATTATTTCTACTGAGGCGGCTTGCAGATTTGTTGACTTTATTTATAGCCATAACACTGAAAACAACACTGCACGAATGGCGGTTACAAAGTGTGTTTGTCAAACAGCCCTTAAAAAGTACAGAGAGCCTGTTATGAAGGACATGGCATTGCTGTATCTTGCCGATATGTACACAACCATGAAGCACACCGGTATCAAAGAGAAGTTCGTGCCTATTGAAACAGCACAAGAAGCCAAGGATATGCTTCGCTATTTTGACGAATGCGGGCTGATGCACAATGTTCTTTATTGCAACGCATCTGGAAAATGGACTTTTGTTATGTGTAATTGCGATGATGAGATCTGTGTTCCTTACCGCTCATATATGGCAGGCAGACGCGGAGAGTTTGGTGCCGGCCCAGAAATTATTAAGCTTGATAAATCAAGATGCCTTGGTGTAAAAGATTGTGGAAAGTGCCTTGACCGCTGTATGCTAAAGGCCTGTGTAACTGATGCTGATGGCAAAATTGATGTACTCCTTGATGAATGTCTTGGTTGCGGTCTTTGCGTTTCAACTTGCAAAGGCATGGCAAGGTCACTCAAGCCACGTGACAACTATCAGCACGAGGATATTCTTACCACTAAAATCTTGCTTGGTGAAACCGCAAAAAAATAATCTTATGTTTAAACTATAGTTCAAATTTTAAACGGCGATGTTTAAACTCGCCGTTTTATTATTATATGTGATTCTAACTTTTTTTAGAAAGAACAGTGACCTTTATGTCAACTATTTTAGAAGCTCAAAATGTTTTATTTAAAGATGTTATAAGCTATCCTCATATTTGCATTTCTTCTGGTATTACAACCTTTATTCAAGGTAAGAGCGGATGCGGTAAAAGCACCCTATTAAAGCTTTTCAATGCAACTGTCAACCCAACGGGCGGTGATTTGTTTTATGACGGGAAAAACATAAAAGAGCTTGACACTATAAAGCTTAGGCAAGAAGTTTTGCTGGCTTCTCAAAATGTGTTTTTATTTTGTGGCAGTGTATCCGATAACTTTAAACAGTTTTATAACTATCGAAACTTGTCTGAAATTTCTGACGAAAAAATCAAGGAATATCTTGATATATGTTGCTCTGATTTCTGCCCAACAGATATTTGCGACAATATGTCCGGTGGTGAAAGACAGCGTATTAATATTGCTATTTGCCTTTCGCTGATGCCAAAGGTTCTTATGCTTGATGAGCCAACCTCCGCACTTGATGACAAAACTTCACGACAGTTGCTTGAAAATGTCAAGGGCTTTTGCTCTGACAATGACATAACTCTTATTGCTGTTAGCCACAACCTTGAGCTTTGCCAAGAATTTGCCGATGATTTTATTGTGCTAACCAAGGAGGGTGGCTGATGAAAGATATTATTGAGTTGCAGTTATGTCAATTTTCACTTGTCTATTTATTGCTTATTATCGTTTTAGTTATTATGAAAAAATGCAAAATTGAGCAGACAAAACTTTTGATTATTGCCAACATTAGAATGGCTGTTCAGCTGGCAATTGCAGGGCTTATTCTTACCTATATATTTGATAACCCTCACCCCGCTTTTACAATTCTGTATTTGATTTCTATGACTTCATTCGCAATACATCGCGTTCTTTCAAAAAATAAAGACCTTAACAAAAAGTTTCAACTTTCAATTGCTGTTTCTCTTGCGATATCTGGGCTTAGCATAGTATTTTACTTTGTAAAAATTGTTGTCGGTGAGAGTGTTTTTAATCCTCAATATGTTATTCCTCTTAGCGGAATGATTATTGGAAATGCGATGACGGGTGTTTCGCTTGGTGTTAAAACCTTTAAAGAAAGCTTTAGAGGTCAAAGAAGCAAAATAGAAACCTTGATTAACATGGGTGTTTCTCCTGATAAAATACTTCTTCCATTTGTTAATCAGTCCCTGGAAACGGCATTGCTTCCAACCATGAATTCGATGCTTGGAATGGGAATTGTTGCTTTGCCTGGCATGATGACAGGACAGATACTTTCTGGCACAAAGCCCACAACTGCAATTCTTTATCAAATTGCTATTATGACCGCAATTTGTACTGTCGTTTGTCTTTCAGTTTTCTGTTCGCTGTATTTTGGCTATAAAACACTTTATAACTCGGACAATCAAATTGATTTTTTTGAATAAATAAAAAGGTGTGTCGCTAAAACTGCAACACACCTTTTAAATTTTTGATAGAATTAGATATCCTTGCTCCACAAGCCATGCAAATTGCAAAATGCATAAGCTGTAACTACAGTGTCATCAGCAAGTTCAAAAACTGCCTTCGGACTCTGCTCTGGGCTAAGATATTTTATCTGCGCACCCTTTTCAGTCTGAATGAAAATCCATTTAATAAAATGCTCTGGAACCATTGGATGTTCAACTGAGCCAACCTCTACTGTTACCTTTTTTCCATCAACCGTAACCTGAGGAACATGCTTTTCAACACTTGCGTCAACACTTCCTGGAACGAGTTCTGTCATTTTCTCACCGCAACAAACCATAGGTACCTTTGCGTCCTCAATAACTGCAACTAAATTTCCGCAATGCTTACATACAAAAAACTTTTGCTTAGCCATAATTTTAGCCTCCTTGATATTAATACATTTTTGTGGGTAAGTTAATTATATATTATCAATATTTTAATTTCAGTGACTCAATCACAGTCCTTGAAAACAATAATATATATAATAAAAAATAATATCAAAACTGGGGTTGATTAAGTTGCCATATCTGATTTCATTTTTAGAAGGAATAATAACATTTATCTCTCCTTGCCTTTTGCCAATGCTTCCAATATACATTATATATTTTTCAGGCACAAATATCAATGAGAAAAAAAGAACAACACTGAAAAACACGCTTGGTTTTGTTTTTGGATTTACCACTGTATTTGTTTTAATGGGTGCCTTTGCTGCAAGCCTCGGAAGCCTGCTAAAAGAGCATCAGACTTTAATCAATATTGTAACGGGTTTTATAGTAATTATACTTGGGCTTAATTTTATGGGTGTGTTTCGGCTTGGATTTTTAAACAAAGAAAAATCCTCAAAGCCAGAAATAACACCAACTGGTTTTTTCTCTTCCGTTTTGTTTGGTGTCGTTTTCAGCATTGGCTGGACACCATGTGTCAGTGCCTTTCTTGGCTCCGCTTTGATGCTTGCTTCACAACAAGGCTCTGTTGCTGAAGGTGTTTTTATGCTTTTATTCTATTCACTTGGGCTTGGAATACCATTTATTTTGAGTGCAATTCTTATTGACAAGTTAAAGGGTGCCTTTGACTTTATAAAGCGAAACTATAAGACAATAAACATTGTTTGTGGCGCACTTCTTATTATAGTCGGTTTATTTATGATGAGCGGAAAAATGGGACATTTGCTCTCATACTTAGGAGGTTAATATTATGAACAACAAGCTTAAAGCTTCTTTATTGGTAGTCGCTATTGTTACTGTTATTGGATTGGCATTCTTGGGTTATAATTCTCTTTCAAAATATTACAAAGCTCCAGCTACAACAGAAAAGCCTTCGCCGACAATAGAAAAGAACAATGATTATCTGGAGGATGCACCTGATGTTACAATATATAATTCAAAAGGTGAAGAAGTTTCCCTTGCTTCACTTTTAGGGAAGCCTACAGTTATTAATTTTTGGGCAAGCTGGTGTGGACCTTGCAAGGCCGAGCTGCCAGATTTTCAGAGTGTTTTTGATGAAAAAAGTAAGGATGTTAACTTCATTATGGTCAACCTAACCGATGGGTTCAGAGAAACGCAAAGTCGTGCAGAAAAGCTTATTTCAAGTTCTGGATATACCTTTCCTATCTTTTTTGATAACGACGGCAACGCATCTGACGAATATGGTGTCTACTCAATCCCAACCACATTTTTTGTGAACGCAAACGGTGAAATTGAAAATATCCACACAGGTTTAATTACAAAAGAACAGCTTATTAAAGAAATTGAGGATATGATGTGAATTTTTTAAAATTGGATAAATCAAGCGGCATATCCAATAGTATTTAGCATTACTGTAATTTAAAGCACTATGTTTATATTTTATTCTAAAAAAGCAGAGGCATTGCCTCTGCTTTTGTTTTATACATTTATCTTTTTCTTTAGCATATCGGGGTTTGACGCAAATTTAATTGCATTTTCCCTGCTTATCTTCCCAAGCTTATAAAGATTGAATATACTTGTGTCCATTCCCAACATTCCCTCCGATGCAGATGTTGAAATGACAGAATCAATCTGATGCACTTTTGACTCTCTAATCATATTCCTTATTGCACTGTTAAGATTCATAACCTCGAATGCAGGAACAAGTCCACCGTCGATAGTTGGAATTAGCTGCTGTGAAACTACAGATTGAAGAAGCTGTGCAAGCTGAACTCTTATCTGCTGCTGCTGGTTTGGTGGAAAAACATCTATGACTCTGTCTATGGTGTTTGTTGCACCAACTGTGTGCAAGGTTGAAATAACCAAATGTCCTGTTTCAGCCGCCGTCATTGCAATTTTTATTGTTTCATAGTCACGCATTTCGCCAACAAGAATAACATCTGGTGACTGACGCAGGCAAGCTCTAAGTGCTGTTACATAATTGTCTGTGTCTGTTTCAATCTCCCTCTGGCTGATGATGCTCTTCTTATTGCGATGAAGATATTCGAGTGGTTCTTCAAGCGTTATTATATGACCATTTCTTGTGCTGTTTATTCTGTCTATTATACAGGCAAGTGTTGTTGACTTGCCGCCACCTGCAGGACCTGTCACAAGCACAAGCCCCTTAGTTTTTTCTGAAATATCCATTACTTGTTCTGGAATTGAAAGGTCCTTATAGTCTGGAATATCAAACGAAACAAGCCGTATTACCGCCGCAAATGAACCACGCTGTTTATATGTACTAACACGGAACCTTGAAAGTCCACTAACAGCAAGAGAAAAGTCATCATCACCAGTCGTTTGAAGCCTTTCCATTGACCTTCCTGCTGATTCATATATTTTTGTGATGAGCTTTTTTGCTGTTTCGGGTGTTATCTTTTCATCATCTTGAGGTATTATTAGCCCGTTTAGCTTATACGACAACGGAAGGCTTGATAAAACAAAAATATCCGAAGCTTGTTTATCCACTGCCCCGCTCAAAACATCAATTAAATTCATCATTTATGAAGTTCCCCCTATTTATCCCATAAAAACATCCATGCTATCGTCAGGCTGCCAAGCAGCTGTTCTTTGAATTTTCCAGCTTTTGACGCTAACATCTTTTCCATCTGTACTAAGTTCTGCAACAAGTTTTTGACCATCGTCAATCTTTTCGTCATATGAAATTAATAACAGCCCGCCTTTGTCTGTTACCGTTATAGTGTTTGAAATCTTTGCTATGCTGGATTTTATGCCCTGCAAATCTGGCTGCTCGTCAACAATTTGGTACACCTTTGAAAGCGTGTCAGTCACCTTGGCATCTGCCGAATAATAGTTTTCTACAGAGGCAACAGATTTTTTTGCAAGTGTGCTTTCCGCATTTGCAGAAACAAGTGTCAACACCGCAAATATTGTAAGACACAAAACGGAAAAGACCATTATTATGGAAGCTCCACCAACATTAACGCCCGCTGTTTTTCTCTGGTTTGCCATATCCCGTTTCCTCCCTTACCCCACTTTTTGGTGTGCTGATAAAACAGTGATCTCGACCAAGCTATCTCCGCTTTTCTTTTCCACTTCAATCTTTCCTGTGTCTTTATATGCGTTTTCATTGCTCTTTACAAGAGTTAATATGTATTTCGCCTCTTTTTCAGAGTTGGTTCTGTTCCACTCCTCATCATAAAAGACTTTAATGGCGTTTTTTGACTCCGCACCTTCAAGGGCTGCCGCCGTCTTTGAAATATCGCCATCATACGCCTTGAAGCTTTCCGCACAGCTCTGTGCAATAACTGATGCATTGCTAATATCACGACTATAGTCAGACCTTATCTTTGCAGTGCTAAACATACGCATACAAATTGCTGCTGATATCGAAAAAAACATAATAACAATTATAAGCTCCATTAAAAACAATCCGGATTTTGAACGGCTGTGCTTATTCATTAACTGCACCTCCGTTTTGGCTCTTTGTGCCTATTATTATTGTGGAAGTTCCGCCACTGTTCCCTGAACATTTGATTTTTAAAAGTCCCGAATCCTTGTCTACCTTTGCAAACTGAAGATTTTTGACCTCTATTATATTTGCACCACTTTCTATCAAGAACTTAGCATCCTTTTCACAAAATAGCTCCTTGACATATCCGTCATAAAAATATATAAGTGTATGGTACTTTTCTCCGTTTATATCCTCGTCCATAGCAAGAGCAGTCGTTCCGTTAAAATCGGTAAGGTACACTGAATTTTCACTGTCATAGTGCCTTATTTTTGCAGAAATGTATGAAAGACAAGTACGCTGCTCATACCTTTCCTGCATTATCTTTGCAGTGTCCTTATAAACATTTGCACCAGACATTAGAACGAAAAGGATTGTAGCTGCAAAAACACAAAAGAGAACCAAGACAAAGACAGTGTCAATTGAATATGAACGCTCTTTTTTCATTATTTAGGCACCTCCTCATGTCCGACCTCAAGAACTGTGATTTCCGGCATGATATTTGATGCAAAAATGCTGTATTTAACGCTGTATTTGCTTTCGTCTATTTTTATTCCATAGTTGTCTTCAATGTACTCAAGGTCCTGCGGGTAACTACCCTCCAGAGCGTAACAGCTTACAACAGCACGACGGACACTCTCTTCGAGGACACGCTTTCCCTCTGCTCGGCTGTTAAGTTCGGCATCGCCAAGCCCCCACAAAAACATTCCAAGTATCGTGGCAAAAAGAATTATGGACAGCAAATGCCCCTTTAAAGTGGACAACGGAGATTGCTTATATTTGGTTTTATTCATATGCATTCTCTCCTTTCAAGTTCCCTTTACCATACGCTTATCCGATGGTTGTCATAATACCCATTAGAGGTAGCATTACAGACAACAGGATAAGCCCAACTATGAGCGACATTATTATTACAAGTGTTGGTTCAACACGATTTATTACTCTTTCAATGTTTTCATCAACATCTGACTCACTTCTTCTTGCAATTTCAGACATAACAGAATCCGCTGTTCCTGTCTTGAATCCAACAGAAAGCATACGGCAATACAGGCTTGAAAAAATTTCGGACTTTGATATTGCTTCGGCAAAAGGCTCTTCCTCAGACATAAGCTTTCTACAATTTTCAATTTTTGCCTTCATGCTTGAATTGTCTGTTATACGCTCAACCATATTGAGTGACTCGTCTGTGTCAAGCCCGCTCGCAAGCGTCATTGCCATTGCAGATGCAAATCTTGCAGACGCTATCTTTTTGTTGATACCCCTTGATGCAGTCATCTTGCTATATAGTCCAACTACCTTTAAGCGCCAGGCTGGCACAAGGCTAATTATGAATGCTATAAGTGCTATGACTGCAATCACTCCAAAGATAATGAATGAATACTTTGAAAGTGCGCTGCCAAAATTCATTATGCTTAATGCGACGGGTGACATTTGAGCCCCAAGCTGATTGAAAACATCATTAAATATTGGAAGGACGCGGGTTATGAGTATGATGATTACAAGTAGTAGCATAATCATAAGTACAGCAGGATATACAACTGCATTCTTAATGCTTCTTGAAATCTGCTCCTGTCTGTCATAATGCTCTGATAAAGCTTTTAATACGGTCTCCGTTCGGCCTGTTTTTTCTCCAATTGCAACCATGTCAACAACATACTTTGGAAAGCGCTGTGACTCACTCATTGCAACATGAAGTGCAACGCCTGAATCCGCCTTTTCAAAAAGGTTTTGAAGCATTGCTTTTAGTTGTTTATCGGATTCGTCCTCCTGAAGCATGGAAAGCCCTTCATCCAGTGAAATTCCAGCTTTCATTACCAAGCTAAGCTCCATGCAAAATGATGAAATATAAGGCCCACTTAATACTTTGCTACTCATACAAAAACCTCCGTGTCTGTTTTAATTGTCTGTTTTATTAATAGTAATATTGCGGCGAATAGTTTGAAGTGTTGTTTATATAGTTCATTATGGATGCACTTGACTTTCCGCTTGATGCAAAAGTTGGATCCATAAGCTTCCAACTTTGACCGTCAAAATAAATTGCTCCATTTATCCAGCCCGCATTTCGTATATATACATTTATCCATGCGTGATACAAGTTACCGCCATTTGATGCAGCCCAGCCAACAACAACTTTACACGGGATATTTTGAGAACGCAACATTGCAGCCATAAGTGCTGAATAGTCAGAGCAAATACCCCTTCGCTGTGCATATACTGAGTTTAGGTCTGGAATATATCCGCCTTTAACTGTATTGGCTTTATTATTGTCATAAGTAAAATTATTGATTACAAAGTTATATATTCTGTCAAGCTTTTGCAAATCTGCTGAATATCCTGTGCAGAGTTCCGCCGCCTTTAGTACAGCCGATGTATTTCCATTGTAATTAACAAACTGATTTGGTCTTAAAAATGGCGCAAAACTACTCGAAAGAGAAACACTGATATTAGTTGACAATGCGTATCCATAACTTTGACCTGAAATATTTTCAAGCACTTCGATTGTGTAACTGCCGCTACCTAATGACAGAGGAAATACCTCGTAATTTCCGCCGACTGAAAGGTCATATGTATAGGTTGTGCCATTTATTATTCTGAGTTTAACTTTAGACGCACCACCGGTGTACCTTGCCATTATATATCCATCGCTCGTATTTGAAGCATCAATTGTCGCTTTTTCGTTTGAATAAACAACAGTTCCCGATGCAACAGTGGAATAAATTACAGGTGCTGCATATGGTGCATTGGGTGCAGGCGGTGGAAGTGCTGGTCTTGCGGTTGTTTGTTTTTTTGTGGTTCTGGCAGGGGTCTTCTTTGCAGTTGTTTTTTTTGAACCCTTTTGGGTTTTTGTTCCATTCGCTGTTGTCTTTGTTCCATCAGCTACGGTCTTGCCCGTTGTGTCCGCTGTCTTTTTTGTTGATTCGTCAGGCTTATCTCCTTTTTCCTGTGTGCTTTTTGATTTTGACGAGTCTGGCTTTTTGTCATTATCATCTCCACACGCACCAAGGCAAGAAATCATAAGCGCCATACTAAGTAAAAGCGCTAAAATTCTGTATGAAATTTTTATGTCACTGGATAGTTTCATAAAATTATTCCTCTATGTTTACATTATAATATTATATTATATTATATTTTGACTGAAAAATAAACACAAAACTACAAAATTTTCCAAAAAATATATTTGTTTAATACAATATATTGATTAAAAACGCACTTGCTCGCTGTTATAATTACTTTTGTTATTGATTAAAATAAACTTGTCTTTAGTTAATATTTTATTTAAAACTGGGGGTATTTCTTTTGAAAGGCAGATTGATTTCTATTATTGAAACATTATTAATTGGAGTTTTTATCTTTTCTATTGCAAATCTTGCAGACATTTTTGGAAGCTACAAAAAAGGTGATGACATTTATTCAGAGTCTAAACAATTTTTTACATACCACGAAAAAGGCAAGGATAACGGTAACGATTCCGAAAAATATACCATTGACATTAACGGGCTTCAAAAAATAAATCCAGACATCATTGCTTGGATTTATATTAAGGATACAAAGGTCAGTTACCCACTTTTGCAAAGCACTACTAACGAAGAGTATCTTAAAAAAACCTTTAATAATAAAACAAGTGACTTTGGAAGCATTTTTGTTGATTATAGAAATGCACCTCAGCTTACCGACAGATATTCACTAATTTATGGTCACAACACAAAAAACGGCTCAATGTTTGGCTCTCTTAAAAAATACAAGGATGTAAACTATTATAATCAGCACCCACAAATCTCAATTATATATGCCGACAAAATTTATCAATACGAAATCTTTTCTGCATATACCACTTATACAGACTCTCCAGCCTATAATTTTATCTATACGGGTGATGGTGAATATAAAATCTTTTTGGATAAAATATCAGGTTTGTCCGTGATAAAGACAAATATTCCCACTACTGTTTCAGATAGAATCATAACACTTTCCACCTGCACCTCCAGAACTGAAAATGAAAGATTTGTCGTTCACGCAAGGCTTGCAAGCGTTACGCAAAACAACACTCCTATTACAATTGATAAAGCGTGATATAGACACTTGGTCATTTAAAATTGCCTTCCTTTACACGAACAATATTATTTGCACCCATACGATATAGTGTACTCTTTGTACTTAAACTCTTTTGAATTTTTAATTACAGTTGTTAAAAAATCTTTTAAATTACAAGTTATTTGCATTGTAATAACAACTAAATTTTGTTATAATAAAATTTAGTTTTTTTGTGGAGGAAAATAAGGTGAAAATGATTGGCTTTGATAATGACAAGTATCTAAAAATGCAGTCCCAGCTCATTTCGGAGCGTGTGGACAAGTTTGGTGGAAAACTCTATCTTGAGTTTGGTGGGAAACTATTTGACGACTATCATGCTTCCCGTGTTTTGCCTGGTTTCAAACCAGACAGTAAGGTAACCATGCTTCTTCAGCTCAAGGATAGGGCAGAGATTATAATTGCCATCAATGCTGCTGATATTGAAAAAAACAAAGTTCGTGGTGACCTCGGTATTACCTATGACCTTGATGTTCTTCGGCTTATTGACGCATTTGAAGGAATCGGTCTTTATGTTGGAAGTGTTGTGCTTACTCAATATCGTTCGCAGCCCGCTGCTGACGCATTTCAAAAAAGACTTCAAAATCTTGGGATAAAGGTGTATAGACATTATCCAATTGAGGGATATCCTTCTAATGTTTCACATATTGTTAGTGACGAAGGATATGGAAAGAATGAGTATATCGAAACATCTCGTTCTTTGGTTGTCATCACTGCTCCAGGTCCTGGAAGCGGAAAAATGGCCACCTGTCTTTCACAGCTTTTTCATGAACATAAGCAGGGAGTAAAGGCGGGATATGCAAAGTTTGAGACCTTTCCAATCTGGAATCTTCCTCTTAAGCACCCTGTAAACCTTGCCTATGAAGCTGCAACCGCAGACCTTAATGATGTAAATATGATTGATCCTTTCCACTTGGAAGCATACGGAGAAACAACGGTTAATTACAATCGTGATGTTGAGATTTTCCCTGTGCTTAACGCTATGTTTGAGCGTATATGGGGTTATTCTCCATATAAATCACCCACTGACATGGGCGTTAACATGGCAGGTAAATGTATTTTTGATGATGAAATTTGTTGCGAGGCCTCAAGGCAGGAAATTGTCCGCAGATACTACAATGCTCTTTGTGAAAAGCGAAAGGGACTTGTCGATTCAGATATTATTTATAAGCTTCAGCTTCTTATGAAAAAAGCCGGCGTAACCATAGAAAGCAGACCAGTTGTCGAGGCGTGCTGTGAAAAAGCAAAACTTACCGATTCCCCTGCTGCTGCAATTATGCTTGACGATGGCAGAATTATTACAGGCAAAACATCGTCTTTGCTTGGTGCATCCTCCGCTATGCTTTTAAATTCACTAAAAGTACTCGCAAATATTAAAGATGATATTCATCTTATTCCACCTATCGTTATTGAGCCAATACAAAATCTTAAAACTGAGCATCTTGGAAATAAAAATCCAAGACTGCACACCGATGAAGTTCTTGTTGCTCTGTCCATCGCTGCAGCAACTGATAAAAATGCAGAACTTGCCATTAATCAGCTTCAGAAATTAAGGGGTTGTGAGGCACATTCAAGCGTTATAATTTCGCAGGTCGATGATGCTATTTTCAAAAAGATTGGCATTAATCTTACCTGTGAGCCAGAATATCAATCGCAAAAATTGTTTCATCAATAATAAAAAGTAGCAGGACAGTGGAAATTCCATTGTCCTGCTTTTTTATGTTGCTATAATTATATTTTTTACTTAATCTTCTGTTGTGTTCTTAGATTTAATATTTTTTAAAACCGGAAGTGCAACAGCTACAGATACAAGTACCCCTGCGACAGTAATTATTGCAATTTTATTTGTTTTATTCTCTTTTGTTTTATTTTCAAAAACATCATTTTGTGCATTTGCAACCTCTGCAAGCGGAACTTCTTGATCTTTTTGATTCACAGTTACGACTGTTGCATCCGCGTTGTTTTCAAATGACTCTGCTGTTGCAGAAATTGCCTTTTTGTGTGTAGTATTTTTATTGTTAGCTTTTGACGAAGTTGAGTGTTTTTTTAAAGTGGCTGCTTTTGTCTCTTTTTCCGCTGATGTTTGACTGTGCTTAGTTGATGATTGTTGTTGGTCTTTTGGTGTCGTTGTGTCTGGTTTCGTCGTTGTTGATGACGCTGTTGTTGTTGGTGATGGCTTTGTTATTGGTTGGGGTCCGACTGTTTTGTTTTCTATATCCAATGCCAATGTCTGGCTTTCCACTCCACTGCTGTTTATAATTGATATGCTTATCGGTGTATTTTTTTTAAGTCCTGGATAAATAATTTTTGTTTCAATCATATATTGCATTTGAACCGAATCATTCTTTGCGGATTCCTTTAAATATGGGTGGCTTTCTGTGTTTATCCCATTTTTACAAAGCTTAAGATTGTATTCATTTCCTATATGAATTTTAATCGCACTATTGTCACTTGGATCTATGGTTTCAATGATTTTTATTCCGATACAAATTTCTGATGTTGCAGTATCTGTTAGCACAAAAAAGTCTGCCTTTTGCACACCGTCAATAATTTGTGTATTTGTTATTGGGATCTTATTTGCGTTGTCGCCCCACTCTGGTCTATAAATTGTGCCATCAATTGCTATGTCAACTATCCCCACTGCAAATACTTCGATTGAAAGGGATATTGATAATACTAACGCCAATACAATGCTAAATGCCTTCGACAAAATTCGACTCATTTTAACATCTCCTTCCGCCAGATAATACACTATAATAAATGTTCAAAATATTTTTTGTGACTATGTTTCACTTTGTGTAAACTATGTTTTTCTTTACAATATAATAATTATGTGTTATTATTGCGATAACATTAGGGAGATGCCATTATGACCAAGTTCGTTTCTTCAGCAAATTCATATTTGTACTTTTACTTTGCTTACTTTTTTAGCAAGGTTTATTCGTATTTTGCTGCAACCCGAAAGCTCCCTTGTTTTTAACTTTTTAAACAAGAGCCTCGCAGTGGAATACACTGTGAGGCTTTTTTTAATTTTTTGACTATCGCAACAAGATTTTATGAGTTATATTTTATATGGAGGTAATTTTATGATATTAGTATTAAAAGACAACACCAGTTCTAATCAGATAGAGAATTTGATTTCATGGTTCCACAAGATGGGCATAGACACTCACTTGAGCCAAGGAAAATTTCAGACCATTCTTGGACTTGTCGGCGACACCTCGTCTGTTGATATATCTCTTGTTGAAGGTCTTGATATTGTTGAAACCGTTAAAAGAATACAGGAGCCATTTAAAAACTCCAACCGTAAGTTTCACCCAGATGACACAATTGTTGATGTTGGTGGAGCCAAAATCGGTGGTGGCTTCTTTCAAATTATTGCAGGTCCATGTTCTGTCGAATCCGAAGAACAGATATGCAGTATCGCTGAACAGGTAAAAGCCGCCGGTGCTACTTTGCTGCGTGGCGGAGCGTTTAAACCACGAACATCTCCATATGCCTTCCAGGGGCTTCGGGCAGAGGGGCTTGAACTTCTTGTCAAAGCAAAACAGCACACAGGGCTTCCAATTGTTACTGAAATTATGGATCTATCTCACCTGCCTTTATTTGACGATGTTGATGTTATTCAAGTCGGAGCGAGAAATATGCAGAACTTTGAGCTGTTGAAGCAACTTGGAACAATAAAAAAGCCAATTTTGCTCAAGCGTGGGCTTGCAAACAATTTGCAGGAGCTTCTTATGAGTGCTGAATATATTATGGCAGGCGGAAACGAGCAAGTCATACTCTGTGAGCGTGGAATCCGTACCTTTGAAACCTATACAAGAAACACACTTGATATCTCTGCAATTCCGTTGCTCAAGGAGCTTTCGCACCTTCCGATTATTGTTGACCCAAGCCATGCTTCTGGAATTTCCAAGCTGGTCAAGCCACTTTCACTTGCATCTGTTGCTGCTGGTGCAGACGGGCTTATTATTGAAGTCCACAATGATCCTCAACGCGCCTTGTGCGATGGTCCACAGTCAATAACTCCAGAGGCATTTAGCACAGTTGTTGAACAAGTAAAACCCATCTTATCTTTGCTGGGAAAAGAAGGTCTTGGAGGTTCAAGATGACTTTTGGAATTTTAGGCCTTGGCCTTATAGGGGCATCTATGGCTAAAACAATAAAAGTAAATATTAATGCGAAAATAGCTGGATTTGACATTGATGAACAGGTGCTAAAAACCGCTTTGGAAGATGATGTTATTGACGAAGTATTGTCTGAAAAAAGCTTGAGCAAATGCGATGTTATAATCATTGCTCTTTGCCCAAAAGCAACTGTGGATTTTATTAAAAAACAACGCAAGCACTTTAAAAACGGAGCATTAGTATTAGATATTTGTGGTGTTAAATCTGCTGTTTTAGAACCAATCGAAGAGCTTGTAAAGGAAAGCAGCTTTATATTCATTGGCGGACACCCAATGGCAGGCACTGAGAACTCTGGCTATGAGTTCTCTTCACCCACCTTGTTTTGCGGTTCTTCAATGATACTAACCCCTTTTAAGTGGACTAAATCTGATGAAGTTGAACAGGCAAAAGCTCTGTTTTTATCGCTTGGATTTGGTGAAATTAAAATCACCACCGCAAGTGAGCATGATAGGATAATTGCATTCACTTCACAGCTTGCACACATCGTTTCTAACGCTTATGTTAAAAGCCCAACCGCACAGCTTCACCATGGATTTTCTGCTGGAAGCTACCGAGATTTAACGAGAGTTGCAAGGCTAAATGAGGATATGTGGACAGAGCTGTTTTTGGAAAATTCCGCACCTCTTGCAGTGGAGATTGACAATCTGTGTGAGCAACTGAAGCAATACAGCGATGCCATTAAATCAGGCGATGAACAAGCACTTAAACAGCTGTTAAAAAATGGTCGTGAAATCAAGGAGCAGGTGGATAAAATATGAATACTGTCAGAGTTGACGCTTCAAAAAGCTATGACATTTTAATTGGCACAGACCTTTTAAAGAACACTGGTGAACTTGTTTGCAATGTTGTTTCACCCTGCAAAGCAATGATCGTTACCGATGACATTGTTAATTCTCTTTACGCTGATTGCGTTAAAAGTTCACTTGAACAAAGTGGCTTTAAAACATTCAAGTTTGTTTTCAAAAACGGCGAAAACTCCAAAAGCACTGGCATCTTTAATGATATTCTTGAAAGTCTTGCAAAAAACCATATAAACAGAGGCGATATAATAATTGCTCTCGGTGGCGGAGTTGTTGGAGATGTTGCTGGGTTTTGTGCCTCCGCATACCTGCGTGGGATAAATTTTGTTCAAATTCCAACCACTCTCCTCTCAGCTGTTGATTCCTCTGTTGGTGGAAAAACTGGAATTAATCTTAAAGCTGGCAAAAATCTGGCAGGCGCATTTTGGCAACCTTCTCTTGTTATATGTGACTATAGCACGCTTGACACCCTGCCACGCCAAGTGTTTGCCGACGGTATCGCTGAGGCAATAAAATATGGCGTCATCTTATCTAATGAGCTTTTTGAATTGCTTTCAAATGGAGATATTAAAAACAATATTGAGCAAATTATTACGCATTGCGTTACAATCAAGAAAGACATAGTATGCAAAGACGAATTCGATACAGGCGAAAGGCAGCTTTTAAACTTTGGACACACTATTGGACACTGTATTGAAAAGTTGAGCAATTTTGAAATCAGCCATGGTCACGCAATTTCAATTGGAATGTGCGTTATCAGCAAAGCCAGCTTTAATGCAGGCTTATGTGAAAATGATTTATCAAAGCCAATTGAATATGCACTTGTTGCTAACGGATTGCCAACCAGATGTGATTTTGATGCAAAATCTATCTTTGAACTTGCAGTTTCGGACAAAAAAAGATTTGGGCAAACTATAAATCTGGTTATTCCAAAGGAAATTGGAAAATGTATACTATATAATATAAATATTGAAAAACTTTATAAATTTATTGAACTTGGTCTTTAATTATCTTTGGAGGTTTAAAAATGGACGCAGTCATAAACCCGTCAATTATTAAAGGAAGCGTTAAGAGTATTCCTTCAAAATCCTATGTGCATCGACTTCTTATCTGTGCTGCTTTTTCAAACGCTCCAACAGATATCTTTTGTAAATCAGAGCTTTCAAATGACATTGAGGCAACAATTAACTGCCTTTGTGATTTGGGGTGTAATATTGAAATAATGGCTGACCGCATTTCTGTCTTTCCTATTGACAAGCCTGTTAATATGCCATTTCTTAATTGTTATGAGAGCGGTTCAACGCTTAGATTTTTGCTTCCTGTTGTTGCAGCCCTTGGTGTCAATCCAAGCTTTTTGGGAACAGGAAAGCTTCCCTACAGGCCACTTGAACCCTTGCTTAGTCAAATGAAAAAGCATGGTGTCACTTTTTATTCAGAAACACTGCCAACAACACTGACAGGCAAAATGACAGGCGGAGTTTTTGAGATTGCTGGCAATGTCAGCTCGCAGTTTATTACGGGGCTTTTGCTTGCACTTCCACTTCTTGAAGGCGGAGGAAAAATAAAACTTTTATCTCCTCTTCAATCAAAAAGCTATGTTGATATTACTCTTGAGGTTATGCGAGATTTTGGCATTTATGTAAAGCAGACTTCAGACGAATACTCTGTTGCACCAGACTCAAAATATATCTCTCCAAAAGAGCTTACAGCACCGGGTGACTGGTCAAATGCCGCCTTTTGGCTCTGCAATGGAGCATTAAACGAAACGACAATTTGCACAGGTCTTGACTTTAAATCCTCTCAAGGAGATAAAGCTATTGTTGATATTTTAAAGAACTTTGGGGCAAAGGTTGAGATTGGTGCAAATTACTTGAGTGTCAGCCCATGTGGCAGAACTCCGCTGTGTATTGACGCCTCTAATATTCCAGATATTATTCCTGTCATCAGCGTACTTCTAAGCGTTGCCGACGGTGTTTCAAAAATTAGTAATGTGGATAGGTTACGGCTTAAAGAATGTGACAGGGTAAATGCTATTCTTGAGCTTCTTGCCTCACTTGGCTGCAATGCCGAATATGGTAATAACGAGATTATAATTTTTGGTCAAAAAAAGCTTTGCGGTGGTACTGTTACGGGTTATAATGATCATAGAATTGTTATGTCTGCTGCAATTGCTTCAACTCTTTGCGATGGAGAAGTTAAAATAACCGACGCACTTGCAATTAATAAATCATATCCGCAATTTTTTGAGGATTTTAAAAGGCTCGGAGGTAATGTAAATGTCTTCTAACTTTGGCTCAAAGCTAAAAATTTCTGTCTTTGGACAGTCACATTCAAAATCTATCGGTGTTATTATTGATAATATTCCCGCGGGAATAAAAATTGATTTGGAGCAAATAAATAAGTTTATGGCTCGTCGTGCGCCCGGTTGCAACGAGTATTCAACCACACGAAAAGAAGCCGACACGCCAATAATCCAATCTGGGCTTTTAAATGGCAAGACCTGCGGTGCTCCACTTTGTGCAATTATTGAAAATACTGACACTCACTCCCAAGACTATGAAAACATAAAAAATATTCCACGACCTTCGCACGCTGACTTTACCGCATTTGTTAAGTATTGTGGTGAGAATGATGTGCGTGGTGGAGGCCATTTTTCAGGCAGACTTACAGCGCCACTTTGCTTCGCTGGTGCAGTTTGCAAGCAAGTTCTTGCCATTTCAGGCATCACTGTTGGCGCTCATATCTCTTCATTGGCGGGGGAAATAGATAAAGCTTTTGACCCTGTGAATATAACTGCAAGTGAGCTTGAAAAAATTGCAAGCAAGGATTTTGCAGTGGTTGACGATGACATCGGCCCCGCCATGCGTGAAAAAATTTCACTTGCTAAAAATCGTGGCGATTCTGTTGGTGGGATTGTTGAATGCTGCGCAGTTGGTCTTCCTTGTGGTGTTGGTGAGCCAATGTTTGACGGAGTTGAAAACAAAATTTCATCTGCTATATTTAGCATTCCTGCCGTCAAGGGAATTGAGTTTGGCAACGGTTTTGGGGCTTGTTCAATTTTTGGAAGCCAGAACAACGATGAATTTTACATAAAAGATGATGATATAAAAACCAAGACAAATAATGCAGGCGGAGTTTTGGGTGGGATAACGACAGGAATGCCTTTGATATTTCGAGTCGGATTTAAACCGACCCCATCAATTGCAATGGAGCAAAACTCGGTTGACTTGAAATGTAAAAAAGAGACAAAGCTTATTATAAAGGGAAGGCACGACCCTTGCATTGTCACTCGTGCTGTTCCATGTGTAGAGGCAATTTGTGCCATCGCACTACTTGACTTAATGCTTTAATAAGGAGTAAATTAATTATGGATATAGATACTGCAAGAAAAGATATTGACAAACTTGACAGTGAGCTTGTTGACATCGTAAAAAAGAGAATGGAGCTTGCAAACGAAATTGCAAACTACAAACAGGAAAATTCACTGCCCGTACTTAACAAATCGAGAGAGAGAGAGATTTTAAACAGAGTTGCTGACCTTTCCGGAGATGAGCTTGCAAGCTACATTCAGGTTCTTTTCTCAACCCTGTTTAATATCAGCCGTTCTTATCAAAATCGTATAATCACATCACACAGTCCGCTTAAAGCTTCTATTGAAGCTGCACTCAACAACACTGATGCAATCTTTCCCACAAGGTCTGTTGTTGCCTGCCAAGGTGTGGAGGGTGCATACTCACAGATGGCGTGTGACAGGCTTTTCTCTTCTCCCAGCATTATGTACTTTAACGAGTTTGAAGGCGTTTTTCGCGCTGTCGAAAAGGGACTTTGCAAATATGGAGTCCTGCCTATTGAAAACAGCACAGCAGGCTCTGTTAACGAAGTTTATGATCTTATGAAAAAGAACAGATTTTACATTGTTCGCAGTATTCAAATGCGAATTGAACACAATCTGCTTGCAAAAAAAGGCGTGAAGCTTAAAGATATTAAAGAAATTTATTCTCACGAGCAGGCGATTAGCCAATGTAGTGATTTTTTGAAATCTGTTAATGTTAAGGTGACTGCTTGCGAAAATACAGCTTTAGCTGCAAAGCTTGTTGCAGAAAGTGACAGAACAGATGTTGCGGCACTTTCTTCTCGTGACTGTGCAGAGCTATACAACCTTTGCGCTATTGACGACAATATTATGAACAGTGAAAACAACTACACACGCTTTATTTGCATTTCAAAAAATCTTGAAATCTATCCGGGTTCAACCAAAATCAGCCTTATGCTTTGCTTACCACATCGCCCAGGCTCTCTTTATGGAATTATTTCTCGGCTTGCATCACTTGGTCTTAACCTTACCAAGCTTGAAAGCAGACCAATACCTAACAAAAATTTTGAATTTATGTTCTATTTTGATGTTGATGCAAGTGTGTCCTCACAAGATGTTATAAGACTAATTTGTGAGCTTGATGATGAAATTGACCAGTTCGTCTATCTTGGTAGTTACTCTGAGGTCTTTTAAAGGAGAATTTAAATGTTATATTACGGTCTTGTTGGCAAACAACTTTCCCACAGCTTTTCAAAAGAAATTCATTCAATGCTTGGAAGCTATTTCTATGACCTTTTCAGTGTTGATGAAAGTGCGTTTGACGAAATGTTTGAAAAGAAAATGTTCGGTGGTCTTAACATTACAATCCCATATAAACAGCGTGTAATTAAATTTTGTGATTCATTGAGTGAAACCGCAAAGCGTATTGGGTCTGTAAACACTGTGGTTAACAAGGACGGAAAGCTTTTCGGATACAACACCGACTATCTTGGATTTAACTATATGCTTAAGGCAAATGGAATTGATTTGTCTGACAAAAAAATCTTGGTTCTTGGCAGTGGTGGAACTTCTCTTACTGTTTGTGCCTGTGCAAAAGATGCTGGGGCAAAAAAAGTTGTTGTTGTTTCCAGAAAAGGTAAAGACAACTATGACAACATCTCGGACCACTTCAACAGCGATATTATTATCAACACTACACCTGTCGGAATGTTTCCCGAAAATTCAGCTACCCCTGTAAGTCTTGCAAGCTTTACAAACTGCTGTGGAGTTATTGATGTTATATATAATCCGCTTAAAACAGCCTTGTTACTGGAAGCAAAAGAGCTTAATATTCCTCACTGTAACGGTCTTTTAATGCTTATTGCTCAAGCAAAATTTGCATCAGAGCTTTTCTTTGACAAGCAAATAAGCGAAAGTCAAATCACAGAAATCTATAATATACTTTCAAAGGATTTGTCCAACATTGTTTTGACCGGAATGCCAGCCTGTGGCAAGTCGAGCGTTGGTAAAATTGTTGCCACACGACTTAACAGACCATTTATTGACACCGATGTAGTGGTTGAAAAGGAAATGGGAATGACCATTCCGCACATTTTTGAACAGTTTGGTGAATCTGAATTTAGAAGACTTGAAGCAATCGCAGTTAAATCTGCAGGGGCTAAAAACGGAGTTGTTATTTCAACAGGTGGTGGCTCAATCCTTAGTGACGAAAACTATGACAGCCTTAGGCAAAATGGAAGCATAGCCTTTATTGAGCGTGACCTTGAACTTTTGCAGTGCAAGGGCAGACCTCTTTCAAAAAATGCGGACGCCATAAAAGCGTTGTATGAACATCGAATTCCAATATATAAAAGGTGTTGCGACTTTAAGGCACTTAACAATGATACTGTTGAAAAATGTGCAAACGACATTATTAAAAAATTTGAGGAGGCGATTTTTTGAAATTGTTGGTTATAAATGGTCCAAATATCAATATGCTTGGTATTCGTGAAAAAGATGTTTATGGGGATGGCTACTTTAAGGAACTTCAAAAATATATTCTTGATGTGTGTAACGAAAATGACATCACTTGCGAACTCTTTCAATCAAACCACGAGGGTGAGATTGTTGACAAAATCCAACAGGCATATGGCAATTTTGATGCAATCGTTATAAACCCCGCCGCCTACACCCACACAAGTATTGCAATACTTGATGCCTTAAAAGCAGTTTCCATTCCATGCGCTGAAGTTCATCTTTCAAATATATATGAAAGAGAGCAGTTCAGGCATTTCTCCTATGTTTCGCTTGTTGCAGAAAAGACATTTTGTGGTTTGGGATTTGAGGGATACAAATTGGCGATTGATTTTTTAAAGGATTTTTGCAATAAATAAATGTATCTTCTTTTGAAGTTAGCAGTAATAACTGCTAACTTTTTTGCATTTTAAACAAAATGTTGACTTTTTTTACAAATATTTTATAATAAAGTTATATGGAGGTGATTGCCTTGAGGAATAAATACATATTATCTGCGATTATATTTTTTATAATTGCGTCATGTTCGAGCGGCGTTTTATATTTAAACAACATAAATCAAAATGGTGCTGGGTCAAATTCCATAGCCAGTGGTAACGGCTCTTCATATGTTTCTGATGCTACAAAAAATCAGGATAAAAATAGTAACAATAACAAAGATAAAAATCAAAAAGACGATGTCGCCTCAAGTTCCAATGGCCGTTCAAAGCCCAATGTAAACGGTAACCCTAATTCTACAACTGCTTCTGATGGCAAATCATCAGCCAAAACTGACCAAGGTGGCTCCGAAAATAGAGGCAATTCCTCAAATGGCAAAGATAAATCCACACCAAAAGCTGATCCTGTAAAAAACTCATCAGGTTCCAAAACTCCTCAAGAAGCACAGCCAGCAACAACAATTGAGCAATCAAACGAACAACGAATACAGAATATATTTACAAAATATGGAATTACCGTACAGGCTGGCACCACAGCAGATGTTTGGTATAAGGGTTCTTGTTACGGCATTACTGACAGTAAATTGATAGCAAGTTGGCTGGATATAATCGAAAAACAACTTGCCCGATATCCAAGTGGATTTTTTATGGACTTAAATGATATTACAACACTTAAAATAAAACTTTTAAAAACTATTCCAGAAGCCTCAGGGTTTGCAAGCCATGAAATCTCTACGGATATGTTTATTGCCTTAAACACCAGTATTGGAACCAGCGGTTTTCCAGACAGAGTATTTAACCACGAAATCATGCACATAATTGACCGATACATATATCTGAAATCTTGGAACGCAGCCGCCGACGCATACCTTAGCCCTCTTGACGCAACCACAGCTATCGTTCCCGCTGGATTTTCATGGGGTGATACTTCAAATGCAAACACAACAATTGATAAAAATGTTGCTGTTCAGGAAAGATATTTTGTTACTGCTTATGCCAAAACGAACGACAAGGAAGATAGGGCAGAAACCTTTACAGATTATATGTTTAGACCATATAAAAAGGAATATATGCAAGACCCTTCATACCCCATTCCTCGCAAGCAGGCAATAATTGCAAAATCAATCAGAGATTACTTCCCATCTGCGGCACGAACGGCAAAAGGTTCATTAGCTTGGGAAAAATTGCTGTAACAACTTTTGCGTTAAATACGCATTCGTTTGTTAGTCCAAATAAAATTAGCAGCCCCCATCTGTACAAACAGTACAAATGGGGGCTGTTTAAAAACTATAACATCCTAATTTTATTTAATAATCAGATTTAATACAGACATCAAAAATCATACCAAAGGTTGTTAATTATGCCCTCCATTGATATTTATCAAGGTCTACATTACCGTTTTTTAAAAACTCTATTCCGTCCATTTCAAGAAGCAGGCGTTGGGTTTTATCCCCTCCAAACGCAAATGCCTTTGAAAGTTCACCGTATCTGTTAACAACACGATAACATGGAATTCCGTTTGGGTCAGGGTTAACATGCAGTGCATATCCAACTATCTGTGACCAGTTTGGATTTCCTGAAAGAGTTGCAATTTGTCCATATGTTGCAACTTTTCCTTTTGGAATTTTTTTTACTGTTTCATATATTATATTAAAAGTATCGCCCAATGCTTTCACCTCTTTCTTTATTTATTATACCAATCAATTTTTTATTATTCAATGGGAAACATCTTTTAAAAAAGTAGTTGACAATTGAATATGTGTTCAACTATAATAAAGTAAAGGTTGAGCAGGTGTTCAACTATTCAACTCTAAGGAGGTCGTTATTTTGGCTATCGTTCCCGATAAAAATTCCGTTTGTGACTGCGATGTTATTCACACAGAAATTGTTGATGACACCCGTAGTAAACTTATTGAAGACACTAAAATTTATGAGCTTGCAGACTTTTTTAAGGTCTTTGGAGATAGCACAAGGGTTAAAATTCTTTTGGCACTTGATAAAAATGAGATGTGCGTTTGCGATCTTGCTTTTTTGCTTGATATGACCAAGTCTGCAGTTTCGCACCAACTAAAAGTTTTGCGAACTTCAAAGCTTGTCCGTTGCCGACGCGATGGTAAGAATATTTTTTATTCACTTGCAGATGACCATGTTAGTGATATTTTGGAAAAGGGACTCGAACACATTGATGAATAGTAGGTGCGTATTTTGAAACATGAATTTATTTTAGAAAATCTGGCTTGTGCAAATTGTGCTACAAAGATTGAATCCCAACTACAGAAGCTTTCGGGCATTCAGTCCGCTTCACTTAATTTTGCAACAAGCACTTTATCTATTGTGAGCTATGAAAATTATAAAGGAAATCCAGAGAAGGATATTAAAAATGTTGTTAAATCAATTGAGCCTGATGTTAAGCTTGTCGAAAAGAACGATACTCACTTGCATGAACATTCTCACAAGCACAGTTCATCAAACATAATTCTTGCAAGGCTTGCCGTGAGTGGTGTTTCTTTTGTATCCGCACTCTTTCTTGAGAGTTATGGAGCATGGAGCCTTGTTTTGTTTGCCATTGCATATGTTGTTGCTGGGTACGATATCGTTATAAAGGCTGTTAAAAATCTTTTTAAGGGACATATGCTTGACGAAAACTTTTTGATGGTTCTTGCTTCACTTGGAGCTATGGTAATAAAGGAATATCCCGAAGGCGTTGCTGTTATGCTCTTTTACCAAGTTGGCGAGTATTTTCAGGACCGAGCAGTTAACCGGTCCAGAAAATCTATTGCGTCACTTATGGATATTCGTCCTGACTTCGCCAACATTGTGAGCGGTGATGAGATTTTTAAAGTGTCACCTGAGCAAGTCAAAATTGGTGATATTATAATTGTTAAACCTGGTGAGAAAGTTGCTCTGGACGGAGTTATTGTTGATGGCATTTCAATGCTTGACACATCTGCACTAACTGGCGAATCTGTTCCAAGAGAAGTTGAAACCGGCAACGAAATTTTGTCGGGCTGTGTTAATCTAAGCGGGGTTTTGAAAATTGAAGTTACACAGGAATTTGCACAATCTACTGTTTCAAAAATTCTTGACCTTGTTCAAAATGCAAGCTCCAAAAAATCGCCTACTGAGAATTTTATAACAACATTTGCAAAATACTACACCCCCGCCGTTGTTTTTCTTGCAGCTGCACTTGCTGTCATGCCTCCCCTTGCTTTTGGCTTGGCTTGGAGTATTTGGATTTATCGAGCCTTACTATTCCTTGTCGTATCATGCCCATGTGCCCTTGTAATTTCCATCCCTCTCGGTTTTTTTGGTGGAATCGGTGGAGCTTCAAGAAACGGAATTCTTGTTAAAGGCGGAAACTATCTTGAAGCATTGAGCAAGGCTGATACCGTTGTATTTGATAAAACTGGCACCCTGACACAAGGAGTGTTTGAAGTTCAAAAGGTTGTTTGTGCAAATGAATTTGACGAGCAAAGTATTTTGCGTTTTGCCGCCTGTGCAGAAAGTTTTTCGATCCACCCTATCGCTTCGTCCATAAAAAAGGCTTATTCAAAGGATTTATCACAAGAAAAAATTGAGGAATATACAGAAATCGGCGGTCATGGTATTCGTGTAAAGGTAGATTGCTTTACAGTGCTTGCAGGAAATAATAAGCTGATGGAAAAATATGATATTAAATACGACGAGCAAATCGATGGCGGAACAAAGGTTTTTGTAGCGGTTGACGGCGTTTTTGCAGGGTGCATTGTTATTGCTGACAAGGTAAAAGAGGACAGTGCAAATGCAATCCAGTTGCTTAAAAATTTAGGCGTTCGTAAAACTGTTATGCTCACAGGTGACACAAAACAAGTTGCGGAATCAATTGCAAAAGAGCTTAGTATTGACTCGGTTCATTCCGAACTCCTACCACACCAAAAAGTTGAAAGGCTTGAAGAACTTTTCAAAGATATTCCTGAAAAACGCAAGCTTTTGTTTGTTGGCGATGGAATAAATGATGCCCCAGTTCTTGCTCGTGCAGATGTTGGAATTGCAATGGGAGGACTTGGCTCTGACGCAGCTATCGAAGCTGCCGATGTTGTGCTTATGACCGATGAGCCATCAAAGCTTGCCGATGCAATCAGGATTGCAAGGTTTACAAAAAAAGTTGTTACACAGAATATCGTTTTTGCGTTGTTATGCAAGCTTGTTGTTCTTGTTCTTGGTGCATTTGGTATTGCGACAATGTGGGAAGCTGTTTTTGTCGATGTTGGTGTCTGCCTTATCGCTGTTTTAAATTCAATGAGGGCTACAAGAGCAAAGTAATCATTGCTTAATTTAATCACTGTAAACTCCATCTTTTACAGTGATTTTATTTTTTATTTTGATATCCTATTGATTTTTATACGAAAATCATATATAATAATTTCGCAATTGGACGTTTAGCTCAGCTGGTAGAGCTTTCGCTTGACGTGCGAAAGGTCAGCGGTTCAAGTCCGTTAACGTCCACCATATTAAAAGCCTATAAATGCGTTGTTTTTCAGCGTTTTTATAGGCTTTTAATTTTTATATATTGTCATTTTTAAGCAGATTTTTACTTGTTTTTGCGGAAAAAGGTTACACTGAGGTGACAGTAAATGGTGACTACACAACTCAAAAATCTATAGCCATTAGTTTAAAGCTTTAAATTAGCGAAAACAACAACTATTTAAGATGTGTGCCTTTAGGTGTACATCTTTATTGTTTAATAACTAACAATAAATATAAATTCACATTAGCTTGAAGTTATGCAAAGATTTTGTTATAATTAGGCAACTGAAAGATGGAGGATTGATTGATGAATTATTTGTGGGGCATCTTGATTGGTTATGCTTTTGGCTGTATTCAGACCTCATATATTGTTGGACATCTTTTTAAAAAGGTTGATATTAGAGATTATGGCAGCGGAAACGCAGGGGCTACAAATGCCTTTAGAGTGTTTGGACCTTGGCTTGGCTCGTTTTGCCTTATTGTTGATGCGTTAAAGGGAATTGCTGCCGTTTTAATCGCAAAGTACTTTTTAGATGACAACACACTCCTTCTTCTCATCACTGGTTTTGGCTCAATTTTAGGGCATAATTACCCGTTTTATATGCACTTTAAGGGTGGAAAGGGTATTGCTGCCTCTTTGGGAATTTTTATTGCAATTGATTACAGAGCTTTTTTACTTGCCGGAATACCTGCTCTTATTTTGCTTGCCGCAACTCGATATATGTCGCTTGCTTCGCTCTCATATTCAGCACTTTTAATTGTAGCCATGGGCATTTTTCACTATAGTGAACCGAACAGCGTGTTAATAATTCTTATGACTGTTGTCTATGCACTGCTCGCTTTTTGGAGGCATCGTGAAAATATCAAACGCCTTATAAAAGGAACAGAAAGCAAGCTTGGAAAAAAGAAAAAATAAGTATTATATTGTATCTAAAGCAACGATTTTTTTCGTTGCTTTTTTTATTGCTGCTTTTTATCTCTTGTAATAATTAATCTTAAAAAAACCATACTATTAATGAACTTTTCAAGTGAGGTAACATGTTATGAATATAAATCAAAATGACAAAGACCTATTCGGTTACTACAACTCCCTTTCTCCTAAAATTAAGAGCCAGATACTTTCTTCGAACGCTGAGATATCAACTCTTGGCGAGCTTATGCTTGTTGCAGAACACTTTAACCAACAGGAGGAGGAGCCTTATGGATACTAATAACAGAAGCTATAGTGATTTGCCTGCTGGATTCAGTGTTGCACTTGCACAGGACCTTAATGCCCTTGATCATTTTGCAGCACTGCCATCTGTGAAACAACAAATAGTTATTGAAAAGGCAAGGCACATTAATAGCAAAGAAGAAATGCGTAGTTATGTCAACGATTTAAAATCTTTTTAGAAAAGGGTTGACAATTTCTTAAACCAGACTTATAATTTTCCCATAACCAAAACCGTTGATTAAGATTAGTAGATGTATTTTTCCAGCTTTCAGAGAGCCACAGGCGGTGTGATTGTGGCAGTTTTTGGTCTACATTGAATGGACTTATGAGGGCAGACCGAAAGGCGTTGTTGCTGAGTAGTGGCTGACGGGTACTTCACCCGTTATCTTGAAGAGCGTATGATTGTACGCGACAAAGTGGGCTTTTTGCCAATTTGGGTGGTACCGCAGGAGTAATTTCTCTTGTCCCTTGTTTTAGGGGACAGGAGTTTTTTTTTACAAAATTTTTATTAAAGGAGCGATTGCTATGTCAAAGAATGTACCGTATCGTATAAATCTGCCTGAGGAGTATATTCCAAAGCAGTGGTACAATCTTCGTGCAGACATGAAAGAAAAGCAGCCTCCATTGCTTAATCCGGAAACACAAAAACCGGTTACACTGGATGAACTATCTTCTATTTTTTGCACTGAGCTTGCAAAACAGGAGTTGGATGATACAACAAGATATATTGATATTCCTGAAGAGATTATTAATTTTTACAAAATGTGTCGGCCATCCCCTCTTATCCGTGCCTACTGTCTTGAAAAAGAACTGGACACACCTGCAAAAATCTATTATAAATTTGAGGGCAACAATACCTCTGGAAGTCACAAACTCAATTCCGCAATACCTCAAGCTTTTTATGCTAAGGAGCAGGGACTTGATTCACTGACAACCGAAACAGGAGCTGGTCAATGGGGAACTGCACTTTCAATGGCCTGTGCTTACTACCACATTCCTCTCACCGTTTATATGGTTAAAGGAAGCTTTTTGCAGAAACCTTTCAGGAAAAATATTATCGAAACCTTTGGTGCAAAAGTTATTCCAAGCCCTTCTGACACAACAAAAGTTGGGCGTGCTATTTTAGAAAAGCACCCTGGCACAACTGGTTCTTTAGGATGTGCTATTTCTGAAGCTGTCGAAGTAGCTGTTGAGGGGGAAAACTCACGATATGTGCTTGGCTCCGTTCTCAATCAGGTCATGCTTCACCAGTCTGTTATTGGGCTTGAGGCAAAATCGGCAATGGCTATGTACGATGAATATCCAGATATCGTCATTGGCTGTGCTGGCGGCGGTTCAAACCTTGGTGGTCTTATTGCACCATTTATGAAAGACAAAATTGAAGGAACCAAAAATCCTTATTTTATTGCTGTTGAGCCTGCATCATGTCCATCTCTTACAAGAGGCAAATATGCGTATGACTTCTGCGATACTGGCAAAGTTACTCCACTTGCAAAGATGTATACCCTTGGCTGCGAGTTCTTGCCGTCTTCAAATCACGCTGGTGGTCTTCGCTATCATGGTATGTCACCTATACTTAGCAAGCTTTATCACGATGGATTGCTTGACGAGGCAAGAAGTGTTGAGCAAACCAAAGTGTTTGACTCAGCTGTCAAGTTTGCTCGTTGCGAGGGTATTCTTCCTGCACCTGAATCAGCTCATGCTATTCATGTTGCTGTTGAAGAAGCACTTAAGTGCAAGGAATCAGGAGAGGAAAAAACAATTCTCTTTGGTCTTACAGGCACAGGATATTTTGACATGACTGCCTACGCATCTTTCCTTGAACACACAATGGGAGATTATATCCCAACTGATGATGAACTTGAAAAAGCATTTGCACTTCTTCCTGATGTTAAGGAATAATTATTCTTTTAATATTTATATGTGAAATAAATTAAGACAACCAAAGGAAATTGCTTTGGTTGTCTTTTTGTATTAAAAAATCGGCACTGAAAATCAGTGCCGATTTTTAATTATTTTTTAAACTTAAAGTAAGCCATTGCAATTGCTGTAAATGTTACTACAACTATTGATGAATTGACGGCATACTTTGCAGCTTTTGAATGCGAGTTCTTGTCTTTTTTTGCCTCACTGCTTACCTTTTCACCTGAATTGATTATTTCATTCCAAGAATCAATGCCAACTTTGTCGGTTGTGGACTCTGCCAATGGTATTTCTGGCTCAGTAACAACTACCTGCTTTGTTGGCTCAGTGGTGGTTATTGACGGCTTTGTGGTTGAAGGTTTCCTTGGATTTGTGACCGAAGGCATATTTGGGGATTTGGTTGGTGCTGATGGCTGTGGCTGTGTTGGCCTTTGTGGCTGTGTCGGCCTTGCTGGCTGTGTCGGCGTTGGTGGTTGCGTCGGCGGTTGTGTTGTTGGTGGCTGCGTTGGTGGCTGTGTTGGGTCCTCAATGGTATAGGTAACAGCAACACCGCTCGGGAATGCATCAGGGGCAACATTTATCTTGCTCCTTGAATTTTCAATTAACACCTGTTTAAGCGACGAGCAATCATTTGAAAATGCACCACTCTCAATGTACCTCACACTTGCTGGGATTATTACCTTTGTAATTTTTGAAACCCTAACAAATGGAAAAGAGCTGTTTGAAAATACACCTGCTTTTATCCCCGTTGCTCTGGATGGAATTGTAACTTCATCACCTGCAATCCATGTTGACAGCCCAACAATTTCGTAGTTTGTCTTGTCGTTGTACTTGTATGGAGATTCCAAATAGACAGCAACCGACGAAATTTGCGTTGAAAATATCAACACAAAAACTGTCGCAAATGCAACCACCGTTTTTAAAAAACGGCTCATCTTCATTCTCATTTTCTTTTCGCCCCTTTGTTTGTGGCAAGCCCTCACTGGACTCGTATTAACGCCACAAAAGATATTTTTCGTTTATAACTATCTTAATGATAACATATAGCATTTTAACTTCCAACAATTATTTACCAAAATTAGTCCCAAAAATGGTAATTTTTTATTGGTTAATTTGTCCATTTTTTCTTTCTCTTATGCACTTTGCCAGTAAAATCTCGTTGGTAATTATTGAATCGCAGCCACTGTCCAACATTTTTTGGATTCTGTTACTTGATACAGCACCCCATGTATTCACCATTATTCCGTTGTCGTGGCATATCCTCACATACTCTTCTTTTGTACATAACGCGTGCGGGTGTATTGCTTGAAATTCATTTTCAAGCACCAATTTAAGCTTGTTATTAAACTGCTTGTCTGTCACACATTCAGTTGCACTGAAAAGAGCCCCAATGTTCAAGTTGTTGTCTATCTTTTTCATTATTTTTAAAAGCTCGTGGTCGAAGCTTGAATAGATTATTTTGTCGTTGATATTATATGGCTCAAGCTCCTGTACAACATGGGTTGCAAGCTCTTCATTACACTCAAAATGTGCCTTAAGCTCGATATTTATTATTTTCAAGCCCTTCACTATGTCCATAACTTCTTTTAAAGTAGGAATTTTTGTGCCTGTAAATTCTGTATTGAATTTTATTCCAAAATCAAATGCCTGTAGCTCTTCAAGTGTGAAATCCTTTATCTTTCCATGTCCATCTGATGTTTCATTTATTGAGTAATCATGGCAAACCACAAGCTGTTTGTCCTTTGTTAAATGAACATCGAACTCTACTCCATCCGCTTCAAGTTCAACCGCCTTTAAAAAAGCTGGCACTGTGTTTTCTGGTGCATACTTTAACGCTCCTCTGTGACAGATAAGATTAGTCATTTAATCACCCCTTAAGTTATATTATCAACAAAATCAACTGATAATGCAACAAAAATTTATTGCTTGAAAAGAAAAGTCATCCTAAACAAGCAACTTGTTCAAGATGATTTTCCTTTTTTGACATTGGTTTTGTGATTTTTATTCTAAAGTTTGAATGTCTTAAAATATTTTAGCCTTTTATTAAATCAACTAACTTTTCGTAAATTTCAACTATTTTAAATCGTGCATCAATCTTTGGGTCGCTTTTTACAAGGCGTGACTCTCCGTCCTTAAGCACTGCATCAATTTCTGACTCTTGAGTTGCACCCGGCAGGCACAGCGGAGGAAACATTACGCACCACCAGTTTTTGCCCGCTCCTTCACCTATTATTATTCTAACAGCATTATACTGCCCAGCTGGGAGTGTGATGTTACCATATGTTCTGGTGTTGAAGTACTCTTTCCCAATTTCTATTTTTACATTATAGTCATAGCCCTCATCAGCAACTACTCTTTTTGCTGTTGCGAGAAGCCTGTCCTGTGATATCTCAATTTTGTCCTGTGCTTCCTTAACATTTGTTGCACCGCTAAAAACATCGCTGCCCTCTTTTAGCACTGCATCCCTAACTTTAAGTTTAAGCTTTTGATCATTTTCTTTATCCGAATTTGCAATAACATGCATACGCAAAACGCTATGCTCTATGCCATTGCAATTTGCTGCAAAACCTGAAATGCTAATTGCTGCTGTAAGTACAAAGGCTATAAGTAATGAGATTTCTATTTTTTTATATTTTCTGATGTACATTAAAAAACACCGTCCCTTCACATGAATTATGGACAGTGTTTATATGTGATATTCAATTACTTAAAATTTATTTTATTTCGCATCCACTTTCAACGGGTTTACAAACAAAGACATCTTTTATTCCCTTTTTGAGTTCTGTTGCACAATTTTGTGCATCAATCTCATTTGTAAATATTCCAAAAACAGTTGGCCCGCTACCGCTCATACAGTTTCCGATTGAGTTATGCTCACGCATTATTCTTTTAATTTCCACTCGTTCAAGAACTTCCACAAACTGCTCAAAGACATTACCCATCAGCGAACAAATCTTGTTAAGGTCTTGCTCAACAACTGCCCGAAGCATTCCTTCTCTGTCAAGATGCCTGCAGTTTAACAGACTGTCATACTGGGCATATGCCTGTGCAGTTGAAACGCCCTGCGCTGGCTTTGCAAGAACCAAGAAGCATTCAGGAATATCGGGAAGCTGTGCTAAAACTCCACCGACATCCAGTGCAAGCATTGTTCCACCCTGAAGGCAAAAAGGAACATCTGACCCCACCGACAAGCCGATTTTTACCAGCTGCTTTGTTGAAAGCTGTGTTTTAAAAATTTTGTCAAGAGCAATGATGACCGCCGCTGCATCGGCACTTCCGCCTGCAAGACCTGCCTCAAATGGAATTTGCTTTTTGATAGCTATGTGTATTCCGCAATTTTTGCATCCTGTGCCTTTAAAAAACGCATTTGCAGCCTTAACTGCAATATTTGAATCGTCACATGGAAGTCTGCTGTCTGAACATGACAAGGTGATTTTACTTGTGTCAGTCTTATCAACCGTAATTGTGTCATAAATCCCGACAGATTGCATTATCATATAAAGACTGTGATAACCATTGTCGGTTTTTCCCAATATGTCAAGCATAAGATTTATTTTTGCTGCGGCATTAACAATCATTTTTTAATCTCCTGTTCGGCTTATTCTATAGAAATCATCATTGGCTCTCTGTTTTGATAAAGAGCAATCTCATTAAATCCGCACTCAACGCACATTTGCATTGCCTGCTCAATACCACTGCCAATGTCCTCACCCTTGTGAGAATCTGAACCGATTGTTACAAACTCACCGCCAAGCTCTTTAAATCGCTTTAACAGATTTTTGTTTGGCATCGTGTCTTTTAGCTTCTGCCGCAAGCCCGATGTGTTGATTTCAAGTGCCTTGCCATTGTGTGCAAGTGCTTTTAGAATTTCGTCTGTGTAGTCAGAATACCTGTCAAGATTGATGTAGTAGTTTTGGTTGCCACTTAAATATCTTAAAGGATATGTCAAATGTGCAAGTGAGTCAAATCCACTCCAATTTGCAAGCTCCAGCTCCTCTGTGAAATACTGGCGGATAAGTGCATCAATATCCTCTTGCGTGTAGTCAAGATAATAAAAATCAACTTTTTCTCTTAAATTGTGGATTGAACCCAGAATAATGTCGTATTTATACCTTGAGATAATTTCTTCTGCTGTTTCAATATCATAAGTTGGCTGTCCAAGCTCAATTCCTGTACAAATGACCAGCCTTCCTTCATAAATTCTTCGTGCCTTAACTGTTTCAAAATATGCTTGTGTCGCAATTTTTGAAGCAGATTTTTCCTTCTTGTAAGCATCAACCTCACAGTGGTCGGTAAATGCAATTGCTCGTAGTCCTTTGCTTTGTGCGCATTCACACATATAAATCAGTGCATCTTCGCCGTCTGGTGAATTATCAGTGTGTGTGTGCATATCCAGCAATTTATTGTAGCTCATTATTTTGCCCCTTTAATAAAAAACTTTTGCTATTACAATCAATAATAACACAAACTAATAAATATTAACAATACCCCGTCAATTTTTTATACCCAAAAGTCTTAATTTGTGCTATAATTATGGATATTTTAAATATTCTGTACACAAGTAAGTTTAAAAATTCTATTGGAGGTCTACTATGCGTTCTGTTATAACTGTCGTTGGTAAGGATATGGTTGGTATTCTTGCTAAGATATCCACGCTTTGCGCCGAAAATGGCGTTAATGTTATTGAGGTTTCCCAATCAATACTTCAGGATATGTTTTGTATGATTATGCTTGTTGATGTCAGCAACTGTTCTATGCCTTTCGGGCAATTTGCAGATAATCTCTCAAAAATGGGTGACGATATGAACCTTTCTGTTCATGCCATGCACGAGGACATATTCAACTCCATGCACAAAATATAAAACCTATTATACCTTGAGGTGAAGAAATGATAAATACAAGAGATATACTTGAAACCATTGGTATGATTCAGGATGAACATCTTGACATACGAACTATCACAATGGGCATTTCACTTTTGGATTGCTGTAATTCTGATATTGACAGTGCCTGTTCAAAAATTTATGAAAAAATAACAAGAAAGGCTGAAAACCTTGTTAAAGTCGGAGAAGAAATTGAAAAAGAATATGGCATTCCTATTATTAACAAGAGAATCTCAGTTACTCCCATTGCAATGATTCTTGCAGCAAGTGGTGGCGACCCTGTTAAATACGCGCTCTCTCTTGAAAAGGCTTCAAGAGAAGTTGGCGTAAACTTTATTGGTGGCTATTCTGCTCTGGTTCAAAAAGGTTTTGCAAGCGGAGATGAAGCACTTATAAACAGTATTCCGGAGGCTTTGTCCGTTACCGACCACATCTGCTCCAGCATTAATATTGGCTCTACAAAAGCAGGCATAAATATGGATGCTGTTGCTCTTATGGGCAGAATTGTTAAACAGTCCGCCGAGCTTACTAAAGACAGGGATTGTATTGGACCTGCTAAGCTTGTTGTGTTTTGCAATGCGCCTGATGACAACCCATTTATGGCTGGTGCATTTCATGGACCCGGTGAGCCAGACTGTGTTATCAATGTTGGCGTTTCAGGACCTGGAGTTGTAAGCGCTGCTCTTAAAAAAATACCAAACGGGAACATAACAGATGTTGCAGATGTTATTAAAAAGACTGCCTTCAAAATCACACGCATGGGTCAGCTTGTTGCAACACAGGCATCAGAAAGACTTGGTGTTCCATTTGGAATCGTTGACCTTTCACTTGCTCCAACTCCCGTTATCGGAGATAGTGTTGCACATATACTTGAGGAAATGGGGCTTGAAAAGTGTGGGGCACATGGCACAACCGCAACTCTTGCTCTTCTCAATGACGCAGTAAAAAAAGGTGGCACAATGGCATCTTCCCATGTTGGCGGACTTTCCGGTGCATTTATCCCTGTTTCTGAAGATGCAGGCATGATTGACGCTGTTCGCTGTGGCTCACTTAGCATTGAAAAGCTTGAAGCAATGACTGCTGTATGCTCTGTTGGTCTTGATATGATTGTTATTCCAGGAGATACTTCGGCTGAGGTCATTTCCGCAATTATTGCTGACGAAGCTGCAATCGGTATGATAAATTCAAAGACAACTGCAGTGCGTGTTATCCCAGCTATTGGCAAAAAAGTTGGCGACGAACTGAACTTTGGTGGCCTTTTGGGAAGCGGTCCTGTTATGAAGCTTAACACTTATTCTCCTGCAAAATTTATTAATCGTGGTGGAAGAATTCCTGCTCCTATTCAGGCATTGAGGAACTAATAGCAAAAATTTGTATATTTTCATTTATTTTGACAATAATATTTATGAAACGCAATATAGCGTTTTCATGTAATCTTTAGGAGTTGAAATAAATGCTTGATAAAATATCACTTATTCTCGTTATAATCGGTGCAATTAACTGGGGTAGCGTCGGATTGTTTCAATTTGACATCGTTGCTTGGTTGTTTGGTGGTCAGGCCGCCATTTTGAGCAGAATTATCTACACAGTCGTTGCACTTGCTGGAATCTGGTGTCTTTCCCTTCTCTTCAGAACCAATGAGGTTTTGGAAAGTAACATTGAATAAAAGCATCTACGCATTTTAAACTGTAAGCTCAGTTATAAACGCAAACGCAGACATTATGGTATACCCATAGTGCCTGCTTTTTTTGACTTGCTTATCTGTTTGCTTAAAAGAATATTAATGCAATGATATTGCAATTAATATTTTATTCCAATATTTTTTATTTACATCTTTTTCAAAGTCTAAAAAGTTTCATTAACTGCCTGTATAAAGCACTTTTTCTTTGATAACTATTGCAAACTCTGTGCACTTGTGTATAATTGTATTGTTATATATTTATATTATACTAATTAATTGCAATTATTTTTGTTGCATTGGGGGATATTATTTTGGCTCAAGCAGAAAAGAATACTTTTGTTGAAACCGAACACGAGATTATGAAATTTTGGCAAGACAATCAGTGCTTTGAGAAGTTGCGTGAAAAAAATAAAGGCAACCAGCTTTTTAGGTTTCTTGATGGCCCAATAACCGCAAATAATCCCATGGGTATACACCACGCATGGGGAAGGTCACTCAAGGACATTGTTCTTCGTTACAAGGCTATGAATGGCTTTGACTGCCGTTATCAAAACGGATTTGACGCGCAGGGACTTTGGGTTGAAGTTGAAGTTGAAAAAGAACTTGGCTTTAAAACAAAAAGGGATATTGAAGAATATGGAATGGACAAGTTCACACGCAAGTGCGTGGAGCGTGTTGAGCATTTTTCAGGCATCATTACCGAGCAGTCCGAAAGGCTTGGTCAGTGGATGGACTGGGATAATTCCTATTTTACACATACAGACAAAAACATTGGTGGCATTTGGTATTTTCTTAAAACTTGTCACGAAAATGGATGGATTCAGCGTGAATACAAGCCAATGCCTTGGTGTCCTCGTTGCGGAACATCTCTTTCAGAACACGAGATGACTGGCTCATATAAGCTTATGACACACAACTCTGTTTTCCTCAAGCTTCCAATAGTTGAAGACGGCAGAAAAATACTTGTATGGACCACAACACCATGGACACTTTCTTCTAATGTTGCTTTGGCTGTAAACCCCGAAATTGATTATGTTGAAGTTAAAGTAAAGAGCGATGACACTCTTTTAATACTTGCTAAAAATGCCATTAAGCATCTTGGCGATGACAAGCTTGAAGTCCTTAGAGTTTTTAAAGGAGAAGAGCTTGTTGGTCTTCACTATGAAACTTGCTTCCCAGAGTTTGAAGCACAGAATGAAATTGACCACAAGATTGTCGCATGGGAAGATGTTGACGCTTCTGAAGGTGTTGGCGTTGTTCACCTTGCTCCTGGTTGTGGACTTGAAGATTTCGAGCTTGGTACAAAGCTTGGACTTGCTCAGGTTATGCCTGTTGATGACACTGGAATTTTTCTTTCTGGCTTTGGATTTATGTCTGGCAAGGACAGCCATGAGATTGCTCCAGAAGTTTTTGACGAGCTTGAAAAAAGGAACAAGCTTTACAAAGTTGAGCCACACGAGCATAGTTATCCGGTTTGCTGGCGTTGTAAGTCAGAGATTATCTTTCGACTTGTTCCAGCTTGGTATATTCGCACAGAGGAAATTAAGCCAAAGCTTATTGAAGCATCTTCAAATGTTAAATGGGAGCCTGAGTCAAACGGCAAGCGTATGAATGACTGGCTCAACAATATGGGTGACTGGAATATTTCAAGAAAGCGTTACTATGGTATGCCACTTCCCTTCTATCCTTGTGAAGAGTGCGGTGAACTTACCGTTATCGGCTCAAAGGCTGAACTTAAGAAAATGGCAGTTAATCCCGCTGAGGTTGATGCTTTACCAGAGCTTCACAGACCTTGGATTGATGCAATAAAAATAAAGTGTCCAAAGTGTGGAAAAGAAGTTTCAAGAGTTAGCGAAATTGGCGATGTTTGGCTTGACGCAGGCATTGTTCCCTTCTCAACCACAGGATATTTTGACAATAAAGAAGAGTGGAGAAAAAACTTCCCAGCAGAGTGGATTACGGAAATGCGTGAGCAGGTCCGTTTGTGGTTCTACTCCATGCTTTTCATGAGTACAGTTCTTGAAGGTCGTGCGCCTTATGAGCGTGTTCTTTCATACAGCACAGTTATTTCAGAAGATGGCTCTAAGTTCTCCAAAACAGGGTTTATGATTAAATTTGACGAGGCCGCTGAAAAGATTGGTGCCGATACAGTTCGTTATCTCTATGCAGGAGCGCCAGTTACTAATGATGTTCGCTTTGGATATAACCTTGGTGACGAAGCAAGAAGAAAGCTTTTGTCATTCTGGAATATTTTTACCTTTTTCGACACATATGCAAGGATTGACAAGCCAAATCTTGATGGGTTTGTGCTTAATCAAAGTGCTTTGTCGCCTACTGACCGCTGGCTCATCATTCGCACAAATGACTTCATCAGAAAATCAACAGCCTATATGGACGATTACAAAGCGTATCTTCTTATCAAAGAATTTGAAGTTTTTGTTGACGATATTTCAAACTGGTATATAAGAACAAATCGTCGCCGCTTCTGGAAAACTGAGGATAATGCAGACAAGATGACTGCATATTGGGTATTGTTCTTTGCACTTAATACCTGTGTCAAAACAATGGCTCCTATCATTCCTTTTATGTCCGAAAAAATCTGGCAGGACCTTACCAGAAAAGTAATGCCAAACTCACCTATTTCTGTTCATCTCAGTGACTGGCCAACGCCACTTGAAGGCTTTGAAGACGATGAAATCATTGAGCAAACCGCTCTTGCACGAGATGTTATTGCAACTGCTATGCGTCTTCGCAATGAGTGCCAGCTCAAAGTTCGTCAGCCACTTTCAGCACTGTTTGTTTGCTGTGAAAATTTAAGTGCTGATAAAATCAAGGTTTTTGAAAAGAATATTAAAGATGAGCTTAACATCAAAAAAATCAACTATATTAGCAATTTCTCATTACTTGAGGACTATTATCTTGGAGTTAACTTTAAGGTTGCGGGTGCTGTGCTTAAGCAAAATGTTAACAAGATGAAGCAAAGCCTTGAGGCACTTTCAAAAGACCAAATGGCAGAGCTTACAAGCACTGTTAAAAACGGTGGAAGCGTTTGCGTTCCTGGTTGGGACGAAAGCTTTGATGCCTCTATATTCTCCGTTATTTCAAAGACAAAAGAGGGTATCGTTTCATCAGAATGCACAAACAAGGACATCATTGTTGCTCTTGACACAGTTCTTACCGAGCAGCTTCTTAAGGAATGTGCCGTTAGAGATGTTGTAAGGCAATGCCAGCTCATTAGAAAAGAAGCTGGATATCAGGTTGAGCAGCGTGTTGTTGTGGCTCTTAAGAGTGACAGTGAGTTTATAATGTCTGCTCTTTCCGAGTCAAAAGAACACATTTCAAGCGAACTTCTTGCAAGCGATGTCATTCTTGGTGACAGCATCGAAAGCGACCTCGTAAAAGATTTTGAAATTGGTGAAAATATGGTTCATGTTGAAATAAAAAAAGCGTAAGTTAATGATATTACAGGAGGATTTTTAAATGGCTGAAATTACAAAAGATTCAATAATTGGCGATATCCTTGATTCACATCCAGACACTGCAAAGTTCTTTTTGGGAATGGGAATGCACTGCCTTGGTTGCCCTTCCGCAAGAGGCGAAACCGTGTCGCAAGCGTGTGCTGTTCATGGCATCAATCCTGATGACCTTGTTAGTGCAATCAATGACTCAATAAAATGATTTTTAATTTCAAAAAAGGCGGCGGATACTCCGCTGCCTTTAATTCTTTATAATGTAAATTTATTTGGCAGGTGGTTCTTATTTTGAGTCTTCGTCCCCGTCTTAAAATGACGGCTGATATGGTCCGAGAAGGTGTCGTGGTTGCCGATATTGGCACAGACCACGCTTATCTGCCTGCATACCTTTTGCTTAACCACAAGGTCGTTGGTGCAGTTGCAGCAGACCTCCGTGAGATGCCACTTAAAAATGCAAAAGAAACTTTAATGACTTATGGACTGATTGATAAAATACCTCTTGTGCTTTCAGACGGTCTGGATAATCTTGATGCAGACTGTGCAGACGATATTGTTATTGCAGGAATGGGCGGAATTATTATTGCTGAAATTTTGGGCAGATGCCCTTGGATTTTTGACAGCAACAAAAGGCTTATTATTCAGCCTATGTCACACGCCGAAGATGTTCGAAGATTTTTTGTGCAGAACGGTTTTGAAATTATAAAAGAGGACGCATCTTTTGATTCAGGTCGTACATATATTGCTCTTAATGCTGTGTTTACAGGCAAGGATTACAGCACACTGCCACCCTCTTTTGAATATATTGGAAAGCTTTGTGACTGCAACAATATCCATGCCACTGAATATTTGAAAAGACAGGCAAGACGGCTAAAAATTCGGGCGGATTCACTGGCAAATATCGACGGGATATCGTGTGAAGTAAAGCTACTTTACACAATTATATCAGACATAGAAAGGTGTGTTGAAAATGATAACAGTTAAGGATATTTTCGATTTTATTGACTCTTTTGCTCCTTTTGAAACGCAGGAAAGCTGGGACAACAGTGGTATGCTTATTGGCGACATTTCAAAAGAAGTCAACACTGTTGCGGTGTGTCTTGACATTACCCCAGAAACGATTGAAAACGCAAAGATAAACGGTGCTGACCTCATCGTTTCACATCACCCTGTGATTTTTAATCCTGTTTCAAATGTTCTTAAAGGTAGCCCTGTTTATATGCTCTTAGAGTCTGACTTGTCTGCCATTTGTGCACACACAAATCTTGACATTGCAACGGGTGGAGTCAACGATGTTTTGGCACAGCTTTTAGAGCTTGAGGATATTTCTGTTTTGCAGGACAAGGATAATACAGGAATTTTAAGAATTGGCAAAACAAAAAAATCCACACCACTTGACTTTGCGAAGCTTGTTTCTGAAAAGCTTGGGACAACCGTAAGAATTGCCAAAGGTGGTCGTGACATTGAAACTGTTGCCGTTTGTGGTGGCAGTGGGTGTAGCTTTATTCCAGATGTCATTGCCAGCGGAATTGATGCTTTTGTTACCGGCGATGCAAAGCACAACGATTTTTTAGATGCCGGCGACAATTGCCTTACCCTTGTTGTAGCAGGCCACTATGAAACTGAAAATCCTGCAATGCCTGTTCTTGCAAAGCTTTTGCATAATCAGTTTCCAACCATCAGCGTACTCTATCTTGACTCTAATCCCGCAGAATATATAAACTTTTAGGAGCTTTGACAAATGGCACTGGATGGAATGTTTTTAAATTGTTTAAAAGAAGAGATTGCACAGGTTGCTGTTGGTACTCGTGTTGATAAAGTCTATCAACCATCACGAGAGGAAATTGTTCTCAACCTTCGTTCTCGCAATGGTTCTTTCAGGCTGCTTATGTCTGCAAGGGCTAACAGTCCTCGTGTCCATTTCACGCAGTACACACCTGAAAATCCACAAAAGCCTCCCATGCTCTGTATGCTTTTAAGAAAGCATCTGATTGGTGCTGTGCTTACTGGTATTCGGCAAGTTGAACTTGACAGAATACTGTTTTTTGACTTCGATGCAACTAACGAAATTGGAGACAGAGTAAAGCTTTCTCTCTGCATTGAAATCATGGCTCAATATAGCAACATTATACTAATTGATGGTGACGGAAAAATTGTTGACTCCCTTAAGCGAGTTGATTTTACAAAGTCATCTGTCCGCCTTGTTTTGCCGTCGCTTGAATATCAGTTTCCACCACAGCAAGGCAAGCTTAACATCTTGACAACCGATTTAAATGTAGTAGTTGAAACGATTTTAACTCACATTACAAAAAACCTGTCCTCTGCTATTTTATCCTCAATTATGGGTGTTTCTCCAATTGTTTGCAGGGAGATTTCTCACTCTTGCTGTGGCAACGATTTGCCGATTTCACAGCTTGATGATACCGCAAAAGCAGAGCTTGAATGCCAGATAAAAGCTCTTAAACAAACTCTTTCAGCCAAGTCTTATAAGCCGACTATTATCTATGACGAAACCAAAAAACCAATGGACTTTTCCTTTTTTAACATTAGTCAATATGGCACTTATGCTTCCGTTAATGAGCTTAACAGCTTTTCTGAATTGCTTGACACCTTCTATTATGAAAAAGATAAAATAGAGAGAATTTCAAAGCGTTCACAAGATTTGAGGAAAAACCTTTCAAACACATATGAACGCACTGCAAAAAAGCTTGACCTGCAAAGGGCAGAGCTTGAACAATGTTCCGATAGAGAGATGCTTAGAATTTATGCAGAGCTTATTACCGCTCATCAATATAATCTAAAGAAAGGCTCGTTTTTCTATGACTTGCCAAATTATTATGACAACGATAAAATTCTTCGTGTTCCTGCTGACCCAACACTAACTCCATTGCAAAATTCGCAGAAATATTATAAAGAATATAAAAAATCTTATACCGCAGAAAAGATGCTAAAAGAACTTATTCAAGGCGGAATGGAAGAACTTTTATATATTGAAAGTGTGCTTGATACACTGACAAGAGCCGACAGCGAGCGTGAACTGGCAGAGATTAGAGATGAACTTTCCCAAACTGGTTATATCCGCTTAAAAAAGCAAGGCAAGGCAAAAAAGCAACCAGCACCGCTTCCGCCCCTGTGCTTTTTTTCAAGTGATGGTTTTAAGATACTTGTTGGTCGCAACAATATTCAAAACGACAAACTCTCTTTAAAGACCGCCGCTAAAAGTGACACATGGCTTCACACAAAGGACTTTCCCGGAGCACATATTATTGTGGTGTCTGACGGCAAAGTAATAAGCGAAACAGCTATTCATGAAGCCGCAATCATTGCAGGCGTTTTCAGCAAGGCAAGTAATTCGTCACAGGTTCCTGTCGACTACACCTTGGTTAAAAACCTTAAAAAGCCAAATGGTGCAAAGCCTGGGAAAGTTATTTATACTGTTTATAACACTCTTTATGTTACTCCTGATACAGAGCTTGTAGAAAAACTTAAAGCTCAAAATTAGACAAGTATATATCAGCCATCATTTACTTGAAATAGATACTGAATTATTCCAAAAGCATCACATTGAAGCGGTTTCAATGTGGGGCTTTTTTTATTTGAATTTGTGTATACAAGCTACCGTTTTTTGATAATATTTAAGCATAGCCCATATATGTAAATTCATAATAATTTCATTGCATACGGCGGTGTGTTGTCACATAAAAAAGCCCTGTTACAATTAACAGGGCTTAAATCTTTATTATATTTATTATCTTAATCCAAGGTATGGTGCCGGATTAACATGCTTTCCGCCAATCCTTACTTCAAAGTGAAGATGTGGTCCTGTAGAGTTACCTGTGCTACCAACTCTTGCAATTGCGTCACCTGCGTTTACATACTGTCCAACTCCTACTGACAGTGAGCCAGATAAGCAGTGAGCGTAAAGTGTTGACATTCCATTGCCGTGGTCAATAATTACACGGTTGCCGTAAGGTCCACCCCATCCTGATGCAGTTACTCTTCCGCTTGCAGCAGCAACAACAAGGTGTCCACTTGCATTTGGCCCAGAAAGGTCCATTCCACGATGGAAGCCACCATTTCTTGGTCCATAAGGAGAGTTAACTCTGTACAGTCCAACGATTGGCCAAACAAGCTTTCCAGAAGTTGGTCTAACATTACCACCGCTACTTCCGCCGCCAGATATACTTGCAGACTTTACTCCAATATCAACAAGCTGACTTACAGGCTCTTTAACAGTTACTCTGTTTATTTCCTCTACCCCAACTCTAATACCGTCGACATAGGTAACAAGCTGTGTCACCTGTGAAACACCAGGAGCACCTGTACGCTTTACCTTTTTTGTGCCTTTGTATAGTTTTGGATTTTCTGTATTAACAGTTTCGTAGGCTATATTTTGGTTAACAATCTCTGTTTTAACAACTTTAATTCTGAGATAATTTACTTGGTTAGACACTAAAACCTGATCACCAATTTTGATGTTTTCTGTAACACCTGGGTTAATGGCAAATAGCTCTGCAATTTTAAGACCATTAGCATGAGCAATCCCAGAAATTGTATCTCCTGTCTGAACAGTATAATAAACTGCCTCTGCCTTTTTGCCTTTTAATGTGTCACGCAACTTCTGTGTGTCCCAGATGGTTTCTTTGTTGTCTGGATAAAGCCCTTGAACATATTTTACATCTTCAATAAAACCTACAACATCATTTGGATCGTCTGACTTGTATTCATCAAGTATGCTATTAAACAGCTGTGAGGCATCCATTTCATTTTTGATAGCACATATAAACTGTCCATTAATATAGATCCCAACAGCAGGTGTAATATCACTTTCTGAATTTTCAACAATTCTGTCACTTATTGTCTGTGCATCCGTCAGTTCATTCGGCTTAACAAGTGCAAGCTTATATTCTGGTGCATCAAAAACTTCCTCGTCACTCTCAACTGTCTGCATTTTTTCTTTAACAAGTTCCTGTGCAGTCAGATAAACTGATTCATCAGAGATATATCCAAGGTTTTGACCCTTATACTGAACTTCAAGTGCAAATGTTACGCTGTTCCAATAGCTTATTGTTGAGATAAGAACAACAGCAGCGACAACTGGCATTACAATGTTTGAAATACTTTTAAACATTGTTGGATGCCTGTCAAATGCTTTCTTAACATAATGCACAAAAATGCTCCATGCGGACTTTGGTGAATCTTGAAAAGCTTTTTTCAAGTTATCTTTAGAGGACTTTACCTCAGTTCTAAAATATGACCATTCCTGCCCAAAAACTCTTAATGAGTCAATAAGAGCCTTGTCAAGCCAAGCCCACAATTTTTTCATCAGATACCAAATCTTATCGATTGGCAACATTATTATGAATCCAATAAAAGAAAATATTGATAAAAAGCCTTTGCCAACTGTTTGACCAATTGAGGTAACATACTCATAGAAATCAAACTTTTCAGCAGAAACTTCAGCTTCGTCTTCCTTTTCAGGCTCAAGCATCTGTGGCTCCTTCTCAGGTTCCTGAATATCTTCAGCTACGCAATTCTTTTCCTCTTCATCCATAGCGTGGATTTCCTTAATTTCTATTTCAGGCTGTGCCAATTGTGGCTCAGTACTATTTTGTTGTTCCTGTTCTGTCTGCTCATTGGACTGTTGTGAAGCATTATCACTTTGCTCCAACTGCTCTGGTTGTAATTCATCAAAATCCTGCTTACCACGCTTTGACAATGTGCAAACACCTCCCATTAATTATTACAAACAAATTGCAAAACTGTTACAATTTGTAATAATTATAATCTTTTTCACTCGTTAATTCAAGTTAATAGAATATTTTCGGCATATTGAACAAATTGTATTCCTAACACGGATATTTAATCATCGATATGTCCCAATCTTTGAGAACTATTTCCATTTTATTTGCCTCTTTTTTTGCACCCGCGAGGTCATGCTCCCTATAATTTCCACATTCAGCTTCAGAAGCCCCAGGAATTTCACCCTCATAGTCTGCAATAAAGCTAAAAGCTGACTTTACAAGCTCAATAGCTTTTTTATGCTCCAAATCTCTTGTCAAAAAGTAAAATCCTGTCCTGCACCCCATCGGTCCAAAGTAAATTATATTGTTCTTGTACTGTGAATTGCGTACATATGTTGCAAATAGATGTTCAACTGTGTGGATTGCTCCGTTTTGCATTACTTCCTCAACATTTGGTCGTCTTGTCCTTAAATCATATGTTGTTATGTTGCCATCCTGTCTTGATATGTACATTCCGCATGGAAGCTTTCTGTGGTCTATTTCAAAGCTTGCTATTCTTTCCAATGTTTATTCCTCCAAATCAAATATCGTCAGCAGAGTCAAAAAGATTTTTCACTGCATTTTTAAGCCCTGTATTTTTGTCATTTTCAAGGTTATTGTCTTCTTTTAAAATATGTCTTGCCAATGTTCCTGTTTCATGTAGTATTTCGACATCATCCAACATATTGGCAATCTTAAGCTCTGGAAGCCCATGCTGTTTTGCACCAAAAAAATCTCCGGGTCCACGAAGCCTTAAATCTTCATCTGCAATTTTAAAGCCGTCCGTTGTTTTGCAAAGCACTGAAAGACGCTGATTAGTTTCCTGTCCTTGTGCGTCAGAAATCAAAATACAGGTTGACTTATACTTACCTCTACCCACTCGCCCTCTTAGTTGGTGCAACTGCGAAAGTCCAAAGCGCTCTGCATTTTCGATAAGCATTATTACGGCGTTGGGAACATCAACTCCCACCTCCACAACAACAGTCGAAACAAGAAGCTGAATTTCTCCATTTGAAAAGGCTTTCATAACCGCATCCTTTTCGCTTGGCTTCATCTGTCCATGCAAAAGACCAACTCGGTAATCTATAAACTCTTTTTTTGAAATTTTCTCTGCATACTCCTGTGCCGAGGCAAGTTTTGTTTCACTTTCCTCAACAAGTGGGCAAATAATATACCCCTGTCTGCCCTCGTCTATATGCTTTTTTATATAGTTATATGCTCTTTGACGCAACTCACTTGTCACCTTATATGTTTCTATCGGTTGCCTTCCCTTTGGCAATTCATTAATTATTGATATGTCAAGGTCGCCATAAATCGACAGTGCAAGTGTGCGTGGAATTGGGGTTGCGGACATAATTAGTATGTTTGGATTATTGCCTTTGTCTGCCAGTATTGCTCGCTGTGAAACGCCAAAGCGGTGTTGTTCGTCTGTTATAACCAGCCCAAGTCTTTTAAACTCGACATCACTCTGTATAAGTGCGTGGGTGCCAATTATTACATCTGCTTGTCCTTTTTTGATTCGTTCTTTTATCTCTCTTTTATTTGCAAGTGTTGTAGAGCCTGATAAAAGTTCCAGCCTTATATCTGTGTTTCTAAAAAACTCCGACATCGTTTCATAATGCTGATTTGCTAAAATTTCTGTTGGTGCCATTATTGCAGTCTGCATATCATTCTTGGCAGTTGTGTATGCAACAGCAGCCGCAACCGCTGTTTTTCCGCAGCCAACATCTCCCTGTACAAGCCTCTGCATTGGCTCGCTTTTTTTCATATCTTCTATTGCTTCATTGACAGCTCTTTTCTGTGCATCAGTTGGTTCAAATGGCAAACGGCTATAAAACTCCTGCGTGAAATCGTTTGAAATTATTGCAGTTGTTTTATTCCTATTTCTTCCTTTAAGCTGTAAAAGACCAAGCTGCAGCAACAAGAGTTCTTCAAATATCAAACGATATTTTGCCTTCTCAAGGCTTTGAGAATCCGTTGGAAAATGGATTTGAGCCAGCGCCTGCCTTATTGAGAAAAGGTCATATTCTTCTCTTATGTATTGAGGTATATTGTCATCAATGACTGCTCCGTAATTTTTTAAGGCGTTTCCAACGCAAGTTTCAATATACTTTGAACTCATACCTTGAGTTTTTCTGTAAATTGGTCTTATCCTGTCCGCACCATGTGCAACTTCAATTTCAGGAGAGTGCATTGTTCTTCTTCCTCTGTCCTCATCAACCTTGCCGAAAAACAGATATTCGCCACCCTCTTTTAATTTTTGGGCAGCGTATTTGTTGTTAAATATCAAAATCTGCATAAGACCTGTGCCATCTGTTACAATTGTTTCAAATAATGTTATTCCGCTTCTTGTTTTTCGGTTTGTTGGGTTATATGTAACCGTTGCCTTAATGCAACACTTTTCATCGAATTGAGCGTTATTTATCGTTATAATTTTACTCCAATCCTCATATGCTCTGGGATAAAAATGTAACAAGGCGTCAACTGAATAAACGCCGAGCCTATAAAACTGCTCTGCACGCTTTTCACCAACGCCTTTTAAAAATTTTATTTTTGTATTTTCAAGCAAAGCATTCACCTTACTCTATTGAAATTATAAAGTGATATACAGGCTGACCACCATTTATAAGTGAAACTTCAACCGATGAGAATTTATCGGAAAGAAGTTTGCTAAGTGTTTGTGCCTGCTCTTCTGTTGTGTCATTCCCGTATATTATTGTTATGACACTGGAGTGCTTTTTGACCATATGCCTTGTTGCTTTGTATGCTGCACGAACAATATCTTCGTCTACAACTGTGATTTTGCCCTCTTCCATTCCAAGTATTTGACCCTGCTTTATCTGTTGACCATTAACAACGCTATCTCTTGCTGCAAAGGTTACTGCAACTGTTGAAACATCTTCAATTGCTTTTGACATCTCAAGATGGTTTTTTGGTGTTTCAGCATCTGGGTCAAATCGTAGCATTGCTGTAATTCCCTGTGGAATAGTTTTGGTCTGGAGAACAATAACTTCTCTGTCTGCAAGCGGGATAACCTGCTCCGCTGCCATTATTATATTTTTGTTGTTTGGCAATACAAAAACTGTTTTTGCAGGTGTTGCCATAACTGCCTTTAAAATATCCTCTGTGCTTGGGTTCATGGTTTGTCCGCCACTGACAACGACATCTACGCCAATTTCAGAAAACAGCTGTGAAACGCCATCTCCTGCCGCCACTGAAACAAATCCATATTGATTCTCAGCCTCTACTTTAGGAAGGTCTGAAATGTTAGAATTTTCAAGTTCAGATGCAGCTCCCCATGAAGCGTTCACATGCTGTTGACGCATATTTTCTATTTTTATATTTACAAGTGAGCCAAATTTAATTGCCTCCTGAATTGCATTTCCCGGTTCATTTGAATGAACATGAACTTTTATTATACTCTCATCATCAACCACAACAACGCAGTCACCAATTGATTCAAGGTAAGCACGAAGGCTCATCGGCTCCCTGTCCACGCTCAAATCTCTGTTTATTATATACTCTGTGCAGTAGCCAAACTTAATCTCTTCATTTGTGCTTGCAATCGCACCCTTGCGCACTGGCTCTGCAAAAGCTAAAGAGCTTTCATCATCGCACTCAATGATAGTGAAATCCACAAATGTGCTTTTCATTCCATCAAATATAAGAACAAGGCCCTGCCCGCCAGCATCAACAACTCCCGCCTTTTTAAGAACAGGTAACATTGACGGCGTTTTTGCAAGAGCAATTTCAGCACTTTCACAAATTGAATTCCAAACATCAACAAAACTTGCATCACCGTTTGCTGCAACTTCCATTGCTCTTTCAGCAGACATTCTCACAACAGTTAAAATAGTGCCCTCTGTTGGCTTCATAACGGCTTTATATGCCGTATCAACGCCAAGGGTAAGTGCTGTTGCCATTGTCGCTCCATTGGCCTGATTACACCCTTTTAGCCCCTTTGCTATTCCACGGAAGATAAGAGAAAGGATAACGCCGGAATTGCCCCTTGCACCTCTGAGAAGTGCTGAGGCGGTTGCGTCCGCAACTGAACTTACAGATGATGTTTCGTCAAATCTTGCAACTTCCCTTGCCGCAGCAGCCATAGTCATAGACATATTTGTACCTGTATCTCCATCTGGAACAGGAAAAACATTTAGTGCATCTACGGCTTTTTTATTATTATTAATATTATTAGATGCTGAAATAATAGCATCGCGTAACATTGCTCCAGTAATCACTTAACTTTGCACTCCTCTGGTCACTTTCTTTGCACTTATTTTCTCATTGCATCTACAAAGACATTGACATTTTTAACTTTTAGCTGTGTAGCCTCTTCAACAGTGTATCTAACTTTATGGATAATACTTTCAACGATTGTTGCGATATTTACACCATAGGTTACGATTATATGAAGATCAACAATAAGCCCATCAACCTCATTGTGTACTGTAACACCTTGGTCGACATATTTCTTATTTCTGTATAGTAATGATCGTATTCCCTGAAGGGAATTGCTGTTTGACATTCCAACTACTCCGTAGCAAGATGGAACAACACTTCCTATAAGCTGAGAAAAATACTCTTCAGTTATATCAATTACTCCAAGTGGATTTTCAATTTTAATCATAAAAACTGCACCTCTCCTGCCGAGTGTATATGGCAAGTTTTTTAGCTGATTTCGCCTATTATACTATATTTTTAATTTATAATCAACTTATATACTGTTAAAATTTGATCAATTATTGAGATACCATTCTCCAATATTTGCATATACATCATTTTCGTTACTTTTCACCTCAACTGCTATATGTCGAGAAAAGGCGAGAACTCCTTTTTTGTAGCAAATTGGTATAAATGGAAGCTCTGAATAAAAATTATCGATAAAATTTTGCATTGTTATTGTACCCTCAAGCAGCTGTAAATAAAACGCATAACTTGAATTTGAAGGATTAATTAGCGGATATATATTCATATTGTCTGTAAGTTTCATTTCACCAAGATACAAATCATAACCCCCACTTGCAACCGTGGCATTAAATGCATCAAAAGGAAGCTCTACCACATTTACACTTATGCCAGCTGAGCCAAGGCACTCTGAAATTGCTTTACCAGCAAGCTTTTTAAGCTCATTCTCCGAGTTGACAACAAGCCTTAATGAAAGCCTTTTTGCATTTGTCTGAATATATTTTGACGCATTAAGAGTATCAATATCCTTCCCCGGCTGTTTTACCGAGCCAAGTGCATACCATTTGGGGTTAAACGGTGTGTACGCTGCCTCTGCAAATCCTTGCAGTCCCTCGTTAATTATTTTTTCTCTGTCTATAACGGCACTAATAGCCTGACGAAGTGCTGGATCCGCAAGCCTTGGATTATTGGGGTTTATTCCCAAAAACACAAAGTTATTCATTAAAACTTCGCGTGTTCCTGCATTTATCCTTTCATATTTTCCACCGCTGAGATTGCAAAACAAGCTGTCAATATTCCCAATAACAAGACTGTGAATTATTGCCGCACTGTCTGTTATATTCACAAGCTCTATTTTTGGTGACTTGGAAGAAAATCCTCTGTTGTGCTTATTAACTTCCAGATACTTCTCTGCTCCATCAATATTAAAAGTGTATTTTCCTGATGCAACTGGTGCTGGGTTTGTGCCGTCAACTGCGGTGCCACTCTTAACAATCGGGAAGTCAAGGCACGATAAGGCAAAAGCATCAAAGGTGACAAGTGTGAATTCCACTTGCTGGCTTCCCCTTGCCTTTGCACTTGCAATATTAATAACGGACTGAGAATAGTAAACGGACTGTTTGGCAAGATTAAATGAAAAAACTACATCCTGTGCTGTTATATACGAGCCGTCTGCAAATCTTTTGTCTGAATTAAGATTTACGGAAACCTCCAGCCCCATTACTGTTCCGCTGTGTGCAACCTGTGGCTGTGGCTCATGCGAGTTGTCCATCACAAAAAGTGAACTATATATAAGTGGTGTTAGGTTTTGGTTTATCTGGCTTTTTGCAACATATGGATTAAGAGTGTCCTCCTGTGAAAAAGGTAATCTCAAATTTCTGTCTACTTTTGATGTGCCTGGCTTTTTTGTTGGTTCTTTTCCCTCTTTAACCTCTTTGTCGCAGGCAAAAAGAAGCCCTATGCACATGATTGCCATTATTAACGATATTATTTTGGTTACAAGCTTGTTCATTTCCTTTTCCCACCTATCTTATTTCAATGCGTTCAACTGAAATCGTTTTTCCTGTGGCTTTATCAATTTCAAATACGCATCCGCAAATAGAGCAATCTCCGCTCTCATAATCAAATCTTGCTGGCATATTACATTTTAGCTTTTCAATTATTATTTCAGGTTTTACACCAAGAACTGATTGGATAACTCCGCTCATTCCAATGTCAGTTATATACCCTGTACCGTTTGAAAGAATTTGTTCGTCTGAAGTTTGAACATGAGTATGTGTTCCATAAATTGCGGAAACTTTTCCGTCAAGATAAAAGCCCATTGCACGCTTTTCTGAAGTTGCCTCTGCATGAAAGTCAACAATCTTTATTTTACAATTTTTAATGTCGTCCTGTAACAGCAATTTATCAATACAGGCAAATGGATTTGCAAGTGATTCCATATACATTGTTCCCATAAGATTGATTACCGCCACCTGTGCATTGCCTTTATCTACAATATAATACCCCTTGCCAGGATTGTGTTCGTTGAAATTTGACGGACGAATAATAGCACAATCATCATCAAGCATTTCATACATTTCACGACGCTTATAAACATGGTTGCCGGTTGTTATAACATCTGCTCCACTTGTGAAAAGATGCTGGGCAGAAATTGGCGTTATACCGTTACCATCAGATGAATTTTCACCGTTGATAATACATATATCAATGTCCTTCATCTTTTTTATTTGTGCTAAATGGCTTCTGATAAACTCACAGCCACTTGAACCAACTACATCTCCAATAGCAAGAATATTCATAATATTCACAACAATTTTTAATTTTAAATACTAAACATATTTTATTGCCCCTTTAATATTTAAAAATGAAAAGTGCTGTGGTACCACCCTTTCTGATAATTAAATTGGTGTAAATTGTTTGTGGATTTTAATAATACGATTTTTGGGATTCAGCATAAAAGCATCACTTATATTTACACTTATATTATTACACATCATAATCAATTTCAACATTTTAAAAAGCACTAAAAATATTGTAGTATTTTATTTCACAATTACGGTTTTAATTTTAATACAGAACGATCAGAGTGAATAATATTGGCAATACTTGTTGCGCTTTAATTCTTATGCTATAATTTTTATCATCTAAATAATTAAAAAGGAGTAAGGATGTGGAAAAAATAATATCTGTTTTAACTGGTGCAACAGGGCATATTGGCTATGCACTGTTAGAGGAACTTATAAGTAAGGGAGAAAATGTTAGGATACTTATTAGAAAAGATAGTCCAATATTTGATAATATAAATTGTGAAAAAATCTTTGGCGATGTCACAGATGCTGATTCACTTGAAAAGGCATTTCAAGGTGCGGATGTTGTCTATCACCTTGCCGGTATTATTGATGTTAGCAGTATTAATAAAGATTCAATTTTTAAAGTTAATGTAGACGGAACAAAAAATGTTGTTGATGCCTGTAAAAAATGCGGAGTTAAAAGGCTTATATACACCTCATCCGTTGACGCTTTTCCACCGCTTGCAAACAATGAAGTTATGCACGAGATTGATAACTTTGACCCAGAAAACCTTGACGGTAATTACGCAAAATCTAAAGCAATTGCAACGCAGTTTGTGCTTGACAGTGCAGATGAAAATTTTGAAGTTGTAATTTGTCACCCTGGTGCTTGCATTGGACCTTACGACTTTAAGGTTTCAAATGTTGGCGAATTGGTCAGAGTGTTTTTGCATGGTCAATTCCCTGTGACAATGAATTTTGGTGCATATAATTTTGTTGATGTTAGAGATGTTGCAAACGCTTTGTATGTAGCTTCTGTAAAAGCAAAAAGTCGTGATTGCTTTATACTTACTGGCGACATTGTTACTGTTGACGAGCTAATTGGAATGCTGTCTGAAATATGTGGGCTTAAAAAGCCAAGGTTTGTGCTTAAAAAATGGATGGCTGATTTAACTGCACCATTAGCAGAAGTATACTATAACCTGGCTAAAAAGACACCAATTTTCACAAGATATTCAATAAGAAAATTGGTTTCCAACTGCAACTTTAGTAGTGAAAAAGCACAAAAAGAGCTTGGATATTCTCCAATGAGTGCAAAAGATTCTTTCAGCGATATGGTTAACTGGATTAGAGAACACGAAAAGAAATAATTGGTACTTCAATATTGATGCTTGGCAGTTTTAAAACATATCATAAGAAGTAATTAGTCTTCACAACAAGCATCTCATTACTTCCTTGCATCATAGCAACTTAAATCGCACATATCTTAGCTAATTGAATTTAGTTTTAATATCTTTTAATGCAGGAGAGTATATACCCTCCTGCATTATTTTTTTAGTAAAACAGATTTAAAAATAAATTTCTAAATTTATAGATTACAACTTTTAGTTTAATTTATTATTTGGCGTAGTCAATTGCCCTGTTTTCTCTGATAATGTGAACTTTTATCTGTCCTGGATACTCAAGCTCTTCCTCAATCTTTTTAACTATATCACGAGCTACAAGAACCATCTGGTCATCTGATACTATTTCAGGCTTAACCATAATTCGAACTTCACGGCCTGCCTGAATTGCAAATGAACTTTCAACACCTTCAAATGATGTTGCTATCTCCTCAAGTTTTTCAAGACGCTTGATGTAATTCTGAACATTTTCTCTTCTTGCTCCTGGTCTTGCAGCTGATATTGCATCTGCTGCCTGAACAAGACAAGCTACAACAGTTTTTGCTTCTACATCGCCATGGTGAGCCTGAATTGCGTGAAGTACGCCTTCCTGCTCCTTATACTTTTTAGCAAACTCATATCCAAGTTCAACATGTGAGCCGTCGAACTCATGGTCAAGAGCCTTGCCGATATCGTGAAGAAGTCCTGCGCGCTTTGCAAGTTTGACATCTGCCCCGATTTCTGCCGCTATAAGTCCTGCAATGTATGATACTTCAAGAGAATGGTTAAGAACATTTTGTCCATAACTTGTACGATATTTAAGACGACCAAGAAGTTTTACAATTTCTGGATGTATCCCGTTAACTCCTGCATCGATAACCGCTCTTTCTCCTGTTTGCTTGATAGTTGTTTCAACCTCTTTACGAGCCTTGTCAACTGTTTCTTCGATGCGGGCTGGATGGATTCTTCCATCAGTTATAAGCTTCTCAAGTGCAATTCTTGCGACTTCTCTGCGTACTGGGTCAAAACTTGAAAGCGTTATTGCCTCTGGTGTGTCATCGATAATAAGATCAACACCTGTAATTGTTTCAAGTGTCCTGATATTGCGTCCTTCACGACCGATAATGCGACCTTTCATTTCGTCGTTAGGCAAAGCTACGACTGAAACGGTTGCCTCTGCTGCATGGTCTGCGGCACAGCGTTGAATAGCTGTTGCCACAATTTCCCTTGCCATTGTGTCTGCCTCGTCCCTTGTTCTCTGTTCAAAGTCAAGAATCTTGATGGCTTTGTCATGTACGAGATCATCCTCAAGATTTTTAAGCAAATAGTCTTTTGCCTGTTCTTTAGTGTATCCCGAAATTCTTTCGAGCATATCGAACTGGCTCTTTTTGATACTTTCAATTTCTTCAAGTCTTGACTCTGCCTCTTTAAGTTTTTTGCTGAGAACTTCATCTTTTCTTTCAAGGGCATCAACCTTTTTGTCAAGGCTTTCTTCCTTTTGAATAATTCTTCTTTCTTGTCTTTGCACTTCACTTCTGCGTTCTCGAAGTTCTCTGTCAACTTCTGTACGCTGCTTATGAATTTCATCTTTAGCTTCTAAAATCGCTTCTTTTTTCTTTTGTTCTGCCTGTGAAACTGCCTGATTAACAATTCTTGTTGCTTCCTGATTTGCGGATCCGATAGCAGCTTCAGCGACATTTTTCCTATGTATTTGTCCAAGGACAAAGCCAAGTACTCCAAATACAACTGCAGAAACGATTATTAAAATAACTACAATTTTAAGTTCCAAGTGAAAGTAGCACCTCCTTGATTTTAATTTTCTTTTTAAATTTGATTTTCATTCATTTAATGTAAGTCTATCTCTTAAAATAACCAAACAATAACTTGTAACACTAAATAATTAAAGACGCAATTATCTACATTATCTTAAATATTTTATATCATATGTCTTACCTATGTCAAGCTATTTTATAGTATATAGATATATAAATAAATTATTACTTATAAATAGGCAAAATTCTTGACAACAATCTTTTTGAGTGGTACGATAACTCCCGTATATCCAAAAAGATTACATATTAAGGGTTTTTGAGTGGATTCTTTGCTTTATTTTTAGACTTTCATTTAAAATCCAAGCAAATCATTTTGCTATTTTAAGCAGATTTCTGCTTTTTAAAAAATTATAAAATAAATTACTTTAAGGCATTTTTGCTTTACATTTTTGCTTTAAAGATAGAGGTGACTAAGACAATGATTAGAATTACTCTCAAAGGTGGCGTTGTTAAGGAGTTTGAAAATGGCACAACCGCTGCCGAAGTTGCAAAAAGCCTTGGTATGGGTCTTTATAAGGCTTCTTGTGCCTGCAAAATAAATGATAAGGTATGTGACTTACGCACACCTCTTACCGAAGACTGCGAGCTTGCTATTTTAACTTTTGATGACGAGGATGGTAAGCGTGCTTTTTGGCACACTACCTCACATATACTTGCACAGGCTGTCAAGCGTCTTTTCCCTGATGCAAAGCTTGCAATAGGCCCATCAATCAGCAATGGATTTTATTATGATTTCGACTGCGCTACACCGTTTACTCCAGAAGCTCTCAAAACTATTGAAGTTGAGATGAAAAAAATAGTCAAAGAAAATATTCAGCTTGACCGCTATGAGCTTTCTGCAAATGATGCAATTGAGCTTATGAACGGTAAAAACGAGCCTTATAAAGTTGAGCTTATTAAAGAACACTCTGGCAACGGAGAAAACATAACCTTCTATCGTCAGGGCGAATTCGACGAGCTTTGTGCTGGGCCACATCTACCTGATACAGGCCGTGTCAAAGCCTTTGCTCTTACTGCTTGTACAGGTGCTTATTGGCGTGCAGATTCAAAAAATAAGATGCTTCAGCGTGTTTATGGAACAGCTTTTCCAAAGCAGGCGGAGCTTGAGGAATATCTTACCGCTGTTGAAGAGGCAAAAAAGCGTGACCACAACAAGCTTGGTAGAGAACTTGAACTTTTCACAACCAGTGATATTATTGGACAGGGACTTCCCATTCTTCTGCCAAAGGGAGCAAGAGTTATTCAGCTCCTTCAGCGGTTTGTTGAAGATGAAGAACAAAGAAGGGGCTGGCAGCTGACAAAAACCCCGCTTATGGCAAAAAGCGACCTTTACAAGCTTTCTGGTCACTGGGATCACTATAAGGACGGTATGTTTGTTCTTGGCGACGAGGAAAAGGATGACGAAGTTTTTGCACTGCGTCCAATGACCTGCCCATTCCAATATCAGGCTTATCTTAATAAATCTCGTTCATACCGCGACCTTCCTTTAAGATACAACGAAACCTCCACACTTTTTAGAAATGAAGCTTCTGGTGAAATGCACGGGCTTATTCGTGTTCGTCAGTTCACTATCTCCGAAGGTCATTTGATATGCCTTCCCGAACAGCTTGAAGACGAATTCAAAAATTCTCTTGAGCTTGCAATATTTATGCTTAAAACTCTTGGTCTTTACGAAGATGTTTCCTATCGCTTCTCAAAATGGGATCCAAATGACACCGAAAAGTATATCGGAACTTCACAACAGTGGGACGAAGCTCAGGGAACAATGCAGAAAATTCTTGACCACCTTGCAATTCCATATGTTGTTGGTATTGGTGAGGCCGCATTCTATGGCCCAAAACTTGACATTCAAATAAAAAATGTTCATGGCAAAGAAGACACACTTATTACAATTCAGATTGACCAGATGCTTGCCGAAAAATTTGGCATGGAATATGTTGATCGTGATGGTACAAAGAAAAATCCTTATATCATTCACAGAACATCATTGGGCTGTTACGAAAGAACTCTTGCACTTCTTATTGAAAAATATGCTGGTGCATTCCCATTATGGCTTGCTCCTGAGCAGGTAAAGATTCTTCCGATTGCTGACCGGCATCACGACAGGGCTTTTGAAATCAAGCGTATTCTCGAATGCAACGGAATTCGTACAGAGGTTGATGACCGAGCAGAAAAAATCGGCTATAAAATTCGTGAATCACAGCTTCAAAAGCTTCCATTCATGCTTATTATGGGTGACAAGGAAGTTGAAGACGGCACTATTTCAGTTCGCAAGCGTGGCGAAGGTGACCTTGGCTCAATGTCTGTTGAAGATTTTATTGCTTCTGCAAAGGCAGACATTAACTCAAAAGTTATTTGGTAATTATAAACTTGATATTATAGCAAAACTGCTGGAATCATTTAATGACTCCAGCAGTTTTTATATGTCCGATAATTAAATTTAGTCCACTTTTCTTTCTGTAAAAAAGAACTCCCCACCAATGATGCCCATTACTATTCTTGACATCTCCTTTGGAGTGCTTTTCATTCCCTGCTCAACCCATGTGCAAATCATGTATATAAGTGCACCTGAAAAGAACGCATATACATACTCTTGCTGCTCTTCTGTTAGAGCATCTTCAACATTAAGTATTTTTACCATTCTGAAATAGTCCGGATATCTATGTGTCAATATGTGTTGCATATTATTATCAATAAGCAGTTTTATAAAATCTGAATGTTCTTGCCAATATCTAAAGAAGAACAAAATTAAATCCTGCATTGCCACTATGTTGTTTTTTAAAGCAAAACCATAAAAATCAGAAAACAACTGGTCAGACCTATACATTAGCAACATATCTTTTGAGGAAAAGTTGTGATAAAATGTCTGGCGTGTAAGGTCAGCCTTTAAAGCTATTTCTCTTATTGAGATTTTGTCATATGGCTTTGTTTTCATTAATTCAAAAAGTGCGTCTGTCAACCACTTTTTTGATCTTATTGAAATAGGATTTTCTTGTTGAGTATCCATTAAGACAGCCCCCTGTTCAATTAGAAATATTTTTATTTAACATAATAATAATGTACCACATAATAAAACATTTGTAAATGTTTTTACATTTTTTGATATGTGTAAACTTTCTAAAGTGTAAAATCTGTCTTAATATTGTATAAACCATTGCAGTTTATTAAAAATTCCATTAGAATAAACTAAATAAACAATTAAGGAGATAGTGAAATGGACAAACAAAAACTTATTAAATACTCTTTTCTTGCTGGAAAAATCGGTTGCATAATTCTTTATGTTGTTGGCATTATTCTTGGCTTAAAAAAGAAGAACTGGTGGTTGTTCGGCTGTGTTGCTGCAATGCATATCGCAGAAGCTTTCCTTATCGGTATTAAAACTGGCGTCGCAAATGGCAGAAATAAAGTGACAAGTGCAATATGCACGCTGCTTTTTGGATTTACATGGTGGCTTCCAATAAAGCAAGGATTAATCAAATAAATTACATAATCAAAGGGCGTTAAAGCAGCTGCTTTAACGCCCTTTTGCTATTTGTGCTAAAAATTATTTTGAGCCTTTATCTTCAATCAAATTGATTTTAATATCAAATTCCTTAAGGCTGTAGTCCTTGTGAACACGACATAAAGAAAGCGTTATGGTATCCCCGACCTTGCTATTTTCTATTTCGTCGAGCAGAACGCCTGATGTGCTGAGTTTTTTACCATTAACAGCAGTAATAAGATCACCAACCTGTGCGTCTGTTCCATTCAGGCTACTATTTTCATCAATAGCTGCGATGACAACGGAGCCATTTGGCAAGCCTTTTATCTGAACAATCATGCTGTATGTCTGGCTGCTGCTTACTTCACTAAAACTAATTCCCAGTTTTGGTCTGTTTGGAACATAGCCATTTGCAATTATCTTGTCAACTATATCCTTTGCAACAGATATCGGAATTGCAAAGCCCATTCCCTCATACTCAGTATCTGCTATTTTTGAAGAATTTATTCCAATAACCTGCCCATAGCTGTTTACTAACGCACCACCGGAGTTGCCGGGGTTAATTGCGGCATCATGCTGTATACAAGGCATTGAATAGCCAGATTCTCCTGCAGCTGTCACTCTGTCTATTGCAGATACGACTCCAGCTGTGAACGAACCATAAAATGCTGTTCCTCCCGGATTTCCAATCGCATAAACAGGTTCAGCAACTTGAAGCTTTGAAGAATCGCCAAACTCTGCAACCTTAAATCCTGTTTTTGCAATTCTAAGAACACCGACATCGGTCTTGTTGTCATATCCAACAATCTCCGCGTCATGCTTTGTGCCATTGCTTGTCTGGATTCTAACACTTGTACCAGCGGTATTAATTATGTGTGCACAGGTGATGACATAAGTGCTACCTTTATCCTCTGTCATAATTACACCAGATCCTTCACCCGCTAATCGATTGTCTTGATATGCTAAAACTGCAATTACTGATTCTGACACTTTCTTGGCAACCTGAACGCTTGTCAACACTCCTGTCGGTGCCGCTCCATCATCCTTTGATGGTGATGGAGTCGGTTTGATATCTATTGACGGAGTATCTCCCTGATTTGTTGTTTGCGTGTTTCCTCCGCCATTATCCTCATCAAAGAAGGCAATTGCAATAACAATTCCGCATACAGCAACAACAGCAAGTATAAGCCCAACAAAAACTCTTATGCCTGTTTTTTGTGGCTTTTTGGGATATTTGGGTGGTTTCTGCGATGAACTAAAGTGACTTCCACTTGGACTTCCACTTGGATTTCCACCTGAACTGTCCCCACTCATTTGTCCATAATACCCACTTGGCGGATTTGTATTATTATTATTATTTGACTGTGGCTTGGGTGATGTGCCATTGTCATTTGTTTTATCAGAATCATTCTTATTGTTATTAATATCCATTCTTAAACCCCTTAAAATTTATTTAATGTTCTTAGGTATCCAGAAAATAAATTCTGTGTACTCACCCTGCTTACTTCTGGCCGCAATCTGACCTCCATGCATCTCGACAATGCTCTTTACTAAATAAAGACCCAGTCCTGCACCCTTTACATCTTCACTTCTTGATTTGTCTACCTTGTAGAATCTTTCAAAAATTCTTCCAACTTCTTCTGATGGAATACCACCACCAGTGTTTCTTATTCCTGCAATTATTCTATCTTTTTCCTGTGCAACAGAAACACGAATGGAGCCACCCTCCTCGGTAAACTTAACCGCATTGTCAACCAGATTATAGATAACCTGATGAATTAAATCCTCATCAGCATCGACTGCAATAGTCTGAAGCTTTTCAAGTCCTTCAACCATAATGTGCTTTTTATCTATTCTTTGCTCAAAAGTTATCAATATATTAAATATCATATGCGATATGTCAAAGGTATTTTTATTAAGAGTTAGCTCACCTGCCTCAATTTTTGACAGATTAAGCATTGATATTACAAGCCTTGAAAGACGCTTAACTTCATCTGAAACAATTCGCAGGTAATAATCTTGCTTTTCAGGCGGTATTGTCCCATCAAGAACTCCGTCGATAAAGCCCCCTATCGTTGTCATTGGAGTTTTAAGCTCATGAGAAACATTTGCAACAAAACTTCGTCGCGATGCCTCTATTGTTGCCAGCGACTTTGCCATTGCATTTAGCCCCTGAGCAAGTTCCCCAAGCTCGTCATTATTCGTTATAATAACCCGCTGTGAAAAGTCACCGTTTGCATAGTTCTTTATCATTTTTGACATTTCCTGCAAAGGCTTCGTTATGCTATAAGTAAATCCATAAACAACTGTCGAAGTTAGCACAATTGTTATTATCGCCGCAAATAAAAATAACCTTACCATTCCGCCGATAAAAGGTCTAAGCCCTTCAACAACAGGCTCGGTTGCAAACACATAACCGATAGTCTTCCCGTTAGAGTTTATTTTATCACTTACAATAATATGTGACTCTTCATACATTCCCTCAAGCTCATCCATTGAGTAGCCATCGCCTTTTTGAGCCATTTCAAGAATTCGTTTTGGGATTTTATATCCATTATGTTTTTCGCATTTTCCGCCGTTTAAAACTTCCATATCAGTTGAAAGAAGATCTTTGCAAAGAATTATTCTTCCCTGTAAATCTGTAACAAAAACATCCGCCTCAATTGCAGAGGACATTATGTTTAACATATTACACATTATAAATACAGATGTTTCATTGTCCTTATCAATCTTTCCAGATTCAAACAGTTCCTGCGTTGTTTTTGAAACTGTTTCAACATTTTCTTTCAAAACATCAATTTTGCTTGTTGTCCAATAATCTGAAACAAAAGACAAAAGAGAAATTCCCATTATTAAAACACTTGCAAGCAAAATGGAAACGGAAGCAACAAAATATTTTTTAAACAGACTACTTTTTTTACCGTCCATTACAATACCTCAAAGCTTAGTTTTTTATTATTCCTTAATTTCAAATTTGTATCCAACGCCCCAGACAGTTTTAAGCTCCCATTTTGGTGAAACGCCTTCAAGCTTCTCACGCAGACGCTTAACATGAACATCAACCGTTCTTGAGTCGCCATAATAGTCAAATCCCCAAACTTCGTCAAGAAGCTGATCTCTTGTAAAAACTCTGTTTGGATTGCTTGCAAGATGAAAAACAAGCTCAAGCTCTTTAGGTGGAGTACTTATTTGTACACCTTTTACTTTTAGCTCATAATTTGTTAAATTAATTGAAAGGCCATCGAATTCAACCAGTTTATTGGCTTCCTCTGTTGTTGCAGAAGTTCTGCGTAGCACTGCCTTTATTCTTGCTATTACTTCCTTTGCATCAAAGGGCTTTACAACATAGTCATCTGCTCCAAGCTCAAGCCCAAGAACCTTGTCAAAGGTTTCACCCTTTGCAGTAATCATAATAATTGGCTTGTCAGATGTTTTTCGTATTTCTCTGCAAACCTGCCATCCATCAAGTTTTGGAAGCATTATGTCAAGCACTACCAAGTCTGGCTTTTGCTCATGAAAAGCAGCTACCGCAGCCTCTCCGTCATTTGCCAAAACAACTGAAAATCCTTCTTTTTCGATGTAAAGCCTTAACAGTTCGCAAATATTTATATCATCGTCAACTACCAAAATTTTTACTGAATTCATTATTGAACCCTCCTATAGGACATTTTACAGTTTTCATATTTTGTTTCTGTGAACATTATTTTAACTTTTTATTATATTTGTTAACCATTTCTATTTAATCACAAATATGAACAACTGTCAAAACAATTCATGATAGCATAGCATTTATTTTTATTTTTTAGCAATATCAAGCTGCTTTTTTACAGCATTTTAGTTTATAATAAAATTTAAGCCATGGCATAATGTCACGGCTTTGTTTTATTATTTTATTGCTAACTCGGCTTTGCTCACGCTTTTTTCCTTCTCTGACGGTGAAGCCTCATTGGGCTTTGCTGGCTTTAAATATGCAAGCCAATAAAGTACTCCGACTAACAACGACCCTCCAATGATATTACCAAGTGTAACTGGTATGAGGTTATTTATAAAGAAATTGCTCCATGTTAGTAATTGTGTATCAATACCCGCTGAAATTGCTGCCTGTGCATAGACTGGATTTGCGTTTGCAATTATTGCTGATGGAATTGTATACATATTTGCAATACAATGCTCATACCCACTGACAACAAACAGCATTATTGGCAAAAATGAGGCAATTATTTTTCCCGAAACAGTTTTTGCACCAAAGCTCATCCAAACGCCAACGCATACAAGGGTATTGCAAAGAATTCCCAAAACCATAGCGGGCAAAAAGTCAAGCGAACACTTATACGCACCAGATTTTATCGTTGCAACTGCAATAGCATTGGATGCTATTGAAAGCTGTCCGCCAAAGTTGACTGCCCATGCAACAAAAATAGAACCAACAAAGTTCGCAATATATACAACGACCCAATTGCGAAGCATTTTTGCAAAAGTTATCTGTTTGCTTAAAATTCCAACTATCATAAGATTATTTCCTGTGAACAGTTCTGCACCTGCAATTATAACCATTACAAGCCCCACTGGAAAAATAACAGCTGATAAAAGTTTTGCAAGACTTGGATTTGCGATTGCTCCAGATGCAACAATTGAACCACTTCCTGCAAGCGCAATGAATACACCTGCAAAGAACCCGAGCGCAATTAATTTGCCAATAGACATTGAGGCCTTGTTTTTTGCAACAGTCAGACAAGCTTCTGCAATTTGCGGTGGTGCGTTCATCATAATAATCAGCTTCTTTCTTTTTTAAAACAATTTTAAACATGATAACATTTTATTTTGATTAATACAATAATATTTATAAATTTTATGCTAACTTCCACAATATGTATGAATTATAAAAATTGTGATAGCGTATATAGATAGAATGACATTTTATTTCCCTAACTCAAAAAATGCTCAAGACACCTGTTTTTAAAACAGGTGTCTTGATTTAGTTAATATTATTGTATTAATAAACGGATCTTTCTGTGTACTGAGTATGAAGAATTTCATGAGCCTTGTGGCTGTTTGGCTCACCTAAATATGTATCATAAAGCTCTTTTACAGCCGGGTTTTCATGGCTCTTTCTAAGCTTCATCGCACTGTCCTCTGAGTAAAGTGCTTTGGCTCGCTCGGCTCTCAGGTCAATATTGTTTCTAACATAACCTGGCTGAATTGGCTGGCCTCCACCATTTACACATCCGCCTGGACATGCCATAACTTCGATAAAGTGATAGTCTGCCTTGCCCTCTTTTATCAGGTCAAGCAACTTACTTGCGTTTTCAAGCCCAGATGTTACAGCTACTCTTACCTTTGTTCCAGCAAGGTCATACTCGGCTTCTTTAACTCCCTCAATCCCACGAACATCATTGAAATCAAGGCTCTGAAGTTCCTTGCCTGTTACAACCTCTGCAACGGTACGAAGAGCGGCTTCCATAACTCCGCCTGTTGCACCAAAAATGTGTGCTGCACCCGAGGCAATTCCAAGAGGTGAGTCAAATTTTTCGTCACAAAGCTCCTCAAACATTATACCTGCTGTCTTTATCATTGTTGCAAGCTCACGGGTTGTGATAGAAACATCAACATCCTTATATCCCGCAGCTTCCTGATGGTCGCGAGTTACCTCAAATTTCTTTGCTGTGCAAGGCATAACGCTGACAACAAATATATCTTTAGGGTCAATCCCCATCTTCTCAGCATAGTAAGTTTTTACAAGTGCACCGTACATCTGCTGTGGTGATTTGCATGAAGAAAGGTTTGGAATAAACTCTGGATAATAATGCTCACAGAACTTTATCCATCCCGGTGAACATGATGTTATAAGAGGCAATGCTCCACCGTTTTTAATGCGTCCCAAAAGCTCTGTTCCCTCTTCAAGTATTGTGACATCGGCAGCAAAGTCAACATCAAACACCTTGTCAAATCCAAGTCTGCGAAGTGATGCTGCAAGCTTGCCCTCAACATTTGTCCCGATAGGCATTCCAAAACATTCGCCAAGCTGTGCACGAACAGATGGCGCAGGAGCTGCAACAACATGCTTCGTTTCGTCCTTAAGTGCCTCCCAGATAGCCTGTGTGCCATCTTTTTCTATCAAGGCTCCTGTTGGACAAACTGAAATGCACTGCCCGCAGAATACACACGATGTATCTGCAAGAGGAATATCAAATGTGCTTGCAATATGTGTTTCAAAGCCACGGTCATTACATCCAATAACTGCAGCGTGCTGATTGTGCTTGCACACAGCAACGCAACGACGGCAAAGAATACATTTTGAGTTATCTCTTATAAGGTGTGGGGCAGAATCGTCTATATCTGGTGCCAAATCCGTACCATTACCAAAGCGTGACTGGTCAACACCATATTCCAAAGAAAGTGCCTGAAGCTCACAAGTTTGGCTTCTGGAGCATGATAGGCAGTCCATTCTGTGATTGGAAAGTATAAGCTCTAAAGTCGTTTTGCGTGATTTTCTCAAAGCGGGTGTGTTTGTCAAAACCTCCATGCCCTCTGCTACTGGGTAAACGCAAGCTGCCGCGAGGGCACGAGCGCCTTTAACTTCAACAACGCACATACGGCACGCACCGATGGCGTTAATGTCCTTAAGATAGCATAATGTTGGTATACGAATGCCGGCAATTCTGGCGGCTTCTAATATCGTGGCATTTTGGGGAGCCTCGACCTCAATCCCGTTAATGGTCAGTTTAACAGTTTCCATATTCGAGTTATCCCTTTCTTATTAAATTTTTGTTATTTTTTAGTAATTGCATCAAATTTGCATGTATCCATACATGCACCACACTTGATACATTTATCTTGGTCAATTATATGTGCAACCTTTACTTCGCCATTTATAGCTTCAACAGGGCAAATTCTTGCACACGCTGTACATCCCTTACACTTATCTTCATCAATAACAAATCTCAGAAGCTTTTTGCAAACAGCTGCAGGACACCTTTTATCAACAACATGGGCAATATATTCATCTCTGAAATAACGCATTGTTGAAAGCACTGGGTTTGGAGCTGTCTGCCCAAGCGCACAAAGTGAATTTGCTTTGATATGATAGCAAAGTTCTTCCATTTTGTCCAAATCTTCAAGAGTTGCATTTCCTTCTGTTATTTTTTCAAGCATTTGAAGAAGTCTTTTGGTTCCGATACGGCATGGTGCACATTTTCCGCAAGATTCATCCACAGTAAACTCAAGGAAGAACTTTGCGATATCTACCATACAGGTGTCCTCATCCATAACTATAAGTCCGCCTGAACCCATCATCGCACCGATTGCAATAAGGTTGTCATAGTCAATCTCAGTGTCTATAAGTGCTGCAGGTATACATCCGCCTGACGGGCCGCCTGTCTGTGCTGCCTTAAACTTTTTACCGTTCGGTATACCTCCTCCGATTTCTTCGATAATCTCACGAAGAGTTGTTCCCATTGGAATTTCTACCAAACCTGTGTTGTTTATTTTTCCAACAACGCAAAATACTTTTGTTCCCTTTGAGCGTTCTGTTCCCATTGCTGAGAACCAATCCGAACCCTTTAGAAGTATGCGTGGGATGTTTGCATAAGTTTCAACATTGTTAAGGACTGTTGGCTTACCAAAAAGACCTTTAACAGCTGGGAACGGTGGGCGTGGACGCGGCTCTCCCCTGTTGCCTTCAATTGAAGTCATAAGGGCTGTTTCTTCTCCACATACAAAAGCACCAGATCCAAGTCTTAGTTCAAGATCAAAATTAAAGCCACTATCAAAAATATTTTCACCCAAAAATCCATAATCTCTTGCTTGATTTATTGCAATTTCAAGCCTTTTGATTGCTATTGGGTATTCCGCACGAACATATATGTAGCCTTGGCTTGCACCAATTGCATACCCTGCAATTGTCATTGCTTCAATGACTGCGTGTGGGTCGCCTTCTAAAACCGAGCGGTCCATAAACGCACCTGGGTCACCTTCATCTGCATTACAGCAGACATATTTAACATCATTTACGCTTTTGCTTGCAAATTCCCATTTCAATCCCGTTGGAAATCCTCCACCTCCACGGCCACGAAGTCCAGAGCGTTTAATGCAATCAATAACCTCTGTCGGTTTCATTGATGTAAGCACATTTCCAAGTGCAGCATAGCCATCAAGTGCTATGTATTCATCAATTAGTTCCGGGTTAATTATTCCGCAATTGCGAAGTGCCACACGCTCTTGTTTTGCAAAGAATTTCGTATCCTTCAAGGATGTAACAGTGTCCATAATACATTTGTCCTCCTTTACTGTGCAGCACCGATGGTATATTCTTCAACCACCTGCTTATTTAATAAGTGCTGATCTACAATTTTTGTAACTTTTTCAGGTGTTACAAGAACATAAGTAACCTTTTCTTTTCCTGGCTCGTGAACTTCTATAACAGGCTCATAACAACAAATTCCGATACATCCTGTTTGCGACACCATAATATCTGGAGCCTTTTGTGCAACTTGCTTAATCAGTTCGTTATAAACTGGGGTTGCTCCCGCAGAAATACCACAAGTCGCCATGCCGACTACAACACGAGTTGTAGTTGCATCTTCTCCCAGATTTGATTTTTTAAGTGCTTCCGCTTTTAAAGCGGAGAGTTCTTGAAGAGTTTTCATTGTACTTAGCACCTCCTACACAATTATTCTTTATAAGTATTTCTTAATTATATTGGGAATATCATCTGCGACAAGCTGGCCATAAACATCATCGTTAACTGTCATTACAGGTGCAAGTCCACACGCACCAATGCAACGAGTAGCATCTAAAGAAAATTTTCCGTCTTCTGTAATTCCGCCTGCTTCAATTCCAAGCTCTTCCTGCAATTTTAGAAGAATATCCTGAGAACCCTTAACATAGCACGCAGTTCCAAGGCAAACGCTTACCCTGTTTTCACCTTTTGGGTTAAGGGTGAACTGTGAGTAAAAGGTTACTACCCCATATACTTCAGATAGTGATAGTCCCAATTCCTTTGCAATGATTGACTGGACTTCAATTGGCAGATAGCCATATAGTTCCTGTGCCTGTTGAAGTATCGGCATCAATGCACCCTTCTGGCTCTTAATTCCTGAAATAATTTCCATCAGTTTAAATTCCTGCTCTGCTGTTCCCTTAAAAGGCACTGCAGTCTTACGTTTAGCCATTAAATTCCCTCCTTAATTTATCCCTAAACAATCACGAAAATTTATATAAGACGAATAAAGCATTCGCAATTGTAATTAAAAACAACAATTCAAAGTTTAGACTTAGGGTTGATTTATGGTTATTTTTCCATACTAAATAATATATTAGATGATAACATACAACAATTACCATTTCAACAAACAGGAAAAGCACTGGATATTGTTAAATTATGTGCAAATATTGTTTGAATTTTATAAATAAATACGAGTATTTTAAGTAACTGCATTGATTTACGCAATATGCTTTGTTAAATTAATATCATTTATATTATTAAAATTATATCTTATTTGACATATAATTATCAATATGAAGGTTTGTCATTTGTATGATTGGTTAAACAATTGACAAGTTTTAGCATCACTTTTGTTTAAAACTAAAAAAATTTTAACAATCTTATTTATATTTTATTAAATTTGCTATTTTTTCTACTAAATCAAAATGAAACATCGTATGCTTTTAAGCCTTTATTTTGTTTAATAATTCATAAACCCTAATAGTTGGGCTTGTTTGAAATTTACTATGATGAACTTAATACAATGTAAATGTGAATATCATAACAAATATTTCAATAAAAATATTTTTTTGAAATATAACCAAAAATAAACAGCGTTTTTTGACACGCTGTTTATTTTGCATATTTTATTAAGTTTTTATTGGTTGTTTTACCTTTCCCACTTCTCACAAAGTGAGTTTACCTGGTCTGCAAACTTTGCAAGCTCCTTGTTTGCAACGCCCTCATTGCGTTCAATAATATTGGCAAGTCTTTGGCTTGCAATAATAAGCCTGCCAAATGGGCTGTTTGGTTTAACTGCTTCAGGATTGCGTTGCTTCTTTGCATGCTCTTTATTTCCCTCTGAAATGAACACATTATTATTAATATCAAACTTTGCACCTGGGTATGGAGCATAGCTGTCAAGTCCGAACTCATCGTGAAGTCGTTTTGCAAAAGTGTCGCAAACTTCGTCCTGACCGTGGACTATGAACACCTGCTGTGGCTTGGGCTTAAAGTTATTTACCCAGTCAATAAGTCCATCACAATCTGCGTGGGCACTTATTCCAGGAAGTGACTTAATCGATGCCTTAACTTCAATCTTTTCACCAAATATCTTAACACTGTCTGCGCCTTCAAGAATGCTTCTTCCCAGTGTTCCCTGTGCCTGATATCCAACAAAAAGGATTGTGCTTTCTTCGCGCCAGAGATTGTGCTTAAGATGATGCTTGATTCTGCCTGCTTCACACATTCCACTTGCAGAAATAATGACCTTTGGCTCTAAATTAAAGTTTATCATTTTTGAATCTTCACTTGTAACTGCAATTTTAAGATTCGAGAAACTTATTGGGTTAATTCCCTGATGGATAAGTTCAAGCGCCTCATCATCAAAATAGTGACTGTAGTTTTCGTTGTAAATGTGTGTTGCCTCAATTGCAAGAGGACTATCAACATAAACTGGGAAGTCGCCATGCTCAATAACAAGACCGTCTTCCTTGATTTTTCTTATAAAATAAAGAATTTCCTGTGTGCGTCCAACAGCGAATGATGGGATAACAAGATTTCCGCCTCGGTCAAATGTTTCCTGTATAATCTGTGCAAGAGAAGTGACATACTCTGGTCTTTGACCATGATTTCTGTCGCCATAAGTTGACTCCATGATTACATAGTCTGCATCATTTATGTACTGCGGATCACGAATAAGTGGTTGCGCCGCATTTCCGATATCTCCTGAGAAAACAAACTTTTTGCTTATGCCTTCGTCTGTTACCCAGATTTCGATGCTGGAAGAGCCAAGCAAATGCCCTGCATCAACAAATCTTATTTTGATCCCGTCACATATATTGACTGTTTCTCCGTATTCAAAAGCTGAAAAACAGCTAAGTATCCCCACTGCGTCTTCCATGTTATAAAGCGGAAGAACTTCATCTTTACCCGCTCTTTTATTCTTTCTGTTTTTCCATTCAGCTTCAAACATTTGGATGTGCGCACTATCACGAAGCATAATGTCGCAAAGATCATATGTTGCATCTGTTGTGTAAACATTGCCTCTGAACCCTTGTGCATAAAGAAGCGGTAATCTTCCAGAGTGGTCAATGTGCGCGTGTGTAAGAAATACATAGTCAATATTGCACGCAGGGATTGGAATTTCGCCAGATTCATATTCATCATATCCCTGTTCCATACCACAGTCGATTAAAATATTCTTTCCACATACTTCAAGGTGAAAACAGCTTCCAGTAACCTCATGTGCTGCACCATAAAAAGATAAAAACATAATTTTGGACGACCTTTCCATTTTATATTACAGTTATTTAGTTTTAAAGATAAATATACCCGAACAAACAGCCTTACAATTATATCATATATATGTAAAAAACAACAGCCTTTTTAATCACAATTCAAATATACGCTATTATTTTACCTAAGATAGTTATCTTTATTTTAGTGTTTAACATAATACTTTTAAAGGATATTATTTATTTTAACATTAAATAGAAGCCCTATTCTTACCTTTAAGAAGTAACCTTTGGTTATACAAGGCAATTCAATTCTAAAAAAATTTAGCACTCGAACATTAGTTAAACCCCAGATGTATTAAACATTTGGGGATTTAATATTTCTGCCTACTGGTAATAGCTTTTGCAAAAGAATTGTTTGACTATCTACCATTTTTAAAGTCTTCTCTCTTCTTTTGTGTGTTATAAAGGTTCATAAAAGTTATTGATAAAAGCATTGGCACACACACATATCCTGCATTTATTGCACCATGGGAATAAATGACTATTCCTGTCGCACAAAATGTTAGCACTGCAAAAGCAAACCACAAAACTTTATAAAGAGTTTTCACCTTTTTACATCTCCCTGAATCACCACTTGTTCCTGACTTTTTCTGCAAAGCCAAGGAAGTTTTCAATGTGTATTTTTGTTCCGTCATCTAAGACTGCCGTTCCTGTAAACTTTCCAAAGACCTGATGCTGGTCACTGCCCATCACGCCGACAGAAATTACAGCACTGCGGTCAAGGATAGGTTGAAACTTCATTTCAAATCTTCCGTCCGTTGAAGTGAATGTCCATGGTGACATATAATTGTCTGCACCATTTGTGTACTTTGGAATGTTAAAAGAAACGCCTTCAAGCTTGTGTGCTTTGCCATCAAAGAAAACCATATTTTCACTTGCGGCTGATGTATCTCCAAAGCCATATCCTATATTAAATCCAAACACCTTACCGTCTGCAATCCCCTGACCTGCTCCCCAAAACCATGTGTTGTCATATGTCCAGACGCCTCTGCCCCAGTCCAGCATTCCAAACGATGAATCAGGGTTAAACTCATATGTATTACCCTTATACTGCATCATTCCGCTTGCTCTCATTCCAATAATCTTTTGATTATAATAGAATGCTTTTTTGTTTTCTGAAAATGGTGTTGCAATAACCATCGAATCGAGAGGCTCATCCGTTAACATTATATCTGCCATTAGCGACTCGTTACCGTCAAACTTGTTAAATGTTATTTTAAGTCTGCGGCTGCCTTCATAATTTTTAAACAAGAAGTCTACCCTGTCATTTTTGTACTGCACATCACCAACCGATGATGTCGGAGGCATTTTAAGCTTGCCCATTGGAAATGGAACAACAACACTTGTTGTCTTTTCTGTTTGGTTTTTAAAGTCAAGCACAGAAGCACTGATAAGCCCCATATACCCATTATCATCAACAGTTAGTGCAATTGCATAATCGTCGTTCGTTATTAGATAATAATCCCACTCTTTAATTCGTGCTTTATTCGCTTTGATTGCATTGCGATCATATTCAAGAACAAGACTGTTTGCATATCCTCTTTGTGCAAGACTTCCATCTGCATTAAGAAGTTTACCGCTTGTCAGTTTATTTTGCATTGTTATTCCTCCTTCTTTTTTTACTAATTAAATATTAGCATATATTAGTATATTATTTCAATCTTAATTTAAAGCTGAAAAATCCAAAAGCACTGAAACTCATTTAAGAGCATTTGAAACAAGCTCACAAATAAGTGTCTATATATCTTATTCTTGTTTATGTTCTGTATTTCATTTCAAAATTTTTACTATATTTAAATTCAAAATGGCAGTAATAGCCTTTCTTAGCAATATGAAGGCTGGTGCCTTTTCCGTTTTTTGCATTATTTTAGTTGTTATACCTTGTTATTCTTTTCTTTATACTGATAATAGCAAAAACCGAGCCAGTTGTAAAACAACCAGCTCAGTTCTATTATTAAATAATCGCTTGGATTTATTAAATGTATATTGAAACATCTGTGATAGGATATGCTTTGCAGGAATGAATGTATCCAAATTTTTCATCTGCATGGCGAAGAAGAACTCCGCGTGGCATAAACACCTTGCCATCTACAAGCTGAATGCGGCACAAGCTGCATTCGCCACTACGGCAGCAGACATTAATACGAACTCCACTGCGTTCAAGTGCCGTAAGAAGGCTTTCACCGCTAAATGCATTTATCTCTTTTTCTCCATCGTTAATTATAACCTTAAAGGTTTCTTTTCCTGTAAGCTCTGCTGGCCAGCCCGGCTCATTGTTTATATCCTGTCGCGCGCCAAACATTTCACGACGAATCATGCGATGGTCAACATCAAGCTTGCCAAGGGCTTCAACAACAAAATCATTCATTATCTGTGGCCCACAAATATAATATGTCTTATCAGCAATATCGCCAACTATATCTTTAATGCACTCTGCTGTTATAAATCCTGTGAGTCCTTTATATCCTTCACAAGGCTCTGATAGAACAAGTGAAAATTTAAAGTTTGCATGGCGAGCCGCCATATCCTCAAGCTCCGCTTTGAAGAAAACTGCCTCTTCATTGCGACATCCATAAATGAGGTGGATTTCTCTGTCGAGTTCTGCTCCAAAAATTTCACGACTCATGCTGACAAATGGTGTTATACCACTTCCGCCCGCAATAAAGACCTGCTTTTTACTGTGGAATACAGGGTTGTAATAGAAAACTCCTGCAGGTCCATTTGCTGTGAAAACATCGCCAACCTTAACTTTATCAAGGAAAAAGTCTGAAACGAAGCCTGTTGCAATTCTTGCAACTGTGATTTCATAGTATGCACGCTGGCGTGGAGATGAAGAAAGGCTGTATGGTCGGCTTGTTCTCACTCCGTCTATTTCAACAAAAACATTGATATACTGTCCTGCCTGAAACACTGGCAAAGCTCCATCAACTGCTACAAATCTAAAGGTCTTTGCGTCTTTATTTAATTCAATTATTTCAGACACCTTAAGTTCCATGTCATGTGGATGATACTTTTTGATTATTTTTTCTGCTCTGCCCTTTTCCAAACGGTAGTCATGACCATTTTTTCGACAGTCTTTAATCTCTTGAAGTGTTTCCTTGCCATGAGGCAATTTGCTCAAAATCATTTCTTTTAAATCAGCCATTATTTTGCCTCCTTTTTCAAAATGCTTTCAGCCACTTGGCTGCCGTACAAATAGTTTGGTCCAAATCCGCAGATGTTTACCCAGCCATTTGCAAATGTGAGATTTTCAATTTGGTCTTCACGCGGAAAGAAGAAAACGCTTGATTTCAAGTCCTGCTCAAAGCCATATATTGCACCCTCAGGGTGATTTAGATATCTCATGTGAGTTAGTGGTGTTGCAACTTCAAACTCCTCAATGTGGCTACGGAAACCAGGATAACGCTTCTCAAGTCTGTCAATTATCATATTGCCTGCTTTGTATTTTGTTTCATAATATTCCTCTGGTGAGAGTTCCATCCATGGCTTGCCATATTTAAGTGTTCCTGCTGTGAGGACGCTTGTTCCTTCTGGTGAAACACATGGGTCATCAACTGTGTAGCAAGTGTTTATCATTGGGTCAACATCTGGCATAAGCTTATATGCGTTCTGGAATGCTTCGTTGCAATCAAGGCTTTCATAGGTAAGGTTAAATGAGTCTGTATAGCCTATTTCTTCCGGAGTGCAATCGAGCCCTATAAAGCAAGTAAGTGCAGAAATTCCAACTGTGTATGGTGCAAGATATTCCTTTGCACTTTCCGGAACATCTTCTTTTTTAATAAGCTTAAAATATGTGTCTATAGGAGAAATTCCTGAGATTATATTGTCACACTCATATTTAACGCCATTGTCGTCAATCACGCCATAAGCTTTTCCGTCTTTAACGAGAATTTCTTGTGCACCACAATTATATTTAACGACACCATTGCACTTGCGGATAGCATCTGCAAGTGCCTGTGACATAACCTGTGAACCGCCACGCAAATAATATGGCTTATCAGAGATATAAAGGGCTGTGCATCTTGCATTTATTGAGAATGGGAAGCGTTCAGGTGGCATACCCATAAAGCACCAATAAGCATTCAGGCAAAGAGGTAGCTCTTTTGAATCAAAAAACTCATCCATAACTTCCTGTGTGCTGCAAAGAGCATATTTTGCAAGTGTTGGGAACTTTTTGCCAAAAAGATTGCTGACAAGGAATTTTTTAAATTTACTTGGCTCTCCTGTTGACTCAGCCTGCATTTTTGCAAATGCTTCTGACTCTTCACTGAATTTAAAAACAGTTTCAAAATATTTTAGAATATTTTCTTTTTCATTTGGGAAGCGTTCACAAAGAACTTTTTCCGCCTCTTCCCTGCTTGATGGAAGTGACTGGTCAAAGCCACCCGGAAGATTGATTTTATATAGTGATTCAATAGGTATCCACTCGATTTTGTCTTCTATTCCGTATTCTCTGAATAGTTTGCGTAATGGTCCTGGATTTTCAAATGTGTTCATGCCGTTGAGCTGGTGCAACGCAACCTCAAATTCAAAACGGCCACGACGAAAAGATGTTCCACATCCGCCTGGTATGTTGTGCTTTTCAAGTACAAGTACTTTTTTACCATTAATAGCAAGTTTCGTGGCTGCTGAAAGTCCGCCATTTCCGGCACCGATAATTATCGCGTCAAAATGCATAACAATTCCTCCTGTTTCTTTATTTTGTTGACCCTATCAACTTTCACCGAATAAGGTTCTATATTTATAGTAACTTAAAACATATGCTTTGTCAATCATTTAACAATAATTCGCAAAATATTTATTTTCCTTTTATATTTGCTTAAAATATGTTAGAATATTCAATTATGAACTGCGATTATTTCATATTATTTTATTTTATATAAAGCAAGGGATGATTTCATGGCTAAGCTTACCTCTCGGCAAAAACAGGCAATTGCAACAAAGCTTAAAATATCTGATACCGCCTTTACACTTTTTAGAGAATACGGATATGAAAAAGTGAAGATAACTGATATTTGTCAAAAAGCAAATATCTCTGTGGGCAATTTCTATCACTATTTTGAGTCTAAAGAAAAAATTATAGAAAATTCATATAAGCAAATCGAACTTTTATTGAAATCTGATATTGAAGTTGGCGAATACGAAAGCTCTTTTGAAAAAGCTCTGGCAATTTTTAAAAGTGCAAGCTCAATTCTTGACGGCGAGCTTGGATGGAGGTTCGTAGCTCAGTCATACAGGCTGATTATAACTTCAACAAGCAAATACACAATCAGCCACGAACGATATGCTTATTCTGGGCTTATTGAAACAATACAAAACGGTATTGACTCTGGCGAATTTGCAAGTGATTTAACCGCTTTAGAAATAACAGAAGCTTGCATGAGAACAGGACGAGGTGTTGTGTTTGACTGGTGTGTTCGTGAGGGGTCTTATAAACTTGCGGATTTAATGGTTTCAGATGTAAGCAGGGTTTTAAGCACATTTAAAGCATAATTTTTTGGATTTTTTGAAAAATGGAAAAATAAAAAAGGTTGTTCACAATTGTGAGCAACCTTTTAATATTAGTTTAAAATTACGCTGCACAAACAGCAATAATCTTTGCTACAAGCCCGCCTGTCAAAGCTCCAACAGCATCAAAGCCGAGCAAAACTGGCCTGCACTTACTGGTAAGGAACTTTTCAGCTTTACTGAAGTCTATTTTGAGAATAAGCTCTTTCACACTTGCACCGAGATCAATATTTTCCATAAGGTGTGGAATGATATCAAGAAGAATTGCTTCATATACTGCCTCAAGCAATTTACGCATTTCTTCTTCATCAAGTGAAAGCTGTTTAAGAAGTGCAGGAATTGTCATGTCCATAAGTGCATCAAGCTCTTTAAAGACTATATCAAGAATTTTTTCCGTTGCACTGGTTTCGACAAATTTATGTACCGCAACACTGATTGCATCAGCAAGAGCTGCGAACAACTTTTCATTCATCAGCTTTGATAAAACAGAGCCTGATGTTGCCTCTTTAAATATCTTTATCCCTTCGGTTGTTATAAGTGTCCCAAGAAATTCTTTGTCCGTTTTTTCAACAAGCAATTTTGCTATAAATACCTTAAGCTCACTTAATAAAATTTCCTTCTTTTCATCGCTCAAGAACATAGACAATATTTCGTTAATTGTTTTTTTGTCGCCTGTTACATAAATAAGTTCTAAGAGGAAATTTACCACCAAATTTTGAGTTTCTGGTTTTAATAACATGGTCTGTAGTTGCAAAAAGCACTTTGGATTTTTTGTTAATGAGTTAATAAATTTTTCAACTGCATCTGCAAGCTGTGGCCGACTTGCGGGCAAAATGCCCTGCGCATAAGGAATGATTTTCCCATTGATTTTTAAAGGATGCTCTGGTCTAAAAAGGATTTTTGTAACCGCACAGTTTGCTGTAAATCCTGCTGCTGCACCAATAGCTGATGCTCCCAGTACCTTAGGTCTTAACATTTTAATCATAAAATATCACCTGATTTTTATTCCAATATTACCACATCGTACACTAAACATTATAATTCTATAAAGTTACAGTGTCAACCACCTTATGTCTTTAAACTTCAATACAAAATTATCATTTTTACTTTTAAAATAGCTTATTGTAATATCTATACCCTTGCTTTACAATATTAATGTCATATTAATTTTTAACTTAAATTGTTAGGGGATTTGCAATGGGCAGCTCAATTCAAAAACACAATATTTCTCCTTTATACAACTCAAATTCGCAGGTTCTGATTTTGGGTTCATTTCCATCTGTAAAATCTCGTGAACAAAGCTTCTTTTATGGTCATCCTCAAAACCGCTTTTGGCTAACTCTTGCAAATTTATTAAAATGTGATGTCCCGTCCAGTATTGAGCAAAAGAAATCAATGCTTCTGGACCACAACATTGCTTTGTGGGATGTTATAAAATGCTGTGAAATATCTGGTTCAAGCGACAGCAGTATAAAAAATGTTGAGCCAAATGACCTCACTATTATTCTTTCACAGTGCAACATTAAAAAAATCTTTGCAAATGGCAAAGCATCTCAAACTCTATTCAACAAATATATTAAGCCTGAGCTAAAAAGAGAAATTATTTTGTTGCCATCTACAAGCCCCGCAAATGCAGCATATTCCGTTGAAAGGTTGATTGTGGAATGGGGTAAAATTTTAGATTAAGATTTCTGATTACTTTTTTTACAAAGCTCAATCCACTGGCAGCCCTTGCAAATATACTCCTGCTTGCCTTGTAGCACTATTGATTGCTTTATAATCTCTGTGTATTCTTTCCACCTCATCTTGTCACCTGCTTCGATTTTACAAGCTTTAAGCACCTCTCCATCAAGGGCATCAGTCAGGTGGCTATCTTTGCAACTACCGTTTTCATTTCTATTACATTTTGAGCATACAATATCAATACTATTTATAATTTCTATTTGTGGATTGTCCTTAAGCTGTTCAATAATATCAAACATATTTTGAGTAAATTCATCGCTGTACCCCTTGCCCTCGAACAAGCTTATGCAAAGCCCATGATGAGCGCGGATTCTATATTTGCACATATGGCGACACCCTCTTTACAAGCAACAGCGAAAGGGCAATTTTTATAATGTCTGGTATAACAAACGGCACCACGCACCATCCAAGTGCAGTTGCAAGTCCAATTGCTCCCGTTGTTTTTGCATATATCATCATAAACCAAGCTGTTCCAAAAGCATAGCAACCTAAAAGCCCCAAGAACATTGCAATTGCCATTACAACTGTCTTTTGCCCAAACATTTTTGTTGTTAACCAATATATAAGTGCAGAAAAAATAAAGCCAATTATATACCCACCCGTTGCACCAAAAAGCACACCAATGCCACCAGAAAAGCCTGCAAATACTGGCACTCCAATAAATCCAAGCAAAATATATACAGCCACCGAAATCGTGCCTCTTTTCCCGCCAAGCAAGCCCACTGCACAAAAAACTCCAAAGGTCTGTAATGTAAACGGTACTGTTGCGGGAATTGAAATCCACGAGCAAACAGCCATTATTGTTGCAAACAGTGCTATATAAACAATCTCAATAGTTTTAAGATGTTTCTTTTCATTTTTTATATTTTCCATTGCCCTTCTCCTTTTGTTTAATAAAAAGATTATAAAATAAGGCAGAGCTATTGTCAACTCTAATGATTAGTACGGTTGACAATAGCTCTGTTATTAATATTATTTTTAGTCTTAGATAAGCTTTGCTGCCACTATATACCTATAGTTTTTATCTGAAGTGCAAGTTTGAAGCAGAAGAATATGGTCATCTTTTGAAACCTTAATTTCGGGGAAAAAGTTGATATTTGTTTCATACAGCTTTGCAAGCACCTCTCCAAACTTATCATTTGTTGGCTCTGCCTCAATATAATTGAAGTCTATCGGCATTTTTGATATTGCAAAAATCTGAAAATCGAGTTTTTCGTATAGAAGCGAAAAGGATATTATCTGGTTTTGCTTACAAAAATCGATATCATTATATCTTTTAAGCTGTGTGAACTTTTTGCCATCCAAATAGTCTTTTAAACTGTGGCCATAAATGATTGTAACCCTACTTAAATCCTCTTTGCTTTTTAAGTTGCATTTGAAATCTACAAAATAGCAGCCCCAAATGCTGTTTGTCTTATCAATCTTCCTTCTAAGGTAATAGTCATTGTCGCTGGCTTGTAAAACCTCTTCGTTTATATCTGTGCCAGGCACTGTAATCCAGCCAACAACATCATTGTTATACTCATACCTTTCCTTCAGCTCTTTGCTTGTAAACTGGGGTGGCATTGTGGTTTTTGGCTGTGTTGCCTGTGGCGGTGTTGTATTGCCATTTTTGTTGATCATCCAAATCATCAGTATTAATGCAATGACAGCTAAAATAGCAGCAACCACAGAAATGATTATTTGTGATTGCTTGGGTCGTTTTTTATTCTGTTCCATATTTGTTTTATTATTCTGTTTCATATCTACCCTCGGTTATGAAATAAATTAAATATATGATACCACTGTTGCAAAAAAATGTATATACATCAAAGCATTTTACACGCAAAATTTAAAAGCTCAATATCTGAGTGATTCACTCAGATATTGAGCCTGTTCGCGTGCGTGCTATTAAGATTTATTATGCGTTAATCTTGCTACTTTAGTTGGCGTCTGAACCATCAGGGTCATCATCAGTATCTGTGTCTGTGTCATCGTCTTTGGTGTCAACTGAATCTGTATCCGGGTCATCGTCTGAATCATCCGGCGTACTGCTGTCGGTATCATCGTCAGCGTCATCTGCATCATTGACATCTTCTGCATCATCTGTGTCGTTTACATCATTGTCTTCCTCATCAATTTTTGATGTGATGATACTTCCGCTTGTTGCGTCGATGTCGCACTCGTATTTAACAGTTCCTGATACAACTTCAACTTCATAAACCATCTTGCCATTTTCGCTATCCATGTGAGCTAAAACTTTTTCTGCATTTGCAAGTCCACAATTCTTAAGAGCAATTTGCTTTGCAGCTTCAATTCCTATATATGCTTTGTTGCTTGCATTGCCCTGTGATACTGTGTTTTCAAGCTTTATTCCTTTATCCTTAACTAATAACTGGAGTTCATTTATTGAAAGCTTTGCGAGGTCTTCAAATTTGTAGTTCTTGTTCTGCTTAATGATATCACTAATGACCTTTGCTTTACCTGTAGAGATGTTATTCGCCTGTGCTAATTTAAGAAGCTCTTGGTCTGTTCCGTTTGAAAGCTGCGAAATAATGCATCCATCAATTGACTTTGATTTAAGTATTTTGTCAATTTCGCTAACTAATTTCTTTTCTAAGTCTGTGCCTTTTTTAGCGTTCTTGTTATCAACAGTTACAAGGATAGAGTTCTGGAGGTCTGTGATATAGCCGTTTTCCAGCATTGAACCAAGCAATGCTTTGACTGCAACATCAAGGTTAACTCCCTTTAAATCCATATCTCCGACAATGATTTTTGCATCTTTATTAAGTGCTTCAATCTCAACAACTTTTTCTGCTTTATTTACTTTCATTTCAACGCTGGGGTTAACATCCAAGTCGATAACTGATGCAACCTTTGAGCTGCCACTATAACCTAAATAACTGAATCCTCCGATGGCAATAAACGCAACTGCGGCTGCTACTGCTGAAACTTTTTGTATCCACTTATTTTTATTTGTAGGTTTCTTCATATCAATCACTACTCCTTTTTTGTCATCTCGTTTTATTTCTTCGACTGTATTGCCCTCACATTTGGCGAGTAACGCTTCAAGGATATCTGGAGTTGAATTGGTTACAGCTTTCTTGAGTTTTTCTTCTACGATTTCATTCCTTTTCAAGCATTACCCCTCCTTTATAATTATTTGTAAACGCTTCATTGCTCTGTGGTATTTTGAAAGTGTTGTTGAAAGAGAAAGCTGTAATAATTCCGCAATTTCACGATGCTTAAATCCTGCAACTGCATGGAGCATAACAATTTGTCTTTCTTCGTCTGTCAATACCTGCATTGCTGTGTTGAGTACCATTTTGTCGTCAGATGAGAGATTTTCGTTTTGAGTGTGGAATTTGTCCCATTCTTCCTGTTCAAGGTCAACAAACTTCTGATGCTCTCTGATTTTCATCAATGATAGATTCTTTGCAATTGTTAGAATCCACGCCATCGGTTTGCCAAGTGGGACATATGTGCTTGCCGTTTCAAAAATTTTAATGTATGTATTTTGCAAAATATCCTCAGCGTCCTGCGGATTTTTGATGATTGACAAGGTAAATCCATAAACCGATGGTGATGTCTGCCTGTAAAGTGACTCCAAGTAACCTTTATGCCCTTGTGCAATCTGCAATATACAATTTTCAATTTCAACAGAATCCAATCTGCTCTCATTTTTGATGCTTGACGTCAAAGCGATCAAAATCATCTCCTCACCCTCTGTCATAGTATTAATGCTGCAAAACCTCATTTTATTGCAAAGATTTTACATTTTTTTATTTTTTTACAAAATTCGTCAAATTTACTCTCAGATATAATCATATCTTAAAATCGCACAAATTCCAAGTGTAAAAAATAATTATTACTAAAAATATGCCGTAATTTACATAAACTATTATTAAATTTAGTCAAATTTAGGTGTGTGATTCTCTTGCTAATTTGTTTTATTCACAAAATTAGAATTCTTACTTGGTCTTAAATATGACACAAAATCTTTGCAATATTTGAGTATGAAAAATCCCCATAACCGACATAGTTACGAGGAAATTTATGTAGTATTGGTTAAAAAAAGATTTTATGTTTGGTCAGAGTCTGCTTTCTTTTGATAATTCTTTTTCTTATTTTGTAATGGCAATTCATAATACATTTTTCTAATCAATATTAAAAAAGACATAATATCCTTTTTAAAGGTATATTATGTCTTTTATTGTGTCATTAGGTCAAAATAGATGCAGGTGAGATTATGCTCATAACCTCCATAACAAATTAAATTTCATTTTATGCACAATTTGCAGATACCTAAACTTTGTTCTACCAAAGCGAGCTAAGTCATAGAATTTTTCTTCAGAGAGCGATAGGTCAGTGAGGTAGTAATC
>JAVVSD010000005.1:0-1851 GCA_036654375.1 Oscillospiraceae bacterium
TAATTAATAAATCAAATTGCAAAATAAGTGCTAAATTTAAAAAGCAATAAACAATAGAGTTCCTAATATGCTATTTTTCAACTCCCCTGCCTTTTATACGTATGAATTTAATTCCTCTAATTCGCTTTAAATTAAACTTGTTTTCTAAATTAAGTATACAAAGAATTGCGAGCAAAATAAGCCCCGATAAAACAAGTATCCTCCATTGTTCCGTTAGTGAAACTATCTCCCCACTTCTTTCTAAACAGATTCCAAATGCACGCAGTAATGATTCCGTTTTAAACTCCAAGGACATATCTCTTGTAAACATCTGCCTTAGTACGCTTGCCATTTGAGCTGGGGGAAAGTAAAACAAAATATCTCGTAGCCATGAAGGATAGAAATAGCAAGGAAGATATGCTCCAGCAAGAAATCCAATTACTGTACCATATAAATTGGCAAGGGTAGAAAATGTTGCTGTACTCTTTAATGGTCTGGTCAGACACAGCAAAATCATTGAGTTCATACAACAGGAATACATAGAGGTGCCACAAATCTTTAATATTTCATTTATTGACGGCACACTTCCGTAATTCCAGTCAAAGAATGTCATGCATCCTACAACGCTCAAGCAAGTAAAAAATGACGATATCAGCGTACTTGCAATCAAATATCCCATGGTGATTTGAAAAGTTGTGGCAGGTGCTACAAGGTAATCTCGCTTGATACCCACTGCCGCATCATTGACTGCAATTTGAACAACGCCAAAGCAAGTTGTTGTGCCAATTACCACTAATAATCCTGCAGTCATAAATCGGTCTGTAAAGGCATCGACATGGCTTGGCAACACTCCATGTTGCGCAACCATGTCAATCATAAAATCCCGCAGAAACATTATGTAAATTCCTAAGATAATAATAATTGAGGCAAATGACAGCAATATGTTAAGCTTGTTTCGAAGAAAAAGCACGCAGTGTCGACGCACTAAGAATAAGAGTATTCTCATTTTTTTGCCCCCTCAAGTAAATGAAAATACAGTTGTTCCAACTCTGGTGTCTGTGTTGAAGCTGTTTTTTTCCTTATATTGCGAAGACTGTCGCACAGTAGAACATTGCCATTATTGAGTATACATATGTTGTCTGCAAAGGCTGCCTCTTCCATGTAATGAGTTGCAAAAAAGATAGTCATTCCATATTCTTTACGAAGACGAAATAACACCTGCCAGACCTGCCTGCGGGCAATTGGGTCAAGCCCTGTGGTTGGTTCATCTAAAATGAGCAGCTGTGGCTGTGCCAACAATGCACGCCCAATTTGAGCAATTCTTCTTTGGCCGCCAGAACACTCGCCATATTTCTTGTACAAAAATTCTTCCATTGACAGTACACGCACTACATCTCCAATCTTATCATTCAAATCCTGCCTTTTTTTGATGTACAATCCGCCGCGATATTTTAAATTTTGTGCTACTGTAAGCTCCTTATCCAATACATCTTCCTGAAATACAACGCCAATTTTTCCTTTGATAATATTTTTGCTTTTGTCCATGTCAAGACCATCGATGTAAATCTTGCCATCTGTTTTCTGCAGAAGCGTTGTAAGCATATTCATTGTTGTACTTTTTCCTGCTCCATTTGGCCCTAAAAAAGCAAAAATCTGTCCTTGTTCCACTTTTAAATCAATAGATCTTACAACCTCACTATTATGAAAACACTTGCGTAGTTTGACCGTACGGATACATTCTGACATTTTTCATCACCACCATATTATATGTTTTTTAAAGCCTTAATAGACTATATTAGCGGTTTATAACACCTTAGCATTTAAGTGATTTTCAATTTAAATCGCAATTTTATGCTGTTTAATATTTTTTAA
>JAVVSD010000005.1:1951-102497 GCA_036654375.1 Oscillospiraceae bacterium
TTTTTTAACACACTTATGGATATGTCAAGTTTTATAAACTATGTTCAATATTTTGCAATTACTTTAGCTTTGTTAATAATGATATAATTTAATGTTTAATTGAATTTAAAAATTGCATATGGTATAATAGCCTCACATTATTTATAATTAAATATCGCTATATTTGGTTTGCTTTGCAACTAACAGGGAAGTTCGGTGAAAACCCGACGCAACCTCCATTACTGTGATTGACGGTTGAATTTTAATCTTTATGATTATGCCATTGAGCTTTAGCTTGAGAAGGTTTTTCAACATTTTGTGCTTGCACTCGTCATAAGTCAGGAGACCTGCCAGCCATTAGCTTTTTTACACTTTTGGGCAGGAAAAGTGTGGCAATTGTATTTTTATACTTGCTTTTATTGTCTTGCTTTGCAGGACTTTTTATTTTTTAGGAGGAATTCTTTTGAATGCTTTTTTTAAGTTGCATCCAATCGTTATGGCAATTTATTTTCTTGCTGTAATTCTTATTACTATGTTTTCCTCAAACCCAATCATTCTTGCCATCTCATTGGTGGCAAGCATTTGCGTCTATATCTGTATATTGGGATTTCAAAAGCTTCAAAAACAGCTCAGGAGTTTTGCAGTTATTATTGTTTTATGTACGGTTTCAAATCCTTTATTTTCAAAAAATGGCAACACAATTTTGCTTGAGTTCTGGAAAATCAAAATAACTGCACAATCCCTTTTATTTGGCATCAGCGTTGGGGTTATGCTTGTTTGCTCAATAATATGGTTTTTATCTCTTTCAACAGCACTGACGAGCCAAAAAATTATGTATTTGTTTGGTAAAAGAATGCCAAAAGTCGCACTTACTATTTCACTTTCTTTGAGGCTTGTTCCAGAATTTTTTAAAAAATTCCAGACTACCGCACAATCGCAAAAAACACTTGGTCTTTTTGGACAAGACTCTTTTCGGGACAGAATAAAAGCTTCGTCCAATGTTTTTTTAAGCGTTTGTGCCGATGTTCTTGAAAGCAGTACTCAAACATCTGACTCTATGCGAGCAAGAGGATTTGGTCTTAATAAGCACTCGTCATATTCAAGCTATAAATTTTTTGCACATGATGCCATTTTACTTGTTATTATTGTTGCCTTACTTGGCACAATCGCTATTTGTGAAATTCTTGGAGGTACTGAATTTAATTATTATCCCTGTCTTTCACCTTTGCCTTTGAATTTATATAACTTATGTTGCTATACAAGCTTTGCCCTGTTTGCCTTTTTGCCTGTTATTATCACTGTGAAGGAGGATGTCACATGGAAATACTCAATGTCAAAAAGCTGAGCTTTACTTATCCAAATTGCGATTTAAAATGTCTTGACGACATCTCGTTTACTGTTGAAAAAGGTGACCTTGTTTTGCTTTGCGGAGCTTCTGGTTGTGGAAAAACTACCCTTTTAAAATTACTTAAATCGCAGATTTCACCATTTGGGAAAACAGATGGTGCTGTTGAGTTTTGTAACAATAATATTAATGATCTTGATGAGGCAACTACGGCGTTTGACATTGGGTTCGTTATGCAAAATCCTGATGCTCAGATTGTGTCGGACAAGGTTTTTAGCGAGCTTACTTTTGGACTTTTAAACATGGGACTTAGCAATTACGAGATACAAATAAGAATTTGCGAGGTTTCTGATTTTTTTGGGATTTCCGAGTTGTTTGAAAAAGATATTTCAACTCTTTCCGGTGGACAAAAGCAACTGTTGAATCTTGCCAGCATCATTGCAATGAATCCAAAACTTTTGATTCTTGATGAGCCTACCGCACAACTTGACCCTATCTCCTCTGCACATTTTTTCGATGTGCTTTCAAGGCTTAACCGCGAGCTTGGAACAACCATTATTATTGCAGAACATCGGCTTAACGAGCTGTGGCCTATCGCCGACAAAATTCTGCTTTTAGACAATGGTCAATTGCTTTTGAGTAAGCCACCAAAAGAGGCGGCGCAATGCATTAAATCAAGCCATAAAGACAATGCCATTTTAAATGAATTGCCCTGTGCTGTTCAATTATTTAACGAACTTGATGCAAATTGTGAATGCCCTTTGAGTGTTCGTGATGGCATTAGATTTCTTGACAATAATTTTAAAAACGATATTAAAAGCCTTGAAAGGGCTGATTATAAGCACAGCGACCAAGTTGTTTTGGAGCTTTGCGATGTTTTTGCAAGGTATGAAAAAAACTTGCCAGATATTTTAAACGGTGTTAATTTTAAGGTCTTTAATGGAGAATGTGTATGTATTCTCGGCTCTAACGGTGCTGGTAAAAGCACTATGCTTCGAGCCTGTGCAGGTCTTATTAAGCCCTGCTCAGGTAAGCTTAAAGTGTTTTCAAAAAAGATTTCCCAATTCAAAGACAACTCACTTTATGACTTTGTTTCACTTTTGCCACAAAACCCCTTGGAGCTTTTTCTTTGCCAAAGCGTTCTTGAAGACCTTCTTCAAGTCAATGAAAAGAAAAAACGCAGTAAATCAGAATTTAAAAAGCTTGTTGATGATGTGTGCGAATTGCTTGATATCACTCACCTGCTACTTATGCACCCATACGACCTGAGCGGTGGACAGCTTCAAAAATCTGCACTTGCAAAGCTCCTGTTGCTTGAGCCACAGCTACTTCTGCTTGATGAACCTGTCAAGGGGCTTGATGCCTGCGCAAAGCTGGAACTTGCACAGATATTTAGGAAACTTACTCAAAAAGGCATCAGCATTGTTATTGTCACTCATGATGTTGAATTTGCCTCAATTTGTGCAGACAGGTGTGCAATGTTTTGGGGTGGCAAAGTTGTTTCTGCTGATGTTCCTTACAAATTCTTTTCTGAAAATAAATTCTATACAACTGCGGCAAGCAGGATTTCACGACATTTTTTCAACAATGCTGTAACTTGCAACGATGTTATTGCACTGTGTAAAGAAAATGGGGTGGTATGATATGAATAAATCTATAATAAACTATATTGTAATGCTTTTGATTATACCTGCAGTTATTCTTGTTTGGGCAACCACTTTTGAAGCACAAAAGCCAGCTTTAATAAGCATTATTGTTTGCATACTTGCCTGTGTGCCATTCTTCTTAAGTTTTGAACAGGGTGACTCGGCAAACACTTCTCGCAAAATTGTGCTTGTTGCAACCATCACTGCCCTCTGTGTTGCAGGGCGTATTTTATTTGCTGCCATCCCCGGTTTTAAACCTGTCACTGCTATCGTTGTTATTGCTGCGCTCTATCTTGGACCTCAATGTGGCTTTATGATTGGCGCTCTCTCTGCACTTATCTCAAACTTCTATTTTGGGCAAGGAGCATGGACCCCAATGCAGATGCTTGCTTGGGGAGTTTGTGGACTTCTCGCAGGAGTTTTTGCAGAGTTTCTTCTTAAGCATCTTTCTGCTCTATTAATTTTTGGCGCTTTGAGTGGAATTCTTTTTTCTATGATAATGGATATATGGTCTGTGCTGTGGATAGATAACAGCTTTAATATTTCAAGATATATCGCAGCTGTTGCCTCCTCTTCGCCATTTTTAATGACCTATATTATCTCAAATGTTATATTCATTTTTGTAATTCAAAAGCCTTTTGGAATGATAATGAAAAGGATAAAAAGCAAGTATGGTATCTGACATACTTGCTTTTTCTTTTAACCTTTTAAGGCTCTACGCTCTTCCCATTCTATTGTTAATTTTTCTGTTGTGTGGTAATATATTCATTAAATATTCTTATTTTATCGGAGGGATTTTTTGTGAATACATATAATCTTCCAAGACTTATCATGACTGCAAAGGGTGAACAAAAGGCAGAGATTGTGCTTAAAAATGCACGAGTTGTTGATGTCTTTTGCCACTGCATTCGTGAATGTGATGTTGCTATTTGTGATGGCATTATTGCTGGACTTGGGAAATATGACGGGTTTTGCGAAGTTGATTTACATGGGAATTATGTTATGCCATCTTTTGTTGATGGTCATGCACATATCGAGTCAAGTATGCTTACACCTGCCGAATATGCAAAGGCTGTTGTCCCAAAAGGCGTTACCTCAATGATTGCTGACCCACACGAGATTGTAAATGTTTGTGGCGAAGATGGTCTTGCATTTATGATTGATTCTTCAAAAGAATTGCCCATGGATATTCACTATATGCTTCCTTCCTGCATTCCTGCAACACCCTTTGACAGCTCGGGTTGCGTTATAAACGGCGACGAGAGTAAAAGACTCTTTGAAGAGTATGACTGTTTTGGGCTTGGCGAGATGATGAACTTTCCAGGAGTGCTTGCCTGTAATGAAGATATTATCAAAAAACTCTCTTGCTCGGATATAATAGATGGTCACGCGCCATCTGTCAGCGGTAAGGACCTGTGCGCGTATACGGCTTGCGGTATCAAGACAGACCATGAGTGCGTAACTGCCGAGGAAGTCTTAGAAAAGGTCGGAATGGGTATGTATGTACTTATTCGTGAAGGCTCAAGTGCAAGAAACCTCGAAGCACTTTTTTCTGCAATCAACCCCTACACCTTGAGAAGGCTCCTTTTTTGTACGGATGACAAGCATCTTGACGATATTCTTGAGCAGGGTACAATTTCGCACTGCATTAACAAGGCTATTGAACTTGGTGCAGACCCAATAGATGCCATTACTATGGCTACACTTAACAGCTGTGAATGCTATGGGCTTTCAAAGCAAGGTGCTATTGCTCCAGGATATAAAGCTGACCTGCTTGTCTGTGGTGATTTGTCAGCACGCAATATCTTGCAGGTTTATAAGAGTGGCAAGCTTGTTGCAAAGGACGGGGAAGCACTTTTTGACACCCCAGCTGTTGATTCCTCAAAGGTTATAGGCACACTTAATCTCAGACCTTTGATTCTCAATGATTTACAGCTTAAATTTGACCCTGCATCAACTGTTATTGAAGTTTTTCCTCACACTCTTTATACTGCCGGAATTCATTGCAGCAGTGCAGAGGGGCTTAACATGGCGGCTGTTATTGAACGACACAAGGCAACTGGCAACATCGGCAAGGCTTTTGTTAAGGGACTTTGTATTAAGGGCGGTGCTGTTGCTCAAAGTATTGGACACGATTCACACAACATATGTGTCGTTGGTGATAATGAATATGATATGCTTAAGGCTGTTGATGCACTTGGAACGCAGGGCGGCATCAGCGTTATTAAAGATGGTGAGCTTGTTTCAGTGTTCAAGCTTCCTATTGCAGGAATAATGACCGATAAGCCTGCATCTGATGCACTTGCGGAATATAACGCAGTTTGCGATGGACTGTCACAGCTTTGCGAAAATGATGACAACTCACTATTTATGCTCATGTCATTCATGAGCCTTCTGGTCATACCCGATGTTAAGCTTTCGGACAAGGGACTTTTTGATGTATGCAAGTGGCAATTTATTAAGTAAAAAGCCTTGATATGTGCTAATTTAATAGACTCAAAATGCCCAAGCGGAATTGCTGGGCATTTTTTTATTGAAGCGTTTAATAAATGAATTTGTTTTTGATTTTACTCCGTTGGCTCATAATTTGGATAAACTGCCATTATAAAAAATACAGCAGCTGTCGCAAGTGCCATCACGATAAATAATAATATTACGCTTCCAGCCAAAAAATTCAGCACAGAATAAACTCCGCCACCTAAAAATATTGCCAATAGGATTCCAAAAATCATTTTATCATCTCCACAAGTCTGTCCAAGACAATGTTGCTCTTTGCTCTTTGCTCTTTGCTCTTTGCTCTTTTAAGTCCACGCTCATTATTACTATATATTGCCCTCTAAATCAATTTTTATTTTACTTGCACACCGTTTTAATTATATGAATATTTTTTATTCACATCTATTTTTTTGCAAAATACAAAGCAGGTCGGAAATAAATTCCGACCTGCTTTTATTTTGATTATTTAACAATTTATTTGTTGATAAAATCTCTTTTTTCTGAATCAGGCATATCAAGTGCAAGTGTTCCGCCCGGATTCATGATGTTGTTTGGATCAAAGTACTTCTTAAGTGCCTTATAAACATTAAGCTGCGCTGTTCCAATTTGTGCCTCAAGCCAAGGAGCTGTCATCTTGCCAATACCATGGTGATGGCTCATTGCAGCACCATACTTCTGAATATTGTCCATGATGCCTCTTTGATACTCAAGGTACTCGTCAAGGTCATTCATCTTTGCTTCAAATATGAAGTAGATGTTTGAACCCTGCTCATAAAGATGGGACATATGAGCAAAGCAAATTGTGTCTTCACGACTGTTGCAGTACTCAAGAACACCCTTGTAAACATCCATAAAGTTTGACCAGTTAACTGAACACTCAAGTGTGTCAAGCATAAGACCATAGTCACCCATGTCCTCACGAAGATATGGATCTCTGAAGCGTCCTGTTTCCCATTTTGCTGAAGCATAACCTGTGATGCCCATTGCGCCATACTTTTTGCAAGTCTTCTTAACAAACTTTTTAACATTTTTTGCAAAATTTTCTTCGCCATCGGAGAATCCGAGCAACATTACTCTTTCGCCATCTTTGTATCCACGCATCTCAAAGAATTTGTCAATTGGTGTGTCTGCTATGCCGTAAAGGCTAAGTCCATATGATGTTTCTCCTGGATCAGAAATGCGAAACAGAGATGGATGTCCACACTGGCTCTGCATTACTTCTCTAACAGCTTCAACTGCACTCTCCCAGTTCTTGAAAAGGAATCCAAAACGCTGACGGTTTTCAGGCATAAACTTGAATACCTTAAGCGTTACATGTGTAAGGATACCATAAGTTCCTTCTGAACCCATCATAATCTGGTCAATGCTTGGACCTGTTGCACATCTTGGATATTTATCTGTTTGGATTATGCCAACTGGTGTTACATATTCCTGACTGAAAACGATATCTTCAATCTTGCCGTAGTATGTTGAGTTTTGTCCTGCTCCTCTTGTTACTACCCAACCGCCCACTGTTGAAAACTCAAAGCTCTGCGGGAAGTGTCCACAAGTGTAAACTCCCTTTACGCCAAACTTTGAAAGTGTTGTTGGAGCATTGTTGAGGATTTCCTCAAGAGCTGGTCCAAACATACCTGCCTCAACTGTGATTGTAAGATTTTTCTCGTCAAAGTCAATTACCTTGTTGAAGTTTTGACCAAGGTCAAGAGTTACACCGCCACATATTGGCTCTGCTCCTCTTGTTACTGAAGAACCACCACCAAAAACATAGATCGGAATCTTCTTCTCGTTACAATATGCAACAATTTTAATTATTTCTTCTCTGTTGTTTGGATAGAGAACAACATCAGGAAGGTTTTCAATGATTTTCTTGCGAAGACGCATAAGGTCAATCATTGTCTTACCATATGCAACTCTAAGGCGCGTGTATCCGTCAATATGTACATTTGATTCGCCAACAATTTCTTTGAACTTTTCAAGGTCTGCTTTGCTGAGTTTGCAAGGAACATCAATATCAACTGGCTCCAATCCCATCTCCTGCTTAACCTTAAAGTCCTCATCTGTCATGTGAAAAACTTTCTTCATTAATTTATAAAGCTGTTTACTTGGTGCTTTAAATTCTGTTGGGCTGCCCCACTTTAAAATTGAGCGATATGAATCCTTTGGTGCTTCCTGATGATACCAATCAGGCATAAATTCTGTTTTTTTTGCCATGTTAGCTATCTCTCCTTCAATAAAGTTTTTATTAGTCTTCAAATCTTGTTTTATTTACTTTTAATGTCATATCTGAAGTTGCAACTAAATTAGTTCCAAACAAATCAGATATTACAACATCTCCAACTTTGAGCCTTTTCTTTACAGTTACTTCATTTACTTTTTGCATTGCTTCAAAAATCTTGCCCTTTGGAAGCTCACCCTCGGTCTTTACTGAAAGAAGCGGAAAATCTTCAAACTTTGTTGCAACCGTTGTTGTTATACTCCGCATTGGATTTGTAAGCTCGTTTTTTGCAAACTCCACTCCTCTTTTGCAAGTTGCATCAAAGACTTCGATTTTATCTCCATCTTGCTCAACTCTCATAAGACAGCCATTGGGGCAAACAATACAAGTCATTTCCTTTGTCATTTTGCATCCCCCATTCTAAGTGTTGCACTTGCTACTTTATCCTTTGGCATTACTTTTACTGCTTCCATTTCTGATGGTAACATACGCTTGTACTTTTTATCAAGTATTGTTTCATCATTAAATGAAAGGTTTACTTTGCGATCTCTGCAATCTGTCTTTGCACGAAAATAAAGGTTTAACTCTCCACCTTTGTTTGCATCGTAATACTGAGGAACAACATAGAGAAATTCATTGCTGTTATACTCAATTTTTACTGTATCTCTTTGTGATGGCTTGTAATTTGCTGCATATTTACCTGCCAGCTCGCCGCTCTCTGAAACATAGTCCACCAAATCATTGACATGAAGTGCATTTCCGCAGGAGAAAACTCCCGAAACACTTGTCATAAAGCACTGGTCAACATACGCACCCTTTGTTGCAAAATCAAGCTCGATGCCAAGTTTTTGTGCAACTTCATTTTCTGGAAGAAGCCCAACTGAAAGAATAAGTGCGTCACAAGGTATAATTCTTTTTGTGTTTTCAATTGGATTGAACTTTTTGTCGACCTGTGCAACCTCTATTGCCTCAACTCTTTTGTTGCCAATAATTCTTGTAACTGTCGTTGACAGATGAAGAGGAATATCAAAGTCGTTAAGGCACTGTGCAACATTTCTTGCAAGACCTGCTGGAGTATCTTTGATTTCATATACCCCCTCGACCTCTGCTCCCTCAAGAGTAAGACGACGAGCCATTATCATTCCAATGTCACCACTGCCAAGAATTACGCAACGCTTTGTTGGCATATATCCCATTATGTTAACAAAATACTGTGCTGTACCTGCCGAATAAATGCCTGCAGGTCTTTCGCCATGAATAAATACTTGTCTTGATGTTTTTTCTCTGCATCCACAGGCAAGAACCAATGTGTCGGCCTCGACATTTAGCATTCCTTCTGCACTCTGAATTTCAAGCTCAAATCCACCGTCGCTAAGTCTTTTTACATCTGTTACAAATGACGATGTTATGTAATCAACTTTGCTGTCAAGCATCTGCTGAATATATCTTTCTGAATATTCTGGTCCTGTTAGTCTTTGCCCAAAGCGAAGAAGCCCAAAGCCATCATGTATACACTGCTTAAGAATTCCTCCAAGCTTTGCTTCACGCTCAACCAGAAAAACCTGTGCACCTTCATTTGCTGCTGATACTGCTGCTGCAAGACCAGCAGGGCCACCGCCCAATACGCACACTCTGTAACGCTGTTTCATTATTTTGATGCACCTCCTTTTGGAGTTTTTGCAAACAAGAGATTTGAATCTCCGCCACTCTTTGTTATCTGATCTGGTGTCATGTTTGTCTGCTCACAAATAATGCTTGTTACAAGCGGTGAACAGAATCCACCCTGACATCTTCCCATTCCCGGTCTTACTCTGCGCTTCAAAGCGTCGATTGAAGTTGCAGGAAGCGGAGAATTGATTGCATCTATTATTTCGCCTTTGCTGATTTCTTCACAACGGCAAATGATTATACCGTAATCCGGATTTTCCTTAATAACCTTTTGCTTTTCTTCAAAACTGAGTCTGCCGAGATGAGGAGTTCTTTCCCTGTATGGATTGAACTTATCATTTGGCACAACTTGCATAATCTCTGAAAGAATATTTACTGTTATTTCTCTGATTTCCTCTGCTATTGCTGGGGCAGATGCAAGCCCCGGAGATTGGATACCTGCGGCATGAACAAGATTTTTAACATATTCGGAACGCTCAACAATGAATTCCTCTTCATATGTACAGGCACGAACACCAGCAAAATATGTTATTGCATCAGACGGTTGAAATGTTTTTATAAGTTTAAGATGCTTATCCATAACTGCCTGGATATTTTCTCTATGCGTCGAAAAATCTTCTCTTAATGGCTGTTCATAAGCATCTGGACCAACAAGAACATTGTTGTCAATCGTTCTCATTACTCCACCGCCCTTGCTGGTTGCATTAACCATATTGAGCTGTACAAGTCCCATTGAGCGAGTAACATCCGGACCTTTTTTCTTGTCGAGAATGACTAATTCACCTTTTCTTGGGTGTATTGAGAAAAATTTGTCGTCTGCCATTGCTGCAATTTCGTCTGAAAATACGCCAGCTGCGTTAATTACTGTCTTTGGATAAACTGTTCCTCTGTTTGTAATTACGCTATCAATCTTGCCATTAGCTGATTTGTTTATTGAAGTTACAATCGTGTCAAGGCTTACTTCAACTCCATTTTCAACTGCATTTTCTGCCAAGGCTACTGTCAGCTTATATGGTGAAAGAACGCCTGCAGATGGGAACGAATATGCTGATACTACTTCGTCTGAAATGTTTGGCTCATACTCTTTTTCAAGCTTTTGCCTGTTTATAAATTCCATTGGAATTCCATAGTGTTTTGCTCTGTACTTGAACAGAACTCCTGCACCATATGAGAGTGTCTTGTTTGAAAAAAGAATAAGGTTGCCGTATCTCTCAAAAGGGATATCAAGCTCCTTGCAAACCTGTGTGTACATTGCATTTCCTTTTACATTCATCTTTCCACGAAGAGTATTTGCATGAGATGCAATACCCGGATGTATCATGCCATCATTTCTTGATGATGCGTGCATTGCCACATCACTTTCTTTATCAAGCAACAAGATATCCAGATTATATCTGGAAAGTTCACGAGCAATAGAGCATCCGATGACGCCTCCACCGATGATTAAAACATCAGGTTTGCGATTGTGGATTGCCCCGTCCTTAACCTTAGGGGTTCTGATTGCAGGCTGTGTAAAACCTTTTAACTCAATTTCGTTTACAACACCCTTATAGCCGAACTTTGTAGCAACTTTTCCAGCTGCAACAATGTCCTTCCAGTTATTCATCTCACCCTCAAGCTTGATTGAATTGTGCCACTCTATACATTCTATACCCGTATAGCCTTTTTTCATCAGGGTACTGCGTAACTTTAGTGCGTTTGTAGGCACAACAAATCACCTCTTTTTCCATGTTTTTATAGTATAAATATTCTTTTATATTATTTCTTTAAGTCATATTGTTCGGTTGTCCGAACATCTTGACTTTATTTTACCAATTATATATACTTTTGTCAATGAAAATATTCTTTGCACTTTTTGTGCAACACAGACAATGGAGATGCATTTATGATTGATAAAAACAGCTCAGTTCCTCTCTACGTTCTTGTTAAAGAGTATATACTTAAACTTATCCTATCAGGAGAATACCCTGCAAAGTCTAAACTTCCTACTGAATTTGAGCTTATGAAAAAGCTTGATGTTGGAAGGGCAACTGTTCGTTCTGCTTTGGCACAGCTTGAAAATGAGGGAACGATAATTAAAAAGCATGGCGTTGGAACATTCGTTGTTGAAAGAGGAAGGGCTTTTGGATTTGAGCCTTTTATCTCCCTGAGCTTTATGCTTGATAAAATCGGGCTTAAGGGTACAAACAGCCTTGTCGAAATGGACAAAATTACTATTAGCGATGGGCTTCTTACCAAAGGCTGGGTGCCTGGAAAAGAGGTTCACCATATTAAAAGGTTTCGTTACGCTGACAACTTTCCTATTGCTATCGAAGATTTTTATCTTACTGAGGATTTGTTTAGTAAAATAGATGGAGAGGATATGTCAAGCTCTCTTGCACATACTTTACTCTCAAAGGTTGACTGGCCTATCGGAAAGATTGACAGCCAAATTATTGTTAGAGAACCACATGAAGACGAAAGAAAGACACTCAGTTTAAAAGATGATTCAAAACTTGTTGAGCTTACGCGTTGGATGTATTTTGAAGGACATGATTGCCCCGAAAATTTTGTTAAATTTGTAATCCCACTCAATGCTCTTGAATTTCCTTTTTTGAGATAAGCTTTATTAGGTGTCTTTTCAGACACCTTTTATTATTTAAAATATAATTGTGAGGTAGTGCTACCATGAAAACCAATTCGACACTCAAAAACATTGTTCTAACCGCTTTATTCGCTGCAATTATTGCTGTGACCACAGCATATATTTTGCATATACCTATTGGTATTAACGGCGGGTATGTTCATGTTGGTGATTGCTTTATTTATCTTGCCGCTTGTTTCCTTCCGTTGCCCTATGCAATGCTTGCTGGTGCAATCGGTGGTGGACTTGCCGACTATTTGTCTGCTGCACCACTTTGGATTATTCCAACTGTTATTATTAAATCTTTGATTGCAATCCCATTCTCATCCAAAACAGAAAAAATTCTGAACAAGCGAAATGTATTGGCGCTCTTTATTGCTGGTGCAATCACTTGTGTTGGATACTATATTGCCGAAGCTATTTTATTTGGCAACTGGGCATCGCCTTTTGCATCAATGCTCGGCAGTGTTATTCAGGCTACTGGTAGCGGTATTTTATTTGTGGTCGTTTCTGCCGCACTTGATAAAGGCGCAGTTAAGAAAAGATTGGTTACTTTGAATCAGAATTAAATAATGGGGTAGATTTATGATTTTTGAAAATAACAAAAAACTTGGATTTGGATTTATGCGTTTGCCTGTTCTTGCCAGTGGAGAAATAGATATTGGGCTGGTTAAACAAATGGCTGATAAGTTTATTAAAAGTGGTTTTACCTACTTTGATACTGCGTTTGGCTATATGGACGGAAAAGCCGAAGCTGCACTTAAACAGGCCGTTGTTGACAGATATCCAAGAGATACTTTTACTATTGCTGACAAAATGCCTCTTTGGGAAATTACAAAAAAAGAGGATATCGAGGATATATTTACTACACAGCTTGAACGCACAGGTGCAGAGTATTTTGACTTTTATCTTTTGCACTCGCTTTATGAGAGTACTTTTGAAAAAGCGGTTGAATTTGGTGCTTGGGAAATACTAAAGCAAAAACAGAATGAGGGTAAAATAAAACACCTCGGCTTTTCTTTCCATGACAGTGCGGAATGCCTTGAAAGAATTTTGCAAAAGTTTCCTGACTGCGAATTTGTTCAGTTGCAGATAAATTATGCTGACTGGGACAGCCCAACAATTCAATCCCGTCTTTGCCTTGAAACTGCAAATAAGCACGGCAAGCCAGTTATTGTTATGGAGCCTGTCAAAGGTGGTTCTCTTGCTGCATTGCCTGGCAGTGCGAGAGGGCTTCTTATGAAGGCAGAGCCAGAATGGTCTGTTGCTTCATGGGCATTGCGTTTTGCTGCTACTCAAGACGGTGTAATGATGGTTCTCAGCGGTATGTCTGACCTTGACCAGCTTGAAGATAACTTAAATATTGCAACCAGCTTTAAATCTATGAGCCAGAATCAAAATTCAGTTATTAAAGATGTTGTTACGATTATTAACTCTATTCCAACTATTCAATGTACTTCGTGCAGATATTGCGTTAAAAATTGCCCAAGTAACATTGCAATTCCAGATATTATCAATTTGCTTAATCTCTATAACACATACCTCAATTTGAGCGGTCCACGCAAAAGTTATGAATGGGCAACTGAAAATGTGGGAAAAGCAAGCGACTGTATAGCTTGTGGCGAGTGTGAAGCTCATTGCCCACAGCATCTTAAAATTATTGATGCGTTAAAAGAATCTGCAACGCTTTTTGAATAGTTTATCCTGAAATTGAAATCTATCGGACTTGTTTTTTAAAATGGTTTTCATTTCACAATAATTGTAAAACAGCACCGCAAAAAGCGGTGCTGTTTTTATTTATTATTCGTCTGCACTCATCTCAAAAGGATTTCTTTTTATTACCCTTTTTGCTTTTCCTTGCTGTGGTTCCACCTGTTGCTGTGTTTCATCAATATCTTTTTGTGTAACACCTGCTGGCTGATATGGCAAGTCAAAGCTTGGCTTTGACGGAGGCTCAGCATTTGCCACTGGTGTTGCCTGTACACTCGGTGTTGCTACTGGTGTTGCCTGTACACTCGGAGTTGCTACTGGTGTTGCTGGTTGTTCATATGGTGGTGTTGGTGTTACAGGTGCTTGAGCAAAGATATTTTTGGGAGGTGTACTCTGAAATTTGCTTTCCTCTTGCTTTGCTTCAGCCTCATCAGCAACATCATCTGAAAAAGATTTTGTTGAGCCACCTGTTGGTGGTGTACTTGGAATAAATATTCCTCTAAATTTTGAATGGCTTGCGCCCGCAAAATCATCATCTAAATTATCGTCCAGCCCGCTATCTGGTCCATTATCTGGTCCATTATCCGGTCCATTGCCGCCATTGAAATTATCGTCATCTGGTCCATCATAATTGTTGCCATTCTTTCTTTTCAGAATAAGATAGCAAATGCCAGCTCCGATTGCCAAGAATATTAAGCAAAGCAGTATTGTTAGCCAAGCTGGTGTTCCGCTCTTAACATCACTTGAAATGGCTTGCTTTGAATCGCTGTTATATACACCGCTTAATGGTGCACGCATTGCTTTTATTGTGTAGACTGCCTTTGTTCCATCTTCAGCAGTACAAGTGATTTTTATTTCGTTTGCTTTTCCTGCTACAAGATTTGTATTACCCTCAACTTTTACTGTTGATTTTGCATCACCTGGTGTGCCTACGACATTTATGCTTTCTGTTTCATATGGAAGCCAGACAATATAGTCTGTCTTATTTGAGTCAAACGCAGGTGACAACAAAAATCCTTCAACGCTTATTGCAGAAAGCTTTGTATTTGCGTTAAGCTTCTGCGTAGTTGCTGCTTCTGTTGTTGGTGCATTTGGGTCTTGCGCTCGTGTTACAGAAAGGGTGTATGTCTTTGTTGCTCCGCCTGTTGCGGTAACTTTTATTCTTATGTTATTTGTTCCAACGGCAAGTTTTGTGCTACCTATTGAAACTTTTGAACTTGGATCTTCTGTGCTTCCCTTAACGCTAAGCTTCTCTATACCAAAATCAACCGATGCTGTGTATTTTGTTACAGAAGGGTTGAATGCAGGAGAAAGTGTAACGCCTTCCACTTGAAGTGAAGAAAGGTTAGCATTGCCTCCCTTTTGTGCTGGTGTCTGAGTTTCATTTTGAGAAGGTTTTGACGCTGGTTGCGTTGTTGTTGTTACTACTGGTGCTGCAACAAGCCTTACTAACGCTGCTGAACCATCTACCTTTGTCCCATCTTCAGAAACCTTAGCATTCGTAAAACTTACTTTAATAGATGTTCCCGCCGGTGCTTTAACACGAAATTTTCCATAGAATATTTGCGTTGATGAGTTTATTGGTGCAGACAATGCGTTGTCATAAAATATAATTCTATTTCCGTTCTCTTCAACCATCCAAGGGGAACTAACAGTACCAGTTGTTCCTAAATACTCAACTTGTGATGAGTCATAATCCCAGTCACCTTGACCGCCAGAAATATTAGTTCCATTAACAACATAGCCTATGGATATTGTATCCCCTTGCCTTATTGTATTTGAACATGTAAGATTTTTTGATAATGATGATGCGCTAATTGGCAAAATAAGTGCAATTAACAAAATAACTGAAGATAGAATTGCTACCTTTTTTTTCATGTTAACTTCCTCCATTATTAATTATTAACTATTGCAATGTCTAAATTATTTTTTAAGCATAATTTTTTTAATTGCGAGAATATCCATAATGTCAACTGCACCATCACCATTATAGTCGCCTGCTTTGGCGAAATCCCCTGTAAGTCTTTCTTTAAGTAAAACTTCCGCTTTGATAGCAAGGAAATCCATAATGTCAATTTCTCCATCGCCTGGTGACTTTCCGCCCATGGTTACATCGCCCTTTACAATAGCTGTAGCTTTGTCATTTTCTGTTGTTCCGTCCATAAGACTTATAACCCAGCCTGTTCCAACCAGAGCATCGTCAGCTTGTTTAACTCCGTTCTTTTTAACAACTGCAAACTCGCCTCCGCCAAGATTTGCTTTAAGCTGTGCAACTGTTGCGCCTAAAGGTGCTATGATTTTCTTGTTTGCAGGGTCTGTTGTGTCTAAAGGATAATTTACGGCATCCTTTGTTGTTAGTTCAGCTGGTGGTGCCACAATATCAAAGGTTGCAGTTACTGGTGCTTCAGTTCCATAAGTTGCTGTAACTGTTACTCCAGTCTTTGCTGTGGTTGTGTCAATACTTGCAAACGGTACTGATGTTGTGTATCCATCTGTGAACTCATTACTCTTAAATGGTTTGGATATTTTTTTGATATTATCCGATGGTCCATAACTTAATTCTGCGGTGAAATCCTTATCTGTGAATATATAGCCTTTAAGATAAGAGGATTTTTTGGACTTAAAGCTGAAAGTTGCGTCATAAACAGTTACTTTATATGGATTTGGATTTGTAACTGTCATTCCTTTTGCTCCATTAAACTTGACTGTTAATGTTTGTTCACCTTTAGTCGCAGGATTATATCCTTCAACGCTATATTCAGAATCTCCATCGCCATAATTTAGCTGTTGTGTTGTGCCATCATCATATGTTGCCGTCACAACAAGTCCACCAGGAGAAAACTTTTCTCCCTCATAAAATATATTCTTGGCATTTGTTGAGTCGGCTTTTACGCTTACCGGAGCAATCATTATTATAAAGTTAGTTGTTCCACTAAGAGCCTGCTCTACTGGCTTACTTGACTCTGTGACTTTCGTTGTGACAAGAATATACTTTGAGTTTGCTTCTGTTTTATATGCTACACTTGGCTTTTCCGTTGTGACAGGTGTGGAACTGTTATTTTTATATATCTGTGCTGTTGAAGTGCTTATCTTTCCATTAATATCTGACTGGTAATTTGTTTGTGAATAGCCGTTGACTGGAGGAGTTGGCACTTCCATACTCATAAAGGAATCTTCTTTATATCCCGTTATTGAGTTGAGCGATGCATCTGTCAAATCTTTTCCAGCTCCAAAAACTAATGGCTGATTCTCAACCGCATATTTTGCACTCTTATTCCAGAAAGCACAATTTGCTCCGATTACTCCCGCACCATTACCAACTATTCCGCCTGCATAGAAATTATCCTTTGTTCCATTTGAAGTAAGAGTTGTCATTACTCCGCCAATATTTTTTGCATCATTGATAAGAGTAATTTCTTTTTTATTTTCTTCTGCCTTTATGCTTTCACCAGCGATGCCGCCCGCTGCAAGATATGCACTTTTAAGTACAGTATCCATGCTAATTGCTGTTGCACCTGGTGCTGTTGTACTGGCTATGTCTGCTGTGTATCCCGCTTCAACTGTTCCAGTGTTTACTACTGAACTGAGATATCCTTCGTTACTGCCGACTATTCCACCTGCAACTGCATAAAGCGTATTTGAAATCGCATTTACAGTTCCTTCATTTCTTGTGTTTTTGATAATACCACTACTGTTAATTGCTGTGATACCGCCTGCATACACTTCAAATACTGGCTTTTGCTTTGTTGGAGTTGGTACTGATATTGCCACAACAGTGGCCTTATTGGTCACATTATCTATAACTCCATTTTTATAGTTAAGTGCACAGATTGCTCCAGCAGTTGCAGTTGAGCTTGTTGATGCTGCAACAATTTGTGAACCTGATATTGATGTTACTGTTGGCTGTGTGAAGTGTAATTTTAATGCTTCATCGCCGAGTACTATAGATGAGTAGCTATTATTAGCAATCAATAATTTTGAAGCATCCTCTGTTGCAGGCTTGTCCGCAATTGTGAGATTTGAAATTGTGCCATCGTTGATTGCAAAAAGACCTGCCGTTTGTTCCCAATCTCCAACAGTTGCACTTGACTGCAAGTTAAATATTGAAAAGTTATTGCCAAGTAATATTCCTGTGAATGGCTCTACATTTATTTTTGTGACTCCACCCGCATCAGTCGTCTTGTTGTATCCAATTGGAACCCATTTTGCACCGCCATTATAGAAGCTGCCCTCAAGTGTGGTAAGCCCTACATCAGGTGATAAGGATGAAAAGTCTTGTTTGTTTGTTGCATCATCCTTGTAATCCCAATCTATAAACAAGATATCACTTGTAAGTTCAAATACTGATGACAATTTAGTTCTGATATTGCTAAGATGAGTTGTGTTGTTGATTTTATAAGGACTATAAATTCTTCCATTACCACCATAGAAATTAACAATATCCACAGCCAAATCAGCAAATGGTAGGCCTTTAATGGTAGGATATGGGTATGCACCCACACCAGTACTTACTTCCCACTCTGTTGCGGCAAGCCCTGGCATTTTTGTAAGATCTTTCATCTCTACATCTGTAAGTTTTGCAGCTGTATCCGTATCTGTTTTAACATTACCATCTCTCATTTTTGCTGTCTGTTCGTGATAATATGAATGAGCAATTGAAGAAGCATTTTTTGAACTTTGATTACCCGTTATTCCACCGGTGTTGTATCCACACATAACACCAGCATTATATGTTTTATCAATTTTACCTGCATTTGTTCCTGCAATGCCACCAACTTTTGAATATACGCGTGGTGCCTTTACAGAAATTGTGCCAATATTGAAGCAGTCCTCAATTAACGCAAGCTCTGCTGGAGCCACAGGAGTAGTCGTTGCCTCTTTTTTCACTTCGTTGACGCCGACAATTCCTCCAATGTCCATCATGGCAATTCTATTGTTTGGTATTATTACAGTAAAATCAGATGAATTGTAGCACTTTGTGATTTTATTATAGTTTGTGCCAACAATTCCGCCTATTCCTGTCTGTCCATAAAGACTATCCGTAGTAATTGTGTTTTTTGATGAGGCACAGTTTGTTATTGTACCTTTATTTATTCCTGCAATAAATCCAACATCCATTGTATCTGGGTTTATATTGATTATGCTTGAATCAGCAATTGTAAGATTTGATACTGTTGCTGTTTCACTTAGGCATCCAAAAAGTCCAACATCCTTTATTGGAGTTGGCTCTGTTCCTGCCGGAGAATTTGCAGGCACTGGAATTGTGCCAATTATTTTTAGGTTTATGATTTTTTTGCCATCGCCGTTAAATGAACCTGTAAACCTTAGGTCAGCTCCTCCTGCATCAGTAGCATCCCTGCCAATAGGAATCCAGTTGCTTTCAGAGTCCAAAACAGTTATGTCATTTGCAAGTTTGTAACTGCCATTTAGAGGATAACCAGGGTCATTACCAATCTTTTTTAATTCCTCATAAGTGCTTATAAGTTTGTCTGTGGCGTTTGCAAAAAGACCTGTTGGAACAATTGTAAGAATCATTGTAATTGCAATCATTACCGCTAAAAGCCTTGTTCGCTTCTTCATTATCTCTCAACCTCCATTGCTAAAATTAATAGCAAATTTTAAAAACTCCCGTTTTTGCAGTATTTGTGCAAAATTAACTAAATTTTCCACAAATACTAAATCATTCTTAATTATATTGTATTTTTCGACTATTGTCAAGGAATTTAGATTTATAATGTAACGCAAAAAGACGAGCTTAACAAGCCATTTTTAGGGCTTTTTTGCTAATAATAATTAAGGCACATTTAAGCATTAAATACTCTGCTTAAATGTGCCTTTAATATTTATTATTTTGAGCTTTTATTCCTCCTGAGGAAGAAGTGTAAATGCCTTTTGAATATGCGGATCTTCGCTGTCTTGCATTACTCCGATTGATTCGCTCTGCTTATCTGTAAGCTTAATTTCAAAATCTGGCTTAACTCCGATTTTATTGTATGATTTGCTTTTGTATGGAAGAATTTCTGCAACAGTTAGAACAACTGCACTTCCATCGTCAAACTGAAACAGCTGTTGCATTGTGCCAATGCCCTTTGTTGTAATTCCAACAATCTGCGCTCTGCCAAAATCACGAAGGTCGCAAGCAAAAAGTTCTGCCGCACCCGCTGTTTTTTCGTTTGTTAAAACAACAATCGGAACAATTACATCCTCAGCATTTGACGGAAAAGATTTTATTGTTTTACCATCTTGGTCAACTGCTGTTGCAATTGCCTTTGTTCCATCAGTCGCAAGTGGCACAAGAATATCGATTATTTCTGCCGCATATTTTATGCTTCCTGCCGCACAATTTCGAACATCAAATATTATTCCTTTTACACCGTTCTTTTGCAGCGTAGTGATTATATCGCTAAACTGCGAAACTGTGTTTTCATAAAAAGCATTGATAGTTACAATTGCCGTAGACCCAAGCATTCTGTATGAAACAGTTGTCAAGCTGTATCCCATTACAACGCTTATTGTCTTTTTATCTCCATCTCTTTTATATGTCAGGTTTATACTTGACATCTTTTCGCCAACAAGATTTTTGGAGAGTTTTTCATAGTTTGCTGTGGTGACTTTATCTTCGCCAATTTCAATTATTTCATCTCCGCTTTTAAGTCCTGCTGCCTCTGCTGGTGAGTTTGGCGCAACACCTGTGACATGAAGGTATCCTGTCTGTGTGTTAAGAGTGTGGCTTATTCCAATTCCAGACATTTTCCCACGCTCACGGTTATAATGCTCAACATATTCAGTTGGGGTTAGGTAAAAACTGCTTTCATCACCAAGCCCTGCAATAAACCCCTGTGCAATGCTTGAATTGAGCTTTGAAGTATCAATGTCACCATAAAATTCTTTGCGAACAACCTCATCCATTTCAGACAAACTCGAATACATATTTACTCGATTTGGCAATTCCTTTATCAAGTTGTTATAGATTTTTATTGATACCGACATTGTTATTGCCACTGTTGCAGCAACCGCAATTAATATAATTGCCAAGGCTTTTCCCAAAGAAATTTTTCTGTTCATGTTGTGTTACCTCATTTTTTAATATAAACATCTGAAGGCATATTCACATAATTTAACGGATTCTTCTTGGAGCCGTTAATTCTAACCTCAAAGTGAACATGGACACCAGTTGAATTTCCTGTTGTTCCCATTATTGCAACTGGCTGACCTTGGGTTACTCTTTGATTTAATACAACCTTTAGACTTGCGCAGTGACCATAAACAGTTACAACACCATTGCCATGGTCAATTGCAAGGTAGTTACCATAACCGCCATTGTAGCTTCCATCATTACTTGCAATAACAACTTTTCCATCTGCTGATGCTACCAAGTTTTTATTATACTTATCTGACATTGAAATATCAACACCATAATGGAATTTCGTTTGACCATTCATAGTTCTATATCCATACGGTGATGTTATATATGTCCCTCTGTATGGCAACGGCCATATCATTGCACCAACTGAACCACTTCCGTCTTCAACCTTACCATTTAAGATGTCGTCAACTTCTCTGTCAAATGCGTCCTTTTGTGCTTCAAGCTTTTGCTGTGCTTGTTTAGCTTCTGCATCTGCTTCTTTAAGGCTATTCATCTGCCTATTTATTTCTGCAACCTTTGAGTCGATAGCTCTCTTTTTTGGAAGCAATTGTGCTTTTGCAGAACTCAAAGAGTCTTTATCTGCCTGCATCTGTACCTGCTGGTCATGCAACGACTGCTCCATTTGTTTAAGTTCATTTATCTTGTCTTGCAAATCTTTTATAAGGTTTGAGTCATGCCTTGCCACTCCCTGTACAAGTTCCATTCTTGTAAGGAAGTTTTCAAAGCTGTCCGAACTCATCAGTATTTCTATTGATGAAGTTTCACCCGCCATATACATTGCACGAAGCCTATCGCTCAAAATCCCTTTTGTCTTGGCAATCTCCTGCTCCTGCGTAGCCATATTATCTTGGGTCTGCTTTATCCTTGCATTAAGGTCTGCAATAGTCTGGTTGAGGATTGAAATTTTCTTGTTATAGTTATTTATCTGCCTGTCTAACTCATCAACTTGATCAACAAGATCTGATAGAGTTTGCTTTGACTGTGCTTTTTTCTCTTCAATTGCATTTATTTTATTTTGGCTTGATGCAATCTGGTCTTCAATGCTTGAAATTTGGTCCTTAAGATTGTCAATTTGCTCTTGCTCTGCATCTGTTATGGCAAATGCAAATTGAGGAATCATAACGGCAATAATCAGCAGAACAATTGCCAGCATCGAGCCAATTGATTTCTTTTTAATATTTGTCCTATTCACTGACAACACTCCCCTGTTCTTTTAAATATTTGCTCATTGAAACAATACTGCCTGATGTACCCGCTACAACGCCTATCCCGATAAATCCAAGTAAAAGTTGACCAACATAGTCAGAGAACTTAACAGCCGTCCCACCAACTATTGCGAAAACATCCGTAAATGAGTTAATCATCAAAGAATATATTCCTAAGACCAATAAAACGGCTATAATGCTTGAAATAAGTCCAAGAATTACACCTTCAATTATGAATGGCCATCTTATAAATCCATTGGTTGCACCAACCGCTTTCATTATACTGATTTCAAGTCTGCGGTTAAACATCGTCACTCTTACTGTATTTGCTATGATGAACAATGAAACCAACAAGAGCAATGAAACAATTCCGATACTTGCAACAGTTACGGTTGACCTTATCTGTGCAAGCTGTTTTGCAAGCGAACTATTTTCTCTTATATTAAGGATATTATCAACATTTCGTATTGATGCTACTGTTGACGAAAACTCATCCATGCTCTTTAGCGTTACTTTGTATGAATTTGGAAGAGGATTGTTTATTCCCTCCAGCAGTGCAGCATCATCACCCATTGTTGAAAGCTGTTTTTTATAAGCTTCTTCTTTTGAAATAAATTCACATTCTTCAATATTTGGTATGACTCGAATGTCTTGTCCAACTTTTTCAACCTGTCCTTGGGATAAATCGTCTTTTATAAACACCATTACAATGTTTTGTGCTTCAATTTTGCCCAACATTGTGTCAATATTTAGAAACAACATCGTAGCACAGCCAATCATTACAAGGCAAGATGCCAGAACCGCAATGGACGCTGCAGACATTAAACGATTTGCCCAAACATTGTGCAGCCCCTCTTTTGTTAAATAATTAAGACTGCTACCACGACCACGCTGTTTATTTTCAGCTTTATTGCTATTTTGTTCTTTTTTGTTATCTGTCTGATTATTATCTTTATTTCTCATTTCCCTGCACCTCCGTTTCTGTTGTACTCTCAAGGTGCTCGAGATATTTTGAATAGTCAATCTGACCGATGTTTAAGTTGCTTGAGCTGTTTGCTACCGCAGAGTCTATATTATTTGATTTAGGTTGATTTACAGGCTCTTCTACTCTGTGTAAAGGTGTTTCACTTGACACTTCTTTTGGAGCAGGCGGAGTTGTGTATGTTATGCTTGAAGGATTACTAATTACTCTTTTTTTGCTTGGATAGCTTGGCCTTTTATATCCCTTACTTGTATCGTATTTTAGCTTGTCACCATTTGCAGTATCCGAAACTATTTCGCCGTTTTCGATTGCCACTATTCTGTGATTAAATCTGTGTACAAGATCATGCTCGTGTGTAACCATTATTACGGTTGTTCCATTTGCATTGATATGATTGAGCAAATCAATGATTTCAAATGACATTTCAGGGTCAATGTTGCCCGTTGGCTCATCAGCAATAATAATGTTTGCATTGTTGACAAGCGCCCTTGCAAGTGCAACTCTTTGCTGCTCACCGCCTGAAATTTCTGTTGGCATACTACGAGCCTTAGATGTTAGACCAACAAGACTTAACACATAAGGAACTCTTTTGCGGATTTCCTTCTCTTTTGCACCGATGACTCTCATGGCAAAAGCTACATTGTCAAACACCGTCATTGTTGGAATCAGCCTGAAATCTTGAAATACTATTCCCATCGTTCTTCTAAAATAAGGAATTTCCTTTTTGTTAATCTTTACAAGATCATAGTTGTTAATCAAAATTGAACCGCTCGATGGTACTTCTTCCCTCATAATTGTTTTGAGGAATGTACTCTTTCCGGCACCAGAGGAACCGACTATAAAAACAAACTCACCTCTGTCAATTGTTAGATTGACATTTTGAAGTGCTTTTGTTCCGTTTTCATAAACTTTTGAAACATTCTTAAACTCTATCACTTGGCTTTACCTCTTTTTTATTTTCCCACATATACAATTCTCTTTTTACAATAAAAATCTAAATATAGGGCATATTAAAGCAATATAACTTTAACACACCCTAATTATAGCATAATAGGCGCTATTTGTAACTAATTTGTAACTATTTTTTCTACTTTTGTATAGATAGACAAAAATATTTACTATATTTAGTTTAACAATGCCAATATTTAACCATATTTTGTTTTTACCATTAATATTTAGTCGGACTTGCATCCAAATATTTCTTAACCATAAGTGCTACTTTAAATACTATTGCGTCATCGAACTCGCGGAGGTCAAGACCTGTTAGCTTTTTAATCTTTTCAAGTCTGTAGACCAGAGTATTTCTGTGAACAAATAATTTACGAGATGTTTCAGAAACATTTAGGTTATTTTCAAAGAAACGCTGAATTGTAAACAATGTTTCCTGATCAAGATTTTCAATTGAGCCTCTTTTAAATACTTCACGAAGGAACATATCGCAAAGTGTGTTTGGAAGCTGATAAATAAGACGGGCAATGCCCAGATTGTCGTAGCTGACGATTGTTTTCTCTGTATCAAAAACTTTACCAACTTCAAGAGCAACCTGTGCCTCCTTGAAGGAACGAGCAAGATCTTTTATTCCTGTTACTGTTGTTCCTATGCCAACAAGAGAATGGCTGTAAAACTCTGTGCTTAGAGCATCAGAAATTGAATGAGCAAGCTTTTCAAGATCCTTTGGCTCAATGTTAGCACGAACTTCTTTTACAAGGGCAATATCTGTTTCGTTAATGTTAATTACAAAGTCCTTGTTCTTGTCCGGAAACAGATTTTGTACAACATCAAAAACTGAAGCATCCTCGTGACCAGTTATTCTTATGAGAAGGACTACTCTTGAGGCATCGTTGTTGAAACGAAGTTCTCTTGCCTTGATATATATGTCACCAGGAAGAATATTATCAAGTATAACATTCTTTACAAAATTGCTTCTGTCATATTTTTCGTCATAGAACTGCTTTATACTGCTTAGTGAAACAGCAAGCACTTTTACATATTTTGAAGCAAGCTCATCCTCGCCTTCAACAAAAATTGCATATTCATGGCGAAGGTGAGAACCGAATGTGAGGTATGTTATGCCATCAAGGCAGATGATATCGCCACTTGCAAAAACATCTGCAAGATTCGCACTCTGTGGTTCACCTATGCGTCCAAGCTCACTACATGAAATAATAGTTCCAGTTTCATCTATGACCCCAACCGTCCTATCTATTGCATCACGCATTTGATGTATTATTCCTTGAAATAGTCTATTTGACATTTAGTTTACCTCCAAAGCTTTTGGTAAGTTAAGAATATTTATACATATTGACTATACTAACACTATACATTTTACACAATTTGAAACTAATTTGCAAGATTTTTTTGACTATTTATAGAAATTATTTCAAAACTCTTTATAAAAATTGGCAATTTATATAGAATTTTTACATTTTGATAATAAAACAACTTATTAAAACCTTTGTGTATTATTACCACATATTCGCGTCACAGCCAATTTTGATACCATATTTTGTTATTATTTCTTGATTTATACAAGTTGTTTCATTTTTTTATTTCAAAGTGTAGAAGAAAATATTTATTTAGTTTTTACAAATTTTTAGTAAAATTTCTAACTAATTTTAACTCCTCTTTTGTAATTTCTCTACATTTTCCCAGCTCAAGATTGGTATCGAGCTGTAAATCGCCCATTGCAACACGCTTAAGTTCAGTCACTTTATTCCCAACTGCAGCAAACATTCTCTTTATTTGATGATATTTACCTTCACATATTTTTATCTGCACAACCCTCTGCGTTTCGGTATCAATCATTTCTATTTCAGCACTCATACACTCTGTTCCGTCTGCAAGTTTAATTCCACTTTCAAGCATTTCAACTTTTTCTTCCGATATTGGCTCTGCTAAAGTAGCCACATATGTTTTTTTAACATGACTTTTTGGCGACAAAATTTGATGTGCAAAATCGCCATCGTCTGTTATCAGAACAAAGCCAGTTGTATCAGAGTCCAGCCTTCCTGCTGGAAAAAGTCCATCCCTAAAAAGCTTGTCCGGCACCAGGTCAATAACTGTTTCTTGGTTTTTTCCACGAGATGCAGAAACAATTCCCTTTGGTTTATTAAGCATAATATACACATATCGTCTAAATTCAATTAGCTTGCCATTTATTTCAATCTTCACTTTCTCTGCATCAAACTTTTCTTCTGGCTTCTTTATAATAGCACCGTTTACCCTGACCAGATTGGATTTTATAAGTTTCTTTGCCTCCAACCTGCTCAGGGTTCCTTGTGATGTGATTAACTTGTCGAGTCTTTCTTGGGACATTTATTACATCCTCCAGTAAAAATCCTGACTAACTTACTTTTTCTGTTGTTAGTATTGTTGTATTTGCTCCTGTAGCATTTGCCTGATTATTTGCAGTTGATGAATTTTGCACAGAACTTTTGACTTTTGCTGTTGTTGCTGTACCGTCTTTTTGTGGCCTATCGAAGCCATGCATAAATCCATTGAGTTCAACAGAGCAAACATCTCCGCCGATTACAAGTCCATCGTACACTAACATATTTGCACGAATACAACCAGAATCAGAAGGATATCCCGGGTAATTCTTTATTTCGTATGTCCATCTTTTCACTCTCATACCCTTGTATTTTTCAAGGTTAAATCCGTTCTTTTTCTGAATTTTGTTATAATTTTCATAAGTTTTGTCAAACTCCGCAGGAATTATAACTTCACATACCTCCACAGGGTCTTGAGATATTTCCCAGCCAAACTGGGACAAAAAGGCTACCCGTTGCTCTGAGTTGTTTGCCTTTAAGGATACCCCTCCTTGATTTGAAGCCTTCTTTTCCATGCTTGATGCAAGTAGAAATGCAACGGCTGCAAGAATACAAAGAGCGATAAGCAGAACCACCTTGATTTTCGAAGATTTTACTGAATACACAAACATTTAACATCACCCGTTAATTACTATGCACGAAACTATTTATTAATAACCTGTTTGCGTTAAGCTTTTCAGTAAAATATTATCAAAAACGGGCAGCTTTACCAGCATGCCCGAAAAATTTTATTTCTTTTTTGAAATTGCAGCGTTTAAACTTGAGTGAACCTTCTTTATTTCTTCAAGATTATTTGACAGGCTACACTCTGCATCTTCCATTATGTTAGTTACGAAATCGCTCGCAGCACCCTTAAGCTCTGTTGACCACTTTTTTGCATGATCCATCATATCGTTGGCTGTGGTTTCTGCATGAGTTGTGATTTCCTGTGCATCTCTAAGTGATTTTTGAGTAAGCTCATCCGCCTTCTGCCTTGCGTCTTTAACAAGGTTTTCAGACAATAGCTGTGACTCGTTCATTAGAGCCTCTGCCTTTTCCTGTGTTTCTGTTTTAAGAGCCAGTGCCATCTCTTTTGCTTGTTTTACAAGAGTTTCTGCCATCTGCTGTGACTCTTTTGTCAACAATTCTGCTTTAGTCTTGCTATCTACTGTCAAAGTTTCTGCCCTTGCATTGCTTTCTCTTGAAAGCCTTTCTGCTTCTTGACGAGCATTTTTAAGCATCTCGTCTGACTGGAATTTTGCTTTTTTCATCATTGTTTCTGACTGAGTTTTAGCGTTTGTCATCATTTCTTCTGACATTTTCTGAGCTTTTTGCATTATCTCTTGGTTCATTAATAATTCTTTTGCCTTAAACTCGGCTTTATCAACAATCATTTTTGCATCTGATGTGGCTTTTTCCACCATTGTTTTTGACTGTACAAACGCATTTTCAATTTTTGTTTTTGATTCTATATCTGCTTTTTCAACTGTTGACTTTGCTCTTTCCTGTGCACTTGTCAGAAGTGAAGTTGACTTGTTTTCTGCACTGGTCACCAACGATGCCGCTTTGTTTTCTGCAGTTGCAACTGTTTCCTTTGACCTTTTGTCAGAGTCAGTCATAAGCTCCTGCCACCTTTTTTCAGCGGCTGAAATCATTTCGCGACTTTTTGACTCGGCACTTGTAAGCATGGATTCTGCTTCACGCTTAGCTTTGCTAAGAATTTCTCTTCTCCCTGATGCAACAATTCTTGCCTGACGAATCTCATCTGGTATATTGAGGCGTATTTCCTCTAAAATTGTCTTGATTGAGTCGGCATCGATTACAACCCTGTTTGAAAAGGCAATGTTTTTTCCACTTTCTATTAGGTCTTCGATTTCGTCGAGAAAGTCTTCTGTATTCATTTTTTATAATCAATCCTTTCTCAATCTATCTAATATATCCTCAAGTATGACCTCTGGTACAAACTCAGAAATATCTCCACCAAGTTCTCCAACCTGACGGACAAGACTTGAGCTTAAAAACATATAATTTGCACTTGCAGACATAAACAATGTTTCAAAATCCGCATATAATTTTTGATTTGTAAGTGCCTGCTGAAATTCGTTTTCAAAATCTGAAACGGCTCTTAATCCCTTAACTATCGCAGAAACATTGTTCTCCTTAGCATAATTTGCAAGAAGCCCATGATAGACATCGACCTCAACATTATCAAGTCCGTCCATTGAATCTAAGCTTTTTCTTATAAGCTCTGCTCTTTCCTGTGCTGTAAAAGCATATGCACCCTTTTTGCGGTGATTTGCCATTACCAGAACTACTACTTTATCGAAAATCTTTGATGTGCGCTCAATTATTTCAAGGTGTCCTAATGTTATTGGATCAAAACTTCCTGGACAAACTGCAATTTTCATTATTCAGACACCTCATTACTCCTGTATATTGTCATTTTAATTTTCCCGTGTTTATATTCTCTGAATATTTTGAAATTTCCCACATTATCTGGTAATTCTTCATCAGCTTGTGTTTCACAAATGACAACACCGCCTTGTGACATCTTCTCGCAAAGCAATGGTAAGCACTTTGTTATAAGGTCATTGTGGTATGGTGGGTCTAAAAAAGCAATGTCAAAAGTGTCCTTTGTCATTGAAAGAAAATCAACTGCATTTGTATTCTTAACGATTGTGTTCTTATCAAGATTTGTTGACTTTAGATTTTCTTCAATTATCTCAATAGATTTTCTGCTTTGATCAATAAAAGTTGCACAACGAGCACCACGACTCAATGCCTCAATTCCAAGCTGACCCGAGCCTGCAAACAAGTCGAGTACACGCCTGTCCTCAATCTCAAATTGAATCGCACTGAATATAGCTTCTTTTACTCTTTCTGTTGTAGGTCTTACATCCACACCCTCAAGTGTTAATAGCTTTCTTCCTCTTGCTGTACCTGTTATAATTCTCATATACTATATATACTCCATTAATTTAACTTGCTATATTATCTCATTTTTTAGATAATTTTGTCAACAAATTTCGAAAATTTCGGATATTATTCACCTTCGTTGAAATATGACCATATTGATTTAGCATCAGTAAGGGTTATTCCCTTTACAGATTCTAAATTTTCAACGCTTGCTGACTTTATAGCTGTTATTGTTTTAAAATGCTTCATTAGGATATTTGCTTTGCTCTGTCCGATGCCCTGAATCTGGGTTAATGTGCTATTTTTTGCACTTGAATTATGCTTTTGATGATGGTATCCAATGGCGAATCGATGAACTTCTTCTTGAATTTTTGATACCAGTGTAAATGCTTGTCGCTTTACAGTTATTGTGATTTCCGAACCGCCATCTGTTATTGCTCTCGTCTTGTGCTTATTATCTTTTACCATTCCAAACACAGGAATATCAAGCCCAAACTGTTTTATTATTGGCAATACAGCATTAAGCTGTGCTTGACCTCCATCAAGCAAAATTAAATCAGGCAATTTTCCAAAACCTTGGTTTGTTTGCTTTTGTTCTTCGTATCTTACAAATCTCCTTTGAAGGACTTCCCGCATCGCTGCACAATCGTCCCCACCCCGTGCGTCCTTAATTCCAAATCGCTTATATGCTGACTTGAACGGAACTCCATCTTTAAAAACTATCATTCCTGCTACATTGTCTGAACCAGCCGTGTGTGAAATATCATATGATTCAATATATCTCGGCAATTCCGCAAGCCCCAAAAGGCTCGCAAGCTCTGTAAGTGCCTGAATATTTTTGTCGGTCCTTCCTGTCTTTTCAAAAAGCTTTTCTCGTGCATTTTTTTTGCACATTTCAACAAGTTTAAACTGTTCACCTTTTTTGGGAACAGATATTGTAACTTTTCTTCCCGCCTTCTGGCTTAACCACTGTGATAGAAGCGCTGAGTCCTGTGTTGTGCCATCTATTGTTATTTTTGGAGGAACTGTCTGCCTCATTGAATAATAGCTCATAATCAGCTCTGAACGCATTGTAGGCAACTCGTCACCCTTGTCAAAGATAAAGTGTTCTGTGTCAAAAAGTTTTCCTTGTGAAAAGCGTAAAACAGCAAAGCACGCATTTTTTTCTCCCTGCTCAATCGCAAAGACATCTTGCTCCTTTACTCCATTTGCGACAACTTTTTGTTTTTCATTCATTTTTTTGATTGCTACTATTCTATCTCTCATTCTTGCTGCTTTTTCAAACTCAAGATTTTCGGAGTACTCTTGCATTTTTCTCTGCATATCTTTAATTGACTTGGCACTGCCACCCTTTAAAAATTCAACAGCATCTTTAATTGCCTCATCATATTCGTCTTTTTTTATTTTTCCGCTGCATGGTGCAGCGCATTGAGCTATAAAGTAGTTTAAGCACGGTCTTCCCTTACCAATGTCGCGAGGAAACTCCTTGGAACACTGCGGTAGCTTGAAAATTTTCTGTGCCTCGTCCAGTGCCTGATTAACAATGAAAGCACTTGTGTATGGTCCAATATATTCAGCATTGTCATTAAGCTTTTTCTTTTCCGCAGTTATTCTACGCCACGAGTCATCGCTAATTTTGATATAATGATAGCCCTTGTCATCTTTAAGCAAAATATTATACTTTGGTTTGTGCTGTTTTATAAGGCTACATTCAAGTAAAAGTGCCTCAAGCTCGCTATCCGTAATAATATAGTCAAAATCATAAACATTTGAAACCATTTTAAGGACTTTGATTGTGTGCCTGTTTTGTGAGCCGAAATATTGACTTACTCTATTCTTTAAGGACTTTGCTTTGCCGATATATATTATTGTTCCCTGTTTGTTTTTCATTATATACACACCGGGATTTTGTGGAAGTCCCATTGCTTTTTTTCTTAAAAAAGTCATTCTTTCGTTCATCAATGCACCTCCTAAGAATAGTATTCCTGTATTTATGCAAAAAGGCACATCGCAGAAGCGATGTGCCAAAATGTACAAGTAAGCTATTACTCTGCAAAGCCTGACTCAACAAGCTTAACAAGCTCTTCGACTGCATCTTCCTCATCGGAACCGCCAGCCATGATGCGAATTTCTGTGCCGCCCATAATTCCAAGTGAAAGTACTCCGAGAAGACTCTTTGCATTCACTCTTCGCTCATCTTTTTCTACCCAAATTGATGACTTAAATTCATTTGCCTTCTGTATAAAAAATGTTGCCGGACGAGCATGTAAACCAACTTGATTCTGAACTTTAACATCTTTTACAAACATAATACATTCTCCCACCAGATAAAATGAATTTTTCGATTTCTTGCTACTATTATAATCACAAATGTAGTCGCAGTCAACGAATATATTTTTTATATACCCATTTTTTGAATAATTCGTATTGTGTTCCAAACCTTAATCAATTGACGCGATAATGTTTGTATAGTTTGACTATAGAAAAGCACAATATATTATTATTCTTTGTATTCCGACATATATATTTTGTTGCAATTTTTATTTTTCTGTAGAAATTTGTTTCTTAAGAAATTTTAGGTACTCTTTTTCTTCCTTTGAAAGTTGTGCATTTTCAAACATATCAGGTCGCCTTTTAAAGGTTCTTTCAATTGAAAATTCGCGCTTCCACTTTTCTATATTTGCGTGATGACCAGAAATTAAAACTTCTGGCACTTGTTTTCCATGCCACTCAAACGGTCTTGTGTATTGCGGGTACTCTAAAAGTGAATTGTAGTGACTTTCATTTTGAAATGCTTCATCATTTGCAAGAACTCCTGGCAACATTCTTGAAATACTGTCTGCCAGAACCATCGCAGGAAGTTCCCCACCTGTGAGAACATAATCACCGATTGAAATTTCTTCATCGACAATTTCTTCTATTACTCTTTCGTCGATTCCCTCATAGTGTCCACAAAGAATGGCAATATTATTCATTTTTGAAAGTTCGCAAACCCGTTTTTGCGACAATGTTTTGCCTTGCGGTGACATATAAATCAAATGCGGTTTTTCATTTGTTTGTTCACATAAAGACATAAAACAATCATAAATCGGCTGTGTCTGCATTATCATTCCTGTGCCACCTCCATAAGGAGTGTCATCAACACGATTGTGCTTGTCTGTTGAATAATCTCTTATGTTATGGCAATGAATTTCGACAAATTTGTTTTCCCTTGCTCTACCGATAATGCTTTGTGTAAGTACATTTTCGCACATTTCAGGAAACAAGGTTAAAATGTCAATCCTCATCTTCAAAAATCCCCCTTAAAGGGTGAATAGTGATGATACCTTTTTCAACATCAATTGCATCAACCACATCTGGAATTGCCGGAATTAAAAACTCCTTTTCTCCATCTTTGATATGCCAAACATCATTTGCACCAGTAAAGCTTACTTGGCTCATTATGCCATAGCTTTTTTCTGTTTCAGCATCAATGACTTTGCATCCAACGAGTTCCTGAACAAAATAGTTTCCTTTTTCAAGATTTGCGTCAGACCGCTTCATATAAAGGGTTTTTCCACGCATTACACTTGCCTGCTCAACTGTTTCTATCCCATCAAGCATTAGCAAGACAACATTTCCATGTGGCCTGCAGCCCGACACTTTGACAGATTTTTGCCCATGCTTGTCTAAATAAAGAGTTTTAAAATTCTTCATGAATTCAGGTGAGTCAGCCCATGGATTAACACGCATTTCGCCTTTGACTCCATGTGTGCCAACTATCTCCCCAATTTCGATAAAATCCAAAATCATAAATTCTCCTCCATTTTGCAAATGGAATGAATAAAGTATTATACAAAAACAGGGCGGAAATCCGCCCCTTGGTTTGTATCTCAGTCAATTTCAACTGCTACCTTGGTATCGCTACGATTTGCAGTGGCTCTCATTACTGTACGAATAGCTTTTGCTATTCTGCCCTGCTTTCCGATAACTCTACCCATATCATCCGGTGCAACATGCAAATGATAAACTGTAATACCCATTTCGTTTGGCTCGTCGATGTCCACTGTCACTTCTGAAGGTTCGTCAACAAGTCCCTGTGCTATAGAAATTAATAAATCCTTCATCCTACAGAACCTCCGAATTTTATTTTGTTGCCTCTGCTTTTTTGAGGAGTGCCTTTACTGTTTCTGTTGGCTGTGCGCCGTTTGAAATCCACTGCTGGACCTTCTCTGCGTCAACCTTTATTACTGGTGGCTCCTCAAGAGGATTGTAATATCCTATTTCTTCAATAAATCTGCCATCTCTTGGGAATCTTGAATCTGCTACTACGATACGATAGAATGGTGCCTTCTTTGCTCCCATACGGCGAAGTCTAATTTTTACTGCCATGTTAAATTCCTCCAAAATATTTATGTTTAAAAATTATTTATATCAATCACGCTGTTGCGTCAAAGATTTAAAAGCTACATTCCGAACTGGCTAAGGTCGATATTGTTGGGATTCATTCCCATACCCATACGCTTCATCTTTTTACGATTGCCCTTGCCGTTCATCTGTTTAAAGAGTTTTTGCATTTGTTTGTACTGCGAAAGCAGCCTGTTTACATCTTCAACCTGCTGCCCGCAACCTGCTGCTATTCTGCGTTTTCGGGAAGGGTTGATAACATCTGGATGCTCTCTTTCCTTTGGTGTCATCGAAAGTATTATTGCCTGTATTCTGTCAAACTGCCTTTCGTCAACATCAATGTCTTTGACCTTTTTGCCAAGACCCGGAATCATTGCAAGCATATCTTGAATTGAACCCATTTTGCGAATTTGTCTGAAATTTTCAAGCAAATCGTTAAGGTCGAACTTGTTTTTACGAAGCTTAGCTTCAAGCTCCTTTGCGCGATTTTCATCAAGCGTTGTTTCGGCTTTTTCGATAAGAGAGAGCATATCACCCATTCCGAGGATACGAGAAGCCATTCTGTCTGGATGGAACACATCCAAATCGTCAAGCTTTTCACCTGTACCTACGAATTTAATAGGTTTACCAGTTATTGCTCTTGCTGAAAGAGCCGCACCGCCTCGGGTGTCACCGTCAAGCTTTGTAAGAATCAGCCCATCAATTCCCAGTGCTTCATCAAATGATGATGCAACATTAACTGCGTCCTGTCCTGTCATAGCATCAACAACGAGCAAAATTTCGTGTGGCTTAACTTCTGACTTTATGTTTTTAAGCTCACCCATCAGCTCCTCGTCTATATGAAGACGACCAGCAGTGTCGAGAAAAACATAGTCATATCCCTGATCTTTTGCAAGCTTTAGTGCCTCTTTTGCAATGACAACTGGGTCTGTTATTCCCATTTCAAAAACAGGTACACCTGCCTGCTCACCGACAACCTGCAACTGTTTAATTGCGGCGGGACGATATATATCGCAAGCTACAAGCAACGGTCTGTTGCCCTGCTTTTTAAGCATTAGCGCTATCTTTGCACTGTGGGTTGTTTTACCAGAGCCTTGAAGTCCGCACATCATTACCACTGTTGGCGGATGTGATGCAATGGAAAGCCTTGTTCTTGTGCCTCCCATAAGCTCTGTTAACTCTTCATTGACGATTTTGATAACCATCTGTGCAGGAGTTAAGCTTTCCATTACCTGCGAACCAATCGCACGTTCGGTAACCTTGTTTGTGAAGTCTTTAGCTACCTTATAGCTAACATCGGCCTCAAGCAGAGCAAGCCTTACTTCACGCATTGCCTCCTTGACATCAGCCTCTGTCAGCGTTCCTTTGCTTTTTAGCCGTTTAAATGCGGCTTCAAGTCTGTCAGAAAGACCTTCAAATGCCAAATTTATCATTCCTTAATATTTGCAGTAAAACTACAAGTTAATTTTTAAGTTATTCACAAAGCGACTGTGCAATTACCTTTATCTTAACTACTGTTTCGTTAATTTCTCTTGAAAGACCATAACGCATATTGTATTCATTAATTTCGTTTGCACAACCAAGAATATCCTCAAGCCCTGTTCTTACTTCATCAAATCGCTTTACAAGTCCCAGTCTTGACTCCATTTCAAAAAGTTGGGCTTCTGCACGCTTTATGGAGTCACGAACTCCTTGGCGAGTGATACCTTCATTTTCCGCTATTTCAGAAAGCGATAAGTCATCATTGTAATAATAGCAGAGAAAATCCCTTTGCTTATTGGTCAACATATCTCCGTAAAAATCCAACAATACTGTAACATCAAGGTTTTTTGCCACTTTTTCGCCTCCCAATAACAGCCTAAAAGCTGTAAAGTCTTTTTCTTTACACCGCTGTATTATACTAAAAATAAAAGTGTGTGTCAAGTATTAAAAATCACTTTTTCACGCACTTTTTCGACAGCATTATTTAATTAATTCCAGAATTAGTGTAAGGCTGTTTTACTTTACACTATATATACATTTTTTTATTGACTTTTGCTTTAAAAAATATTTTATTTTTTAATTTTTTTGTCATACTTTATGTGTTGAAAATTCTCCGTCTATCCAAAATGTTGCTTCACTTGCTTTGAATTTTAAAAGGCAAAATTCACTGTCATTTACCCCATCTTTAAAATGACTAAAAAGCCAGTCCTGCCAAATTTGCTGTTTTAATTCCATGTCTTCTACAATTTCCACTTTTCCAACAAGTGTGACACTGTCCTTGTTGTCATGATAACATACGCTTGCCTTTTGGTTTGAATTGAAGTGTCTTGTTTTTGTTCCACTTGCTCCTGTTGAAAAATAAATTTTATCAAATCCGCTGGACATAAGCTTTGTCACCACGCAAACTCTTGGATAGCCTTGTTCATCAACAGATGCTACCTCTATGTTCTCACAACTTTCGAGCAAATTTTGTGCATCATTAAAAAAATCAGCCAACCCGCTCACCTCACTTAAGAGTTACTATTGTTACGCCATCTTCACCCTCTCCAAAGGTTCCGAGCCTATGCTCTCTCACCTGTGGGTGCTTTGAAAGGTACTGACGAACTGCTTTTCTCAAAACGCCTGTACCCTTGCCATGAATTACCGTAAACTCGTTTAGCCCTGTTCTTATTTCTGAATCAATAAAGCGATCAAGAGTTAATAGCCCTTCGTCCACTGTCATACCCCTTAAATCACAGCTTGTATTAACTTTTTGATTTGTTTTGTCCTGTGTTACTCTGATATTTCTTGTTTTTGACTGCTGTTTCTTTTTTGGCTTATCTATAAGCCTAAGATTTTCTATCGGCACTCTCGTTTTCATTATTCCTGCTTGCACTTCTACAAGCCCTTTTTTATCTGTAAGGGACAGCACAACTGCCTGCTCACCTATGTCTGCTATTAGCACTGTATCGCCAACCGCAAGCTGTCTTGGAAGGACATAGTCCTCCTCAAGCTGTGTTCTGCTTACTATTGGATTTATAAGGTCATCCATTGAATTTGTGTGCTGTTTAACCTGCAACTTTGCAAGTCTTGCAAGCTCTGAAATATCCTTTGAATTTTTTGACATCTTTTTAAGATTATCAATTTCATCCATAAACGCTGATGACTCTCTGCGTGCTTTTTCAACAATCTGCATCGCCTGTGCACGAGCCTTTTCAAGTTCCTTATCCTTAAGTTCATCAATGCTTTGGCGAATTTGCTCTGCACTTTCCTGTGCTAAACGAGCTTTTTCGTTAAGCTCCTGTGCCTTTTGATGCTCCATCTCCATATTCAATCTGCTCTGCTCAAGCTTTTCAATAACATCTTCAAAGCGGCTGTTTTCCGTTGCAACAAGCTCCCTTGCTCTGTCAACAACCTGCTTTTCCATTCCAAGGCGTTCGGATATTGCGAATGCATTTGAACGGCCCGGAACACCAATTAGCAAACGATATGTAGGACGAAGTGATGCAACATCAAATTCACAACATCCGTTTTCTACTCTCTTTGTTTGAAGTGCATATGCCTTAAGCTCTGCATAGTGTGTTGTGGACGCAATTTTTGCACCTTGGATATGAAGCCTTTCAAGAACTGCCATTGCAAGTGCTGCACCTTCTATTGGGTCTGTACCCGCTCCAAGCTCATCGATGAGAACAAGCGTGTTTTCGTCGGATTCATCTATTATATTTATTATATTTTTCATGTGAGATGAAAAGGTTGAAAGCGACTGCTCAATACTTTGTTCGTCGCCAATATCGGCAAATACTTTTTCAAAAACCGAAACCCTGCTATTGTCTGCCGCTGGGATTAAAAGCCCGCACATTGACATCAGTGTAAGCAATCCAATTGTTTTTATTGAAACAGTTTTTCCGCCTGTGTTTGGACCGGTTATTACAAGAGTGTCAAAGTCCTCACCAAGCTTTATATTTGTCGGCACAACCTTTTTAGAGTCAATAAGTGGATGTCTTGCCGATTTAAGATCTATTATGCCTTTGTCGTTAAGCACGGGAACAGATGCCTTCATTGCGTATCCAAGCTGTGCCTTTGCAAATATAAGGTTAAGCTCCACTGCACATTCATAGCTGCTCTTAATACTTTCTGAAAAAGAACCCGCCTCAACAGAAAGCTCGCAAAGTATGCGTTCTATCTCATCTCGTTCTTTACTTATCAAAACCTTTATCTCGTTGTTTGCTTCAACTACAGCCATCGGCTCTATAAAAACGGTTGAGCCGCTTGAAGATGTGTCGTGTACAAGTCCTGGCACTTCTGAACGGCACTCGTATTTTACTGGCACAACATATCGTCCGTTTCGCATCGTTATTATTGATTCCTGCAACGCCTTTTGGTAATGAGATGAGCGAATTATCCTGTCAAGCTGTTCCCTGATTTTTGACTCATTATGCCTCATTTTGCGACGAATATCTGAAAGCTCAGAGGATGCACTGTCTGCCATTTCATCCTCTGACAGTATTGATGCAAATATTCTTTCCTCAAGATACTTGTTTGGACATAGTGAAGAAAAGAAAACATCAAGGCTTGTGCTAACTCCTGCACATTTTGAATGCCACTCCCCCATTCCTCGTATCGCACGAAGGGTTGACGCTATATTTAGAAGTTCACGCATACTCAATGTTGCACCGCTGTCCGCAAGGCTCAACGCATTGTTGACATTTTTAAGCCCTCCAAACGATGGACCTCCGAATCGCGCAAGCAAATTAAAAGCATCGCTCGTCTGATTAATTAACACCTGTGCCAAGTCAAGATTTGGCTGCGGACAAAGCTCCATTGCAAGCTGTTTTGCGTCATCACAAGAGGCATGACCTGCAAGCATTGTAAGAACTTTATCAAGCTCTATTGATTTGTAATGTTTGTTGTTTTGTTTTGTCATATATGTTCTCCATAAACACTGTAATAAAAGTCAAGCGTTTTAAAATTTCTTTGTGTTTGTTGCATCAGATACCGTTCGCTAACAAAAGACAGCTGCTTTGTACCATCATCTGACAGATTAAAGTCAAATATCTTTGCAAAATCCGAATAAATTATGTATCTCATTGCAGAAATAACCCCATTTGAAAGCTTCTCTCCGCTCTCTTTTGTGCCACATTTTGAGCAGGTAAGTGTTCCGCTTGAAATGTTAAAATACATTATATCACTTTCAAACTCACCACAAGTTGAACACGCTAAAAGGTCTGGCATATAGCCTGACGCCGAAAGTGCGCGCAGCTCCAGCGTTGATTTTATAAGAAGTGGATTCCTTTTGCTTTTGCACAGCAAATGAAGCGAATTGAGAAGAAGACGCAAAAACTCCTCTGCATTATCCTCCTGAGGTGAAAGTTCTGACGAAACCTCTGCCAGATAAAGTGCAAGCGAAAGATTTTCTATATCTTTTCTCAAATCAAAAAACACCTCAATCGCTTCCGCATTGTCAACAATATAGCTGTCTTTTGTGCGATAAAGTGTGAAGTGTGAGTAACACAGCAGTTGAGTAGAGCTTAAGTTCCGACTCTTGATATTTTTTGCTCCTCTTACAAAGGCACGCAACACTCCATGTTCTCTTGTAAGGATTGTTACAAGCCTGTCTGACTCACCTGTATTCTGTTCTCTGATTACCAGACCGTCCGTCTTTATGTGCATTTTTTGATTCTCCCTGATTTTGAATCACATTGCCTGACAGGTTGCTTTTATAGCTTATATAATCCTGTATTGCTCCGCTTTTTGCAAATGTACTCCAGTTTGTGTTAAGGTTTTTCATAAAATGCACCTCCGATATGTTGTACTAATACTTTTCCATATCAGAGTGCAATTATTAGAGGTAATTTTTTAATCCAATCCAAAATTATGGATTAATCCGTCACGATTTCTCCAGCCCTCTTTGACTTTTACCCAGCACTGAAGATTTATATGGCATTCAAAAAATTCTTCCATATCCTGTCTTGCATAGGTTGAAACTTTTTTTAGCATCGCTCCATTTTTACCTATTATTATACCTTTATGACTATCCTTTTCACAATATATTGTTGCTTCAATATCAAGAATATCACTGTCCTCACGCTCACGCATTTTTTCTATACTGACTGCTGTGCCATGAGGAATTTCTTTATCCAGAAGCCTTAAAAGCTTTTCTCTTATTATTTCTGCTGCCAGCACTCTTTCTGGCTGGTCTGTCAAAGTGTCATCCGGGAAAAAGTGCATTGATGGCTGTGAAATATTTTTGAGTTCCTGCTTAAGTGAGTCGACTCCTTCACCCTTTACAGCCGAAACCGGAACGATTGCATTAAACTCATAAAGTTTTGAAAGTTGAGCAATGCGAAGTGCAAGGTCCTCTTTCTTCTGCATTGTGTCTATCTTGTTTATTGCAAGGATAACAGGCATTTTTTGCTTTTTGAATTTTTCTATTAGTTCTTTTTCATTTTCGCGAAGCTCGCCACTCGGCTCAACAACAAAAAGACAAGCATCTACTCCTGAAATACTGTCGCTAACTGCTTTTACCATCTTTTCGCCAAGCTTTGTGCGTGGACGATGATACCCAGGCGTGTCTGTAAACACAAGCTGAACATCGTCTTCTGTCAAAACTCCCATTATCTTTGTTCTTGTTGTCTGTGGCTTGTCTGATACTATTGCTATTTTTTGCCCAAGCATGACATTGAGCAATGAGGACTTTCCAACATTGGGACATCCAACTATTGATATAAATGCGGTTTTAGTATTAATTTCTTTCATTTTTTCTCCCATATATTAGCTAAACGGCTTGAAACAAACAAGCCGTTTAGCCGATTTTTATTCGTTTTCATCCATGTAATAACTGCCATCTCGTTTAAGACCAAGCTTTGTTAAAACCTGCTCTTCCTTTTCTCTCATATGAAGAAGCTCTATCCCACCTTGCTCATGGTCATAACCAAGCAGGTGAAGCATTGAATGCACAGAAAGATAACCAATCTCACGCTGGATACTGTGTCCATACTTTTCCGCCTGTTCCATTGCTCTTTCAGCAGAGATAACAATGTCGCCAAGCATCTGGTCGCCAGTGTCATGATTTATATCGTATGTACCATCAACTCCGAGTGGAAATGAAAGTACATCTGTGTCACGATCAATATTACGATACTGTTTGTTAAGCTTCTTTATCTCTTCGTTATCAACAAGTCTAACACTGACCTCAGCATTTCCTTCAAACTCCTCGATGGTCAAAACGGCCGTGCAACAACGTCGAATAAGCATTCGCACACCCTTAGGAATTTTCACTTCTTTTTGGTCATTTGTAATTATTACTTTAATCTTTTCAGCCACCAAAACCAATCCTTTCTAATAATATTAATATAAGGCTTGTCCGTTAATCTGCACTCAAAATTAATTTTTACGGTCATTCTTTTCATCACTTTTTTCGTAAGCTTTGACAATTTCCTGAACTAATCTGTGCCTTACAACATCACGCTCATCAAAATAAATTGTTCTAATATCGTCTACTTTTTTAAGAACTTTTATTACATCCTTAAGACCTGATTGCTTTCCGCTTGGAAGATCTATTTGTGTTATATCTCCTGTTACAACAATTTTAGAGTTAAACCCAAGACGAGTTAAAAACATTTTCATCTGCTCTCGAGTTGTGTTCTGAGCTTCGTCTAAAATTATGAAGCTATCATCAAGTGTTCTTCCACGCATATATGCCAGTGGAGCTACTTCTATTGTACCACGTTCGAAGTGTTTTTGAAAGCTTTCTGCTCCAAGCATTTCAAACAACGCATCATACAATGGTCTAAGATAAGGATCAACCTTTTGCTGCAAGTCCCCCGGAAGAAATCCGAGGCTTTCACCAGCTTCTACAGCTGGCCTTGTTAGAATTATTCTGCTAATTTCCTTTGCCTTGAAAGCTTTGACTGCCATTGCAACGGCAAGATATGTCTTTCCCGTTCCAGCAGGACCTATTCCAAAGACAATCGTATTGCTGCGAATAGCCTCAAGATACTTTTCCTGCCCAAGTGTTTTTGCCTTGACGGGTTTTCCTTTTGATGTTATGCAGACACAGTCTGCCATCATTGCCGAAAGCTTGTCGCTCTGTCCATCTCCAACAAGCGTTAAAACATATCTGACATTTTGCTCGTCAAGAGTCTGACCCTTTTTCATTAACAAAAGCAATCCGTCAATTGCCTTTGCTGCTTTTTTTACCTTTTCTTCTTCACCTAAAAGCTTGATTTGTGACCCACGGCTAATGAGCTTGACATCGCACTCATCTTCTATGAGCTTTATATGCTCATCAAAACTGCCAAATAAATTAACCACTTGTTCAAAATTCTCTATTTCGACAGTTCTTTCCGCCATTTAAACTCTCCTTGCATTTATAGTACAGATTAGACAATAATTTAATTTTTATATAAAACTCAATATAATTTTTTATTCTACAACTAAATTATTATAACCTATACATAAAAAAATAATAATTGGCAATTTATATAAAATTTATTTGTCTTACTTATACAAATAGTAATATAAATCTAATTTTCAAGGTATATTTCCTGATTTTGACATATATTTTCCTCACATTCATAACTTCCTTTGATTGTTGAACTACCATCAACATTTTTTACTTCAACATTTTCACTCACTATTTTTACTTTTTCAAATTTCTCTCTTTGTGCTTTTGAAAACCTTTCAAAAGCCACAAGTTGACAGTTGCTCTCGTCAAGAGTTATTTCCTTTTTTTCATAAATTTTGTAACCTTCTTTTACATATCCTACAGGCAAAATATTATTTGCCAAAGTAAGCCTGAACTCATGCCTATAATACTCACCGCTTACATCTTTATTAGAAAGCCAAAAAAGTGGTATATCAAGCCCAAAAAACAGTATACGATATCTCTTCTTTTCTTTAACCTGAACTTCTTGTGTTATTTTTGCTGGCTGAATTTCTGCTAAGTTTCTATTTGTTTTTGCAACTATTATTCCTTTCGCGTGCTTAAGCTTTGCTGTGCCATCAAGATTTTCAACAACACCGCTTATGAGCAAGTCGCCTTTTGCAACTGCCGCTCCAAGAACCTGCTGCGTCTGTCCCTCATAGACCTCAAGCTTTATTATCTGCCCGCCGTACGCTGCCACAATGTTGCATGGCGTGCGTTGCTCTATTTTGGGCTTTTTAATGCTTTCTCTCACCTCTATTGTTGCTTTGCTTCCGCTTATGTTAAGAGCCAGCCAAGATATCTGCTCAAGCTTATCTTTTGCTTGTTCTGTCACTGCCGTAACATCTATTTTGGCTATTCTTGTGCCTGTTGAAACGCCAAGTTCATCAAACACTTGCAAAATTTCTTTATTTGTGACCTCGTCATTGCCCTCTATTTCTATTGTCCAAAGTCTGGTTGAAAGGGCTACAATTAGAAGGATAAACACTATAAATCCTACCAAAAACCCCACTCTTACTCTGTGCTTGTGCATCAAAAATGGTATGCCATGTTTTTCTTTTATTCGCACTTTCATTGACGAACGTTTTGCGCAATCTTTTATTCTTTTATATCCTATTATATTCGTGTTTGCAAAAATCACACCGCCTTTGCTCTCAACATCCCACAGTACAATTTTCTTTTGTGCGCATAGATTAATAAAGCGTTCGGAAAATCCGCCGCTTGCTGTAAAAGTTATATATCCAAGAACATACCTTATTAATTTAATAAAAAACATAATACTCTCCTGACAATTTATTTTTATATTTTATGAAAAATCAATTGTCAGAATGTTGCCTTGGATTATTACCTGCTCGTTAAAATAAGACTTTACTATCAGGTCTGTTCCGAAAAATTTTACCTCATTTTTCCCAATGTTAAGTCTTATCGCATCATCGCTATACTCCAAAACGCCTTTACACCCCTCAATTATTGCCTCACTGTTACCTGAAAGCTCAATAAATGCAGTACCACGAGCAACAGTCTGTGGCACCTGCAAATTTTCACTGATTATTTGTGATTTTTTCTTTGTCTGTACCTCATTACTACGACTCATTATGCACACCTCTTTCAATGATATTTATGATGATTTTAACAGAATAATAACCTTTTATCAGGCATAACAATTATAAAAAAGGAGGTGCATATGTTGAGGACTGATGTTAACTCAAAACTTGCAAATGTTCCAATACTCATTATTGTTATCATCCTCGCCTACTGCCTTTTACGATATCCTGACACTGTATCAAGTGGAATAAAGGAAGGTTTGTATCTTTGCTCAGGCGTTATTATACCATCGCTTTTCCCTTTTATGGTCCTTTCATCATTTCTTATAAAGTCAGATTTGTGTGCAAAATTTGCTCACATCTTTGAGCCATTCACTCGCACTATATTCAAGCTTCCAGGCTGTACAGCTGTGGTTATTTTTATGAGCCTTATCGGTGGATTTCCAATTGGTGCAAAGATGACATATGAAATGTTTGAAAGCCATCAGATTACCATGTCGCAAGCTAAGCGGATGATGTATTTTTGCATTAATGCTGGTCCTGCTTTTGTTATAAATGCGGTGGGATTTACCATGCTCGGCAGTTCCAAAGCAGGTGTGATTATCTTTGCTTCACTTTGCATAACTTCCGTTGTTGTCGGAATTGTGACATCTTTCACAGAAAATGACGACACTGATTGCAATATGCTTTCCGCTCCGCTCCTGAATGTCAAAAAAAATATTGCTAATGCAGTTACAGAATCAGCATCTGATGCTGCACAGGCTATTTTTTCTGTCTGTGTTTGGGTAATACTTTTTTCCTGTTTTGGATCTCTAATTTCACTTGCTCCAATATCCGATAATGCCTCCGCAATTATTAAATGCTTTCTTGAAGTGACATCCGGGTGCAAAGCCGCCTCTGGAACGCTTGGAATTCCAGCGGTTGCCTTTGTTCTCGGCTGGTCGGGGTTTTGCGTCCAATTTCAGATATTGCAATACATACAGGGAGTTGGCTTGGGCTTTATGAAATTTATCATATCCAGGCTTATTTCTGCAACGGTTTCCTTATTTATATGCAACCAACTGTTGCGTGTTTTCCCTTGCGAAGTTCAAACCTTTTCATCTAACGCTCTTGCTTTTGATGCTGTATTTTCAGTTTCTGCACCTGCGGCTGCTGCTCTTTTATTCATGAGTGCTGTACTTATTTTAGACCTTGATACGAAGCGTAAAATGTGTTAAAATCTGTGTATTACTTAACAGTTGGGAGCTTTGGGAATATGCAGCGTCTTATAAACACAGATATTTCACCTGCGTGTGAATACTGCTATTTAGGTAGATTATCTTCTGATAATTGCTCTGTATTATGTTCCAGAAATGGTGTCATGTCCCCTTCTTCCTCTTGCCGACATTTTAAATATGACCCGCTTAAAAGGCATCCAAAAAGGACACCAAAGCTTAGGGAATATTCAAAAGAGGAATTTGAACTGTAATCTTTATCAGGAGTGTTTATTAATGGCAATTTTTAAACCGTTTAAAGCAATCAGACCAACACCGGAAAATGCAAAAAGTGTTGCTGCTCTTCCATACGATGTCATGACAAGTGATGAGGCAAGAGTTATTGTCGAGGGTAACCCATACTCGTTTTTGCATATTGACAAAGCTGAAATCGACCTTGACAAGTCCGTAGACCATTATGACGAAAAAGTTTATCTTAAAGCACGAGAAAACCTTGACAAGCTTTCTATAGATGGAATTTGCAAACAGGACAACAACGATTGTATATACATTTACAGACAGATAATGGACGGAAGAAGCCAGACAGGTCTTGTTGGCTGTGCGTCCATAGATGAGTATATTAACAACACAATTAAAAAGCATGAGTTTACAAGGGCTGACAAAGAGGCAGACAGAATTAATCATGTTGATTACTGCAACGCGAACACAGGTCCAATATTTCTCACATACAGAGATAACGATAAAATTAACGAAATTGTCGAGATGTGGAAAGAGAACCACAAACCTGTGTATGATTTTGTTTCAGATGACAAAATTTCCCATACCGTATGGGTTGTGGACGATATTTGTACCACAAAATTACTTCAGGATTGCTTCTGTAAAGTGGATTCACTTTACATTGCTGATGGGCATCATCGTGCAGCCTCTGCCGTTAAGGTTGGGCTTAAGCGCAGACAGGAAAATCCAAGCTTTGACGGAAGCGAAGAATTCAACTTTTTTCTTGCCGTTGCCTTCCCTGCAACCGAGCTTGCAATAATGGACTATAACCGCGTTGTTAATGGTCTTAACGGTCTTTCGAGCGATGAATTTTTAAGCCGAATTTCCAGCAATTTTATTGTTACAGATTTGCATGAAAATGTAGCTTTTAAACCAACCTCTGCGCATACTTTCGGTATGTTTTTGGGCAACAAATGGTACAAGCTTGAGGCAAAAGATGGAACATTTGACAACAACAACCCTGTTGAGTCGCTTGATGTTGCAATTTTACAAAATAATCTTATCTCTCCTGTTCTCGGAATTCACGACCCAAGAACATCGCAAAGGATTGATTTTGTCGGTGGTATTCGTGGACTTAAAGAGCTTGAACGCCGTGTTAGTAAAGATATGACTGTTGCTTTTGCAATGTATCCCACCACAGTGGACGAGCTTATGGCAATTGCGGATTCAGGCAACATTATGCCTCCGAAATCTACATGGTTTGAGCCAAAACTTTTAAGTGGCCTTTTTGTTCATAAACTGTAACTGTTTTGAAATGACTTATTAGCCAGATATATGTTATAATTAGTCAACAAATATGAGAAGTTTTTAGATTTATTATTATTATGATATATTTTTGTAACACAATCGGTGGCACATCAGTGCCAAAAAAGGATGGTTTTTACCATGCGAAAATATAGAATTATCTATGTTTTAGTTCTAATATTATCAGTTGTTTTATTATTTACCAACTGCTCGCTAAAAAAGGATTCGGCAGAAACTAAAAGCACGGAGATTAAGCGTTCATTTACCGGTAGATTTGAACCTGAGTCTTGCGAAGCTGTTACCAACTCGTTGAAAAGTGATTTATCAATTAGCAATTTGATTGAGCTTGAAATTGAAGATATTTCGGTTCACTATGGCTTCAGCTCAGCATATCTTGATGATTTTTCAGCTTATTCATCCAAAACTGATGGATGCGCTGACGAAATTGCAGTTTTTAAAATCAATAAAGACAAAGAACGCCAAACAGCTATTGATGCCTTGATGGAAAAAACTAAGCTTAAATCTCAAAGCTACAAAGACCTTAATTCAAAGGAATATGCAAAATTCGGAGCTAACGCTGTTTCTCTTCATGGCAACTATATTGTAGTTCTAATTTGCTCTTCTCCTGACTCTGCATATAATCTTTTGAACGAATATTATGTATGAAATTAAAAACAATCTTAGCCTTTTTGGTTGGATTGTTTTTTTATAAGCTTGTAAAATACTATCTACTTTAGGAGTGGAAATATATGTCTGATGTTGTACTCGTTCCAATGAATAAGCAAAAGAACATTGCTCTTATTGCTCACGATAATCTCAAACCCGCCATGATTGGATGGTGCAAAAGAAATAAGGAGCTTCTTGAAAAGCACTTTTTGTGTGGCACAGGAACAACTTCAAAACTGATATCCGAAGCGACCGGTTTACCCGTTCGTGGCTTTAACAGCGGTCCTTTGGGCGGTGATCAGCAAATTGGCGCACGCGTTGTTGAAGGAAAAATTGATATTATTATATTCTTTTCCGACCCACTTTCTGCACATCCTCACGACCCTGATGTTAAGGCATTGCTCAGGATAGCACAGGTTTTTGATATTCCTATTGCAAACAATGAGGCAACAGCAGATTTTCTTATAACATCTACCTTTATGAATGAAGAATACCCAAGAAATATTATGGAACTCAAAAAATAAGTAAAATGTAAGCCCCTCTTCTTGTCAAAGACGAGGGGCTGATTAATTATATTGATGCTATTTTTCCATCTGTTTAACTGATGGTCTGTTAAGAAGAATAATCAGAATTATTGATGATATTAGAGCCATCGCAGCGCCAAAAAGGAAAGGTGCCGATGCACCAAACTTTGTCCACAATACTCCTGCTATTACGCTTGCTGGTAAAAGTGCCACTCCAACTACAGTTGCATGAAGTCCAAGCATCGTGCCTTTTAGCTCATCCGGTGATATTTCGGATATAAAGGATTTCTCAACGCCCTTAATAGCCGCCGCATAAATTCCATAAAGTACAAAGCTTAAAATCAGCATTGGTTTGCTTGACGCAAATGCAAACCCTGCATAGACAAGTGCAAAAGATATGTATCCCGCTATAAGAACTTTTTTTCTGCCAAGTTTGTCTGAAAGTCTGCCAAGTGGCATTCCAAAAATTGACGCCGTTATATTATAGATGAAGTAAAGAAATATCGCGGAGCTGTCACTAAATCCAACATCCTTTGCTCTTAAAAGCAAAAAGGTGTTTGATGAATTTCCAAGAGTGAACAAAAATGCTACAAAGATATAGAGTTTAAGGTTTGAATCAAGCTTTTTGATTCCCTTCCAGAATGGCTCTGGGTTTTTGTCTGATTTTTCCGCCTTCTTCTCTTTAACCAATACAATCAAAACAAGCCCGATAACCGTTGGTATCATTGATATAAGAAAAATCCATTTAAAGTCAAGATTTCCCGCTCCTGAAACAGCATTAAGCAAGAAAAACGCAAGCAAAATCCCCACCGCTGCACCTGCCATGTCAAGTGATTGATGAAGACCATATGCCTTGCCAAGCTGATTCTTTTTTGCATTTTCACTCACCAAAACATCTCGTGGTACGGTTCTTATTCCCTTGCCTATACGGTCAATTACTCTTGCCGAAAGAACTCCGACCCATGATGTTGCAGTTATCAATGCTATTTTATAAATTAATCCTGTTGAATACCCCACAAACGCAAGTGACTTTTTCTTTTTATACTTGTCAGATATGTATCCACTGAAAACCCGAAGCAGACTTGAAAGACTTTCTGCAATTCCTTCAATAAATCCAATAAGTGCCGGTGTTGCTCCAAATGCCGCTGTTAGATACAGTGGTATCAAGGGATAAACCATCTCTGTGGCTATATCTGCAAAAAAGCTGACAAGCCCCAGTAGAACTATGTTTGTCATTATAAGCTCCTCACACAACCATGTTAAATCATACTTAAAGTATCTTTTTAATTATACTTTATTTTACTTTACCCTGCAACATATTTCGACATTAAAAATATTTTCAAATTACCCCTATAAAATTGACAATAAAATCTAAATTATGGTACTATAGTATTATTATTTTATTATCGTGTTTCTAAAAAGTTAAATTATATTTTTGATTAAAAAATTAAGGTGGGTTTCGATTGAAAGATTTCTACTATGATGCGGTTTATCAGACGGATCTTGATTTAGTAAACGACAAGCTTGTTCACTTTTTAAGCGAACACGGCGAGCAGACAAGTGTCGTTTCCCAAGCGATGAAATACAGCATCGTTAACGGAGGAAAAAGATTGCGTCCAATTTTGGCTCTTGAGTTTTGCAGAGCCTGTGGGCAAAAGCCAGAAAGAGCATTGCCTTTTGCCTGCGCACTTGAATTCATCCACTCAACATCACTTATTCAAGATGATTTGCCAACAATGGATAATGCACCAACAAGAAGAGGACGAGCATCTTGCCATGTCGAATTTGGAGAATCTGTTGCAATTCTTGCCTCTGACGCTTTATCTGTTATGGCTTTCGAAGTTATTATTTCTCAGGCTAATATTAACAAGTTTGCAGCCCTTAAAGCTGCTCAAGCCCTTGTTAGTGCCGTTGGTATTGATGGGCTTGTTGGTGGACAAACTCTTGATATTATCAACGAAAACAACCCCGTTGACCTTACCGCGTTGAAAAAAATATACATAATGAAAACGGAAACACTTTTTGAAGCTGCTGCTGAAATGGGATGTATTGCTGCCGGTGCAGGAAGTAAGAAGGCTGCCGCCGCAAAAAAATATGCAGAAAATATCGGACTTGCTTTTCAGATTGTTGACGATATTCTTGATATTACCTCAAGCCATGAACTGCTCGGAAAAGTTCCGCTGGGTGATATTGAAAGAAAGAAGACAACCTTCCCTTCACTTATTGGAGTTGACGAATCAAGAAAGCTTGTTACTGAACTTACAAAAAATGCTGTTGATGCACTTGCTCCATTCAACAAAAAGAGGATAGATTTCCTTGTTGAGTTTGCACAAAGACTCGAAGGAAGACAGTATTAATTAAATTATAATAAAACGATACAAAAACGAGCTGACATAATCAGCTCGTTTTTTGTTTTACAATATTTTTATTTTTCATATTTTGTTTAGAGTTTAATTCTTCTGCAAGATTCTCCTATAATCATTGAAACATCTACAATATGAAGCCTTGCTTCTCCTGTTTCTGATGTTACACATTCAAACAGATTTTGGGCAATAGATTTTATATCCTGCTTTATTGTTGTTATCCTTGGATAAAAATAGTCCTGATTGCAACCGTCAAATCCAACAACAGAAAAGTCTTCTGGTATCTTTATGTTTAGCATATGCGCTCTTGTGATAAATCCCTTTGCTATCTGGTCGTTTCCACACACTATTGCCGTTGGTCTGTTTGGAAGTGAACAGAAATAGTCAATTGCTTGCACACCCGCTTCTATTGTTAAATTGCACTGAAAAATATATTCGTCTGGAGTTATTATTTTTTTGTCTTTTAATGCCTCATGAAAGGCATCTTTTCTTTCTACACTGGACTTGATGGATGGTAACCAACCCGCATATCCAATTTTGCGATGATTAAGATTATATAAATAATCCACAAGAATTCGTATACCTTTTTCATTGTTTGACATGACCGTTGAAAATGCAGATGAAATAAAACGGTCATGGAATACTAAGTTTTGATTTTCAAAATCACCGTTTAACAGGTTACTTCTGTAGCCTTCTGTAAAAATTATCCCCTTTGTTCTGATGCCTTTACAATAGTTAAGGTACTCGTTTTCCCTCTCTGGACTATTCTCTGTGTCACAGATAAGTAATGTATACCCATTCTTTATTGCAATTGCATTTAGCTCCTTGATTACAGATATAAAAAATGGATTGTCAAGGTCGAGTACAAACAATGCGATGGAATTTGATGTTGATGAATACATACTTTTAGCAACTATATTTGGAATATAGTTAAATTCCTTAACGACCTTATTGACCCTTTCATTTACCTCATCAGAGGTGTTCCCAGTCCCATTAATTACCCTCGAAACTGTGGCAACAGATACTCCTGCCTGCTTTGCAATTTCTCTAATGCCTATATTTTTCTTATTCAACCTTTTCACCCTTACTGTTCTTTCTCATTTTCATTATAATAACCCATTAACTAATAAAATGCAATACGAATAGCTAAAATTTTGAAACGTTACATTAGTACACCTCTAACATTATGTTTGATGTAGTGATTTGTTTATGTACTACAGTTTAATCTTACACCTTGTGTTGCAATAAGTGTATTTACACAAATGTAGTGCCTGAAATATGGTAATTCGACGAAATTCTCCTAAATCCATTGACATCGTTCTCCAGTCAAGTATAATGAATTTAAGTAACAAGTTACATTATCACGGAGGTGTTAATTATGACAGACAGAATTACAAAATTGAGAGAGGACTTATTTGATCAGGAACCAAAGGTTTGCTCTGAAAGATGTAAGATCTTTACTCAATCAATGAAGCAAGACAACGGACTGCCAATTGCCATTAGAAGAGCTAATGCTTTTTATAATGTATTGGATCAAATGACGGTCTGGGTAAAAGACGGCGAGTTAATCGTTGGAAATCAGGCAAAGTGGCCCAAGGCTTCACCTATATTCCCCGAGTATTCAAACAAATGGATTCTTGAGGAACTTGAAGGCAAACCATTTAAGTTTGAAGATCGTCCTGGAGATAAGTTTTATATTGACGAAGATGTAAAAGAAGACCTTATTAAGTGTATTGATTACTGGAAAGACAATACAACTTATGATTATATTCGCAAAACTCTTCCAGATTATATTAACAAGGCTTGGGACGCAGGTATCATTGACGAAACTTGGGTTTGTGCCGCTGGCCTTGGCAACGAAATCGTTGACTACAATCTGGTTGTCACAAAAGGGCTTCGTGATGTTATTGACCGTATCGAGAAACGAATAGCTGAGCTTGACCTTAAAGAACCCGGCAATGTTAAGAAAAAATTCTTCCTTGACGCTGCACTTAAAAGCAACATGGCAGTTATCAATTTTTCTAATCGTATTGCTAAAGAATGTGAAAATGAAGCCCAGATATGTGTATCCTCAAAGCGTAAAGAAGAACTTTTAAAGCTTGCTCAAATTTGCAAAAATGTTCCTCTAAACCCCGCAAGAACTTTTCATGAGGCTGTACAATCTATATATATAGTACTTCTTGCAGTTCATCTTGAATCAAACGGCCATGCAATTTCGCTTGGAAGATTTGACCAATATGTTTATCCTCTATACAAGAAAGACATTGAAGAAGGTAGAATTACAAGAGAAGAAGCTCTTGAGATTATTGAGAGTTTCTACATAAAGTGTAACGAGATTAACAAACTTCGTTCATGGCCTGATTCAGAGTTTTTTCTTGGCTATCAAATGTTTATCAACCTTGCTGTTGCTGGACAAACCAAAGATGGTAAAGACGCGACAAACGAAGTTTCTCATCTTTGTGTTGAAGCCTGCGCAGAACTCAAGTTGGTAACACCTTCTGTTTCTATAAAGTGGTTTGAAAAGACAGATGACGATTTCATGTTAAAGGCTCTTGAAGCTACAACTATACATCAGGGCGGTATGCCTGCATTTTATAATGACCTTGCTTTTATCAGAACTCTCAGGGATATGGGAATAGCTGAAGAAGACCTTGTTGATTGGTGTCCAGACGGATGTATTGAAGCGTCTATCCCAGGCAAATGGGACTTTGCAGCAAAAGGACCATGGCTCAGCGTTGAAAAGGTACTTGATGTTACTCTTAACAACGGCTATGATACAAACACTGGTATTCTTCATAAGGCTACAAGCAAAAAGATTGAGGACTGCACAAGCATGGATGAAATCTTTAAAGAGTATAAAGATATGCTTGTTTACTTTATGGACATGCAGGTTGTTACGGAACACATAAACGATTATATACATTGTATTCACGATATTAATGCTTTCCGTTCTTCACTGGTTGAGGATTGCATTGGCAGATGTCTTGACCTTGTTGAAGGTGGAGCATTATACTCCGCAGACGGTGGACCAACTGCTGGAACAGTTAGTGCTGGAGATGCACTTGCAGCTCTTGACGATATTGTTTTCAACAGGAAGATGCTTACACTTGAGCAAGTTCTTCATGCCTGCAAAACGAACTATGAAGATATGGCAACAACTCCTACAGGTCCTGAAGTTAGAGCGATTTTGCTTAACAAAGCTCCTAAGTTTGGAAATGATGATGACAAGGCTGACAAGTGGATTGTTGCTCTTGAAGACTTTATCGGTTCTCGTTATCGTCACGAATACAAGAGTTCAAAATATGGTAAAGGTCCTATTCCATGCTGCTATTCATACAGCCAGAGTCCTGTTTCTGGAAATGTTGCTTTTGGGCGTTCAGTCGGTGCAACACCAGACGGAAGAAAAAAAGGCGATGCAGTTAACAATGGTATCTCCCCTGCAAATGGTTCAGAGAAGAATGGTGCAACTGCTGCGTGCAACTCTGTTGGCAAGCTTCCAAGCTTGTGGTTCCAGAAGGGTGCAATATTCAATATGCGACTCGCCCAAAATGCAATTGCAGATGTTGAACAACGCAAGCGTGTTGTTGACATGATAAAGGTTCTGTTCAGCCAATACGCACAACAGATTCAGTTTAATGTTGTTGATAACTCTGTTTATAAAGATGCCATGGAACATCCGGAGAACTACAAAGACCTTATGGTTAGAGTTTCTGGATACAGCGCACTGTTTACTTCGCTTGCTCCTGACTGCCAAATGGATGTTATCAGAAGAGCTGAAATAGACCTTTAATTCTCACAAATTTTACGAAAACAAGGACGATTAAATGAAAACTGCAACTATATTTAATATTGAGCGTTTTGCAACTGAGGATGGACCTGGAATACGAACTGTTGTTTTTCTCAAAGGCTGTGCCCTCAGATGCAAATGGTGTGCAAACCCTGAATCTCAATCATTTGAAAAACAGATAATGTTCAACAGTAATATCTGTATTGGTTGCGGTAAATGTATCAAGGCTTGTCCTAATAACGCTATTGAACTTATAAAAGATTTTGGCTTTATTACAAACCAAGCCTCCTGCAAATTTTGTTTATCTTGTATTGACAGTTGTTATCAGAATGCTCGGACTGTCATGGGCATTGAGTATACCGTTGATGAATTGCTTGACGAGCTTCTTAAAGATGAGTCATACTATAAAGAGTCAAACGGCGGCATTACTTTTAGCGGTGGAGAGCCTTTCTTCTATCACGAATTTATCGCCGAATGTGCAACACGATTGAAAGAAAAAAACATTTCCGTTATTGTCGAAACCTGTGGATTTGTTCCTCTTGAAAACATTGTTCTTTGCGCCTCAGTCGTTGACGGTATTTTCTATGACTTCAAGCAAATTGACACAAATGCACATAAAAAGTATACCGGTGAAGGTAACGAAAAGATTTTATTTAACCTTAAGTGGCTTGATGACAACTACAAAGGTGAGTTATCCATTAGATATCCTTATATTCCAGGATGTAATGATGGCAAAGAAGATATAGAAGGATTTCTCGACTATATCAGTCGTTTAAATCATATCAAAGAGGTCTGGTTCCTCCCCTATCATCGTCTTGGCATTCCTAAATATATTGGACTTGGCAGAACATATGAAATGGGAAATATGGAATCCCTCAAAATGAAAGATATTGCCTTTTTAAAGGAATATCAAGAAAAATTTAATTTAACTATACGAATTTAGTCTTTAGGGATTTTGCGGAGGAATAAACACTGCCTTGACACGCATCCTCCGCTGTTCTCTCCACAAGTCAATGAAAGGCAGGCGTTTAAAATAGCTAATACAAAGTACATGGTTGGTTTGGACTGCGGAAACTCTTCATTTCGTATTTTGCTGGGAAAGTATGATGGCAACACAATTGAAACTGAGGTTATTGACCAACTTCCAAACGATATGATACGCGTCGGTGACTTCTATTACTGGGATTTGCTCAGAATGTTTGACGGCTTTAAAACATCACTCAAAAAAATTGCAAGACGAGTTGAAAAAATTGATTCTATCGGCATCTGTACTTGGGGTGTTGACTTTGCATTGTTTGATAAGTCTGGCAATATGATTTCCAATGCACTCTCCTATCGTAATGACATTGGCGAAAAGTATTTAGATCGCTTGACAGAAGAGCAAAAAAACCAAATGTTTAAAAAAACGGGGATCCTTTGTGACAAAATTAACTCTGTCTATTTACTTAGGGCAGTCAAAGATAATTTTTCTGAGATATTCTCCATCACAAATAAAATTCTAATGGTTCCGGATATTCTAAACTACTTTATGACAGGCAAGATGGTTAATGAGCCAAGTGAGCTTAGCACAACTCAGCTTATGAATTCATCTACACGAGATATTTGCATTGAAGCTTGTGAGTTTATGGATATCCCTAAATCGCTGTTTTGCAAAATTGGTGAACACGGAAAAATCATTGGTAATGTCAAAGAAAGTATTCTTAAAGAAATTGGCGTTGATTATGATATTCCTGTTGTTTGTGTCCCATCTCATGACACTGCTTCAGCAATCGCAGCCATTCCAACAACAGAAGATGATTTTATATTTATAAGTTCTGGCACATGGTCGCTTATCGGAACAGAGCTTGATGAGCCTATAATCAATAACGATGTTCTTAACGCCTCCCTTACTAACGAAGTCGGTGCATTTAACAAAATCACATTGCTCAAAAACAGTGCTGGAATGTTTATTATTCAGCGTCTTAAAAAAGAGTATGACCAGAGTACTATGAGAGAAAACTCATGGGAAGACATCAATAATCTCGCCAATAGCCATAAGGGTGATATTCCACTCTTCAATATCAATAACACAAGATTTTTTAACCCTCTTAATATGAGTGAAGAAATTTGGAGTTATCTTGAAGAAACTCATCAGGTAACAGGCGACTTTAACTGGGGTACAATTATTAAAGCTGTTCATGAATCTATGGCTTCTTGCTATGCTATTACCATTGAAAACATTGAACAAATACTTAATAAAAAACTTGAAAGTATTTATATTGTTGGCGGTGGCTCAAAGAACATTGCAATTAACGAGCTTACAGCAAAGCGAACAGGAAAAAAGGTTATTGCCTGTAGCAAAGAAAGTACAGCACTTGGAAATATTGCAACACAGATTTGTGCTTTTGACCGCAAAATGAACCTTAAAAAAATCAGGGAGGTAATAGCAAATTCATCATCATTAAAAGAGTATTCATCCACCCAAGAGGGTTTGGAAATCATTGAACGCTACAAGAAAATGCCATAGGAATGGAGGCAGTTAATTGGAAAAGTATATGCTTGAAATGCACGACATTTGCAAAAGCTTTTATGGGGTTCAGATTTTAAAAAATGTTAATCTCCAAGTTAAACCCGGAGAAGTTCATGTTTTGCTCGGCGAAAACGGAGCAGGAAAATCAACTTTGATAAAAGTTTTGTCAGGTGCCTATCGCAGAGAAACTGGTTCAATTATTCTTGACGGAGAAGAGTTGAATGCCACTAATCCCAAGCAAGTCATTGACAAGGGAATAAGTGTTATTTATCAGGAGTTTAATCTTAATCCTAATGTGCCCATTTATGAAAATATCCTTATGGGCAAGGAAATCTCAAAATGCGGTATTATCAACACATCAAAATCAATTGAGGTTGCAAAAAAGTATCTTGACCTTATCGGACTTGATGTTGACCCACGAACACTTGTTGGCGAGCTTAGTGTTGCTCAAAAGCAGATGGTTGAAATTGCAAAGGCTATCTCATGTGATGTTAAACTTCTTGTTCTTGATGAACCTACTGCCGCAATTACAGACAAAGAAACAGTCAAGCTCTTTGAAATTATCAAAAATCTTAAGGAAAAAGGCATTGGTATCATCTACATCTCCCACCGCATGAGCGAGCTTTTTGAAATTGGCGACCGCTGTACAGTTCTTCGAGATGGCGAATATGTCACCACACTTGAACTTTCTGGAACAGATATCGATGAGCTTACAAAGCTTATGGTTGGTAGAAATGTTAGCTTTGAAAGAATCAAAAATGACTACATTGATAAAAACACCACTGTACTTGATGTTAAAAATATCGTTTACAAAGATGTTCTTAAAGATGTCAGCATTCAGCTTAAAAAAGGCGAAATACTTGGGCTTTCCGGACTTGTTGGAGCTGGCAGAACAGAACTTGCAAAATGTATTGTCGGTGCGTGTAAAAAGACAAGCGGTGAAGTTTATCTCAATGGTGAAAAGTTAAATGGAAAAGATGTTCAGGAATCCATTGACAAAGGTATTGTTTATTTGAGCGAAGACCGTAAGGATGAAGGCTTGATTCTTATGCACACACTGACGGACAATATTGCTCTACCCAACCTTTCAAAGTTTGGCAAATTCACTTTGAATAGTAAGAAAATGGTTGATGTAGCCAACGAATATATTGCAAAACTTAAAATCAAAACATCTTCACACCTTGCAGAAATGAAAAACCTTTCGGGCGGAAATCAGCAAAAAGTTGTTATTGCTAAATGGCTACATTCAGATGCTTCAATCTATATATTTGATGAGCCTACACGAGGAATTGATGTTGGTGCAAGAGATGAAATATACAACATTATGCTTGACCTTGTTAAAAATGGTGCATCAATTTTGATGATTTCTTCTGATTTGGTTGAAATTCAAAAATTGTGTAACAGAATTGTTGTTCTCAAAGAAGGTAAAGTTACAGCAGACCTTGAAAACACTGATGATCTGACACAGGAAAAAATTCTATATTACGCTCTTACAGGAGGCGAACAAGGTGAATAATTTTAAAGAGAAACTTAAAAATTTCGATATAAAGTCACTCACTCTTTACATAGGTGCAGTACTCATATTAGTCGTATTTACAGTTATTTGCTCAATCAACGGAAAAGACTTTTTAACAGCAGGCAATCTGCAAAATATTATTTCGCAGTCGGCTGTTATCGCAGTTATTGGTATTGGTGCTTCACTTGTTATACTTACAGGCGGAATCGACCTCTCCGTTGGTTCAGTCGTTGGATTCGTTGGTATTTTCGCAGGTGTTCTCATTAAGAGCGGTGTTCCACTATTAATGACTCTTATAATCTGTCTTGTTCTTGGTGCTTTAGTTGGTGCTATCATTGGTGCTCTTGTCAGTTATGGTAAAGTTCCGGCCTTCATCGTTACACTTGGTGCGATGCAGATTATTCGAGGTATCACTAAGGTTCTTACAGATGGACGACCTGTTTCAGGTTTTCCCGAGGCACTTTCAAAACTTACACAAGCTGAAATTTTTGGTATTCCAGTAGTTATTTTCTATGTATTCATTCTCTACGCTATGATAATTTTTACACTGACAAAGACAAAGTTTGGTCGCCGTGTATATGCAATTGGTGGCAATCCAAACGCCGCTAAGCTTTCAGGTGTTAAAGTTAAAAAGGTTGAAACTCTCACTTATATGCTTGCAGGTCTTTTCTCTGCAATCGGTGGTATTATTCTTGTTTCTCGTCTTTCATACGCAGACCCAAATGCGGGTTCAAGTTATGAAATGGATGCAATCGCCGCAACTGTTATTGGTGGAATTGCATTGTCAGGCGGTAAAGGTAAGATAGGCAACACACTTGTTGGTGCTCTTATACTTGGAATGCTCAAGTGCGGACTTCAGATTCTTGATGTTGCTGTCTACTATCAGACAATCATCATTGGCCTTGTTATCATCATTGCTGTTTATCTTGATAAGGCTAAGGAGAGAAAAGCTGAGTAATTTGAATGTTAAATACGGAAGTATTTGCATATAAAGAAAAAGAAATTGGAGGTAACAAAAATGAAAAAAGTATTAGCTCTACTCATGGCACTAACTCTGGTTTTAGGCGGTGTACTTGCAGGCTGTTCTAACGACAAAAAAGACGACGGTAAGAAGCCTACAAAGGGTGATGATTCAAAGATTGTTGTTGGATTCATTCCTATGACGCTTAACAATGAGTACTTTATCACTATGGTAAACGGTGCTAAAGAAAAAGCTAAGGAACTCGGCATTGAACTTAAGGTTCAGGCTGGCGATCAGCACGCAAGTGCAGCTGACCAGTTGACAATCGTTGAAAACATGATCACTTCAGGCGTTGATGCTATCTGCATCGTCCCAAGCTCATCTGAAGGACTTGCAGCAGCTCTTAAGAAGTGTAAAGAAGCAAAGGTTCCAGTTATCAACATCGACACAAAACTTGACGATGCAGTACTTAAAGAAGCTGGCGTTACTGTCCCATTCTATGGCACTAACAACTTTGAGGGTGCAAAAGCTATCGGCAAATATGTAAAAGAAAACTTTGGCAAAAACACAAAGACAGCTATACTTACAGGTATCGCAGGCCAGCAGAATGCTGCTGACAGAAAGAACGGTTTCCTTGAAGGCGCTGGAGATTCAGTTAAAGTTGTTGCTGAGCAGTCAGCAAACTGGGAAGTTGATCAGGGCTATGCAGCTGTTCAGAACATTTTGACAGCAAACCCAGACATTCAACTTGTATATTGCGGTAATGACGGAATGGCAATCGGCGCTCTCCGTGCTGTTAAGGAAGCAAAGAAAGAAAAGCAAGTTAAGATTATTGGTTTTGACGGCGTTTCTGAAGCTCTCAACTTGGTTGAATCAGGCGAAATGTATGCTACTTGTGCACAGTTCCCAGCAGAAATGGGAATCCTCGGCGTTGAGAATGCTGTAAAGCTTATCAAAGGCGAAAAAGCTAAAGACAATATCGACACAGGCGCAAAACTTATCACAAAGGCAAATGTTAAAGAGCATAAGGATTATGTAGCTAAGTATGCTAAATAATTTTTAGCAAAGCAATTTTCAGATATGGCAGTTCATATAATTTAATATGCAACTGCCATATCATTTGGAAAAATTAATTGTCAAGCCCGACAATAACTTTTATTTCTTGTCGGAGAAAGAGAGACATATCATGAATTACAAAAAACTTATCGTAGAGTCGGGCCTTCGTATGCTTAATTCAGGCTACACTGTTGAAACATGGGGTAACATCAGTTATCGTGACCAGGAAACTAATTTGGTTTATCTCACTCCAAGCGGAATGGATTACACAACAATAAACGAAGATGATGTCGTTGTTTGCGACCTTGAAGGAAACATTGTTGAAGGGAAAAGAAAGCCAACAATCGAAACTGGGCTTCACCTTGCAATATATAAGGCTCGTCCAGAGGTCAATGCAGTTGTACATACACATCCAATTTACTCAACTGTATTCTCCTGCTGTGAAGAAGATATTCCACTTGTTATAGATGAGGCAGCCCAAACACTTGGCGGAACAGTTAAAACAGCAGAATATGCATTACCAGGCTCTCCTGAACTCGCTGCAAATTGCATTGTAGCATTGGGTACAGAGTCAAATGCTTGCCTTCTCAAGGCACATGGTGCTGTTTGTGTTGGAGAAAACATGGACGCAGCATTTAAGGTATCAAAGGTTCTTGAAGTTACTGCTGAAATTTATCAGATGATCAGATCTATGGGTAAAACTCCATATATTCTTTCAGATGAGAACATTTCTGCAATGCAGTATTTCGTTAAGAACATCTATGGCCAAAGGTAATTTACTGTAAAATTATGAACACCCCATGCGGTACACACTGCATGGGGTGTTTTTTGATTGTAGCTTTTTTGTGAAATAATCCGGTCTTGTGCTTTGTTAACCACAATTAAAACCGTTAACTTTTGAGCTTTGATTTTTGGTATTGCATTTTGTGTTCTTGGACTTTGGTGTTTGGTGTTGAGTGCTATTCTTTAATCTATTCTCCTAAATACTCTTCAAGGCAAATGCCCTGCTCATAAATTGCCTTTGCTGACTCCTTACCAACATATCTAAAATGCCATGGCTCGTACTTGACACCCGTTATTTCTGACTTGTCCTGTGGGTAGCGTACAATAAAGCCATATTTGTATGAATTTTTTTCAAGCCAGTCATAAGCATTTTTCCATGTTGAAGTTCCTGTAAACCCAATGTCAACTGCAAGCCCTGTTTCATGTTCACTTTTGCCTGGATATGCTACTGATTGCAATGCTTTTTTCTCAGACTTTCTTTTTGAGTATCCTTCTGCAATATACTCATTTACTTTTTTGTTATATATTTTTGTTTGCTGTTGATTGCTTCTGTATGCAGAATTTATTGAAAGATTTATCCCGCTATTTTTTGCATTTTCAAACAGTTGCCTTAAACTGTCTGCTATTCGTTCATCAACAAAACAGGTTTTATCGCTTCCATAAGCAAACTCTATTTTATTTACCACATATCCTCTTGGAATGGGATTGTTTTTATTCACAAGTATTAAATTCCAATCAGATTTGTTTGGCTTATCATACCTTATTTTATCTAAATATGATGCCTTGTCAGGGCTATTATCAAATGACTGCTCCATGTTGGCTATCACTGAGCCTCCGACAAAAACAGTTGTAATCAAAAGGACCACTGCTAAACATATTGTTAGAAGCACTTTTGATTTATTCTTTTTTCTTTTGTGTCCTGTCTTTTTTCTGTTTGATACTCTCCCACTGTTGCGTTGCGTCCGCATATTTAAAACACCATATTCCTTATATCTATTATTGGACTTCCACATTTCGCTTGAATTAATCAAATACTTAAAGCGAACTTTATATTAACTGATAAATCTTATATTAGTATAACAAAATTATTAATACTTTCTTACATTTATGGATACAGGAGAACTAAGGGGCAATATTTATATAAGCCCCCTTTCCTATTCACATAAAATCATAATTTGCGTCACATATTCATCCATGCTTGAAATTGCAATTTCGTTTATGCCCTCCTCATAGGAATATCCTTTAAGCGTTATCCCCTGCTCCTGTGCAAACAATTTGATATGCTGATATATCTCCGGTAGCTTGTTCCAACTGCCTTTGCAAAAAGCCCTCACATACATTCCAGCTGGCTTGCAAAACAGTTCTTCTTTGCCTTGTGGATTAGATATTTTGGTGAAAAAGCACTCGTAATCATCGTAATTATCATTAAGGATTTTATCAACAGATATCATAGAACCATAGCATTGATTATACAGCCTGTGGTCATGCTGTGCTTGCATATGTTCAAATAACACCGCATAATCATTCTCGTCATAGGCTCCTGTTATTTTTCCACTGAGAAGCAAATATTCTTTATCACATTCTACAATATCAATTTTATCTAAATCCTGCTGTTCACAATATTTTAGCCCAGCTTCCTTCTGCTTAAAAATAAGGCGAATTTCCTTCAGGCGTTTAATTTTTTCATCTATTTCTTTTGTCTTTTGCTCAATAATTTTTTGAAAAGCAGTGGTATTTGGATTTTGCATATATACATCAATCTCATTGACCGACATATTAAGTTCCCTTAATGTTAGAAGCATTTCAAGTGTTGGACTTTGCTGATATGTGTAATATCTATACCCGTTTTTGCCTTTATATGCAGGAGAAAATAAGCCAATGTCATCATAATAATGCAAGGTTCTTTTGTTGATGTTATGCAACTTTGCAAACTGACCTGTTGTAAAGTGAATATTATCTGTTCCCATTTTAAATCCCCCTATTGACATTACAGTTACTGTATAGTTTATGATAGTACTTGTCAGTAATTAAGTCAATCATTTGGAGGATAAAAATGGAACAAAACAACATCGAATACAGGAAACTTGAGCGTAGTGATTACCCTGCTCTCGAAAAAATAATCAGAGAAACCTGGAAGTATGAAACCTTTTGCTCTCCTAAAGTTGCAAAAAAAATGTCAAAGGTGTTTCTTGCATCTTGCCTTTGTAATCAAACCTTTAATTGCGTTGCAATCAACAATGGTGAGCCTGTTGGCATTATCTTGGGTAAGTATATCAGAGATTTCCATGCTCCTATCAAACTATATTTTAGGCTCTTTTTTTCAATCTGCAATATGCTAATTTCAAAAGAAGGACGCATGGTCACAAAAAAGTTTAAAGTTATTCAAAAAATTGATGAAGCTTTATTAAAGGAAACGGATAATTCCTTTGACTGCGAACTTGCATTTTTTGCCATTGATGCAAGTCAGCGCGGAAATGGAATTGGCAAACATCTTTTTGACAATTTTGTAAGCTATATGAACTCAAAAAACTACAACAGCTTCTTTCTTTATACTGACAGCACCTGCAATTTTGGATTTTACGAGCATCAGGGTATGAAGCGACTTGGAGAAAAGGTTTTTAGAACGAATCCAAGCAGCGGTAAAGAGATTAATTTTTACATTTACAGCAATTAAATAGCTTAAACTAAAATAAAATTAAACTAAAAATCCCAAACGCTGTCAAGTATTTTTACTTGACAGCGTTATTTGTAAATTAAAATGTCTTTAGCCTATTCCACCATATTTTATACCCAAGATAATTACAACTATGGTTGTTATTATAAATACATACTTGCCCATAAAGATAAACCGGTTTCCAAGCTTATGCTTTGCACTTTTATTTACTTCTTCCAATATTTTTTCTTTGCTTAAATAATAATAGAAACAATATGCAACAATCAATACACCAATCGGTGCAACAATTATTGTCATGAAATTTGTAAACGCTTCAAATATGCCAATATTGATTGCTAACGGTATTGCTAACAAAAAGCTGATAAGTCCAAGACAATATGCAATTTTACTTCTTGAAAATTTTGTGACAGACATTATTGCCTCCACAGGTCCTTCCAACATATTTACGCTTGAAGAAATGGCGGCAAAAATTATGCTTAAGAAGAATAGTGATGAAAGAAAGCTTCCAAACGGTATGCTTTGAAATATTTTGGGAACTGTTATGAACAAAAGTGCTGGACCTGCCGTCAAATCCAAGTTCAGTGCAAACACCGCAGGAATAATCATAAATGCTGCAAACAGAGCCGCAACTGTATCACAAATTGCTGTTAAAATTGCTGATTTTGGTATATTGTATGAGTCGTCACTATAGCTTCCATATACAACAAGCCCACAGCCGGTTAACGAAACTGTGAAATAGGCTTGACCAAGTGCCATTATCCATGTTTCAATGCTTTTCAAGTGTTCCCATCTTGGTTGAACAAGATATTTCACACCCTCTATTGAACCTGGCAAGCTAAGTGACTTTACTGTAATCATTACAAAGATTATTATTAATAGTGGCATAATTATTTTATTTAGCTTCTCTATTCCCTTTGATACTCCAAGCATTATTATAAATACCGTTATAAGTATTGCGAGAAAAAGCCATGGGATCACCTGGGTCGTCCCTGAAAACGAGTTGAAATAGCTTGTTGTATCTATATTGTTTATTTTCCCTGTAAGGCTTATGGCAAAGTATTTGAGTATCCAGCCAATAACCACCGAATAAAAGATATAGATGCCAATCATTCCAAGTGCAGGAACCGCCCTTATAAGAAGCGGACACTTTTTTCCCTTATCTTCACATACTTTTTTTAGCCCACGCAATGAGCCTACTTTGAACATTCTGCCAAATGAAAATTCAGTGATTAACCCCGTCACACCAAGAAAAAACACAAAAATAAAATAAGGAATCAGAAATGCCGCTCCTCCATATTCCCCAAGTTTGTATGGAAACATCCAAATGTTGCCCAGCCCCAATGCCGCTCCAACACTTGAAATCACAAATCCAGAATTTGATGAAAAATGTTCTCGCTTTACATCTTTGCTATTTGATTTTGATTTGTTATTAAAACTATTCATTAAAATGCACCTAAACTTTTATTTTAATCCACTATATACAAGCCAAAAAATTATGATTAAAAACTATCTATAAGGTTATTATGATTGTTGAGATGTTAAAATAACAAATAATTATGTGGAAAATATTACTTATTAATAACCGGCTTTTGTATCAATTAAAAGTTTTAGCCTTGATACGATTTGTATCAAGGCTAAAGTTCTATTTAAAGCTGTGTTTTGTTAGATTATCTCCAAGCGGTTGAGGCAAATTCAAAATCTTTTGAAAATTATTTAGTATTACATTTGACTTTGTTACTTCAAATTAATAGCCACATTCAACAACTTTCCATTCAGCTGTTTTGCTATCTCTAATTAGAGTAAACATAACCCCATCATAATCCTCACCAGGCTCTAATGCTCCAACAGCAGACTTACTAACATGAAAACTTGCAAATATTGTTATGGTATTTTCTGCCGTTGAGCCAGTTTCTGCACCAGCACCATTTGTTAAATAGCTTTCAATATTCTTGTTTGACTTTTCTTCGTTATACGACATTTTTTTAAGCTTACAATCTTTAAAATTTTCAGAAAAATATGTTTTGGTACATTCCATAGATTTTTGTATTTCTTCTTCGCTAAATTTTTCTGAATCCCCGATATTGGTTTTGATTCCACCACAACCAACAAGTAACAATAAAAATAAAATCACACATATTACTGGAACTTGTTTTTTCATAAAACTCTCTCCATCTTATTATTTTATCAATGTAATTAGCTAATAAACATTTGCAGGCTCTGTCTTTTAAAAGAATTAAGCAAATTCTATTTAATATCTATTATTGGGTCTATATTTAAAAAGTTTGTTCTGTATTCATCTCCATTTAAAAAATCATCCTCCACATCAAAACTTTTCATTCTACTTTTTTGAAGTTCGGCCTGTAGCATATTCATTAGTAGCATTTCTTCTAATTCATCATTTGAAGTATTAAAATAATCATTTAAACTCATTATTGGATTGCTATCTGTTTTAACTTTTGGGCTAAAACTATTTGCACTGGGGTTTATCGCTATTTCTCCTCCACAATAGCCCATTACTTTTTTTACATAATTCTGAGTTTCTTTAAAAGGAGGTATTCCCCCGTATTTTGCGACATTACCTGGACCTGCATTGTATGCTGCCAAAGCAAGTTCAGTGTTTCCATTGTATTTATTTAACAGCTGGCTTAACAGCTTTGCACCACCCATAATATTCTGCTGTGCGTCAAACGAGTCCGTAACACCTAAGCCCTTCGCAGTTGCTGGCATAAGCTGCATAACGCCCTGTGCGCCTGCTTTTGACTGTGCATTGGCATTAAAGCCCGATTCAGCCTTTGCAACCGCCTTAAGTAGTTTAACAGGTACACCATATTTATTTGAAGCCTTCTCAAATATTGAATCAAAGCTTGTTGTCTTTATTGCAGAATTTAAAGCATCAGAAAATTTGTTTTGTGGTTCCTTATCTATGTGTTCTTTTTTTGAGGTTTTATAATCCGTACCATTAGCCGCATTAACACTTTTAATATACATTTTATTTAAACACTCCCATACATTCCATTACTAAATATTGTAAGTTTTATTTATATTTTTGTCAATATTATTATAAGTTTTATGTATTTCAACAAAGTTCAAACAATTTTTGTTGATGAGTTTTTTAATACAAGGATAATTAATTCGATAAATATCTATATTGCTAACAACCGCCGGCACATTACTAAGTAGCCGAGATAAATTAAAAGAGCCGCAAGACAGTGAATGTCTTGTGGCTCTTTCCTGTTTGTCATGTCAGATAAAGGTCTGTTTTATGCTAACTTTGACAATTTCAAAACAGGTTCTATTTTATTTCGTAATGATTGCAAGTATGCATATTGCCAGAATCGGAAGAAATGCAGTTAGGCATCCACTACCACCTCCGCCATTTCCTCCTCCACCGCCACCGCCACCTTTAAAGTTGCGGTCAAATGCCTGATTGTAATGGACATAACCATCTATGCCATTACCAAAATATCCGAAATCATCCATAATTATTACCCTCCACAAAAAATATATCTAAAGATCTTTTGTTTTTAAAATAAATAAAATTCGTTTTTAAATCTTTATATAAAAAGTATAGCATGTTTTTTTGTTATTTCAATATTAACATTATCAAACTGTGAGCTGAGTCCAATTAATCGTACTTTAAATAATATCGTGCGGTATTTTGATTGGCTTTTCAAACTAAAGAGCTATAATTTTTGTCCCTCTCTTTTTTTTTGCTAAGGTACAAGTTAAAAGAAGTTGTACTTTTGATATTTAACGCACTAAATTCAGCATTATACAACACTATTCTGCAATGGCAATAGCCAAAAATTAAGCCAAAATAAATGGCTGTTTAGTTGCCAAACAAAAAAATATAAAAATGACGCCAGACCCAAAACGAATTGGATCCAGCGTCATGTGGCCCGCTCGACAGGATTCGAACCTGCGGTCTTCAGAATCGGAATCTGCTGCATTATCCAGCTATGCTACGAGCGGATATTTACTTTTTGATTTGCTTGCCTTATTTAACATAACTTCACTTGCTTTGAAGTTGCTTTGCCTTATTTAACCTTGCTTAGCTTTAGCCTTGCCTTAGCCTTGCCTTAACCTTGCTTTGAAGTTGCTTTGTCTTATTTAACTTTGCTTTAGCCTTGTCTTTTGCCTTACTTTAATCTTCTACTAATCTATGTTCAAACTTGACATCATCACCATTTATATCAATTACGCCATAAAAGCCGCTTTTTACACTGCCAGGATTAAAAAAGTGTACTGAATTTTCAATTTTATTAACAGGTGAGTGGGTATGACCATATAATACAATACCCGCGTTATATTTTTCTGCTATTTTCATAAGCACCGTTGTCCCTTGCTTGACCTTTTCCACAAAGCCATGTGTAATGTAAAAAATATGCCCATCGATAAACTTAACAGCATTCAAGGAAAGCTGCGATGCCATATCACAGTTGCCCCGCACCGCAACAATTTCTGCATGGTTGTTCAAAATAGGTACATATTCCAAATCGCGTTCTCCATCACCTAAATAAATGATAAGCTGAGCGTCTTGATTTTCGTCAACAATTTTTGACACGGATTTTTTATCTCCATGAGAATCAGACAGAACAAGCACTTTCATTCATAAAACCTCCATGGCACTAATACACTATATTATATACGCAAAGGGCGGTGATTTCAATGGCTGAATTCAACCTAAATGACGAACAAATCAAAAAAATCAAAGACAAGTTTGGAAGCAAAAACATTGAGCAGGCACAAATGATTGACAAGGCACTTAAAGAAGGTAAAAGCCCTGATTTTGTTATGAAAGACCTTAATCCAAAGCAAAGTGCTGCTTTAAAGAAAATCTTGTCAGACAAAGGCACGCTTGAAAAGCTTTTGGCAACTGAGCAAGCCAAAAATTTGCTTAAAAAGCTGCTGGAGGAAAAGTGATTTATGGATCAAATTAATGACATCTTATCTTCATTATCACCTGAAGATATTGCCTCCATAAAGTCTATGGCTGATTCTATTTTAGGCGGTTCATCTGGTAACGGCAATCAAGATGAAAATTCAAATAATTCATCTGGGTCTCCTTTTGGAAACAGCGAAGGCTCTGACAATCCTTTTGCCAGTATTGACCCTGCCATGATTGCAAAAATAGGCTCGTTAATGGGCAAACTTAACGCAAAAAAAGATGATGATAGAATTAGGTTGCTTCAAGCACTTAAGCCTATGCTTAGTGATAAAAGAAAAACCAAGACAGATGAAGCAATAAAATTTATGGGTCTTTTTGAGCTTTTACCAGAGCTTAAAAACTTGAATATTTTTTGAGGTGAATGAAGGTGGCGACTAACTATTCCTATGGAGAACTAATAAATATGCAGGAAGATGCTATGCGACGAGTTAGAGAAATGCAAAAGCTTTCAACTCAGGCAACGCAAACTGCCAACAATACATTGTTTAACCTGCAATCTGCTCAAAGTGTTCAGCAAAACACAGATACTACACAATATGACTCTACGCCTGAAAAAAAACAAAATAGAACTATACCGCAGCCATCTGCTAATACAGCACAAGACGGGAACACAAAATCACCATCAATGCACCCGCAACAAAGCCAAAACTTTAGAACAAATAATCAGAATAATTATAGGCGGTCACCATTTTGGATGCGTCCTCAAGTTAGAAAAACGAGCGGAAATCCAAGACCAGTTGCAAAACCTCCTCCACACAGCCAATCCGATATAAGCCAGCAACAGCATAATCAGTCAGCGGCAAGTCAGCAACAGAACAATCAGTCAACAGCAAGTCAGCAGCATAATCAGTCAGCGGCAAGTCAGCAACACAATCAGTCAGCGGCAAGCCAGCAACACAATCAGTCAACAGCAAGCCAGCAGCAGCATAATCAGTCAGCGGCAAGTCAGCAACACAATCAGTCAGCGGCAAGTCAGCAACACAATCAGTCAACGGCAAGTCAGCAACAGAACAATCAGTCAACAGCAAGTCAGCAGCAGCATAATCAGTCAGCGGCAAGTCAGCAACACAATCAGTCAACAGCAAGCCAGCAGCATAATCAGTCAACGGCAAGCCAGCAGCAACACAATCAGTCAACGGCAAGCCAACAGCATAATCAGTCAACAGCAAGTCAGCAGCACAATCAGCCAGCGGCAAGCCAGCAGAGCAATCAGTCAGCGGCAAGCCAGCAACACAAAAATTCGCCAGGAAATCTTTTTAATGCTTTAGGCGGTGGCGGTGGAATTTCTCAACTTTTTGGAAAAAATACTCTTGGCGGGTTGTTTGGCAACAGTGGAATTAGTGGCTTTCTTGGTAAAAGTGGGTTTAATATTTCTGGCATTTTAGATAAAATCAGCGACCCAGAAACAAGTGACCAGATTTTGCTCCTTGCCTTACTTATTTTGCTTTCAAGCGAGGAAACCGACAAAACTTTACTCTTTGCACTCCTTTATATTTTTATTGACTAAAGGTGGTTATGATTAAACCGCCTTTAGTGTTGTGTGCCTATAAAAAAAGCCTCGGTATGGTTAACCGAGGACTTTATCATTGTTATATCCAATTATTTTTTTATAATTATTCAGATATTCCTTGTTTATGATATCTTCCCACCATTCGCGGTTTTCAAGATACCACTCAACAGTTTTTACTATTCCCTCATCAAACGGGACAAGTGGTTCCCACGAAAGCTCATTCTTTATCTTTGTTGCGTCAATAGCATAACGCATATCATGCCCCGGTCTGTCCTTTACAAACCTTATCAAGCTTTCATCCTTGCCAAGAGCCTTTATTACCGTTTTTACAACATCGATATTTGAGCGTTCATTATGCCCGCCAACATTATAAATTTCACCTATTGTTCCTTTTTGAATAATCATATCAATTGCTCTGCAATGGTCTGATACATATAGCCAGTCACGAATATTCTCACCTTTTCCGTAAACAGGCAATGACTTGTCTGCAAGTGCATTTGTAATTATCAGTGGGATAAGCTTTTCTGGAAAATGAAATGGTCCATAGTTGTTTGAACAGCGTGAAATTGTCACAGGTGTTCCATAGGTTCTGCCATATGCCATTACAAGCAAATCTGCCGATGCCTTGCTTGCCGAATATGGAGAGGATGTGTGTATTGGCGTTGTTTCTGTAAAGAACAGGTCAGTCCTGTCAAGCGGCAAGTCACCATAGACCTCATCGGTTGAAACCTGATGGAATCGTGATATTCCATACCTATTGAAAGCGTCAAGCAACACAGATGTTCCAATAACATTTGTTTTTAAAAAGATTTCGGGTGTGTCTATTGAACGGTCAACATGAGATTCTGCTGCAAAATTTACAACAGTATCAAAAATCTCCTTTTTAAAAAGGTCATATACAAACTCTCTGTCTGTAATATCACCTTTTACAAACTTGAAGTTCTTGTTTTTAAGTGCTGGGACAAGCGTTGCAAGATTGCCTGCATATGTCAAATTGTCAAGGCAAACAACTTTACAGCCCTTATGCTCATTAAGCATATAATAAATAAAGTTACTTCCTATAAATCCTGCTCCACCTGTTACTAATATTTTTTTCATATTAATCTCCATTTATTTGCTAAATTAAAAGTCTATAGGCAATGATGCTTTTGCGTTTAGGTCAAGCTCTGCTATATTGCCACTAATAAATTCATAATACCCTTGTGAACCAACCATTGCAGCATTGTCCCCGCAAAGCGAAAGATGTGGAAGATAGAGCTGCCAACCATTTTGCTTACACATATCCTCACATCTTGCACGAAGCATTGAATTTGCTGATACTCCACCAGCAAGTGCAATTTTAGTATAACCAAATTTCTTTGCCGCTTTTTCAAGATTTTCTACAAGGCAATTTACAACCGCATTAATAAATGATGCACCCATGTCTGCAACTTCAATTTTATCACCCTTTTGCTCTGCATTATGGATTGTATTGATTACTGCTGTTTTAAGCCCTGAAAAACTAAAATCATATTCACTTCCATCAACCCTTGGATGGGGCATTTTATATGCGTTAATATTACCACTTTGTGACACTTTGTCAAGATTTAATCCACCTGGATACGGAATACCCATTGCTCTTGCTGCTTTGTCCAGTGCCTCTCCTGCTGCGTCATCTCGAGTTTTTCCTATTATATTGAAACTTGTATAATCTTTGACTTCTATAATATGGCTGTGTCCCCCAGAAACAACAAGGCACAAAAACGGTGGCTTAAGCTCACTGTGCGTTATGTAATTTGCAGCAATGTGCGAGCGAAGATGGTGAACAGGAACAAGTGGCAAGCCTGTTGACATTGAAAGCCCTTTTGCAAAATTCACTCCAACCAAAAGCGCTCCGATAAGACCTGGTGCATAGGTTACAGCAAGTGCATCTAAGTCTGTAAAATCACAGCTTGCATCCGCAAGTGCCTGTTTTGTTATCCCGACAATCGCTTCTGCGTGCCTGCGAGATGCAATTTCCGGCACAACTCCGCCATATTTTTTATGTTCCTCAACTTGTGACGCTATTACAGAGGACAATACTTTTCTGCCATCTTCAACAACTGCAACCGCAGTTTCATCACACGAGCTTTCTATTGCAAGAAGCTTCAAGTCAGTTCCTCTCCTTTAAATGATTTTGTCATTATAAGCCCATCCTCTAACGGCTGCTCATAAAAGTTTTTTCTTATTCCTTTAGTTTCAAACCCATGTTTTTTATAAAGCAAAATTGCAATTGCATTTGACTCCCTTACTTCAAGGGTTATAAAGCTTGCATCTGCTTGCTTTGCATTTTCTATTGCTACTTTCAACAGCCTTGAGCCAACGCCACTTTCCCTGCACCCTTTTGTCACTGCAAGATTCGTTATGCTGCACTCGTCAAGCACCAGATGTGTTCCAATGTAGCCAATTGTTTTATCGCCTTGCTTTGCTACAAAAAAATGTGCAAGTGTGTTTGAAAGTTCTTCTTTAATACTATTTTCAGACCAAGGCACAGAAAAACACTCACATTCAAGCTGATAAACATCTGTCACATCATGCAACTGCATTTTGTTAATTTCCATAAAATTAACCCTTTGCCCCATACCATGTTTTATCGCTGTGAACATCAACCGTCATCGGGACTTTTAGACTGCACGCATTTTCCATCTCTTCTTTAAGAATTTTTGAGGCTCTTTCACACTCTTCCACAGGTCCTTCAACGATTAGTTCATCGTGTACCTGAAGTATTATTTGTGACTTCATTCCCTCTGCTTTTAGCCTGTCAAAAACCTTTACCATTGCAATCTTTATTATATCCGCTGCTGTTCCCTGAATTGGCATATTCCTTGCCACTCTTTCGCCAAAGGCACGAAGCATTCCATTTGACGCTGAAAGTTCAGGCAGATACCTGCGTCTGTTAAATGTCGTGGTTACAAATCCATCCTCCTTGGCGTCTTTAACTACTTTATCCATATATTCACGAACACCTGCGTAATGCTCCAAATAACCTTTTATATAAGTGTCCGCCTCGGCTCTTGTAACTCCAATATCCTTTGCAAGAGAAAACGCACCTATGCCATAAACAATTCCAAAGTTTACTGCCTTTGCTCTGCTTCTCATAAGAGGAGTTACCATAGAAAGCGGCAGATTAAAGACCTGCGATGCTGTTATTGTATGAATATCGTCATCATTTAAAAAGGCATTTTGCATAACTTCGTCGTTTGCAATATCCGCAAGCACTCTTAACTCAATTTGTGAATAGTCGGCATCAATAAGAATACATCCCTCAGATGCTTTGAAGAATTTTCTTAGCTCTCTTCCAAGCGTTGAACGCACTGGAATGTTTTGCAAATTAGGCTCCGTTGAGGAGATTCTTCCTGTTCTTGTTTCTGTCTGATTAAAAGTTGAATGAATTCTCCCATCACTTGCAATAACTTTTACCAAGCCGTCACAATATGTTGATTTTAGCTTTGCAAGAGTTCTATACTCCAATATATCGGCAACAGCGGGGTGCATATTTGCAAGACCTTCCAGCACATCTGCACTTGTTGAATACCCGCCCTTTGTTTTTTTCTTTGCTGGTAGTCCAAGCTTTTCAAAAAGTGCCTCACCAAGCTGTTTTGGAGAATTAAGGTTAAATTGATAACCAACCTGCTCATATACACTTTCCTCAATCTCTGCAATCCGTTGTGCAAGGTCGTTTCCAAAGTCGGTTATACCCTGCTCATCAACCTCAAAGCCTGCTATTTCCATCGAGGCAAGCACTTGTGCAAGCGGAATTTCGATATCATGTAGAAGTGATTGCTGATTGTTTTGCTCTATCAAAGTTTTAAAAGTGTTGCAAACTGGAAGCAAAACCGCTGTTTGTTTTGCAAGCTCATTATCACTTTGAACATTCACCTGTGCAACATTGTACTCCTGTGCAAGGCGTTGTGGCTCATACCCACTTGCAGATGGATTTAATATATATCCGGCAAGTAAAATATCCATCTTTATGCTTTTTATCTTTATATTATTGAGAATGCAATACTTGAAAAGCTCCTTGCAATCTGCTGTATACTTTTCTATTTTTTCGTCCTCAAAAAGTCTTTTGACAAACGAACCAAACTCAAGATTTGAATTGCTAACCTTTACTATTTTGGCTTCTGAACTAAAATAAATATCTGTTATTTCACCGTTTTGATATTCTGTGATAAAATATGCCTTCAAACTCTCCTTTATGCTTGATAGTAAATCATCAAAGCTTTCACACTCTTCAAGCAAAAGGCTCTTTTCTTTGGCTTTAGCTTTTTGCTCTGTTTCACCATCTGCTTTAAGCCCAAGTTTATCAATCATTCCAAACATCTCAAGCGAAGCAAGAATTTTTGCGGCTTTCTCTCTGTCTGCTTCAATCATTTTATAGCTTTCTGGATTTTTATCTATTGGCACTTCCAAAAATATTCTGCCAAGCTTTTGGCTTAGATATGCCATTTCTTTGTCTTTTACAAGTTTGTCCTTTGTACCCTGCTTAATATCCAGAGTTTCAATATTATCATAAATATTGTCAATGTTACTAAATCTGGCAATAAGGTCCGAAGCGGTTTTTTGCCCAACTCCTGCAACACCAGGAATGTTGTCTGAGCTATCTCCCATTAGTGCTTTTATCTCAATGAGTTGCTTTGGCACAACTCCATATTCCTCATTTATCTTATTTTCATCATAACAAATTGTCTGTGCTTTACCCATTTTTGTTGATGCCAAAAGCACATTCACATTGCTTCTCACAAGCTGGAGGCTGTCCCTGTCGCCTGTTGCAATATAGCAAAAGTCGTCGCTGCCGCAGGCGTTTGAAAGCGTTCCTAAAATATCGTCCGCCTCATAGCCCTCAAGCTCTACAGTTTTGTATCCAAGCACTGTCAAAAGCTCCTTAAGAACTGGCATTTGCTGAGCAAGCTCCGGTGGCATTCCTTTTCTTTGCGCTTTGTAGCCATCATACATTTTATGTCTAAAGGTTGGTGCTTTTAGGTCAAAAGCAACTGCAACAGCCTCTGGAGAATATTCGTCCCTTAGCTTTGTAAGAATATTCATAAATCCATATATGCCGTTAGTAAACCTACCGTCCTTTGTTGAAAGCAGTTTTATGCCATAAAAGGCTCTGTTTAGTATGCTGTTTCCATCAATTACGAGCAACTTCATGTTATTATCCTTTCAAGGAAAATTCACTTATTTATAATCAGTATTTAATGTCATGTGCGTTCATTTTGTGGTTGTCAAGTAAGCGGCAAAAGTAAGAGCTATCTATCTGTTTTTTTAGTCAAAATATGCAGCGATAAATTGGTAATTTATTGACACAATATACCGTAGATACAGCGAAACTGCCACCTGTTCTACAAAATGAATTTTGCTACCTTACAGCCTTAAATAAAGCGAGGATATTATAGCATTAAATATAACATTTTGCAAATTCGAGGGATTGTGATAAAATATATTACTGTTGCTGATTTATCGGCATTTTTTAAAGTGAGGTGTGTTAAATGAACATAGGGAATGTTAAAATTAGCGGTTCTGCCGCACTGGCTCCAATGGCGGGAGTTGCTGACCGCGCTTTTCGTGAAATTTGCGTCGGCTACGGTGCTTCTTATGTTGTTGGAGAGATGGCAAGCTCCAAGGGAATAATTCTTTCTGACAGTAAAAGCACCGAGCTTTTGACCGTTTATGATATTGAACGCCCTGCAGCTATTCAGCTGTTTGGTGATGACCCACAGATTGTAGCAGATGCCGCTGTAAAGGCTCTTGACTTTACTCCCGACATCATCGACATAAACATGGGCTGTCCTGCTCCGAAAATTTCGGGCAATGGAGGTGGCTCTGCACTTCACAAAAACCCCATACTTGCACAGAAAATTGCACAAACTGTGGTTAAAAGTGTTGATGTTCCTGTCACCGTTAAAATCCGTTCTGGCTGGGATTTTGACACTATTAATGCTGTTGAAATGGCAAAGAGGCTTGAAAGTGTTGGCGTCAGTGCCATCACTGTACATGGACGCACAAAAATGCAGATGTACGCTCCACCTATTAATGTTGACATCATTAAGCAAGTTAAAGAAGCTGTGTCTGTTCCTGTCATTGGCAACGGCGACATTATTGACGGAATTTCTGCCGCAAAAATGTTTGAATACACAAATTGCGACCTCGTTATGGTTGGCAGAGCTGCACTTGGACGACCTTGGGTGTTTTCACAAATAAATGCCTTTATCAATCATGGCTCAATATTGCCAGAGCCACCAGTTGCTGAGAGAATGTCTGTTATGCTAAAGCATATTCGAAAGCTTTGTGAATACAAAGGCGACTATTTGGGTATGCGAGAAGCCCGCAAGCACGCTGCCTGGTATATCAAGGGAATGCGTGGTGCTGCGGGGTTTAGGCAGGAGATTGGCAAGCTTGAAAAGATGGAACAGCTCGAGGAACTTGCATATAAAGTCGTTAGGCTTTCACAGCAGGATGAATAATCCTTGAAAAACACATAGAATATGGTATATAATATCATAATTGAATTGAAAATCATGTAAATTATTGCTAAAGAATCAGGAGGAATCGGCGTGAACAAGGGAAAATACTACATTACCACTGCAATTGCTTACACTTCTCGTAAGCCACACATAGGAAATACCTATGAAATCGTTATGACTGATGCACTTGCGAGGTACAAGCGAATGCAGGGCTATGATGTCTTCTTTTTGACCGGAACAGATGAACACGGGCAAAAAATTGAGGAATATGCACAGAATGCCGGCGTTTCTCCAAAAGAATATGTTGACGAGGTTGCAGGCGAAATTCGTAGTATTTGCGACCTTCTTAACACAACCTATGACAAGTTTATCCGCACAACTGATGGTTACCACGAAGCTGCTGTTCAAAAGATTTTTAAAAAGCTTTATGAGCAGGATGATATTTATAAGAGTGAATACGAGGGGCTTTATTGCACACCTTGTGAGTCATTTTGGACTCAGTCACAGCTTGTTGACGGCAAATGTCCAGACTGTGGTCGAGAAGTTAAGCCAACAAAGGAAGAGGCTTATTTTCTTCGCCTTTCAAAGTATCAAAAACAGCTTGAACAGTTTATTGAGGACAACCCTGACTATATTTATCCAGAAAGCCGCAAAAAAGAGATGCTAAACAACTTCATAAAGCCCGGTCTTCAGGATTTATGTGTTTCAAGAACATCTTTTAAATGGGGTATTCCTGTTGATTTTGACGACAAGCACGTTGTCTATGTTTGGATTGATGCTCTTTCAAACTATATAACCGCTCTTGGCTATGACCCTGACGGTTCTGGTGACCTTTATAAAAAATACTGGCCTGCTGATGTTCATATTATCGGCAAGGACATAGTAAGATTCCACACAATCTATTGGCCAATTATGCTTATGGCTCTTGGTGAGCCTTTGCCAAAGCAGGTTTTTGGTCATCCTTGGCTTCTGTTTGGAGCCGACAAAATGTCAAAGTCGCGTGGCAATGTTATTTATGCAGACGACCTTGTTAAGCTATTTGGAGTTGACGCTGTTCGATACTATCTTCTCTCTGAGATGCCTTACACCTCAGACGGCTCAATCACATATGAAACAATTATTGAACGCTTTAACTCAGACCTTGCAAACACACTTGGCAACCTTGTTAATAGGACTATTGCAATGTCAAACAAATATTTTGGCGGAGAGATTTTGCCACCATGTGAAAAAGGTGATTTTGATGACGAGCTTTCAAACCTTGCCATCTCAACTGTTGACAAGGTTGAATCTTTGCTTCAAGAATTCAGAGTTAGCGATGCGTTGGAATCTATTTTAAATCTCGCAAAACGCAGTAACAAATATATTGACGAAACTGCTCCTTGGCTTCTTGCTAAGGACGAGGGGAAAAAAGCAAGGCTCGGAACAGTGCTTTACAATTTGCTTGAAAGTATTCGCTTTGTTGCAATTCTTATTTCTCCTTTTATGCCTGACACTGCAAAATCGATCTTTGAGCAGATGAACACAGATGTTACAAGCTATGAAAGCCTTGAAAGCTTTGGCGGACTTAAAAACGGAACAAAGGTTGGGACTGCCACTCCGTTGTTTAACCGGATTGATGCTGAAAAGCTTCTTGCAGAGATAGAGGCAACCGCTAAAGAGCAGGAACAAGAGGAAGAGAACGAAGTTGAGGGTATTGCACAAATTGGGATTGACGATTTTGCAAAAGTTGAGCTGCGGGTTGCCGAGATTAAGGACTGTATGCCAATTAAACGTGCTAAAAAGCTTTTACAGCTCACACTTGACGATGGAAGCAAAAAGCCAAGAACTGTTGCTTCTGGCATTGCACAATGGTATAAACCTGAGGATTTGATTGGACACAAGGTTGTCGTTGTTGCAAACCTTAAGCCTGCTGTTCTTTGTGGTGTTGAAAGTTGTGGAATGATTCTTGCTGCCGACTGTTCAAACGGTGATGTTCGTGTTCTTTTTGTTGACAATCTTGAAATTGGAGCAAAGATAAGATAATGGAAAAGATTTTTGACACTCACGCCCATTATGATGATGAGGATTTTGACACTGACCGAGAGCAGGTTTTAAATTGCTTATTTGACGGTTCTGTTTGCGGACTCATCAACTGCGGAGTCGATTTTAAAACTTCTGCTTTTTCGCTTGAACTTGCAAAGAAGTATGACGGAATTTATGCCGCCTGCGGATTTCATCCTCATGAAATCTCTGACATTTGCGATGATGATTTTGATGAGCTTGTTAAGCTCTTAAATACGCCAAAGTGTATTGCTGTTGGTGAAATCGGTCTTGATTATCACTATGACTTTTGCCCACGAGAATTGCAGATTGAGGTTTTGGAAAAACAGCTTCAAATTGCTAACGAGCTTGATTTGCCTGTTATTATCCACGACAGAGAGTCACATGAGGACACTTTAAGATTGCTCACAAAATACCAACCCCGTGGTGTTGTTCACTGCTTTTCAGGCAGTGTTGAGATGGCAAATGAAGTTATAAAACTTGGTATGTATATTGGGCTTGGCGGTGCTGTTACCTTTAAAAATGCTAAGAAGCCCGTACAGGTTGCACAAGCCATTCCGCTTGACAGATTACTTTTGGAAACAGATGCCCCTTATATGACTCCTGTTCCATTTCGTGGTAAGCGTTGCACCTCTGACCTTATCTCTTATACATCTGAAAAAATTGCACAGCTTCGTGAAATTTCACCAGATGAAGTTCTTGTAGCAAACATTGCAAATGCTAAAAAACTGTTTAACATCTAAGTTTTAAATAAAGCTACAATAAATCAAACGCTTTGTTACGCCACTCAAAATTTGAGTGGCGTTTTTTTGTCTTCACGAAATAAAAAAAGCCACCGATTAAAATCGACGGCTTAAATTCATATAATTTAAACTACTTACAACAAATTCTGGTTCAAAAGTAAATGAAAGATGTTCACATAGCTCATTCACTTAAATTATATCCTTTGAAAGCAGAAAATCATGAGCCTTGTTTAGTATCTTCTTGTCATTCTCAAACTTTAGCTTATCCATTGTATCCTGAAAGTTCATCCACATATAATCGTCGATTTCTTCCTCCTGAATTATTGTTTCGCTGTCATTTGTGCTGGCAAGAAAAATGTTGACTGTTTTTTCAACTCTTCCCTGAATTGTATACTCTGACTCTGTTATAAAATCTGGAATCAAGTCAATATGAACTCCCGTTTCCTCAAGCACTTCTCGGTATGCTGTTTGCTCAAGGCTCTCTCCTCGTTCAACATGGCCTTTTGGAAAACTCCAATGCGCACTTCGCTTGTTTTTTATTAACAGATATCTAATCTCACCATCAACAGACCTGAAAACAACAGCTCCACATGAACGCTCATAAAGACAATCTAATCTGCATTTATCATCAATATTTATGAATCGCAAGGCGTCAAAAATTTCTGTTTCAATAAACCTTTTGCTCTTTGGAGAAACAATGAGAATCCGCTCGCCATCCAAAAGCATTGTTGCAATTACTCTTCCATCAAATGTTTTGACCGGATGCTCAATTCCCATTATATAAGCTTTGAATTTTTCTCTTTTTCTTGTGGTGACGAAATCTATTTCGCCAAAATTTAACCCATACTTCATATTGGTTCTCTTATCCAAGGAGCCAATAGGTTGGGTAACTTTAACTCTGACATATCTGCCAAGCATTTTGTACCTCCGCATATGGTGCTACGCACTTAAATTATTTGAAATTATTATACTCTTTTTAATCGTTGTATACAAGAATTTTTTTGTTAACATTGTATATTCCTTCATTTTATGGTATCCTTTTAGTATAAATTATTGTTTGGATTTTATTGTGGGGAAAGAATATGAGTACACTATACATAACTGATTTAGATGGAACTTTACTGACACCTAATATTTGTGTTTCGGCAAAATCCGCCGAAATTCTCAATATGCTTATTAACAATGGAATGCTTTTTTCTGTTGCAACTGCAAGAAGCCAAGGTTCTATTAGGGGACTTCTTGACAATGTTGATATCAGGCTTCCAATTGTTTTGCTAAACGGCGTTTTTATTTACGATCTAAAGGACAAAAAGAATCTGCATCACTACCCGCTGGACAAAGATGCGGCTGACAAAATACTTGATGTTTTTTTATCTGCTGGCAAAAGTCCTTTCATGTATATCCTTAAAGATGATGCAATAGACCTTATTTTTACTCATCTTCAACTGGACATTCACAAAACCTTTTATGAAAAACGCAAGCCCCTTTTTGACTATAGATTTTATCAGGTTGACAGCTATGATGTACCTGATAATTCTGATGTTGTCTATTTTAATCTTATTGACCTTTATACTGAGCTTTTGCCTATTTATGAAAAACTTTGTTTAATACCCGGAGTTTCGTGTGCCTTTTATAGCGACAGCTACTCACCCTATTGGTTTTTAGAAGTTTACAGCGATATGGCAAGCAAAAGCAATGGTGCAACAATGCTAAAAAAGATTTGCAGAGCTGACAAGGTTGTTGCCTTTGGCGATAACCATAACGATATTATGATGTTTGACACTGCTGACGAATGTTATGCAACAGGCAACGCTGTTCAGGAGCTTAAAGATATTGCAACTGGCGTTATTGGTGCAAACTTTGATGATGGAGTTGCAAGATTACTGCTTGAACGCTTTCAAAATGATACATTATTTTAATGATTTGTTTACATTATATTAATAAATTTAGTTTAAATTATTGTTTAGATGTCAAATATATGAATCACAAGGATTTTGATTGAATGGGAACTGTTTTTTCAGCATATAAGAAATCTCTATCGCTCGACAATTTAATTGACTCTGAGTTCTATGAACTAATCGAGGATTTGATTGCTACTGAGGAAGTTAAAAGTCTTGCCGATTATGTGCAGCACTATGACATAAACCGATTACAGCATGTCATGAGTGTTGCTTATCTGTCTTTTCTTGTATGCAAAAAATTGAGGCTTGACACAAGTGCCGCTGCAAGAGCTGGGCTGCTTCATGATTTGTTCTATTATGACTGGCACGAAAAGGACGACGGAAGCCACAGGCTTCATGGATATCGTCACCCTGCATTTGCTGCGGAAAATGCAAAAAAGCTTACTACCATTTCAAAAAAAGAGGAAAACATTATTTTGCGTCATATGTGGCCTCTCACTCTCACTCCTCCAAAGTACAGGGAGTCTTTCGTTGTTACTATGTCAGATAAGTATTGTGCTTCGGTTGAAATTGTTTACTCTATTTCAGAGAAGTATAATCTTAAATTTATGGATTTAGGGTTGAAAATGGTTTAATTTTTAGGATGTGTTTTATGGACAAGATTTTATTATATATTGCTTTCTTTTTTTTCTACAGTTTTATTGGTTGGATACTTGAGTGCATTTGGTGTACATTTAGTGAAACAAGACAAGCCCATAGATTTGTGTTTATTAACCGAGGGTTTTTAGCTGGGCCGTTATGCCCAATTTACGGATGCTCTGCTCTTTCAATGACTATTTTCCTTCAGCCATTTGCACATAACCTGATTATTGTTTTCTTCCTTGGCATTGTTGTCTGTGACTTGGTTGAATACCTCACAAGCTATATTATGGAAAAGATTTTTAATGCCCGTTGGTGGGATTATTCAAATAGGTTCATGAATCTTCATGGCAGAATATGTCTTGAGCATACAGTTATATGGGGCATTTTGTCTGTTATCTTTATTCGTTTTATTAATCCCTCTGTAACAAGTCTTATTCAAAAAATTCCACAGCAGTATTTTGATATTGCAATCTATGTTTTGCTTGCCATCTTTATTATTGATTTCCTTATTGCTGTTATCGCAACCATTGATATCAATGTCCTTCGAAGCAAAATCAAATCAATTCGCTCGGCATCCCTTGATGATTCTGATGTTGAAGTTGTTGAGGTTGGCTCTTCTGGGAATAACAATGTCTTTGAAAGAATTAGCGACTTAAAGTCAAAGATTAAGTCAATTTCTTTTCCAACACGCCTACACATTAAAAGAATTTTAAGAGAGTATCCAAGCCTTAAGGCTCAAATAAGAGTCCAGCTTGAAGAGCTTAAGGATATTCCGGTTGATATAAAAGAAGAGCTTAAGGACATTCAAAACGAAATTAAAAACCGTTTTTTGTTTGATGACGATGTAATGTATTGATATTATAAAAAGCACCCTTTGGGGTGCTTTTATTTTTTCTTATTATGTGTCTTTATCCACCTCGTGAAAGGTTTTAAGGTTTCCTTGCTTTTCTCTTCTGTGTTCAAGCTCTGTAACGATATCTTCAAGTGGTATACCTTCGTTTACCATCATCACCATAAGGTGGAAAAGCAGGTCGCTTATTTCTCCAATTGTTTCAGAGTTGTTGCCATTTTTGGCAGCTATTATCGTTTCTCCACATTCTTCTGCACACTTTTTTAGTATCTTGTCTGTTCCCTTTTCAAAAAGATAGCAAGTATATGACCCCTCTTGCGGATTTTGCTTTCTGTCTTCAATAATTTCATATAAGTCCTTAAAAACATCTTGCATTATTCTTCCTCCTCCAATACCGTATTAAAAAAGCAGGTTCTGTTGCCAGTGTGGCAGGCAGGACCTTTTTGCTTTACTTTTATAAGTAATGTGTCATTATCGCAATCGCTTGTTATTCTGACCACTTTTTGTGTGTGTCCAGAGGTTTCACCTTTATTCCATAGCTTTTGGCGTGAACGACTAAAGAACCATGTGTATCCTGTTTCAAGTGTCTTTTGAAGCGACTCCTTATTCATATATGCAAGCATTAAAACTGCCCCATCTTTTTCATCGGTTACTATAGCCGGTATAAGCTCACTCTTTATAAAAAATTTATCCAAATTCATTTTAAGCATTCCTTTCGCTTTTGACATAGTCAATTTAGCAATTGCACACTTCAATCGCACTGCTTAAATCCAATGTACCTTTGTATATTGAGCGACCACAGATTGCGCCATAAAGACCGCTGTTACGCAGTTCTGTTATGTCATTTATGTCTGTCACTCCGCCACTTGCAATAATATCGCAGGCAACGGCATCATTGAGTTTGCTAAGTTGCTCTGTATTTGGTCCCGTAAGCATTCCATCTCTTGCAATATCTGTAAAGATAATATACTTTACACCCACCTGCTCCATTTGTTTAGCAAGGTCTATGTAGCCAACTGAGCTGTCTTTTACCCAACCCTCTGCCGCGACCTTTCCGTTCTTTGCATCAATGCCAACGGCTATTTTTTCGCCATATTTCTCAACTGCATCAACAACAAGCTGTTGGTTTGACAATGCAACAGAGCCGAGAATTACTCTGCTAACTCCGTTTTGAAGATAAAAATCAATGTCATCCATTGTTCTTATACCGCCACCAACTTCAACAAGCAGTCCGCTTGTCTTTGCAATATTTACTACAATTTCGCTATTAATTCTTTTGCCAGCAAATGCACCGTCTATATCAACTACATGAATCCACTTTGCACCTGCCTGCTTAAAACTTTTTGCAGTTTCTATTGGGTCATGTGCCACTTGCTGAGCTGTTTTTATATCACCTTTGCTTAGCCTGACACAGGTCGCGTCTTTTATATCTATCGCAGGAAAAATAATCATCTTGTGCCTCCTGATTTTAGAGTGTTCCTTTTGTTGAGAGAACTGCGCCATCTGTCCTTACAGCGGCAGCCTTAAGTGAGTGTGCTACTGCCTTGAAAAGTGCTTCTATCTGGTGGTGTGCATTGTTGCCATACACCACACTTGCGTGCAGAGTTATGCCTGCGTTGTTTGCAAATGCTCTAAAAAACTCCTCGCAAAGGCAGGTATCAAAATTTCCAACCTGTTCTTGCTCAAAGCTTGCAGAAAAAACCAAAAAAGGTCTTCCGCTAACATCAATTATTGCACCTGCAAGTGACTCGTCCATTGGAATAAACATATTCCCGAATCGTGCTATTCCGCCTTTATCTCCAAGTGCCTGTGAAAATGCAGAGCCAAGAACAATGCCGACATCCTCAACAGTGTGATGTCCGTCGACTTGCAAATCTCCCTTTGCATCAATCTTTAACCCAAAGTTGCCATGAACTGCAAATGCGGTTAGCATATGGTCAAAAAAGCCTATACCTGTGTTTATTTCGACCTCTCCGCCATCAAGACAAAGGCTTATGTTTATATCTGTTTCCTTCGTTTTTCTCTGTAGCTCCGCTGTTCTCATTCTTATCCCACCTTATAAAATTTCTTTAAGTTTTTTATGACCTGCTGATTCTCAAATTCTGTTCCAGCCGTTATCCTCAAATACCCGTTCATGTTGCGAACAATTATCCCCTGTGATTTAAGGTAGCCAAAAATCTTTGTTGCATCATTTGTTTTGACAAACAAAAAGTTTGTGTTCGACTCATATAGCCTCAGCTTTTCAGGCATTTTCTGCTCTATCTCTTTTAAATCAGCATACAACATTTTACGCGACTTAATAATAGACTTCGTTGTCTGCTCAATATATTGCGTGTGGCTTAGTAAAACATCTGCCGCCGCCTGTGTTAATGAGTTTACATTATAGGGTGACTTTGCCGCCTTTATGACATCTGTGAGCGTTTTATTGGCTATTGCAAAGCCAAGACGAACGCAGGCAAAGCCCAAAGCCTTTGAGCAGGTCTTAAGAATTATCAAATTATCATAATCCTGCACCTGCGAAAGAAGCGACTGATTCCAAAAGTCCATGTATGCTTCATCGAGAACTATCAGTGCATCTGTACATTCAATCAATTTTTTGATATCATCTGCCAAAAAACCCACAGAAGTCGGGTTGCATGGATTTGAAAATATGACCATTCGTGCTTTTGAAGAGTTTACCTCATCAATAAGACTTTCAAAATCAACCTTAAAGTTTTCGTCCTTAAAAAACTCCTTGCACTCACATTCAACAAGAGTTGTATAAAATTTATACATTGAAAAGTCTGGCAAAAGCGTTATGACCTTGTCACCCTTTTGCAAAAATGCAGTCATTATTATCGAGATAATTTCGTCTGAACCATTTCCCGCAACAACAAGCTCCTCTGACACATTGCAAATCTTTGCAAACTTTTTGCAAACCTCTGTTGCAAGACAATCCGGATATCTGTTAAAAGACACGCTTGAAAGTGCCTCCACAATACTGTTTTGTATGTTTTTAGGAGGCAGAACAAACGACTCATTTGCGTCAAGCCTTATTGGATATTCTCCACAAATTGGGTCATATGGGCTAAGATTTTTTATTTTCTCATTTAGTTCAAATGGCATTTGATTTGCCACCTTCCAATTTATAATCTTACTTTTATTGAGTTTGCGTGTGCATCAAGCCCTTCTGTTTGTGCAAGCTTTATAATGTCGCTACTTGCACCTTGAAGTGCCTGTTTTGTATAGTAAATGAAGCTTGATTTCTTTATAAAGCTGTCAACTGAGAGCGGTGAAAAAAAGCGAGCAGTACCGCTGGTTGGAAGAACATGGTTTGGCCCTGCATAATAATCTCCAAGTGGTTCCGGTGAATAATCGCCGAGAAATATCGAGCCAGCGTTATCAATCCTGCCTATATATTCAAGTGGATTTTTTACACACAACTCAAGATGCTCTGGTGCAAATTCATTTGCAAAGTCGATTGCACTGTCAAGATTTTCGCACACAATTACCGCACCAAAATCATCTATTGACCTTTGTGCTATTTCCTGCCTTGGAAGTTTTGCCAACTGATTTTCAATCTCTTCCACTGTGCTTTTTGCTATTTCTTCACTTGTTGTTAAAAGAATTGAGCTTGCAAGCTTGTCATGCTCTGCCTGCGAAAGCAAATCGGCGGCAAGGAATTTTGGATTAGCCGTTTCATCTGCTATTATAAGAATTTCACTTGGACCTGCAATCATATCTATATCAACTGTCCCGTAAAGTTGCTTTTTTGCTGTGGCAACATAAATGTTGCCTGGACCGACAATTTTGTCCACACGAGGTATTGACTGCGTGCCATATGCAAGTGCTGCAACAGCCTGCGCCCCACCCACAAGAAACACTTTGTCAACTCCTGCAACGGCGGCGGCGGCAAGAATGTTTGGGTTTGCTGTGCCTTCTTTTGTTGGAGGAGTAACCATTATTATCTCTTCTACTCCCGCTATTTTTGCAGGAATTGCATTCATTAGCACTGATGAAGGATAGGCGGCTGTACCACCCGGAACATAGATGCCAACTCTTTTAAGCCCTCTTATTCTTTGCCCCATTATTACACCGTTTTCCTGAGTGTTGAGCCAGCTTTGCTGTTTTTGACGCTCATGGAAATCGCGTATATTTTCTGCTGCTTTATAAAGCGCAAAGACAAAATCCTTGTCACACTTATCGGCTGCACTCTCTATTTCTGCTCTTGTCACTTCTATCTGCTCAGGTGCTTTACCGTCAAATTGCATAGTATAGGCACGAACTGCGTCATCGCCTTCCATTCTCACACTGTACAGAATGTCGCTAACCTCACCGTTAACCTTGCGGTCTATTTCACTGCTTCTAAGGTTTAGTTTGTTTATCATTTCGACTTCTGCAAAGCCGTCTGCCTTTGTTATTGATAACATATTTTCTCACCCTTTGCCACTTCTATTTTGTTAATGAGATTTTCAATCTCTTCTCTTCTAAGCTTCATGCTTGCCATGTTGACAATCACTCTTGCTGAAATGGGCATTATCTCCTCGATAACTTCAAGCCCATTTTCTTTTAGCGTTGAGCCTGTTTCGACTATATCTACTATTGCATCTGAAAGCTCTAAAAGTGGTGCAAGCTCCACAGAACCCTCTATCTTTATGATTTTTATATCCATACCCTTGCTTTCAAAAAATTTGCGAGCAATGTTTGGATACTTTGTTGCGATACACTTTACATTGTATCCGCTCCAAAAATCTGCTCCAACCTTTGTTGCAAGTGCAAATTTACACTTGCCAAAGCCCAAATCTGTCACTTCATAGAAGCTTCTTCCGTTTTCTGCAATTGTGTCTTTTCCAACGATTCCTAAATCGCAAACGCCATGCTCAACATATGTTATAACATCTGCCGCCTTTGCCAGCACAACTTCAAAATCACCGACGGGAAGAATTAGCCTGCGTCCCTTGTTTTTGAGTTCGGAACAGTCAAGTCCCATTGCCTCAAAAAGCTTAATGCTGTTTTTTTCAAGTCTGCCCTTTGTTAAAGCTATTCGTATCGGTCGCATTGATTTCACTCCCCTATATCTTCGTTTCTGTAATTTTTTCGGCTGTTACGAGTACAAAGCGTTTGATGCCTTTTTTTCTTGCATATTTCTGCGACTGATTCGCGGTTTCAAACACACTATTTTCACAAATAAAGCCTTTTTCAGTAAGCTCTGTCAAATGCTTAAGTGCCTTTATTTCACACCCATTTTCGCCAAATACAAGGACATCGGCAGGTCTTGTTGGTCTTATCTCTCCTCTGGATAGCATTGCATTTGCAAGTGCGTCGACCTCAACGCCAAAGCCTGTAGCTGGAAGTGGATTCCCAAATTCGCCAATCAGCATATCGTATCTTCCGCCTGAAAGCACTGTTATTCCAGACCCCTCTATATATCCTCTGAAAACAACCCCTGTGTAATAGTTGCTTCTATGTACCAGTCCTAAGTCAATATTTATTTTGTTTCCCAGCCCCAAATCGGCAAGTCTGCTGTACACACTTTTAAGGTAGTCAAGTGATTTTTTTGCATCTTCACTTGCACAAAGCTGTGCTGCCTTGTCAAGCACTTCGACTCCTCCAAAAAGACGAGGCAACATCTTTATTGCTCTTGTTGTTTCGTTTGTTTCAAGATTGTCGATTATATCATTAAGTGCTGCATAGTTTTTTGCCTCTATCAATATACTAATTTTCTCTCTTGTTTCATCGTCTGTGTTAAGGCTTGCTGAAAGTGCCTTAAAAAAACCTGCATGCCCAATTTCTATTCTGTAGTCCTTGACACCGCATTCATCTAAAGCATCCACAGCGGTTGTGATGATTTCAAGATCCGCTCTTAACCCTTTTGAGCCTACAAGCTCAATTCCGCTTTGTGCCGCCTCATCATTTAGTCCCGTAAGTGATGGGCTTTGTCTGAATACTTTTTGTGTGTAATAAAGACGGATTGGAAGGCTCATTTCCTTAAGCCTTGTTGCCGCAACACGAGCTATTGGCAGTGTGTTGTCTGGTCTTAGCACCATAAGCCTGCCCTGTGAATCTGTCAGCTTATACATTGATTCGGGTAATATGCCTGCACTTTCTCGGTCATAGACATCAAAAAACTCAATGCTTGGAGTTATTATTCTATTGTATCCCCTTGATTTGAACAACGCAGAAAGCCTTGATTCAACAATTCTTCTTGCACTACACTCCTCAAAAAGTAAATCTCGTGTACCCTCTGGGGTAACTTTTGCATATCTTTTCATAATAATCCTCCACAAGCCTGATGTTAAAATGTATTTTGTTTGTTTCTTATAATTTTAATTCTATATCATTAATTATAATATGTGGCACATTGAATAAACAATGCGCCACTGCTTTAGTGTGCTACTATGATAGCATAATGAATTTAATTAGTCAACACATATTTTAAAAAAGACTCATCTGACTGCTTTCTGGAATTCCTTCAAGCGCTCCAGCCTCTTTAAGCGACGCTGTTACGCTGCTTGAGATACCCGCTCTTCTTTGCAAATCATCAACAGAAATATAAGCACCCTCTCCATCATCCCTTGCATCTGCAAGCGCTCGAGCTGCGTTTCCTCCAAGCCCTTTGATAGATGAAAACGCAAGCCTTATTTTGCCATCCTCAATTTGATAAACTGATGCGTTTGATTTATAGAGGTCAACTCCTAAAAATTCTATGCCTCTCGCAAGCATTTCGTTAACAACCTGGAGGCTTGTAAATTCAGACTGCTCCTTTGCTGTTGCTTCCTTGCCCTTTGCATTGATAGAACGCATTTTTGAAACGACATACTCCTTGCCAGACATTATTGAAGCTGCGTCCAAATCCCCACCACGAACGGTTAAAAATGCCGCATAATATTCAACTGGCTTATAAATCTTATACCAGCCAAGCCGAAGTGCCGCACTAACATAAGCCGCGGCGTGTGCCTTTGGGAACATATATTTTATCTTCATACATGAATCTATGTACCAATCTGGAACATCATGTTCTTTCATTGCAGCCTTATGCTCATCTGTGAGTAATTTAGTTGCCTTTCCCTTACGCACAATCTCCATTATCTTAAATGCCATTCCAGGCTCCACACCCTTATGCATAAGATAGACCATTATGCTGTCACGAGTTCCTATAACATTTGAAATTGAGCAAGTTTTATTTTTTATAAGCTCCTGTGCATTGCCTATCCAAACATCCGTTCCATGTGAAAGACCAGAAATCTGAATAAGGTCCGAGAAGTTCTTTGGCTCGGACTCTAAAAGCATCTGGCGAACAAACGGAGTTCCCATTTCGGGCATTGAAAGCGTTCCCGTTTCGCAGTCAATATCCTCACAAGTTACGCCAAGTGGTGCAGGGCTTGTGAATAACTCAATAATCTTGGGGTCACATATGTCAACATCCATTACAGGAATACCTGTGTAGTCCTCAAGATATTTATAAAGTGTTGGAACATCATGTCCAAGGTTATCAAGTTTTAATATTGTGTCATGCAGGGCATGGAAATCGAAGTGTGTTGTCATCATTCCTTTTTCTGCATCATCTGCCGGAAACTGTACAGCTGTGAAATCCTCTGCCTCAAAATTGTCTGGAACAATAACCATTCCTCCCGGGTGCTGGCCTGTTGTTCTTTTTACTCCTGTGCATCCAATTGTGAGCCTTTCAACCTCTGCATTAGGCACTGTCACGCCTCTTGCTTCAAGATATTTTTTAACAAACCCATAGGCTGTTTTGTCTGCAACTGTGGATACTGTCCCCGCCTTAAAGACATGCGACTGTCCGAAAAGTTCAACAGTATATTGATGTGCTTGCGACTGGTATTCACCCGAAAAGTTAAGGTCAATATCAGGTGCTTTGTCGCCGTCAAAACCAAGGAAAGTTTCAAACGGAATGTCGTGTCCATCACGAAGCATTGGCGTTCCACAGTGAGGACAATCCTTGGGTGGCAAGTCATAGCCCGAACCAACTTCACCGTCAAGAAAAAAATCAGTGTAAAGGCAATTGGCACAACGATAATGCGGTGCAAGAGGATTTACCTCTGATATTCCCGCAGCATTTGCAACAAATGATGACCCAACTGAACCTCTGGACCCAACAAGATATCCGTTATCCTCAGAGTTCTTAACGAGCTTTTGTGCGATTATGTACAAAACGGCAAATCCGTTCTTTATGATTGATGAAAGCTCCTTTTCAAGCCTTGTGGCAACATATTCAGGAACAGGTTCACCATACATTTTTTTTGTTCGTTCCCAACAGATTGTTCTAAGCTCTTCCTCTGCGCCGTCAATGCTTGGAGGAAAGTTTCCTTTTGGGATTGGTCTTACCTGCTCAACCATTTCGGCTATTTTGTTTGGATTTTCAACAACAACTTCAAATGCTGTTTCCTGCCCAAGATAGGCAAACTCGTCAAGCATTTCCTGCGTTGTTCTGTAATAGAGCGGTGCCTGCTCATCTGCATCCGTAAAGCCTTGCCCAGCCATCAAAATCGCTCTGAACACAGAATCCCTGTCGTCCATAAAATGAACATCACCGGTTGCAACTACAAGCTTGTTTTGCTTATCTGCGATTGCTATTATTTTGCGGTTGATGTCCTCCAACTCACGAGTGCTTGAAACTGTGCCATTTCTTATCAAAAAGGCATTGTTTCCGTTTGGCTGAATTTCAAGATAGTCGTAGAATGAAGCAATTTCCATTATTTTTTCTTCACTCTCACCGCTTAGTATTGCTCTGTAAAGCTCTCCTGCTTCACAGGCACTTCCCAGTATTAAACCTTCACGATACTTCATAAGCTCACTTTTTAAGGTCAGTGGGCGCTTGTAAAAGTTCTTTGTATGTGCTGTTGAAACAAGCTTGTACAAATTCTTTAGTCCAACAGCATTTTTAACAAGTATAATCTGGTGATACGACTTGGCTTTTTTTGCTTTCATTATCTCCTGAATCGTATTTTCAGACAAGTCAATATCTGTATCATCAACAAAATATGACTCCACTCCATAGACGATTTTGATCCCAAGTTGCTCACTCATATTCATTGCATCTGGATACGCCTGAAGCACCCCATGATCCGTTATTGCAACAGCTGGGTGACCGTAGTCATGTGCTTTTTTGACAAGGTCCTTAACGCTTGTCATGCCATCCATTGCAGACATATTGGAGTGCATATGAAGTTCTACGCGCTTCTTTGGTGCATCGTCTGTTTTTTTCTCCTTTTTCACCTTTGCAATGGCTTTTGCTTCAATAATATATTCTTTTTTATAACTGTCATATATTACATTTCCGCGGACAATTACTGTTAGTCCATCTGAAATTTCTTTTAAAAATGACTGTGTATTTTCTGCCCGCTCAAAGATTTTTACGCTATATGAGCTGGTGTAATCAGTTATATTAAAGTTAATTATTTTGCTCCGTTTATCCCTTGTTTCTCTGACATCAAGTCCAAAAACATCGCCCCAGACGACAACCAAGCCGTCATCATATTTTATATCTTGTATTGGCTTGGGTGGCTTTCTAATTGCGTCGCCCCATATCATCTTTGCCGTTTCAAAATACAGTGGTAAGCCGTCCTTCATTTCGTGTGGTCGCTGTGAATTTTCCTCATCTGTTGCCTGTTCTCTTTGAAGCTTTGCTGTTTGCTCCGCCTCTTTCTGCATTTGTTTTAATATTTTATCGTCAGCAACAATACTGGTTTCTCCAGCAAACTCAACCTCAAATTGTTTTCCAAATTTTTGGGCTATACATCTGCAAATAAATTCATCACAGTGATTTGCTTTAAGAATATCTGCACCGCCATGAGTCATATTTATAACAAGCTTATTGCCCTGCTCGACAAACGCTGCGTCCTCCAAAAAGCCATTTGATGCAGGTATTTTAGATTTTAGTTCATTAATTACCTTTGGCATATATTCAAGTGAAAACTCCATAGTTTCTTGCTCATAAATAATTTTAACTTGCGTTAGGTTCATAATGCTCTTAATCTCTGCCTTAAAAGTTTCAAGCAGAGATTGTTGTGTAGCGTTTTCAGTTTTTATTTTAATATATAAATTCCTGTTTTGCTTGTCCAGCTTCATTGATGTCATATGTAAATGAATTATTTGTGAATACTTTTCACTGTCAATGAAACCTCCAAACACATCTCCGAATGTTGTGGTGCCCACTAATTATATCCTCTCTATCTCACGCATAAGCTCATCTACGAGCAAACCTTCATCAACCTTGCGTAGAATTTCTCCGTTTTTAAATATCAGTCCTTCACCATCTCCGCCTGCAATCCCGATGTCTGCTTCCCTTGCCTCTCCCGGCCCGTTAACTACACAGCCCATAACAGCAACAACAATAGGCTTATTGCAATTGCGAAGTCTTTTTTCAACCTCATTCGCAATGGAGATTATATCTATCCTTGTTCTTCCGCAAGTTGGGCAAGAAATTATTTGAGGACAATCTGTTTTTATGCCTGCTCCTTTAAGGATATCCATTCCTGCATAGATTTCTTTTACAGGATTATCGGTTATTGAAACCCTTATGGTGTCACCTATCCCGTCCAAAAGAAGAGAGCCAATTCCAATGCTTGACTTGATTACTCCCATTCTTTCTGTGCCTGCTTCCGTAACGCCTAAATGCAGTGGATAATTGCACTGCTGTGCTACAAGCCTGTATGCACTGACCATATTTTGAACATTTGAGGATTTGATTGAAATAACAATATCCTCAAAATCAAATTTTTCTAAAATTCGGACATGGTTAATAGCACTTTCTGCCATTGCCTCTGGTGTTGGTGATCCATATTTTGCAAGAAGCTCTTTTTCAATTGAGCCAGAATTAACACCTATACGAATTGGTATTCCTTTTTCTCGGCAAGCCTGTGCAACTGCTTTAACCCTCTCGTCAGAGCCAATGTTTCCAGGATTTATTCTTATTTTATCAATACCAGCTGCAGCACATTCAAGTGCAATTTTATAGTCAAAATGAATGTCTGCGACTATTGGAACTGATACTGCATTTTTAAGTGCCGAAACAAGCTTTACAGACTCGATATCAGGAACTGATGTGCGAATTATTTGGCAACCCGCATCTTGAAGCTCCTTTGCCTGTCTTACATTACCTTCAATGTCGTGAGATGGCATATTTAGCATTGACTGAACACTAATTGGAGAATTTCCACCAATCTTTACATTGCCAGCAGTTACAACACGGCTTTTTCGTCTGTTTATCAACCCACTCACCTCTTAAATATATTTATTATATCATTGAATGTTATTATCACCATGAGTGCCAGCAAAAGAATAATTCCTATGCTGTGGACAAGAGCCTCATACTTTTGCGGTATCGGCTTCCGCCTTATTCCCTCGATTATTACAAAGAAAAGTCGTCCTCCATCAAGTGCAGGGAATGGTAAGAGGTTAAATATTCCGACATTTATCGTTATGAATGCCATTATTGTTAGAATTCCAGAATAATCTGTCTTGGTTGCCTGAGATGCTGTATCTGCAATGATTTCCATTGTCCCAATTGGCCCTGAAAGGTCATTTAGGCTGAACTGCATTGTCACGATGTCAAAAAGGCTTAACCAAACCATTCTTGCAATTGAAAGCGATTCAAGACATGAATATTTTAAAACTGTGCCAAATGATTTTTCAAGACCGACTATTTTAAAATCATATATTACTGCTTTTATTCCATCTATGTCACGCGTTGCAAATTTTACGCTGTTTACCTGCACTGTTTCTCCGTTACGCTCAACAGTAAAGTCCAAGACAGCGTCCTTATCACGCATCATAAAGAAGTTTATATCATAGGTTGTGTAAACCTTATTTCCGTTGATTTCTTTTATCTTATCTCCTGCTTTAAGCCCATACTCTTGGCTTTGTGGCTTTTCTCCAACGAACTGTGCAATCTTTGGAATTCCTATTTTTGCATCACTTGTGGAGATGATTATTGCCATTAAAACAACGCCCAAAAGCAGATTCAAAAGTGCGCCTGCACTCAGGACTACTGCACGCTTCCAAGGTGGTTTACGGTTAAATGCGGAGTCATCATCGCTCTCCTCATCCTCTCCCTCCATACTCACATATCCGCCGATTGGGAACAGGCGAATTGAATACTGTGTTTCTCCTTTTTGAAACTTAAAAAGGACTGGTCCCATTCCAATTGCGAATTCATTTACTTTGACTTTAAACATTTTTGCAGTTGCAAAATGTCCAAGCTCATGTATTAAGATTATTACTCCAAAAAAGAGTATAGCTACTAAGAATGGCCAAACAGTGTTCCATACCGTACCAATACTTGCTATATTATAAATATTTACCACCTCTATCTTAATGCTATCAAGCTATTAGACAAAATAGAAATTATCTCCGCCGACTTTTTCCATCACAAAATCTCTTGCCATTCTATCCGTCGCAAGAACATCAGAAAGTGTATAATTCTCTATGTTTTGTGCGTTTTCCATTGCCTCTCCAACAAGTTCGCCAATTTGCAGAAATTTTATTCTTCCCTGCCTGAACATTGCATTTGCCTGTTCATTTGCCGAGTTTGCAGCCGCTGGATAAAGCCCCCCTCTTCTGATTGCATCTCTGCAAATTGCAAGGCAATCAAAAGTTTCATAGTCCGGCTTTGCGAAGCTTAGTGTACCAAGCTTTGTAAGGTCGAGCTGTTCAACAGGCGACTCATATCTCTCTGGATATGTCAAAGCATACTGAATTGGAATTCGCATATCTGGAAGGCCAAGCTGAGCTATAACCGAATTGTCATCATACTCTATCATTGAGTGTATGATGCTTTCCCTGTGAACTACAACATCAATTTTGTCCGCAGGCATTGAAAACAGCCATACAGCTTCGATGATTTCAAGCCCCTTGTTCATCATTGTTGCAGAGTCAATTGTTATTTTTGCACCCATGCTCCAGTTTGGATGCTTAAGTGCCTGCTCAACGGTGACATCTAAAAGTTCTTCTCTTGTTTTGCCAAAAAATGGCCCGCCAGAAGCTGTTAATATTATTCTTTTTAGAGCTTTGTTTGACGGTCTTCCCTGAAGGCACTGAAAAATTGCCGAATGCTCACTGTCCACCGGATAGATATTGATACCCTTTTCACGGGCCCTGTCGATTACTAACTTTCCGCCTGCAACAAGTGTTTCTTTGTTTGCAAGAGCAATTTCCTTTCCCTCATCTATAGCGTCAAGAGTTGGAAGAAGACCTGCCATTCCAACAATAGAGTTAAGGACTGTGTCTGCCTCTTTCTCTCTTGCACATTCACAAATTCCCTGGATTCCTCCAAGTACTTTTGTGCCTGTATCTCTTACACGCACAGCCAAATCCCTTGCAGCACTTTCGTCAACCAATGCCGCAAGCTTTGGTCTAAATTCTCTGATTTGGTTTTCAAGCTCCTTTGCACTGCTCGATGCTGTAATAGCAGTTACCTCAAAGCCACATTTTTTTGAAACTTCAAGTGCCTGTTTACCTATTGAACCTGTACTGCCAAGTATTGAAAGTTTCTTGTTCATTATTATGACCATTCCTTCCCAAGATACAAACAATAAGAATATATTTTACATCTTTACGATTAATTTCATTTAGTTTGTACTTAATTTTTTATTTATTAATTCGTGCTAATTTACCGCTTTTGACTTAAAAGCTGTGTATGATTGTAATTACAATATAAAGTATCGGCATTACAAAAAGACAACTGTCAAATCTGTCCATTATTCCGCCATGCCCAGGAATTAGATTGCTATAATCCTTTGCTCCGTAATTCCTCTTTATTATTGATGCCACAAGATCTCCGCACATACTTGCAAGTGAAAGCACAATAGAAATTGGTGCAAACACAAGATAGCTCATAAATGGCGTGTCAAAGATATATGTGTTAAACAAGTAAAGTATGAGCATATTAAGTGCAAGGCAACCAACAACACCACCTACTGCTCCCTCAATTGATTTTTTGGGACTAATGACAGGTGACATTTTATGCTTGCCAAATTTAACCCCAACAAAATATGCACAAGTGTCCGTTAGCCATGAACAGCTGACTCCAATTATTACAAGAAAAAGTGCATTCATTTTGTTGATTTCATTTGGATACATTTTAAACAGGTCACGAACAAGAATAAAGGTTGAAAAGCAAAATGGAATAAATACTGAGGCGTAAATTGCAATCGCAATTTGCTCAAACCTTGTATTTTCATGATTTGCAAGCATTATGAGCAGAAGTGCAAATATAAATATCAGCAATGCTATCCCAAACGGGAACCTGCACCCATATTCCAAATATAGCGGAACAATAAATGCAAATGAGATTGAAATAGCTTTTACCTCTTTATTCTGCACCTTTGTAACTTTAAGAATTTCATACGAAGCCATTGCGGACAACAGTCCAAAGAATATTCCAAAAATCGGTGTATATATGCCCCAGAAAACAAGTCCCATAACAACAACAAGGACCGCTCCTGAAATAATCCTCTGTTTAATTTTTAACCTCTCCTTAAATGCGGTTGTTAATCTCATCCGCATCTCATTTTAGCTTTCGTTTAAACTGCTCCAAAACTCCTGTTTCGCCTAACATATTCCAAAAGTGCAGTATCAAAATCGTCAGTTGTAAAATCTGGCCATGGAATTTCCGAAAACCAAAGCTCGGAATATGCAGACTGCCATGTTAGAAAATTTGACATTCGGCATTCGCCACTTGGCCTTATGATAAGGTCTGCATCTGGCATACCAGCTGTGAACAATCCTTTTTCAAAATCCTTTTCAGTAATTTTTTGTGGATCTATCAATCCCTTTGATGCCTTTTCTGCCAGCTCACGAACACTTTTTAAGATTTCCTGCCTGCCACCATAGTTAATGGCTATATTAATGACCGTACGGGTCTTTTCAGTTATTCTTTGCTCGGTTTCGTCCATAAGGTTAACAAGCTCTTTGGGAATTGCCCCAGTGTCGCCTATGAACCTTAAACAGTATCCACGCTTCTCATTTTTTTCTTTTGACTCTTCAGCAATAAGGAGATACTCCTGAAAAATATGCATTAATGTATCAATTTCATCAACTGGTCTTTTCCAGTTTTCTGTTGAAAATGCGTAGAATGTTACATATGGAATGCCAATTTTGTAAGCGTAGTCGCTGATTTTACGAAAAACCTTCGCACCTTGCTTATGACCTTCTGTTCTTGGCAGTCCCTGCTTTTGGGCCCAACGCCCATTTCCATCCATTATAATGCCAACATGTCTTGGCAAATACTTTTTATCTGGTAATTTTGGCAATTCATATGCCCCCTTGAAAATAACTTTATCTCAATTTGTAATTTGGGCGGGACAATGCCCGCCCAAATTATTAATATATAGTATGTTCTATATTTCAAGAATTTCTTTCTCTTTTGACGCAAGAACATCATCAACAAGCTTCGTATATTTATCTGTTATCTTCTGAAGCTTTGTTTCACCGTTCTTAAGGTCATCTTCTGTGATTACTGATTCTTTCTTCATTGCCTTTAATTTTTCTATGCTTTCTCTGCGGGTTGCACGGATTGTGACCTTTGCATCCTCTGCTCTTTTTGAAATATCCTTGACGATATCTTTTCTTCTGTCCTCAGTGAGCTGAGGGAACATAAGGCGGATTACTTTTCCGTCATTTTGTGGATTAATGCCGATGTCAGACTGCTGAATAGCCTTTTCTATTGGGTGAAGTGTTGATATATCCCAAGGCTGAATTACAAGAATTCTTGCCTCCGCAACTGATACGGCAGCGAGCTGATTAATTGCGGTTGGTGTGCCATAATAATCAACCAACACCTTTTCAAGAACACCAGAATTTGCCCTGCCTGCTCTTATTGAATTATAGTCATTTTTGAGAGCTGATATCGACTTTTCCATTTTTTCTGTAGCTGTATTAAATACTGTTTCCATTAGTATTCCCATCCCTTCAATAATTGATATATATCAATTGTTTATTCGGTTACAATTGTTCCCACATTGTCGCCACATACTGCACGAACAATGTTGTTTGGGTCGTTTAGGTTGAATACCAAAATCGGAATTTGATTATCTCTGCAAAGTGACGCCGCAGTGCTATCCATTACCTTAAGACCATTCTTTAAAATTTCGGTGTGTGTGATTTTTTCAAATTTTTCCGCATCATCGAATTTTTTTGGATCCTTATTGTAAATTCCATCAACATTTGTTGCTTTAAAAATTATGTTTGCATCAATTTCTGCTGCACGAAGAGCTGCCGCAGTGTCCGTTGTAAAAAATGGATTTCCAGTTCCGCAACCAAAAATTACAATCCTGCCTTTTTCAAAATGGCGAGTTGCCTTGTTGCGGATATAAGGCTCTGCAATTTGTTGCATTGAAATAGCCGTCTGAACTCTTGCTGGGACATCAAGCTGCTCAAAAGCGTCAGCAAGTGCAAGTGAGTTCATAACAGTTGCAAGCATTCCGATATGGTCTGCTCTTGTTCTGTCCATGTTCCCGCTTGTGCGTCCTCTCCAAAAGTTTCCTCCACCAACAACAATGCCAATTTCAACGCCCATGTCATAGCATTCTTTGATTGATGAACAGATTTTTATAACTGTATCAAAGTCAATTCCATTTCCCTTTTCACCTGCAAGTACTTCACCGCTTAATTTAAGCAAAATTCTTTTATAAACTGGTTGCATAATATTTTCCATTCCATCGTCCGTGTACGAATATTTTCTTGTTTGCACCCCACGGAAAAAAACTTGGCACAAAACTTATATTAGTATTAATTTTACACTCCTTTATTTTACTTCATATTGTATTTTATGTAAATAGTAATCAATTAATTATTTTATATTAAAAGTTGGATTTAATTGTTTAAGAATATGTTCTCATACAAGTGAAATAATAAAATTGTAAGCCATTCTTTTATGGCTACATTAATTTAAAGAGGTGATATTTCATGGAGCCAAACAGACAAAACAATGAAATGCAGAAAAATAGTCAGTATCAACAGAGTACAGGAACAGCAAATCAGACTTCTAAAAAGCAGAAGAGCAAGAAAAACAAGAATGCAAATAAGAGTTCTGAAAATTGTAATGATTGTAAATAACAACGCTGTTTAAGGCATAAAGCAATCTTTTACTTTTTTAAAAATGTGTTTTTAAAAAAGAGTCTTCCAAAATCAATTGGAAGGCTCTTTTGATTTATTTTTTATTTTTAAAAAGCTCGCTTGCTTTTACCTGCGGATGTGTGTATTGATTTGCCGACGAAACTTTTATAAACCCTGCCTTTATGCTGTGTGTCGGACACCAATGCATACACGCAAAGCAGTTTGTGCAATTTGGCCCAATCTTTATTTTATCTCCGACTCTTACAATATTTTTCATGGGACAAATATTGATGCAGATTTCGCAATCGGTACAATTTTTTTTATCAACCCTCTTGTCGTTTATGCCAACCACACCTTTTAGAGATGCCCACTGAAGCTTGCTTGTTTTTCCAAGGAACTTTTCAACTGGATACTCATTTTGCCTTTCCTCATCTAATATCCCCAAGACTTCTGAAACCAATCTTTCCTCGTTCAAAAGAGCAGTCTTTGTATCATCAGGCTTTGGCATTGTAATAATGCTATTGTCTGGCATCATAAGAAGTTCGCCAAAATGCAGACGCATTTCATTGTACCTTAGCATTTCATCCATTGTTTTAAGAGCTGTGCCAACCGTTCCTCCGCTTGCTATAAGCGCCCATATGTATTTTCCACGCACTATTACTTTTGACAAGAATTGCTTAACTATTAGCGGAAGTTCACCACAATAGACAGGAATAACAAACCCCACTTTATCGTCATTTATGGTTTCACCTTCAAAATCAGCGATAGATATAAGATTTGCACCCTGATGCTCTGCAATCGTCTTGGCAATGTGATAGCAATTGCCCGTTCCAGAAAAATATATTACAGTACTCATAAGCTCTCCAATCCAAAATTTAGCATTTAAAAACTCCTATAATTATATCATAGTTATTGACTGCTATCAACAAAATCGATAACTATAATTGTTGATAAATTATTAAGTTTTTTGCAAAGTTGCCATTAAGTTTTGCATAAGCTGATGAATTCTCTTAATTTTCGATTTCCGCAAGAGGATAAAAGCTCTGCCTTACTAATTCGATGGCATTTTTCACAATAATCCACACAAAATTTCTTCATACATAAAAAGGAATAAAGCCAATTTTAGCATAACCTACAATTATTTTTACGCAAAAAAAATGCCGAACAAAGTTCGACATTTTTTTGGAGGCACCACCCAGATTTGAACTGGGGCATAAAGGTTTTGCAGACCTCTGCCTTACC
>JAVVSD010000006.1:0-70909 GCA_036654375.1 Oscillospiraceae bacterium
TTGGTTCGTTTCTTTGGCAGGCAAAGAAATGAATAAACATATAACTTAAAGCAAACCCACACAAGTGAAAGCTAAAATCTTGGTTTTCTTCTTTAAACTAACGCTTATTTTGTAATTTGATTTATTAATTACAAAAGCGGTTTGTTCATTTCTTTTATTTCAAAAGAAACGAACCAAAGAAAGGAAACAAAGGGAAACCAAAATGTCATCCGTTATTTGGTTTCCCCTTGACCCCTTCCTGTGCCACAGAGGTAGTTTGATGAAGGGGTTAGATTTAAAAAGAGAATTACTTCCTGTGCCACAGAGGTAGTTTAAAGATAGTTTTTAGATTTAAAAAGAGAACTAATTCCTGTGCCACAGAGGTAGTTTTATGAAGGGGTTAGATTTAAAAAGAGAATTAATTCTTGTGCCACGGAGCAATTTTGTAGATGGGGTTTAGATTTAAAAAGAGAATTAATTCCTGTGCCACGGAGGAAATTTGCAGCAGGGGTTAGATTTAAAAAGAGAATTAATTCTTGTGCCACAGATAAAATTTGTACATGAGGTTTAGATTTAAACACGGTTAATAAATAAGTTGTAAAATTTCAGATTTTTAAAGCAAAGGTAGGGGCAATAGACTTTATGTTATGATTTGCAATATTGGAAAATTATAAGCCTTCAGCAACTGAAAATGTTGAAGACTAATTATTATTATGGTATGATATATCCATTAATTTAACAGAGGTGATACTATGTCCGCACCACTTGCAGACAGGCTTAGACCACAGACGCTTGACGATATTGTTGGGCAAGAACATTTGCTGTCTGAGGGGCAGGCACTTAGAAATATTATTGCATCAGGTATGCTGCCCAACCTTGTTTTTTATGGGCCGTCAGGAATCGGAAAAACTACACTTGCGAGCATTATTGCAAAGTCAACAAACAGAACACTCCGCAAGCTTAACGGCACAAATGCTTCAATAGCGGACATCAAGGATATTGTGGCAGAGCTTGATACGCTTTCTGCTCCAAACGGGATTTTGCTGTATCTTGACGAGATACAATATTTTAATAAAAAGCAACAGCAGTCACTGCTTGAGTATATTGAAAATGGCTCAATAACTCTAATAGCTTCAACAACGGAAAATCCGTATTTTTATGTGTATAATGCTATTCTCAGTCGTTCAACAGTGTTTGAATTTAAGCCTGTTTCTCCTGTTGAAATTGAGCGCGCGGTAGTGCGTGCATTTGACTTTTTGAGCAAAGAGTCTGGAGAAAAAATCGAGCTTGAAGATGGAGTTGCAACCTATATTTCTACCGCTTGTGGAGGAGATGTTAGAAAAGCAATAAACGCGGTTGAGCTGTGCTATTTTGCAACAATATCACAAGATAACACCAGAAAAATATCTGTACAAACTGCCAAGGAACTCGCGCAACGCTCTTCAATGAAATATGACAGAGGCGGGGATGAGCATTACGATATTGTTTCGGCGTTTCAGAAGTCAATGAGAGGCTCTGACCCAGACGCAGCGTTACACTATCTGGCACGACTGCTTGATGCAGGAGATTTGCCTTCGGCAACACGCAGGCTTCTTGTTTGTGCTTGTGAGGATGTTGGACTTGCATACCCTATGATAATTCCAATTGTTAAGGCAGCGGTGGACACAGCGTTGCAGGTGGGGCTTCCAGAGGCAAGGATTCCTCTTGCGGACGCAGTCATACTTGTATGTAATTCGCCTAAGTCGAATTCGGCATATCTTGCGTTTGACAATGCGATGGCAGACTTGCACAAAGGCAATTTGGGAACAATACCACGCCATTTGCAAAATATGCACTTTGACGGAGATGACAATAAAAACAAAGGGCAGTTTTACAACTACCCTCACGACTATAAAAACCATTGGACAAGCCAACAATATCTTCCTGATACACTCAAAAATGCTAAATATTATGAGTTTGGCGATAATAAAACTGAACAGGCCGCCAAGGAATATTGGTCAAGAATCAAAGATTAACAATGACAACCGAAAGAACCAGACCAACTACAATAGCTGCCGCTGCTTTTGCTGTGGCAGTTTTCCAATTAACACTTTTGCGAACAGGCGGTGGCATACCGATGTTTCTTGTAAAATCCCAAGCTTGTTTTTGCAGCTTTTCTTTGTCCACGCTGTAGTATTCTGGCTTGACAAAGAGAAGAACTCTCTCAAAATAGTCATTTCCTGTATCTTTAATCTCCAAAACTTGCATATTTACCCCTTTAATCATTTGCATTACCTCCTGGCAATAGTTTTGGCAAGATTTGTGTCAAATATTCTCTCGGTTTGTCAAGTGTTTTTATTAAAATAAATATTGTGGACAATTAATCGCATTATACGGTGTGTATAGTGAAAAATTCAATCTATGTGGAAAACTCGGTGGAAAATGTTCATAACTTTGCCTTTTTACCCCTATTTTATAGCGTTTTTCAGTTTTTTATGGCATTGTGGAGAAAATGCGGTTAAAAACCATAGTAATTACTTATCGTTAAAACCTCTTTACAATCTCCAAAAATATCAGCGAATTGTACAATATTATTCAAAATATTCATGAAAAATGTCACTGTGAAAAAGCAACATAAAAATCATGAAAATTCATCAAAATTTATCCTTGGATGTGAAATAATGGAAATAAAGCAAATTGAAAATAAAATACTTATAAAGAACCTTGCAAATTTTTCTGTCGAACTGTGCCTTAATTGCGGACAAGCATTTCGCTGGGAAAATAATAATGGAATTTGGCAGGGTGTTGTAAAAGAAAAACTGCTGAGAATAGAAGAAAAAGAAGAGGGGATTTTATTTCATACCTCTCTAAATGACTTTAACAATATTTGGTTTAACTATTTTGACCTTGGAAGAGATTATGAAGAAATTCTGCAAAAACTAAAAAAAGATAAAAACATTTTAATGGCGACAGAAGAGTTTTCAGGGATAAGAATATTAAATCAAGACCCTTGGGAAGCCTTGTGTTCCTTTATCATTTCTCAAAACAATAACATTCCACGAATAAAAGGAATAATAAGCAGGCTGTGTGAGAATTTTGGAAAGCCAATAGAAGAGGGGCTTTACACATTTCCAGGGGCGGAGGAGCTTTGCAATCTTTCACTCGATGATTTTGCTCCGCTTCGTGCAGGCTTTAGGAACAAATACATTCTTGATGCGGCACAAAAGGTTGCAAGCGGAGAAGTTGACATTTATAAATTAAAGGATATGCCAATTGAGCAGGCGTGTGAAGAGCTTTTGAAAATCAAGGGAGTTGGTGCAAAGGTTGCACAATGCACGCTTCTTTATGGCTGCGAACACATTGACGCGTTTCCTGTTGATGTCTGGGTAAAAAGAGTGATGTCAGAGCTTTATGAAAACGGGCTTCCGGAATGTACAAAAGGTTTTGAGGGAATTGCGCAGCAATACTTGTTTCACTGGCGACGAAATTCAAAAAACTTTTAAGGAGAAAGCATGGATATACAATATAAAGAAACAAAAGATTTTTCAAAGGCTGAGCTACAGGATTTGTTTTTGGCAGTTGAATGGGCCTCGGGGAAACACCCAGAAATCTTAGAGCAAGCCATGATAAACTACAACACTGTTTTTTCGGCATGGGATGGCAACAAGCTTGTTGGATTAATCAGTGCGTTGGATGACACGGTTATGACGGCATATATACAGTATGTGCTTGTAAGACCAGACTATCAGGGATTTGGTATTGGCAGAGAGCTTGTAAAAATGACAAAGGAAAAATACAAGGAATTTTTACGCGTAATTCTTATTGCTGTAAATGGCGAAATAAATTTTTATAGAAACTGTGGATTTGAAGTTGAGACAGATACAACTCCAATGTCTATTTCAATACTTGAGGACTAAAGGAGAAAAAATGATAAAAAAATATTTTATGGGAATTCTCATTTGCATTGCAATTGCGATTCCTGCATGGTACCTTGGAAATCTTGTACCAGTTGTTGGTGGGCCTGTGTTTGCAATACTTGCAGGGATGGTTATCACGCTTTTTTTAAAAAACAAGACAAACCTTCAGGCAGGAATAAATTACACTTCAAAAAAGATCTTACAATATGCAGTTATACTGCTGGGCTTTGGGCTTAACCTTTCAACAATACTTAAAACAGGCAGTCAGTCCTTGCCGATAATTCTTGTAACGATATCAACTTCATTAATAGTTTCTTTTGTGCTTTGCAAGGTGCTAAAGATGCCAACAAAGATAGCAACGCTTATCGGAGTTGGCTCAAGTATTTGTGGAGGCTCTGCGATAGCTGCAACTGCACCCGTCATTGATGCGGACGATGAGGACATTGCACAGTCAATTTCGGTAATCTTTTTGTTCAATGTAATTGCGGCACTGATATTTCCAACGCTTGGTGCGGCAATTGGGCTGTCAAACGAGGGCTTTGGCCTGTTTGCAGGAACAGCAATAAACGACACCTCATCAGTAACAGCCGCGGCAGCAGCATGGGACGGCATACATAGCAGCAACACACTCGACTCAGCAACAATTGTAAAACTGACGAGAACGCTTGCAATAATTCCAATAACACTTGTCCTTGCATTTTGGAGAACAAAAAAGGAAAAGAGCGAGCATGGTGGAAAGGTTGATATGAAAAAGATTTTTCCGTTTTTTATTTTATATTTTATCCTTGCATCAGTCATTACAACGATTGCAACAAGCTTTGGCGTTTCTGCAAGCTTTTTTAGTCCGTTCAAAATCCTCAGCAAGTTCTTTATAGTCATGGCAATGGCGGCAATTGGTCTTAATACAGACATTGTAAAGCTTGTGAAAAGTGGAGGAAAGCCTATTTTCCTTGGGCTGTGTTGCTGGATAAGCATCGCGTGTGTAAGCCTTGCAATGCAACATTTCATGGGAATATTTTAACTTGTTTTACTTCACTATAATAAGGCATAGTAAAAGGCTCTTTGAAGGTAAGCTTGAAAGAACATATTTGATGTTAAATAGAAGTGATAAAAGCGGAAAATAATGCAACTTTAAGTTGCGGGGCAAGTGCATTTGAGCAGACAGCAAAAGCTGTTCTCAAATCACAATAAAGCTGAGGACTGTTTTTACCAAGACTGCACAGAGATATGTCGTTGTGTTGAAAAGGGCTGAAAAAAAGCCAATAGCGTGAGGAAGTCGTTGTTATTTTATGGATAGACAAAGAAAAGTATTAAAAACTCATTTCTAATTAGAGATGTATGTTTTTATCTGCAATAAAAAGCCCCAATTGTAGTTATAAAGGACTACAATTGAGGCTTTTGTATATTGTTCGTTTCTACTGATTTTGTGGTGGTCGAGCTTTTTAATACTTAAACAAAAACAGCTGTTGGTTTATTATTTTGCGCCAAAGAGTAAAAGGAAAAATCCGGCGGCAACTGCAGAGCCGATAACACCAGCAACATTAGGTCCCATAGCATACATGAGAAGGAAGTTAGATGGGTTTGCTTTTTGTCCCTCGGTCTGTGCAACGCGAGCAGCCATTGGAACAGCTGAAACTCCAGCGGCACCGATGAGAGGATTAACCTTGCCTTTTGTGACAAAGCACATAAGCTTGCCGAGAAGAACTCCACCAACAGTTGCAAAAGCAAAGGCAATAAGCCCAAGACAGATGATGGCAAGAGTCTGAACCTTAAGGAATACAGCGCCGTTTGCAGTCGCACCAACGGTTACACCAAGCATGATTGTAACGATGTTGATAAGCGAATTTTGTGCCGTGTCGGAAAGCCGTTCTGTAACGCCTGACTCTCTGAACAGGTTGCCAAGCATAAGCATACCTATAAGAGCGGCAACATCTGGAATCATGAGTGTGCAAATTACTGTGACCACAACAGGGAAAATAATCTTTTCGGTCTTGCTGACCTTGCGAAGGTTTTCCATCTTGATTTCACGCTCTTTTTTTGTCGTAAGAGCGCGCATGATTGGAGGCTGGATAAGCGGGATAAGTGCCATATAGGAATATGCCGCGACGGCAATCGGCCCCAAAAGTTCGGGTGCCAATTTGGAGGTCAGGAATATTGCCGTGGGTCCGTCTGCACCTCCGATAATTGCGATAGAAGCTGCCTGCTCTGGTGTGAAAATTCCAATAGCAAGAGCGATGAGGAACGCAATAAAAATACCAAATTGTGCAGCAGCACCAAGCAAAAGGCTTGATGGACGAGCAAGTAAAGGACCAAAGTCTGTCATTGCGCCAACGCCAAGGAAAATAAGACAAGGGAATATACTGCTCTTAACGCCTGCATAAATCAGCCGCAAGACACCGCTGTCATACCAATGTGCTCCTGCTACCAGTTGGGAGGCGTCCATAATTCCTGCGGGATCTGCCATAATTCCCGTCGAGGGAAGGTTTGCAAGTAACATACCAAAAGCTATCGGCAGAAGCAGAAGTGGCTCAAATTTTTTAACTATTGCCATGTACAAAAGTGCAAAGGCAACAAGCATCATAACACCCTGTTGCCAAGTCAAGGCGGCAAAGCCTGAGTTGGCAATGGTTTCTCTGAATACATCAAGAATATTCATCCTTATCCTCCTTATAAGACGACAAGAACATCATCGGTATTAACAACGCTGCCCTTTGATACGAGAACCTGCTTGACAACACCGTCAGCAGGAGCAAAAATCTCATTTTCCATCTTCATTGCCTCAAGTACAACAAGAAGCTCTCCTGATTTAACACTTTGTCCAACGCTAACACTAACAGACATGATGTTGCCTGGCATTGGAGAAACAACATTTGTGCCTCCACTTACTGTGGCAGGTGCAGCTGCAGGTGTTGAAGAAGCAGGGGGTGCAGTGGAAACTGCAACGGGTGCTGAAACAGGAGCATCTGTAACGCTTGTAAGAATTGCATTACTCTCTGTAACTTCAACTTCATAATTTTTGTTATTTAAGGATACTACATATTTCATTGTTTTTTCTCCTCTAAAAGCTTGATAGATTTAAAACTTAACCTGTTCAGCGGAATACCACTCTGGTAGCTTACGATAGCCATAAGAACAGCGGCATCAGCCTCTGAAACATTTACAAGGTCAATTTTGCCTGCCGAATTTGTGTCGGAAAGTGGTGTTCCTGGGCTGACATGAGCAATATTTATCGGTTCAGCAGAAGAGGAAGAATTATTGCCTTTTCGGGTTGAGAATACGCTGACAACCTTGGATATAATTACAACAGCAAGAGCAATAATTAAAAGTTCAATAAATACCATTGCAATACCTGTGACGGAAATTGTAAGTCCATCGAGCATTGTTAGGTCTTTGCCTGCTAACATACATTTAACCTCCGTTACTGCAATTTAGTTATGGTATATGAGAATGTGTTCTTTTCTTTTTGTGCGCGCTTCTCAAAAAACTTTTCTGCCTGTGCAGGGAAAGCAATATAAGAAAGAACATCCTCGTCGCTTTTTGCAATATCTCCAAGCTCTGCTTTTGCTCTTTCAAATTCAGGCTTAAGTGTGTTTGCAAAACGCTCTGTGATTGGTTTGTCGTCGCCAAGAACTATCTTTTCAAGCTCTTTGCTGACTTTTCCGGGAGCTTTGCCGTATTCACCTCTGATATAAGACTTGACTTCTTTTGAGATGTTTTTATATCTTTCACCTGAAAGAACATTTGCAGTGGCTTGAACACCAACCATTTGGCTCATAGGAGTAACAAGCGGTGGGTAGCCCAAATCCTTTCTTACTCGTGGAGTTTCTGCAAGAACCTCTGGAAGTTTGTCCAGCTTATTTTGCGCGGTAAGCTGGGCGACAAGGTTTGAGAGCATACCACCAGGAATCTGATAGTTAAGAGCATCAGTTTCTGTCGAAAGAACGACGGGGTTCAAGAGTCCTGTTTCAAGCGCTCTTGCCTTGTATGGCTTAAAGAACTCATTAACTTCATTGACAGCGTCCATGTTAAGGTCAACATCATATCCCAACTGCTTGAACGCATATGCAAGAGTTTCAGTTGGTGGCTGTGAGGTTCCGCCTGACATACAGGAAATTGCAGTGTCGATTATATCTGCACCGGCCTCCACAGCCTTAAGCAAAGTGATAAGCCCAAGGCCTGTTGTTGAATGAGTGTGACAGACGATGGGAAGCTTAACATTTTCTTTAAGAGCCTTTACCAAGTCAAATGCTTCCTGTGGCCCCATGATGCCAGCCATATCCTTAATAGCAATAGAGCCAACACCCATATCTTCCATTTGCTTTGCAAGCTTAACATAAGCGTCAAGATTGTGTATGGGGCTTATGGTGAAGCAGATAGTTCCAGATGCAAAAGCACCATTCTTAACTGTTTCATCAACTGCAACCTCAATATTTCTAACATCATTTAGTGCGTCGAAAATGCGGATAATATCAATTCCGTTTTCAACAGATTTTTTGACAAACATACGAACAACATCATCGGGATAGTGCTTGTATCCAAGAATGTTCTGACCTCTCAGAAGCATCTGAAGCTTTGAATTAGGACAAGCGCAACGGATATTGCGTAGCCTTTCCCATGGGTCTTCGTCAAGATATCGCAAGCAGGAATCAAAAACTGCTCCACCCCAGCACTCAAGCGAATAATAATTTGCTTTATCAAGAGTTTTAAGGATAGGTGCAAACTCGGAATATGGCATACGAGTAGCAATTAGGGATTGATTTGCATCTCTCAACACGGTTTCAGTAAACTGTACTTTCATTTTAGTGCGAACCTCCAAATTTTTGCGAATTTGCTAAAAAAAGAAATGAGATTGTTATTTTTTTGGCAATTGTATTAATCATAGTATAAAAATGATTAAATATCAACCGAATTGGTAATATTTTTCAAAAAATTCAAAAAATGTTTACTTTTTTTGGCAAATTTGAAAATAAATTCATACAAACAACAATTATATTTTGCAATTTATATGTAGATTTGGTATAATGTTTCTATAATATAATTAACATAATTTATTTTCGCATTCATTTATTTTAATTTGAAAGCAAGTGATAAATATGATTGAAATTAATTCTATTAACAAAAAAGAAGCACTCAAGTATCTCGGGTATTATGATGAAAAGCCTACCGCAGATGTTTTAATCTCACTCGGCGAATGTGAGAATGAATTATTGACAGTAATAAAGCCACGATACATATATAAGTGCTTTAATCTTATAAGATTAAATGAATTTAAAATAGCTCTCAAGGATTGTGAACTTGAGCTTAAGGGAAACTCGATTTCAAAGCACTTGTATTATTGCGAAAAAGCAGTTTTAATATGCGCAACAATTTCATCTGAAGCAGACAGGCTGATAAATAAAACTCAAGTTGATGATCTTGCAAAAGCAGTTATTATGGACAGTCTTGCAAGCGCAGCAATTGAACAGCTTTGCGACGGTATAGATGATGAAATAAAACAGGAGTTTTCCGAATACGCTATTACCAGCAGATTTTCTCCTGGATACGGTGATTTGCCACTTAGCTCCGAGCGGGATTTGCTTGCTGTTATGGATGCTCAAAGAAAAATAGGACTCTGTATAACAGACGGAGATATGCTTTCTCCACGAAAGTCTGTAACGGCAATAGTAGGGCTTTCAAAAACCAAAATTCAAAAAAATGACCCATGTGAGGATTGCATGATAAAAACTACTTGTGAAAAACGAAAAAGAGGAGAACGCTGTGGACTTTAATACTCTGCTAAAAAATGAGTTTGTATTTCTTGATGGAGCAATGGGGACAATGCTTCAAAAAAGTGGACTAAAGGCAGGAGAAATCCCTGAACTGCTTTCAATAACAAATGCTGAAAAAATAACAGAAATACATAGACAATATGCTCTTTCTGGTGCAGATATAATTTATGCCAACACCTTTGGAGCAAATGCAGAGAAGCTAAAGAACTGCAAATATAGTGTTGATGAAGTTGTAAAAGCTTCAATAAAAAATGCAAAAGAGGCAGCTAAAGGAACAGATGCGTTGGTCGCACTTGACATCGGTCCAACAGGTCAAATGCTCTTACCACTTGGGACAGTAAGCTTTGACAGAGCATATGAAATATTCAAAGAACAAGTAATTGCTGGGTGTGACGCCGATGTTATTGTTATTGAAACGATGACGCAGCTTGGTGAAATTCGTGCAGCTTTACTTGCAGCAAAGGAAAACAGTGAAAAGCCCGTTATCTGCACAATGACATTTGAAAAAAATATGAGAACCTTTACAGGATGTAGTATACCCACAATGGCACTGACTTTGCAGGGACTTGGTGCAGATGCAATTGGAATAAATTGTTCGCTTGGCCCTGATGAGCTTAAACCATTGGTTGAGTTGCTTTCAAAATGGACTGATTTACCAATTGTCGTAAAGCCAAATGCAGGACTTCCAAATCTTAACATCGATGAATATGATGTTTCGGAAGAGGAGTTTGCAAAAAGTATTAAGGAACTTATTCCACTTGGAGTTAAAATTGTTGGTGGCTGTTGCGGAACAACACCAGAATATATAAAATTATTAAAACAAAAGTTTAGAGATGAAAAATATAAAAAGCAAAATTGCGAAATACCAAGTGCAATTTGCTCAAGCAATCGAGAAATTGCCATAAACTCTCCCAAAATCATTGGTGAAAGAATCAACCCAACGGGCAAAAAACGTTTTAAACAAGCATTGGTAGAAAATGATATTGACTATATACTTTCACAGGCGCTTGAGCAGGTTTCAGCTGGAGCTGATATTCTTGATGTGAATGTTGGATTGCCTGAGATTGACGAATGTGAAATGCTCACAAAAACCGTTATGGCTCTTCAGGAGGTTGTGGATACACCGCTTCAGATTGACTCATCTGACCCCGCTTCCATTGAGGCGGCTCTGCGTATTTATAATGGTAAGGCAATAGTAAACTCAGTTAACGGAGAGCAAAAATCAATTGATACAATCCTGCCAATAGTTGCAAAATATGGTGCGTCTGTTGTCGGGCTTGCACTTGACGAAAAAGGAATTCCAAAAACTGCACAGCAAAGAGTTGAAATTGCAAAACGAATTTTGGAAGCAGCAAAGAAGTATGGAATCCCACAGAGGGATGTATTTATAGATTGCTTAACACTTACTGCATCTGCACAGCAGGAGCAGGCAATGGAAACATTGTCGGCACTGAAAACGGTCAAAACACAGTTGGGTCTTAAAACTGTCCTTGGTGTGTCTAATATTTCTTTTGGATTGCCAGCAAGGGAGATGGTCAACAGCACATTTCTTGTAATGGCATTGAATTGTGGGCTTGATTTGCCGATAATAAATCCCAATATTAATGTGATGACAGGAGCGGTTAGAGCGTTCAGAGTACTTACCTGTGTCGACGATAATTCAGAAGAATATATTGAAGCTTATGGAAATCAGGCATTGCCATCAAATGAAATCAAAGCCACAAAAGTAATCCAAGGTGAGCTTACACTTTTTGATGCCGTCAAAAAAGGACTTAAAAACGACGCAAAAAAGCTTACGAAGGAGCTTTTAAAAACTTGTGATGTTATGAGCATCATAAACGAAAGCATAATACCTGCACTTGATGTGGTTGGTGACGGCTTTGAAAAGGGAACCATGTTTTTGCCACAGCTTATCCAAAGTGCAAATGCGGCTCAACTTTCCTTTGAGGAGATTAAGGTAAAGCTGATAAATGAGAACCAAGCACCAGTGAGCAAAGGAAAAATCGTGCTTGCTACCGTAAAAGGAGATATTCACGATATTGGCAAAAATATTGTGAAAGTGTTGCTTGAAAACTATGGATATACAGTTATTGACCTTGGCAATAATGTTGAGCCTCAGGCGGTTCTGGAGGCAGTTAAAAAACACAATGCCAAACTTGTTGGCTTAAGTGCGTTAATGACGACAACAATAAAAAATATGGAAAAAACTATAAGGCTTTTGCACGAAAACAATGCAGGGTGCAAAATTGTTGTTGGCGGTGCAGTTTTGACACCGGACTACGCCATGAGTATTGGAGCAGATTATTATGCTAAAGATGCAAAACAATCCGTTGATATCGCTAAAATAGTATTGACATAGCTGTTATTTTTTACAGCTTGTGTAGCAATTAAAATTTAATTAACATAAGTCTTGATATGCTTTTGTTCAAGTGTTAATATATATATTAATTTCATGACAGCTATAAACTTTTTGCACTTGATTTTGCAATGGGTCCATGGCTGTCTATATATTATTAGAAGGTGGGCATATTTGCCTCACAGAAAAGACAATATCATAGGAGGAAAATAAAACTATGGCTTATTTTTACAAGGAACCGTCACATACATTCAGTGAATATCTTCTCGTGCCAGGCTATTCTGGAATTGATTGTATTCCAAATAATGTTTCGCTTAAAACACCTCTTGTAAAATTTAAAAAGGGTGAAGAGCCTGCATTAACAATGAACACACCTTTGGTATCTGCAATCATGCAGTCTGTATCAGACGATAGCATGGCAATTGCACTTGCGAAAGAGGGCGGTGTTGCTTTTGTTTATGGTTCACAGACAATAGAAAAACAAGCAGAGATGATTCGCAAGGTAAAGGATTATAAAGCTGGATTTGTTGCATCTGACTCAAATATCGCTCCAGACAAAACTCTTGCGGATATTATCGAGCTAAAAGATAAACTTGGACATTCCACAATAGCAGTTACAGAGGATGGAACAGCAAACGGGAAGCTTCTTGGAATTGTTACAAGCCGCGACTACCGCGTTAGCCGTATGTCTAAAGATGAAAAGGTTCACACATTTATGACCCCTCTGGAAAAGCTTATAACAGTAACAGAGGGAACATCACTTAAAGAGGCAAACAATATCATTTGGGATCACAAGCTTAATTCACTTCCTATAATTGATAAAAACGGCCGTCTTGTTGCCTTTGTTTTTCGCAAGGACTATGAACAGCACAAGGAAAATCCACTTGAACTTCTTGATGGCGACAAGCGTTATGTTGTTGGAGCGGGTATCAACACACGCGACTATGAGGAGAGAGTTCCTACACTTGTTGAGGCAGGGGTTGATGTGCTTTGTATAGATTCAAGTGAAGGCTACACTGAATGGCAGAGCAGGGTAATTAAATATATTCGCGAAAAATATGGCGACAGCGTAAAAATTGGAGCAGGAAATGTTGTTGACAGTGAAGGATTTCGCTTTCTTGCAGAAGCTGGAGCAGACTTTATAAAAATAGGTATCGGCGGAGGCTCAATCTGTATAACACGCGAAACAAAGGGGATAGGCAGAGGACAGGCAACAGCTGTTATCGAAGTTGCAAAGGCAAGAAATGAATATTTTGAGCAGACTGGAGTTTATATTCCAATTTGTGCAGACGGTGGTATCGTGCTTGATTATCACATAACACTTGCACTTGCAATGGGCTGCGATTTCTGTATGCTTGGCAGATATTTTGCACGATTTGATGAAAGCCCAACAAACAAGGTTATGGTGAATGGCAACTACATGAAGGAATATTGGGGCGAGGGCAGTGCAAGAGCGCGCAACTGGCAGCGGTATGACATGGGCGGTGCTGCAAAGCTTTCATTCGTTGAGGGCGTTGATTGTTATGTTCCATATGCAGGCTCACTTCACGACAATCTTGCAACAACACTAAGCAAGGTTAGGTCAACAATGTGCAACTGTGGGGCAATTAGCATTGCAGACCTTCAGAAAAATGCAAAGCTTACACTTGTAAGCAGTGTTTCAATTATTGAAGGCGGAGCACATGATGTTGTTGTTAAAGATACGGTCAATCATGAATAATTGTAAATGAATAATGTCATTCTGAAAAACTTAAAAATTTCAGAATGACATTTAAGTTTTTGTAACAACATAATTGTGCTGAAATGTTAGAAATCAAACAGCAAATTGTCTAACCAAACAGCAAGTTTTACTATACTATATATAATATATATATTTGCAAACAAATAAGCATGGAAACTGTAAGAGTGTATTTAGTATTCGTTGGCTTATAAATACTATATTTTGTGGCACAAATAATTAAGTAAAATTTGCTGAAATTTTTTTTGTAAATTTGTTGCATTTACTAAAAACTTATGTTAAAATACTTAAGCGTGCTTTGAAAAAGGGCACAGATATGCGTTGATGCAGGAGGTGGCCGTCCTTGAGGCGGGAAATTTCTGCGGAGTATGTCCGATTTATAAACCGGGCGAAATTATACTGGTACAAGCTTTTCTCAGGGTTTCGGGAGAACTTTACCGTAGCTTTAATGCCAACCCCGGACTAAATATATGTTTAGCCGGATTTTTAAATGCACTGGGTTGAAACACCCGGGTGAGTGTTGGAATTTTAGCAGGGCCCGCCATTATCAAGGAGGCTTTAACATGGCAGTAAAGGAAAAAATCAGAATCAGACTCAAGGGTTACGACCACAACCTTGTTGACAAAGCAGCAGAAAAGATTATTGAAACAGCCAAGCGCACAGGCGCAAAAGTTTCAGGACCGGTTCCGCTTCCAACAGAAAAGGAAATCGTAACAGTACTTCGTGCAGTCCACAAATACAAGGACTCTCGTGAGCAGTTTGAGCAGAGAACACACAAAAGGCTTATAGACATCCTCAGACCATCAAACAAAACTGTTGAGGCTCTGACAGGTCTTGAGCTTCCCGCCGGTGTTGAGATTGAGATTAAGCTTTAATCATAACTCTTAGCATCGAAAGGTCAAGTTGGCACAGGCCAACCAATAACCGAAGGAGGAAAGGTAATTATGGAAAAAGGTCTTATCGGAAAGAAAATCGGTATGACACAGCTCTTTGACGAAAAAGGAAATGTTATTCCTGTAACAGTCATCGAGGCAGGTCCTTGTGCAGTTACACAAAAGAAAACAGTAGACAATGACGGATATTCCGCTGTTCAAATTGGTTTCGGCGATGTAAAAGCACAAAGAGTAAACAAGCCCCAGAAGGGCCATTTCGCAAAGTCTGATGTTGCTCCAAAAAAGGTTCTCAAGGAGTTCAGACTCAAGGATTGTGACGGCATTAATGTCGGTGACATCCTTAAGGCGGACACATTTGCAGTTGGTGACAAGATAGATGTTGCTGGCACAAGCAAAGGTAAGGGAACCGCAGGTGCAATTAAGAGATGGAATTTCTCAAGACTTAAGGAGTCACACGGTACCGGCCCATGTGCAAGACACGCTGGTTCACTTGGTGCTTGCTCTGATCCGTCAAGAGTATTCAAAGGCAAAAAGCTTGCCGGACATCTCGGTGCAGAGAGAGTAACTATCCAGAATTTAGATGTTGTCAAGGTTGATGCAGAAAACAATCTTATCGCAGTTAAGGGTGCTATCCCAGGCCCTAAAGGCGGAATCGTTATTCTCGTTGACAGCGTCAAGAAAGCGTAAGGGGAGGAGAGTAAGTTATGCCTAACGTAGCAGTTTATGATGTAGCTGGCAAGAAGACTTCGACAATTATGCTCAGCGATGAGATTTTTGGAATCGAGCCTAACGCAGCAGCCATGCATCTTGTAGTAGTTAATTATTTGGCAAATCAGCGTCAGGGCACTCAATCGACCCTTACACGCGCTGAGGTCAGAGGAGGCGGAAGAAAGCCTTGGAGACAGAAGGGAACAGGCCGCGCAAGACAGGGCTCAACCCGTTCACCACAGTGGACACATGGTGGTATCTCTCACGGCCCAAAGCCTCGCGAATATGGTTTTTCAATTAATAAAAAAGTAAGAAAGCTTGCAATGAAGTCAGCTCTTTCTGACAAAGTAGCAGAGGAAAAGCTTCTTGTTCTTGACAAGTTCTCAATGGACGCAATCAAAACAAAGGAAGTTGTAAATCTTCTTTCAGCTATCAATGTTGGTAAAAAGACACTCATCGTTCTTCCTGAAAAGAACGACCTCATTTATAAGAGTGCAAGAAACATTGCAGGAGTTAAGACAACATTAGTCAATACACTTAATGTATATGACATTGTTAACTGCGACACACTTATAGTTCTCAAGGATTCCGTCGCAAAGATCGAGGAGGTATATGCATGAGTAAGTTAGCACAGGATATTATCCTCCGTCCGATTATCACTGAGGAAAGCATGATTAACACAGCTATGAGAAAGTTTACTTTCAAAGTAGCTAAGGATGCGAATAAAATAGAGATTGCAAAGGCAGTAGAAGAACTCTTTGGCGTTAATGTTGAGAAGGTTAATACCCTCAATGTCAGAGGAAAGCTTCGTCGCCAGGGTCGCTTTCAGGGATACACAGCATCTTGGAAAAAAGCTGTTGTAACTCTTACAGAGGACTCGAAGTCCATCGATTTCTTCGATGGCATGATGTAATCAATAAATAATCAACAAAACCCGGTGATGAGGTATGGAGAACGACATCTCCGCAAAGTCACTTAGAGGAGTGTGAACAAAATGTCGATAAAAGTATATAAACCGACCACAAACGCAAGAAGAAATATGTCGGTTACTGATTATTCCGAACTGTCCAAAACTTCACCTGAGAGAAGCTTGCTTGCTCCCCTCAACAAAAATGCAGGACGCAACAGCTACGGAAGAATTACCGTTCGCCATCGTGGCGGCGGAAACCGCAGAAAGTATCGTCTTATCGACTTTAAACGCGATAAGGTAGATATGCCTGCAACAGTACTCACCCTTGAGTACGATCCAAATCGTTCAGCACACATCGCTCTTATTCAGTACACAGATGGCGAGAAGAGATATATTCTTGCTCCTGTTGGACTAAAAGTAGGCGATACAATAGAAGCCGGCGTAAATGCAGATATCAAGCCAGGCAATGCTTTGCCACTTGTAAACATCCCAACCGGTACTTTTGTACACAATGTAGAACTTTATCCGGGCAGAGGCGGTCAGCTCGCCCGTGCAGCAGGAAATGCAGCACAGCTTATGGCTAAGGAAGGTGCTTATGCACTTCTTCGTTTACCATCAGGTGAGCTCAGAAATGTTCCTGTCGGATGCATAGCAACAGTCGGGCAGGTAGGCAATGTTGACCATGAAAATGTTAAAATCGGTAAAGCCGGTCGTACACGCCATCTTGGTTTCAGACCTACAGTTCGTGGTTCAGTTATGAACCCATGTGACCATCCACACGGTGGTGGTGAGGGTAAATCACCAGTCGGTCGTCCAGGCCCAGTAACACCGTGGGGCAAGCCAGCACTCGGCTACAAGACTCGTACTAAGAAAAACCGTTCCGAAAAGATGATCGTAAGACATCGTAACGGTAAGTAGTCGTGGAAAGGAGCTATGAATTAAATGGGAAGAAGCATTAAAAAGGGACCTTTCGTGCAACCTAAATTGCTCGCAAAAGTCCAAGAAATGAATAAAAAGGGCGAGAAAGTCGTTCTTAAAACATGGAGCCGTAGTTCAACCATATTTCCCGATTTTGTCGGTCATACATTCGCAGTTCACGACGGACGCAAGCATGTTCCGGTATATGTAACAGAGGATATGGTCGGACATAAACTCGGTGAGTTTGCACCTACAAGGACCTACAGAGGTCATGCAGGCTCCAAAACTTCAAATGCAAGTAGATAATCGGTCGAAAGGAGTGTGTACTCATGGAATCTACAGCTAAGGTAACATTTGTGCGAATAGCACCTCGTAAGGTACAGATAGTTCTTGATCTTATTAGAAATCAACCGGCTGACAAGGCCATGGCAATACTCAAGCACACGCCCAAGGCCGCGTGTGAAGTGCTTGAGAAATTATTAAAATCAGCTATAGCAAACGCAGAGGTTAAGGATATGGATGTCTCCAAGCTTTATGTAGCTCAATGCTATGTTTGCCAGGGACCTACCCTCAAGCGTATCAGACCAAGAGCTCAGGGCCGTGCCTTCAGAATCAACAAGAAGACATCGCACATTACCCTGGTGCTTAAGGAAGCGGAATAAGTGAGGAGGAGGTTATAAAATGGGACAGAAAATTAATCCCACCGGACTTAGAATCGGTGTCATCAAAGACTGGGAATCTCGTTGGTATGCGAAAGCAAACGATTTCGGCTCAACACTTGTTGAGGATCACGAAATAAGAGAGTACCTCTTGAAGTCACTTGCTCCTGCCGGTGTGCCTAAGATTGAGATTGAGCGTGACGCTAAGCGCGTACGCATCAACATTCACTGTGCAAAGCCAGGCATGGTTATCGGACGCGGCGGCTCTGAGATAGATAAGCTCAAAGCTGTTTGTGAGAAGAAGCTTGGTAAAGAGGTAGCTCTTAATATCATCGAAATTAAGCAGCCTGACCTCAACGCACAGTTAGTAGCAGAAAACATTGCAGCACAGCTTGAAAAGCGTGTTTCCTTTCGTCGTGCTCTTAAACAAGCAATCGGCAGAACAATGAAGCTTGGTGCCAGAGGTATCAAGACTCAGGTTTCAGGCCGTTTGGGCGGAGCAGAAATTGCTCGTTCAGAGAGCTATCACGAAGGAACCATCCCGCTGCAGACAATTAGAGCAGATATCGATTATGGATTTGCAGAAGCAAAGACAACTTATGGTCGTATCGGCGTAAAAGTATGGATTTATAAAGGCGAAGTTCTTCATGACAATCGCAAACCTAAAAAGGAAGGGGGAGCCAAGTAATGTTATTACCAAAGAGAGTTAAGCATCGTAAAGTCCAAAAAGGACGCATGAGAGGCGTAGCAACTCGTGGAAACAAAGTAACTTACGGTGATTATGGCCTTGTTGCACTTGAGCCGACTTGGATTACTTCAAATCAGATCGAGGCAGCTCGTATCGCAATGACTCGTTACATTAAGCGTGGCGGTCAGGTTTGGATTAAGATTTTCCCCGACAAGCCAATCACAGAAAAACCAGCTGAAACTCGAATGGGTTCAGGTAAAGGTTCTCCAGAGTATTGGGTTGCGGTTGTTAAGCCAGGCAGAGTAATGTTTGAAATTGCCGGTGTTGAAGAGGATCTTGCTCGTGAGGCTATGCGTCTTGCAGCAAACAAACTTCCGGTAAAATGTAAATTTGTAAGTAAGGCAGAACAGGACGGTGAACAGTAATGAAAGCAAATGATATCAGAAAACTGTCCGCCAATGAGCTTGAGACAAAGCTTCTTGAACTCAAGGATGAGCTTTTTAAACTGCGCTTTCAGCAGACCATTAACCAGCTCGACAACCCGATGCGTATTAGTGCCGTTAAGAAGGATATTGCAAGAATTAAGACAATTCAGCGTGATATTGAACTTCACGGTACAGAAGCGTGAGAAAGGGAGGTAAACGACTATGAGCGAAAGAAACCTAAGAAAAACTCAAATAGGAATCGTTACAAGCGATAAAATGGATAAAACCGTTGTCGTTTCCGTTAAGGACAGAGTAAAGCATCCACTTTATAAAAAAATAGTTAACCGTACGGTTAAAATCAAGGCACATGACGAAAAAAACGATTGTGCAATTGGTGACCGCGTACTATTGATGGAAACACGCCCAATATCTAAAGATAAAAGATGGCGTGTAGTCGAAATAATCGAAAAGGCCAAGTAAATTGGCATAGCAAAGGAGGAAACCACTGTGATACAGCAACAGAGTTACCTCAAGGTTGCCGACAATTCCGGTGCGAAGGAGATCATGTGTATCCGTGTACTTGGAGGTTCCGGCAGGAGGTATGCCAATATCGGCGATGTCATAGTTGCTTCTGTTAAGAAAGCAACACCCGGCGGCGCTGTTAAAAAAGGCGAGGTTATAAAAGCGGTTGTTGTTAGAACCGCAAGCGGTGTACGCCGCGATGATGGCACATATATTCGTTTTGACGAAAATGCAGCTGTCATAATAAAAGATGATAAGAATCCCAAAGGTACAAGAATTTTCGGACCCGTTGCAAGAGAACTTAGAGATAAAGATTATCTCAAGATCTTAAGCCTCGCTCCGGAAGTGCTTTAATCGGGAGGTGCAAAGAGAATGAATAGTGTTCATGTAAAGAAAGGCGACGAAGTTATCGTTATTAACGGTAAATATCGTGGCAAAAAAGGCAAAGTACTTGAAGTTAGCCCAGCAGAAGGCAAGATAATCGTTGAGGGTATCAACATTATCACAAAGCATGTTAAACCTCGTAAAATGGGTGAAGCAGGCGGACTTATTAAAGCTGAAAGTGCTCTTTATGCCGATAAGGTTCAGTTGATTTGCCCCAAGTGCGGTAAAGCCACAAGAGTTGGCCACACACTTGATAAAAACGGCAAAAAAATGCGTACCTGCAAGAAGAGCGATTGCCTCGCTCAGTTTGAATAAGGGAGGGACATTACAATGTCAAGGTTAAAAGAAGCCTATGCCAAAGAGGTTGCTCCCGCACTTATGAAGAAGTTCGACTATAAGAGCGTAATGCAAATCCCGAAGCTTGAGAAGATAGTCATTAATGTTGGTTGCGGTGACGCAAAGGACAATTCAAAGGCTGTTGATGCAATAGTTCGCGATATGGCACAAATCACAGGTCAAAAACCTGTACTTTGTAAGGCTAAAAAATCAGTCGCAAACTTTAAGCTTCGTGAGGGCATGGTAATTGGCGTTAAGGTTACACTTCGTGGCGAGAGAATGTATGAGTTTCTTGACAGATTCTTTAATCTCGCACTGCCACGCGTAAGAGATTTCAGAGGAATCAACGCAAACTCTTTCGATGGTAGAGGAAACTACTCTATGGGCGTTAAAGAGCAGCTTATATTCCCAGAAATCGAATATGACAAAATAGACCAAGTTCGCGGTATGGACATTTGCTTTGTCACAACCGCAAACACAGACGAAGAAGCACGCGAGTTACTCACACTTATGGGTGCTCCGTTTGCAAGATAAGGAGGTAATATTGTGGCCAAAACATCTATGAAGGTTAAGCAGGCACAACCTGCAAAATACTCAACAAGGCAGTATAACAGATGCAAAATCTGTGGCAGGCCGCACGCCTATCTTCGCAAGTACGGAGTTTGTCGTATCTGTTTTAGAGAACTTGCACATAAGGGACAAATTCCCGGCGTGAAGAAAGCAAGCTGGTAAAAGAGCAATTGCAACAAAGGAGGTTGACGGCATGCAAATCACCGATTCAGTAGCCGATATGCTTACAAGAATACGCAACGCTAATGCGGCGAAGCATGACACGGTTAAGATTCCCGCATCCAACATGAAGAAAGCGATTGCTCAGATTCTTGTTGATGAGGGTTATGTTAAGAGCTTTTCTGTTGAAGATGACGGAAAGCAGGGCGTAATTGAGGTTGCACTCAAGTATGGCCCAAATAAATCACAGGTAATAACAGGATTACGCAGAGTATCAAAGCCTGGTTTGCGTATGTATACCGATTGTGAGAATATGCCTAAGGTTATGAAAGGCCTTGGAATTGCTATTCTCTCAACATCAAAAGGTATCATGACTGACAAGGAAGCTCGCAAGGCTAATGTTGGCGGCGAAATCCTTGCATTTATCTGGTAAGGAGGTACAGTGATATGTCACGAATAGGCAAAATGCCAATCGAAGTACCCGCAGCTTGCGAGGTAAAAATCGATGGTAGCACTGTTACCGTAAAGGGACCTATTGGAACTCTTATCAGAACAGTGCCAAAAAATATTAGTGTTGCAATGGAAGGCAATGTAATAACAGTTACACGCCCAAATGACAACAAAGAGAACAGAGCGCTCCACGGTCTTACTCGCACACTTATCGCCAATATGGTTGAGGGTGTTGAAAAGGGTTTCAAGAAGGAACTTGAGGTTAACGGTGTTGGTTATCGTGTAGCAAAGCAAGGCAAAGACCTTGTAATGAACATCGGCTTCTCGCATCAGGTTATCATACCCGAGGAAGACGGAATAACAATCGATGTTCCTGCACCAAACAGAATCATTATTTCTGGCCCTGACAAGCAAAAGGTAGGACAGTTCGCGGCAGAAGTACGCGAAAAGCGTCCACCAGAGCCTTACAAGGGTAAGGGCATCAAGTATATTGATGAACACATTCGCCGCAAGGAAGGCAAGGCCGGAAAGGGCGGCAAATAAAAGGAGTGAAATTAGATGGTTAATAAACCAGACAGCAATAAGGCTCGCCAAAAGCGTCACACAAGAGTGCGTAGCAAAATTTCAGGCACAGCCGAGTGTCCGCGCCTTAATGTTTTCCGCTCCCTGAACCATATTTACGCTCAGTTGATTGATGATGTATCAGGCAAGACCTTGGTTTCAGCATCATCTGTTGAGAAGGATTTCAAGGATTACGGCGGAAATAAAGCTGCAGCTCGCGAAGTTGGCAAGCTGCTTGCAAAGAGAGCCGCAAAGAATAAGATTACAGAAGTTGTGTTTGACCGTGGCGGTTATGTATATCATGGTCGTGTACAGGAACTTGCAGAAGGTGCTCGTGAGGGCGGACTCAAGTTCTAAAACAGTAAGGAGGAATACTTTTGGCTAAGATTGACGCATCTACAATGGATTTACAAGAGCGCGTTGTTACCATTAATCGTGTATCAAAGACAGTCAAGGGCGGTCGTATTTTTAAATTTTCCGCACTTGTAGTCGTTGGAGACGGTCATGGAACAGTTGGATTTGGTCTTGGAAAATCAGGAGAAGTCCCGGATGCTATCCGTAAGGGTATAGAGGATGCCAAAAAGAACTTGATTAAGGTTTCTCTCAAGGGAACAACAATCCCACACGAGGTAACTGGCAAGTTCGGAGCAGGAGTAGTTTTGCTCAAGCCAGCAGCTCCAGGTACTGGAGTTATCGCAGGCGGTCCAGTCCGTGCTGTTGTTGAAACAGTAGGAATACAGGACATCCGCTCTAAGGCACTCCGTTCAAACAATCCGTGTAATGTTGTTAGAGCAACAATTAACGGTTTGTCGCAACTCCGCAATGCTGAAGAAGTTGCAGCAATTCGCGGAAAAACAGCTAAAGAAATTTTAGGTTAAGGAGGGTGGTAAAAATGGCAAAAGCACAAAGCAAAGAGGCCGTTCAGGTTAAGCTCGTAAAAAGCCTTATCGGTAGCAAAAAAGACCAGATTGCCACCGCCCATGCACTTGGTCTTCATAAAATCGGGGATGTTTCATCACAGCCAAACAATCCCCAGACTCAAGGCAAGGTTAGAAAAATAAGTCATCTTATCGAGGTAACCGAAGCGTAAGCAAGGAGGTGCGAATATATGAAATTGCACGAGCTTTCACCGGTAGCAGGTTCCAAAAAGGAAGTCAAGCGTATCGGTAGAGGTGCAGGTTCTGGTCAGGGCAAAACAGCAGGCAAAGGCCATAAGGGTCAAAAAGCAAGAGCTGGTAGAGGTATGCGTCCAGGATTTGAAGGTGGACAGATGCCTTTGCAAAGAAGAGTTCCAAAGAGGGGCTTCAACAACATCTTTGCTAAAGAAATTGTGTCTGTAAATGTTTCTGCTCTTGAAAGAGTCTTCAATGACGGTGATGTTGTTGATGTAACTGCACTCAAGAATGCAGGTCTTATTAAAAAAGAACTTGACGGAGTTAAGATTCTCGGAAACGGAGATCTTTCAAAAAAACTCACAGTTAAGGTAAACGCCTATTCTGAATCAGCAAAGCAGAAAATAGAAACAGCTGGCGGAAAGGCTGAGGTGATCTGAAATGCTGCAAACTATTGCAAATGCGTTTAAGGTCCCAGAACTTCGCAAAAAGATTCTTTATACAGCATTTATAATTCTCATATTCAGAATTGGTGCTGCAATTCCTGTTCCGTTTACAGATGCCTCAATGGGTATTGTTGATCAGGCGGCAGGAAACTTTATGAATTATCTTAGCATGATGACAGGAGACGCGTTCAATTATGGTACGATTTTCGCAATGTCAATCACACCGTACATCAATGCATCCATCATTATCCAACTTTTAACCGTTGCAATTCCAGCCCTTGAAAGACTTGCAAAAGAGGGCGAGGAAGGTCGCAAGAAGATAACGCGTATAACACGTTATACAGCAATTGTAATTGGCTTACTTCAAAGCACTGCATATTTCTTCTATCTGCGAAATGGCAACTATCTCACAACCAATGCAAGCGGCGAAGCCTTTGTAGGAGTATCTTATTTTCTGCAGGCAGCAGCAGTAATTCTTACATTGACAGCTGGTTCAGCTCTTTTAATATGGCTTGGCGAGCAAATCAATGTTAAGGGCATTGGCAACGGAATTTCAATGATACTTTTTGCGGGCATTGTTTCCCGCATTCCGGCAACAATGACACAGTTGTACAGCTATTTCAGCAAAGGCGGATTGTTTTACGCTTTTGCGCCGATTGCACTCATAATAATGCTACTTATGGTAGTATTTATAGTATGGATGGATAATTCGGAAAGAAGAATTCCTGTACAGTATGCAAAAAGAGTTGTCGGTCGTAAAATGTATGGTGGCCAAAGCACTCATATGCCGATAAAGGTTAATATGTCAGGTGTTATGCCAATTATTTTCGCCAGCTCAATACTTTCACTCCCACCAACCTTTGAGATGTTCTTTGACATCAAACAGGGTAGTGGTTGGGCAACATTCTTCAATTTGTTTAATTCTAACAACGCTTTTTACGGATTTTTCTATTTCATCATGATTATATTCTTTGCATATTTCTATGCAACCATTCAGTATAATCCAATCGAAATGGCAAACAACCTTCGTAAAAACAGCGGAGCAATCCCGGGCATTCGTCCAGGAAAGCCAACATCTGATTATATATTCAAGATTTTGTCAAGAATTACTTTATTAGGAGCATTGTTGCTTAGTGTTGTTGCATTGTCACCGATTCTGTTCTCACAGATTACATCGTTGACAGGAAGTGCAATGAACATTTCCTTGGGAGGTACTTCAGTAATTATTATGGTAGGTGTCGCACTGGAAACAGTTAGACAACTCGAATCACAAATGATGATGAGACACTATAAGGGATTTCTTGACTGATTTATAAAAAGGAGAGAAAACAATTATGAAGATAATTTTTCTTGGAGCACCGGGTGCTGGAAAAGGAACGCAAGCTGAAATAATTAGCCAGAAGTTTTCTATTCCAACAATATCAACGGGCAACATTATCCGTGAAGCTCTTTCAACAGGAACTGAAATGGGTAAGAAGGCAAAGGAATATATTGAGTCAGGCAAACTTGTTCCGGACGATGTCGTTATTGGCATAATCAAGGAACGCTTAGTAAATGATGATTGTGCAAACGGATTTATCCTTGATGGATTTCCTCGCACAATTCCTCAGGCTGAGGCTCTTGACCAGATGGGCGTAGAAATCGACAAGGTTGTTGAAATCAATGTCCCTGATGAAAAGATTGCAGAGAGAATGTCAGGAAGAAGAGTGTGCCTTGCGTGCGGTTCCTCCTATCATTTAATTTACAAACAGCCAGAAGTTGAAGGCATTTGCGACAACTGCGGAAGTCAGCTTGTTCAACGCAAGGATGACCATGCAGACACAGTAAACAGCAGGCTTAAGGTCTACCATGAGCAGACTGAGCCACTTAAAGGATACTACGCTGATAAAAACAAGCTCAGCGTTGTAGAAGGTCAGGGTGATGTTACTGAGATAACGCAGCACATCCTGAACGCACTGGAGGATTAAGCATGATAGTGCTAAAAACCAGTCGAGAACTTGCACTTATGAAAAATGCCTGCAGGATATCGGCTGAAGCATTACGGATAGCGGGGCAGGCGGTCGAGCCAGGTGTAACAACTGAAGCAATCGACAAAATTGCATACGACTACATTATAAGCCAGGGTGCACAGCCAAACTTCCTGCATTTGTATGACTTTCCCGCTACTGCATGCATTTCCATAAATGACGAGGTCATTCATGGGATACCAAGCAAGAAGCGTGTAATTGAAGAAGGCGACTTGGTCAGTATTGACCTTGGAGCTAAAATTGATGGCTATAACGGCGACAATGCCGCCACTTTTGCAGCGGGAAAGATAAGTCCCGAGGCAAAGCGGCTGAGCGACACCACTCGAGAAGCCCTATATGAGGGTATCAAGAAGGCTGTTGTAGGTGGCAGAATCGGTGACATAGGCAGCACGATTGCACAATATTGTGAGCAGAGAGGCTTCAGCGTTGTCCGCGATTTCACGGGACACGGCATTGGAACCAAACTGCATGAAGGACCCGAAGTACCAAATTTCGGAACACCGGGAAGAGGTGTCCGCCTGTTACCGGGCATGACCATTGCTATCGAACCAATGATAAACGAGGGTCGAGCCCAGGTGAAGACTCTATCCGACGGATGGACAGTCAAAACCGTTGACGGAAAGCTTTCAGCACATTTCGAGCATACGGTTGCAATAACCGAGGACGGTCCGATAATTCTTACCGAATTATAAGGAGGACTGGAAATTGGAATTGCAAAAAGGAAGTGTAGTTCGCTCAAAGGCAGGGCGTGATTCGGGGCTGTTTTTAGTAGTTGTCGAAGTTTTGGACGAGTTTGTTCTTATCTGCGATGGCAAACAAAGACCAATTGAAAGGCCCAAACGAAAAAATACCCTTCACTTAGCGTTAACAAACTCACGACTTACATCCGAGCAAATGCAAACAAACAACGGATTGAGGAAAGCACTTAAATTATTTAACGATAATAGTGCTAAAACATCTTAAAAGGGAGGCATTCATAATGTCTAAACAGGATATGATTGAAATTGAAGGTACTGTGGTTGAAGCATTGCCAAATGCAACATTTCAAGTAGAACTTGAAAATGGCCACAAAATTTTAGCCCATATTTCCGGCAAGTTGAGAATGAATTTCATCCGCATACTTCCGGGCGATAAGGTGACGGTCGAAATGTCGCCATATGACCTCACTCGCGGGCGTATTACATGGCGTTCAAAGTAACTTTTTAAATAAAAGTATTCGGTTTAATTTTAAGGAGGTATTACAATGAAAGTCAGACCTTCTGTCAAGAAAATTTGCGAAAAATGCAAAATTATTAAGCGCAAGGGAAAAGTCATGGTAATCTGTGAAAATCCCAAGCACAAGCAGCGTCAGGGTTAACCGACGCAAACCATCTAATGGAGGTGCAACTGACAAATGGCGCGTATATCAGGTGTTGATTTACCGAGAGATAAGAGGATTGAAATCGCTCTTACCTACATTTTCGGCATAGGCCGTAAAACAGCAAGCGATATCATTAAAGCAACAGGAATAAATCCTGACTTAAGAGTTAAGGATTTAACTGATGATGATGTATCAAAGCTTCGTGAATACATTGACCACAATGTAAAGGTTGAGGGAGACCTCCGCCGTGAGACAGCTTTTGACATCAAAAGATTAATTGAAATCGGTTGTTATCGTGGCGTGCGTCACCGTAAGGGACTGCCCGTAAGAGGACAGCGTTCAAAGACTAACGCTCGCACACGCAAAGGACCAAAGAAGACAATAGCAAACAAGAAGAAGTAAGCTTTTTAGGAGGGATACAATGGCTACAAAGGGTTCAGGTAAGAAAACCACAGCCACAAGAAGGCGTCGTGACCGCAAGAATATTGAGCGCGGTTCGGCACATATCCAATCCACCTTCAACAACACAATTGTTACCATAACAGATACTCAGGGCAATGCAGTTTCATGGGCAAGTTCTGGCGAAATGGGCTTTAGAGGCTCAAGAAAGTCAACCCCATTTGCTGCACAAACAGCTGCTGAAACAGCTGCAAAAGCTGCAATGGAACATGGTATGAAAACTGTTGAGGTTTATGTTAAAGGTCCCGGAGCTGGACGTGAGGCTGCAATCAGAGCGCTGCAAACAGCAGGCTTGGAAGTTAGCATGATTAAAGATGTTACTCCAATCCCACACAATGGTTGCCGTCCGCCCAAGAGAAGGCGTGTATAACATAAATTTAGGAGGTGTAATAACACATGGCAAGATATACCGGAGCGGTATGTAAAATGTGCCGTCGTGAGGGCAAGAAACTCTTCCTTAAGGGAGATCGTTGCTACACAGGAAAATGCGCGGTAGAGCGTCGTTCCTATGCCCCAGGACAACATGGACAGGGCCGCAAAAAGACTTCTGAATACGGTTTGCAGCTTAGAGCTAAGCAGCAGGCGAGGCGTTACTACGGTGTTCAGGAAGGACAATTCCACAAATATTTCCTTATGGCAGAACGCCAGCAAGGTGTAACAGGTGAAAACCTGCTTAGAATATGCGAAAGCCGCCTTGACAATGTCGTTTATTTGCTCGGCTGGGCAAACTCCCGTGCAGAAGCAAGACAGCTCGTAAACCATGGTCACTTTAAAGTTAACGGAAGAAAAGTTGATATTCCATCATATCTTCTAAAGACCGGAGAAGTAGTTACCATTAAGGATAAGAGCCGTGAAAGCGACAAGATCAAATCAGTTTTGGAAAGCAATGCTTCCAGACCTGTTCCGACATGGCTTGATCTTAACAGAGAAGCAGTTTCTGCAAAGATTATCAATCTCCCAGAGAGAGATCAAATCGCAGTTCCTGTTGAAGAGCATTTCATCGTCGAGTTTTACTCCAAATAATGCCGCTTAGCATTATAATGTTAAACTCACATTTCAAGGAGGGTTTTGAATGATAGGAATCGAGAAGCCCAAAATCGAAGCGTTCGATTTAGAAGGTAATGACAAATATGGCAGATTCACACTTGAGCCACTTGAGCGTGGATACGGCACAACCGTTGGCAACAGCCTTCGTCGTGTGTTGCTTTCATCTCTTCCAGGCTATGCCATAACTTCTGTCAAAATTGACGGCGTTCTCCATGAGTTTTCAACAATTCCTGGCGTTAAAGAAGATGTTACGGAAATTGTTCTTAACCTTAAGAGCGTTATACTAAAGATTCACGGCGAAGGTCCAAAAACAATCTATATTGACGCAAGCGGTGAATGCGAAATCACTGCTGGCGACATTAAAACTGATTCAGAGGTTGAAATACTCAATCCTGATCTTCACATTGCAGCTCTTGATAAGAATGCAAAGTTGAGCATGGAAATGACAGTTGATATAGGCAGGGGATATGTTTCTGCTGAAAGAAATAAGCAGGAGCTTGTTCCGGCAATTGGAGTTATCGCCATCGATTCAATTTATACACCCGTTTTAAAGGTGAATTATACGGTTGAGAACACACGTGTTGGTCAGATTACTGACTTTGACAAGCTTTCGCTTGAAGTGTGGACGAACGGAACAATTTCTGCTAAAGAAGCAGTTTCGCTCGGAGCCAAGATCCTCAACGAGCACCTCAAGTTGTTTATCGACCTGTCTGAGAATGAATTTGAAACAGATATTATGGTCGAAAAAGATGACAATTCAAGGGAAAAAGTTTTAGAGATGACCATTGAGGAACTTGACCTGTCTGTTCGCTCGTTCAACTGTCTTAAGAGAGCGGGTATAAACACAGTAGAGGATTTAATCAATAAGTCTGAAGAGGATATGATGAAGGTTCGCAACCTTGGAAAGAAATCTCTTGACGAAGTTGTTGCAAAACTCAGTTCTCTTGGATTTAATCTCAACGCAGAAGATGAATAATCGATTGAATCCCATAAAAGACACGGTAAAGGAGTGATTTTAATGCCCGGTACCAGAAAGCTTGGCAGAGCCAGCGATCATCGTAAGGCTATGCTTAGAGCAATGGTTACCTATCTGTTTGAGAATGGCAGAATAGAAACCACCGTTACAAGAGCAAAGGAAGTTCGTTCCATGGCAGAGAAGATGATAACTCTCGGCAAAAACGATACCCTTCATGCTAAGAGACAGGTTTTGGCATACATCACAAAAGAGGATGTAGCAAAAAAACTGTTTGATGAAATCAGTCCTAAATATAAGGACACAAACGGAGGTTATTGCCGTATTATTAAGACTGGACCACGACGCGGAGACGCAGCAGAGATGTGTATCATCGAGCTTGTCTAATAATATCGAATAATCATATAGGTATTAAGGCCCCTGCAGTTTTGCAGGGGCTTTTTTTATTTGTACGAATAGTTTACAACGATGTAGCTCATATCTATTTATAAATATAACCTATATATTATTTAGGGTTTATGAGTGCAATATATTAAGTTTTGACTGAAAGCAAACAGGATTTTAGATATAAAACAAGTTACTATAATTAAACAAACAAAGCATAAACTTCTAAGTAAAATCAAAGAAATAAAATCCAAATAATGAAGTTATATCCACCAAAGTATATAAATGGTAATTAGTGGGCAATATAAACAAAAGAAACGAACTGCTTATTGACAATATTCGACATAAGAATAAAAAGCAAACAAAAAACTACACTAAATATTGTGTAATACACCTGACAAATAGTATTACAAGCAAAAATAAAAATCACATTGAATAAAAAACACTTAAAAACTCTTTGAGTTTTTGGAGAAAAGTTAAAAACTATACTTTGTTCAAAAGGCGAATAGTTTTTTATGCTTCCAACATATTATAATTGCTTCCATAGCTAATATTTGAGATATTGTGGAGTGGATTATGTTTACTTGTATATGGTTTTTAAAGAAGCAATGGTGGTGAAATTGAGTTGAACAGGACGGCAAAAAGAATTTGGAATAGTATAACAACAATAATAGCAGTAGCATTTGTTGCAGTTGCAATTCTGCTTTCGGGAGTCAAGATGGTTGGGCTAACCCCTCTGTGTGTGTTAAGCGGAAGTATGGAGCCTACATATAAAACCGGTTCAATGATATATGTGAAAAAAACCGAGGCTGAAAAAATCAAAGTAAATGATGCAATAACATTTTATATGGATGACGGGAAGACACTTGCCACGCATAGAGTCATTAAGGTTGACACAAAGAACAAGCAGTTTTATACAAAGGGTGATGCAAATAGTTTTGCTGACCCAAAAGCAGTTGAGTTTGACAGAGCTATTGGCAAGCCAGTTTTTACAATACCGTATCTTGGCTATGTCGCGTCATTTGTAACATCTCATGTTGGAAAATTCATTTCAATTTTAGTCGCAGGGCTTTTGATTTTGTCATTCTTTGGACCTGATTTTATTAACAGGGAAAAAGAAAATAAAAATAAATTGCAGGACAAGCAACAAGCAGTGAAGTAACGCTTTTAAAAAAGCTTACAAATAGATAATTTATAAAATAGTGGAGGCACATAAGATGAAGAAAAAAACAGTGGCAATTATTTTAGCGGTAGTTTTAGTTTGTGTTGGAGCAGTTGGCGGAACACTTGCATGGCTTAATGACCATAAAGGTGTTGAAAACACATTCACAGTAGGCGATATCAATATTGAAATCGCTCAACCAAAGTTTGATGTGAACAATGCAAAGCTTGTTCCCGGAACCAGCATTTTAGGTGACCCAACAGTAACCGTTAAAAAAGACAGTGAAGCGGCCTATGCTCTTGTTATGGTTGAAAACAACCTAAAAGCAAATGATAAGATAATTGGTGAGCCAAACATCAGCGCGGACTGGATAGCAGTAGCAACACAGGGCAATAAAACAATCTACAAATACAATAAAACAATATCAAGTTCAAAAATAGATACAGTTCTGACACCAGTTTTTACAGAGATTAGAATTGATGGAAGCATCACAGCAGCCGATATGGAAGGAATGGAGATAGTGAAATCAAAAACTGTAGTAATAACTGCTTATGCACATCAGGTTATAGGTCAAACAGAAGAGCAAGCAGCTGACTCCTTTAAAACTTTACTCCAAGGCACTTGGGTTCCAGCATAAATAATGCAATATAGAGTATTGAAATGCAAATAGCAAAAACATTTTGGACATATTAAAATAGGGAGAGAGTAATCTCTCCCTACCTGTGAATTCGAACAAAATGGAATTATTTTGAAAAAAGCCTATATATTTGTAAAGGCGCATAAAAACATCAAATTTTTGAAGGAGGCTCATTTATGAGAAAAAAAGCGATATCATTTTTGCTTTGCACTTGTATGGCATTGACAGCGTTTACACCGAGAGCAAATGTCATTGCAAGTGACGGTAGCGACGCAACGCCTTCAAGCCCACGCAAAACAGCACAAGGTATTACACTAAATAAGACCGCAAGCCGAAATGCTGATGGCACATATAAAATATCAATGGAAGCATATACAACAGGGAAGGTTAATCCCGTTCCAAATGACATAGTTCTTGTCATTGACGAGTCAGGAAGTATGAGCGACAGGGATTTTTCAAAGACCATTGTCGAGAGGTGCAAGGCATCTGACAATAACAGCAATTTATACCGCATCGGGGATATGTTATTTGTAGTTGAAAACAGCGACAGATATCCCGTGAAGATAGAAAAGAAATATAATGTTGGTAAAGTAAGATATGAATACACATATTCATATACGGATTCAAATAATGTTCCACACACTGCAGAAAGTTATAGACCAAATGGAACACCACCATCATGGAATTTTTACCACATCTATGAGGATTATATAAGCCGTACACAGGCAGTGCAAGAAGCTGTTGCGCAGTTCTGTGCAACAGTAACTCAGGATGCGGTTGAAAACAGTGTTAATCACAGAATTGCAATGGTTGGATTTTCAACGGATTATCTTTGCGAAATGATAACAGGACCAGGAGCGGGTAAAAAATATGAAAATATGAAACCTGAATACTATCAAAATGCTCTACGCGATGTTACACAACCAGGAACGCAATCGGAACTTACGAACGCAATCAGAACTTTAAAAGGTGACGGTGCGACAAGAACAGATATCGGAATGGATATGGCAAAGAATATTTTTGCCAATGATGCTCTTGGAGGCAGTTCAAACAGAAACAGAGTTGTTGTTGTGCTGAGTGATGGCGTTCCAGAAAGAGCAGTAGATATTGGGTTTAACAAAAATCTTGCAAATGACGCTCTCGCGTACTCACACGATATTAAGAGTGGCTCAAATGCCAAAGTATTTGATGTTTCAATTTTTTCAGAAGCAGATATTAATGGTACAGATAAGGCAAATAGTTTTATGAATTACCTTTCAAGCAACTATCCAGACGCAATTAACATGGATAATGCAGGCACAAAAACATCAGGAGATTATTATTTGATAGCGAGAGATCAGACGGGTCTTAACGGATTGTTTGGTCAAATTGCAACAATGGTTACAAAGCCAGACATTTCACTTGGACAAAACACTGTTGTTAAGGACACTATATCAGAAAATTTCAAGTTGCCAAATGGTGCAACTGCGGCGGATATAAATGTTTATACCCAAAATTTTAATGGGAATGGAATATGGGACTCAAACAAGACAAAAGCAAGTGGTGTAACACCAACAATTTCAGGCAAACAGACTGGCGTTTCAGGCTTTGACTTTGACGCAAACTGTATAACTCAAGTTGCAAAGCCAGACGGAACATTTGGCAAGAAGCTTATAATTGAGTTTAATGTTGAGCTTGACGGAACATCGTTTGGTGGAAACGGAATACCAACAGACACAACGCAGTCAGGAGTATATGCAGGCAATAATTTAATTGCGAATTTCCCAGTGACAACAGTTGATGCTCCAGTGAATTATAGATTTGACACAAGTAACCAGCTTATATATGCAAGTAATAATGCAGACCTTGGTTTGCTTTTAAAAGATGCCACAGGATTTGCACCAAACGGTAAAAACAATGCCTTTGTTGATATTAGCTTTTTGCTAAAGCAAGGCAGTACAGAAATAGGAACTTTTAAGATTAATGCTGGCGCAGATAAAGGCTTATGGGCTAAAGGAAGCGACAATCTTAATCCTCTGCTTACAAAAACCTCAGAGTATTCAATTGAGTGTACAGTGACTCCAAAAACAGCAGGAGTTGAGCAAGCAAAGAATTATGAAAAGAAGATTGCAAAAGTCGTTGTTCTGAAGCCTTATATTTCAACAAAAGATAAAAAGGCTAACTATAATGACGAAATCAATCTTGACTCAAATGTTAGTGCAGAATGGAAGACCACTGAAATAACAGATGGCTTAGTTCCACTCGGAAGTACTCCAAAACTTTCATATGAGTTTGAGGATTCTGACGGTGCAGTCGCAACTCCAAAGGCCTACAAAGCTCTTAAAGACAGCAGAGTTAGAATCAAAGGAGTTACTGCAAATGGAACGGATTTAATGTCTATAACGACATTTAATCCAGCAACAAAAGATTTTACAATTGGCATAAATAAATTTAATCTTGTTATAAACAAAACAGTTGAAGGAACAAAAAAGATTGATCAGGTATTTATTATTGCGGTAAAAGATTCACAGGGAAATGTTTTTAATGTCACAATCTTGCCATCTGACTTTAAAGACGGAAGGACTGCAACAAAGAAAATGAACGGACTTTACTGCGGAATGGATTACAAGATTTCAGAGGATAAGAACTGGTCGTGGAGATATGCTCCCGAAATCTTACAGCCAACTATCAATGTTACTGAAGATGGAAAAACCGAAACGGTAAACATTAAGAATTCAAGAATAAATGATAAGTGGCTCTGTGGTGAGGCTGTTTCGAGCAACGCCTTTATTGAAAAATACAACCCAATAGCAAATTTGTTTAACAATGATGTGGAGGGATAATTTTGAGTTTAATAAACAAGCTAAAACAAACAGGCAAGTTAAAGATGTATGCGCTCATTATATCTGCCATTTTAATTGTTACAGTTGCAATTGGCGGAACAATGGCATGGCTGTCTGACAGCCAGACAATCAACAACAACTTTTCTGTTTCAAAGGTTAAGTGCGAAGTTAGACAGGATGTATCGGGAACATCAAGAGAAAATGTTGTTGTTGAAAACACAGGCGAAATAGACGGATTTGTTCGTGCAGTAATTGTTCTTTCATGGGTTGATTCTGAAGGTAATACAGTTCCACAGCAAGTTAAGGACAGTGACTTCACGATGGACCTCAACAGCGTTGAGTGGTTCAAAGCTTCTGACGGATTTTATTACTACAGGAGTAAACTTGTTCCACAGGGCAAAACACATAACCTTATTAACAGCTTTACTGTAAATGACACATCAGGCACAAGCACCTTAAAACTTGAGGTTGTTGCGTCTTCAATTCAGGCAAATCCGAAAACAGCAGTTGAGGAAGCTTGGAGTGCAGTGTTGGTTGATGCAAGCGGAAATTTAATAAATAAGTGAGGGCGGTAATGATGAAGTATAGTAAAAAGATTAAATTCATACTAAGCGGTATCATGTGCGTTGCTCTTATGATTTCGCTTTGTTTGACAGCATTTGCAAAGACAACTTCGGAAATAACATTTGGCAAAAACTTTGTGTTCAATCCAGGCACCAGTGACTTGTTTTCAAACTACAAGAACTTGCTTCCTGGAGAGAGCAGGTCACAGCAGATAAAGATTAATAATTCAAGCTCTGACCCCGTAAAGTTTTATCTCAAGTTTTCTTCTGCAAAGCAGGATAAAAACCTTACACAGGCGGAAAAAGACTTGGTTATGGATTTGATTAACAACAAGATTAAAATAACGGTTAAAGATTTAAACGGAAAAGAAGTTTATAGTGGAAATCTTGGTGGAACAAACAACTTGACGCAAACTACGGGTGGTAAAACCGCTGAAACATTCTTCTTAGGAGATCTTTCAGCAAACACATCAAAAAGCTTCACAGCAGAGCTTGAGATGGACAGCTCGGTTGGCAATGAGTACCAAGGTCTTTCGGGCAATGTCACATGGATTTTCACAGCAGAACAGAACGGCAAATCAGAGGATATAATAATTAATGACAGCAATCCTCCTCTTGCGGGCCTTCCAAATGGTGGAAATGGAACTATTGGCGGATCAGGATTAATAAACACAGGTGACCCAAACAGCATTGTGATGTGGAGTGTTATGCTTGTTGGAGCAGTTGGTACATTTGTATTTATTGAGCTTAAAAGAAGAAAATCCAAGAACGCAAGCTAAAGTACTAAAATTTATTCTTAATAAAAACATCCCTCTACTGTAGATGATTTAATTCTACAATAGAGGGATGCTTATTTTTATTGTATGATTTTCAGGTTAAATGCAAGCACTGTTCCACAATACGAGGTGAATGTGTTACTGTTCATTTTTTGTTTTATGCAAAAGCAAGGGCGGGCTATTCGTTTATATCAAAAGGCTAACAAAAAATTAAAAATATTTAATCTGTGTGATGTGCCTTTATAAAGGTTACATTTTCTCCAGATGGATAGAAGTAAAGCCCCTCAACATTTTTACTGACGGCAACATAGCTGTCTTCAAAAATGGCAGGAAGAATAACTCCATTGTTAATCAGATAGCTTTCAGCGTCATTACAAAGGCTCAGCACTTTATCTTTGTCAGTAGCCTTCCTAATATTGGACAGCATAGTGTCATATGTGCTGGAAGAGTAGTTTGCAACATTTCCAAAGTTACCAGTTCCAAATCTGCTCAAAAAGTCAGATGCCAAAAATTCATTTGCGGTAATTGGAGCAAAAGCAACTTCATAGTTGCCAAGAGATACACGCTTGGCAAGGTCGGGCTTTTCCATTGTGACAATAGAAACGGAGAACTCAATTCCAAACAACTTTTGCCACTGCTGAATCATCTTTTTAACTAAGCCCTCATGTTCCTTTGTGCAAAGCAAAGAAAGTGAAACAGATGTGCTTTTTCCGCTTTGAAGGTATTTGTTCCAATATGCAGATGAAATTTGCTCGTTAAAATTTGTTGGAGTAATCTTGCTCGAATTTGCACGATATGATGACCCAGGAACAAGAACACAGGACGAAGGAACAATGCCTGTGGCAACATCGCCAATGTCCGAGCCAAAAATTGAGCTGTCCGTTGCGTGGCCAAGTGCAAGTCTTAAATTGGTATCGCTGAGCGTTGTACTTGTGTTGTTAAAGCAAAGCGACCACACAGTGTTCTTATATTTTGTGGTGCTAACTTGTATTCCGGCCGGCAAAGAGGAATTGTCAGACTTTGAAATCGGTGCAGCATCATAGCTTTCTGCTGTTAGCTTAGTTATATAGCTTGCAGGGTCAGTATTAACAAAAAGTCTAACGCTTGTTGGCAACACTTTATTTTCACCTGAATAGTCCTCATTTGCATTGAGAAAAAGCGTTGAGTCCTTTTCCCAATTGCTGAGGTAAAAAGGTCCATTGCAGAGAATTAGCAAAGAGGAAAGACCGTATCTACCGGATGTCTTGCTAAAGAACTCTTCATTGCAGGGCATTGCGACAGGTGTCGCAAGGACACTTAAAAAGTTAATAGAGGCGTAATCCAGCTTGATTTCAAGGGTGTTATCGTCTAATGCCATTATTCCAAGCTTGTCCGAAGAGAGTTTTCCCAAATTGACAGCTTGCGCATTTTTAATTGGAAAAAGGCTATCTGCATTCGGAGCCTGTGTCTGTGGGTCAATAGCTCGTTTTATTCCAAATACAAAGTCGTGTGCAGTAACTTTTGTATCAAAACTTTTTTCATAATTTTTACCGAGTAAGTCCGCCAGCTTCTTTTCTGGCAAAAACCATTTTGCATCAGAACGCAATTTAAAGGTGTAGGTGAGAGAGTCGGCAGAAATTTTCCAGCTTTTTGCAACGCCGGGAATAATTTTACCGCCTTCGCCAATCCTTACAAGACCTTCAAAACAGTTGTTGATTAAAATGTTTGCAGAGTTGCCAACAGCAATCTGCGGGTCAAGGCAAACAGGGTCACTGTCCAGAGGGTAACGGATAACATCCGAAGAGATTTTTCCTTTACAGGAACAAAGCAAAGAACAAATAGTTGCAATACATAGGGCAAGAGCGATAATCCTCTTTTTCAAAAAATCCACACCTCCAACAAAAATCGACCTAAAACTGTCTATATTATATCACACCTTTTATGGTTTTAAATATAGATAATTTGAAAATTTTTAACGCTTAGCTATAGAATATTACAACCAAATTATGTTATACTTTTAAATATATAACCGAATGGAGAATTTTTAAATGAATTACATATTACTGGCACTTGTAGCCATCAGTGTTATTTTAAATATAATTGCAATATTTATGCTTGTTTTGGCAAAAAAGTCGGACTCGGCACAGCAGATACAAGCATTAAAGCAAAGCCTTGATGAACATTCACGCCATATGGGAGATGAATTTCAACGCTCAAGGTTGGATACGGTTGCATATCAAAAGGACATGAGAGAAGAAACCTCAAAAAGCCTTAACGAAATGTCACAGAAGCTTTCAGAAATGACAAAGGCAAACTATGAGCAACAGATAAACCTTGTAGAAAAAATCTCTCGCTCACTTTCTGATATAAGAGAAATGAATATTGAGCAAAATGAAAAGCAAAGTAAGACTGTTGAGCAAGCCATTTCAAAAATGCAGGACAGCAACGAGAAAAAGCTTGATGAGATGAGGCAAACTGTTGATGAAAAGCTGACGGCAACGCTTACAACAAGGCTTGAAAGCTCGTTTAAAACAGTTTCACAACAGCTTGAAAATGTTTATAAATCACTTGGGGAGATGAAAGAACTTTCCACAGGTGTAACAGATAATGTCACAGCTCTTAATCGAGTGCTTACAAATGTTAAGGCAAGAGGCACATGGGCTGAAATTCAGCTTGAGGGTATACTTGACCAGACTATACCGTCAATGTATGAAAAGAATGTGGCAACAAGAGAAGGCTCACAAAAGCGTGTTGAATTTGCGGTAAAAATTCCGTCAAGCGACGATGCAACAAAAATCACATATCTTCCTATTGACTCAAAATTTCCAATGGAGGACTATGTAAGGCTTTGTGATGCGGCAGACAGAGCAGATGCTGACGCACTTGCAAAGGCAAGAAAAGCACTTGAAGACAGAATAAAGGCAGAGGCAAAGTCCGTTGCGGAATATATTAACGAGCCAGCCACAACACCGTTTGCAATAATGTACCTTGCAACAGAAGGGCTTTATGCGGAAATAGCATCGTCAAGAACTGGGCTGCCAGAAAGGCTTCAAAGTGAATTTAATGTTATGATAGCTGGGCCAACAACAATAACGGCATTGCTTAATTCGCTTTCAATGGGATTTAGGTCAATTGCAATAAATGAAAAGGCAAACGAAGTAAGACAGCTTCTCGCTGTTGCAAAAGCGCAGTACGAAACCTTTGGAGTTGTGCTTGAAAAGGCAAGAAGAAAGATTGACGAAGCTGGAAAAACTCTGGACGAGGCACAGCACAGGAACACGATTATCAGAAAGAAGCTTCGTAATGTTGAAGATATTGGCGAAGCACAGGCAAATATTATGCTTGAGTCTGAGTCGGACGCCGAGGAATAACGATTGAAATACATACAAAAAAGTGTATAATAACAATAGGCATTTTCAGGGGTGATTATTGTGGTAACTGATCTGCAGGAAGCGAAACAAAAAAGAGAGGCATGGAACACGATGCTGTCAAAGTATGAACGGCAATTTATCTGGGACGATAGTGTTCCCGATTTTGACGATAATATCGAACAGAAAAAGCCTTCAATAACCTTTTTTAAAGCAAAAAACGCGAGTCCAAAGCATGGCTGCGTTTTGATTATTCCAGGCGGATGTTATCTTTATAAGTCAACGAACGAGAGCGTAAATGTTGCACAAAAGATTAATTCAGCAGGAATAGATGCCGCGATTCTTGACTATAGAACAGTGCCATATGAACGCAGCGTGATTTTAAAAGACGCAAAAAGAGCAATGAGATATTTAAGATATAATTCCAAATCCATGGGATTTTGCGAGGATAAAATAGCAATAATGGGATTTTCGGCTGGCGGTAATCTTGCAATGCTTTGTGCCATTAGTGCAGACAGCGGAAACAAGGATTCAGATGATGAGGTCGAGCGTGTTTCAAGTACTCCGAACGCACTTTTGCTTTGCTATCCAGCTGTTAATCTTGTGGACAGGTATCAAGAGAAGGACTGCTTTAGCCTTTTATCATATTTTGATATTGTAATAGATAAGGAGCCTAAGCTTTTTCCGCCAACATTTATCTGGAACTCAATGGAAGACGAAATCATAAATTATCGTGCATCAATGGAGCTTGCAACAAGGCTTAATAAAATGAATGTTCCTGTTGAACTGCACCTCTTTCCATATGGAGGACACGGTCAAAGTCTTGCATTTGACAAAAAAGGCGAGGTAAACCCTGGCGACAACAAGCTCACATCTTGCTGGAGCGACCTTTGTATCAGATGGCTTAGTTTTTACGGTTTTAACTTTAAGGAGGAACAGTATGAAATATAACAAATGGATATCAAGGCTCACCATAAGAGAAAGGGCACAGATGCTAACTGGCAAGGATTTTTGGCATCTCAATGGGATAAAGAGTCTTGGACTCCCTTCAATAATGCTCACAGATGGGCCTCATGGGCTGCGCAAGAGCAAAAAAGATGGAAACCACGGCTCGTATACAGTGAAGTCAACCTGCTTCCCAACAGCCTCTGCACTTGCCTGTACATGGGACAAGGGGCTTATGAGAGAAATCGGAAATGCACTCGGTGAGGAGTGTGTTCAGGAAAAGGTGTCGATTCTTCTGGGGCCTGGAATTAATATTAAAAGGTCACCGCTTTGCGGAAGGAACTTTGAGTATTTTTCAGAAGACCCAGTGGTTGCAGGCGAGCTTGGAGCAGAGTTTATAAACGGAGTCCAGGAAAAAAATGTTGGTGCGTGTATTAAGCACTTTGCAGCAAACAGCACAGAAACACGCCGCTTCAAATGCAATGCAATAGTTGACGAAAGAGCGTTGAGGGAGATTTATCTTCGTGGCTTTGAAATAGCAGTAAAGAAATCACAGCCATGGGCAGTTATGAGTGCATATAATAAGATTAACGGAATATATTGCACAGAGAACGATTACCTGCAAAATCAGATACTCAGGAAAGAATGGGGATTTGGAGGAGCAGTTATAAGCGACTGGATGGCAACAGACGACAGGGTAAAGGCACTCAATGCAGGGCTTGACATCGAAATGCCATCAACAGGCTACTATAATGTAAACAAAATTGCACAGGCATACAGGGACAATGTTGTCACACCTGAAACGCTCAATACAAGCGTTAATAGGGTTCTTGATATAATCAACAAATCAGAGCATAACCTTATTCAGTCAAATCACTTTGTTTATAATCAGCAACAACACCATATACTTGCAGAAAAAGCAGCAGAAAAATCAATAGTACTGCTTAAAAATGAGGATGGAATTCTTCCTCTTGTGAGCGGACAAAAGGTTGCAATTATCGGCAGCCTTGCAAAAGAGCCGATTTATCAAGGATATGGCAGCTCAAAAATCAATGCCTTTAAAGTGGAAAAGCCATACGACCATCTGCAAGCTGCTTTCCCAGATGCTGTTTTTGCTAAGGGATATGAAAAGAATGCAAATGACCCTGATTTTGTACTCTTAGAGCAGGCAAAAAGAGCGGCGTCGTCTTGCGATGTTGTTGTTATCTTTGTTGGAGCTTGCGACAGTGATGTATGTGAGGGCTTTGACAGAGTGGATATGCGACTTCCAAAAGCACAGACAGAGGTTATAAAGACGGTTTGCAATGTCAATCGAAATGTTATCGTTGTTGCCACAGGTGGCTCATGCGTTGAAATGCCATGGCACAACAGCGTAAAGGCAATCATTTATACATACCTGCTTGGAGAAGGCGGAGGAAAAGCCGTTTCAAATATTCTATGTGGCAAGGCATCTCCAAGTGGAAAGCTTGCAGAAAGCTTCCCTTTCTCAATAAATGACACCCCGGCAAAGGATTATTATGCTCCAGCTGATGACAATCTTCTTGAATACAGAGAGAGCATACTTGTTGGATACAGATATTATGAAAAGGCAAAGGTTCCAGTCTTATTCCCATTTGGACATGGACTTTCATACACAAAGTTCAACTACACAGGAATGGATGTCAGCGCAGGAAGTATCACAGAAAACGACACAATTGATATCTCCGTTGAAGTTGAAAATGCAGGAAACTATGATGGAGAAGAGATTGTTCAACTCTATGTTTCAAAAGAAGACACAAGAGTATTTAGACCAGAAAAAGAACTAAAGGCGTTCGAGCGTGTTGAGTTAAAAGCAGGGGAAAAGAAAAATGTTGAGTTCGCCCTTGACCGCAAGGCATTTGAATATTTCAGCTCAAGATATGGCGAATGGTGTCTTGAATCAGGAAAGTACACCATCCTTGTTGGCTCGTCAAGTGTCGACTTGCGTTTGGCAGTGGAAATTGATGTGAACTCATCTAATAAACTTGTAACAGAAATAACATATTCCGAGTGTTCGCCTTCATATTTTACGGCAAGTGTCAAGCAGGCAACAGATGGCGAGTTTGAAGCACTCCTCGGGTGCAAGATTGAGGAATTCAGACCGGAAATGGAAACAAGTAGGCTGACAAAGGACTGCACTCTTGCAGACGCAATGTGTACACCAGTTGGAGTAAGCATAGAAAAAATGGTAAGGTCAAATATTGAAAGGCTTCTTGAAGGTGATGAGATAAGCCAAAAGATGGCATATGACTCCATCATGTACAACTCTCCGATAAAGAGATTTACAGCGGTGAGCAGTGGAATGATAAGCGAAGAGATGATAGATGGATTTGTTCATTTGCTTAACAGTGGGGACAAAAAGCAAAGTTCAGCAATTATTCTTAAAGGTATAAGTGGCACAATAAAGAGCTTAATACCAAAGATGCTTGAAGGTATGCAATAATATTTAGTTCCAAAATAGCGGTATTTATAATAATAAAAAAATCAAGAGCGAAAAGATTAATTCTCGCTCTTGATTTTTTTGAATATAAAATGGTCAAATATAAAAACAGCACCGTCAAAAAACGGTGCTGAAATTGATTATAATCATCTGTAGTAGTCAATTGTTTTTACAATTCCGCCAACTGAATCTAAAAGGTTGAGCTGGTCAAGCAGTGCTTGTTTCTTTTCCTTGCCCGCGAGCGTTGGAAGAGGCCAAGGAATGTAATCCTTTTGCATATCTTCGTCCGAAAGAGGAGGAATACCATAAATTTTATCCTCATGAGCTCTTGGACAGTCAACATAGCGTCCTTTGAGAATCCATGCTGCCTTGTGCCTTACAGTTCCGAGCATCTCAGGAACAGCGATAGAAACAAGAGATGTGTTGCGAAATGGATTGAGCTGAGGAGTAACTATGCCGCAGGCGTTTGATGTTGCAGAAAGACACTCAGCAGGGTCACAGCAGCCTTTGATTTTATATGTTGCGATGTCAATCATATCTTGACCTGTGCATTTGCCCATTGCCATCTTTTTCTGTGGAAGATTGATGATATCTTGCTTTGTGTATGGCTTTCCGTTGCGGTCAAACCAATATTTTTCACCGTCAATCACAACACCGCTACCAATGATAATTGCAACAGCCATATCATATTTTGGGCTTGGAGCGTAGTTGTTACAGTCAAACCCCATACATATTGATGAAAGGCAACCACCTGTGCAAGCCTGCTCAAGCTTAAGTGCAATTTCAGGAGTTACAGAGTCTTTATCCGTAATTTTTGGAGCATCGTTTAGCGTATGCCCTGCAAGAGCCAAAACATTTGGGAACTTATTGTGAAACTCGTCGACCATCACTGATGCAATAGCTGGTCTGAAAGGGGTTACTCTTGGAGTTCCAACAATTTCAACATCAGGGTCGTTAAATCCCCTGGCATCAGCCTCGCAGATAAGCTTGTTCTTTGCGGGGTCAAAGCCCATCATATAAGTGGTAAGACGGTCTGCTTCAACGCTCTGGTTGGAAGCAACAATCATGCCAACTTCAACAGGGTCAACAGGAGCGGGTGTATTACCTTCACCACCAATGATACCGTCAATAACGGTAAGGTTGGGCTTAAAAAGATAAAGAAGGTCTGTAAGCTTCTTGTTGATAAGGTATGTATGATTACGCTCACGCAAAAAGTATGGGATTGTACCCATCGCATTTTTAAATCCAAGGGTAACGCCTGTGTAGAGATTTGTTTTCATTTTTGGCACAGATATGTAGTAAGAATCGCCTCGGACAACTTCGTCAAGAATTTCAGGCAAAAAGACTTCCTTCATTACCTCTGCTTTTGGAAGCATATAACGAAGAACAGGTTGTCTTTCCAACGCTATAAGCTCGGTTTTATAGTACTTTGCAATTTTATCATATCCCGCAATTTTAAAGCTTGCGGCAGCAGGAAATGGCTTGCCTGAAGATTCAATAATTGCAATGTTATATGTATATTGCTTAATATAAGCGACAACGGCTTCAAAAACTCTTGGGTCAGTGGTTTCAGGATAATCCTTTTCCTTGTAACCAGCGTTGTGATAGACATAAACAAGATTGGGCTTAATTAAAACTCGCCTGTTACCCTTAAGCTCATCTGTAAAATGAGTGCGTGAATTAAGCTCATCAAGTGCGGAAAAAACAGTTTCGCGAATTGCCTTAATGTCCGCTCTATTGAAATAATCATTTGTACCATAATAGCTTGGAAGAGCAACAAAATCGTTCAGATAATTCATCTTTGGTGCATCTTTTAAAATGACAAAGCTCTTAGACACAAAAATCCCTCCATGTATAAAAATAATAAAAAAATATATAACTATCTGTAAAATTCTAACATACACAATAGTGCGAATGCAAGTGGATTGACAAGTGTAAACAAAAAATTGTATGTATGAATTATAAAGATGTAAAAGTTTAGTGTGAATTAACAACAAAAGCTCATTAAAATTCCTTTTGTTAAGGGGATTAAAGGATTAACTGATTATTAAAGTTTAAATTGACATATGCAAATATTGTTGTTATAATACAAATGTGCCAAGATGTTGTTATGTCTTGTCACACTTAAAATTGATATCTTCTTTGCCCCTTCGTTTTATAAGGGAGAGCCCTCGAACATATTGTTCGGGGTTTTTCCTTTTTTTAAATAAAAATATGCTGTTTGTACAAACAATCCATTCCTCAAATATACTTGCTGTTTACTGACTTATAAAGTGTGTTGCTTTAAAGAAAGCAAACGAGAAAAGCTTCAAAGAATTAGAGAGAACAAAAATAAAAAGCCATCAAACCTTTAATTTTAAAAGTTTGATGGCAGAGTTTTAATTAAATTTTACATACTTTCAGGAGCAGTTATCTTGAGCATACTGAGAACATTTTTGATTGTGTCGCGAACACAGATGCAAAGATAAAGCCTTGCCTGCATAAGAGGCTCATCCTCAACGCTAACACGACAAGCGTTATAAAACTTGTGAAAAAGCGTTGCCAGCTCAATAACATAGCGGGTGATTTTTGCAGGATCATAGTTTTTGGCTGCCGAAATAATCTCGTCGGTGAGTGAAGAGAGGTGGAGTATAAGCTCCCTTTCTTCTGGAGTGTTAAGTAATTTAAGTTCCTCAATTGAGCATTCTCTTGGCTCAATTCCACCTGCCTTAAGCTTTTTGACAATGCTACAAATACGAGCGTGTGCATACTGACAATAATAAACAGGATTCTGTGAACTTTGTTCAACTGCAAGGTCAAGGTCAAACTCCATCTGAGAGCCAGCTTCACGCATATTAAAGATAAATCTTGCTGCATCAATCGGAATTTCCTCAAGCAAGTCTACAAGGGTAATGGCCTTGCCAGTCCGCTTTGACATTCGTACAACCTCGCCGCCACGAGTAAGACGAACAAGTTGCATAAGAACAACATCAAGCCGACTTCCGTCAATACCTATAGCGTCAAGAACGCCCTTCATTCGAGAAACATGGCCATGATGGTCAGCCCCCCAAATGTCGATAGATTTGTCAAATCCACGCACTGAGAGCTTGTTCCTGTGGTATGCAATATCAGCCGCAAAATAGGTTGGGTTGCCATTTGCACGAACAAGGACCTCGTCCTTTTCGCCACCATGCTCTGTTGACTTATACCATAAGGCACCGTCACTTTCATAAGTTAGCCCACGCTCTTTCATGAGTTCAAGAGTTTCTGCAAGCTCACCATTGTTGTGCAGAAGGCTTTCGTTAAACCATTTGTCATATTCAATTCGATATTTAAGCATTGTGGACTGCATATTTTCAATATTTTTTGGCAGGGCAAAGTCAACAAGTGCCTTTCGCCTTTCGCTCTCATCTGCGTTAACAAACTTATCACCATAAATTTCTGCAAATTCATTGGCACGCGTGGTTATATCTTCACCATGATAGCTGTCCTCTGGAAGTTCCACAGCGTCTTCTCCAAGGAAATGCTGGAGATAGCGAACATCAAGAGAAAGAGCAAATTTGTCAATCTGGTTTCCAGCATCGTTAATATAAAACTCCCTTGAAACATCAAAGCCCGCATAGTCCATAACTGATGCAAGACAGTCGCCAAGCGCTCCACCTCGAGCGTTACCCATATGCATTGGACCTGTGGGATTTGCGGATACAAATTCAATCATCACACGCTTGCCTTTTCCAAAGTTGCTTTTGCCATAATCGTCGCCAAGAGAGCGGATATCCTTCAGTATGTTTGCGTAATATTCATCGCTTAAAAAGAAGTTTAAAAATCCAGGTCCTGCAACTTCACATCTTTCAAAATAGGTGTCGCCAAGAAAAATATTGTTGTAGATTGCCTCTGCAATTTTTCTTGGGGCAAGCTTAAAAGACCTTGCAGATGCCATTGCAGCATTGGCAGAAAAATCTCCGTTTGTCCTGTCTGCAGGCACTTCAATATTAAATTCGCACAAGGGCATAGCCGGCAAATCGCCTGCCGCGATAGCTTTTGAAACTGCGCTGATAACAGAGCTTCTAAGCTGTTGCTCTGCATCTTTAACTAATTTTGACATTGAGGTATCTCCTTGACATTTATTGTAAGCTGGTTTTTTGATGCGTAATCAGAATTGAAATCAATAGTGTATTCAAATGAAAGAGTTCCACCGCTTGATTTCATATCGGAGTCAACTCTCTTTGCATAAATACCCATCATAAAGTCGCCATACGGTGTGGAGTAGTGGCAAGCGTGTCGCTTGTCCTGCTCAATGATAAGCTCCGAGGTGTATGAACCCGTACGAGTCATTGTAACACACTTTCCTGTAACCTTAAGGTTTGTAACACAGCCCTCAAGCTCGCTGCCATGCTCGACATAGGTTATCTGGTATTCATCGTCAGTACCCTCAAGAGTGCCAAGTGTAGACATCTCCATATCAAGCACATCTCCGTCGTTATCGTGTGAGTCGATTATATCAATTTTTATATTTTTTTTCAATTATGCCCACTCCATTTTTCAATTGCAAGCGTCAAAATAGAATCAATAAGTTTTGCATATGAAACTCCGCTTGCTTCAAACATTTTTGGATACATACTGATAGATGTAAAGCCTGGAATAGTGTTGATTTCGTTGAAAAGTATTCTCTCTCCACCGTTACAAACAAAAAAATCAACTCTTGAAATTCCACTGCATCCAAGTGCTTTATATGTCTTCACAGCCTCTTTTTGAACAGCCTGCTGAACGGACTCCTCGATTCTGGCAGGTATAAAAAGAGTGCTTGTGCCATTGATGTACTTTGCGTCAAAATCATAAAAGTCATTGCATGGAACGACCTCACCAACAACAGCGGCAACAGGGTCGTCATTCCCAAGCACTGCACACTCAATTTCGCATCCTGTTATGGACTCTTCAAAAACAACCTTTTCGTCATGGACAAAAGCTTTTTGGACAGCGTCTTTAAGCGCTTCAAAATTGCTTACCTTACTTATTCCAACCGACGAACCGGCCTTTGCAGGCTTTACAAAAAGTGGATATCCAAGCTTTTCTGCGATATTTTGCAGGGCTTCGTCAGTGCAGCTGCACTTAAGAATACAGTCCCACTTTGCCTGCACAATACCACTTGCGTCAGCCATTGTGTTTGTCAGTGATTTGTCCATACAAATTGCAGACGATGCAGTGTCACACCCCACAAATGGAATTGAAGAAAGCTGCAAAAGTCCTTGTATTGTGCCATCTTCACCGTTTTTACCATGAAGAACAGGGAATACAACATCAATATATTCGGTGCGATATTTGCCGTCTTCAAGAATAACAATACCATGAATGGATGAATCAGGTGAAATAAAAGCGGGAAGACATTTACCGTTTTTAAGCCAATTGCCTTCGGGCAAATTATCAGGGTTGCCATCAAAAAGCAGCCATTTGCCGTCCGTCGTAATACCCATCATGTATATTTCGTATTTGTCAGTAGGAATATTTTTAATAACTGAACTGGCGGAAACTTCAGATACAGAATGTTCGCTTGAAACACCGCCAAATACAACTAAAACCTTTTTCATAAGACGATTTCACCTCTCGATTACATATAATAGCATAGTGATATATTATATGTAAATGATAAATTAAAATATTTTAATATAATTAAAATATAATAAATATTTTTTAATGACAAACACTGTAAGTTATGTTAAAATGTTAGTAGAATAAGGACAAGTGTAAATTTAAGGAGATTAAATATGGTAGAAATAAATAGCGCAGTACAGACTCTGATAAAAACAATGGAAGAAACCCTTAAGCGTTGCCAGATGTCTGTGGTTTATCCTAAAGGAATAAAAAAGGATGAAGTGCCTGTAAAAATAGAGGATGACAAAAGCGTTGTAACATTTTCTTCAGACAATGGTTCAATCAAAATTGAGCTTATTGACGGTAAGCTTATTTTATTTTGTTCAGGCGAGAAAGCAAGCAGTGCAAAGGACAGTGACTATCAGAAATTGTTTGAATCACTCCTTGAGCTTGAAGACACATCGTGCGATATAAGAGATGTAAAATCAGCTGCAAATGAAGTTTGCGAATCAGTTTCAAACTATTTTGGACTTTCAAAAGGTGGAACTATTGCAAAGCAGTCAAAAGCTGCTAAAAAGAGCAACAAAAACAGCACAATTACTTATGAACCTGAAAATCTTGCCACAAGGATTTCAAATGTTTTTCCAGAGCTGAAAGAGGAACTGGAGGCAAATACCGAAAAATATGAAATGACGCTTGCGGAAGAGTTCTTTAATGAACACGCAAACAAGCTTATTCTCGACAGTATTAAAGATGGCAATGTAGCAAAAACAAAAAAACTATTTAATATTTTTAATATGTTTTATGAGGAAGGCCCAAAAGATACACAGAGCCTTATTGCGGTTACAATTCTTGGAATCAACTTAAAAGATGACAAGCAACTTTTTGAAAAAATAGAAGGATATATGGACACCGACTTAAAGTCTGCTGTAACTTATGTTATAAAATATCTTTCAACACTTAAGGGCAAAGGTGAGATGAAAACACTTAATAATCCAAAGCCTTATGTTTCAAAAAAGATGAAAAGAATAAAATAATGTAGCCGTTCCTACTAACTCATGAAGGAGTGAAAAGTATGGAGCAACATATAATTAAAAATAAATTTTCAAAATATGTTGGCACCGACAAACCTGTTGAAATAAGGTTCTCAAATATGTTGTTTTTGGGTACCTGCACAATAGGCTTGGCATATGCCATAATGGGTTTGATTTTTTTATTTCAGTGGCAAACAAGTTGTATTTGTTTGGTGATGTCTATTGGTGCAGGCTGGATGTATTATCTTTCATTGAAAACAAAAAAAGAAATACAGATAGCAAGAATTTCTTTAATATTCATGAACTTCTTGTTTTTCCCAGCAATATATTTGACCTCTGGTGGAATACACTGTGGGGCAATTTCGTTTTTTGTCCTTGGACTAATTTTCAGCTACCTTATGTTTACAGGCAAAATTTGCTGGGTTGTCACAACCTTAGAGGTTGTGTGTTACATATTTGTAATTTACGCATCTTACAAGTGGAAAATGCTGTTTGATTATGAAATTAGCAAACAACAGGCATACTGTATGACAGCAGTTAATGTTGTTGTTGTTGCACTTGCTATTGGTCTTCTTGTAAGGGTTCTGATTACTCAGTACAGGAAAGAAAAGAAAAATATTGAGAAAACAGTTTTGGAGCTTGAAACACTTTCCACAAAGGACCCACTTACAGGTGTTTACAACAGGCGATATATGCTTAATTTTTTGGACCAAAACATAAAAAGAGCAAACGAATATGGCGCCAAGTTGAGTATAGTCATATTTGATATTGACTATTTTAAATCACTTAATGATGATTTTGGGCATCTTGTTGGAGATGAAATACTCGTAAATCTTAGTGAAATTTTTACAACACAGCTAAGGTCAAATGATATGATTAGCCGTTTTGGCGGCGAAGAGTTTGTGGCAGTGTTTCCAAACACCGCTTCGGATATAGCGTTTAATCGTGCAGAGGAAATTAGGCAAGCTGTTGCCAATGCAACACTCTCCAAAAGTGTTAACAGACCAATCACAATAAGTGGCGGAGTTGCAGCATATGGTAGAGGAATGACAATTGAAGAGCTTATTGATTTAGCCGACAAAAACCTCTATGTTGCAAAGGAGTCGGGAAGAAACGCGGTATGCGTTAACAGAGAGAACGAATGGGAAGAGGCAACGAGCGAGGGCAAAAGCAAGCGATAAGAGCTATCTAATTTTATACTATTTTAACTTTAACACTAACATAAACAACATAAAACGCCTTGCACAGTCAGTGCAAGGCGTTTTTTTGCCATAAAATCGATAGACATGAAAAAGCTATTGCTTTTTGCTTTGTAGAGGCAGAGCCTAAAAGCGTTTCAATTACTTTTCCTGCGGTATAAAAGCAGCGTGAACAGCGGAAACTGCCTTGTCTGCGTCCTGTGCATCAATAAGAACAGAAATTTTAATCTCGCTTGTTGCAATCATCTGAATGTTTACATTGACCTCATAAAGAGCTTCAAACATCTTTGCAGCGGTGCCTGGATGTGTTTCCATTCCCGCACCAACAATTGAAATTTTAGCAACACTTGTATCAATTTTTATTTTATCTTCAGTTATGTCTGCAAAAGTGTTAATAATTAGCTCCTTTGCAAGCTCGCCGTGTGACTTTTGAACAGTAAAGGTGATATCCTTTGTGCCATCACGACCGACAGACTGAAGTATTATGTCAACATTTATGTCCTTTGCAGCAAGTTTGCTGAACATTTTGAAAGCGATACCAGGGATATCAGGTAAAGCGATAACAGAAACTCTGGCAACATCGCTATCTTTTGTTACACCTCTTACAAGCATTTTTTCCACATTAGCAACCTCCTTGACGATTGTTCCGGGAACTCTCTTAAGACTTGAGAGAACCTCCAACTCAACATTATACTTTTTTGCCATTTCAACAGAACGATTGTTAAGAACTTGAGCGCCAAGTGTTGCAAGCTCAAGCATCTCATCATAAGTGATTTCATTAAGCTTCTTTGCATTTTGAATTTTTCTTGGGTCAGCAGTATAAACGCCTTCTACATCGGTAAAAATTTGGCAGCGTTCAGCGTGGAGAGCGGCGGCAAGAGCAACAGCACTGGTGTCTGAGCCACCTCTTCCAAGCGTGGTTATGTCGTCATATTTGTTCACACCCTGAAATCCTGCAACAATTATTATATTTCGTTTACCGATTTCGGTGTTAAGTCTTTCGGTGTTAATTGTTTTGATTCTTGCGGTGGTGTGTGCAGAGCCGGTTAAAAATCCCGCCTGCCATCCAAGCAAGGAAACAACAGGGAACCCAAGCTTCTCTATCGCCATTGCAAGCAAGGAAATTGAGATTTGTTCGCCTGCACTAAGCAACATATCCATCTCCCTGCGAGAGTGCTTCGGGTTAATTTCAGTTGCTTTTTCGATAAGCTCGTCGGTTGTATCCCCCTGCGCGGAAACAACGACAACAACATCGTTCCCCTGTGCATAAGTATCTGTGACAATTGATGCAACATTCATTACGCGTTCGGCATTTGCAACAGAGCTGCCACCAAACTTTTGTACTATCAGTGCCATAAAATCCTCCTGTATAAGAAATTGCCATATATATGGCTAATTATTAGCAATCAGCAATTCTGATTATAGAAATCGGTGTAATTGACTTTACGCTTTCAATTTGTTTACGCAACTCGCGTTCGGTTGCAACAGGAGTAACAAAAGCAATCTCGCCTTTTGGTGCATCATCACGGTTAAGAACAGTAATTTTTCCAAAGGCTTCACGCAAGGTTTCAATATCTTTTGACGCGTTTTCTGCATTTGCACGAACATAAAGTGCAAGCTCTCTGTCAAGATAATCAATAACATAATCCTCTTCAAATCCACCCCAGCCAAAGTCCTTACGCCTTTCAAGATGGTTTGAGCAGTCAATAACATCTGCAACAACGGCACTTGCTGTCGGCAATTTACCAGCACCCTTACCATAAAAAACGACATCGCCTGTTGCGTCGCCTTTTATAAGCACCGCGTTAAAAACATCATCAACACCTGCAAGCTGGCTTGAATTGTTTACAAGAGCAGGGCTTACAAGAGCAGAAATTTTGCCATTATCAAGCATTTTTGATGTAGCAATAAGCTTGATAACGCTGTTAAAACTCTGTGCATAGGCAATATCTTCAAGTGTAACCTTTGTAATTCCCTCCGTATGGACTGCATCTGGATAAACATGCTTGCCAAAGCAAAGTGAAGATAAAATACAAATCTTTCTTGAGGCGTCAAAGCCCTCAATATCAGCAGTTGGGTCTTTTTCGGCATAGCCATTGTCCTGCGCAAGCTTAAGAGCCTCTTCAAAGCTCATTTTATCTTTAATCATCTTGGCAAGGATAAAGTTTGTAGTTCCGTTAAGAATACCTGTTATTGCCTCGATCTCGTTTGCAGCAAGGCACTGTGAAATAGGACGGATTATAGGAATTCCGCCACCAACACTTGCTTCAAACAAAAAGTTTGCATTGTTTTTCCTTGCAGCATCAAGAAGCTCAAGCCCCTTTGTTGCAACAAGCTCCTTGTTAGATGTTACAACGCTTTTGCCTTTATTAAGGCAAGCAAGCACAAAATCAAAAGCAGGCTTGACTCCGCCCATGGTTTCAACAACGACCTTAACTTCATCGTCGCTTAAGATAATGTTAAAATCTTTGACAAATTTATCTGCATTTGGATCCTCGGCAAAATCATGCAGATCTAATATATATTTAATTTTAATGTCGTCCTGAATGCTCTTTTTAACGATGCTATCGTGGTTTTTTGTAAGAACCTCAACAACGCCTGAGCCAACTGTACCATAGCCCATAACAGCAACATACATAATAAGCTAACCGCCTTTTATTTAATTATTTTAATAGTTTACAATATTATTTTAATAGTTTACAATAAATGATATACATTTTACCACAAATACATAGTGGAATAAAGGGTAAAAATTAAAGTTTTTCAAAAAAAGCATGGATTCTGTTGTTAAAATCAAAACGCTGGTGTAAAATAGAAGGAGCAAAACATACATTTGTTATATATCTAAGTATAGAAATAAAACAAGTAACATATTACATAAATAAAACAGCGGAGGGAATATTTTGAGCTTGGTTGATAAAAGAAAAAAGTTTATAATAAACTTGTTATATTTTGCATCAATAATAGGGTTGTTTTACCTGTTTATAAAATACGCATTCTGGCCATTGTTCCCATTGATATTTGCATTTTTTCTGGCAGTTTGCCTGCAAAAACCAGTTGATAAAATCACAAACAAATTCAAGATAAAGAAAGGCATTGTTTCTTTGATAGCGGTTTTGCTTGTGATGTTTATTATTGCAACTACTATTGCACTTTTGGGGAATAAAATCGTTAAAGAGTTTCAGGACTTTATAAACTATGTGTCTATAAGGCTTCAGGACTTTGATTGGATTGAGCGTACTATTCGTTCGACAGTTGAAATTCTTCCGGGTTTTATGGAAGATGCAGTTTCAGGAACAGTTGATGAATTTTTGTCAAATCTACAAACCTCAATGCAGGATGGTGCAACTGGCTCGTCAGCTCTTTCGTTTGGCTCATTCAAGCTTTCTTCATTGATTTTTCCGTCAATATCAGGCGTTTGGAACACAGCAAAGCAAATACCATCAGTCCTCATCGGAGTAATAGTATCCATCATTTCATGTTACTTTATGACCTCGGATTATGAGCGTGTGACAAAATCAATAAAGCTTTTGCTTCCAAAGGAAAAGAGGTTCCTATTTTCACGCACAAAAACAATACTCTTCTCTTCACTTGGCAAGCTTGCCAAGGCATATGGCATTATAATACTTATAACTTTTTCAGAAGTGCTTCTGGGTCTAAGTATAATGAGTATTGTGGGTGTATACGACAGCTCGTATGTATTTGTTATTGCTGTTATCACTGCACTTGTTGATGTGCTTCCGATTTTTGGAACAGGAACAATTCTTATGCCATGGGCTCTTTATGAGCTGTTGACAAAAAACACAGGTCTTGGCATTGGGCTGATAGTACTGTATGTCGTCATAACAATTATTCGCCAGATTGTTGAGCCAAAGCTTGTTGCCTCTCAGCTTGATTTGCCACCAGTTGCAACAATTTGTGCAATGTATGTCGGGCTACAGATGTTTGGAGTTATTGGAATGTTCCTCATGCCTATAACACTTTTTTGTGTAAAAGTTCTTTACGATGAGGGAGTTTTTGCTTCTTATTCAGAGGACAAGCCTACACCGGTTGTTGACGAAACCTTAAAAGAATAACAACAAAATAAACAGTCTGTATACGCTTTTTAATAATTTTGTAAGAATTATACATTATGAATTGTAAGAATCACCTGTTAGATTTATATCTGGCGGGTGATTATTTCTTTTTTTATGTTATTATAATAAGTAGTAGAGTGGACAAACACAGTTTGCTTTTCTAAAGTAACAGGGGTGATGTGAAATGTATAATGTGTTAATTTGCGATGATGATGTGGCAATTCTTGATTCGGTTGAGATTTATCTAAAGCTTGAGGGCTACAATGCGATAAGGGCAGAAAACGGCATTCAAGCCATAAAAGCAGCAGTTGAAAATGATTTTCACTGCATAATAATGGATATTATGATGCCACAGATGGATGGGCTTAATGCAACCTTAAAATTAAGGGAAAAGCAAAACATTCCAATAATTCTTCTTTCTGCAAAGAGTGAAGATACAGACAAAATAGCAGGGCTAAGCTTTGGTGCAGACGATTATGTTACAAAGCCGTTTAACCCGCTTGAACTCATGGCAAGGGTTAAGTCGCAGATAAGAAGATATGTGAGCCTTGGAAGCATTCAAAAAAGTGACAGTGTAATTGTTACAGGCGGGCTTGTGCTTAACATGGAAGCAAAGACAGTAACACTTGATGGCGACGAGGTAAAGCTTACTGCAACCGAATATGGCATTGTGGATTTCTTGATGAACAACATGGGAAGAGTGCTTTCAACACAGCAAATTTATGAGTCTGTTTGGAATGAGCCATCATATGCAACTGAAAAAACAGTGACAGTTCACATAAGAAGAATAAGAGAAAAAATTGAAATAAATCCCAAAGAGCCAAAATATTTGAAGGTGGTGTGGGGCATTGGATACAAAATGGAAAAAATTTAGAAATAATACAGCTTTAAAAGTAGTTGCATTTATACTTGCCTGCGTTTTTGCATTTCTGACTTTTTATGCTGGACTAAATGTAATCTCTTTCGCGTCAGAGTTTAGCAACAAAGGCGGAGTATCAAAACTTTTTTCTGAAGTGACGGACAGTTCGTTTACAAATTCAATTAGGTTTTCAACTCAGCTTGATTCTGATATGGACGCATTGCACAAAATGGTTACAGAATATAAAAGTGACGAAAATGTTTATAGTGGAAATGCTTTTGCAAAAGTTGAAACAGACCTTAAAATTCACGCAGAAGAAGACATTGCACAGCGTATTATTGATGAAAAAAAGAATGTTATTGAAAGTGTAACAACATTCAGTGACGAAGGAAATATAGAATATAATTTTACCAATGACCAAAACGCTGAAAAGTTCACAACATCTAATAATACGAATAACTTTGCTGACGAAGAAGTTGTCATGATTGACGGAGTCGGTTTTTACAGAGGTATTGCTCTTGACGGCATTGTTGTTAATGAGCAACAAATAAGAAAAGATGTTGAGGACAATTTAAAATCTGAAATAAACAACAGAAAACATGTTTATAGAGCGGGCTACGAAGAGAATAAAAAAAATATAAGTAAGATTAAAAATCTGAACTTTGCAATTCGCAACAAAGAGACAGGCGAAGTTTATACAAACATGGGTGATGTGGTAAAATCAGACACAGATTTAATGTCGCTTGCATCTGGTGACAATTGGAGCATGGCAATTGACAAAGGCAATTTTTCTTATGGAAGTAAAGTCGAGCAGGATAATAATTATTATGCAGATTCCAAGTATGTTTCAATGCTAAGCACGCTGTTTGACAAGAACGGATATGACGCGTATTTTTCAATAAGTAGTAGTTCTAATACATTCAAAGAAGGCGATGCCTATTATGATTTACAAGAGGATTATGAAAATAGGCTTGTAAGCTTTGAGGATATGAGAACGCAAGTTATTATCAATTCTATTTTAATGCTTGCAATGATAATCTTACTTTGCGTCGGAGCGGGAAAACTTGACGACGAAGGCAAAACAAAAAAAGCCAAGATAGATAAAATTTACAATGATTTACACTTTATCATATCTTTAGTGTTGGTTGTCTGTGGAATTGTAGGAACAATTGGAGTATATGAAAGCTTTTTAATCTGTGCAACTCCAGGGCATGAATACACCACAAGCGTTTCACTGTGTGCAATGATAGGCGTTGCAACGGTTGCGGTTATCACAGAGTGGCTGATGTCTGTTGTAAGGCATGTAAGATGCTCAACATACTTTAAGAACACATTGTTTTATGTGATTTTTATTAAGAATGCAAAAAGGCTTGTTTCCATGTTTAAAAAATACTTGGGAAAGTTAAAAGAGCTATTCTCATTCCAAAATACCAAGAATTTAAAAACAAGAATGATAAAGATAATTTGCTGTTATGCAGGTGCAAATGTGGTGCTTGCAATGCTCTTTTCCATGACCGCCGGCGGATACGATCCGGGTTGGCATTTCATTTTTGGAGTCTTGATGATTGGAGTAAACATCTCTCTTGTTGCCACAGCCAAGCAAACTATTCAGGCGCTTGACGACATGATGGAAGCACTTATTCAGGCTGAAAACGGCAAGTTTGACTTTGACCTTAACATTTACTCAATGCCACTTTATTTAAGAGGTTTTGCAAGCCACATACTAAATCTTCGAGAGGGAATGAAGATTGCAGTTGATGAGGCAATAAAAGGCGAAAGAATGAAGGCAGAGCTTATAACAAATGTTTCTCACGACCTTAAAACTCCGCTGACATCAATTGTAAACTATGTTGACTTACTAAAGCGATGTGAGCTTAATGACGATACCGCACAAAGTTATATAACAATTCTCGAAGAGAAGGCGGAAAGGCTCAAAAAGCTTATCGAGGACCTTGTGGAGGCGTCAAAGGTATCAACGGGAAATGTGCAGATGAACATTACAAAAGTTAACTTAAACGAGCTTTCGGCTCAACTTGCAGGGGAAACTGAGGAGGAGCTTAAAGATCTTGGAATCGATCTTAGAGTTTCGGCGCCTGACACTCCTGTAATTGTTAAAGCAGATAGCCAAAAAGCATACAGAGCAATTGAAAACCTGTTCAGTAATGTCAAAAAGTATACAATGCCGGGAACAAGAGTTTATGTCGATGTTGGAACAGAAGGAAATCTTGGATACATTTCTGTTAAGAATATTTCAAAAGATGAACTTGATGTTCCTGTGGACCAGTTGACACAAAGATTTGTAAGAGGAGATTCGGCAAGAACAAGTGAAGGCAGTGGTCTTGGACTTTCCATTGCAGATAATCTCATCGCATTGCAAAATGGTGAGTTTATATTGGAAAATGACGGCGACCTATTTAAGGCGACGGTAAGGCTTCCCCTGGACGAGTAATAGAAAAAACTTATCACCCGAAACGAGTTTTCATTTCGGGTGAAGATATGTAAAAAATCAATTGCTAAAACATAGAAGTGCATAAATCTGTGACCTTTGACAATTTTGACCGTGTTTTCAACAGCAGTGATTTCAACACTGTTACAACTTAGCGGGGTTAATTACAATTTGTAATAATTAACCGTTTAACACTTACAATATTGTAATTAACTGTAACCGCTTTAGTGTTTAATTATAAGGCTTTTTTGAATATAATAGAGATGTAGTAAAAAAACAAAAATGCGGAGGCGATAAAAATGAAAGAATATATTAACAATAACAGGGCAACGGTACTTTCAAGAGTAATGGTAGCAGGGGTATTTGCAATAACAGCAGTTATCGCCCTCGTGTTCGATGATGTAACACCAGCAACAATGCTGTTCATCTAATAACACAAACACAAACTCAGAAGCTGACTTTTAAAGTCAGCTTCTTTTTTACTTTTCACTTTTAGATTATTTTGCATTTAGTGTATTTTGTTGACCTTTAGGTCAAAAATTGATATAATAATACGACTCTTACAGCACAACAATAAACACTTAAATAAGGGGTAAAAACTATGATTAAAATATCACCCTCCATATTATCTTGCGACTATTCAAAAATGGGTGAAGAGCTAAATAGGATGAAGGACTGCGGAGCAGACTGGATTCACTTTGATGTTATGGATGGTCACTTTGTTCCAAACCTAACAATCGGAGTTGCTGTTGTAAGCTCTCTTCGCAAGATTTCAGGCATCTTTTTTGATGTTCATTTAATGATAAGCGAACCATTGAAATATATTGAGCCATTTGCGCAGGCAGGAGCCGATTTAATAACTTTTCATGTGGAGGCAGACTCCGACATTAGACAGACAATTGAAGCCATAAAATCAGCAGGGTGCAAAGCTGCCCTTAGCGTAAAACCAAAGACCCCAGCAAGTGAGGTCTTTGATTATCTTGATTTAATTGATATGGTTCTTGTAATGACAGTGGAACCGGGATTTGGAGGTCAGTCCTTCATGGCAGACATGATGCCAAAGGTTAGAGAAATCCGTAATGAGTGCAACAGAAGAGGACTCAAAATGGAAATTCAGGTTGACGGTGGAATAAATGAAAACAATATCAGTGAAGCGGCAAGAGCAGGAGCAAATGTATTTGTTTCCGGTAGCACGATTTTTTCCGCAAAGGACAGCGGTCAAATGATAAAACTGCTCAAGGAAAATGCGGAGAAATCATATATTGATTGATTTTAACTTGTGCCAAGATGCTCAATTGCTCTTGAATCACAAAGGCATCGCCAATGCTCTTTTGTCTGGGCAATTTTTGCTTTGCTTTCCGAAAGATCCTCACAATATTCAGTCAAAACTGATTTAAGCTTACGGTGGTTTGACATTCCGTTAAAAACCACTCTGTAGCGAGTGCCATTTGAATAGAGCTTGCTTTCGGGGGGGCTTAAGAAACATGACATAATTGCTCTCGACGCATCAATAAGTTCATTTTCGTCTTTAAACTCACTAACACAGATAAAGGGCATTGCAGTTGGAAAAACTTCATCTCTGTCTGCATCGATTTGATAGACTGTAAAATATAGCACACATCCGCCACTTGTATCAGGAACGGCTTCAATTACCATTTTACCCGATGGGTGAATATCTTTATTCAGGGCAAGGTTTGCCTTCTGCAACAAAGTATAAATTACCCGTCTGGTATCAATGCTGTTATAGTCCATATCCTCATATGTAATGCCAAGCTCCTGCATATCCTGGCAGGAAAGGCTAATGACTAATGTGTTTTTGGATGTAGCTTCAATTTTCAAATGAAACATCTCCTCTTAAAACATCTTCTTACTACTATCATATTACCCGTACAGGTTGCTTGCAATGAATAAATTATGGCAATTTCATTTTTTTAAAAGAGGTGGCTTGATGAAAGAGCTGGATACGATAAAAATTAAAGAGGAAAACAAGCAGGTGCGGTCATATATGATTGATATGCTCATAATGATTGCGGCATGTGCAATTATGGCTATCTATCAATATGGCTTTCGCGCATTGATGATGGTTATAGTGTCTATCCTCACCGCTGTCTTGTGTGAGGCGTCTGTTGACCTTGTAAGAAAGAGGAAGCCACAGCGACTTGGTGACTTGTCTGCTGTGTTTACGGGGGCTGCAATAGCTTTGATGCTTCCTGCATCAGCACCGATGTGGCTTGCACCTGTTGGCAGTGCGTTTGCAATTTTTGTTGCAAAGCTTCCATTTGGCAATGCAAAGACAACTTTGTTTGTGCCTGCGGCGGCAGGATTTGCCTTCCTTAGCCTAAGCTACAGGGATCTTGTATTCACATATCCTTCCGTAACTGTTGAAATGCAGGATGCAATAACAGGTCAAGCAGGATTTGTACAAGGCAACTCAATTGCGTCTATGCTTAGCCATAGCACATCAATTGGAACAAGCGTTCTGGATGTCATTGATATGTTCGTCGGTAGGGTGGCAGGTCCAATGGGTACTTCTTGCCTTTTTGTAATGCTTGGACTGTTTATCTATATGCTTATTCGTCGCTCGTCTGAGTGGATAACTTCTGCAAGCTTTCTTGCTGCCTGCTCAATTCTTGCGGTAATTTTCCCAAGAGTTCTCACAGGACGCAGTGTTTCGCTTGTTATGGAAATGTCGGCAGGAATGCTTTTCTTTGCGGCAATATTCTTTATTTCTGACCCTGCAACATCGCCAAAAGAGCAGATGTCAAGAGTTCTTTATGGATTTATAGCGGGAATACTTACAATGGTTTTGCGGTACTTTGGAGCATTTGAAGAAGGAGTGTGCTTTGTCATACTCATCATGAATGCACTTAGCACAAACTTTGAAAGCCTTGGCGAAAAGCTTAATAATGCTATTGCGGCAAAAAACAACAGTACCGAAAAGAAACCAAAAGATAAAAAGAAAAAAGCAAAAGACTCCCCAAAAACAGAAGGGGGTTATAGTCTGTGAAAAAGTTTAATTCAAATAAAAAAGCAAAAGAGAAAAAAGGCTTATATATAAATGACAATGACTTTGGAACAAAAATAGAAAAGCAAGAAGAAACAACAAGCTTTTCAAGCGAGATGTTTTCAGAGGTAATCATTAAAAACCCAGTGCTAATCAGCACAATTGGGCTTTGTCCCGTTGTTGCAATATGTATATCATTAAAATCAGCGATTGTACTTTCTATAATAACATTTTTAACCATGATATTTGCACAGGTGCTGTCAGCGTTTTTGTTCAAGTCATCTCCGCAATGGGTAAGAGTTGCACTCTATTCTTTGAGCGGAATGGCTGTTGTTGCACCGTCAATGCTCTTGCTCGAAAATATTTTGCCTGAAAACTTAATAGCGCTTGGAATTTATCTTCCGCTTCTCGCAATCAACCCGCTGATAACAAGGCAGTGTGAAAGAGTTGCAGTAAAAAGCTCGGTAAAGCAAGCATTTGTAAATGCGGTGTGCTGTGCAACAGGATACAGCGTAGTGCTTATTATTACAGGATTTTTACGCGAGCTTTTAGGATCTGGCACAATATGGGACTACAAGGTGTTTTCATTCCCAGCTGCAACAGCGCTAATAAATCCTTTTGGTGGTTTTATTGTTATTGGATTTATGGCAGCACTTCTCAGAGTATACTTTAAAAAGATTGACCCAGAATATGCAGAACAGCTTGGCGTTGAGTCCAGAACAGCCATCAAGAAGCCAAAGCAAAAAAAGGAAAGACCTCGTTTTAAGGTCGTTGAATATAGCCACAATGAAAAAGCCAATCCTCAACAGGTGGATAATGCAATTCAAAAAGAAGAGCCAAAAGTGGAGGCTGATGTTGTTGCAATAAGTGTTGAGCAACAGCATGAACAGCAGATTACAGAGCCTTTAAATGAAACGGTACAAGACGATTCTAATACAGCTGAAATCATTGAGCAAAACGATATAATTCCAGATGAGTACGCACAGTACGAAAACGAAATATCGCAGACAGCCCAAAGGGCAGAGGCAAGAAAGAAGATAGAATATACATCAAATGAGCTTGATGTGTTATTATCTCAAAGTCTTGATGACATTATCAATGGCACACTAAAGTCAAAGGATAATGAAGCCACAGCGGAAAAGCCAAAGGATAATGAAGCCACAGCGGAAAAGTTAAAGGATAATGAAGCCACAGCGGAAAAGTCAAAGGATAATGAAGCCACAGCGGAAAAGTCAAAGGATAATGAAGCCACAGCGGAAAAGTCAAAGGATAATGAAACCACAGTAGAAAAAACACCAGAAGACTCAAAGACCGAGGAGGTGCATGGGCAATGAGTGCTATAATTCAATTCTTTTCAGCAGCACTTTATCTTGTCTTTGTACAAAACCTTGTGTTTAGCGGTGGCTATGGTGCAAGTGAAGTTATAAGAACGGCGGCAAGACCAAAACAGCTTGTCCTTTTTGCCGTAATGATAACCTATTTTTCAACTATAACATCACTTCTTTGCAGGCTTATCTGGCTTGTGCCATTCTTTAAAACAGCAAACACAACCATTGCAATAGTAATGTTCATACTTGTTCTTGTTGTGGTGTATCTTGCAACTGCACTGATAATCATAAAGATGCTCAAAGGCTCAGGCTGGCGGCAGGAGGAAAAGGATAAGCTTCTGCGTCAGGCAGGAGTTGCAGCATTTAATACGATAGTTCTTGCAGTTCCACTGATAAACCAGCGTGTTGCATACACAGTATCGGAATCAATCGGAGCGGGAATTGGTGCAGGTTTTGCGTTTATCCTTGCAACCATGATTATACACACTGGAATGAAAAAGATTGAAAGTAATGAGGAAATCCCAAGCTGTTTCAAAGGAACACCGGCAGTGTTTATCTATATAGCAATTATCTCAATGGCATTTACAGGGATTTCAGGAAAGTCACTTTTCTTTTAGTAATTACAAGCAAAATTCAGAATATAATAATTGAAATGCGATATAGTAAAAGCTATATCGCATTTTTTAATAAACAAATGAAGATTGGATTGAATGCAAAACTAAAGGGCATCATCGTTTTTAAACGAGAGGCCCTTAAATCTATTTGTTCACAAGCTGAATTATCACAAGTGGTTTTGTTTGTAATTATTTGTCCAGAACCATTTGAAGATAATCAAGTTCTTCAAAACCGAGCTTATTATAAAGAGAAATTGCTCCTGCATTTTCCCTGATTGCTTCAAGCCTAAAACGCTTTGAAACTCCGTCAAATTTATCAAAAATAAACTCAAAAAATTCTTTCCCAAGTCCTTTGCCACGGAAATCTTTTAAGATATAGATTTCCTCAATCCAAATACAAGTTCCGCCAACTTCAGGAGAAAAAGTTTTTGAAAGCATTGCATATCCTGCACACTGCGAATCGCACTCAATGATGTAGCCAATAAGATAATTATCGCTTCTCATCATTTCTTCAAAAGAGTTTGTCATGCAATGTTCAGCAACGGCGTGCAGGACGGCGTCGGAATGATAAAATTCGTTTGCAAGCTTGAGATAAATGCCTTTGTCTGTCGTGGTAAGAGGTCTAATCATTTTTTTACTACACTCCAATTCAATTGATAAAATGATTTTAGCATAGTATTAAAAAAAAATCAAAATTAAAAGCAAAGCAGTTTAAAGCTTTGCTTTTAATTAATCTGTTAGGGAAGCATGGTAGTGATGTCATTTTCATATTCTGTCATTTTGGACTCCATACGGTTCTTTGCGTCTTTTGCAACACTTTCGGTTGTGCTTGTTGCTGCTGTTGTTGTTGTTGTAACCTTGCCATCGTCCTTATTGCTACACGCAGCAAACACAAAGATGCTCATAATCAACAAAGCACAGACTAAAAAGATTTTTTTATTCATTTTTGCTCTCCTTCTTACATAACTAAATTTGTTCGTTTAATAAATTCAGCGAAACCAATATCGCTAACCTCATCAAAGGGGTCGATATAATTATTCCCGTTACAAATTTAATTATTCAATCGTAAAAAACTAAAAGAGATTTACATTGTAAGAGTTCCGCCATCGGCATAAATAAGCATAAGAATTTGAACTTCATCGCCTGTTTTTGTGTCAATATAGACCAGTATATCGTCATCTTTTAAGCCCTTGCATTTAAACTCATAGCAATACTTTTCGTCGCCTGCACTTGTTGGGATATTTGCAAGCTTAACGCTCTGAACGGAAAGAGATTTGCTAAGGCTTTTTTTGGCTTGCTCAAGGCTTAATGAAGGTGTTCCAAAAGTCCTTTGAATGTGATTGACCAAAAATCCTCTTGCATCAACAGAAATAATTTTTCCATCACTTAATGATACAGAAACTTTTATCAAATCTGTGTAGCAAATAACATTGTTGACGGAATATGCGAAGTTGATTGTGCAAATGCCGTCCATAACGGTGGAATATGTGCTGGACATATTTTTGTAGCCGACGAAGTTTAAAAATTCTTTTGCTCGTGCAATTGCATCTTCGGTTGAAAGCGTGGTTTCACCGGCCCATTGAGAACCAAGCATATAGCACAGAAAACCGCCGTTTTTTGTAATAGCGATTGTTTTATCCTTACTGTTAAAAACAAAGCACTTCATCAAGCTCTCTTCTGTGGAAATTTTAAGAGATTTTGAATCAATATTTCCGAACTTTGCAGCAATTTTTAAAGCCTCTTCCTTTGTAACACCATTTTTATTGGCAACCATTTTTGATTCCTTTTGCATTATGTGGTCTGAGAAAGGACCGTCATAAATTAAGGTGGGATAATCTGCAAGTGATTGCTCAATGTCTGAAAAGCTTGAGGAAACACTTGCAGCTTTTGAGTTTTTGTTAAGGTCAAGATTGCCTGCAAGCAGTTCGCTCGTGCTTATCGTGCCATTATCAATTCCGACACGAAGTGTGGAGATGCTTTTTGAAAGATTTGTTGCATAGTTTAAAAGGTTCAAAAGCTGATTTCTTTCTTCCTGCTTAATTTGCTGACCGTCTGCAATTTTTTTGTTTAGTGCCATTGTGAATTCACCTACCTGAGAAAGAAATTTGTAGGTGTTTTCAAGAGCAATATCACTTGTTGAAAGTTGCGCAAGACAATCCTTTGCACCTGACGCATCTCTCCAAAGCTCGGTGGAAAGAGAAGCCATCATTGGAGGAGTATTTGAATAAACTCCTTTTTGTAAATCAAGCTTTAGCTCGTCAACATATTCTCCAAGTGCGTTAAGATTTCGCTGTTCAGATGCCCGAAGCTCAAGCTCATAATGTTTTGCCTTGGCTGTTCCTGTATACGCAAAAACTCCAAGAACAACTATAAACGAAAGCATATATAAGCCGATGCGAAGTTGAGTCTTGCTCATTTTTGTTTTCAATTTAAATTCCTCCAATTTGTAAAAAAATTATAAAACACTTTTATTTTCTCATAATCATCATGAAATATTCAAAAAGCCAATTTTAAACAAGCGAAAATTAGCATGAAAAGCGAATAAAAACAGCTAAAATTAACCAAATTAATTTTTATTTAGCATTGCACGCGTTAAGTGAATACTGTATAATAGTATGGAATATATTCTATACTAAATCCAATTTCTTGGAGGAGAGAGCTTGGAATGCTATCTTGATAACAGTGCAACTACAAAAGTTTGTAATTCGGCAGTAAAAGAAATGATGAAAATGCTGACCGAGAATTATGGCAATCCTGCATCTTTGCACAAAAAAGGTGATGAGGCAAAAGCGGCACTTGACAAGGCAAGAAAAAATGTTGCCAATGCACTCTCTTGCTACCCTGATGAGGTTTACTTTACCAGCGGAGGAACAGAGAGCAATAACATCGCAGTTTTTGGAGCGGCAGAAGCGCTAAAACGAAGAGGAAATAAAATCGTAACAACTTCAATTGAGCATCCAAGTGTTGCTGAACCTATTTCAAGACTTGAAAAACAGGGGTTTGAGGTTGTGCGTATTCCAGTGGGAATAGACGGTAAAATTAAAGAGGAAGACATATTTAGGGAAGTCAATAAAAATACAGTTTTAATCAGCATAATGCTTGTTAATAATGAGGTTGGCAGTATTCAACCCATTAAAGCGGCAAGATTGGCAGTTAAAAGAGCTGGTTGTGGTGCATTAATTCATTGTGATGCCGTACAGGCGTTCAGCAAAATCAGCATTTGTCCTGATGATCTTGGTGTTGATCTGTTGACCGTAAGCTCACACAAGGTTCATGGTCCAAAGGGTGTAGGAGCACTTTATGTTCGCAAGGGTGTAAGGCTTGTATCTCCTATATACGGTGGCGGTCAAGAAGAAGGAATTCGTTCGGGAACATCACCCATGCCAGCAATCGCGGGCTTTGGTGCAGCTGTTGCCGAATTTCCCGATTATGAGTCCACAATTGTAAGAATGTCAGCAATGAGGGATAACTTCATTTCAAATGTTGTGCAGATTCCAGGAGTTGTTGTGAACTCTCCCAAAGATGCACTTCCATTTATAATCAACATCTCAGTTGTTGGAATTCCATCAGAAGTAATGCGAAACGAGCTGTCTTCACGCGGGATTTATATCTCGTCTGGCTCTGCGTGTTCAAAAGGGCATCGGAGCAGGGTTCTTACAGCTATGGAGCTTCCAAACGAAAGAATAGACAGTGCACTTAGAATTACTCTTTCCCGTTACACAACAAGCGATGAACTAAATATGTTGTTAAAGGGCATTGCATATGCTCGTCAAAACATCAGATATAGCTGATGAGTCAATCCGAAACTAAGGAATGGTAAAATGAAGGAAATAATTTTAATAAAAAATGGTGAGCTTGCATTAAAAGGGCTTAACCGCTCAACTTTTGAAGATGTACTAATCAAAAATATTCGCCGCAGGCTTCGTGATGTTGGCGAATTTGAAATAAAAAAGTCGCAGTCCACAATAACGATAGAGCCTAAAAATGATAATTTCAACATGAAGCAAGCGGTTGAAAGGCTCTCAAAAATTTTTGGAATTGCAGGCCTTTCAAGGGCTGCAGCTGCAGAAAAAAACATGGACGACATCTTAAAGGTTGCCGAAAACTACCTTGAAGAGCTTCTTTTAGAGATAAAAACATTCAAAGTTGAAGCAAAGAGGGCAGACAAAAAGTTTCCACTAAAGTCACCCGAAATTTGCAACGAGGTTGGGGGATTTCTCCTTGAGAAGTATCCACACCTTGAGGTTGATGTTCACAATCCACAGCTCACCGTAAACATAGAGATAAGAGATAGATACGCATATATCAGGGGAAATCAGCTAAGAGGAGCGGGTGGAATGCCTGTTTCAACAGCTGGCAGGGCGGCACTTTTAGTTTCAGGAGGAATCGACAGCCCAGTTGCGGGTTGGATGATGTCTAAGCGTGGTGTAAGCCTTACTGCTATCCACTTTGCCTCTCCTCCATACACAAGTCAAAGGGCAGAGCAGAAGGTTATGGAACTTTTGCAAAAGGTTGCAGAATACAGCGGTAGAATATCAACCTTTGTTGTACCGTTCACAGAGATTCAGGAGCAGATAAAGGACAATTGCCCTGAAGAACTTTTCACGATAATAATGCGTAGATTTATGATGCGTATTTCAGAAATAATTGCAAAACAGGATAACTGCGGAGCATTAATAACAGGCGAAAGTCTTGGTCAGGTTGCAAGCCAGACACTTTATGCAATAGGTTGCACTGATGCTGTTTGCACGCTGCCAACCTTTCGTCCACTCATCGGCATGGACAAGGATGAGATTGTAGCAATATCTCGAAAAATTGACACATTCAATATTTCAATCCAGCCTTTTGAGGACTGTTGCACTGTGTTTACACCAAAGCATCCAAGAACCAGACCAACTCTTGAATATGTTGAGCAGGCGGAGGATAAACTGGATATAGACGGACTTGTAAAAAGAGCGGTTGAAGCGACACGCAATGAAACCGTCGGATAAAAAATAAGGGGATGGGGTTTTGAATTGCGAAATTCTCAATGTAGGAACAGAACTTTTACTCGGTGATGTTTTAAACACCAATGCACAATTTTTATCACAAGAGCTTGCACAGCTTGGCATTGGAGTTCAGTATATCAGCACAGTTGGAGATAATGAGGAAAGGCTTACGCACTCTCTTGAGTCAGCTTTCAAGCATAGCGATATAGTCATCACAACAGGCGGGCTTGGACCCACTGCAGATGATTTGACTAAAGAAGTTTGCTGTAAGGCTCTTGGAGTTGAGCTTGAAAAGGATGAAGAAAGCTTTAAGAGAATGCAAAACTACTTTGCCAGCTGTCACCACAATATGCCCAAAACAAATGAGAAGCAAGCGTTTATGCCAAAGGGCGGAACAATATTCAAAAACAATTTTGGAACTGCACCAGGGTGTGCAATCGAAAAAGACGGAAAGATAGTCATTATGATGCCTGGCCCACCAAGAGAGCTTGTGCAAATGTTTAAAGAATCCGTAAAACCATTTTTACAAAAATTTCAGGACTCAATAATAGTTTCTCACAATATAAGAACCTTTGGAATTGGCGAATCCGCTCTGGCGGAGAAGGTGAGCGAGCTTCTTGAGCAGAGCAATCCAACCGTTGCTCCTTATGCAAAAGATGGAGAGGCACTTTTAAGAATAACCGCAAAAGCAAAAACAGCACAAGAGGCAGAGCAAATGATGAAGCCTGTCATTGAAAAGCTTTATTCAATGTTTGGAAGCCTTGTTTATGGAATAGACAGCGAAAATCTTGAACAGCGAGTTGTTGAACTTTTAAAACAAAAAAACATGACATTATCACTTGCAGAATCCTGCACAGGCGGGTATCTTGCAAAGAGAATAACCGATGTATCTGGTGCAAGTGCCATCTTTGAGTGTGGTGTAGTTTCATATTCAAACAGAATCAAGGAGAAGGTAATCGGTGTTAGCAAAAAATCCCTTGAGGAGTATACGGCAATAAGCGAGCAGGTTGCTTGTGAAATGGCAAAAGGTGTGTTAAAACTCAGCGGCTCATCAATTTCAATCGGAGTAACAGGCCTTTCAGGTCCTGAGGTAGATGAGAGTGGCAAACCGATAGGTCTTAATTATATCGCACTGGCAGATGGTAAGTCAGTCTGGTGCCTAAAGCTTGAAACAGGGAGAAAAGACCAAAGGGAGCTTAACCGATTTGTAACCTGTTCAAACGCATTTAATATGGCAAGAATGTATCTTGAAGGTAGAATAGATGAGCTTGGTTTAAACAAATTTGAGTTTTAATCGTTTTAATTATGGAGGTGGTTGAAGTGGCTGCGAAAAAAACACAGAATAATGATAATAAAGAGCAGAGCCAACAACCAGACAAGGAAAAAAACAAAACTGCTTCAAGCAAAAATAATACAAAGACATCAACTGAAAAAGCAAGCAAAGAGGCAGGCAAGTTGCCTGAAAAAACAACCTCCACAGATAAACCAAAGCAAAGCAAAGTTGAAAATCCGGAAAAGAAAAATAAAACTGAAAAATCAACCAAAAATAAAAAAGAAACAAGTGCAAAAGGCACTGCAAATAACACAAAAACCAAAGCAGAAGAGATGCCAGCAAAAAAGACTAAAGAAAAACCAGCAGAAAAATCTAAAGAAGCAAAAACAAATAAAAAAGGCGAAACAAAAACATCGCCAAAGCCGACAGAAAATCCGAAAGATGAGCAAAATAAAAAGTCTGGAAATAAGGGAAAAGAAAAACCAGATGCAATAATAGAAGAAAAGAAAAAGCCACAACAAAAAAAGCAGACAAAGAAACCAAATCAAGCAAAAAAAGATACAAAGGAAAAAGCTGAAAAGTCTTTAGAAGAGCCTTTAAAAGAAAAAACAGATAACACTCAAAAGAAGAATATTGAGCAAAAGGGAAAAAAGAAGAAGTCACCACCAAAGGCTGGAGAGCCACAAGCAAAGAAAGAGCTTGAATCGTTGAAACAAGAGCAAAAAGAAACACTAAAACAGGCCTTGATGCTTGCGGAAGAAACCTTGCAAATAAAAATTGGCAATGAATCAAAAGCCGAGAAGATAGACGATAAAAAGGATAACGCAAAAGAAAATATAGAAGATAATGCAGAAAAATATACTAAATATGTAGTTGATGTCAAGGAGAAGGAAGGTAAATTTAAAAGCGGTGAGGATGAAAACAATCACTTAGAATATTCTTCAAAGCTTGAAAAAATTCTTCCTGTAGATACTGACAAGCCTTCAGAGCTTCTTCGCAAGGTGCTTACAATAATGAGCGCAATAATTATTATTGTCTGTCTTGTGGTGCTTGTGGTGTCAACCATGGGCGGACAGCGTGGAAAAGGTTCACCCGATAGGGCAAAAACTCCCGAGGCGGGATTTGTGGGAACAAGCAACGAGGATAAGAATGTGTTTCCTGAGGGTATACAGGAAAAAAATCAAAACCTTTACCTTGTTAACAAAGATACGGTCGGAGTGATCTCAATTGACTCAACAACTATTGAACAGCCCGTTGTTCAGTACAAGGACAATGAATACTATCTGACACATGATTTTTATAAAAAGAAGTCAGATCAAGGCACAATCTTTATGGATGTAACTTGTAAGCCTGATTTGAGCATACAAAATACTGTTTTGTACGCAAGCAACAACAAAGAAGGAACCTTTATATTTTCTCCTCTTTTAGAATACCAAACCAAAGAAGGCTACAAAAAAGCACCAGTCATAACATTTAACACGCTGACAGCAGACTATCAATGGAAAATCTATGCGTGTTTTTTCACAACGGTGAAGGCGGAAGATGATAATGGCTATGTTTTTGACTTTGCAAGCCAGAAGCTTAATGAAACCAATTTCGCGGGATTTTTGCAACAGGTTGACATGAGAAAGCTATACACAACAGGCGTCGATATTTTACCCACAGAGAAGCTTCTAACAATAGCTATTCCGAGTTTTAACATATATGGGACAGATAAAAAGCCAGTTGAAACAAAGTTTGTAATACTTGCAAGACAACTTAGAGATGGCGAAAGTGAAGAGATTGTAGCTTCGCAGATAAGGCAGAACACAAATATATATAAACCGCAAGCTTATTATGATAGCATTAGAAGAGAGAATAAAAGCACAGAAGTACCCAGATGGAGTCCTGATTAATTTGCGATTTTTATATTTAATATAGCTACCAATAAGGAGGGACCATACTTGTCAGAAAACAAGAATATTCAGAATCCTTTTTTTAGAGATGAGAATAAAGAGTTAAACAGTCCACAACAGCCAACACCGGCATACTATCCGTACCCACCGATGCCACCGCAGGCACAGCAGGGTGAAAACGGACAGC
>JAVVSD010000006.1:71009-97385 GCA_036654375.1 Oscillospiraceae bacterium
TGCCGATGTACTATCCGTACCCACCGATGCCACCGCAGGCACAGCAGGGTGAAAATGGACAGCCAATGCCAATGTACTATCCGTACCCACCGATGCCACCGCAGGCACAGCAGGGTGAAAACGGACAGCCAATGCCGATGTACTATCCGTACCCACCGATGCCACCGCAGGCACAGCAGGGTGAAAACGGACAGCCAATGCCAATGTACTATCCGTACCCACCAATGCCACAGCAGACACAGCAAGCGGCAAATGAGCCAAACAAAACAAATGCCGCATACATAGATCAAGCACCAACTCAAAATGCTCCGCAGGAGCCACAAAAAGTGGAACAGATGCCTACAGCACCAATTTCACAACCTGTGAATAACAGCATTTCAAGCACGCCAAACCCATTTGCAACAATCCCAGTAGATACCTCGGAAAAATTACCGGGCAAATCAGAGCAGGTCGTAGATGGCAGAGAAGTGTTTGTCAGACAGCCGGTTATTGACACATCGGCTTCTCGAAATCAAACCGGCACTTCAGGGAAAACAGTTTTTGAAAAAGATGAGTTGATAGTTAGTGAACCCCGTAGGGCCAACACTATCTATTCTTCACCAACACCTATTTTTGACCCCATAAAGGGAATAGCTGAGGAACAAAATGTACAACAGGAAGAAACGAGAGAAGATGCACCGCCAACTACAAACAGTTTCCTCTCGTCAATGAAAAATTTGTATTCTGCAATTGGTGCAAATGGTTCGGATTCTGCACAAAATTTGAGCGAAAATGTTAGTGCTGAACCACTTCCAGATTTCACAGCGCCGATAGAAACTGTTGAAAGCGATGTTCAGCAAATAAAAACAGTCTATTCAGCCCCTGCAACACAGACCTTTGAGCCAGTTGAAGTTGATATGACAAAGCATATGCAAAGTAAAACTCAAACTCCAGATAAAACTGAAGTGCAACAGGAACAGCAGTTTTCACTAAATCGTATGCTTGAACAGCAGGAACAGTCAAAGCCAGTTGAAGTTGAGATGACAAAGCCAGTTGAGCCACAGCAGGTTGAGCCACAGCAGGTTGAGCCACAGCAGGTTGAGCAGAAAAGCATAAACACTTCATCAAACTTGCAAACTCAGCCACAACAAGAAAAGCCAATAGAAGTCTTTAGCAGCTCTTTTCAGGATACTCCTCAAGAAGACCAGGCTGAAGAACAGGATATTGAAAAAGATAAGCAGTATTGGGAGTTTATGAACAATCTGCTGGATAGATTTGACGATGGAAAAGTTCACACAACAATGGGCGAAAATCCAACTCCTCCACCAGTAGACGATGCACAACAGCTTCAAAGAAAAATACAGGCTATAGAAAATGAAGCCCAGCCTGACCAAGGCTCACTTTCTGATTTTGGTAAAAATGTTGAGAAGCCTGCATCTGACAGAGTAGTTATCCCAAGAACCCCAAGCTTTTTTAAAAAGAGCGTAACAGACTTTGATATGGAAAATCCAAGCTTTGAAGAAGATTTTGAGGAGCTTGAAGACACAAAAAACAAGAAGAGAGAAAAAGCAGTAAGGGAAAAGAAAGAAAGCGTTAAGAGGGAAAAAGTTGTAAAAGAAAAAGCGCCAAGAGCTAAGAAAGAAAGAAATAGCTCAAAAGCACCAACGAACAGCGACTCCAAGCTTATGAAAGTTGTTTCGTCAACTGTTCCAATGAAGGGTGACAGCGTTGGAGAGATAATCCGTAAGGTTGTTGTTATAGTTTCTGTTATTGTGCTTCTTGGTTGCGGAATATATTTTTTAGCATACTTTGTAGACCAACAGAAAAACAAGAATGATGCGGAAGAGTTATCAAAAATGATGATATCTTCACAAAATGACGAATGGTCAACGATTCGTGAAAAATATCCAAAAATAAACTTCCCAAGCGGAATGCAACCGCAGTTTGCAGACCTTTATGCTATTAACCAAGACCTTGTTGGTTGGATAAAGATTAAAGGGCTTGACATTAATCTTCCTGTTGTTAAAGGGCAGGACAATGAATACTATTTGAAGCATAACTTTAACAAGGAAAAAAGCAAATACGGAAGCATCTTTTTGAGCAAAGATAACAATGTTGAAACGCTTGACCTCAACACAGTTTTGTTTGGGCATAGAATGCACAGCGACACTGAGATGTTTACAAATCTTAAGGAATATGCAACGCCGGAAGGCTTTAAAAAAGCACCTGTCATTGAGTTCAACACCATTTATGGCAACTATTCATGGAAGGTTTACGCAGTGTTTATAACAAATGGTACGGCCAGTGGCGACAATGGCAATGTGTTCAGATACACATTCCCAAATCTTGCAACGCTTGAAAATTACGGGCAGTTCCTTGCAGAGGTCACCCAAAGAAAGCTTTATGACACAGGAATTGAAATTCTGCCAACTGATAAGCTCTTGACACTTTCCACCTGTACATATGAGTTTGACGGTGCAAGGCTTGTTGTTCTCGCAAGGCAGGTAAGGTCAGACGAAACAACAGATGTTGACACATCAAAGATACAGTTAAACAAAAATCCTCGTTACCCACAGGCGTGGTATGATGAAAAAGGCGTAGCAAATCCATATAAAAACTTCGGTGTGTGGGAACCAGTTTATTAATTAAGTTGAGATATTCCAGACCAATTTTCACAAAACTTGATTGGTCTGGAAGCTATCTTGATAAAGAAAACTCCTTTGGAATGAGTGTGATGGAATGGAAATTAAATTAATGTCACTTGGGCTTGAGCTATCTCCAGATATTGTGGAATCACAAGCAATGGTTGAAACCACAATCGGAAAGCTTTTTGACCAGACGGTCAAGTTCGACAGCTTTAATAGTGAAAAATTATTTATAACCGAGCTTTCAAATGCAGTAAAGCAGGAGGACATTATTGTTCTTGCAGCAGAGTCAGAGCTTTTCTTGCCGTTCAAAAGCTTCATTGCCAAAGCGTTTCAAATAAAAAAGAAAATAAACAAACAAATTGCAAAGCAAATAAGGTCAGTCCATCCTGAGATAAAGCCAGACTCAGACCAGTTTGAAGGGCAGGCAACAATACCCGTTGGTGCTGTTCCGCTTCTTTCAGACGATGGAATGTTTAGCGGATTTGCTATAAAATCAAATCAGCGAATTGTTATTGTAATACCATTTGATATCGATAGATTAGACACAATATTAAATAAAGAAGTTACAAGCTATCTTGCACAAGCACTTCCTGATATAATCAAAGTGGTAGAGGAAGAGGAAGTCAAGGAAGAGCCTGCAAAAACTTTGTTTAACGAAAGGTTAATAAGTGAAACTACTGAAAAGCTTTTGAAAAAGAAGAGTAAAGTCGCTTTTGCCGATACAAAAACAGTTGACTTTATAGCAGTGGTGGCAAACAGTATCAAGGAGTTATTAAGCGTTCTAATGGTTTCCGACTTCAGTCTTGAAAAAGGGCAGATGCCAACTCGGGAATATGCAATCAGGCTTGCAAGGGGCGCGAGAGAAAGCCTTAACACTCCAATTGGTGCGTGTATAACCAATGTTTTCACAGTGAATAAAGAAGATGGCTCAACAGATATGTTTATATATTCCTGCATTGCTGACGGTGCTCAGGCAAACGCAATAAAGGTTTATGCAAAACAAGGAGAAACGCTTCCAGAGCTTGTCTTTCACGCCATAAACGAATTGTTTAAAATGATATATTCATGGGCAGATACGGGCAAGGTTATTCCGCCAATCCCAGAAAAGCCAAAGGACGAAAAAGAACTTCAAAAAGAAAAAACGAGTAGAAAACATAAAAAGCAAATTCAAATAATAGTTTCGGTTATGCTGGTTGTTTCAATTGTAGCATCGTTCCTTGTTTGCACCTTTGTTGATGATATTTATAATATTCGTGGAACTTTGGCGCAAAAAGAGCAATCGCAACTTAACACTGACGACTTATCTAAACCAGATGTGGAAAATGCTGACGCTAATGCAATCAATAATAATAGTGAAAGTAGTGATGAACACGGTGGCCTTGAACTGGACTCCGTGTTCATTGACTATATCAATCAGCAGTCGACAAGCAAACCTGGCTCTACACAGGGATCAAACAAAACAACAACAAAAAAGCCAACAACAAATAAAGGGACAGGCTCTGCAAACACAGACAAAAAACCGAACAACACCGAACCAATAACCCCACCAACACCAGTAGTCCCACCAAATAGCACTTATCCCGCAACTTTGGTTCTTGATGGGGCATCAGTTGACACAGCCATAGCGATTGCCAGAATAGTTGAAGGTGAAATGGGAAAAAGCTTTAGCACAGAGGCATTAAAAGCACAAGCCGTTGCAGTGTTTTCATATATAAAGTGTAACAACTGGAACACTGGCGGGCTTGCAAGAAAAGCATCATATTCAGACAAGGTAATGCAGGCGGTGCAGGCGGTGCTTGGTCAAACGGTCACATATAATGGTAAAACTGCACTGACATCATTTTTTGCAATGTCAGCAGGCAAAACCGTTTCCTCAAACACAGTTTGGAACACAAACAATTCTGTGCCATATCTTTCAGGTGGCATAGTTAGTAACGAAAAAAGCAGTGGGCTTTCTGGATATCAGACAACAAAAACATACTCATCAGCAGACATGAAAACAATGATAGAGAACAAGATAGGAGTAACGCTGGGAAATGATCCTAAAAGTTGGATAACCATAAATTCACACGATTCAAGCGTCAATGCCGATGTTGGCTATATATCTTCGATGACGGTTGGCGGAAAGACAATTTCAGGCCATGCTTTCAGGAGTAGCGTGTTAGGCTATGGCATCCGTTCTCATTGCTTTAGCGTGGCTTATAGTGCGGCAAGTGACAGCTTTACACTGACTGTGTATGGATATGGTCATGGAGTTGGAATGAGCCAGCAGGGAGCAAATTTTTATGCCAAGCAGGGCTGGGATTATAAGAGAATACTTTCGCACTATTTTCCGGGGACACAGATAGGGTAACTTGAGAATAATAGCGATTAACAGTTGCTGTGCTATTAAAAGTAAGACAGCAATTCAAAGTAAGACTAAAGCTAATGAATATAGATAAAAACAAGGCACGACCAATTGGTCGTGCCTTAAAATCTTGAATACTATAATGACTTAAAGTTGGAGTCAATACTTCCTACAACCGACATTAATATATGTGACAAAGAATAGAACAATAGCAATAATTGTTGCCAAACAGTAAAGCGTGACTACCTGCGTGTTGTAAAAACTCATAATAGCTGTGATGACACTGATAGTTATTAGCATAGCGCCCATACTTATACACATTTTTTTAACATCATGTTCCTTATGATATTTCTCTTTTTCTGTATCTGTCATGGTGTTGTAGCCACTAATAAAAAATTCACCTTTACCCAAAAGAAACGGAACAGACAAAACGGCAAAAATAATAGGCATGATATATGACGACAATTAAATCACCTCATAAATTTTCGCAAAGAGTTGCAAGTTCCTGCATCGAAAGCTTTTCAGCACGAACATTGACATCAAGCCCAGAATTTTCAATTGCTTTTGAAACATCACCTTTTGCCAAACCCATGCCGGAACTAATGGCATTAAGAGCGGTTTTTCTTCTTTGTGCAAATGCAGCTTTAACCATTTTAAAAAACTTTACCTCGTCAGTCAATTTGATTTCTGCCTCTTTTCGGACATCAAGCTTTATAACTTTGCTGTCAACTTTTGGAGCGGGCATGAATGAGCCACGAGAAACATCAAACAGCTTGTATGCCTGTGCGTAGTAGTCAACTGCAATGGTTACCGCACCAGCCTGCCTGCTTCCAACCTTTGCACAAAGCCTGTCTGCCGCTTCACTTTGAACCATAACGGTAATGCTTTCAACAGGTATCCTGCTCTCAAGCAAGAGCATAATTATAGGAGAGGTAATATAGTAAGGCAGGTTTGCACAAACGATAACATTCATATCTGCAAATTTTTCTGCAATAAGTGAGTGCAGGTCAATTTTCATAACATCAGCATTTATAATCTCAACATTATTAAATTCGCAAAGAGTTTCTTCAAGAACCGGCACAAGCCTCGAGTCAATTTCAATCGAAACAACCTTGCGTGCTATTTTGGCAAGTTCAGCAGTAAGAACGCCAATACCAGCACCAATTTCGATAACTCCCACATCTTCACAAGCCCCTGACATCTCGGCCATTTTAGGGCAAACAGAAGGGTTGATTAAAAAGTTCTGTCCCAATGATTTAGAGAAGGAGAATCCATGGCGGGAAAGAATATCTTTTATCTGTCCAATGTCGGTCAAGTTGTGCATATGATATACCTCGTTTTAAATTAATATAGAGTTATTGTACCATATTTTGTGGCTGATTGCATTTTAAATTAAAGAAAAGTTGCAACCGATTTAGAGGCTTTTTGTGCAAAAAAACCTGCCATGCAAAAGCATGACAGGTAGGGATCTGTTTTATTCAGCAAGTGCCTTAACTTCCTGATATTTAGCAAGGTCAGTGTAAAGCTCACTCTTATAAGGGTTACGCTTTGTCTTAACAACTTTGTAAACCATGTAAACAAACACGCCAACATTTGCAATAAGTGCAAGTAAGCTGAAAATGAACAAAGCCGTTGTATCAACGCCTGAACCGCCTGCAATAGCCGTTACACCTTCAGTAAGCTTGATGCCCTGCTCTGTTGCAAGAACTTGAAGCTGTGAAGCAGAAGATGAGTTGACTGCAAACTTGCCAGTGTCGATAAACGCGGGGAATGTTTGTGCAAACATACACCAAAGAGCAAGAGTGTGCGCGCGATGCTGGAGCCATGCACCTTTACCAACTGTGAATGCACAGATTGTTGGAGCGAGAAGTAATGCGAGTCCGCAGTACCATGCATGACCTGGCAAACAGTTGTATGTGTATGCAAAATTCCAAAGGTCATATGCGATAATCCAGAACCAAAGCATATCAGGCCAAAGCATATCCTGGCTTCCGTCCTTCTTTGACTTCTTTCTTATACAGATGCCAACCCAGCCTGTGATTGTGATGATATTAAGAATGCCTGCAATGGCATTCATGTAGTTCCAAGAACCACCTATGTAATACTGAACCTGATTGTGAAGATATTCAACAACACCATCAGAGTAATTCATGCCAACTTGAAAGTCACGGGTAACTGCTTCTAAAATGTTGATTGCAAGAATAAGTGGAGGGAAGCATAAAGCCCAATTTTTGTCGCTGAGTTTCCACTCTTTTCCTGTCTTTTTGTTTGTTCCCTTAAGATATCTGATACACCAAAAACCGATACATCCGGCAGTTGATGAATAGACCTTCATAAGATGGAACCAATCCATGTAAGCGGTGTCTTTTAAGACGGTCAGCCAGAGAATTGTGAGAACTGTTGGCAAGACAACGAACGCTCCAAATCCTATCCATTTGAATCTACGAGTAATCTCGTTAAGACCAAATAGTGACACAAGTACAGCAAGCCATACAAGGATTACCAAAGCGGTGCTTGCTCCTGATGCGAATACGAACATTTTAACTCCTCCTAAAAATAAAACTGGTTAATAACAATGAAAACAATTACAATTATACACGAAATGTATCACATGTCAATAAAACCAGTGAATAAATTGTTAAAAAATAAACCGCTTGTTCATTGTTTATCCATAACATTAGGGGAGGATTGAGAAAATTTTATCCCAGTTTATTACGAAGTTGCCAACAATCATATCAACGGAATTTGCGTGCTTTATATAGCTAATTGTGTTGTTGTCCTCAAAACAGAGGTTTGGATAATCTTCAAATATAATCTCGCGTTGCTCAACAGCCTTAAACCTTTTTATAGATAAATCATAGAACACGAGCTTTTGCATACCATTTTCAAAGCTGCCGCCAAGAGCAACCTTTGTCTGGTCTGGACTAACTGCAAAGGTGTAAATATTGTTCATTGAGATATTGAGCAGGACAGATTCGGAATTGTCCTCAAGATTGTAAAGAGTCATTGTTCCTTTGCAAAAAAGATATTTGCCACAACGCAAATATTCATCGTCAATCTGACCTTGAAAGGTGCTGATTATTTTTTCTTTGCCATTGTTAAGAACAAGAGAAAATGACTTGTTTTCATCTTTTGAAGTGTCTTTAAGATAGAGAATCCCTTTGTCGGTTTGTAAAACAAAGCTGTCAAGCACATTTGCTGCGACAAGCTGTGGCGAACCAGTAAACTCTTTTTGGCTGTAAATATCAGTGCCATAAATTCCATTTGACTGTTTGTAGTTGCGTGAAGAAAGAAAAACAAGCGTATCGTTTAACGAATTTAGCAGACAGTCATCTATTATGGTAAAATCATCTCGCATTGCTCCAGTAGCGACAGAAATATTCTGTCCTTTTATGCTTATAGCGCGGGTGGCTGTCAATGTTTTGCTGTTCAACTCAAAGACTTCTGAATAGCTTTTGTTTGATTTGAAAATATCTTTTGCATCAAAGTCAACAAGCAACAAAAGGTCACTTTTAGACTTGTAATTTTTAGGCATATCACAAAGCTTAAAAAAAGCGTATTTGTAAATTTTTGAAGTGCGGTCTGTAACATAAGTCCCAAAGCCAAGTGTTTTCCCACCATGCTGAATATAGCTTATAATTACAGGAATTTTTTGACCGTTAAAGTTAAGACTAAGCTGAAGCTTTTTAACTCTGCTAACAGCAGAAAACTTACCCCCAGAGTATGTATAAAACTCAACATCAGAATTGGGCTTGGCAACATAATAAATATTGTCAATATTAGTTTTAACAAAAGGGAATTCACTGTCTTTATTATAGCTTGCAAGAGAGGTGTAGATGCTTTTTTGAGCGTTGCTGACCTTTTTGCTTTGTTGCACATATTCAAACTGATGCGGAAGGTTATATACAAAGGCAACATATATAAGAATCAATGATGCAAAAAGCACTGCCACTGACACTGCCCAATCGAAATTATTGGATTGTTTAGTTTCCAAAATGGCACCTCCAAAGATTTAAATCAAGGCGAGTTAACAATAAACTCGCCTTGATTGTTATACTATTAGTACATCAAGTTGCACATCAAGAAATAACAGTTGAACTGCTTCTGTTTTGTGGAACAAGTCCAATATAGCTTTTTCCAACATTAAGCTTAAGTGCTGTACCATCTTCTTTATAAAGAGCAAGCATATTACCAGGAGTATTGCCTTTTTTCCATGTGATATTTTCATAGGTGCCGTTAGAAGCAATTACGCCCTTGCCACCAGTGAGGTCCATGTCGATTGAGCCAGCAGAATTGAGAACCTTAAATGATGGAATATAAAGAGTGATAACATTTGTAACTGCCATCTGTTTTCCGTCTGAATCAACCATTTTATTTTGGTTCATATAGTTATAATACAGTTTGTCTTCAGCATTATACTTAAATGTATGATTATAGCTTCCTGAAAATGACATTTTGATGCTTGCACAAGCACCGCCATTATAAGCAGAAGTTGAAGAATTAAATTTTAAAGGAGAAGCATATGAAGATTTTATATCACTTCTAATGGAGAGGTCTGAAATAGCACTTTTAAGCTTTTCACCAGTTGTATATCCAGTATGTTCCTTAGGGACTTTTTTGGAGGTGTCACGGGCAAAATATTTAGCCCGATTCTTTCCATCAATATCCTTGATTTTACGATTAGCAATAGCATCATATGCGTAGGGACTTCCACCCCAGTGAACAAAAATAGCGTCAAAACCTTCTGCAAATTCAATAAAGTCGTGACGAGCGCTGCGGATAGAGCCAACCTTTGGAATTTGGTCAACATCTGAATAAAGCCACAACATTCTTGTTATGCCAGCCTCAACAAGCCCCTCAACGACGATGTCAGGTGTGCAAAGTCCCCATTGTGGTCTTGCAGCAGGAACATTATTGACAACAACTGCGACTGGTCTTTTCCCAGCTGCACTTGCTCTAAGATTGTTTGCTCCTGTGAGCGGATTTACAAGCGGTTTTGAAGCAGATTGTGAATCGTGATTTGATGGTGAATTTTTGTCATCTTTTTTGCCATCTTTGCCACAACCAAAAGTACAAATTAGAAGTGTTAAAATAAGTAAAATTGCAGCAAAAGAATTAAAATTTCGTTTTATCATATGTATACCTTCTTTGCAGCTGCCAGCAAGCAGCGAAATTTGAATAATTATATTATACAACATATGGTATCTTTTTCAAGAGTTTACCAACATATTTTGTTTTCTATTTAGGAAAATTTTATATACAAAAATCGACTAATTTCACAAATGCAGTATGGGACGCGACTATTGACACTTGTAGCTTTATTTGTTAGAATTGTTTGTACTTTATAAGCGCCCGTAGCTCAGCAGGATAGAGCGTTCGCCTCCTAAGCGAAAGGCCACGCGTTCGAATCGCGTCGGGCGTGCCATCAACCTTACAAAAGAGGTTGTGTTTTGCATTCTTTGGTGGTAATTATTTTAAGGCGGTTTTTTGAAAATGAACCAATTCTTTAACCAGTCACCCTATGGTAAAATACCGCTGGACTTTGACGGTAATTTTTCTGGAGGACAAGGTGAACTTCCCAATCATACGGAGAAAAGGCAATTGATGCTTCTTAGCACTGTTGCTGGTCTTTGTGTGGTTTTTTTTCTGCTACTTCAAAATATTATCCCAAAAATCATGGTAAAAATGGGCATTGCAAATATATACATAGCGAGTGAAGAAGCAAGCATTTGCATAGATATAATACTATCGCTGATATGTATTTTCATACCATTTTTAGTCGCATCTTTTGTTGTCAAAAAGATTTCTCCGCAAACGGAGGTTCTTCCATTTAGAAAGCCGAACTCTCCAGAACTTTTTGGGATTGCAATTGCAATTGGTGTTTTGGCAATGCTTTTGAGCAACTATATAACAAGTGCATTTATTTTCTATATGGATAATGCAGGCGTTGAGTTCAGTTCACCATCAGAAGCTCAGTTCACTGGTGGAACAGCATCATTTTTGCTTTATATTTTAAGAGGAGCAATAGTTCCTGCACTCATTGAGGAATTTGCACTTCGTGGCGTTATTATGCAACCGTTAAGGAAATATGGAGATAAGATTGCAATAATAATCAGTTCTCTTATTTTTGCGGTAATGCATGGCAACATGGTTCAGGCACCCTTTGCATTTATACTTGGCTGTGCCATTGGATATCTTGTAATACTCACCGAAAGCCTTTGGACTGGAGTTGCAATTCATTTTATAAACAACGCATTTTCAATAATTATGGCTGCAATTTCAACAAAAATGGGGTATGAAGTATACTTCAGAGTGTTTACAATTATCAGCCTTCTGATTATTGTTGCAGGTGTTGCGGCAACTCTTTGGTTCGTTACAAACAGGAAAAAATACCCACGGCTTAAAAGTAGGGGCGGAGAAACAAAAACAATGCGGAGAAACTACAATAGGAGTGCATTAAAAACATATTTTCTTAACCCTGCACTGCTTGTAGCTTTTGGATTTTTGATATATAATATGACTGATTATATTAAGCTTGGAGGATAATTATGTCTGACGAGTATTTTATGAGGCAGGCACTTTTGCTTGCACAGCAGTCCTGTGATGAGGGAGAAGTTCCTGTTGGTGCCGTTGTAGTTAAAGATGGAGTCATCGTCGGCAAGGGAAGAAATCGGAGAGAGTTTTCTAAAAATGCACTTTCACACGCAGAGCTTGAGGCTATTGATGAAGCCTGCAAAACACTTGGCGGCTGGCGGCTGTTTGAATGTGATATGTATGTGACACTTGAGCCTTGTCCAATGTGTGCAGGAGCTATAATCAACTCAAGGATAAAAAGGTTAGTTTATGGAGCGCAGGACTCAAAAGCAGGATCCACAGGGTCTGTAATAAACCTTTTTGATTTACCATATAATCATCGTCCGCAGGTCGTTTGTGGAGTGCTAAAAGAGGAATGCGCAAAGATTTTAACGGACTTTTTTAAAGAATTGCGAACTAAAAAATAAACTTAAATATATTATTTTCAGGAGATGTTAAAAATGAGCGAAAATACAAGCGATTGCAATCATGACTGTGGTTCGTGCTCAAACAAATGTGAAAATGCGGACCTGCATATTCCGCAAGGTGAATATAGCAAGGTCAAAAAAGTTATCGGTGTTGTAAGTGGAAAAGGTGGAGTTGGAAAATCACTTGTCACTTCTTTGCTTGCAATTTCAGCAAAGGCAAGAGGAAACCGAGTTGCAATTCTGGATGCAGATGTAACAGGTCCTTCAATCCCAAAGGCTTTTGGAATTAAAACAAAGGTAAAGGGTACAGATATTGGAATGATACCTGAAAGGAGCAAGCTTGGCATAGACATTATGTCTATCAATCTGCTTCTTGAGGAGGATACAGCACCCGTCGTGTGGCGTGGGCCTGTTATCAGCGGAGTTATCCAGCAATTCTGGAGAGATGTTGCATGGGGTGAAGTCGACTATATGTTTGTTGATATGCCTCCAGGCACAGGCGATGTTCCGCTAACTGTCTATCAGTCACTTCCGATTGATGGAATAGTAATTGTAACAACACCACAGGACCTTGTAACCATGATTGTCACAAAGGCATACAACATGGCAAAGATGATGAACATTCCTGTCATAGGAATTGTTGAAAATATGAGTTATGTTAAGTGTCCTGACTGTGGCAAAAACATTGAACTTTTTGGAAAAAGTAAGGCAGAAGAGGTTGCAAAAGAACTTGGAACAACAGTACTTGCAAAGTTGCCAATAGATAGCAAAACGGCAGAGCTTGTTGACAATGGCTCTGTTGAGCTTGCAGATGATTCAATGCTTAAGAATGCAATTGAAAGAATTATTGATTTTACAAAGGAGTAATTTATGTTAGAGCTTAAAAACTTGTCCTTTAAAATTTCGGACAATGATGGTGAGCTTGAAATAATAGATGGACTTAATCTTAATATTGATGAAGGAAAATTTATTGTTATTACTGGCCCAAACGGTGGAGGCAAGTCAACACTTGCAAAGCTAATAATGGGAATTGAAAAGCCAACTTCAGGTCAGATAATTTTTAATGGCAAAGATATAACAAATTTGGGAATTACAGAAAGAGCAAAGCTTGGAATCGGCTATGCTTTTCAGCATCCGCCACGCTTTAAAGGTCTTACAGTCCGTAGCCTTTTAAGCCTTGCACATGGAAGCGAGCTTCCAGTTGATGAGTGCTGTGCATATCTTACAAATGTTGGTCTTTGTTCAAAAGACTACTTGAATCGTGAGGTTGATACATCACTTTCAGGTGGAGAAGTAAAGAGAATAGAAATAGCAACGCTTATGGCAAGAAAGCTAAAGCTTGCAATTTATGACGAGCCAGAGGCAGGCATTGACCTTTGGAGTTTCACAATGCTTGTTGACAGCTTTAAAGCTATCAGCCAAAACAGGCACGATAGCGTAATGATAATTTCTCACCAAGAAAGAATAATGCAGCTTGCAGACGAAATTGTGGTTATTGCTGATGGCAAAATTCGCAATCAGGGTCCAAAGGACGAGCTGTTGCCAAAGCTTCTTGGAGAGTTTAATGAAAACTGCAGTTTAAGAGGAGAGGTAGTGGCAAAATAATGCAAAATAATTTTGATTTCAAAGTATCTCTCGAAAGTGTTGATAAAGGCATTCTATCAGAAATTGCCGATTTAAAAGCCACCCCGATGGGCGCATACAATATCCGTCGTAATGGAGAAGGTGTTGTTAGACACTCGACAGAGAATATAATAATAGAACAAAAAAAGGACAAGCCGGGAATTGATATAACAATAAAGCCAAACACAAAAGGTGAAACAGTTCATATCCCTGTAATCATCACAGAAACAGGCGTAAACGATGTTGTTTACAACGATTTCTTTGTTGGCGACAATTCAGATGTGCTTATTGTTGCAGGCTGCGGAATCCACAATTGTGGCGACAAAAAAAGCCAGCACGACGGTATACACTCATTTCATATTGGCAAGAACGCAAGGCTGAAATATGTTGAAAAGCATTATGGCGAAGGCGATGGAAATGGTGAAAGAGTCCTTAATCCAACAACAATAGTAGAAGTGGGAGAAAATTCCTATTGTGAAATGGAAATGGTTCAAATAAAGGGTGTTGACTCAACAGTCCGAGATACAAAGGCAACTATTGCAGCAGGCGGAAGAATGGTAATGCTTGAGAAGCTTATGACTCATGGCAACCAGATTGCTCGTTCAAACATGGAGGTTGACCTTAACGGAGAGGACAGCACAGCACAGATTATTTCAAGGACAGTTGGAAGAGATAACTCAGAGCAGATATTCAATCCAAAGGCTGTTGGGAATAATAGATGCAGGGCTCATGTTCAGTGCGATTCCATAATCATGGACCATGCAAAGATAAGCTCAATTCCAGCAATTGCTGCAAATCATCCAGATGCACAAGTTATTCACGAAGCTGCAATCGGAAAGATAAATAACGACCAGCTTATAAAGCTACAAACCTTTGGCATGGACGAAACCGAAGCAGAGAATATTATTATTCAAGGATTTTTAAAATAGCAAAACAGTTAAAACCATGCTTAATCCCTAAACATTCAATTATTAGTGGACAGATAATACAAATTGCTCTGCCAGCTCAAATTTTATTGGGCTGGCAGTTTTTTTATATAATAAAATAAAAACGGAGCAGAAAAAACTGCTCCGTTTGGCGGTAATATTAAAATATTGACTATATAATTCCAAGCGGGATAAGAACAGCAAGCAAAATAGCATTGATACCCATGAGAGTTCCAATAAACATTTTTTGCGTTTTAGGCTCTTTGTCGTAAATGAGGAATGCTGCAAGAAAGAAGGGAATGTAGGTTGTGATAAACACAGGAATTGCACCCCACCACGAATAAACCCATATAAATGCAGGAGTAGAGGCAAGGAATATCTCCATAAGAGAAAATCCAAGGGCACTAAGTATTGCAAAGAAAATGCGGTTGTTAATTCCAAGGATTTTTTTATCTTTGTCTTCCGGAAGAAGTTTTGCAGTAAAACCAGCAATTGCAAACATCATTGATAGCTCCCAACAAACGCCAACAAGAAGTATGTAGGATGTGCTTGAAGCGGAAACTGTCCACAAAGCATATCCGCTAAAGTGGCAAATGACAGCATTCATAATTTCATAGAACCAATGCACGCTATAGAGTGCAAGGGCTGCAGCAACTGCCTTAAAGTTCTTTGCTTTAATTTCATTGACATAAACAATAGCAACGAATGCAAGTAGTGCGATAAATGTCCAGTTAAAATTTGATGTGTCACGAACCATAGACTCGGCTGCCTTTGCAGCTTCGGCATAATCGCTGTTACCAAACAACATTTAATTTTCCTCCCCATGTTAAATTGATTTTTATATTTACCGCCAAAATAAAATCCAAACACATAATTAAGGAGTATGACTTGTTCGCATAGAATATGTATAACTAAATAATTTAACTAATTAATTATTTATTTAGCTAAATATTATCACAAACGCAATTTTATGTCAATAAAAAAGTGCAGACAAAATGTCCGCACAAAAAATTAAAAGTTAAAATTAAAGATACGCAAATAAACCATATTCATCTTTTTAGCAAACCATAAAGCAGAAGATTTACAATAGTTTTTTCATGCTCATCAATATTTGGATTATCCTGACGGATATAGGTTTCGATAATAAACGCCTTGTAAATATTAAAAAGCACAATAGAGGTATCTCGTGCATCTACATTTTGAAAAACGCCTTTTTTAATGCCATCTTTCATAATGTCACAGATGAAATTAATGGAAATTTCGTTATATTCTTCAATTGGGTCAATTGTTGGAAACATTGGAAATATTGTTTGGTCGCTTTTTAAAATATCACAAAAAACAGTATCCTGTGACAAATATTCCACCGCTTTTTGAAAAGAAACATTAAGCTTTTCTAACGGGTCGTCAATGCCATCAACAGCTTCAAAAACGCGTGATTGCCATTTTGAGATTGCATAGCTAACACAATCACGATACAGTGCTTGCTTGCTATCGGCGTAACAATAAATATTGCTGTTGCTCATCCCAAGACCATTTGCAATATCTTCAAGAGTTGTTTTTTTGTATCCATATTGTGCAAAAAATTTAAGAGCAGTTTCATAAATTAATGAATCTTCAAGTCTTTTTCTCATAAAAATCTAAGCCCGCCAATTTATTTATTTTAACAAAATTATAGCATTATGAGAAATGCTTGTCAATCAACGCCACCGCCGTATGATGGCAATCGTATGTTAAAAAACACCCAAGCTATAAAGTAAAGTCAACAATTATTAAAAGTTAATAGCTTAAAGGCATTGATTTAGCAATATAAAAATTAAGACACCCTGCATAGGTCACCCACAACAGATAAGGTATCTGGAGATATGCTGCGACTTTGTTCACCCTATACATTTCCTTAATCATAAGTATAATTAGCACCCATAGCAGAATAATCCAAAGAAATGCAAGTAAAAACGATTGAAGATTAAAGAATAAAAGAGGCCACAAAAAGTTTACGCAGAGCTGAATGAAATAATAATATAAAGACAGCGAACGCTGCGGAGCATTCGTACAAAAAACAAGATATGCAGAAATTCCCATAAGGAAATATAAAATTATCCATACAGCAGGGAATATATAGGCAGGAGGTGAAAGTTCAGGTTTAAGTAGCTCGCTGTAGGTTTGCATAGCATTTTTTGTCAGTGTGCCTGCAAGCAGCCCAATACCAAGACTTATAAACAAGCTAAATATAAGAGATTTCCAACATACCTTCATAAAAAACACCACCTTGCTTTTGTTATAGTTTACTCGATAAAAGCAAAAAATATGTTTGCCTTAAATTTCAATATTAAGCCTTTGTTAATTGATATCAGCGCTATTTTCTCACGGGGGAGTCTAACACTTGATAAGGATTAAAGTTAAATTAAATACACAATGCAATTATACATATTGTTTAATAAAAATATTTAATAATGGCAAGCCCCCAGCCATATTAATGATAGGGGGTGTTTTCTTGAATATAAAAACATTTCAAATAGTTGGAGCAGTTTTCACAATTATTTTTGGAACACTTTTGCACTTCACATATCATGCGTTTGACTCAAATGTGTGGGTAGGAGTGTTTAGTGCAGTCAACGAAAGCACATGGGAACATTTAAAGCTTCTGGTCACACCAATGCTAATTTTTTCTATTGTGGAATATATTGTGTATGGAAAAGATATAAGAAATTTTATTCCTGTAAAATTTATTTCAATGCTAATTGGAATGATTGTAATCATTGTTTTGTTCTATACATACACAGGGATACTTGAGAAAAACTATCTAATGATAGATATTACAACATTTTTCGTTGGAGTTATTTGTGCATACATATTCAGTGCTATGACATTGGATAAAAAGGTTTTTTCATCACCAACAGCAAATACGCTGTCCATTGCAGGAGTGATTATTTTAGCCTGCTGCTTTGTTTTATTTACTTTTTTACCACCGCAAAACTCATTATTTAGAGATTCATTAACAGGGATACATGGGAAAAAATAAGGATTGAACGCCCCTTTGCAATGACTGCAAGGGGGCGTTCAATTACACAGTTAATATTAAATTAAACAAGTATATTATTGCGACTCGATTTCATTTTTCTTTTTGTAGAAAATTAGCACAATCAATGCAATTGTACCTGCAACCACGGTGGTAAGATAAATATCTTTAAAGCCAACATTTAATGTGTCTTGAAAAGTGCTTTCAATCTTGCCGCTTTTGCCGCCAATCACTTTAATGTAGTTTTCAAGTGCTTTATCAAAAGTTCCTGGCACTGCACCATTAAGAGCGGTCATCTGGCTTGAAAGTGTGGTCATCTCTGAAAGTGTTTGATCCATTGATTTAAGGGCAACTTCCATTTCAGCTTTACTTTTTTCACTGCTTTGTATTTTTCCTTCCAAAGTGCCTATGTTTGACTTAAGCCCTTGGATTTGCCCTTGTAGTTGCTCAACAGAATTGATGCCAGACAACTGCTTTAGAGTAGCTGGTGGTATGTTCTGCTTTACTGGGGGAGGGATTAAATCGGCAAAAGAAGTTGATGGAGGTAATTGCGTAATACCCATTTTTGAAATCATTCCCAAAACAGGTTCAAGTTGCGTTAGCCCTTCTTTTTGCCCTGCTACAGCTTTTTTCATTCCATCAATACCCTGACAAATTCCGCTATAGCCCTTTTTCATATCAGCCATAGCCCTATTGATTTCTTGAGTTCCGGAATCAATTCCGCTAATTCCCTTTGAAACACCACCCTGAATATTTGAAACTACTTGTGGCGTCATTTCTTTAAACATCCGTTGCGCCAAAACTTTGGTGTTGGCGGTAATTGTTGTAACATCGCTCAGTCGCATAAGCTCCAAAAGGTCGGCAGGCATTTTATAACTTGAGCCAGCACCCATATTTATTTTGACCTTTTCCATGGAGGTGAGATCAGGAAATTCTATGCCCTGTAGTTTATCTTTCATTTGCGGATTAGCCTTAAGGTTATTAAGCTCCAATGTGATTTCATTTGCATAAGGAAGCTTTGGAACATCAATTTCCTTTGGCATCAATGCCATAACATTAGTTTGCACCGAAAGCCCCGCATTCGCAATAAATCCAACCATAATGGCAGGTGCAATGGCAGTTCCTATTGAACGCACCAAGGAAATTGTGGCGAGTGATGAATTGGATTCCTTTTTATCAGTGTTGGCAAGCATCATGTAATTTACAGGGGTACCCATAGTAAATCCCATGCCAAGCCCAGAAAGCATTAGTCCGATTAAAACTGTATAAATATTTGGATTTGCTGTGGTGACAAATGCCAAAAACAATGCGCCAAAGATTGAAAACCCAAACCCAAATGCCAAAATAATCTTTGCACCAAATTTGTCAATAAGTTTTCCAGACAGAGGAGCTCCAACACCAGCGAACAAGCCTAAAATAATAACTAAATATCCGCCAGAACCTGTCGCAATTTTAAGAGCGTTTTCAGAAAATTGAGGAACAAAGATAACGCCCATCATAACAAAACCACTCACAAAAGAGAGAATTAATGTGATAAGAATATTTTTATTAGTAAAATAATGCAAATTAATAACAGGGTCGGCTGCCTTCTTTTCTATCAAAATAAAGATAGGGATAAGGACAATAAAAACAAGTAAGAATGGGTAAACCGATGTGGTTCTGAAAGAATTCATAAAGTTAAAGAAATCCAAGTTGTGTAACCCGTAAAGTAAAGAAAGAACCATAATGGTGAGAGCAAAAATTCCACCAATATCAATTTTGCTCTTGTCCTCACTCTTGTTATTTTTCAAGGTAAAGAGTCCGCAAATAACAATAAACAGCGTTATCGGAACATTAATATAAAAAATATATGACCAATTTTCCTTGCCAAAAATGTCTAAAATAGCACTGCCTGCTGATGCCCCAAAGACATTTGCAATGCCAAAAACTCCTCCGACAAGTCCAAGTGCCATTCCTCTTTTTTCCTTTGGAAATGTTGTGCCAAACTCAGCTGTGGCAATGGGAACAATTCCGCCTCCGCCAATCGCCTGAACAGCTCTTGCAACGATAAGGAGTGTAAACCCGCCGAAGCTCTGGGATAGCCCACAGAACAGCGAGCCGAGTCCAAAAAGTGAAATAGATGCGATGTACACATATTTTCTTCCGAATTTGTCTGCAAGCTTACCCATGATTGGGACAGACGCAGCATAAGCAAGTGTGTAAATTGTAATCATCCAGATACCCGTTTGCGCACTAACTCCAAGGTCGTTTTGAATAATTGTTCTTGCTGGTGTAACAATGCCAGTGTCAATAGCTCCCATAAAGATTCCCGCAAGGTATACAAGCATTACAAGAGCGAAACTTGTTTTTTTCTCCTTGACTACAATTTGTTTCATTCGTTATCTCCCTTTACTGTGTTGTATGCGTTAATAGACATTTTTGTAATTGCCATTTTAAGCACTTCGATATCATCGATACCATCCATAAGCTTGTCGCTCCAGCTTTTAAGGATGCGAATAATATGAGGTCTAACCAACTCTGATTTTTCGGTCACATTGAAAATAAAAGACCTGTTATCAACTGGATTTTCATTTCTTTCAACATAGCCCTTATCCTCAAGCTCCTTCATTGTTCTGGCAATAACGCCTTTATCATAATGCAGCTCTGAAATTATCTGGTCTTGTGTTTGGCATTTTCCCTCATATAACATAAGCAAAGCCAAACCCTCAGAAGCGTTTAGCCCATAGATTTTAAGAGCATTTTTAAAATAAATCTTAAAGTACTTATCAATTATCAAGATGTTTTTCCCAATCAAAGCATAATCGTTCATTATGTGAAGCCTCCATTAAAAATTAGTTGCTTTTGCAACGACACAGATATAATGTCACAAAGTAGTTGCTTTGTCAACTAATATTTTTAAAAAATAAAAAGCAGAATACCTATATAATAAGGCACGCTACTTTTAAATTTATATATAATTTTCAAAATAACATTTGAAGAATAAGACAACGCATGGTATTTATTAAGTGGATTAACACAGCTTTGCTAAAATTTCGTCGCCAAAAAAATATCCAGAATACATCAAAATAAAGTTACAAACAATTATACCAAGGCACGATGAAATGCTGTATTTAAAAAAGTTCATTTTCAAAGCACCAGCAGGGAGAGAAATAATTGTTCTTACAGCAGGAACGAGTTTTGCTAAAAAAACGCCGACACTTCCTTTTGTTTCAACAAAATCATAGCTTTTGTCAACGATACGCTTGTGAGATGGGAACTTTTGAAGATACTTTTCCAAAACAAAATCTCCACCCCTAAACCCAATATAATACAAAAGCCAGCTTGCCGTAACTGCCGCTACAACGGAAACTAACAGTGCAACAAAAAAGCTTATTCCAACGCTTTTAACCCAGACGCCAGCGACAGGCAAAATAATTCCAGCCGCAAGACCAGGGACATTAAGATATTCAAGAAAGATAATGAAACCCAAAAAGAACAATCCATATTGATTAATATATAACTGCACGGCTTGAAGAGTCATAATTAAAAATCTCCTTTTGGTTGAAAAACTTAACATCTGCTAATGCCTACTGATAATATAATCCGCAAATCTAACTATCTTATTAAGGAATTTCTAAGAAAGTATTAAAACTGGATATAGAAACTGCGAAAAATTAAAGGCAGCAGTTAAAAACAAAACTGACACCGCTTTAAAACGATATCAGCTTGTCACTTAAATATAGTTATCTACAATAATATGACTTTTATACTGCCCGTACAAAATGGGCGGTTCAATAAGTGCAAGTAGATTATAATGTTTAATAGAAAAGTTTACTTACTATAATTTACAAGGTCTTTAAGAACCTCGGGAAGTTTTTCAGAAAGGGTGTAGTCTGAGAACTGGCAAGTGCCAACGGTCTGATGTCCACCTCCGCCATATTTGAGCATAAGACTGCCAACATCAACTATGCTGGTGCGGTTAACAACTGAATATCCAACAGCAACGGAGCAACCTTTTCCACCTCTGCCAGAAACAACCCAAGCGGAAATATTTTGCTCTGGATAAAGGCTGTAAATGATGAATCTGTTGCCGGTGTAGATTGGGTCAACACCACGCAGGTCGGTGATGATTACATTGCCATCAACTCTTGTATGTGCCTTAATCATTTCTTTGAATTTTTCAGTCTGCTCATTATAAAGATCAATACGCTCAACAATGTCAGGCATATTAAGAATTTCTTCTGTACTCATAGTCCTGCAACAAACCAAAAGCTTTTCCATAAGCTGATAGTTGCTGATGGTAAAGTTCCTAAATCGTCCAAGACCTGTGCGTGGGTCCATAAGGAAGCCAACAAGAATCCAGCCCTGCGGATTTAAAATCTCGTCAGTTGTAAGATTGGCACTGTCAACCTTGTCAACAGCCTCCATTAAATCGTCAAATTGAGGAAATCTTTCTTTCCCACCGTAATATTCGTAGATAATGCGAGCACAGCTTGGAGTGTGCCTGCTTTCACCACTATATTTTCCTTCAAGTTCCAAACGCTCGTCTTCACTTGAGTGGTGGTCAAACCAAAGACCGCAACCCTCGGCATAGGGAACATTTGCAAGAACATCATTTTTGGTGACAGGAACAAGCCCATCTTGAATATCCTTTGGGTGAGCAAAGGTGTAGCTGTCAACAATGCCCGCTTCAAGCAGCAAAGCACCACAGGCAAGCCCATCAAAATCTGAGCGCGTAATAAGATTCATAATTTTATCCTCCGATTAGTGCATTTTGTTTTAATACACATCTTAAAGTTAATAGTATAATTATATCATATTAGGTAGATAAATGTAAAATTTTTAAAAAGTTTTTTGACCCTTTCAAATTTATCACCTGAGTTTTAAAATGTCAAGAATTTATATATTTAACAGATATAAAATTACAATTAATAAAATATAAATATTAAGGTTTTGCATATTTTAAATTAACAGGATTTTTGATATAATATAAAGGATAGGGGAGGGTTAAAAATGAAATTTTTAAATTTTGGTTCACTTAATATTGACAAAGTATATAAAGTACCGCACTTTGTATCAGAGGGTGAAACTTTATCGTCTGTCAAATATGATGAGTTTGCGGGTGGCAAGGGGCTTAACCAATCCATTGCTCTTTCAAAGGCAGGAGCTTGCGTTTTTCATGCAGGAAAAGTGGGCAAAGATGGTTCTTTTTTAAAGCAAACCCTTATTAAACAAGGCGTTAATGTTGAAAAGGTGCGTGAAGATGGAACTATAACAGGACATGCAATCATACAGGTTGATTCAAATGGTCAAAATTGTATTTTGCTGTTTGGCGGAGCAAACAAGGAAATCACAAAAGAACAAATTGATTCAGTGATTGACAGGTTTGATGCGGAAGATATTCTTGTGCTTCAAAACGAAATAAACGAAATAGATTATATAATTAATACAGCAAAAGAAAAAGGAATGTCAATAGCATTAAATCCTTCTCCGATAGATGAGAAAATAATAAATATCAATTATGATAAAATCGACTATCTTATTCTGAATGAAATAGAGGGAAAAGATATTAGCGGTGAAGAAGAGCCGAAAAAGATATTGGACACATTGCTTTCAAAACACGAAAATTTAAAGATTGTCTTAACGCTTGGTGGCAAAGGCGTAGTGTACAAAGATAAAAATCAAATGGCAAAGCAGGATATTTTCAAGGTAGATGTTGTTGATTCAACCGCAGCAGGAGATACATTTATGGGATATTTTCTAAGCATAATTTCGCAGAGCAATGATGTTAAGCTTGCGTTAAGAATAGCGTCAAAAGCCGCCTCAATAGCAGTTTCACGAAAAGGTGCATCATCGTCCATCCCTTTACTTGATGAAGTTAAATGTTAGAATGATTTTATTGACATAGCAGAGATAAAAGCAATGGCAAGATGAACTTGCGATAGAGTATAACAGCATTGTCACACTATTGGAATTTGCACGCCATGGCTATCTCACTTACATATTAAAACTTAAAAAGCCCGCCGAGATTTTACTCTCGGCGGGCTTAAAAATGAGTTTTTACAACTTCAAGAATCTGAAAAAATTCAAAGAAGTGTCGAACTATGAATTGTTATCAAGGAGTTGAATAAGACTCTCAGACGCACTTGAATTATAGCTATATTTTGCATAAGTAATTTTAAATAATAGTACACAATATATTTATAGCTACCATGATTTCCACAATATGATTAGCTGTTTTATACTTCACAATATGGCTAAGGCTATCTTATACCAAAGCCAAATTTAATCACTGAACCTATCCTAAAACGCTCAGTGCTCTTTAGCAGTAAAATCCACATTATTAAGCCTTGCTTCTAAACCCTTGACATTTTTGCTTTCGCTCGTCCGCGGGAATATATTCACCGCGTTTTGCCTGTTTGTGAGAATGGATCGACGGGTATAAACTCCATTGGATCATCTATACCGTCGGAGTGGTTTATTTTTATTATATTTCCAAATTAATCTTTTTTAAACTGCAATAAATCATTTAAAGTAATCTGCACTATATAAGCGCCTCTCTATCTGTTTGCATACCACAGAAAGTGGTCAAATTTTCTTCTTCTAAAAGGGATTTTAATGCCATTTTCATCAAGAAGTTTTCCAATACATTCGTTAAATGCAGAGTAATTAAAATTCACTCTCCAATTATTAATTTGGTTGGCAGTCAATCCTTCAATATAATAAGGAAGCGTATTTTTCACGATGCCATCAAAAATGGAATAATCATCTTTCCCATAAATCTCAACATTGTGGTATGTACAATATTTTGATGCAAAGGAAAACATATTAACTAAGCCGTTATTCTTAGCTATGATATTTACTAATTCCGTGTCTCCGTTTTCTAAACGCTTATCAATATTGGGAATATCTAAAATTATTTTAGCCAAATCATATAATGATATCTTACTTTTATATTGGGAAAGATGAGTTGAATTTGTTACATCTATCACAGCAATTTTCATTGCAATTGTATTTAAATCGTTATTTAGTGGAAAAGCATTTAACACATCGTGTATGATACGACCTTCTTTACCATAATTATCACTTGATTCTACAAAATGATGCTGACGCTCAATATTTTCTTCTGTTATTGATTGATGCGTTGTTTCAAATTCGTTTATCTGCATTTGACTTGCGGGGCTTGTTTCGAATACATCATTAAATTTTAAGAATAAGCGAAATCTTCTTAAATGTGACATATAACCGCTTATTATTGTTTCCACATTTCCATTGGAGTTTTCATTCAGCGTTTTCGTGAGAGTTTCTTTGGCTTCTGTTTCAAAATCAAAAGATAAAACTGTTTTCCAGAACAGTTCTGGACTATCTTTTCTCCACAAGTAAAAGGTATCTGTACATGATGTATTTACTGTGTTAACGGATAGATTTTGATTTTGCAAATACATTTTATATGCATTGCGTATTTCATTAATAGACATACTTTTAACCATACTTATATTCATCGTTTTCTATTCATCTTCTCTCTTCACATAAGTAAGCTCAATATCATACCCAAGCGTTTTTAGCATCTGCACAAAGGTTTTATTCACAACACCGTCTTTTTTCTTGATGATACGATTGACATACTGTCCCGTCGTTCCAATCTTTTCCGCAAGCTGTGCCTGTGTTAATTCGCCCTCTATGCACTTGACCTTAACATCAACTCAACGCACGCGTTGTGTGCATGAATGTCAAATAGGCATTTTTGATTTCGCTCGTTTGTGGAAACATATCAACTTCGCATTATGCTCATTATCTTTCTATTCCCAAATCCATTTTGAAAAGTACCTGTTCATAGAAAAGAAAACACTTTCTTTTTGACCATCTTTCTCAATTATATGCATTGCCCCCATTTGTTCATCTTCTAAGAGAGTGTACCCCTCAGATTCAATTGTTTCTAAAAATAATTTCATAGCGTTATCGGGTTTAGCAATAATGATTCTTGGATTACTTTGAATTTGCACATATTTAGTGTCCGAAGCCATAACTCTAATTACTCCCAAACCTGAAGCCACAAAATTAGGCGTTTTGAATTTGACCATAGATACAAGAGAAGCTGTTAGAGTTAAAATAATTATAAGCACAACAGAAATAATAGCTATATGTACTTTTTTGATTTTCTTAGAATATTTTTCAATCATGGTATTATTTTTTAAATTTTTATTATCAAATAAATCCTGTTTCGCAGATGAACGGTTTTCATATATTCTCTTGCAATCTGAACACTCAGATAAATGTTCATCTATAATGTCTTTGCTTTTTGTGCTTAAAGCATCGTCAATATATAACGGTAAAATATCTTGAATTAAAGCACAATCATATTTCATAACCATATTCTCCTTTTAACCTTTTTATTAAAAGCTTACCACGATGAAATAATACTTTGGCAGAACTTTCCGATATAGAAAGTTGTTGTGAAATCTCCGTGTATGTCAGATTAGTATAAATTCTATTGAGAAATACTGCCTTCATATTTTCAGGGGAAGAAAATACAATGTCAAGTGAATCTGAAAACAACTTTTTTTATATAAAATGTCATCGGTATCTATCGTAGTATAATCAATCAAATCAATAACAAGTTGATCAATGGATATAGTTTCAATATTTGTTTTTTACGCAGAAACATAAAATACCGATTTTTAGCAATTTGAAACAGCCATGTTTTTATATCACATTCTGCACGAAATTTAGTTATTTCTAAAAATGCTTGGTAAAATGTTTCTTGGGTTAATTCCTCAGAAACAGCTTGATTGTACCCACTCAATTTGTATAGAAAATAGAAAACATCTTTATTGTATATCAAATATAATTCATTAAA
>JAVVSD010000007.1:0-81788 GCA_036654375.1 Oscillospiraceae bacterium
TTGTAGATATCACCCAAAGTGAATTTGCTAAAAGATAAAGCATCATAGACAATTGAATCTGCCGTATCCCACTGATCTGTTTGTGCAATGGTGGTTGCATCTGCACCAATCTCGCCCGGTTTAGATTCAACTGGTGAAGTGCCGGCGGCAAACTGCGAAATCATCTCTTTAATTGGAATGTTGTGGGTGTGAGTATTCAATTGCTCATAACTGGTTGCAATAAAGCTCCAATAGCACAGTGCGCGCTTATCACTTGAAGCGTATCCAAGCCCCTGATAAGCTTGCTTTGCAAGCTTAAGGTCAGTAGATTGAATTTTGGCAACATCCCCATTGCCCCCACTTGCGGGGATGGCAGTGTTGTTTTTAAAAGCCTCAAACTGTGGAGAGGTATAGCAATTAAGTTTTCTTAAGTAGCTGTATTCAGAGTGAATCTTAGACCATGGAAGACGGTTGTCTGGCGTTTCTCCACCTGCATCAGTTCTGGCATTGGCATAAAATTTTGTACCATCTACAAAAAACTCTTTGTCGAAGGTGGCCTTCGTCATACCGGGTCGGAAGGTTCCGTCCTGCTGTGCCCACCACCAGCTTGAAGATCCCCAGTCCATTTGACCGGGAGTGGTTACATGATATTCAAAAGAAGAAGTATATTTATATCCCGAAAGCTGAATTCGAATGACTGTGCTTTCACCAGCCCTACCCAAATATCCGCCTTGAGAAATCTCCGCGGTTTTATCAACAAATGCGCCATTCCCAGTCTTTACTAAAAAATTGGTTTGGGGAAGTTCATATGTATAACCATTGCTGGCAAGAGGAGTAGCGGTAATTTGTTTTGGTCTTGCGACGGATGAAGAAATTTTGGGTTCAGCTATGATACTGCTTTTAGGCTCAGAGAAAATAACATTACTTTTCGCCATGGCTAAAAGTGGCGTGCAAGTAAAAGTAAATATAACGCAAAGAAAAATACAAAAAATGCGAGAAAATAAATTGGGTATTTGCAACTTAGTAAAGGTGGTTTTCATGGTACTCAGCCCCTTCATAACATTTGCATATACTATTAAAATATATTCCTAATTACATTATATAGTGTTAAAAAATTGTAGTCAACATATATGCTTTAAATTAAGCGTTTTTAGCTCGAAAAGTGGAAATATCGAAATAAAAAGAGCTATATGAAGGAATTTAACCTCATATGGCTCTTTTAAAATTTGAATTCTTCTTCTTTTTTTGTGACTTCAATTTGAATATTCTTATGAAATAAAAACGAAAGCTTGGTTTCAGAAATTATTACAGAAAGAAAAATCATAACAAATCCGAATGCAAGCTGAACATTGACAACTTCGTTGGCAAGCAAAACAGAGAACAAAACGCCAAAAACAGATTCAAGTGAAAGAATTATTGCGGTGCTTGAAGGTGTTGTATATTTTTGTGCAACAGTTTGAAGCAACAGCGCAATAGCAGTACAGCATACAGAAAGATAAAGTATCCCGCCAATCATATTCAAGCTGATTTCGGTAACTCTCGGTTCCAATGAAATTGTGCTTATGAGTGAGAATAAAGCACAGAATGCAAACTGAATGATAGTTAAAAGAACAGGGTCGCGACCCTGTGCAAATCTCTTGGTGGCAACAATATGGATGGCATAAAAAATTCCGCCAATCATCGTCATCAGGTCGCCTGCACCAATGCTTAAATTCTGCTTGATTGAAACCAGTCCAATTCCAAAAATACATAAAAATGCAGCGATGATGTTGAATAAGTCCGGCTTTGACTTGTCTGTTATCCAGAATAGAAACGGAACGATAACGCAGTATATTGCAGTCAAAAAGGCGTTTTTTCCTGGAGTGGTATCCGTTATTCCAAAGGTTTGCATTGCATAGGCGGTAAAAAGTAGCAAGCCAAGTATTGCTCCATGTAATATGTATGTTTTATCCATCTTTTTAAAGTGCTTGGCAAAAACAATTGCAAGGATAATAAAAGCAATGGAAAAGCGGACAACCAGCAAAAAAAATACAGGCAGAAAATCGACAGTGTTTTTAACAATGACGAATGAACTGCCCCAAATTATGGTTACTATAAACAGAGCAAGCTTTGCAAGCAGGGCTTTATTTTTATCGTTAATCAAAATAAAATCCCCTTAAATAATCTTATAACACCTTTGCAAGAAAGGTCTTTAGTCGTTCGCTTTGCGGATGGTCAAAAATATCCTCTGGCGCTCCTTGCTCGGTAATATTGCCATCGTCCATAAACAGGACACGGCTTGCAACTTCCCTTGCAAATCCCATTTCGTGAGTAACGACAACCATTGTCATACCCTCTTTTGCAAGGTCTTTCATAACATCAAGAACTTCACCGACCATTTCAGGGTCAAGAGCGCTTGTCGGCTCATCAAAGAGAATGACATCAGGATTCATGGCGAGAGCACGAATAATTGCCACCCTTTGCTTCTGTCCGCCTGAAAGCTGTGATGGATAGATGTCTGCCTTTTCCTCAAGCCCAATTCTTTTAAGAAGCTCCAAAGCGTTTGTTCTTGCCTCATCTTTAATCTGGATTTTTGTCTTGATATTCTCTTCAATTTGCTTGTCAGTTTTAATCCCAAAAGCCCTTTTAAGATTAATAATTCTGTTGCTATGCTTTGCTTTTTTAAGATTTTGAGTTTCAACATGAATTGGTGAAAGCATTATATTTTCGATAACGGTTTTGTTGTTGAAAAGGTTGAAATGTTGAAAAACCATTCCCATCTTTTGGCGATGCACATTGATGTCAACCTTAAGGTCGGCAATGTTCACGCCATTAAAAATAACGCTGCCAGAGGTAGGATCCTCCATGCAGTTAAGGCACCTGAGGAATGTGCTTTTCCCAGAGCCAGAAGGCCCGATAATAACGACCTTTTCGCCTTTTTCAATGGTGATGTTGATATCCTTGAGAACAGTCAAGTCACCATAGCATTTTCTAAGATTAATTGCCTCTATCACTCTTCCTCAGTCTCCTTTCCATCAGTTTAATCAAACCGCTAATAAATAATACTATAACAATATAAATGACAGCCATTACAAGATAAGGTATCATAAATTCATAGTTGTTGCTTCCGATGTAGTTGAATGCAACATAAAGGTCGGTAGCGGCGATAAAGCTGACAACCGAAGTTTCCTTTATAAGAGCTATAAACTCATTTCCAAGGGTTGGAAGAATGTTCTTGACTGCCTGTGGGATCACTATTTTAATCATAGTGGTAGCATAGCTAAGCCCAACAGCACGACCACCCTCCATCTGCCCTGAATCAACAGACATGATACCGCCTCTCATCATTTCTGAGATATAGGCACCACTGTTCATTCCAAAAACAATAATTGCAACAACAACAGAAGCAATTTTTATTCCCATAAGCGGAAGAATAACATAGTAGAAAATAAGGAGCTGAACCACTATTGGAGTTCCTCGAAACAGACCAACATAAAAACTGCAAAAACCATTAAGAATTTTTGGCATGGTCTTATATTTTGGCAAAACACGAACGGTCGCAATCAAAGTACCAATTATTATGCCAATAATAAGTCCAAAAACTGCAATAATAACGGTGTTCTTAAGTCCCTCAAGAACCATGCTGTAACCGCCGTTGTCAATCAGCGTTTCAAGAAATATATCAAATTTTTTACCGAAACTACCCATAATAAAAACCCTTACATATAAACAAGTGCCTCACCATTTCTGGTGAGGTTATTGTTATTATTTATAAAAACAATTGATTTATGTAACTTTACTATATTAATTATGCAATCTCGTTAATTGCATTGACAATGCAGGTTGCAGGAGCAGAGTCGATTATAACATAGTTGATATTACCGTTTATCATGTCCTGAACTGCAAGAGAGCCATTTTTATGTCCTTTGCCGACTGCTTTAAGTCCTGCAAATTCAAAGACTTCGTCACCCTTAACATAGAAGTTACCTGTTGTTCCTGTCTGGTAACCAATCTTTGTTTTGCTGTCGAAAGAATTAAGGACTTTCTCAACATCTTCCTTTGTTTTGCACTTATCAAAAGTGGTGTCATCAGCTGGAGCGATTATTTTCTGTGCTGATTTATAGTAGGAATCTGAGAATGTAACAAATTCTTTTCTCTTCTCGTTAATTGTAAGTCCGGCAATTGCAATGTCGCACTGTTGTTTTCCAACTGAAAGGCAAACAGCGTCAAAGTCCATGTTCTTGATAACAAGTTCTTTTCCAAGTTTTTTGGCAAGAAGTGCTGCTATTTCCATGTCAATACCAAAAAATTTATCTCCACCTTTGGTATACTCAAATGGCTCAAAAGCAGCGTTTGTAGCAACAACAAGCTGGTCTTTTGATGAATCCTCTTTTGCAGAAGCAACGCCTTTTGGCTCGCCTTTAACAAAATATGTATTTTGAATTTCTTCAAGCTTACCGTTTTCCTTGATTTCAGCAATGAATGCGTTTACAGCACTAAGAAGCTCTGGCTGTTTTTTGTCAACGCCAAAAGCATACTCTTCGCTTGTAAGCTCAATGTCGACGATTTTTGCTTTTTTTGTTGGAGTCTTGCCGGTATCTTTGTCTGTTTCTGCGGGCTTTTTGCCACAAGCAGCAAACAATGTAGCAACAATGCTAATTACCATTAAAATTGAAATTATTTTTTTAGTGTTTTTCATTTTATTTCCTCCGATTTATTAAAGTTTGGCATAATTATACTACTTAATGTATAATTATGCAATACCTAAAAAGCACTATTGACAAAGATTGATATATTTCCTATAGTGTTATTAATAAGATAAGGCAGCCCCAATCAGACTGCGGATAGGGAGACTTTTAAAATGATATATAATAGTTTTTCAGAGTTAGTTGGGAAGACACCTCTTCTGGAACTTTCAAATTTCAGAGAAAGTAACGCAGTGGGTTCAAGGATTCTTGCAAAACTTGAATATTTCAATCCAGCTGGAAGCATAAAGGACAGAGTAGCAGTTGCAATGATTGAAGATGCCGAAAGAATGGGTCTTATTAATAAAGACACAGAGATTATTGAGCCAACAAGTGGTAATACAGGGATAGGTCTTGCTGCTGTTGCAGCGTCAAAAGGATATCATATAACTCTTACGATGCCAGAAACCATGAGTGTTGAAAGAAGAAAGCTTCTTAAGGCATATGGAGCAAAAATTGTACTTACAGACGGGAACTTGGGGATGACAGGAGCAATAGCTCGTGCAAAGGAGCTTGCAATGATAACGGACAACAGCTTTATCCCAAGTCAGTTTGATAATCCAGCAAACCCAGAGGCACACAGAGCCAGTACAGGCCCTGAAATTTGGGAGGATACTGAAGGCAAGGTAGACATTCTTGTTGTTGGGGTTGGAACAGGCGGAACAATAACAGGCATTGGAGAGTACCTAAAGTCAAAGAATCCTGACATTAAAGTGGTTGCAGTTGAGCCAGCGGAATCAGCAGTGCTTTCAGGTGACGAGCCTTCATCACATGGAATAATGGGAATTGGTTCGGGATTTGTTCCGAAAAATCTCAACACAGATGTATACAACGAAGTCTACAAGGTCACGACGGATGAAGCAATTAGCGCAGCCAAAGATATTGCAAAAACAGAGGGTATACTTGTTGGAATTTCTTCAGGAGCAGCTGCTTTTGCAGCCAAAGAGATTGGCAAAAGACCTGAAAATCAAGGCAAGCAAATCGTTGCAATATTACCGGATACAGGTGAAAGATACCTTTCAACAAAACTTGTTGAGGACTAATATATTAAAAAAGGATTGGCATGGGAATTTTTTGTTCCTGTGCCTGTTTTAACTATGAGTTACTATTCTCTTAACAACTATATTCAAGATTCGTTTGGCGAAAAGCTGTACAAGCTTTCTCTAAACGGTGGAATGACCTGCCCAAACCGCGACGGAACATTGGGAACGGGTGGCTGTATTTTTTGCAGTGAAGGTGGTTCTGGGGAGTTTTCGCAAAGTGCTAAAATCCCAATTGACCAGCAAATTGAGCTTGCAAAGAAAAGAGTAAGTGCAAAGTTTAATGGCAATAAATATATTGCGTATTTTCAGGCGTTTACAAATACTTATGCACCAGTCAAATATCTGAAAGAGCTTTTTGAGCCAGTGATAGAGCGAGATGATATTGCTGTTCTCTCAATAGCGACAAGACCAGACTGTTTGCAGGATGATGTTTTGGAACTTATTGCAGAGCTTAATCAAAAAAAGCCAGTGTGGATTGAACTTGGATTTCAGACATCAAACGAAAAAACGGCAGAATATATTCGTCGAGGATATAAAAATGAGAGCTTTGAGGAAGCGGTGAAAAATCTTAATAAAATTGGTGTGCATATTGTTGCGCACATAATTTTAGGGCTTCCAAATGAAACTTCAGAGGATATGCTGAAAACGGTTGACTATGTTGCACATAGCGGGGTGCAGGGAATAAAAATTCAATTACTTCACATATTAAAAAACACAGAGTTGTGTAAAAGATTTGAGCAGGGAACATTTGAAGCTTTGTCGATGGAAAAATACATTGCTTTGCTCGGAGAGTGCATTGAGCATTTGCCAAAATCTATGGTTGTCCACAGGATAACAGGAGATGGACCAAAAAGCTTGCTGGTTGCACCACTTTGGAGTGCAGACAAGAAAAAAGTGCTAAATACAATTAGTTTTGAATTTAGAAAAAATAATATCACGCAAGGAACCAAATTTATTTAGGAATGCTATGACAAATGTTACTATTTTGATAAATAACGCTTGAATATTTTAGTGCATTATGATAAGATTACTACATATAAAAAATGTAATATTTTGGTTATTTGTGAGTGCAAATGAAATGAAACTATAAAATGGGGGTTTTTAACTTGACTTTAGCAGAATTGTTGACTGAGGCTCATGCTAATAATGCATCAGACTTACATATCACTGTTGGCGTTCCACCAAAAATGAGAGTTCATGGTGAGATGACCACAATGAACTATCCAAGGCTTACAACTGAGGATACAGAGGCATTAGTTAGAAATATAATGGGAGAATACCAGAAGAGAGTTTTTGCAGAACGCGGTGAAATTGACTTTTCATTCGGACTTGCAGGAATGGGGCGTTATCGTGCCAATGTGTTCAGACAGAGAGGAACAACGGCAGCTGTTTTCCGCTTGGTCGGCGTAACAATACCAAAGCCACAGGACCTTGGTGTTCCACAGCAAATTGTTGACCTTTATAATAAAAAAAGCGGACTTGTGCTTGTAACCGGCCCAACGGGTAGCGGTAAATCCACAACACTTGCAGCTCTTATTGGCAAGATTAATGAAAACCTTAGCGCTCATATTATTACGCTTGAAGACCCTATAGAGTATTTGCACAGACATGGCCAATCCATTGTTAACCAGAGGGAAATTGGCGTTGATACAAACTCATATTCAGCAGCACTTCGTGCAGCACTTCGTGAAGACCCTGATGTTATCCTCGTTGGAGAAATGCGTGACCTTGAAACAATAGCAACAGCAGTAACAGCGGCTGAAACAGGACATCTTGTTTTCTCAACATTGCATACCATAGGTGCTGCAGAAACAGTTGACCGTATCATAGATGTATTCCCAACCGAACAGCAGGATCAGATAAAGGTTCAGCTCAGTGCAGTTCTTGAAGCAGTTATTTCACAAAGGCTTATTCCAAACGCACAGGGCAACGGACGAGTAGCAGCGTTTGAAGTTATGCTTGCAAACTCCGCAATAAGAAACCTTATTCGTGAAGGCAAAACATACCAGATACCAAGTATTATGCAAACGGGTAAAAAATTCGGAATGCAGACAATGGATGATGCGCTTTACGACCTTTATAGAACAGGGCAGATAAACAGAAAAGAGGCATTGCTTTATTCAATAGATAACGAATCAATGGAGAAAAAGATGATTTAAGGCAATCCTTTTAACTGCATTTTATAGGCGGAGGATTTAACAAGTCGTGGAGATAAATAATTATATAATTAAAACCAATAAAATAACTGTCCCTAAAAAAATAGTGATGCTCTCTGATTTGCACAATGAATCCTATGACGGAATTGTCAATTCAGTTGGTGATGTTAATCCTGACTTTATAACAGTTGTTGGAGATATAGTTGACCGCCACAAAAAGACATATTCAAGAGGTCTTGGCTTTTTAAGCGCACTTAATCGTGTGGCACCAACATATTTTTCTTATGGAAACCATGAAGTTAAGTTCAATGTATTAACACCAGATAGGATCGAAAAAACAGGAACAATTCTGCTCGACAATGACTATCAGCTTAACGGTGAAATCTTTATTGGAGGTCAAACTCCATTAGCAAGCTTTAATTGGCTGAATGAATTTGAGCGGGAAGATGGATTTAAGCTATTGCTTTGTCATCATCCTGAATACTATAAAAAATATATTAAAGAAAGGGATATTGACCTTGTTTTTTCTGGACATGCACATGGTGGCCAGTGGAGACCTTTTGGTGTCCCTCTTTTTGCACCTGGGCAGGGATTGTTGCCACGCTACACATCTGGATGTTATGAAAACAGACTAATAGTCGGCAGAGGTCTTTCTGATGCACGAATGGTACCAAGACTGTTTAATTCTATTGAGATTGTTGTTGTGGAATTACAGCCAAAATAAGCTATAAAATAAATGCAAAAAGCTTGCAAAGACATTTGTCTTTGCAAGCTTTTTTAATTTGTAGTTATAAAATAAAATCTTTTAATTCATTAAGAAGTCGGATATCGGCAATGGCATCAATTTGTAAACCACTTTCAATATACTCTTCGCTAAAAATGACTCCATCTTTTCGGATTTTTGAAGCCAGCCCAACTTTATCAAAAGGAAATAAGAAAGTGACTCTTTTTCTCGTTTGAGGAAGAGCGTTTGAAATTGCATCAAGTAGCTTATCAATTCCCGTACCTTCAAGTGCGGAAATCATAACCGACTGGCCAATAACTGGCATATCACTCGCAATATCTGTGAGGTCAGATTTGTTCATTATCGAAATTGCTGGAGTTGCCGATGCTCCAAGCTCATTAAGAAGCTTGGCTGTAACTTCAAGATGCTCTGCACACTCTGGGCTTGAAACATCGCAAACATTTAGAATAACATCAGCGTTTGCAGCTTCTTCCAAAGTTGATTTAAAAGCCTGAACAAGATTGTGCGGAAGCCTTCGCACCAAACCAACGGTATCAATAAGCATAACTTGCCTGCCATCGGGTAGTGTTAAAGCTCTTGCTGTCGGGTCAAGCGTTGCAAAAAGCTTATCCTGTGCAAGCACTCCGGCATCGGTAAGCCTGTTCATCAGTGTAGACTTTCCGGCGTTTGTGTAGCCAACGATAACAACTGTTTCAATGCCATCTTTACTTCGTCTTTCACGCAATCCTTTGCGACGCTTTTCAACTTCCTTTAGCTCATCTGTAAGCGAGTCCAAGCGTCTTCTTATATGCCTTTTATCGCTTTCAAGCTTGCTTTCGCCAGGACCTCTTGTACCAATTCCGCCACCAAGCCTTGAAAGCTGAGTACCCTTTCCGCCAAGACGAGGCAGAGAATATCGTAGCTGTGCCAGCTCAACCTGAAGCTTGCCTTCTTTTGAATTTGCACGAGCGGCAAAAATATCAAGTATCAGAGTAGTTCTGTCAATAACTCTGATTTCAGTTATTTTTTCAATATTTCTCTGTTGTGATGGGGTGAGTTCTGCATCAAAAATCAGCAGGTCAATATCATTTGACTGACAAAGCTGTTTTATTTCTTCAAGCCTTCCTGTGCCAACAAACAAAGCAGCATTGGGCTTTTCTCTTTTTTGAACAACCTTTGCAAAAACTTCTGCGCCTGCTGTTTTTGCAAGCTCTTCAAGTTCATTAATTGAGATATCGGTATCAAAATCACCGGTATCAACGCTTACAAGAACAGCTATTTCAGGCTTTTGAGAATTCTCATAAAATGTCATTTAACCCTTCCTCACTGTTGAAATAACAACAAAGCAAACTTAATTTTAAGCCAAATGGATTATTCCATTCCCATGATTACAATGCCTATACCTGCAAGAGCAATAACAAAATATTGTTGCTTTGAAAGTTTTTCTTTAAGCACAAGTCGAGCCCAAACAAGCGAAAACAGGCAATATGAAGAAATGAGTGGGGCTGCAACAATAGCGTTGCTGCCAATTGCATAAATATATGCGAATTGCCCAGCGGTTTCGCAAAGACTTGCTGCAATCTTCGGCTTTTCTTTTGAAATAAAAATCTTTTGTTTTTTAATGACTACAACATAAATAAATGCAAAAATAGCCATCATCAAGAAGGTCAGCTCATAGGCAATATTTGCAGAACCTTCGGCAATATATTTGTCAAGAATTAAAGCATCTGCAAATGTTCCAAGCCCATCTATAATACAGTACAAAATTGGAAACATGATTGCAATAAAGCTGTGTGTATATTTTTTGTCTACCTTTTCACCATCAAGTAACCTTTGCTTATCGTCACTTTTCTTTTCAATCACAGACAGAGCAAAAATGCTTATGCAAATTAAGCAAACTGCAAAAAGTTGAAGACCAGACATTTTTTCTCCAAGAAAGAAGAAACACAAAAGTGATGCAACAGCACCAGATGAATTACAGATAGGTGTTGAAACTGAAAGAACAATATATCTAAGCCCAACATAGCCAAGTATCATTGAAAGTATATATAGTGCCGAAGCTGGAAGATATGTAATTATATCAGAAGGTTTGAACGGAGTTCCCATCAAAATCATAATAATTGCATGAATACCCATTACAGTACCAACTGCCATAACCATTTTCCAATGGCTATAAATATCGTCTGACTTTGAACCCATCTTTGAGAATAAATCAGAACCACTCCAAAATAATATCGCAACCAGCGAAAGACCAAACCACATAAAAAGCACTCCTAAAATATTTATTAAAGTTTTACAAATTAAAAGCAACACCAATAAAAGCGGAAATTATTATAAAAAATATTGGGTGAATCTTTTTAACCTTTTTGAATTGCAATAATGTTAGCACGACAATAAAGATTATAAGATTTCCGACATGAATATTCGGTAAAATATCGCTAAATGAACTTATAGTATCAGTAAAAACGGCAATCTGAAAAACAGAGTACGCAGCAGCGGCAATAAGACCTGCAGCAGCGGGTTTAATCCCACCAAAAACTGCTTTAACATACTTGTTATCATTGTACTTGCCAAGAAACTTTGCAATGATAAGAATAATTAAAAAAGATGGGAAAACAAGTGAGAGTGTAGCAAGAATAGCTCCACCAAAACCCGCTATTTTGAAACCAGCAAATGTTGCCATATTTATCCCAACCGGACCAGGCGTGGATTCAGACACAGCAATCATGTCCGCAAGCTCGGAACTTGAAAACCAGTGGGGATGGTTTTTGCTCATATCAAAAAGAAAAGGAATAGTTGCAAGCCCACCGCCAATAGAAAACAGCCCAGTTTTTATAAATTCAAGACACATAATTAATAGTTCACTCAAGTTTTTGCACCTCGTTTCCAAAGTGCAGACAGACCAAAAATAGTGCCGATAATGACAACAATAATAGGTGAAATGTTAAAAAATGCAACAAGTATAAAGGACACAATGCACAGTAATATCTCAAATATGGACTTGACATTAGCTTTAAAAATGCTGATAAATGAGCCGAAAATCAAAGCGGCAACGGCGGGTCGTATAGCAGCAAAAGCGTGGCTAACAGCAGGAAACTTGTCAAGTCTTTGCAAAATATTTGCAAGTGAAACAATGATAAGAATAGATGGAACAATTACACCAATTGTGGCAAACATAGCACCCCAAAATCCACGCTTCTTTGAGCCAACAAATGTTGCCGTATTAACAGCGATAACACCTGGAGTGCATTGGCTCAGAGAAAAGTATTCAAGAAGTTCTTCGCTTGTTATCCATTTTTTCTTTTCAACGATTTCGCGTTCAATGATTGGCAGCATTGCATAACCGCCACCAAAAGTAAACAGCCCAACTTTAAAAAAGCTAAAAAACAAACTAAAAAGCTCTGACAATTAAGCCACCTCATTAACAACTAATGAAATACAACCAAAACAGTATATCAAATTACTAATAATAAATCAAAATATTTGTATTTATTTTGCCACAGATTATTATAAAATCAAATAATAATATTAAAAACTATTCAAAAAATAGGAAAATTTGAAAAAAATTGTAAAATATAGATAAAAATTGTTGATTATTTTTGAACAATATGGTAATATTTAGTAAGTATCTTAAAGAAAGGGGGAGAGATAGTGAACGGACAAGCAGTTATGATTATTGACGATATTGGTGAAAATTCAAAAGTACTATCCGAAATGCTAAAAGAAAAATATACTGTAATCGTCGCAAAAGATTTAGAAGAAGCTGCAAAAATAGCAAGGCTCAAAAAGAATAAAATCGTCTTGATACTTATAAATTTATCTCTCTTTCAATCAGGTGGTAAGGATGCTATAAACGCCCTTAAAAAGGCAGGCTCACTTGGGAAAATTTCAGTTGTTGCAATAACTGAGGATTCATCAAATGAGAGCGAAAAACTTGCTTACACTCTTGGAGCCGCTGACACAATAAAGAAGCCGTTTAACATTTCTTTTATAATTGAAAAAAAGGTCAGCACACTGGTTGATATATTTAATTATCAAAATAATTTGGAAGTTTTACTTAGAGTTCAAAACAAGAAGATATTGAGTCAGTCGCAAAAACTTGTGGAAAAAACAGAAATGCTGAACAAAATAAATGTTCACATGATGGAATCAATAAGCTCGGTGGTTGAGTGGAGAGACTGGGAAACAGGAAAGCATGTAAAAAGAATAAGGTGCTTTACGGAATCACTTTTAAATAATGTTGCCATGAAGTTTCCAGAATATGAACTCAAATCTCAAGATATTAATATTATAGCAATGGCTTCAACAACTCACGATATCGGAAAGATTGCAATTCCAGATGCCATCTTGCTTAAGCCGGGCAAGCTTTCGGCAGAAGAATTTGAAATTATGAAAACCCACACGACAAAAGGCGGGGAAATGATTTGCAGTTTTAATGATATAGATGTCAACAATTATCTTAGTTACTGTAAGGAAATTTGTTTGTGCCACCATGAAAAGTGGGATGGAAGAGGGTATCCTAACAATTTGGGAGGCGATGAAATCCCTATCTGGGCGCAAGTGGTTTCAATTGCTGATTGCTTTGATGCACTGATAAGCGATCGCCCATATAAAAAAGCATTTACATATAAAGAAGCTGCAACAATGATTTTAAATGGAGAGTGTGGAGCTTTTTCTCCAAAAATTATAGGCTGCTTTAAAGATGTATTAGTAGAATTTGAAAATTTGGCAAGAGTATACAGAGAATAACAATAAAAAAATAAGAGCCAATTGGCTCTTATTTTTTTTCATTCTCCAACAACCAGTCAACCGAAACATCAAGCTCTTGTGAAAGAGCTAAAAGTTCTTTGTCAGTAACACAACGAATTTGTCCCTCAAGCTTTGAAAGACCAGAAGCATCAAGTTCAATACCACGGATTTCAAGCTTGGCAAGGAGGTCCTTTTGTTTAAGACCTTTTTCTTTACGAATGGACTCAATCTTAGCACCGACAATGTTACGATCTCCAAGCGCTTGTTTACGGATTCTCAAAATAATTCCTCCAATAATACTATGAATGTAAATTTTTATTCTAACTTTACAAAAATAGTATACCAAAGAATCAAAGAAAAAACAATAAACCGGTGAATATCATTCGCAATAAGAAAATATTTCCAATAAAATGATTACAAATTAGAATATTAATGTTTATTTAGTTGGCTTTGTGGCCTCTGCGACGGCTTTCGCAAACTGATCGGTACAGGATGTACCTTTTCTTCCGCAAGTGATTCCGCTAAAATTTTTATAAACTTCTTCAACAGACATTCCCTCAATCAGCTTGGAGAGAGCCTTGAGATTCCCAGGACATCCGCCAATAAATTTAACATTGTGGACATTGCCATCAATAATTTCAAAGTCAATACGAGAGGAACAAACGCCTTTTGGAACAACAGAAAAATTCATAATATGGCTCCCTTGTAAAATCAGCTTAAATCAGCTGCTTTTTTAATTTGCTCAACTTTGTCTGTCTTTTCCCAAGTGACATCAAGGTCAACTCTGCCCATGTGTCCATAGGCGGCAAGCTTTTGGTAAATTGGCTTTCTAAGCTGAAGGCTATCAATAATCGCAGCTGGACGCAGGTCAAACACTTCGCTTATAATTTCAGCAATTCTTTCATCGGGAATTACGCCGGTACCAAAGGTGTCAACCATTATTGAAATCGGATGTGCAATTCCAATTGCATAGGAAAGCTGAATTTCGCATTTACTTGCAAGACCAGCGGCAACAATATTCTTTGTTACATATCTTGCGGCATATGCTGCACTGCGGTCAACCTTTGTTGGGTCTTTGCCTGAAAAAGCACCGCCACCATGTCTTGAATATCCGCCATAAGTGTCAACAATTATTTTGCGTCCAGTTAGCCCGCTATCACCAACAGGGCCGCCAGTAACAAAGCGTCCAGTTGGGTTAACATAAATAATTGTATGGTCATCAATAAGATTGTCGTTCACAACAGGGTTGATAACAAGACGAACAACATCGTCGCGAATTTGTTGAAGACTTACATCGTCCGAATGCTGAGTAGAGATAACAATAGTATCCACACGAATGGGCCTGTTATCCTCATACTCAATGGTGACCTGAGTTTTCCCGTCAGGACGAAGATATGTGAGCGTCCCGTCTTCACGCACCTCAGTAAGCTTTAAAGCAAGCTTGTGTGCAAGAGATATAGGAAGAGGCATTAGCTCTGGAGTTTCGTCGCAAGCAAAGCCAAAGATTATACCTTGGTCACCTGCACCGTTAAGGTTATATAAATCATCGAAGCCACTTTTGATTTCAAGAGAATTATCAACTCCAAGAGCAATGTCAGATGATTGCTCATCAATAGATGTTAAAATTGCACAGCTGTTTCCGTCAAATCCCATATTTGCATCGTTATATCCGATGTCGCAAATAACTCTTCTTGCAATTTTAGGAATATCAACATAGCATGATGTAGAAATCTCTCCCATTATCATAACTTGTCCAGTGGTGCAGGTGACTTCGCAAGCAACTCTTGCATTTGGGTCATTGCTCAAAATTGAGTCAAGCACAGCGTCAGAAATCTGATCACAGATTTTGTCTGGATGTCCTTTTGTAACTGATTCAGATGTAAAAAGTTTTTTTGACATAATTGCCTCCTAAATCCAGATGGGAAACGCCCACAAGGGATTTGTATTAATAGATTTTAATTTTTAGTATAATAAATAAAAGAAGCCCTCCGTGATTACCGAAGGGCTAAAAAAGCTTATCGTTCGGTAAACACCGCAGGAATTAGCACCTTGCAATTGCAATGCAGGTTGCTGGACTTCATAGGGCCTGTTCCCTCAGTCACTCTTGATAAGTAGCTATTAAATTGTAGTTAAATTTTATACCGTATGCAAATAAAAGTCAAGAACCTTTTGTTACCTGTCAAGCAATATCGCTTGTTGAATTTTCAGATTTATCAGGCGACTGAATTTTAAAGATGGAACTCATTCTTGTCGAAAACAGCATTGTAAGTGGATAAATAACAATGGAGAGCATAACACCTTTAATTGCATTTAGAGCGGTTGCACCCCAAATGGCAGCCCACAAAACTTTGCTTGTAAATTCGACACCCATGAAGTATTTAAAGAACAAAGGTGCAATAATATAATTTGCAGCTACACCAACAACAAGAATGCAGGCGATTCCAGCAGCAGATGGAATAACGATTGACTTCCACTTTTTTTCGCCATCTTTAGTAAATAATTTTCTAAAGATGATAGAAAACGGAACGACATAGGCACAGCCAACAAGGAAGTTCATAATGTTTCCAAAGCCCATTTGAGTTCCTATACCCTTTATTAGTAACTCAATAATATTTTTTATAAGTTCCACAACGACTCCGAATGCTGGACCAAAAAAGACAGCACCAACCAGTGCGGGTATATCACTTAAGTCAAGCTTTAGATGGCTTACTCCAGGGACAACAGGAAATTCAAGAAGATAGAGTACAACTGCGATTGCAGAAAAAAGTCCGGCAAAGACAATCACCTGCGTTTTTTGCTGTGTTGATTTTGTTTTTGTTTTCATAAAAATTCTTCCTTTCAATTTGCTGTCTATAAGAACAAAAAAACCCAGTGCAAAAAGAGCACAGGGCGACAAAGGTTAAAAACCTCATCTTCTTTCATCCGGACTTATGAACTAAAAGCAGCTCATTTACCGTCGGTTTCGGAATCGCACCGAATCTGCAAAATGCTCGCGGACTAAGGCGAAAGCCTATTACCGCCGGTGGGGATTTACACCCCGCCCTGAAGACAGCTATATTAATTTGTGAAATAAGTGTAACACCAGGAAAATAAAATGTCAATAGAAAAATTGAACAGCTTGTTTAAAAAAGTAATATTATTCCAACAATTGTTCATACAATACAAAGGAGGGTTTAATATGAAATTTAATTTAGATGTTGATTATGAAGTTAGGGAAGCTACAGAAAAAAAAGAAGAGATAAATGCTGACCAAAGACTCTTACAGGACATAAGAGTTGTTTGCAGAATGATTGACGACGCCTATACCAGATTTCAGATGCAGGCAGATGATGACCTTGTTGAAGCTTCAATCTTTGAAATAGAGGCACTTAAAGCGAGGTACAGATACTTACTGCGTCTTGCAAAAACAAAAAATATAACATGCAACACCTGTACAACATCAGCATATGAAAAGCTTTGACTTTTTGCTATGCACAAAGACTTAAATAGCTTTTTAAGGGTGGTATAAAAATGGGAGCATCAATCAACATGATCTTAGGAATAATATTTTCTGTGGTTGCAATTATTCTGATAGTTGCAACCATAAAGTCAGGACATTGGTTTAAATCATTTGTGACAACAGCCTTTTCAGGCTTTGCAGCATTGCTTGCGGTCAATCTGATAGGCATTGCAAGCCAAGTGCTAATACCGCTCAACTGGTACACGATAGCGGTGTCTGGGCTGCTTGGTGCACCTGGAACAATACTTACTCTTGGGGTGATGGCAGTTTTTTTATAATAACATCTCTTACATCAGATGCAAGATATAATGAACCACATATAATTAGTGCGTAGCCGTAAGCTTTTGCCTGAAAGAGTGCATAAGAAATTGCATCTTTCGGAGAGGAGATTGCGGCTGTTCTTTCGCAAAAAGGCGAGGCAATTTCACAAGCCGTGCAGGCATAAAGTGCACGAGGATTTGTTGGCGTGGTTGCAATAAATTCATTGGCTGCTCGTGCAACACGCTCTATAGTAAATTGGTAGTCCTTGTCCGACATCGTACCCATAATAAAGATTTTTTTCTTATTTGGCAAAAGCGTTTCAATGGAGGCAACAAACGAATCAATTCCATCAGCGTTATGGCTTCCATCAAGTATGACAAGCGGATTTTGTGACAAAACTTCAAAGCGGGCGGGCATAGTTGTGATTTCAATTCCGTTTTTTATGTCTGTCTTTGTAATGTTAAAGCCCTGCTTTTCAAGCTCAAGCACTGCACTGATAGCGGTTGAAGCATTAAGTACTTGATGTTCTCCGACAAGCCGAAGCTTAATTTCAACACCATTCCAGTTGATTATTGTGCCAGAGATAGAACTTTTTTTGACAACAATTTCTTGTAGGCAACCCATAATCAGGCTGTTGTTCTTTTCTTCGGCACTTTTTTTGATAACATTAAGAGCCTTTGGATGCTGGCAAGGATAGCAAACTGTAATGCCATCTTGTTTAATGATTCCGCACTTTTCAGCAGCAATTTTTGAAATTGTGTTTCCAAGCACATCTGTGTGGTCAAGCGAAATACAAGTGATGATGCTGACAAGTGGGGTTCTGATGATATTAGTAGAATCAAGTCGTCCACCAAGTCCAGTTTCAAGTACAACAATGTCGCACTCCTTAAGTGCAAAATACTTAAGTGCGATCGCGGTGATAACTTCAAACTCTGTTGGCTGAAGGTTTTGCTTTGCAAGCTCACTAACCAATGGTTTAACAGAGGTCACAAGTTGTGCAATCTCATCATGCCCAATCATTTTGTTATCTATCTTAATGCGTTCACAAAAGTCAATAACGAAAGGTGATGTAAAAAGCCCAGTTCTATATCCTGCATTTTGCAGAATATTTGCACACATGGTGCAAATAGAACCCTTGCCATTTGTCCCTGCGGTGTGAACAAATTTAAGTTTGTTTTGTGGGTTCCCCATCAGCTCAAGCAGTGCATTGATACGGTCAAGCCCCGGACTTATTCCAAAACGCAAAAGCGAGTGAATAAAGTTTATAGCTTCCTGATAATTCAAACAATCACCTCACGCAAATTTATAAAACTCGGGCTAAAAAACAGCCCCGAAATAATTAGCCTATAGCTGCTATGCTTTCATCAAGCATAGAAATTTTGTCTGCAAGCTTGGCGGCTGATTGACGCTGTCCATCAACGACTTGTGCAGGAGCCTTGCTAACAAAGTTTTCGTTTGAAAGCTTTGAATTTATAAAATCAAGCTCCTTTTGTGCGGCGGCCTTTTCTTTGTTAAGCCTTGCACGCTCTGCATCAAAGTCAATAAGCTCACCCATTGGAATATATATTTTTGCATCGTTTGTAATTATGCTAACAGCACCATCAATGCTAAATCCACTTCCAACAGAAACATCGCTTGCATAAGCAAGACGCTTGATAAAGACACTGCCTGCCTCAAAAGTATCTTTAAATGAAGTGTCAATAAAAACCTGTGCCTTTTTTGAAGGAGGAACATTCATTTCTGCTCTGCGGTTGCGAATGGCACGAATGGCAGACATTATGCGTTCAAATTCTGCCTCGTCATCGGCAAAGCAAAGAGCTTCGTCAAATTCAGGATACGCAGCAGTCATTATTGTTTCTCCATCGTGAGGAAGTGTTTGCCAAATTTCTTCAGTGATAAATGGCATAAATGGATGAAGAAGCTTTAGCGTGTTTGACATTATATATATAAGAACTGACTTTGCAGTGTCGGCTTCTGAACCGCCAGCCTGCAAACGAAGCTTGGCAATTTCGATATACCAGTCACAGAACACATCCCAAATAAAGTCATAAAGCTTTTGAACAGCAATCCCAAGCTCAAATTTGTCAAGATTATCTGTTACCTCTTTTGCGAGAGCGTTGAATCTGCTCAAAATCCATTTGTCTTCAATGGCAAGTTGAGATGGAATATGAGGCATTTCCTCTGTTTCGTCAAGATTCATAAGGATAAATCGAGCAGCGTTCCAAAGCTTGTTTGCAAAGTTACGGCTTGACTCAACACGCTCATCTGAAAAACGCATATCGTTTCCTGGACTGTTGCCTGTTGCGAGTGTAAAGCGAAGTGCATCAGCACCGTATTTTTCAATAACCTCAAGCGGGTCAATCCCGTTGCCAAGTGACTTTGACATTTTGCGTCCCTGTGAATCCCTGACAATACCATGGATAAACACAGTGTCAAAAGGCTGCTCACCAGTATGCTCACAGGCGGAAAAAATCATTCTTGCAACCCAGAAGAAAATGATGTCATATCCTGTTACAAGTGTGCTTGTTGGATAGTAGTGTGCAAGTTCTGGAGTTTTGTCTGGCCAGCCAAGAGTTGAAAAAGGCCAAAGTGCAGATGAAAACCAAGTGTCAAGTGTGTCTGGGTCCTGCGTAAGATTTTTGCTTCCACACTTTGTGCAATGCGTTGGCTCATCGCGGCTAACGATAACTTCACCACAATCATCACAGTACCAAGCAGGGATTCTGTGTCCCCACCAAAGCTGACGAGAAATACACCAATCTTTGATATTTTCCATCCAGTGGTAATATATTTTATCAAAACGCTCTGGAACGAATTTCACCCTTTCGTCTTTAACCATTTCAATGGCAGGCTTAGCAAGTGGCTCCATTTTAACAAACCACTGCTTGGAAATACGCGGCTCGACAATGGTGTTACATCTGTAGCAAGCACCGACATTGTGCTTCATAGGTTCGACTTTAACAAGGAAACCACCTTCTTCAAGGTCCTTGACAATTGCCTTTCTGCACTCGTATCTGTCCATGCCACAATATTTTTCACCGGCATTTTCGTTCATCTTGCCGTCGTTAGTCATAACATCAATAATAGGCAAATCATGACGAGCACCAACCTCAAAATCGTTGGGGTCATGAGCGGGTGTGATTTTAACAACACCTGTTCCAAAATCCATTTCAACATAATCATCTGCAACAATGGGAATTTCTTTGTTAACGAGAGGAAGAATAACGGTCTTGCCAACAAGGTGCTTATATCTGTCGTCATTTGGATTAACTGCAATGGCAGTATCTCCAAGCATTGTTTCTGGTCTTGTTGTGGCAAGATTTATATATCCACTTTCATCTGAGAGCGGGTAGCGGAGATGCCAAAATGAGCCGTCTTTTTCATCATACTCAACCTCAGCATCTGAAATAGATGTAAGGCAGTGTGGACACCAGTTGATAATACGCTCACCCTGATATATAAGTCCCTTTTCATAGAGCCTTACAAAAACTTCTTTAACAGCCTTTGAGCAACCTTCGTCAAGAGTAAAGCGCTCACGCTCCCAGTCACACGAAGAGCCAAGCTTTTTAAGCTGTTCAATAATTCTTCCGCCAAACTGGTCTTTCCATTCCCAAGCACGCTCAAGGAACTTGTCACGACCAAGGTCGTCTTTTGTAATTCCCTCTTTTGCCATAGCTTCAACAATTTTAGCCTCAGTGGCAATGGAGGCATGGTCAGTGCCTGGAATCCAGAGTGCATCAAATCCCTGCATTCTGCGATAGCGTATTAAAATGTCCTGAAGAGTATTGTCAAGAGCGTGTCCCATGTGAAGCTGACCTGTGATGTTTGGAGGAGGAATGACTATTGTGTAAGGGCTTTTATTTGTGTCAAGCTTTGCGTGAAAATAGTCACCATCAATCCAAGAGCTGTATATTCTGTCCTCAACCTCTTGTGGGTCGTAATGCTTTGCAAGTTCTTTTGCCATTGTTTTTCCTCCTGCGTATTTTACCTATTAAAGTATAATAATTATTATATATGTAAAATTAAATTCAGTATATTATCCCATCAGCTTTTTACTTTGTCAAGATTATAAATACTATTGACTTTGAAAATGGTAAAATCTATAATTGGTAGCAACAACCAAAATAAAATTACACATCAAAATGGGAGTCATATTATGCTTTTACAACAGGTTCTTGAGTCAGTTGAATATTCAGGAAAACCACCTCTCGATATGGAGATAGAGGATATTGCCTACAGCTCGAAAAAAGCGGGCAACAATATTCTTTTTGTCTGTCTTAACGGTTCACGGGTGGATGGACACAATTTTGCACCTGATGCGTATGAAAAGGGCTGCCGTATATTCATCTGTCAGCATGAAATTTCGCTTCCTAAGGATTCTTTTATAATAATTGTTAAAAATTCGAGGGCGGTTCTTGCAACAATTTCTGCAAACTTTTTTTGTCACCCGTCCAAAAAGCTTGCAGTTATAGGAGTTACGGGTACAAAAGGAAAGACAACAATAGTGCATATTGTTAAGGATATGTTGGATAGCTGTGGCATAAAGACAGGGCGTATTGGCACAGTTGGTGCAAGCTATGGAAATGTTACACGAGCAACTGTTAACACAACACCTGAATCATACGAAACGCAAAAGCTTCTTTATGAGATGGTCAATGATGGATGCAAGGCGGTTGCAATGGAGGTTTCGTCCATTGGAGTAAAAGCACATAGAATAGATAACATAAAATTTGCAATTGGAATATTTACAAACATTTCACCAGACCATATCGGTGGACACGAGCATGAAAGTTTTGAGGAATATTACAGCTGGAAAAAAGCCTTTTTTGATATGTGTGATGTTGCAATAGGCTGTGCCGATGACGAGGCAACGCAAGATATGATTGAAAAATGCTCTGAAAAGTTGCTCTATGGGCTGGACAAAGTTGCAAACTTTAAAGCGAGCAATGTAAGACCATTTAAGAGCAACAGTTTTCTTGGAACATCTTTTGACCTTGACTATAATGGAAAGCAGTATTATGACATGAAGATTAGTCTTCCCGGTGACTATAGTGTATATAATGCACTGGCTGCAATAGCAGTTTGCAGCAGGTTGGGAATTGATATTGAAAGTGTGCGTAAGCCGCTTTCACAGGTGTCAGTAAGTGGCCGAACAGAGCCGGTATTGATTAGTGATGAGTGCAGCGTTATAATAGATTACGCGCATAACGGAGCAAGCCTCAGACAAGTGCTTGAAACTATGCGTAAATACAGCCCCAATCGCATTATATGTCTGTTTGGAAGCGTCGGCGACAGGGCTCAGCTTCGCAGGAAAGAGATGGGTGTCGTAGCAGGTCAACTGTGTGATTTGTCAATAATAACATCAGACGACCCAAACTTTGAAAATCCAGAAAATATAGCAAAAGAAATTGCAGGATATATTGAGCAGTCTGGTGGTAAATATGATATTATCATAGACAGGGAACAAGCAATAGATTATGCAGTTCAGGTTTTGCAAAAAGGGGATATGCTTATTCTTGCTGGCAAGGGACATGAAAGTTACCAGAAGGTCAAGGGAGAGCTTATTCCGATAAATGAGCGTGAATGTGCAATAAAGGCTCTTAAAAGCCGAAATATAATATAGATATAGGGAAACGGTATATTGAAATGTATGAGTTCAAAATAGAAAATGATTTAAATGCGTTTGATGAGTTTGTAGTAGCAAATGGTGGCTCTTTTCTCCAATGCTCAAAATGGCCAAAGGTTAAGGAAGCATGGAGTCCGCTGTTCTACAGTGGCTTTTTTGGCGAAGAGCGTGTGCTTACCTGCCTCGTTCTTGTTCGAAAGCTACCAGGTGCAGGTTCTATATGGTACATTTCCTGTGGAACAATCAGCGACTATAATAATGAAGAGCTACAGCAAGAATTTGCAAAGTTTATTAAAGCTGAAATGAAAAGGGAAAAGGCAACCTGCGCAATAATTGACCCGCTAATTCCATTAAGAATAAATGGAAAGGATTGTGAGGAAGGTCTTAAGGCTCACAGCGTTCTCACAAAATGCGGATATGAGCTGAATAGCAATATAGAAACATATACCTATAAGCACCCAGTTCAGATGTTCTTAAAGCTAAAGGACGAAAATGGGCAGTCAATCCCGTGCGACAAAATCCTTAGGCACTGCGAAAAGGGCGTTAGATATAGCGTTCGTATAGGCACACAACGCGGTCTTACCACGCAGATGTATAAATACGAAGATATTGAGAACAATTCTCGATTATTACAGGACTTTATGAGTGTTATGCATGACACCTCGGACAGAAATAATTTTGTTGAGCGTGATTCGGAATATTGTAAAAATCTTATGAGCGCGTTCAAGGAGAACACAGATATCACAATAGTTTACTATGACAAAGAGCTTGATGAACAGCTTGAAAATCAAAGACAGATAAAAAAGAAAGATGCAATAAAGGCACTTGAAACAGCACCAGAAAAAAAGATAAGAGGACTTAAAGACGAAATCGAAGCAATAGATAAAAATACGCATAGCTATGAAGCTCGAATGGCAGAAACGACGGAGTATCCTCCAAATGCAAAGATACCTGTAGCAGGCGGTTTGACATTGCGTTACGCTGGAGTTGGCTCTTGCCTTTTTGGTGGAACAAGGAATATCGTCAGGAACAACACCCGCTCAAGTCACTACTTGAATTATCTCAGAATTTGTAAAAGCATTGAAGAGGGATGTGATATTCACGACCTTGGATATGTGCTTGTAAAATCTCCAAAGCTTACAAAAGATGGAACCCTTGGGCCACTTGAGCCAGCAGAGAATTTTGTTGGCATCAGTGAATTTAAAAAAAGCTTTGGTGCAGATTATTATGAGTTTATCGGCGAGTATATTCTTGTCAGTGACAAATTTAAGTATTGGCTCTACAGTGGGCTAATGCCAAAAGCAAAAAAAGTAAAAATGAAAATTGTTAAGTCCATGAGAAGAATGAAGGGACAGTAATTTTGCATTTTAATAAATAGAGATAAAATATGAGCGACATATATTTTAAAAGTAAGGTGAGAGTGAAAACTCTCGCCTTTTTTTGTAGTTTTAGGTTTGCAGATAAAAATGAACAAGAGATGGAAAATACAGGATATTTTTATGTAAATGAGTTATTTTTCTTTTAAATAAAGCATATTTCAAATATTTTTAAAAATCAAACTCAAATAATTAAATGAATTAGCAAATTAAAACCAAAAACAGATTTACTCAACAAACGCTATAACTACTTGTTTTGTACGGCGATGATACTTGTAACAATTATAATAATAGTTATATTATATTCTAATAATTCAATTTGCTGATGCAAAAGCTACCTTGACAATAAACAGAATATTTTATAAAATTTCCTTATACTACTAAATCTTACAAAATTATACATTCGGTAAGGTTGGTAAAAAGAGGAGGATAAGGAATAATGGAGAAATTGTTCAAGCTTAAAGAGAACAATACCACCGTAAGAACAGAAATAATTGCTGGTCTTACAACATTTTTCACAATGGCTTACATAATTTTTGTAAACCAAACATTTCTTGGTGAGGGAACACCAGTTGGGATGCCAAATATTGCAGTAATGACTGCTACTTGCCTGTCGGCGTGCTTTGGAACATATCTTATAGGAATTTTGACAAACTACCCACTGGCACAGGCGCCGGGAATGGGACTCAATGCAGTGTTTTGCTACACGATGTGTCTTAGCATGGGGCTTTCATGGCAGTCAGCACTTGCGGCTGTATTCATTGCAGGCATATTCTTTATAATCATCACAGTAACAGGAATACGCAAAGTCATTGTTGATGCTATTCCGCTTACACTTAAAAAAGCAATATCAGCTGGTATCGGTTTGTTTATTGCTCTTATCGGATTTAACAATGCTGGACTTCTTTCAAGCGAAAATGGCACAATCATCGGAATGGGTTCACTCGCAGTTCCAACAACACTTCTTGCACTTTTCGGACTTGTGCTGACCATTGTTTTGATTATTGCAAAGGTTCCAGGTGGTCTTTTCATTTCAATCATCGGAACATCAGTAGTTGGATGTATTCTTCAATTCGCTTTCAAAATTAACATGGGAATTACAATGCCAACAAGCTGGGTTCCACATGTTGACTTTTCAACATTCGGTGCTTGTTTCTCAGGATTCAGGACACTGTTTGCAACTCCAGCACTTGCCCTTGTTTCGGTAATGATAACGCTTGTCCTTGTTGATATGTTCGACACAATAGGAACTCTTATCGGAGCAGCTAACAAGGCAGGATTTCTTGATGAAGACGGAAACCTTCCAAAAGTTGAAAAGGCAATGCTCGCAGACGCAGTTGCAACTTCAGTTGGTGCAGTTTTCGGAACATCAACAGTAACAACATATGTTGAGTCAACTGCTGGCATTTCAGCAGGCGGAAGAACAGGACTAACATCAATAACAACAGGAACTTGCTTCTTGTTTGCCTTGCTTCTTTCACCAATCCTTGGCTTTGTTCCAACAGCTGCAACAGCACCAATACTCATTGTTGTTGGCATTATGATGTGCAGTGCGCTTAAGGATATTGACTGGGATGACCTTGCAATTGCAATCCCATCATTTATTACAATTATAACAATGCCTCTTTTCTACTCAATAACAGAAGGACTTGCATTTGGATTTATTTCTTATATTGTTGTTATGATAGCATCAAAGAGAATCAAGGAAATCCATCCAGTAATGTATGTTATTGTTGCACTTTTCATTGTTAAATATATTCTTACATTCGCAAAGTTTTAAGCAATAAACATCAAAAAGAAACCAAAAGAGAGCTTGATAAATCATCAGGTTCTCTTTTCTTTTTGTTGCAAATCATTCAAATAGTGGTATAATATTATACATAAAAAATCAAGAGGTAAACTCAAGGAGTGATAACCATGCAAGAAATTAAAATTGAACGCACAAAAACACCAAGAACAAAACCAGCTGACCAAAGCAAACTCGGCTTTGGCAATTACTATACAGATCATATGTTCATTATGAACTATGACGAGGGCGAAGGCTGGCACGATGCAAGAATAGTGCCTTATCAGCCAATCGCTCTTGACCCTGCTGCAATGTGTCTGCATTATGGTCAAGAAGTTTTTGAGGGAATGAAAGCATACAGAACAGCGGAGAATGGAGTCCTTTTGTTCAGACCAGAGAAGAATATGGCAAGAATGAATCTTTCAAATGACCGTCTGTGTATTCCTGCAATTGATGAGGAATTTGCAGTTAAGGCTATTAAAGAGCTTGTAAAGGTTGACGAAGATTGGATTCCAACTCTTGAAGGAACTTCTCTTTACATACGCCCTTTCATCATTGGAGTTGATGCTCATGTTGGCGTTCATCCTGCAAACCACCTTCTTTTCATTGTAATTCTTTCGCCTGTTGGAGCATACTATCCAGAGGGAATTAATCCTGTTAAAATTTTTGTTGAGTCGAACTATGTAAGAGCTGTTAGAGGCGGAATGGGCTTCACAAAGACAGGCGGAAACTATGCAGCATCTCTTAAAGCACAGGACGAAGCTTCAAAAATGGGATATACACAGGTGCTTTGGCTCGATGGTGTCGAGAGAAAGTATATTGAAGAAGTTGGCACTATGAATGTCTTTTTCATTATTGACGATGAAGTTATTACCCCTGCACTTCAGGGCAGTATCCTTGGTGGAGTTACTCGTATGTCATGCGTTGAGATGCTTCGTTCATGGGGACTCAAAGTAAGTGAGAGAGCAATCTCAATCGAAGAAGTTGCAAAAGCAGCTGACGAAGGCAGGCTTAAAGAGGCTTTTGGAAGCGGCACAGCAGCAGTTATTTCACCAATCGGAGAGCTTTGTTGGAACGATAAAATTATGAAAATCAACGACGGCAAAATTGGAGAAATTTCTCAAAAACTTTATGATAATCTTACCGGACTTCAGTGGGGAAAATTGCCGGATACTTTTGGATGGACAGTAAAGGTTGACTGATTAGCCTATGAGAACACTTTCGTTTTTTGTTGAAAACGAATACGATAACAGGAAAGTTCTGCATTACCTTCGTGGCGGTGCAGGACTTTCTGTGCGTCTGGTTCGTTCACTCAAACAGGTCGATAATGGAATTATATTAAATGGCATTCCTGCACGAACAGTGGACACAATAAAAGCAGGAGATAAAATCACAATAAATATTCCAGATGATAAAATAACTGCCCAGCCAACCGAATGTGAAATCGAGGTTTTGTATGAGGATGAAGACCTTTTAATAGTCAACAAGCCGGCACTTCTGCCAATGCATCAATCTCACAATCATCAAGGCGACACACTTGAAAATGCTGTTGCTTGGCATTTGGCAAAATCCAATAAAGCATCAACCTTCAGAGCAATAGGAAGATTGGACAAAGGAACATCGGGGATTGTTTTTTGTGCTATTAACAGCCTTGCTGCCGCCAAGCTTTCCGGTCAAATAAAAAAGCAATATATAGCAATTGCGACAGGTGTTTTAAAGGGAAAAGGAACGATAGATAAACCAATTTTCAGACCCGATCCATTAAAAACCTTGCGCGCGGTAGGAGAAAATGGTGAAAGAGCGGTCACACACTATGAAGTTATTGATGGCAACAGTGAGATGACAAAGCTTAAAATTAATCTCGAAACAGGCAGAACGCACCAAATACGAGTCCATTTTTCATATATGGGAAATGCACTTGTTGGCGACAGAATGTATGGTGAAATCCATCATGACATAGACCGGCAGGCACTCCACTGCGGATACGCTAAATTTCGACATCCGATAACGGGTAAAGAGATGGAAATTTATGCGGAATTACCACAAGATATGGCAGAGCTAATATAGGATATATAGTATATTGAACATAAAAAGCATACTATTAAATGCGTTTTAGTGCTTATTGATAAAATCATATCAATTAAACTTATGTTTTTAAAAAAAGTGCTTTTATTTTCTTTTTCAAAGTGATATAATATTGAGAAATGAAAAGAACTTAACTTAATTTATTATATAAAGAATTTGAAGTGTTAGGAGTGTTCCTTAGTTGGATAAATTTGTTATTCACGGTGGAAACAGGCTCTGTGGCGAAGTAAATATTAGTGGAGCTAAAAATGCCGTTGTTGCTATAATTCCTGCAACTCTTCTTGCAGAAGATATTTGCAGAATAGAAAATATACCAAATATAAGCGATGTTTCGATGATGATTAAAATTCTTCACACAATGGGTGCGAAGATTAAAATGATAAATGAAAACACACTTGAGATAGATACAAGAACAGTGAACTCATACACAGTCAACCATGAACTTACAAAACACCTTCGTGCATCATACTACCTTATTGGTGCGTTGCTTGGTCGCTGTAATTTTGCAAAGGTTGCAATGCCGGGTGGCTGCAATTTTGGCGGAGTTCGCCCAATGGACCAGCATATCAGAGGATTTGAAATGCTTGGTGCAAATGTAACTATCGAGAATGGCGTCGTAAATGCATCAGCTGATTCTCTTATTGGCAGTTCAATTTATATGGATGTTGTATCTGTTGGTGCAACAGTAAATATAATGCTTGCGTCTGTAAAAGCAAGGGGACTTACAATAATCGAAAATGCTGCTAAAGAGCCACACATTGTTGATCTTGCAAACTTCCTAAATTCAATGGGAGCAGATGTCAGGGGTGCTGGTACAGATGTAATCAAAATCCGTGGTGTTTCATATCTTCATGGTTGTGACTATTCAATCATTCCAGACCAGATTGAAGCGGGAACATATATGGTTGCTGCGGCTGCAACAGGTGGAGATGTTCTTGTTAAGAATGTCATACCAAAGCATCTTGAATCAATCACTGCAAAGCTTGAGGATTGCGGAGTGGAAGTCATTGAAAATGATGATTCTGTGCGTGTGATTTCAAATGGCAGACCAACAAGGTGCAACCTTAAAACAATGCCACATCCAGGTTTCCCAACAGATATGCAGCCACAGATGGCAGTGCTTCTAACCATAGCACAAGGCACAAGTATTATCTCTGAAAGTGTTTGGGATAACCGTTTTAAATATGTTGAACAACTTGTAAGAATGGGTGCTTCAATTCAGGTTGACGGTAAAGTTGCTGTTATTGAAGGCGTTCCAGAGCTTAAAGGTGCTCCAATTAAGGCAGATGATTTGCGTGCAGGTGCAGCAATGATAATTGCAGGTCTTGCAGCAACAGGAAAATCAGAAATTGAAAATGTTATTTATATTGACCGCGGATACGAAAAAATCATTGAAAAATTAACTGCAATGGGTGCTGATATCGAGCGTGTTAAGATTGACGATGAACCAACGCGAATTGAAACGGCAGGATAAATAACACAACCTATTTCGACTTAATTTATATTATGTTCAAAACAATGGGTGCATTGCACCCTTTTTTTATAGTAATTTTTGGAAAAACATTGTAAGGTGGTGTCGATTTGGCTCGATTTTGTCCTTTGTTTTCAGGCAGCAGTGGCAACTCAATATTTTTAGGAACATCAGAAAGCGGAGTGCTGGTTGATGTTGGAATGAATGCAAAGCAGACAACATTGGCTTTGGAGCGAGTGGGGATTGACCCTTACAGCGTCAAGGCTATTTTTATTACGCACGAGCATTCTGACCATATAAGCGGGCTTCGTGTTTTTGCATCAAAATATGGCACACAAGTTTATACATCTCGTGGAACACTGGATGCACTTGAAGAGATGGGTATGATTAATGGCAAATTTTTTGCAGGAGAAGTTGCATCTGGTGTTGAGGTTGATGGAATGAGGATAACATCATTCAGGACATCGCATGACAGCCGTGAAAGTGTCGGATATGTCATCACTTTGCCAGATGGAAGAAAAGCCGCAGTTGTGACTGACCTTGGAGTTATGACAGAGGAGGTAATGTCTGCAATATCTGGCTGTGACCTTGTTTTGATAGAGTCAAATCATGATGTGAATATGCTGCAAAATGGAGCATATCCATACTATCTTAAACGAAGAATATTATCAGATACTGGGCATCTTTCAAATGACAGTTGTGCAGTGGCAATTTCAGAGCTTTTAAAAACTGGAACAACTCGGTTCTTCCTTGGACATCTCAGCAGGGAAAACAATATCCCAGAGCTTGCGTATCAAAATACATATTCCGTATTGACACAGTGTGGAGCAGTTGAAGGAGAAGATTTTCTTCTGTCGGTTGCACCAAGATGTAATTCAGATAAAATAACAATTTTTTAAGGACAAACTACTATGATAAATATAACAGTGATTTGTATTGGCAAACTTAAAGAGCAGTATTTGCGAGATGCCTGCTTGGAATATTCAAAAAGGCTTTCAGCATATTGCAAGCTTAGTGTTATTGAGCTTGCACCAAAAGTGTTGCCAGACAATCCATCAGACGCACAAATCAGCAATGCATTAAAAGACGAAGGCGACAAAATAATTGAAAAAATACCAAACGGTTCAGCTGTCTTTGCAATGTGTATAGAGGGAAAGCAAAGAACATCAACAGAGCTGAGTGACGAAATTGCAAAGCTTGCAGTAGATGGAGCAAGCAATATAACTTTTGTTATAGGAGGCTCGTTTGGGTTATCAGATGAAGTTAAGCAAAAAGCAGGCAACAAGCTTTCAATGTCAAAAATGACATTCCCACATCAGCTTGCAAGGGTAATGCTGCTTGAGCAATTATATAGAGCTTTTCAGATTTCAAGTGGCGGGAAATACCACAAATAATCAGTGTATAAGCTGTGTTGAAACAATTTATAAAATGTAGTAACATTTTAATAGTATTGTTTCAATTTTTGATTGTTTTAAAAATAGGAGGACAAAAAATGCAAGAAACTATTTGGACTCTTCTACCTCCCGTAATAGCTATAGTGCTTGCACTCATGACTAAAGAAGTATATCTATCTCTTTTTGTGGGGATTATTTCGGGTGCATTGCTCTATACAAACTTTAGTTTTGGAGAAACCGTAAGTACAACATTAGAGCTTATGGGGAGTAAAATAGGCGGAAATATTGGAATTGTTGTTTTCCTTATTTTGCTTGGAATGCTCGTAAAACTTTTGACTCATTCCGGTGCATCAAGAGCGTATGGAGAGTGGGCATCGAGTAAAATAAAAAGTAAAAAATGTGCGCTTTTTGCAACAGCAGGTCTTGGCGCTCTTATTTTTGTGGACGATTATTTTAATTGTTTGACAGTTGGAACAGTTATGACTCCAATAACGGATAAGCACAAAATAACAAGAACAAAGCTTGCATACATTATTGATGCCACAGCAGCTCCAATCTGCATTATAGCACCAATATCCAGCTGGGCAGCTGCAGTAAGCTCGTCACTTCCAGATGGAACAAATATTGATGGCTTTTCACTTTTTGTAAAGACAATACCGTTTAATCTCTATGCTTTGCTAACGATAATAATGGTGATAATGGTTATTTCATTAGATTTTGATTTTAGTAAAATGAAAAAGTTTGAGCAAATGCAAACTGATGGAGAAGTTGAGCAGGTAGCAACATTGGAAGATGCCATTCCTGAAGGCTCAAATGGCAAGGTAATTGACCTTCTACTTCCGATACTTTCACTTATAGTTCTTTGTATTTCGTTTATGTTGTACACAGGTGGAATTTTTGAAGGCGCCTCAATAACGCAAGCATTTGCAAGCTGTGATGCGCCAACATCACTTGCCCTTGGCTCATTTTTTGCAATAATTGTAACAGCAATACTTTATCTTCCAAGGAGGATAATGAAGTTTAAAGAGGTTATGGACAGCCTTGCAGATGGATTTAAGGCAATGGTTCCAGCCATTTTGATTTTGACCTTTGCTTGGACACTTGGCGGGATTTGCGGAGCGGACTATCTCAATGCAGGTGCATTTGTTGGAAATGTGGTTGCAAACAGCTCAATTTCATTGGCAATAATTCCAGCCGTATTTTTTATTGTTTCTTTAGGACTTGCATTTTCCACTGGAACATCATGGGGAACATTTGCAATCCTTCTTCCAATTATTGTTTCAGTTTTTTCGGGAGTTGAATCCCAACTCTTTGTCATAAGCGTTTCGGCAATGCTTGCAGGTGCAGTATGTGGCGACCACATTTCTCCAATATCAGACACAACTATTATGGCTTCAACAGGAGCAGGGTGCAATCATATTGACCATGTTACGACACAGATGCCATATGCCTTAATAATTGCACTAATATCTTTTATAGGTTACCTCATTGCAGGATTTGCAGGCAACGGATATCTTGGGCTTGGAGTCGGTGCAATGTTGACAGTCACAACACTCATAATTATCAATCAAATCCAAAAGAAAAAGTTGCAATCCATAAACGAGAAAATTACGAAATGATATAGAAAAATATAAAGTGGCTTTGCAAAATTAGCAGAGCCATTTTTGTTCAATTTTGTTGACAAATTCAAAAATTGGTTAAGAACTATGACATTTTTAAATTGTGACAAGCAAATAAATTAAGATACTCAAAAATAAATGCAGACTATTTTATAAAATGGAAGATAAAAACAAGAGAATAATTACTTTTAATTATAAATGTGTTATAATATAATGGTTTTATGGCGTATATTTAATTTTGAATATCAGCTAATTATTTAGTGGTATGAGTGGAGGACCGCATGAACCAGATTAATCAGTTCGAAATAGGGATACTTGACTGGATAAGGGATAATTTATCCTGTAATTTTCTCGATGTAACGATGCGAGGAATTACTATACTTGGGAATAATGGCATTTTTTTTATAATTCTGGCAATCATTTGCCTAAGCATTAAAAAAACCAGAAAATTTGGGTCAACACTCTCTATTGCTTTATTTCTTGAAATATTAATAGTTAACATAATTTTAAAACCTCTCGTTGGAAGAATGCGGCCATTCATGCTTAATGATGCTGTCGAGCTAATTATTCCTGCACTTGAAAGTGCATCTTTTCCATCTGGACACACAGCTTTTGCTTTTGCCTTTGCACTTTCTCTCTTGGTTTTTGGCAAAAAAGGAGTAATACCAGGTGTGATTTTTGGAGCAATTATGGGATTTTCAAGAATGTATCTTTATGTCCATTATCCAACAGATGTGTTAGGCGGCGCGTTAATTGGTTCATTGTGTGGGTTTATTGCATATCTGATTACTAAAAAGACTTATAATTATCTTGAAGAAGATGTTGTTTATGAATTTAATGAAGATAAGATTGATAATGTGGAGAATAAAAATTAATGTTAAATAATTTTTTGACTGTTGGTCAACAGGTGCTTATTTTATTTATACTTATATTAGTTGGGCTATTTTGCTCAAAGCTCAAGATGATAAATGAAAAAAGTATTGATGGGTTGACAAATATCGTGCTATATTTCGTTACACCTTGTGTAATAATTAAATCATTTCAGAGAGCGCTTGAGCCACAAATGATAAAGGAACTTGGAATTGTTTTTGGCATAGCCATTTTGGTGCATATTGTTTCAATAATTGTAGCAAATATATTTATTAAAGATAATGATGAAAACAGGCTCAGGGTTCTTCGTTTTGCTGTAATATTTTCAAACTGCGGTTTTATGTCATTACCGCTTCAGGAGGCATTGTTAGGCTCAGATGGCGTATTTTATGGTGCTGTTTATGTTGCAGCCTTCAATATTGTTGTTTGGAGCTATGGGCTGTTCTTGATGAGTGGAAAAAAGTCCGAAATTTCGGCAAAAAAGTTGCTGATTAACCCAGGCATAATTGGGGTAACCGCCGGATTACTGCTTGCATTATTGTCAATTAAATTGCCGGCTATTATTGCACAGCCAGTTTCATATCTTGCCGCACTAAACACTCCACTTCCAATGATAATTATTGGGTTTTATATTGCGCAGCTGGATTTTAAGGTTATTTTAAGTGATTGCAAAAAGTACCTTGCAATCATATTAAGGCTTGTTGCCATTCCTCTCGTTGCAATCGGAATTATGATGATTTTTGGAGTACATGGTAAATTGCTTGTGGTTTGTGCGATTGCGTCAAGCGCCCCACCTGCAGCGATGACAACAATGTTTTCAACCAAATTTAATCGAGATACCAAACTATCCGCGGAGCTTGTATCCATCTCCACTTTGATTTCAATGATAACTATGCCTCTGATAGTTGGTTTTGCTCAATATTTATCATAGTAAATCGGAGGCATATTAATGAAGCCAATTTTAATCAAAGGTAAATACCAATGGCAATATGTTATTATTGCTCTTATTCTTGCTATGCTGATTTGTGGATCACTTATATGGTGGAAATTCGGTGCAGATGACAGCGGTAACGCTGTTGATAAAACAGTGCCAATCACAAGTACAACTGCACCTGAAAGAGGCATCTCAGATGTTATCGGCAAGGAGCCTTCACGAGCCAAAACAACAACAACCACAAATATAACAACAAAGAGTAATACAGACTCAACAACATGGAATATACCCAGTTTGCCACAAGATGCAAACAACAATTCCGGTAATATAGACTCACCAGCAGATGATGATAAAGGAAATACAAGACCAAAGGTACCTGACAACACAAATAATAAGACAGATAAGCCGCTAAAGACGGATTCACAAAATAAAGGAGAAGCAACCAATCCATAAAAAGCGCAATTAATCTGCAATGAAACACAAAAATGTTCGTATTTTTCATATAAATGTATTGAAAATTCATAAAAAATAACATATAATATATGCAAGTTTGTCAAAGAGGTGATATGGTGAAAAGATTATTATCTTTGTTGCTTGCATTTGTTTTTGTGATTTGTTTTTCTTTTGGCTGCTCAAGATATCTTAATAAAGATGAGGCACCGAAAACAACTCTAAGCCAGAAAAAAGCCCCTGCGAAAAAAAGCAATATTCAAAATACAACAACCAAGAAGGTAACAACAAATAGCCTTCCAGCACCTAAAAAACCTGTTGTTACAAAACAAGCAACAAACAAACAGCCAAAGCAGGAAACACAAGCACCAACAAAACCACCATATTCTGTAACCACTCGATATGCTGGCACCAGCACACTGACATATACAAAGCAAACCATTCCATATACGGCGGACGGTCAGCAGATGTCAACAACTGTAACTGTTGTAACAGGATTTGAAGATGAAATGTTGGCATATGTTAACAACGAACGCGCAAATGCAAAAAGAAACTCACTGTCACTTGAGCCAGAGCTTACAAGAATGGCAATAATCAGAGCAGCGGAGGCATCAATAAAGTGGTCACATATAAGACCAGATGGAACAAAGTGCTTTACAATACTTGATACAAGCCCTCTTAAACCAAGAATAACAGAAGCAGGCGAGAACCTCGGGTGGAATCAAACTTCTGTTGTAGAAGTTATGAACGAGTGGATGAATTCAACTGGACACAGGGCAAACATTATAAGTGCTTATAACAACTATAATAATGTTGGTTTCGCGTGGATTATTGCAGAAAATGGAGACCATTTTTGGGCACAGTTATTTGCACAATTAAAATAAAAACTTGATTTTAAAAAAAACGAAGATAGTAGACAAAATTGTCTGCTATCTTTTTTGTTTTATAATTAGAGATGAGAAAGAAAAAATGGATATGTTTCATGGTCAAGAGAATGAAAGTGGTAAGCAGCATTTGTAAATCCCCCCAGTTCAAAACAGATTTGAACTGGGGGGATAACTTAAATATCAAAAGTTAGGGCTATTAATGTTGCCAGTTTTTGCTTCTTAAATTTACTACCAGTTGATGCTCCAGTCCTGCTCAACATAAAAGGCAAAACTGTTTTTTGATGCCACAACATTTATTGTTAGATAGGTTGGCATTTTATAATACATACCAATCATGTTGCCTGTTTTTGCATCAATTCTTGATTTTAGTATACAACCCTTGCAAGTGGCTGTTATATTTTTTTCTTTAATAACAGAGATATTTGCATTTTCTGCAATAATTTTTGGGGTTACAACAGATAGACAAGCGCTTGAAAACTCCTGTGAGCCTTTTGGGTCGTCTTTAAGCTTGATAACAAGTGAGTACGCACCATCTTTATAGGTGCAGGACGCATAACTCACCATGGACGGTGTAAGCTTGCTTGTGTAGTCCTTGCTAACAATAGGAAAATGCTTTTTGCGTAATGCACTCGTGTTGCAAATTAAGGGGTCGGTGATTGTTCCTTTGTAAAAGTTGTCCTCAATCACAGATGAAAAAAGACCGCTTGAAGAGAAATCAGCAAGTGGTTCAAGCTTTTGATAGTTTCGTATTGCAATCCTTGCATCAGGCTTCACCTTGTTTGCACAGCTGTTATACAAACTCACAATATCTTTTATTGATGTGTATTCTCTTATCTCATTTTTTCTTGTTATTGGTGCAGGCGTTGGTTGCTCTTGTGTGGTTGCCAAAACGGGATTTTCCATTTTGGGCTTAGTTGTATTTGTTGCAGATTTTGGTGGATTTGTATTCTTAACACTTGTAATGCTGTAGTCTTTGGCAGTACTTTTTTTAATGCTCTCACTATCTGTGTTTTTGCAAGCAACAAAAGAAGAGGCAAAAAGACTGACAAGCATAATAATTGTAATATTTAAATTTCTTTTCATAATCATTCCTCCATCAAATATAATGTAACCAGATAGACATGGAAAATACAGATTATATGAAAGAGAAAAAATTAAGCCCTGCGCAGTTTAAGCACAGGGCATGATTTACAAATTTTATTCTTTAGATTTAATTGCGTCTTTAAGAATTTCCCCGCTTGGCTCGTATGCTGATGTTTTTAAAGGCAAATCTTTTAATTCGAGCTTGTGTCCAACATACCTGCCGAAAATTTGATATAAGATGGCAAAAACAGGCGTTCCAAGAATAAGACCCAAAACCCCATAGAAACCACCTCCGATAAGGCAGGATATCAAAACCCAGAAAGCAGGAAGACCAATGTAGTTGCCGACAATCTTTGGGGTAAGGAAGTTGCAGTCAAACTGCTGTAAAGCCAGAATAAACAGTCCAAAATAAAGAGCTTGAATTGGGTTTGTAAGAAGTACAAGAAGCCCACAGGGCAATGCTCCAAGCCAAGGACCAAAGAACGGAATGACATTGGTGATACCAATTATTACACTTATAAGAACAGGGTATGGCATATTCAAAAGCTTAACGCCAGCAAAACAGATAAATCCAATAATGATTGAATCAATTATCTTGCCTATGATTGAATGAGTAAGAATTTCAACACTTTCTTTAGTTATTGATATTGCTGAGTTTGCACGATTGGGGCTTAAAAATGCGTAAATAGTCTTTTTGCACTGACCAAGAAATTTTTCTTTGTTATACATGAGATAGATTGAGCAGGCAAGACCTACAACAAGGTTAAAAACAACGCTAAACACGCTTGCAATCCCGTTTGTAATATATCCCAACCATACATTAATCTTAGATAAAATGTCTGTTTCAATCCAATTTGTAGCATATTCGGTAGCTGATGAAAAAACCTTATCAAGATTAACGGAGAGAGATTTGTTGTTTTCAAGTATTTGTGAAGCCCAAACACCAAGTGACTCAACTTGTTTTGGAAGAGTTTTCGATATGTTTGAAAGGCTGTCAACGATTTCAGGGAACAAAAAGCTTGCCATGAGATAGATCAACAAAAGAGCAACCATAATGGCAATAAGAACACTAAATCCCCTTATTGCGGACTTTTTCTTTGTTGATATTTCCTTTGCAGCTTTACCTGAAGCAGCTTTTAAAAATAGCTTTTCCAGTATTTTGACAATTGGATTGAGCAAAAACGCAATTGTAAGACCGTAAACAACAGGCTCAAGTAAGCCTAATATCTTTGAAAAGAATGAACCAACAACATCAATTCTTAGAACGAGAAAGTAAAATGATATACTCGCTGCAATAACGCAAAATGCGTAGAATCCAGCAACAAACGAGGGATGTTTCTTTAAAAAAGATGTATTTTGAGTTGCTTCATTTTGTGGGGTATCGTTCATGTTCATCAAATCCATTCATCAATAATTGGATTTAGTATAGCACAAATTATTAATTTTCTCAAATAATCAAATATGTTAATAGTATGAGGCAATAATTGCATCTTATTAATATTTTTATGAGGATATTAAGTTTTAGCAATAACTTTAAAAAGACTTACAGCCATGTGTAAAACTGCTTTACACATGGCTGTACAAATTAAATACTAAAATTATTTTGTTGGAAGTTTTTTAACATCCTCGTTGTGTCCGATGACAATAAGTGTTTCACAACTTGAGAAAATATGATCGGGTTTTGGAAGCGGGTTAATTGCTCCATTTTCCTTTGTTGCGAGGATACTGATATGAAATTGAGAGCGAATATCCTTTTGTAGAATTGTCTTTCCAACCCATGAAGCAGGTACAAGAACTTCATAAATCGAGTAGTCAGGAGTAAGCTCAATATAGTCAAAAATATTTGCAGAGCCATATTTTACAGCAAGGCGTTCTGCGGACTCCCTTTCAATATACACAACTCTGTCTGCACCATTACGAAGCAAGAATTTTCTTTGAACTTCGCTTGTTGCACGAGCAAGAACAAATTTTGCATGAGAATCTTTGAGCAGAGCAGCAGCCTCGAGCGAATTTTGGAAATTCTCTCCAATAGCGACAATACACAAGTCAAAATTATTTACTCCGAGTGACTCAATGAATTGAGGGTTTGTAGCATCACCAATAATAGCATTTGAAACATACGGTAAAATCTGATTTACTTTTTCCTCGTCGGTATCAACAGCAAGAACCTCGTTGCCGAGTTCAGACATTTTCATAGCCATGTGTTTTCCAAATCTTCCGATACCAATAACTAAAACCGATTTCATAAATATACTCCTTTATTAGTGCTTTTAAAAAAGCGTTTAACCTACAGTGATTTTTTCGAGAGGCATTTGAGAAGCGATGTTTGGATATGGCTTTGCAAATGCAACCAAAATAGTTAGTCCTCCGACTCTTCCTACAAACATGAGCATAGCAAGAATCATATGTGAAATGGTACTGAGTCCAGGGGTTATTCCAAGGCTTAGTCCAACAGTACCAATTGCAGAGGCAGTTTCAAATATTGACTTACTGACAGAAACATCGTCAATAGCGGAGATAAGAACAGCCGAAACAAAGAAGAAGAAAAGGTACATGGTGAGAATGCTGTAGGCATGACGAACAGTCTGATCGTCAATTCTGCGCTTAAAGCATTCGATATCCTTTTTGTTTCTAAGCTCGGTAAGGATTGACAAAAGCATTACTGCAAGCGTAGTGGTCTTGATTCCGCCTGCTGTAGAGCTTGGAGAGCCACCAATAAGCATAAGGCAAATTGTAAGTAGTTGACTTTCATCAGACAATGAATTCAAATCAACAGTATTAAATCCAGCGGTACGAGGTGTTACAGCTTGGAAAAAGGAAATCAGCACTTTTTTCCACCATGGCAAATGTGCCATCGAACCATGATTTTCTTCAAAAATAAAGATAGCAATAGTGCCACCAATGACCAAAGTTGCGGTAACAACAAGAACAATTTTGGTGTGTAACTTATATTTGCTGAATTGAAACTTGTGCGTTTTTAAATCGTCCCAAACAAAAAATCCCAGACCACCAATGATAATGAGTCCGCTAATTGTAAGGTTAATAATAAAGCTGTCGCTATATGAAGTCAAAGATGAGAAGGGAGCTCGTATTCCCATCAAGTCAAACCCAGCATTGCAAAATGCAGAAATTGAATGAAAAACGGAATAGTATACTCCTCTTATAATTCCAAAATCAGGAATAAACCTAAAGGATAAAAGAATAGCACCAATAAGCTCAATTGTTAGAGAGCCAAGAAGTATAAATCTTGCAATTCTAATAACTCCACCAACAGAGGGTGCGGCGATAGACTCTTTAAGAGCATATCTCTGATGCAGACCGATATGCTTTTTGGTAAGAGTAACTGCAGAAAGTGCAAGTGTCATAAATCCAAGTCCACCAATTTGGATAAGGGTTATAATGACTAACTGGCCAAAAATTGTCCAATATGTATATGTGTCAAAAACGATAAGCCCAGTAACACAGGTTGCAGATGTAGCGGTGAAGATACAATCAAAAAAGTTTGTAAATTCTCCGGCTCTGCTGGATATTGGAAGACACAGAAGAAATGCACCCACCAGAATTATTATGGTATAACCCCACATAATGATTTTGGTAGGCGAAAGATTGCGTATGTTAATCTTATTTTTAATTTTTGAATAATCAGGAGCCACTTAAAACACCCTCAACAATATAGTAAAAGCAAGGACAATGATAGCACTGTTTATGTAACCTGTCAAACCTTTTATTAAAATATAATAAGTGTAATAAATTATACAAAAAATCTCTTTGAAAGCCAAGCTCTAAAAGTCTTGTTTTTTTCTACAAAGGCAAAGAAAATACTGAGGCAAATACAAGACACAACTATTATAAGTGAAAATCTTAAAATATGTTCTGTATGGTAATAGGAGTGAAACAAAAGCTCTGTAAACACAGAAAAGATTGAAATAGAAATCAAAAGATTGATAAGAATACAAGGCCAATCCCTCTTCTTTTTATAAATCCAGATTAAAAAGCACGCGATTATAATTCCTAATGCAACAACCAATGGAACAGCAATAAGCAAAAACCAATTTCGCTCTTCAAACATTGAATAGAAAAAGTAAATATATAGCATTATGGAAATAGTGTCTAAAAGAAGTAAAAGATATGGGCTAACTTTTTTAAACATGAATGGCAGAATAAAAAGTATAAAGCACAAAAGACTTGTGGTATTAAGGTAAACTGCCCAGATACCAGTGTCTGGAAAAATAAGATTAGTAATGCTACAAACAATGTTTGGAATTATAAGTATAACAGTGATTATAAATGCAATATATCGCTTGCTTACAGACGCAGGAATGTAAACTTTATCAGAATAGGGCGTTATGGTTTCCTCATCATCATCAACATAAGGGTTAAGGACAGGAGCATCGCAAAGTGCGCAGGCTTTCGCACTGTTATCAAGCTCAACACCACAGTTCACACAGTATGACATTATTGTTACCTCCCAATAAAAGCAAATAAACTTGGCAGTTAATATTTATTGCTTTCTATTTTTATATGCATACCCATCTTTACAAGACGGGTAAAAAATTCTCTTTCAATATCTGTTTCCTCAAAAATATCTGTAAAAGAAATGCTCATAACATTGTTATACCCAACAGCGGCAGTTCGTGCGGCACTGCGAAGCCCATGCGGAGGGATAAGTGCAAAGGATTTAACATGTTCTTTCATTTCTTCAGGAAGCTTGATAAGCCCAACATTAGAAAAAAGCACGCTTGTTGTGTTTTCGGCACTGATACCAAAATATATACTCATTATAATATTTTTTAAAACCAAAGGTACTATTCTTGTTATAATATTTGCTTCTTTTTTTATGTTACCTGTCATCATAGCATTGAGGTGCTTGGGATTGTTAGTGCATCGAAGTATAAGAGAGGTTTCCTTTACAATCTCTTCAAATGTGTAGTCACCCATGCTTGGGTCAAGATTTATCTGATAGCAAAGAGAAAAGTTGCGTAATGTTTTTGTTGGAAAGGAGTTTCGCAGATTAACTGGAACCTGTGCTCCAATAATCTTTTGCTTTTTCTTTTCTACAAGCTGCTTATGATAAAGTATGTCAACTAAAAGCCCTGTTAAAAATTCAGTGATTGTTACATTGTATTTTGAAGACTGAGTTTTAAGCTCATTAATAGCTAAAAATCCTGTTGTAACATTACATGAATGAGCGGGTAATCTTTTACCTGCTGGGTGATAAACCGAAACACTTCTGGATTTAAGCTTTGCCTTTGAGCTTGCAAATCTTGGAAAAGCGTCTTCAAGCTCGTCTGCAGAGATAGGCTCATTAATATCAAGCACGCTTTCACCACTTGGAATGTTGTGTCCACGCAACCTGAGATATTGTGCAACAACAGTGCATAAAAATCTTGAAACGCCAAAGGCATCTGTAAGTGCATGATAAAATTCAACTGAAATTCGATTTTCACGATAATAAACCCTGAAAAGGAAACGGCCGTTTTCGTGCCATTTAACTCGTGTACATGGGTTTTTAATGTCTGGAAGGATAGGTGGGCAGACATTACGATTTTTCTCAAAGTAATGCCAAAAAAGCCCCCTGTGCATCTCAACATTAAAGCAAGGGAAACGGGGTAGAGTATCAATAACAGCTTGCCTCAGCACTACAGGGTCAACTGTTTGGTCAATAATAGCAGTCATACGAAACACATTTGACCAAGTGGAGGTGTTCTGACCAGGGAAAACTTTGCCAGCATTATCAAGCTTAAACCACTCTGAAATTCGTTCAGGGGAAAGATTTTTACCAGTTGTCATAGTGGCTCCTTTCAAGCTTCAATATTAACTGAATTATAGCACACGAAATAGTGCAATACAAGAAGTTTAACATCAAATTTATATTAAATAGCCCGCCTTAAAAAAGACGGGAGTTTAAAGAAATTCCTTTTTATTATTCCTACTAAATAGCTTAACAAGTGCATATTTTGCTTCGATTCCATTATATAAAACATCATAAACAGCAGTGCAAATTGGCAGCTCAACTTCATACTTATCTTTAAGCACCATAAGAGCTTCAACGGTGTAGAAACCTTCTGCAAGCTGTGTAAAGCTTTCTCCCTTTACAAACATTTCTCCAAACATTCTGTTGTGGCTGAATTTTGAAAAAACGGTTGCCTCATAGTCACCAAGATGACAAAGACCATAGGCAGACAGCTCTTTTCCGCCCATTGCAGAAATAAGTCGTCCCACTTCTCTTGTCCCGCGTGACATCAAAGAGCCTTTCAGAGAGGAGAGGTTAAGCCCGTCGAGCATACCAGCGGCAATGCCAATAACATTTTTTGCGGCGGCACCAATTTCGTTTCCAATTAGGTCGTCACCATAATAAAAGCGGATAAGGTCGCTTGAAAATTCAATGACAAGCTCTTCTTTTACGGCTTCGTCATTACTGTCAATAACCATACAGTTTGGAGTGCCTTGAAATAACTCCTCTACATGACCTGGACCAAGCCAAACGCTTACGGAATTTGAAGAGTCAACACTATCGCAAACAATTTGAGAAAGTCGCCTTCCAGTTGCAATTTCAATTCCCTTCATGCAAAGCACGAATTTTTTATTCTGAATATCATTTTTTGAAATTTCTGACATAAGGGTGCTAAGGTTTTGAGAATTAATCGAAATAATAATTGATTGAGCATTTTTTATTTCATCAAGTGAATTAGTGAGTTTAATGCTATCAGGAAGAACTATATGGCTGTTTTTCCTTGTTGCCATCAGTTCGCACATATTTTTTGAACTTTCCCGTCCATAAAGAGTGACATCGTGACCAATATGATTAAGGTACCACGCAATAAAAGAACCCCATCTGCCACAACCAACAACAATTATTTTCAATTTTATCCTCCTTTTAAGTGTTCGCACTGAGCAGGAATATTAACTGTTAATACGAGCATTTGCATTATTATTATACAACTTTTTAGCTTATAATAAATGCTAATATACACAGTACAATAATACCATAACAAAAGTCAAGCCAAAAATAAGAATCCAAAACACCATTATAGGCAAAACAATAGGTGGTAGCTACCAATATTTTTGTAAAGATGCTCACATCAGAGTTCTTTTAAGTTTATTAAGACAAATTTACGATAGAGCCATTTTTAAAATAACTGTAACTTATTGTGAACACAAATCACAAAATATAGAATAGAATTTTTATAGCAAAAAATGGCTAAGGAATAGAAGATAAGAACAAAATAGGATTTTAAAGAACATAAAATGCGGTTAAAGATTAATGAAATAAAAGTGAATAAAAAAGCAGTAGCAAAAATGCTACTGCTAAAAATACTATTCAATTATCCGTGTGAGTGGTTACGGCGAAAATTATTCTTTTTGCCATAACTTCTGTCGTTTCTATCTCTGTATCCCTTGTTGTTTGGCTTGCCTTTTCCGCCTGTTTTGTTAAAGCTTCCGCCATTTGACCTTGACTTGTCTGGGATAAGAGTTGTTGTGACAGGTTTTCCGCAAATTTTTGCACCAAGCATATCCTCAACAATTTGGTCTGCAATACTTGAAGGAATAGCAACTGTTGACATATCATCAAAGATTTCAATCTTTCCAATATCCTTGCCAGACAGGTTAGTGCGTTCTGTAATAGCACCAACGATATGGTTAGGAGCGACACGATTACCGCGTCCAATGCTGATGCTTATTCTTTGGAATCCACCGCCAAGAGCAACATTTTCATAGCTTGTTTTCTTTTCAGTTTTAATATCTGTGAGCTTTGCATCATCTTTTCCAAGATAAAGTTGAAGAGCGGCAGCAGCAATTTCTTCTGCACTGTGACCTCTTTCAATAAGCTCAGTTACCATACTTGTATATTTGCTAAGGATAGTGTTTCTCAATTCATCTTCGACCATATCTGTTTGACCTTGAGAGCTTTTCTCAAGAATTTCGTCAACAGAAGGGATATCAATTATTTTTATTTTTGATTTAACAGAGCGAGCGATGTTCTGCAAAACGGAAACCTGTCTTCTTCCACTGCAAATCGTCAGTGCAGTACCAGATTTGCCAGCTCGACCTGTTCGGCCTATTCTATGAACATAATACTCGTTATTCTGAGGAATGTCATAGTTTATAACATAGTCGATATCGTTGACATCAATGCCTCTTGCTGCAACATCAGTTGCAACGAGGATAGATGTTTTTCCACTCTTGAAGCGGTCCATAACCTTTGTCCGCTGAGATTGCTTCATATCGCCATGCAATCCGTCGGTGTCAAAGCCGTTTTGAATGAGATACTCTGTGATTTCGTCAACCATTTGCTTGGTGTTACAGAAAATCATGGTAATCTTTGGACGATAGTAGCGAAGAAGCAAGTTAAGTGCGTCCTTTTTTCTGCCCATAGGGACATCAACGCAAAGCTGCTCGATATTGTCAAGTGTTACCTTTGCTTTATCGATTTCGATTAGCTTAGGTGACTTCTGAAATTGCTTTGTAAGAGCTAATATTGATGGTGGCATAGTTGCAGAAAACAAAACAGTCTGTCTATCTGCTGGAGTATCTTTAAGGATTGTTTCAATATCCTCCTTAAAGCCCATGCTTAGCATTTCATCTGCTTCATCAAGAACAACCATTTTAAGGCTGTTGAGTTTTAATGTTTTGCGACGCATATGGTCCATAACTCGTCCAGGAGTACCAACAACAATGTTTGCTCTTTTAAGTCGTGTAATCTGCCTTTCCATTGGAGCTCCACCATAAACATCAACAACATGAATACCGGACTTGAATTTTGTTAGCTTTTCAATTTCCTGGCAGGCCTGCTGTGCAAGTTCACGGGTAGGGCAGAGGATAAGCACTTGAACGGTGATTTTTTCCTCATGTGTGTCAATTTTTTCAATTGCTGGGATTGCAAAGGCAACAGTTTTGCCTGTTCCTGTTTGTGAGCGTCCAATAACATCGACACCTGTACGAATGATAGGAATAGCCTGTGTTTGGATGCTTGTGGCTGTGTCAAAGCCCATTTCGTCGACAGCCCTTTTAACCTTGGGCGTAAGATTTAGTTCTAAAAAAGATATTTGATTCATTTTTTCCTCGTTTCTTTGTTTTACAATTGCGCTGTCGCCAAGACTTTACGCAATCATATTTAGTTTATGGAGATTACGCAATAAAAAATTAAGAAACCATCATATATTATATGCAGAAACTCTATTTTTACAATAAAAAAACGAGGAATAATGAAACTCCTCGTTAATTATATAATAGTAATACTCGCAGTCGTGTTGAGTATTATACCTCAAAAACTATGGATAGTCAAGTACTTTTAATGTGCGACAGAAAATTTTAATTAAGCGTTAAGCGGTTTGCTCAAACTGAGAGTTATACAGGTCAGCATAGAAACCATTTTTGGCAATAAGCTCGTTATGGTTTCCCTGTTCAACAATATCTCCATCACGCATAACAAGGATGATGTCAGCATCACGAATTGTCGAAAGTCTGTGAGCAATAATAAAGCTTGTGCGTCCATTTGTCAGGTTATCCATAGCTTTTTGGATACGGATTTCCGTTCTGGTGTCAACAGACGAGGTGGCTTCGTCAAGTATAAGCACAGGATTGTCTGCAAGGATTGCTCGTGCGATTGTAAGAAGTTGTTTTTGTCCCTGCGAAACATTGCTTGCCTCTTCATTAAGCTCCATCTGATATCCGCCTGGTAGGGTTTTGATAAAGTGATGTGCATGGGCAGCTTTTGCAGCTTCAATGACCTCTTCATCGGTTGCATCAAGTCTGCCATAACGGATATTTTCCATTATTGTTCCCTTAAACAGCCATGTTTCCTGCAAAACCATTCCAAACTCTGCACGAAGTTCACTTCTGTTAAAATCTTTAATATTGTATCCGTCAAGTAAAATCGCACCGCTATTAACATCATAGTAACGCATAAGAAGCTTAACCATTGTTGTCTTTCCCGCTCCAGTTGGACCAACAATTGCAATTTTTTGTCCAGGTTTAACATCAACACTGAAATTATTGATTATAATTTTGTCTTCATTATAACCAAACTTAACATTTTCAAAGCTCACATGGCCTTCAATGTTATCAGGCTTAACGGGATTTTCTGCTGTTTGGTCCTCTTCCTCTTCTGCTAAAAATTCAAAAACACGCTCGGCAGATGCTGTCATTGACTGAAGCATATTAGAAACCTGTGCAATCTGTTGAATTGGCTGTGTAAAATTGCGAACATACTGAATGAACGCCTGAATATCGCCAATGGTGATTTTTCCATTAATAGCAAGAAATGCACCGGAAATTGCAACAGCAGCATAACCAAGGTTGCCAATAAACATCATAATAGGTTGCATCATTCCAGACATAAACTGTGATTTCCAAGCCGATTTATAAAGAACATCGTTTGTGTTGTGAAACGCATTAAGCACATCTTGCTCCTTGTTAAACACCTTGACAACGGTGTGTCCTCCATAGACTTCTTCAACCTGTCCGTTGATGTGTCCAAGGTATTCTTGCTGTGTGCGAAAATATTTTTGAGATTTTTTAATTATGAGTCCAATAAGACCAGCACTTAAAGGAAGGACAAGAATTGCGATAAGAGTCATTATTGGGCTAATGCTAATCATCATAACAAGCACACCGATTATTGTTGCAACAGAGGTGATAAGCTGTGTAATGCTTTGATTAAGCCCGTTACCAAGCGTATCAACATCATTTGTGATTCTGGAGAGAACTTCGCCGTATGTGCGGGTTTCAAAATATTTCATTGGCATACGGTTTATTTTTGACGAGATATCTCGCCTCATTCTGTAGCAGACCTTTTGTGTAATATTGGTCATTATCAGTCCTTGTACAAAGTTAAAAATTGAACTTATGACATAAAGACAAAGGACAATAAGAAGTATTTTTGCAACAGCATCAAAATCAATTCCACCGATGCCTTGAATTTTGGACATCAGTCCATCAAACAACTCTGTTGTTGCTCTGCCCAAAATTTTTGGACCGACAATGGAAAAGACGGTGCTTGCAACAGCAAAAAGCATAACGGCAAAAATCCCAAGCTTATATTGACTCATATAGGAAAACAACTTTTTAAGGGTCCCCTTAAAGTCTTTTGCCTTTTCAACATTCATCATTCCGTGCATTCCGCCGGGTCTTTTTGGCATTGAAGGCTTTTTATTGCTTGCCATATCAGTTGTTCTCCTTTCCTGTGTAATTTGCACTAATTTCTTTTTCTGAAAGCTGTGATTTAACTATCTGGCTGTAAACATCACAAGTATTCAGCAGTTCCTCATGCTTTCCTTTTCCAACAAGTTTTCCGTCCTCAATAACAAGTATCTGGTCAGCGTGTAAAATTGTGCTTATACGCTGTGCAACAATAAGAACGGTGCAATCAGAAACACTTGGGGCAAGAGCTTTTCGAAGTGCGATATCTGTTTTAAAATCAAGGGCTGAAAAGCTGTCGTCAAAGATAAATATTTTAGGCTTTTTTGCAATTGCTCTTGCGATTGCAAGCCTTTGCTTTTGACCTCCGGAAACATTTCCGCCACCCTGCGATATAGAGCTTTGATACCCATCGGATTTATCTTCAATAAAATCTGAGGCCTGTGCAATTCTTGCGGCATTTTTAATTTCATCTTCGGTTGCATTTTCTGCACCAAAACGCAGATTTGAGTCAACCGTTCCAGAAAACAAAACACCCTTTTGAGGAACAAAACCGACAAGCTTTCTAAGACTGCATTGCGACATATCTCGGATATCTGTTCCATCAATAAGAATAGCTCCGTCAGTGACATCATAAAGGCGTGGTATAAGATTTATAAGCGTAGACTTGCCACATCCAGTACTTCCGATAATGGCAGTGGTCTTCCCTGGAAGTGCCTCAAAATCAATGTTTTCAAGAACATAGTCTTCGGCATTTGGATATTTAAAGCTGACATTTTTAAATGATACAACGCCATTTGCATTGCTTGGTGTAAAGGGGTTTACCTTGTCAACAATGGTTGGCTCGGTTTTCAAGATTTCATCAATTCTTCCGGCTGCAACAGCGGCTCTTGGAAGCATGATTGATACCATGGTGAGCATCAGGAATGACATGACTATCATCATTGCATATGTGATGAATGCGGTCATTGCACCAACCTCAAGAATGCCTGCGTCAATGCGTTTTGATGCAACCCAGATAATAAGAACGGACAAGCCGTTCATAAGTAACATCATAAGTGGCATCATAAATGTCATTACGCGGTTAGTGAAAAGCATGGTTTTTGTGAGCGATTTATTTGCCTCATCAAAACGCTCTTCCTCAAGCTTTTCTCGGCTGAATGCACGAATAACTGAAATACCTGTAAGTATTTCTCGAGATACAAGGTTAACTTTATCAATCAAATTCTGCATAACCTTGAATTTTGGCATTGCAATCACCATCAGCAAGCCAACAATGCACGCCAAGGTGAGTATGGCAAGTGCTATAATCCATTCCATGTTGGCACCGGTACGGAAAACCATAATAATTCCACCGATTGCAAGGATAGGGGAATAGAAAACCATTCTCAGCATTATTGTTGAAACCATTTGAACCTGCTGAATATCATTTGTGCTTCTTGTGATAAGCGATGCGGTCGAAAACTTATCCATCTCTGTATTTGAAAAACTAACAACTTTGTTAAACACAGATTCACGCAAATTTTTACCAATACCTGCACCAACTCGTGAGGAAAAAAGGCTGACAAGTATTGCGGCGGCAACCATAAGAAGTGTCATTCCAAGCATCATAACGCCTGTTTCCCAAAGGTAGTCTGTCTGCATTTTATTAAGGTCTAAGCCAACTGCTTTATACTCGTTCTTTGTGAACGCAATGGCAGAGGAGTGTAGCATTGTTTCACCCATTGTGTCGAGTTCTTTGTCAAGCTGTTTTCTAATTTCAGCAGGGGAATGAGAAACAGAAGGCATTGCAACCTTTGCCCCTTGTGGCATTGCTTTAACTTGTCCATTTGCAGTGCTATCTTGTTTTTTTGCACTGCTTTGTTGGCTCATTTGCGATGCCATGTTAGAAATGACAATTGGCTTTGTAAACTTTTTGTCAAGCTTTGTCAAATTCTCCTTTGAAGTGTCTTTAATATGATAGAAGCCATCGTCTTTTTGCTCAAAGGATTTCTCCCAAAGCGATTTTTCATCATCGGTCATAAAGTATTTAATCTTTTCAAACTCTTTTGCTCTAATAACGGTAGGAGTTGCAAATTCTATTCCGCTGTTTTGAATACCAACATCAATAATATTTGATGTGTAGCTTGGCAATGACAAGTCGCACATTGCCTGAACAAAAAGCAGAATAATAATTAAAAATACCGATTTCCAATAAGGTCTCATATTTCTAAAAATTTTAAGCATCGTGTATTGTATCCTTTTCTGTACATTTTTTTTGCGGGATTTCTTGTTTTGCCATCTTTAATATTTCTTCCTGCATTCCGTTATGCAACTTGTTGAGTAAAAAAATAAAGGCATCTGTTTCATCATCTTCAAGGTGATTTAGTGTTCGTTCCATAAAGTTTGACATGGTTTCCATATCATGATAGAAAGCGTCCTTACCTTTTTGAGTTACGATAACATTTGTATTTCGCCTGTCATCTTCATTTGTCACACGCTTAATATACCCTTTTTCTTCAAGGTTTTTCAGATTACGAGAAACCGCAGGGGTTGAAATTTTAAGTTCGTTTGCAATATCGCAAACACGCATTTCCCTTTCAACAGGGTTGTGCGGGCATTTAAGTATTGTGCCAAGCGTAAAGAATTCACTTTTAGGCATTGCATTTAATTTTTCGGGCAAGTTAAGCTGTTTGAGCTTGTGCATTGTTTCAAACAAGCGTCTGCTTTTACTTCCTGCTTTCAATTTAGAACGCACCTCCAAATCATGTAACATTGTTATCAATTAACAATGTTACATGATTATAAACCTGATTTATCAACAAATCAATACCTTATAAAATAAGTTACAATTTGTTAAAAAATACAGCAACACTTTAAAAGTATTGCTGTATTTTTATAGATTATTAAATTTTAGCCTGCACGCTTAATATCTTCAATACTTTTGATTGCTTCACTTGCATCCCAAAACAGTTTATCATCACCCAAAAGCTGTTTAAATGGAACTCTGTCCAGCTCATCTTCAACCTGTTTTTGAACACTGCACATAAGCACATTAACCTTTTTAGCCTTTAATCTGCAAACGAGTTGTGCGAGGGCATCAATTCCATTACCGTCAATACTTGGAACACCACGCATGGATAAAACCAATGTTTTTGTATTGTCAATTTCATCTGCAAAGGAAGCAAGCTTTTCGCCAGTTTCAAAAAATATTGGTCATGAAAGATAGGCAAATCACATATCCCAAGGCACTTCAAAGCTAAACCTGCTCTTAGAAATTCCGCTTTCTCCTTGAAGATAATTATTGTTGATAGGTGAGTAAGTGAAGGCATTAATTGTCTTTTTTGTTTCATTAATTTTCAATATGAGCATATATCCACCCGTCTTATCATTTTGATAGTTTGCAATTATCTGATAAACAGTTCTGTCATTTTTTCCGTCATTATCATCATCAAATTGAACGGGAATATTTGCAGTTACACTACAATGACCGCAAAAAACCATCTTGACATTATTATTTTTAGAAACAACATTTTCCTTTAAATATTCACCAATGGGGCTTAGCGTCTTTTCAGCTGTAAGATAGTTGTGTACGCAAAGTACACCAACTCGATTAGGATATTGTGCAAAAGCTTTGTTTGCGAAGTTAATACAGCACTGTGCGGGGTCATCACTAATATATACAAATATAAACTCTGTTTTTCCAATGGTCACAAGGTCATAATGAGCATTGTTGTCATTGTGGCTCTCGCCATACCAAGGACAGCTGTCGTAACGCTGCTCGCCAAAGTATTTTGAAAAATATTGCCGTCTGGTATTCAAGGCACCTGTGTCATGATTTCCTGCCAACACACCATTTGGAATATCCTTAACAATGTTCATTGCATTGCTTGCAACTTTCCACTGTACCTCATCATCTGCCATTTCCACAAGGTCACCAGTATGCATAATATAAGCCAAGTTAAGCCTTTTTTGATTATCTTTAAGATATTTTGTCATCTTATAAAAGATATCGGCATTGTTATAGCTATAAAATTGTGTGTCCGTAATCATAGCAATACTATATTCATCTTTTGAGGCTTCAAGTGAATTTGTCGCTGCCGCTTTGTTTGCTTCACTTTTTGCATTTGCACAGCCAAAAAGGGTCAAATATATAAAAGTAATTATAAATATAGGTATAAATTTTTTTTTCAAAATCACTCATCCATTCTAAAATAAAATAACTTTCAGTTATTATTATCCCTAAAAAAAGCGATGGCATGAGAGTCGATTTTTACCTATTATTAATTGCAAAATCATATACGATTTATATATGAAATATTATTAGTTTGTGTTGTTTTAAACTAAGAAAAAGCATACAAGGTTTTCAAATGTCAATATCTACAAAAACTGTATGTTAAATGGGATTTTATTATAAAAAAATCTTTGCCATTGCACAGGAAAAAACACCCGAACAAGTGGCAAAGAGCGGTTATATTAGAATTAAATTATTTTTTCTTTGGGCATTTGCACTTGCTTTTGCATGAAAAGCGAATGATAAGAGCGGCAATAGCAATGACTTTTACAATGAAAACCCAAGGTGCAATTTTGCGAACAAACTTGTTGTCAAGTACCTTTTCAACAAATTCACACTTGCCACAAATCTTAATAATAAGGTCAAGAAGTTTGTTGATAAGCTTAACATAAATTTCAAGAACTTTTTTCAAATTAATATACCTCCTTAATATTTTAATGACCAACATTGTACATTAAAATTATAATACATTATTAAAAAAATTCAAGATAAAATTGCATGATTTGTCAAAAAATGTAGAAATAAAAATTCATTTAAATCAAGCTGCTTTATGTAACGAAATAATGTATGAGAAATATGGAGTTAAAGTAAGGGTTTAAGCCCTGAAATTATTCCTTTGCTTCCACAAACCAGCGGCCTATCTCATTAAAGAGATATGCTGTTTTTTCTTTTATTCGGCAAGTGTATCTTGTGCCTTGACCGCCAACTTTAAGAGAAGCAGCTCTTCGGACATCAATAATTCGGTCAATTTCAAATTTACATCCATCTTCCCATGTTATCAAAAATGGAACGATTGAACCGTCTGTTTCAAAATGTGCGTCAACTTCGACGAATACTTTTTTTGACATATTATCACCTCAAATGACTTAAAGGATATGTTGCATGGTCGTCTTTGGCGTTAAGGTCAGACAATTCCTTGTCTGAAAACATAATTCCACGCTGGACAGAAGAATATCCAAATTTTTTTCGAATAGAGTCAACCGTAAGCTCAAGCTCCTCGAGCCTTTCGGTCTTTATACTTTCGGGCAATAAAGACATCTGACAATTTGCATTTTCCACAAGGTCACAAGCACGCACTCCAATGCTTCGTATAGAATAAGGATAAGACATATTGTCTTTAAAAAGAGCGTATGCAACATCGGCAATAACGCTTGAAACGCATACGGGAAAATCAAGCTTAATCTGTCTTTCAAAACTTATAAGATTGCTATCTCTTATTTGTATCTGAACAGTGCGACAAAGCAAGCCATATTCGCGAAGCCTTGTGGCAACACTTTCCGCCAAGGTATAGATGATTATTCTTACATCGTTGTCACAAATCAAATCTCGTGGAGCGGTGGTGGAGTTTCCAACGCTCTTGATAAGCGTTTTCGCATCAATATTTTTAACTGGAGATGTGTCAATTCCGTTTGCAAAGTTCCAAATCATTGCTCCGTTTTTGCCCAATATATTGTAAAGATATTTTGCATCAGTGTGAGCCAACTCTCCAATAGTGAAGATACCGAATGAGTGCAGCTTGCTTGCGGTTTGATGTCCAACATAAAGCAAATCTGAAACAGGCAAAGGCCACACAATTTCTTTAAAATTGTGGCTGTATATTTCGGTCGTTGCGTCAGGCTTTTTCATGTCTGAGCCAAGCTTTGCAAAGATTTTATTATAACTTACACCAACAGATGCGGTGATTCCAAGCTCATCTTTAACTCGTTGCCTCAGTGCGTCTGCAATCTCCTTGCCAGAGCCAAAAAGATTAACACTGCCCGTAACATCAAGCCAGTTTTCGTCCAGACCAAAAGCCTCGACTTGGTCAGTGTACTCGGAATATATCTCTCTTGCCATTGTAGAAAAATGCAGATATCTATCGTGATGTGGTTTGACAAAAACAATGTTAGGACACTTTTGCTGTGCCTGCCATAAAGCATCTCCAGTTTTAACACCATATTTTTTGGCAGACTCATTTTTGGCAAGCACAATTCCATGCCTAAGCTCTGGATCTCCGCAAACAGCCAAGGGCTTTTCTCGCAAAGACGGGTTATAAAGGCATTCAACGCTTGCATAAAAATTATTCATATCAATATGTAAAATAACTCTGTCCATTTCTACACCTTCAAGCCAGCAAGAACATTTGTTCTAATAACATTATATGTTCAAATCAAGCAAAAGTCAATTAGCAACTTTTGCCGAAAAACATATGATAAATATGTAAGAACTATTTTTTAAGCAAGACATACATTAAATAGATTATGCTTGCTTTTGTTAATAAACCTGCTTTTTAAAAAAGTAAAAACATTAAAGCAGGTACAAAACAAAAAATTAGACCATTTAAATTTATACTACAAATTCATATAAATCCCGACAGGTATAAAATCGGGTTTTATATCATTAATTAAAAGAAGGAGTGATTTGTAATGAGCAAAATATCAAGCTTGATTTTTGAGGGAGCAGAACACTATATCACATCTCCTTTTGGAATAAGAACTCTGAATGGCAAAATAAATAATCATCAGGGTACAGATTACGCAACAAAAGGTAAAAAGCTGCCACAGTATGCAATAGAGAACGGATATGTTTTTGAAGCTGCAAAATCGCGTAAAGACGGCGGAATCTATATTTGGATAATATATCCGGGAATAAAAAAAGCATTCCTACACTATCATTTGGATAAATACGCAATAACATCAAAAAAAGCAGTGCAAAAAGGCACCCTTGTGGGGTACACTGGCAAAACGGGGTATGCAACAGGCATTCACTTGCATTTAGGTATAAGAGATTTGTCAAGGCTTTCAGCTTCGCAGATAAAAAATATGACATGGGCATCACTTCGCACCTGTGCATATATTGACCCTGAAGTCTATTCGGCACGATACAGCATAAATCCTTATAAATTACCCACAAGAGTTTTGAAAAAAGGCAACACTGGTGCTGATGTAAAGTGGGTTCAATGGGAACTTTCAGGAATGGGATATAACATTGGCGCAGACGGAGTAGATGGGCATTTAGGCCCGATTACAACAGAGGCAATAAAGCAGTTCCAAAGGCAGCACAAAGACTTGAATGGAAAACAACTTATTGATGATGGCTTTGCAGGTCCACTTACAGTGGCGGCAATTAAAAATGCTTAGGAGAATTGATATGCCAAAAATAGATACAATTGTTCGTGTCCTTATTCTGGTAGTTACACTTGTAAATGCAGTGCTTGCATTTCTTGGCAAAACCAAACTGGATATTGATGAAAACACAATTTATACACTTGCAACAATAATATCAACAGTTGCCGCCTCGCTGTGGGCAATGTGGAAAAACAATAGTTTTACTAAAGAAGCAAAGCAAGCCGACGAGTATTTAAAAGATTTAAAAACAGAATAGTAATAAAATAAAACACAGGCAGGGGATTTTCCTCTGCCTGCAAATTTAAAAATCTCATCTCAACTATCATTTAATAATTGGCAAAGAAAAGGATAAATTAATTAGTAAATAAAAGTAACAGCAAAAAATTCCACGAATGTTCAATCCAATATAAAAAAACTTTTATTATTTCTGAAAAGTGGAGTGCTATATATGAAAGAAATAACTGAGGCAGATGTGATTTCAAATTGTCTAAGGCTGGGAGATCTCGTGTTTTTGGAGCAAGATGATTTACTGACAAAACAGGCGAAGGATTATATTGAAAACAATGGAATGACCATTGTAAAAATCACATATGAGAATGCCAATGAGTAAGCAGATATACAAAGATAGTTTTGATGATGGAAAACAAGAACTTAAAGAAAATTTAGAGATTATGACACAGCTCAGGGATAATATTCTTGTGCCAAAAAACTGTGCAAGAATAAAATATCGTGGAATGCTTGACTATGCTCAAGCTAAGACTGTTGAAGTTCAGGCGATGGCTGAACAGGAAGGGTTAGTATCTGTTTCTGACGATTTGCAGTCTGTGCTATCTTTGTTAAGAAAGCTAATGTCTTGCGATGTCTTTGATTCTCCACTCGGAAAATTTGAAATATTTGGGCTTGAAGAAAAAGGGATAAGAGAAATTTCGCACAACCCTTTAAAATATTATGGCATTGACCATCTTATGCCTGACTGCAAATATGGATTGTTATGTGCAGCGGTTAATGTGCTGAGAACAGTGGTAAGGCAAACGGAGATTTTTGCAATTGATGCCTATGTTGTCGATGAAGAGATTGGTCACAAGGATTTGATTTGTGCATTAAACAGAATTAGCAGTGCGGTATACATTATATATTGCAGATTGATATCGGGATTTTATAAGAGTTAAAATAAGAGTAAAGCGTTACCTAATAAAATACTCACAGCAAAAAATAAAGATGCACAAAGTCCTCTAATTAAAAGGGCGATGTGCATCTTTTTAAAAGCTATTTATAAATTATGTGTCCGTTATAAGATAAGGCAAATAATAAAATAAAAAATGCCAAATGCTGTTTAATTATGCTTCGTTGATTTCTTTAAGTAGCTCATCTAATTTCTCGATCGAAAGACCAACCTGTGTGATATGTGTAAGCTTTTCGAGTTTAAACTTTTTAACCATTTTTATTGCAGGGTTTTTTGTAATTCCAGGGCTGAATCTTTCAATAACTTCAACTGCCTTTGGGTCTTTTAGTAATTCATCTACTGTTGTGTCATGAGTGTAATTTGCCATAATAATCGACTCCTTTAAAATAATAAAATTTAAATATACAAACTCGCTTTAACAAAACTATTTATGCGAGGTACGAGCATTACATAATCGGTTTGGTGGTGTCGTTCTTAATGATGTCATTAAGATTTTCATATAAATGAACCAAGTTGTCAAATATCTTGCAATAAACCTCTGAATAAAGGCGAAGATATGTCTGATGTTCCTTTTCATTTGGAAGAAACTCATCTTTGATTTTTACCATAGTCTGTTGGGCTTCTTTGGCGTCTTTATAAATTCCCATTGTAACGAAAGCCAGAATAGAACTGCCAAGCCCACAGACCTCGTGAGTCTGAATGCGATATACAGGCAATCCCATCATGTCAGCTGTTATCTGGCAAATTTCAGAACTGTTACTGCCACCGCCTGCAACGAATATCTTTTTTACCTTAAGCTTTCCGGTCTTTTCAATAAATTCCAAGCCCTCCATAAGGCTAAAGCCTATACCTTCGATTATCGCACGATAAAGATGGATTCGAGTATGTACATCTGAAAATCCAATAATTGAACCTTTGGCGTGAGGAGTAATTGCATCAGGTGTAAAGGTTGGTTGCATTACAAGCCCGTTACAACCTGCCGGAATTTCCCTTAGGCGTTCGTTCAAAAGTGCCTCTGCGGAACAGCCCAATCTCTGAGCTTCCTCCACCTCTTTTGATGCAAATTCTTTTTTGAACCAGGAGATAAGCCAATATCCACGAAAGGTTTCCATTTCTGGCAAATAGGCACTTGTAAGAGAGGTGTATGGTGGCAAAACGGATTTGATTGGGAAATATCGATTTGTGTGAACTTCTATTGTTGCAGTAGTTCCAAGGCTGATGGCGGCAGAGCTTTCATCATCGCAGGAAAGCCCAAATGTTTCACACGCCTTGTCCGAACCCGTAACGACAAATGGTAAGCCTTCAGGAATACCTGTTGCTTCTGAGGTCTGCTTTGTGATATTTCCGATTATTTCGCCAGGGCTTACAAGGTCAACCAGCTTGTCGTCCTCCATAAGGTAGACGGCTCTGCGAATATCATTTTTACCTAACCAGTTGCGGGTTTTGCTGTCATACGGAAGAACTCCGCACATATTTGCGCAAGAGTCTTTCATGCTTCCACAAAACTTAAAGTTAAAATATGTTGAAAGCAGTACGAATTTATATGTTTTATGCCAAATATCTGGTTGATTTTTAATTATCCAGTTGGCTGCTAATTGGCTTCTCAGTGTTTCAGCAACTTGTGAAAGTCCAGCAACTTTAAATGCCGCTGCATTTTTCCATGGCATCGGTGGGAGGTCAGTAGCCTTTCGCTTGTCAAGCCACACAACAGCATTGCGAAGTGCATTGCCATCCTTATCAAGGCAGATTGTTGTCGCTCTAATACAGGTGCAGGTAACAGCTATAATATCATTCCACAGCTCTTCATGCGTTTCCTTAAGCTGAAGGCTGACTTCACACATAGTATTCCAATAAAAATTGGGGTCTTGCTCAGCCCAGTCTGGGTGAGGAGATACATAAGGCTTTTCATAGGATTTTTGTGCTTTGCAAAGAATATTTCCTTTTTTGTCAACCAGCATTACTCTGGCACTCTGCGTACCAACATCAAATGTGAGTACTAATGGGTTTTGCTTGTTTTGCAGACTCAGTTGTTGCATTACTTTTCCTCCTAAGTTGTTTATGTCAAATATTAAAATATAATATTTATGTCCCTATTTAATGCTTAAAATTATAGTCAAAAAATACATATGCTTATAAAAAGATAATACACTTTACTGTACATAAAAACAATATAAATTTGTAAAAATGTACTAATAAACAAAACATTGACATAAAAATTATGTAAAAAACACAAAAAATAATTGTTAAAAGTTATGGACAATCAAATGAAAGGATTATATAATATAAAATAAGTACAAAAAAAAATATATATAAAGTTATGAAAATTTTATGCGATTATTTTTCAAGGAGAGTAATTTATGATTGAAACGCCATATCGAAAAGACTGGCAAGTAAGCACAAGAATTGCAAGGGGAATGCTTGGAACAGAAATTGGAACTCGAGTGCCAACAATCAGCGAATATGCTCAAACATTTACTTGCTCTCGAGGCATTGTTCAAAATGCACTTGCAATGTTGCACGACAGTGAAGCAATACAGCTAAACAAGCAGGGCAAAAGAGGCTCATTTTTAACATTTAAAGATGAAAAAAAGCTAATCGAATATTCAGGGATAAATTACATAACAGCATCAATGTCGCTTCCATTAAATATGCATATGGCAGGGCTGGCAACAGGCATATGCCAAGCAATGGGAAGGTGCAAAGTGCCATTTACCTTTGCATTTGTGCAAGGCTCAAAAAACCGAGTAGATGCACTGACAAGAGGGGTTTATGATTTTGTAGTTACAACCCATTACACGGCAAAGGAATATACAGCGCTCAATAATCAAATTGAAATGGCATTTCCGCTTGTGGATTGCGAATACTCGCCACCATATAAATTGTATATAAATCGACCAAACCTTACAGATATTCAGGACGGAATGACAGTAGCAATAGATTATTCCAGCACAGACCATGCAGAGCTTACAAAAATGGCGTGTGAGGGTAAAAATGTCAAGTTTATGGAAATGCCATATATAACTGCAAATTTTGCCTTTTATACAGGACAAGTAGATTGCATGGTTTTTCGTGACGGCATTGAGCAGAGCCAACAAAACCTGCTTAACTTTGCACTCAAAAGCCAAAATTGTGTTTCAACATCGGAGATAAGTGCAATACCGATTTCACAGTGTATAGCCTCCGATATGCAGCTTCCTGTTGTCCTTATAAATCGTAATAATGTTGGTATAGCAGGAGTTATTAAAAATTACCTTTCAGGGAATTTAGTAGGCTATGTTCAGGAGCGTGTAATAGGCGGACAAATGGCACCGCAGTTTTTTTAATCTGAAATGCAAAGATGAGATGAAGCGGCTGAAATCAGGAGATATAGATGTTGAATTAAGTTCTATTAGGGGGATATAAATGGCAATAGAAGAAATTAAAAAAGCATTAAAAAAAGCATTTCCCACCGCGGTATTGGAAATGGAACTTAATGAAAGAGGGATTTTAACTTTAACAGGTGAATGCTCCGAGTGGAAGGAAGTAGTAGCCGTTGGCCATAAGGCTGCAAAGCAAAAAGGCGTTAAAAATGTGGTCAACAAATTGAGTGTACCCGGACTGCAAATTCCAAAAAAGGATTATTCAGAGTTGCGGGCAATGGGTGAAAATGCTGGTTTGATTGACGATGTTGATGTTGTAATTATCGGAGCGGGTATATCTGGCTGCGGAATTGCAAGAGAACTTTCAAAGTACAGGCTTAACATTCTCGTGGTTGAAATGTCAGATGATGTTGCAACTGGTGCAACCAAGGCAAACAACGGAAATATACACCCAGGCTATGCCGTAAAGCCGGGAACATTAAAGGCAAAGCTCAATGTTGAGGGCAACCGAATGTATACAAAGTGGGCAGAGGATTTGGGTTTTGACCTTCAGCGTTGTGGTGCAATGGGATTTGTCACAAGCAATATACTTAAACCTGCTTTAAGGGTAGTGTATAAAAAGGCTGTAAAAAATGGTGTGGATGGGGTTGAGCTTGTAAACGGCAAAAGAGCCTGTGAGCTTGAGCCTGGGCTTAATCAAAACGGTTTGGGAAAAGATGTAAAGCTTGCACTTTGGCTTCCAAGCATGGGTCTGGTTGAGCCATATCAAGTTGCAGTGGCACTTGCAGAAAATGCGGCAAGCAATGGAGTTCACTTTCGCTTTAACTGCACTGTTGCTGATGTGCTTGTGGAGAATGGTAAGGTAGGCGGAATAGTGACCGACAAAGGAACTATAAAAGCAAAATACATAATAAATTGTGCAGGGGTTTATGCAGACGAGATTTCTGCAATGGCAAATGATGAGTGCTATACAATTCATGCACGCAAGGGAGTTATTGCAATTCTGGACAAAGCAAAGAAGCCAGAATATGAAGCACTTTGTGAGCATATATCGTTTGAAACGGTTAAACTGACTATTAAAAATATGAACGCAGAAACCAAGGGTGGCGGAATGTGTCACACACCAGAACAAAATATTTTGATGGGACCATCTGCAAAAGAAATTCCAGACAAGGAAGACCGTTCAACCTCGGCGCAAGAATTATCATATGCCATGGGCAGAGGCGATGGGAATGTTGGATACGGAGATATAATCAGATTTTTTGCTGGAGTTCGTCCAGCAGACTACAAAGAGGATTTCTTCATTGAGATGTCGCCTGTAACAAACGGATTTATAAATGTTGGAGCTATTCAGTCACCTGGGCTTGCATCTGCACCGGCAATTGCAAAAATGGTGGAGGAAATAATAAATAAAGATGCAAAGGAAAAAGGTAACTCACTTGAAATAAAGAATGACTGGCAACCAATTAGAAAAGAAAAGCCTGCTTTTCGCAATATGAGCAGGGAAGAACAGGATAAATTAATTAAGAAAGATGCAAGCTATGGCAAAATAGTTTGCAGATGTGAAAGTATAACCGAAGGAGAAATTCTTGACGCTATTCACTCGCCGGTACCTCCAGCATCAATTGATGCTATAAAGCGGAGAACAAGAGCGGGAATGGGGCGTTGCCAGGGTGGATTTTGCCAGCCTCGTGTGCTTGAAATTTTGGCTCGAGAGCAGGGCAAAAACTGGATAGATATTACTTTAAACGGCGAAGGTACCAATGTGCTTCTAAAGGAAAACCGTCGACAGTTATATTCCGAGGAGGTAGCAAAATGATGCAGATGCAGGTTGACATAGTGGTAATTGGTGGAGGCCCTGCAGGTCTTGCTGCGGCACTAAAAGCAAAAAAGCTTGGCACAAAAAAAGTGCTGGTTCTTGAAAGAGATACAGAGCTTGGTGGAATTTTGCAACAGTGTATCCATGATGGGTTTGGCATTCACCGCTTTGGAAAAAGAATGAGTGGAAACCAATATGCACAAGCGTTTATTGATGAAGTTGAAAAAACTGATATTGAGTTAAAGCTTGACACAATGGTTCTTGAAGTAACGCCAGACCGCAAGGTCTATGCTTGCAATAAGTATGATGGAATGTTGGAGATACAGGCAGGTGCAGTAATTCTTGCAATGGGATGTCGTGAACGAACTGCAAGCCAAGTACTTATTTATGGTGACCGTCCAGCAGGAGTGCTGACAGCAGGTTCTGTGCAACGCTACATAAATATTGAGGGACATTTGCCAGGAAACAGAGCGGTAATTTTAGGCTCGGGAGATATTGGGCTGATTATGGCAAGGCGTATGACACTTGAAGGAATTTCGGTGCAAGGCGTATATGAGGTTATGCAAAATCCAGGGGGGCTTACACGAAATATTGTTCAGTGTCTGGACGATTATGACATTCCTTTGCATTTGTCCACAACAGTTACCCAAGTGCATGGTCGCAGGCGTGTGGAGGCTGTTACGGTTGCAAAGTTGGACGAAAATCGAAAGCCTATTTCTGGAACGGAAGAGAGAATTGAATGTGATTTGCTTGTGCTTGCGGTTGGACTTATTCCGGAAAATGAGCTTAGCCGTAATGCTGGAATAGAAATTGACCCACGCACAAAAGGACCAGTGTTGGATAATTCATTTATGACAAGTGTGCCGGGGATTTTTGCAGCAGGTAATGTTGCCGTTGTGTTTGACTTGGTTGACTATGTATCACTTAGTGGAGAGATTGCAGCTCAGGGTGCAGTTGATTTCTTAGAATCCCGTATACCGGAAAATAGGCAGTATCAAGCTGTTGAGATAGCAGAAAATGTAAACTTTGTTGTTCCACAGCGCATTTGTCCATGCCAAGAAAAAGTGACTTTCTTTATGAGAGTAAAGGAACCTAAAAAGGTTTCTTTACTCAAATGCACAACAGAAAATGAAACCCTGCTTAAAAAGACTTGTCATTATATTGCTCCACCTGAAATGCTAACATTTGAACTTAATAGCTGTGGTTCTGAGCCTGTGACAGTTGCAATGAAGAAAGGGGAGGAGAAATTATGACAAAAAATTTTGTGTGCATAGTTTGTCCAAACAGCTGTAGGCTTTCTGTATGCGACGATGGGGAGGAGATAACAGTAAGTGGAAACAACTGTAAAAGGGGTATAACACATGGCATAAACGAGTTTAAAAACCCAATGCGAATGATAACAAGCACAGTTGCAATATTAGACGGTACTCTTCCAAGGCTTTCAGTAATAAGCACAGGAGAAGTTCCAAAAACGAAGCTTAAAGAATGTCTTGACACAATATATTCAACAACGGTCAAGGCACCAATAAAATGCGGAGATGTAATTATTACAAATATAAATGGCACAGAAGTTGACATAATAGCATCCAGAACAATGAAAATTAAGGAGAGATGATTTCATGGAAAAAAGCGAGATAATTAAGGGCCTTGAGGGCATCGTTGAACAAGAAAGAGTACTTACAGATGAGCAGTCTGTTTTGGAGGGAGCAAAGGACTACATAGGTTTTCGTGTGTTTCAAAGAGCAGATGGAAAGAACTTTGCACCAAGAGCTGCTTGTGTTGTTAAGGCAAAATCAACAGAAGAAGTTTCAAATATTCTGAAATTTTTGAATGACAATAAGGTTGATGTCGTTCCACGCACAGGTGGTTCAAGCGTTGCACAGGGAATTGAGCCGGTGGCGGGCGGAGTAATTATAGACGGCAGTTTGATGAACGAAATTCTTGAAGTAAATGAAACAAATATGACCGTTACAGCTCGTTGCGGAACACCACTTGAGTATCTTGAAAACTATTTGAACGAACGCGGATATACAACGGGTCATTTCCCACAGTCGCTACCGATGGCACATATTGGCGGGTTGATTGCAACACGCAGTATCGGACAGTTCTCCACACTTTATGGCGGAATAGAGGATTTGACAGTTGGGCTTGAAGCTGTAATGGCAGATGGTGAAATTGTAAGAATTAAAAATGTTCCTCGCCGTAGCTGTGGTCCAGATTTAAGACACCTGTTTATCGGCAACGAGGGAATGTTAGGATTTATAACTGAAGCTACACTTAAAATTTTTAAATATCGTCCAGACGAATGCTGGATGCGCGCTTATGCAATCAAGGATATGCAGTGCGGACTTGATATGCTTCAGGAAATCATGGCAGCTGGATACAAGCCTGCTGTTGCTCGTTTGCATGATGCAGCCGAGGTAATGATGGTGCTTGGACTGCAAAGCGTTGTGCCAGCAGAGCATGGAATCATGCTGTTCTTGTGTGAAGGTCCTCGTGAAATTGCAAATGCAACAGGTGCGGCAATTGAAAAATATGCCCAGAAGTATGAGGCAATTGACCTTGGCGAAAAGCCAGTTCAATCATGGCAAAAGACACGCAACGATGTTTGCTACACACTTGACAAGGGCATTTATTATGAGATGGGATGTATTGCTGACACCTGTGAAATTTCAGCAAACTGGGATGCCATTGGCGAGATTTATAAAGGCGTTACAGAGCGTTTACCAAATGATATTGAGGAACTTGCGTATGTTGGCGGACATTCATCACACAGCTATATGCAGGGTACAAACATATACTTCACTTTTGCTTTTATGGAGGAGAATGGTTCTGAATCAGCACAGGCGGACTACATGAATGTAATAAAGGTTATAATGGAAGAAACCCTTAAAAGAGGCGGAAGCATTGCACATCACCATGGCAGTGGTAAGTATCGCACAGCTTGGATGCCACAGGAGCATGGCACAAGCTATCCTCTTATGTATAAATTAAAGGACGCACTTGACCCTAATCATATCTTAAACAAAGGTGTTCTGTTGGTTGATAAAAAATGAAGATATTAGTATGTTTTAAAGTTATGCCTAACTGGGATAGAGTGCTTGAGGAGGACTGGGAACAGTTTGACATTAATACAGATATCTCATATGCAGGCATAGAGTATAACTGCTTTGATCAATCGGCTTTAGAACTGGGTTTACAAATAAAAAATAAAATGGCAGGGCAGGAGCAAGAATCAACTTGCACCGCCCTGACCATTGGCGACACATTACCTGATAATATGGCACAAAACCTGTATTCATTGGGATTTGATGAAGTGGTTTTGATTGAAAAGGAAAAAACAGAATTTGCGACATATCAAGTGGCGGATATTCTTGCACAATATGCAAGGGATAAGCAATATGATTTGATATTAACCGGCTCAGTGGCAGGCATGGCAGAAACGGGAATGGTTCCGTTTTTGCTTGCCGAAAAGCTTGGGCTTTCTGTGCTTTCAGAGATTGAAACGGCAACAATTTGCGAGCAAGGTGTTGCGGTGACCTGCCGAAAAGAAGATGGACTTTGGCAACAAATTGCAACCCTGCCACTGCTTCTTACTGTTGGCAACAGCCCTGCAGTTTTAAGATGCTCAAGCCTCAGAGCAAGGCTGTCATTTAAAGGTGTTAGTGCCAAAAAAATCGCAATAACTGATGCAACAGCTATAAGTATGATGCTACCTCAACTAAGTTGCCCCAAAAGCATCCGTAAAGGTAAAATGCTTTACGGTAAGGAAAGGGATAACGCTGAGGAGATTTTAAATCTTATAAGTTATGAAAAAGCAGACAGTTGTGAGCAAAAAATTGAACATGACTTTAATGCTTCGTTGCCTGAAAACACAGTTGTATATGAATTTTCAGAAGATGATTTATACTGTATTGATGAGGTCTTAAACAACTTAGTCGCAGACTGGAAAAGCAAAAAACCAAAGCTTGCAATTTTTGAAGATACGCAGTGTGGCAGACAGCTTGCAGTAAAACTTGCATCCAAAGTTGGATGTAAATGTATGACAAAAGGAACAGTTATAAGCACCTCTGAAAGTAATATTACATTACAAAAAAGAGCATGTGCGTCAAACTTGATATGGACACAAAGCATTGATTACCCTGCTGTAATAACCCTTAAACAGCCATTGGGGAATGTTACACGAGTGCAACTAAAGGCTGAAAATTCAGAACATAAAAGCTGGCTTATAGAACAAAAATTAATTGCCTCAGAGCCTGAAAATCTGCTTCAAAAGGCAAAACTTGTTTTTGTCTGTGGTGCAGGAATGGGAAGCAAACAAGCTTGCGACAAGGTTCGAGAACTTGCTAAAATAATTGGTGCAGGTTTCGGGCTTACTCGTCCTGTGGCACTGAATGGCTGGGGAAGCACAAGCGAAATTATAGGTCAATCAGGAAAAATCATTTCTCCTTCTATTTGTCTTGCACTTGGAACAGCAGGAGCAGGAGCCTTTTTAGTAGGCATTGAGGGAGCAAAAAAAATCATAGCAGTAAATACGGATTCAAACGCACTAATTTTTAAAAACGCAGATATAGGCATTAAAATGGATGCAATAAAATTTGTTGATGCAATGATACAAGTTTTGGAGAGTAGGAGTGATGACATTGAAAATTGAACCTATTATGCCAAAATATCAAAGCTATTTGGGTGATGAGTCGAGGGCTTTAGGCTATGCTGAAAACATCGTGTTTGCATCTGATACGAATGATATTTGCAGTGCCATCAAAAATGCAAGCAAAAACAAGATTTTGCTCACTGTCCAAGGAGCAAGAACAGGCGTTGTGGGCGGTGCAGTTCCACATGGTGGGCTTGTGCTTAACCTTTCAAAAATGAACAACATAATAAATATGTCTGCTGATAGAAACTCAAATTCAATGAGAGTTCAAGCAGGCGTAACGCTGGGACAGATTGAGGCAGAAGCCAATGCAAATGGGCTTTTCTTTCCACCCAATCCAACTGAGCAAACAGCAACAATCGGAGGAATATTTGCAAGTAATGCAACAGGCTCAAGCAGCTTGCTCTTTGGTGATTCATCAAAGTATGTCAGCTCACTTGAATTTGTAACTCTCAGCGGAGAACTTTGGAAGATAAAACGAGGAGAGTACTTTTTTAATGAAGATAAATGCCCTTTGCCAAATGGCAAGGAGATTAAAATACCAGTAAATTTACCGCATTATTCAATAATGAAATATCCTGAACAGGGAACAGATTTAATTGACTTTTTAGCGGGAAGTGAAGCCAATCTTGGGGTTGTGACAGAGCTTGAATTGAGAATTTTTACTTTACCAAGTGAGATGTGGGGAGTTGTATATTTTTTCAGCAGTCTTGAACAGGCAATCATGTTTTTAAAACAGCTAAAAATCTGGAAAAGCAGTGAAAATAATGCACATTTAATGGCGACAGAATTTTTTGATGAGGAAGCACTAAAACTGATTTCAAATGCAAGGCAAACAAGCATAACTTTAAAAGCGTTGCCAGAATTTCCGCCAAATACTTGCATAGCGGTTTATACCGAGCTTTGTGGAGATGACAGTGATGAATTGGAGTCTGCACTCATGCAACATCTTGACTTTTTTACAGCTGTTGGAGGAAAAGAGGAAAGCACATGGGCTGAAACTGGGCTTTCGGAAATTCGCAGATTTCGTGATATGCGTCATGCAGTCCCAGAGCTGATAAATGAAGCCATATGTTTAGACGCAGAGCATCTATTCACAAGGTGTGAAACCGATTTTTCCGGTTGTCCTGAAAAATTTACAGAGTTCTTAGAGATGTATTATAAATCTGTTGAAAAACTCGGCTTAAAAGGGCTTGTATATGGTCATATACTTCAAAACAAGATGCACCTTGCACTCCTACCACAATCAGCTAAACAGCAAGAAGCGTGTGAAAACCTTGTAAAATTGCTTGCTGAACAAGTTGTTAATGAATCTGGATATTTGATAACCGAAAACGGTGTCGGATTCTTAAAAAGACAACTTGTCAAAAGCTTTTTACACCCAGAAGTGGCAAAATTGATTGATGATATCAGGCTGATTTTTGACACTGAAATGTGTATGAAGAACAAAGAGAATGAGGAATAAAGTTTATGAATATTGCAGTTTGTATAAAACAAGTTCCTGCATCAAGCGTTCAGATGGATAAAAGCCAAGGTGTTTTGATGCGAAGCATGGCGGGTGGCGTGATTAATCCTTGGGATTTATACGCAGTCGAGTCCGCTTTACAAATAGCAGAAAAAACAAACGGAGTGGTGACAGCAATAAGCATGGGACCAGCCTCTGCGGAGCAAGCCATAAGATATGTGATTGCAATGGGTGTCCAAAAAGGTGTGCTTATGTGTGACGATGCTTTTGCAGGGTCAGATGTCTATGCGACTGCATTTACTTTATCACAGGGACTTAAAGTAAATGGAGAATTTGATCTGATTATTTGCGGACAGCAGACAACAGACGGAGATACTTCGCAGTTGCCATTTTCGTTGGCGACACAAATGAACATACCAGCAATCGGCTGGGTAAAAAAAATAGAGTCCGCAACCGACACAGCAATAACAGTTCTACAGGAGTTGAGCGGAGGGACTCAAAAATCAAAATGCACATATCCTGCTGTTGTGGTCGTTGGACGAGAAGTGGCACAGCCACGAATCCCAAATCTTAAAAACAAGCTAAACGCAAAAAACGCACCTGTCAAAAGGCTTGGACTTGCAGATTTGCCACATAGTGATGCAAAAATGTATGGCTCTGCTTCATCACCAACTCAAGTCGTTCGTGTGTATGAAAACAACATTGATGCAAAAAGTGAGTTGCTGAGAATGTCTGGACAGGAAACTGCCCTGCATTTGTTAAAGGAACTGGAGTGTGCAAAGCATGAATGATAATTTTTCAAGTGCAGCTATCCTTGTAATAATCCAAACGATAAATAATTTAATACACCCTGTTTCGGTAAAGGTAATTGAAACCGCACGCACACTTGGAATGCAAGGAAAGCGTGATGTTTACGGAGTTGTACTTTGCAGTTGCTTGACATTAGAGCTTGAAGCACAGCTTAAACAGAGCGGTATCAAAGAAGTTGTTGTGTATCAACATGAAGCCTTAGATAGCTTTATACCAGAGATTTATATTGATATATTAGAAAAATATGTTACAAAATTAAAACCAGATGTGGTTCTTGCCAGTGCAACTCCAGAGGGCAGAACACTGTCATCCATGTTGGCAGGAAGGCTAAAGACGGGAGTTACAGCGGATTGTACAGACCTCTCGTTTAATGAGGATGGTTTCCTTTTACAAACGCGTCCGGCATATGGCGGAAATATCATGGCACAAATCATTACAAAAACCGCCAGACCGCAAATCGCTACTCTTCGTTTTGGCTCAAATCAAAGCGCAGTGAGCAACACAAAAACCAAAATCAAAAGGGCAGATATTTTAAATGGTCTAAAAAAGCCTTTTGGCGGATATTCTGCTCAATGGATAGACAGAGTTGACTTGGCAGACTGTACAAGTTCTCAAATTATCTTTGCCATAGGTGGCGGCGTTCGTGAAAAGAGTGATATTGAAATTTTCAGGCAACTTGCAAAGAATGCAAATGCAAAATTGATGTGTTCTCGTGTACTTGTTGAGCGTGGCTGGTTTGAACGCAATTGTCAAATTGGTCTTAGCGGGCAAACAGTTTCACCAAAGCTTTTGGTTGCCTTTGGCATATCTGGGTCGTTGCAGTTTTTGGCAGGAGTACAGGAGGCACAGCGAATTTGTGCTGTTAATCTTGATGAAGATGCCCCAATATTAAAAGTTGCACATTGCCCAATAGTTGCAGATATAAATGATGTGACAGCTCATTTGAAAAAGATAATACTTGAAGAATTGACGCAATAAAAACAGAACATATAAAGGTGTGACATTTTTATTGTATCGCTGGAGTTTGAAGCAAAGCTGTGTGTAATGAGGAAAGTGAGATGTCAATTTATCTTGTACGGGGTTAAAAACCTGTATCTAAATTGAATGCAAATAAATAATTATATGGGCTTTTAAAAGGCAAGTAATTAAGAGTTAGCAACACAACTTTTGGCTGTTTGCTTTGTTTTTTAGGCAGGTTTGTCTTGAAATATTTTAAACTTCAATTAGCCCACCAAAAAGTAGGCTTTATTTTGGCAATATTATGTTTATGCAGTGAATTTAAAATTCTTCTCTTTATTTGACAAACGAAGAAAAAGATTATATAATACAATCCGCCATAGAAAGACTTATGTTCTGTGGCATTTGATCTGATAATGGTTGTTACTGGCATTTTTAGGTGGCAAACAAACCTTCAATTCCGTTTTATTTATCAACAAATATTTGAGCAGAGGGCTTAATGTCGAAAGGCTGTGCTTTCTGCTCCTTTTATAAATAACAAACATATATTTTATATACAAAAGGAAGGGCATTGTTGAAACCCTTATACACAAAGCTTTATTGCGAGTTTTTTGGGACATAATGCAAACAAATTATGGGGCTATTAGAAGTTAAAAACATATCTCACGCTTTTGGTGACAAAATCCTTTATACAAGTTCTTCGTTTGAGCTGTTTAAAGGAGAGCATCTTGGGCTTGTTGGGCAAAATGGATCAGGTAAGAGTACCCTAATGAGTACATTAATTGGCGAGATTATACCTGATGAAGGTGATATTAGGTGGCAAAAGAACATCAGAATTGGCTATCTTGACCAGCACGCAAAGATCGATGATGATGTAACTGCTTTTGAATATTTAAAGACGGCATTTGATGAACTTTTTAATATTGAAGCGGAGCTTACCAAGCTCTATGAACAGATGATGGTAGATGACAGCGAAGAAATCATGAGCAAGTCAGCCGACTATCAGACAATGCTGGAAAGCAGTGGATTTTATGAGATTGACAGCACCGTTATGAAGGTTGCCGAGGGGCTGGGTATAACGGCAATTGGAATGGACAAAACGCTCAAAAAGCTAAGTGGCGGACAAAGAGCAAAAGTCATTTTAGCCAAGCTTTTGCTTGAAAACCCTGAAGTGCTGTTGCTTGATGAGCCAACAAACTTTCTGGACAAGGAGCATGTTGAATGGCTGTCGGATTATTTAAAAGCATATGAAGGGGCATTCATCTTGATTTCCCATGACTTTGATTTTTTAGACAAAGTCACAACTTGTATTTGTGATATTGAATTTGCTTCTATCAAAAAATACACAGGGAACTTCACACAGTTTATGACTCTTAAAGGAATTAAGCGAGAGGGATATATAAGAGAATTTCAATCACAGCAAAAACAAATCAAAAAGTTTGAAGATTACATCTCAAAGAATAAGGCTCGTGCCTCAACGGCAAATATGGCAAAAAGCCGTCAAAAGCAATTGGACAAAATAGAAAAAATTCCACCACCAGGCACAGCACAAAAACCAGACTTTCGCTTCACTTCATTGCCTCTCACTGCACAAAAAACACTTATAACAGATAACCTTGAGGTGGGATACAATAAACCATTGTTGCCAAAGCTAAACTTTTCAATAGCGTCAGGCGAAAAGGTTGTAGTAACAGGATTTAATGGAATTGGAAAGTCCACACTGCTAAAGACTTTGATACATCAAATTCCTGCAATTTCAGGAAAATTTAAAATTTCAGACAACATAAAAATTGCATATTATGAGCAAGATTTAAAATGGAAAAATGGTCTGGAAACACCTGTTCAAATTGTTTCTGACAAGTACCCAAAGCTGTCGGTTAGTCAGGTTAGAAAGAGCCTTGCTCAATGCGGAATAAAGGCAAAAAATGCAATGCAGGCAATATCCACTCTTAGCGGTGGTGAGCAATCAAAGGTTAAACTTTGTATTTTGATGCTACAGTCCGCAAACCTGTTAATACTTGATGAGCCAACAAACCATCTTGATGTTGATTCCAAAGAGTCTTTGAAGCATGAGATGATTCGCTGGAGTGGCAGTATAATTCTTGTTTCTCATGAGGCATCTTTTTATAAGGGCTGGGCGGATAGAATAATTAATATAGAAGAGCTTGTTAAACCATAAATGCACAGCTTATTGTAGATATGTGCTATAGAGTATAAGTTAATAATCATGCAGACAAAGTGCTATAAGAAAAAAGACACATTGATAATCTTATCAATGTGTCTTTACTTTTATAAAACCATATTCATGAGGGTTGTTGATTGTAGGATGCCTTTAAGTTAAATTATGAATTCTTCATAGTTACATTCTCAATGGTGTCTGCAACATCTTCGCAAGAATCACAACAAATTTCAAGATAATGAAAGAGCTGGTCCCAAGCGGTAACTTCTATTGGATTTTTACAGTTGACATATAAATCTCTGGTAGCAGACATAAATATGCTATCTCCAATTTCCTCATATTGATTAATTTCTATAATGAGTTTGTGCAGATTTTCAGACTTTTTGAAGTTGTGAAATTCTTGAAGTGCAAGTTTAAGAGCATCACAGCATTTAACGATAATCTCGGTCATTTTAACAGCTTCGTGACGCATTTCCTGGATGTTGAATATATAAATTCTTATCAAAACATCTTCGATTTTATCCGTCACATTGTCGATAAAATCAGCCATTGCCATGATATCTTCCCGCTCAATAGGAGTGATAAATTCCCTTGCAAGCTTTTCAATCATCTCATGCCTTGCGGTGTCAGCAGCGTGTTCAATTTCGTGCATTTCTATCATCTTTGCCTCAAGCTCATCAATGTTAAACTTGTTTACAAAATCGTTTAGAAGCCGTGATGCTTGGCAAGAATAGTTAACCAAATTTATAAATTCATCAAAATAATCAATACTTTTATTACGACCCATTTTTTAAACCTCTTTTATCTTAAAATTAAAATATATAAATAAATAGCTTTGCCATTAGGAAGCCAATTAAGCCACAACCAGGGAAGGTAAGAATCCAGGCGATTACCATTTCTTTAACAACATTCCAGTTAACATTAGACATCCTTTTTGCAGCACCAACACCCATGATTGCAGTTGTTTTAGTGTGTGTAGTGCTTACAGGAAGTCCTGTAAATGTGGCGGTAAGAAGGCAGATAATGCCAGCAAGGTCAGCCGAAAATCCCTCGTGCTTTTCCAGCTTGCACATATCCATTCCAACAGCTTTAATTATTTTATACCCGCCAATTGATGTTCCAAGTGTCATAACAAGTGAACAGAGAACAATCAGCCAAAGAGGTATGTTAAATTGTTGAGCGGTGCTTTGTCCTTGAGCAAGAAACAAGCCAAGCATGAAAACTCCCATAAACTTCTGCCCGTCCTGTGCTCCGTGCATAAATGCCATACCGGCACCGCCAAGTATTTGGAAGTTCTTAAATAACTTTGAAGTTTTGCGACGGTCAGTTCTTTTAAACAACAACTGTACAAGCTTTATGCAAGCCCAGCCAACTGTAAATCCTAAAAATAGAGAGAGGACTAATCCATATATAACCTTTATCCATTCATTACTGTTAACGCCAGCAAGACCGCCCTGCAAGGCAATAGCAGCACCGGTAATTCCAGCTATTAACGCATGGCTTTCACTGGTTGGAATACCAAACCACCATGCCGCAGTTGACCAAAGAACAATGGCAAATAAAGCGGCACATAAAGCAACAAGTGCGGTGTGCGAATCTCCTCCGAAATCAACCATGTTATAAATAGTTTGGGCAACCACTGGGGTTATGTAAGTCATAACTAATACCCCAAGAAAATTAAAAACAGCCGCCATAATTATTGCTGCGCGTGGGCTGATTGAACGGGTTGAAACACAAGTTGCGATTGCGTTTGGAGCATCAGTCCATCCATTAACAAGAATAACACCCAGAGTGAGAATTACGGTGATTAATAGCATGGGGTTAGAACCAAGTGAACTAATAAATTCTGAAAGTGTAACTGTCATTTAACATCAACTTTCTTTTGCGTTTTTATAAAATATTAAAATTAGAATAACACTTCAGAAAATTATGTCAACAATATATTACAAAAATTTACTTAGATTTAACATAACAACGCATAATATTGCGTTTTATCATTAAAAACAACGACTTTATCTTTTTGCGGCAATTTGCTTTTAAAACTTTTAATATAATAAAAGCAAGGGGATAGAGCTTTATTTAGTTATACACAGCAAAGCTGCTATAAGAAATAATCTGTCAAAGAGCGAAAAGAATGCTTGCCCCGTGAAAAAATTCAAGGGCAAGCATTTCTGTTAAACCAACTTAACTCTTCTCATCGCAAAGGCATTTGTTAAATAGAGCCAGCTTTGAATGTAACACCATTTCCAACATTGTAATCGAATTAACCATATCAGTTGCGGATTTATTCACTTTAAGCACATCAAAATTGCAATTTCCTTTACATACAAAACGACAGCTTGCACTCATCAAGTTTGTTTGTGCGAATAATCCTGTAAGGTCTTGTGAGTCACAATAGCGATATGCGTCCATTGGTAATGACTGAGTTCCAATAACATTTATGCTAAAGCTTGCACCCTTTGGCAGATTTGTCACTTCAACAAAAGTTGTGTTGCCGGAAGATGATTCGTGTACTACAGCGCCATATTCACTAACAATATCTTTGCTAAATGTATAAGACAAGGTTATTGGCGTGCCGTCCGCGTTTACACCGCTTGTGTTAAAAGAAAACTTCACTCCACAATCTTTATCTGAAAGTAGATTTTGTGCAGTAATATCGATTTGTGACGGTTTGATAATTATATCTGTTGGTGCTAATTTCAAGTACCAAGTATATAGCTGCAGCACATTAGCATTTGTAAGGGTGGCAGTAAAATTATTTGTTAACTTCCAAATGGCAAGCTGTGCGGCAGTTATTGCTTCCTGTTGCGTTAAGGTCGTAATTCCACAACGAGTAATTAAAGTGGCCACGCTGATAAAAGGAAAAGCATTGAACAAAATAGAGCGGACTCTATTTGCATCAACATCGCTAATATCTGTGTTTCCTTGTAAAAGGGACAGAGTAAAATGATCTCCATTTTGAAGCGCAGTGTTAACATCAAAGCAGTAAGTCAGAGTGTTGATCCCTGAAATAGAATCTGTTAACTGTATGATAGCTGTCAGATAATTATCCACTGTAAGACCAAAATAAGGAAGAACACCATTATATACAAAGTCGTATTCCTTCAAGTGGTTTTCGTGACTGTATTCAAAGGTTTCACATGGCTCTGATATCTTTTGAATTTTTTCTCCTTCAGCATTAAGAATATGAGATAAAGCAGTTTGCTCTAAGGCGACAGATTCAATAATGTCTGTAATAGATTGATATCTTATAGTTTTGCTTGGCTTAATTATAGGCATACTCATATATTATCTTCATTTCTAAAAAATATTAGGCATTAACCGCCCATAACATTTTATTCGAAGTACAATATTTGGTGAAGTTAAGATAAAGAACGGAAGTAATTTTGACACTTGCCTAAGACTACATTTGCCATATACGGCAAATTATTGCTATCGGGGCTTGGAATATGCCAAAAATGTGTCGCCAATCTTTTTGAAAAGGTTGGCGACATCATAAAACTTTTTATTGATATAAATCCTTTGTTTTTCCTTTGCCCAATTATTATTTGTATAATGGAATACTATTAGATATTGGCATATTAAAGTGTATAGTTAAATTGGGCTACGCATTAACATGAATTCTTGAATAGTAAAGTATACCCGCCTATGTTCCAACATTTTTGTATATGCAATCCAAGATCCGCTATTTTTTATATATTATTATAAGGAATAGCAGATACAGGCAGCTATTTGTGAAATTTTGAACGGACATACGCCTGTTAACTAAGGTTTGCAGAGCAACTATTTCAAGACTGTCTATTTGACTTGACTGGACGAAATCAGTGGTGTTACAGATAAAGAATTCGTAACTTTCATCAATCAGCGTACTTTTAAGTGCCGTCCGCTTTCCTATCTCAAGTTAAATATTTTAAACGAGGTGCATTAATTACAAGCACATTGTGTAAACAGTTCAAGCTTTGCATGAAGAATCATTTCAAGTCTTGTAACTGCGTTTACCATGGATTGAACAGATTTGTTTACGGCAAGCATTTGGTCACCAGTTGTAGCAGTAGCAACAACCTTTTGAATCTTTTCACCCTCAGCATTAAGAATATGAGAAACGGCCGTTTGCTCAAGAGCTACAGATTCGATAATATCAGTGATGGCTTGCGTTCTGGTACCAGTTCCAGGTGCGATTACTGGCATAGACATAGTGAATACCCCCAAAATAATGTTTAAATAAAAGGATAACATAAATCATCCTGTACTCATATTATATAACACAAAGATAAATGTTGTTACACAGATTTATCTAAAATTTGGAGGTCCTAATTATGGATTTATTTGAATATATGAAGGAAAAGGCAATACACCCAGAGTGCTGTGAAACATATAGTGGAATGGCTTTTGATGGTTGCAATTACTATTTTTTAATACCCTGTATGTGTAAAATCATAAAATATAATCAGCATTTTTCTCATACAAACTGTTTTGAAACAGACAGAGAGTACAGCTGTATTTGTTATGATTATAAGGAGTGTTGCTTCTGGGCTGGATCAAGGGAATGCAATAACAAAATCTTTAAGTTAGATAGTTGCCTTAAAGAGATAGATTGTATTAAAATTCGTGGGTGCAAGGAGGCAACGGGCGTTATTACAGGAATAGCGTATCATTGTTGTCCGGACACTTTGCTCGTTTCTTTTACTGGAAGCGTTGTAGAGGTCAACAAAAAGTGCGAAAAAGCGCAACTGAAATACAGGGCTTGTTCAATATTGATAACAGGTGTATGCTCTGTTTGTCCTTATTACATTATTACTGCGATAAAAGACAGCAAGCAGTATATCATTGTATTTGACTCTAAAAACAGGCAACTGCATACAGAGCTTGTTCCGGACAGTTACATTATCAAAAGTATCATATTTAATCCCTGTGACATCGAATGCAAGGGATATCATTTTGACATATTGGCAATTAAAAAAGGGTGTTACCCCTATGTTATAAAGGCGGAGTTTAAGCCAAGCAAATTTTGCTTCTTCCCATGCCCATGCAACTATTACATTTGTAAAAAATGCTGTGATGACAAGCAATGTAAGCCTTTTGATCCCTGTTCTGATATAGTCGAATCAGTAGCTTTGATTGAAACCGCTCTTTCACATATTCTCAATGCTGAGGGAGAAAAATTACAAAAAGTGCTGGCGACAACAAATGATTTAGATGAGATATTATGTGCTAATCAAGAAATAAACAAGACGATTATAAATGCAACACATTTAGAGCATGTGCTATATGCTAAATTATCTGCTATCACAGATGGTTGTGAATGCAAAGACTACTGTAATGATTGCCAACAAGATTGCTCGTGTAGTGATTGTTGGGACAATACCAATATCTGCACCTGTGATTTGGAGGGAGGCTTCTGTTAAAACCCAGCATTGTTTTAACCTAAAATAATAGAAGATAACCAAGAAAATTCATAGGTGATGCGGAATTGCTGATAGAATAATTATGTTTATATATAAGTTTTTATAAAGCTAAACTTGGACGACAAAAAATTTTACAATAAAAATGGGTATAAAAACTGGGAGTGCAAACTCCCACTCCCAGTACAAATCATATAACCAAATACATTGTGTGACCTAAATATCAGATTAACACAAAAGAATGAATAAAAATAATTTACAGATATTTACAAATAATAGTTGAATTAATTAAAATATATGTTAATATAAAAATACAATGTAATGTATTTGTTTGTGATATTCACTTGGGAATACATGGCTGAATTAATTTTCTAACCGCAAAGTAGGTTCTGAGCGGAAAGTTGAGTAATAAGCATATTTATAATAAATTGTTTTATTATACTCCTTTTCCGTTTTGGAAGAGGAGCTTTTTGTTTTAGGAGGGAATAAAGCGTGGACAAAAGAATAGGTATCGTAGGTATTGTTATTGAAGATAGTGAATTCGTCGCGCAGGTAAATGACACTTTACACGAGTACGCAAATCTTATCGTAGCAAGAATGGGATTGCCGTATAAAGAAAGAGGCGTGTCGGTTATATCGTTAATCATGGACGGAACAAATGATGAAATCAGTGCATTGACTGGAAAACTTGGCAGAATAAAAGATGTATCCGTAAAATCAATGATAACAAAAGGTACAAAAAATAATTAATTGAAAGGTTGTTATATAATGAATTTTCTTGAAAAGTACCGCGATGAATTTTCAGAGCTGGATAAGATGGAATGTGATTTTATTGATGACGATAAAATATGGGAACAATTAAACAAACATGAAAATCCGTCCAAGGAGGAAGTTAGGCGGGTTTTAAAAAAGGCGGCTGAATGTATAAGGCTCGAGCCAGAAGAAACGGCTGTTTTGATTCAAAATCAAGATGAAGAAACTATCAAAGAAATGTATGAATTAGCATATCAGTTGAAGCAGGAGGTATATGGTGACCGCATAGTATTCTTTGCTCCTCTTTATATAAGCGACGAATGTGCAAACAACTGTAAATACTGCGGCTTTAGAAGCAGTAATAAGGAAATGCACCGTAAAACGCTTTCAATGCAAGAAATCGAAGATGAAGTTAAAATAATGATTGAAGAAGGACAAAAACGCACAGTGCTTGTTTATGGTGAATCACCAGATACCGAAGTGGATTTCATGTGTAAGACTGTAGAGAAAGTCTACAGTGTAAAAACAGCAAATGGCGAAATTCGTCGTGCAAACATAAATTGTGCACCACTCAGAGTCAATGAGCTGAAAAAATTAAAAGATGTTGGAATCGGAACTTTTCAGGTGTTTCAGGAAACATACCATCACGAAACTTATAAAAATGTGCATCCATCTGGAACAATCAAGGGGCATTATCGTTGGCGTTTATATGCCATGGACAGAGCGTTAAAGGCAGGCGTTGATGATTGCGGACTTGGCGTTTTATTCGGTCTTTATGACTGGCGTTTTGAGGTTATGGGTCTGTTATACCACACGATTCATCTTGAGAAAACCTTTAACGGAGTAGGACCTCATACAATATCATTCCCGCGTATTACTCCTGCGACAGGAACGCCATTTTCACTCAATCCAGAGTATGCAGTGAGTGATAGCGAATTTAAAAAGCTGATTGCTATTCTAAGATTATCTGTACCTTATACCGGGTTAATATGCACAGCAAGAGAATCTGTTAATGTACGAAAAGAGGTTATACCGCTTGGAGTTTCGCAAATAGACGCTGGCACACGCATTGGTGTAGGTGCTTATTCAAAATCAAAGGAAGCAAACCAGCTGCCAGACAAAGAGCAGTTTTCTATTTGCGACCCACGCTCTTTGGATGATGTGGTAAAAGAGATTTGTGAAATGGGAAACATTCCGTCTTTCTGTACAGCCTGCTATCGTGCGGGTAGAACCGGTGAGGAATTTATGAAGGTTGCAAAATCCAAGTTTGTACATAATTTTTGTATTCCTAATGCGATTTTCACTTTTAAGGAATATTTGCTTGATTATGCCTCAGAGGAAACCAAAGCGATAGGTGAAGTCGTAATACAGGAGCATCTTGAACTGTTAAAAAGCCAGCCTGTTTACGAAAAAGCGCTGTTAATACTTCAAAGGTTAGAAAACGGAGAAAGAGATGTGCGTTTGTAAAATGATTACAAAATTGCCAAGCATTCTATCTTCCGCCGATAAAAAAGAATTATCTGAAATCATAAAATATTTCTGCGAAAATGCAACAAATGAAGAAGTAAGCGAACTTGCTTTATGTGCCTGTAAATTGCGGGATAAGCAGTATGGAGCAAGAGTGTTTTTCCGTGGGCTTATTGAATTTAGCAACTTTTGTAAAAACAACTGTTATTACTGCGGAATCCAGCGAAGCAATCAAAATATATCACGATACCTAATGACAGAGAAAGAAATACTTGATACTTGCGGACAGGGTTATAAAATGGGATTTCGCACTTTTGTGTTACAAAGCGGAGAGGACCTTTGCTTTTCAGATGATAAGTTGTGTTCAGTTGTCTGTAAAATCAAAGCTCTATTTCCAGATTGTGCCATCACACTTTCTGCTGGAGAACTTAGCTATGAGTCATATATAAAGCTTTACGATGCAGGAGCTGACCGTTATCTTTTACGGCACGAAACTGCAAACGAAGAGCATTATAGAATGCTTCATCCGCCTGAATTAAGCCTTGCCCACCGCAAGGAATGCCTATATAACCTAAAGGAAATTGGTTATCAGGTAGGAGCGGGGTTTATGGTGGAGTCACCGTGTCAGACCTATGAAACATTAGCAGAGGATTTGATATTTCTGCGTGAGCTTCAGCCTCATATGATTGGAATTGGACCATTTATACCTCATGAGGATACAAAGTTTGCAAACTTTGATACGCCCACAATTCATAAGACAATTATTTTGTTGTCGCTTGTCAGAATTATGTTGCCAACAGCACTGATACCGGCGACAACAGCACTGAATACGATTGACTCTTCTGCGCGTGAAAAAGGGTTTATGGCAGGTGCAAATGTAGTAATGCCAAACCTTACACCAAAGAAATATCGGGATAACTACCGTCTGTATGACAACAAGCTGTGCAGCGACTTGGAGGCATCGGAAAATCTATCAAATTTAATGGAAGCCATAGAAAAAATAAATATGATCCCTGATTTGTCCAGAGGTGACCATGCTGATTTTAAATAAAGGGTGGTAGATAAATGGAAAACATAAATTCAACTCCTGTGGCGAGCCGATTTACAATAGGAATTTTCGGCAGACGAAATGTAGGAAAATCATCGCTTATTAACGCCATTACAAAGCAAAATGCAGCTTTGACTTCCGATGTCGCAGGAACAACTACGGACCCAGTTTATAAGGCAATGGAGCTTTTGCCAATCGGACCTGTTGTGTTTATTGACACTGCAGGATTGGATGATGTCGGAGAGCTTGGTATGCAGCGTGTAGAAAAATCATACGAGGTACTTAGAAAATGCAATTTTGTTATTGTTGTAACCGATGAAGCTGGAATAACACAGCTGGAAAAGGATTTTATTGCGGAGCTGCAAAGCCGAAAAATCCGATTTATTATCGTGTTTAATAAGTGTGACGAGAAAAGTCCAGAAATGCCACAGGATTTTGGCTTTCCGTTTGTATATGTAAGTGCGGTTAAAAATAAAGGGATTGAAGATGTAAAAAAACAAATCATATCCAATTCTGGCATGAAATTTAGTCAGCCCTCACTTGTAGAAGGCTTGATTAAATCTGGAGAAACCGCCGTTCTTGTTACTCCGATTGATTCAGCTGCTCCAAAAGGCCGCCTGATACTTCCACAGCAGCAGGTGATAAGAGATATTTTGGATATGGGGGCAATGGCATTTATAACAAAAGAAACAGAATTAAAACAAACGCTTAAAAATCTGAAAACATCTCCGGCTATCGTAATTACTGATTCTCAGGCATTTGCAAGCGTGGCAGCTGATACGCCAGAAGAAATTCCTCTCACCTCTTTTTCCATTTTATTTGCCAGACAAAAAGCGGATCTTGCAGAAATGGTAAGGGGAGTAAAACGAATTGAAACACTCTCAAAAGGAGATAACATTCTGATTGTTGAAGGTTGCACTCATCACAGGCAGGATGATGATATCGGAACCGTAAAAATACCACGATGGATTAATAAAATAGTAGGCGAAGGTCTGAATTATGAATGGGCATCGGGAGCTTGTTTTCCTAAAGACATGGGAAAATACAGCTTAGTAATCCATTGCGGAGGCTGTATGCTTAATAATCGGGAAATGCACTACAGAGTTGATAAAACAAGAGAACAAGGTGCGTATATAACAAACTACGGCATAGTGATTGCCTATGTGACAGGCATACTTCCGCGTGCATTAGAGCCTTTTTCGGAAGCGTTAGCAGCTTTAAAATGAGAAATTTTCATTGAAGGTCTTTGGTAATGAATAAATAATTAAGACACCTTTTGAAACCAACTATATACTTGCAAAAGGGCGGCAGTCTGCATATTTGGACTTTAATATTTTTAGTATAAAAGAATATTGTACAAAACAAAAGCCCACTGAGATTTTACTCTCGGCGGGCTTTAAAATTGCGTTAGCTTTTGAAATCATTTTAGAATATTTTAAAAGCTTTGTTTATGCCTG
>JAVVSD010000008.1:0-81556 GCA_036654375.1 Oscillospiraceae bacterium
CCTTTCTTTGGTTCGTTTCTTTTGAAATAAAAGAAATGAACAACCCCCTCTATTAGTTAATAAATCAAATTGCAAATAAGCGTTAGTTTAAAAAAGCAACAGAGATTTTAGCTTTTATTTGTGTGAGTTTGTTTTAAGTTATATGTTTTTCCTTTATTTAAGATAATAACTAAAAAGTATAAGCTAACAATTTTGCATAAAAAAGAAGCGGTTTATAAAAAACCGCTTCAAGTGATTCTATAAAGTTTAGACTATATTCTGGCAACTCCGCTGTCTTTTGCTGCTTTTGCAACAGCAGCTGCAACTGTTTTTCCAACTCTTTCATCAAATGCTTTTGGCAAAATGTATTCAGCACAAAGCTCATCGTCTGAAACAAGACCTGCGAGCGCATAAGCAGCAGCAAGCTTCATTTCTTCGTTAATGTCGCTTGCACGAACATCAAGAGCTCCTCTGAAAATGCCAGGAAAAGCAAGAACATTGTTGATTTGGTTTGGAAAGTCACTTCTGCCAGTTCCAACAACCCTTGCACCAGCCTTTATAGCAAGGTCAGGCATAATTTCTGGAACTGGATTGGCCATAGGCAAAACGATTGGGTCTTTTGCCATTGACTTTATCATATCCTCTGTGACAATTCCAGGAGCCGAAACACCGACAAAAATGTCAGCACCCTTCATTGCGTCGGCAAGTGTGCCTTTTCTGAAGGTTCTGTTTGAGAAAGCGGCAATAGATTTGCGGGCTTCGTTAAGAGAAGGGTCGCCTTCACAGAGAATTCCTTTTGAGCCACACATAATAACATCTTTTGCACCAAGTGTAAGCAGAAGCTTTGCAATAGCAACGCCTGCAGCACCTGCACCGCTAAATGCAATTGTGCAATCCTCAATCTTTTTACCAACAAGCTTAAGAGAATTGATGATAGCAGCGGCAGTGATGATTGCTGTACCATGTTGGTCATCATGGAAAATTGGAATATCGCAAGTTTCTTTAAGCCTTTTTTCAATTTCAAAGCAACGAGGAGCTGAAATATCTTCAAGATTAACTCCACCGAAGCTTCCGGCAAGAAGCTGAACAGTCTTTACAATATCATCAACATCCTTTGAACGGATGCAAAGAGGAATAGCATCGACTCCGCCGAATTCTTTGAACAGAACACATTTGCCTTCCATAACTGGCATTCCTGCCTCTGGACCAATGTCGCCAAGTCCAAGAACAGCTGTGCCGTCTGTAACAACTGCAACTGTATTCCAACGGCGTGTAAGGTCATACGACTTGGTTATATCTTTTTGAATTTCAAGGCAAGGCTGTGCAACTCCAGGGGTATAAGCAATAGACAAAGCCTCTTTATTATCAACCTTTGCACGGGCAACAACTTCAAGCTTGCCCTTCCATTCATAGTGCTTTTTAAGTGATTCTGATGCGTAATCCATAAATTTGCTCCTTTCAGATTAGGCTTCCCAAGGGAAGGTATAGTTAAGCTTTAGGTCATCTCTGACCTTGCAGAACTCTTTTTGAACAGCAGGATTAATAGGAACTCCTGAGTCTTTACGAGAAAGCCAAACATTCCATTCTTTTTCACCAGCGGTAAAGATTTGCTCTTGACCAGGTGCTTTTTGAGAAGCACGAAGTGCACGAAGAATATCGCCAGCAGTCTTTTTGAATGAGTCAAGTCCCATGAATGCCTGTGTGTCGATGGCAATAAAGAAATGTCCAAGATGGAAAGGAACCTTTTCTCCGTTTTCACCAATACCGCTGAGAGCATGAAGAAATTGACCCTGCTGAAGGGCAGCAGACAGAATTTCAACTACGGTTGCATAGCCATAGCCTTTATATCCTGCGAGGTCTTCACCAATTCCGCCAAGAGGAGCAAGTGCTGCTTCTCCTGTGTTAAGTTTAACTAAAATGTCATCTGTATCAGTAAGAGCAGTTCCGTCACGACCAACAACCATTCCTTGTGGCGTCTGCTTGCCAATTCTTGAATAATACTCAAGCTTGCCTCTTTGTGTGATTGAGGTTGCACAGTCCAGAATAAATGGAAATGCCTCATCTGTTGGGAAACCGATTGTAAGAGGATTTGTGCCAAGCATATTTTCAACGCCAAAAGTAGGTGCGATAGATGGACGAGCGTTTGTGCCTGTCATACCAATCATGCCCTCTTTGATAGCCATGGATGGATAATATCCGGCAATACCATAGTGGCAGGAATTTCTAACAACAACCATTCCCATTCCGTATTTCTTCGCTTTGTCAATAGCCATTTGCATTGATTTGTAGCCTATAACCTGACCCATTCCGTCGTGACCATCTATTACGGCGGTTGTTGGGGTTTCTCTGACGATTTCAAAGTTGGTTACGGGGTTTTGTATGCCATCGTTGATTCTGTCAATATAGATTGGCTTAAAACGGTTTACACCGTGGGACTCAATACCTCTCTTATCTGACTCAACAAGAACATCTGCACAGATTTTTGCATCCTCTCGAGGAACACCAACACCACAAAAAGCATCAATCATAAATGATGTTATGGTTTTAAAATCTACAATATTGTTTGACATAGTACAAATCCTCCTTAAAAATATTAAAAAATTAGTAGAAAACTAATTTATTTCGTTATTCATGGTCTTCCCAGTTCATTGCTCTTGTAACCGCTTTTTTCCATCCCTTATAGAGCTTTTCACGCTTTTCAGGATCGATTTTTGGAACAAATATTTTATCAACCTCTCGGTTTTGTGCGATTTCATCTTTATCTTTCCAAACACCAACAGCAAGTCCTGCAAGATATGCAGCACCAAGAGCTGTGGTTTCAACAACCTTTGGGCGATTAACTTCAACATTAAGCATATCAGATTGTATTTGAAGAAGAATGTTGCTTACACTTGCACCACCGTCAACACGGAGGTCAAATATTTCCATTCCTGCATCTTCTTTCATTGCAGTGAGGAGATCGACAACCTGAAATGTGATGCTTTCAAGAACAGCACGAGCAAAGTGCGCTCTGTTAACGCCTCTTGTAAGACCAACGATACAGCCTCTTGCATACATATCCCAATAAGGAGCACCAAGCCCTGTAAAAGCAGGGACAAGATAGATTCCATTTGCATCTTCAACGCTCTGTGCAAGCTCGTCACAGCGTGACGCATCATCAATAAGATGTAGCTCGTCGCGAAGCCATTTAATAACACTTCCTGCATTAAAAGCACTGCCCTCAATTGAATATTCAACCTCGTCACCAATTCCCCATGCAACGCCTGAAATAAGATTGTTTTTGGATTTAACACGCTTCTCACCAGTGTTCATAAGAAGGAAACAACCAGTGCCATAAGTGTTTTTTGCCATTCCTGCCTTAAAGCAAGCCTGCCCGAAAAGTGCAGCAGTTTGGTCGCCAACAGCACCGCTGATTGGAACACCTTCAAGGCATTCAAGACCAATAATTCCTGGAGCAACAACTCCGTAAACCTTGCTTGATGGAACAACCTCAGGAAGCATATTCATTGGCACGCCAATTTTGTCGCAAAGAGTTTTGTCCCAGCAAAGATTATCAACATCAAACAGCATAGTGCGGGATGCGTTTGAATAATCAGAAACATGAACAGCAGTGTCAGGATGTGTTGCACCGCCGGTAAGATTCCAAATAAGCCATGTTTCGACAGTTCCAAACAGGAGCTTTCCTTGACTTGCAAGCTCGTTTGCACCAGTAACATGGTCAAGTATCCATTTGATTTTAGTTGCAGAGAAATAGGCGTCAATGACAAGACCAGTCTTTTCTCTAACATATTCATCAAGACCTTGAGCCTTGAGCTTTTCACACATATCGGCAGTTCTTCTGCACTGCCAAACGATTGCATTGTGAATTGGCTTTCCAGTTTCCTTGTTCCAAACAATCGTTGTTTCACGCTGGTTAGTTATACCAATACAAGCGATTTCCTTAGGGTCAACAACCTGTGAAGCCATAACAGATGTTATTGACTGAAACTGGCTATAAAGAATTTCCATCGGATCATGCTCGACCCAACCCGCCTCAGGATAAATTTGAGTAAACTCATTCTGAGCTTTTCCAACAACATGACCGCTTTTGTCAAAAATAATTGACCTTGAACTTGTAGTACCCTGATCGAGAGATAAAACATATTTTCCCACGGTTAGTCCTCCTATATGTAAACAAAATAATTAAAAATATAAATTCGATTAGAACAAAAGATATAATCACAAAAAATTATTTACAATATGTTGAAATGTGCTACATATATTCTAATAGTACAACCTTTTGAGCAGTTATGTCAATAAGAAAGCCTGATCAAAAAGCATTTTTAACGCTATTGATAAATAAGAGCTTTTAAAAATTTAGTTTAATGTAACATTTCATAAATTTTGGTAAAATGTAATAAAAATAAGCATAAATAAATACTTAAAAAGAACGGTCTATTGTGCAATATTCACAAAAAATAGTTGAGCTTATAAAAATCAACTTAAAATAAAAAATGCACTTCACACTTTGTTTTTGAAATAATGATCTAATTCTTACAAGCGAGGATAAAAAAATGGCAAAAAATTAACAAAGGGGATGTGCCTTTCAAGTTAAAACACAAAAACTGTTTTTGTGTGTAAGGTAGCCACAAATTTTATTTGCTATTCAAATTACAAATTTCATGCACATATAATGTTTTTTAAAAACACATAAAAGATTATATAGAGATAAAAAAACAGGCAGGAGAATAAACTCCCGCCTGAAAAAAGATATTTAATTATTTGTTTGGATCATAAAGGTCCTGAAGTTTAACAAGATGCTGATATTTTTGTCTTGCAAATTCAGCAGACTTATCAAACAGAACATCTGCTCTTTCAGGGAATGAGCGCTTGAGAGATGAGTAACGAACCTCTCCAAGTATAAAATCCTTGTAATCTGTTGAAGGCTCTTTACTATCAAGTGTGAATGGGTTCTTGCCATCTTCAGTGAGTGCTGGATTGAATCGGAAGTTGTGCCAGTAACCAGCCTTAACAGCCGAAACTTCTTCATTCATTGAAACGCCCATACCACCCTTAATACCATGGTTGATACATGGAGCATAAGCAATGATGATTGATGGGCCATGATAATTTTCAGCCTCTCTGAACGCTTTAAGACACTGATTGTAGTCAGCGCCCATGGCAACTTGAGCAACATAAACATATCCATAGCTCATTGCAATCTGTGCAAGGTCTTTCTTCTTAACAACCTTACCGCTTGCTGCGAACTGTGCAACAGCGCCTGTAGGAGTTGATTTTGAAGCCTGACCGCCGGTATTTGAATAAACTTCTGTATCAAATACAAGAATGTTTACATCTTCGTTCTGTGCGATAACATGGTCAAGTCCGCCAAAGCCAATATCGTAAGCCCAACCGTCACCGCCGAATATCCACATGGATTTCTTTGCAAGATAGTCAGAGTCTTCAATAAGCTCACCGATAGCTTTCTTGCAGCAATCGTTGGCTGGCTTTGCATTCTTAAGCTCTGCCTTGAACTTAATTGCAGCAGCCTTATTCTTTGCACCATCATCGTAGGTTTCGAGCCAAGCTTTTGCAGCAGATTTAAGCTCTGCATTTGCGGTGTCGCAATCTATAACAACCTTTGCGTGGTCTGCAAGTCTTGCTCTGATTTGCTTGTTTGCAAGCATCATGCCGTAACCAAACTCTGCGTTATCCTCAAACAATGAGTTTGACCATGCAGGACCATGTCCGTCTTTATTGAGTGTATATGGTGTACTTGGTGCAGAACCGCCCCAGATTGAAGAACAGCCGGTTGCGTTTGCAATATACATTCTGTCACCATAGAGCTGAGTAACAAGCTTTGCATAAGGTGTTTCACCACAGCCTGCACAAGCACCTGAGTACTCAAGAAGAGGAGTGAGGAACTGTGAACCCTTAACTGTTTCAGGTGTGAACTTTGCAAGAACTTCTTCCTTTGCAGGAAGCTCATGTGCATAGTTAAATATTTTCTGCTGGTGAACCTGAGATTCAAGAGATTGCATAACAAGAGCTTTTTCACCCTTTTTGCCAGGACAAACCTGAGCACACGAACCGCAGCCTGTGCAGTCAAGAGAAGAGATTGTCATTGCAAACTCATAGCCATCAACACCGTTTAGCTTGATTGATTTTGTACCCTGAGGAGCATTTGCCTTTTCTTCCGCAGTCATTGCAATTGGACGAATAACGCCATGTGGGCAAACATATGAGCAGAAGTTACACTGGATGCAGTTATCAGGCTGCCAAACAGGAACATCAATAGCAATTCCTCTTTTTTCATATGCAGCAGAACCCTGTGGGAAGGTGCCATCAGCCATATCAATAAATGTTGAAACTGGCAAGGTGTCACCAAGCTGTGAATTAGCGGTATGAAGAATTGTGTTTACAAATCCCTCAATATCTTTACGCTTAATCTCTTCAACTGCCTTAACCTTTGTGTCAACAGCAGTTGCCCAGCTTGCTGGAACTTCAACCTTGTTAACATCAGAAACTCCACGCTCAATAGCAGCATGGTTCATGTCAACAATTTTCTGTCCTTTTTTGCCATATGAACGAGTTGCGGCGTCCTTCATAAGAGTGACAGCGTTTTCAGATGGAATTATCTTAGAAAGGTTAAAGAAGGCAGCTTGAAGAATTGTGTTTACTCTTCCGCCAAGACCAAGCTCTTTTGCAATTTCAGTTGCATTGATTGTGTAGAACTCAATGTTGTTCTTAGCAATAAAATTTTTCACAGAAGCTGGGAGCTTTTCTGTAAGCTCATCAAGATTCCAGTGGCAGTTGAGAAGGAAAGTTCCGCCTTGCTTAAGGTCTTCAACCATCTTATATTTGTCAACATATGATGGATTGTGACAAGCGACAAAGTCAGCCTTGCTGATAAGGTATGTGGACTTGATTGGCTGTTCGCCAAAACGGAGGTGAGAAATTGTTACACCGCCAGATTTCTTTGAGTCATATGCAAAATAGCCCTGTGCATACATATCTGTGTTGTCACCGATTATTTTTATGGAGTTCTTGTTTGCACCAACAGTACCGTCAGCACCAAGACCCCAGAACTTACAAGAAGTTGTACCTTTTGGAGTTGTATCAGGAGTATCTTTAACTTTAAGTGAAAGATGAGTAACATCATCTTCAATACCAATTGTGAAATGCTTCTTTGGCTCAGATTCACTCATGTTGTCATAAACAGAGATGATTGTGCCAGGATGAGTGTCTTTTGAACCAAGACCATAACGACCTGCATAGATAGGAATATTTGAGAACTTGGAATCCTTAAGAGCTGCGACAACATCAAGGAACAATGGCTCTCCAAGTGAACCTGGCTCCTTTGTACGGTCAATAACAGAAATGCTCTTGACTGTTTCAGGAACAGCAGAGATAAGGTGCTTTGCGGAGAAAGGACGATAAAGACGAACTTTAACAAGTCCAACTTTTTGACCGTTAGCGTTGAGATAATCAATAGTTTCTTCAATAGTGTCACAAACAGATCCCATTGCAACGATAACTCTCTCGGCATCTGGTGCACCGTAATAGTTAAAGAGTTTATAGTCTGTGCCAATTCTCTTATTAACTTCGTTCATGTAATCTTCTGTAACTGTTACGATATTGTCATAATAATTGTTGCAAGCTTCACGAGCTTGGAAGAAGATGTCAGGGTTTTGAGCAGAACCTCTAAGAACAGGATGCTCGGGGTTAAGTGAACGGCGACGATATTCGTTGACAGAGTTCATGTCAAGCATTTCGCCAAGCTCACTGTAGTCCCATACTTTGACCTTCTGTATTTCGTGTGATGTACGGAAGCCATCAAAGAAATGAACAAATGGAACGCGACCCTTTATGGTTGAAAGATGAGCAACAGCACCAAGATCCATAACTTCCTGAACATTACCGGAGCAAAGCATTGCATAACCGGTCTGGCGAGCAGCATAAATATCAGAATGATCGCCAAAAATGTTAAGGGCATGAGAAGAAACACAACGGGCCGAAACATGGATAACATTTGGAAGAAGTTCTCCTGCAATCTTATACATGTTAGGAATCATCAAAAGAAGCCCCTGAGATGCTGTGTAAGTGGTTGTAAGTGCACCGGCTGCCAAAGAGCCATGAACAGCACCGGCTGCACCAGCTTCTGATTGCATTTCAGCAACCTTTACAGGCTGACCAAACAGATTCTTTACTCCATTTGCTGACATCTTGTCAGTTTCCTCGGCCATTACAGACGATGGAGTAATCGGGTAGATTGCTGCGACCTCTGTGAACGCGTAGGACACATGTGCGGCAGCATTGTTGCCATCCATGGTTTTAGATTTTCTTGCCATAAATAATACGCCTCCAAAATATGATAAATATAGTTTAAACAAGCATAATGAATAAATTCTTAAATAATAAGAGTTAATAAAACATATAAAATTAAGAATTATATATGATAATAACATTTTTGAATGTCCATGTAAACATAAAAATTATATAAATTTTATGTTTACACGATTAAGAAATAAGATAAAATGGCAATTGTGTTATCGGATACTACAATTTTTAAGTTTGACAGAAATTATTGATTTGTATATAATGTATGTTAACTTAAAGATCAAAGGTCTTTTGTTTAAAATGAAAGGAGCAATTCCCATATGGACGACCCCGGGGCTGAAAATTTTATTCTTGAATTCATTATTTTACTGGTGTTAATATTGACAAATGCCTTGCTGTCTTTGTCAGAAACTTCCATCATATCAATTAACGACAATAAACTTGAAAAGATGGCAGATGAAGGCGACAAAAAGGCAAAAAGAGTATTAAAGCTCTTAAAAAACCCAACCAATTTCATGTCTACAATCCAAATAAGCATAAATTTTGCTTGCTTTTTAACTGCCACAGTTGCAGCGGTAAGCTTTATAGATAGTCTTTCTCTATCTTTTAGAAATATTATGACCGAGGCACCAGCAGCTGTGTTAACGGCGCTTTCTGTAGTCATAATAGCACTTGTTGTTTCGTTCTTTTCTCTGATCCTTGGAGATTTTGTACCAAGAAAAATTGCAATGCAATCACCAGAAAAATTTGCGTTTGCACTTTCACCCATAATGCTTTTTGTAGCCAAGGTTACAAAACCATCGGTAAAGATTTTTTCTGTAATCACTAATTTTATCGTAAAATTATTCGGATTTGATCCAAATGCAAGCGAAGAGTCGGTTACCGAAGAAGAGATAAGAATGATGGTTGATGTTGGCGAGGAAAAAGGCGTTATCGAAAACTCACAAAAAGAAATGATAAACAATATCTTCGAGCTTGATGACACCTGTGTTTCTGACATAATGACACACAGAACAGATATGGTTGCACTTGAAGCAGAAGAGCCACTTTCAGAAGTAGTTTCTCTTGCAATCGAACATGGATATTCGAGAATACCCGTTTTTGATGACGACCTTGATGATGTTATAGGTATAGCATATATAAAAGATTTACTTAAATATGTTGGCGACAATTTGCCAAAAACTAAAAAGATGAAAGATATGATTCGTGAAGCCTTCTATGTTCCAAAATCATTGAGCTGTACAAAACTCTTTACAGAGATGAGTGAGCGTCATGTTCAGATGGCGATAGTTGTCGATGAATACGGTGGAACAGCGGGACTTATAACACTTGAAGATTTGCTTGAATCTATTGTTGGAAATATTCAGGATGAATATGATAATGAGGACGAAGATATCCTAAAAATTGATGAAAATACATTTACAATAGACGGAACAACCGACATTGAAGAAGTTTCAGATATTTTGGACATAGAAATTCCAGATGGGGAGTATGACACCCTTGGAGGATTTATAATAAGCCTGCTTGGATATTTGCCCAAAGAGGGAGAAAATAACGAAGTGGACTATAAGAATATTCATTTTACAGTTCTTAATGTCGAGGATAGAAGAATAGGTAAAATTAATGTTGAAATTTTCAATGTTGAAGAAAATGAAACAGAAGAGACAGAATAATTTGACAATTATTTAACAATACACATAAAAAACCCCGCAGAAATGCGGGATTTTTTTATATATTTGCACAATAAGTTCGTAGCATCAACATAATTCAATAAAATCACTTGAAAACTTTAAGCAATGATGTATAATAGATTATGAAAATCGGAAAGATAATTAAATTGTTCTGGTTGATTAAAAATGGAGGTTTTTATTATGGGAATTAAAATTGGTATCAATGGTTTCGGTCGCATAGGAAGACTTGTTTTTCGTGCAGCTGTGTCTCAGCCTGAGAAGTTCGACTTGGTAGGAATAAATGATCCGTTTATCGACCTTGATTATATGGTATATATGGTCAAATATGACACAATGCAGGGTAGATTTAACGGCACAATCGAAGTAAAAGACGGCAAGCTTATTGTTAATGGTAAGGCTATCGCAGTTTTTGCAGAGAAAGATCCTTCTCAGATTAAGTGGGGACAGATTGGTGCAGATTATGTTGTTGAATCAACAGGCGTTTTCACAACAAAAGAAAAAGCACAGGCTCATATCAATGCTGGCGCAAAGAAAGTTGTTATTTCTGCTCCAAGTGCTGACGCTCCAATGTTCGTAATGGGCGTTAACAACGACAAATACACAAGCGACATGAACATTGTTTCAAACGCTTCTTGTACAACAAATTGCCTTGCTCCATTAACAAAGGTTATCAACGACAAGTTCGGCGTCGTTGAAGGACTTATGACAACTGTTCACTCAACAACAGCAACACAGAAAACTGTTGACGGTCCATCAGCAAAGGACTGGAGAGGTGGCAGAGCAGCAGCAGGCAACATCATTCCTTCATCAACAGGAGCTGCAAAGGCTGTTGGAAAGGTTATTCCAGAGCTTAATGGTAAACTCACAGGTATGTCTTTCCGCGTTCCAACTCTTGATGTTTCAGTTATTGACCTTACAGTTAATCTTCAGAAGCCTGCAACTTACGCAGAAATCTGCGCCGCAGTTAAAGAAGCTTCAGAGAATGAGCTTAAGGGTATTCTTGGATATACAGAAGATATGGTGGTTTCATCTGATTTCCTTGGTGATGCAAGAACATCAATCTTTGATGCAAAAGCAGGTATTGCACTTACAGACAAGTTCGTAAAGCTTGTTGCGTGGTACGATAATGAGTGGGGTTATTCAAATAAAGTTCTTATGCTTATTGAGCATATGGCAAAGGTTGACGCATAACCAGCACTTAATATAAGAACATCAAAGCGTGGAGTTTTTACTCCACGCTTTTTAATTAAAATACTTATATAAAAGGTTTTATTGGCTTTTTGATTTTTAGAACACATTGACAAAATTATAAAATAGGAATAGCATTAATATGATATAAAAAAGAAATCACAATTATTAGATGAGGGATGGGATAAAAGATGGGTAATCAAGACAACAAACAAATGCAGTATGAAGAGAAACTCTTAAAAGCATCAAGCGGAATGCTCATGATGTTTGTAATTATTTTTATGTTTATAGTAAGTGCAGTCTTTTTCATGGGTGCAATAGTTTCAAATGCACCCATAGCCAGCATGGTGGCTTCCATAATTGTTTTTATTATTGCGTGTTTTTTGCCAGCAGGGCTTAAGATACTTAAGCCAAATGAGGCACTTGTACTTACACTTTTTGGAAAATATTATGGAACACTCAAGGGAGAAGGATTCTTTTTTGTAAATCCTTTTACAACAGCACTAAACCCGGCAACAGAGGCAGAAAAAGGTGCGGGATTGCTTGAACTTGCATCAGCCAATGCAAATCAGCAAACCACAACTCAACAAGTTATTAAAGAAAATGGAAAGAAAATATCGCTTAAAACAATGACAATGAGCAATGAAAAACAAAAGATAAATGATTTACTTGGAAACCCAATTATTATCGGAATAGTTGTTATTTGGAGAGTTGAAAATACAGCAAAAGCAGTGTTTAATGTTGATAACTACAAAGAGTTTCTTTCAATCCAGTGTGATTCAGCACTTCGTGATGTTACAAGACTTTACCCTTATGATGTTCCTGCAGAAGACGGAGATGAGAAGTCACTTCGCGGAAGCAGTCAAGAGGTTGCAAAGAAGCTTAAATCAGAGATTCAGCAAAGAGTTGATATCGCAGGCCTTGAAATCTTGGAGTCAAGGATAACACACCTTGCATATGCTCCGGAAATTGCAGCGGCGATGCTTCAGCGTCAGCAGGCATCAGCAATTATTGATGCGCGTAAAATGATTGTTGACGGTGCGGTTGGAATGGTTGAGATGGCACTTACAAAGCTTAGTGAAGGGAAAATAGTTGAGCTTGATGACGAGAGAAAAGCCGCAATGGTAAGCAATCTTCTTGTTGTTCTTTGTGGCAACAAGGATGCACAGCCAATTGTTAACAGTGGCACGATTTATTAAGGTGTAAAAGGAGCAAAGGAAAATTAAACACAATAAAAGCGGGCGGTCACGAGATAAATGCGTGACCGCTTTTTTATATAAAACAAACCCACACAAGTAAAAGCTAAGAACCCTGTTTTCTTCTTTAAACTAATACTTATTTTGTAAATTGATTTATTAATTAGTGAGGGTGTTGTTCATTTCTTTTATTTCAAAAGAAACGAACCAAAGAAAGGAAACAAAGGGAAACCAAAGCGTTATCCGTTATTTGGTTTCCCCTTGACCCCTTCCTGTGCCACAGAGGTAGTTTGCAGATGGGGGTTAGATTTAAACAGAGAACTAATTCCTGTGCCACGAAGGTGGTTTTATGATCAGGTTTAGATTCAAACAGATTTAATTTATAAGCTAAAATTACAGAAAAAATACGCGACCACGAATTTAACTCGTGGTCGCTATAATAACTGACATAAACAACTTAACAGGGTATTATTTATTAAGTAACTGCTCAATCGAGGATTCGCCGATTACTGGAATTCCATTATCTGCAAGAAGTGCGGCGGTAATGCCGTTGCCTTCAATAAGCTTTCCGGAAAAGGTTCCGTCATATATGCTCTTATAGCCACAAGAAGGACTACGCTCTTTTAGTATTGCGTATTGACAATCAAAAAACTTTGCAAGCTTCAAAATTTCTTGAGCACCGGAAACAAAGTTTGTAGTTACATCCTTGCCTGATATCGTAAGTACGCGGTCGCCAACAATTTCACAAGGCTCTCGTGGAGTTTTAAGCCCTCCATATATTTCGGGACAAACAGGCACAAGGCGGTGCTTTTCCCTAAGCTTTTCAAGATTTTGGTTAACAACGCATGAGCCGTCGTAACGACACATAATGCCAAGCAGGCAGGCACTAACTAAAATATTCATAGTGATTTCTTCCCTTGCATTATTTTCTGATATTGCGATAATTATTTACAACATAAATACTTTTTTTCTTCTTCTTTTTGTAATAGAGAATATTTATAACGACATAGAAAATCACAAGAAGTATAACAACTCCAGCGATGATTTTTACAGCGGTGGACTTAAACGCCTCTTTGATAACATGTCCGATATAAAGCAGCATATTTCTGTCAACATCTTCACCGGCAACCAAGTCTATGGTTCTAAGCTCCTTGCCAGCATAGACAACTCGGGCCTTGCCGATAACATCACCTTTTTTGACAGGTGCTTCAAGGCTTTTTGGTAGTGTTTCTTTAATCGGCTCAATCAAAATACCTGTGGAGTCGACATTCGTTGGAACAAGGTCGGAAACCTCCTCCTTTGGCATAAGTCGGACATGGTCAACCTTGCTTGAAAGCGTAACATCAACTGCGGTAACAACATCATTAGGGTCTGCAATAACCTTTAGTTTAATGTTTTTGAAAACCCATTCAAAAGCTGTTTTGCTATCAATAAATGCAAAGTTTTCCTTGGTTCCGTCACCATTTACATCTTCAGAGGGACCTTGCATTGTAATGCAAAGATATGTGTATCCATTTTTTGAGGCAGTAGAAATCAGGCAGCAGCCAGCTTTTTCAGTTGTTCCTGTTTTGACACCCTTTGCGTATTCATAAAAATAGCGTGTTGATGGAGATATTAAAAAGTTTGTTGAAAAAAACCGTGTTTCCGCTGGTCGCATATTAGTTGGAGGCAAATAATATGTGTTTGTGCTTGTGATTTTTTCAAACTTATCATTTTTAAGAGCGTGTGTAACAATGGTGTCAAGATCCCTTGCAGTGGTATACTGCCCGTTCTCATCCAATCCATGTGGGTTTAAAAAATGAGTGCTTTTACATCCAAGTTTCTTTACATAGGCGTTCATCATAGAAACGAAGTGGTCAATATCACCATCTCCTATATGATACGCAAGAATTGCGGCAGCTTCGTTTGCACTTTTTATAAGCATAAGATGCAAAAGCTGGTCTACGGTTAATTCCTCGCCCGGAACAATTTTTGCGTTTGAACTGTTCTTACCGTCAAACGAACGAATAACAGAAGTGGGAGTGGTAACAACCTCTGACAAATCCTTGCAATTTTCAAGCACAACCATAGCGGTTATGATTTTTGTGAGAGATGCAGGTGCGGTTTTAACATCTCCATTTTTATCGAAAATGACAGTTCCGTTGTCAAGACTTGACATAAAAACAATGTTTGACTTGACCTTTAACTGATCATTGTATGAGGCGCTTGCACCTAAATTCAGAGAGCTTATTAAAATTAAAAAAGAAAATAAAAAAATTATTGCTTTTCTCATAGACAATCACCTTTAAAATATTGTATTATTAAAGTATAGTATAACATTTAACAAAATGAAAATAAATAGATTAATATATTTTTTTAGGAAGTGGAATAATTGGTCTACATCACAGGAGATACTCATGGGGATATGGAAAGATTTTTATCTCCACCCGCAAAAGCACTCAAAAAAGGCGACACACTTATTATATGTGGCGATTTTGGTTTTATCTGGGACGATTCAAAGCGTGAACGAAAAATACTTAACCAACTTGGAAAGAAAAAGTACAACATCTGTTTTTTAGACGGAACACATGAGAATTTTGACCTTCTCAATGAATATGAAATAAGCGAATGGAACGGTGGGAAAGTTCAACATATTACAGGCTCTGTTTATCACCTGATGCGTGGCCAAATTTATGAAATAGAGGGGCTAAAAATCTTTACGATGGGTGGAGGAGAAAGCCCGGACATAGACATGAGATTTGACAATGACGCGTGGTCAAGGAACGAAATTCCAACGCAGGTTGAACTTTTAAATGGTGCCAACAATATTGAGCAGGCAGGCTGTAAAGTTGATGTGATTGTCACGCATGAACCTCCTTCAAAAATAAAAGGATTTTTAATGCTAAAGAGCAATGAGAGAACAAGAGTGACGGCACTTAACGCATATTTTGAACAGCTTAGTGCTTCTTGCGAGTTCAACAAATGGTATTTTGGAAGTATGCATATGGACAAACATATATCAAGCACACACATAGCGGTTTTTAACAATATAGTTGAAGTCGAAAGCGGAAAAAAGGTTAACAAATAATCGACAATAAAAGCGGGTAAAACCGCTTTTATTTTTTTGTATTACAGATTGTAACAAATAATATAGCCCGAAGTGCCAATATTGTAATAAAATGTAACTTAATTTATATTTACTAAAATAAAAATATCTAATATAATAGTACACATTATAATTATAATATTAAAAAAGTAAAGATAAAGCGGGTATTAAAAATGTCGAGTGTGCAGGGTTTTCAAAAAAAGCAGGTTCCAGTTGCAATTGTGCTTACAATAGCTATAGCTGTGGTTATTATTTTAATCCTTGTTTTTGGTGGCAAACAGCAGAGGATTCTTAATGATAAAACGACGGCTGCATCGGCGTCAACAACCAAACAGGAAGCAAAAAGCACAACAAAAAAAGAAACCACAACACAAAAAGCGCCACCTCCGATTTCAACGCCCGCAGAATACACAACAAGCAGTTCGATAATAATTAGCGGAACATCTGCAATGGAGATGTATGGAATAAGCCCAAAGAGCCTGCAAAGATATGCGGAAACTATAAACGCATTTTCAACCTTGGTTCCCAAATCTCAGGTCTATGTGTTGCTTGCACCGACAGCAATGGAGTTCTATGGGCCTGAAAAGTTTAACACCGGCAACCGTTCACAGGACGCAGGAATAAAGCTTGCATATGCAGCACTTGCAAAGAATGTCAAAAGTGTCGATTCTCGTTCAGCACTTCGAATGCACACAGATGAATACATCTATTTCAGAACAGACCACCACTGGACAGCGCGTGGAGCATATTATGCCTATACGGCTTTTGCAAAAACCGCAGGCTTCAATCCGAGTAAGCTTGACACATACACAGTCGGCAAGGTGGATGGATTTGTCGGAAGTATGTACAGATACACACAAGCACAGGTGTTAAAGGATAATCCTGATTATGTTGAAACATTCACACCAAAAACGCCGGCAACGGGGCTGATTTTCAGTGATGCGACAATGACTCAGAGCAGACCGCTCACAATTGTTGCAAGCAGTGTTGCAGCGGGGAACAAATATCTTGCATTTATACAGGGTGATAATCCGATTATAAAAATAACTACAGGCAACAAAAATGGCAGGAAGATTATTTTAATAAAAGAGTCCTATGGGAATGCATTTGCACCATTCCTGATAGATAATTATGAGGAAGTCTATGTCACAGACCCAAGAAAAATTGACATGAACCTTGCAAGCTTTGCCAACGCAAACGGAATAAATGACATTTTGTTCCTTAACTACACATTTGCACCGTCAAACTCGACTTATATGACAGCCTTTTTAAAGATGCTCGGTCAATAAAATTAGCAAAACGAACTGCACCCAAAAGTTTTACAGTGATGACACTGCTCACAACTTTTGGGTGCAGTTCGTTTTATACATAGCAAATTAAAATTAGATTTTCAAGCTTTGTGCAATTATCACTTTGGCTCTAATATTTTAAGATAAAGATATATCGATAAACTAAAATGGCTCATCGCTTATCAAAAATTCATTCTTTCCAAAACTTGCGGTCAAGGCTTCGGTACTGAATAGCCTCGGCAATATGCTTTGTATCGATAATATCGCACTTGTCCAAATCCGCAACAGTTCGTGCGATTTTAAGAACCTTGTCATAAGCTCTGGCAGAAAGGCCAAGATGCTCAAAAGCGTCCTTAAGCATCGCTTTTGCAGGAGGGGTAAGCTTGCAGAAGTCACGAACCATTGTTGAACTCATTCGTGCATTGCAGTTAATATAAGTCCCCTCAAACCGCTGCCTTTGAAGTTTTCTTGCCTCGTTAACACGAGTGCGTATTTGCACGCTTTTTTCACCACATGATTCATCGGAAAGCTGTTCAAACTCAACAGGTGCAACCTCAACATGAATATCTATTCTGTCAAGTAGCGGACCAGAAACTCTTGCAAGATACCTTGCAGCAGCACCGCTTGGGCAGGTGCAACGCCTTGTCGGATGTCCAAAAAAACCGCAAGGGCAAGGATTCATGGCACAGACAAGCATTACAGAGCAGGGATATGAAAGTGAGCCAGCGGCCCTTGAAATTGTAATAACTCCATCTTCAATAGGTTGACGCAAAATTTCCATAGATGAGCGGGAAAACTCTGGGAGTTCATCAAGGAACAAAACGCCATTGTGCGAAAGAGAGATTTCTCCGGGTTTAGGAATTGCACCACCGCCAGAAAGACCGGCAGGAGAAACAGTGTGATGCGGTGAGCGAAAAGGTCGTTGCGTTATAAGGGAAACATCGCCTTTTAATGCACCGGCAACGGAGTAAATTTCAGTTGTTTCAATGGATTCTTCAAAGCTCATCTCGGGCATTATTGATGGCAACCGCTTTGCAAGCATACTTTTGCCAGAGCCTGGTGGACCAATCATCATAACATTATGTCCTCCGGCAGCTGCAACCTCAAGTGCGCGTTTTGCTTCAAATTGACCTTTGACTTCGCAAAAATCTGGCAGAACAGCTGTGTCATCAAGCGTTTCAAAGTTTTCGGCAACGCAGGCGGTCAAAGGCTCTGTGCCATCAAGATGTGCAAGCAACTCTTTAATGTTGTGAACGGGAAAAACATTTATTCCATCAACAACACAGGCTTCTGCTGAATTACCAAAAGGAATAAAAACATTTGCAATTCCAAAGTTTTTAGCCCTTATAACCATAGGAAGAACACCATTTATTTGCCGTATATCTCCACCAAGTGAAACTTCTCCAAGAAATGCACAGCCATCAGTCTGGCATCTTAGCTGGCCAGATGAAAGGAGTAGGGCAACAAAAATAGGAAGGTCATAGATAGGTCCTTCTTTTTTAAAATCCGCGGGTGCAAGGTTAACGGTAATACGGCTGACGGGAAACTCAAGACCACAATTTTTGATGGCAGAACGAACACGCTCTCGTGACTCACCAACAGAGGAGTCAGGAAGACCAACCAAATCAAAACGAGGAAGTCCGGACGATAAATCCGCTTCGACCTCAACCATATAGGCATTCATGCCAAAAAGTCCCATGCTGTAAACTTTAGAAACCAAATCAACTGCACCTCTTTCTAACATGGAATTATACACTATTTAGATGTGACAGACAAGTATCGCAGATGATAATCAGTTAATTATTATGTGTTTGACAAAATATATTCATAGCAGTATTATATTTATAATTATTTTTGGAATAGTTAAACAAATGATAAAAGAATATATTGAATCCAAAAACAAACAACATGGAGGCAATTATGCAAAATATAAATGAACTTTACAAGCTGTGGAGAGAAAAATGCACAGGGGATAAAGCCCTTGTTGAAGAGCTTGAAAAAATAGATGGTAAAGAGGAAGAAATTCTTGACCGTTTTTACAAAAGCCTTGAATTTGGCACAGCCGGCTTGCGTGGAATCCTTGGAGCAGGCACGAACAGAATGAATATCTATACAGTTGGTCAGGCAACACAGGGACTTTGCGACTTTTTAAATGCAACCTACAAAAATCCAAGCGTTGCAATAGCATATGATTCGCGAAATAACTCCGAGCTTTTTGCAAAGCACGCGGCTGGAGTTTTTGCAGCGAATGGAATAAAGGCACACTTTTTCACAACTCTTGTTCCAACCCCAATGCTTTCTTTTGCAGTGCGCAAACTCAACTGCCAGTCAGGAATAATAATTACAGCAAGCCACAATCCGGCTGCTTATAATGGCTATAAATGTTATGACCCTGAAGGATATCAGATGACAGATGCAGCCGCCAAAAAGACCTATGGGTACATTCAAAAGGTTGATATGTTTGAGGGCGTTAAGCATATGTGCTTTGAAGATGCGCTTGCAAATGGTCAGGCAGACCTTGTAAAGGCGGAACTTATCGAAGAATATTATCAACTCGTTCAGAGCAAAAATATCAATCCTGAGGAGTGTAAAAAAGCAGGACTCAAGGTTATATACACTCCACTTAATGGAGCGGGCAATGTTCCTGTAAGAGAGATTCTTAAAAGAATTGGAATAGAAGATGTAACAGTTGTTGCAGAGCAGGAAATGCCAAATGGAGATTTCCCAACTTGTCCATATCCAAACCCGGAAATTAGGCAGGCTTTTGAGTGTGCCTTAAAGCACGCGCAGGGGCAAAATGCAGATTTACTTTTGGCAACGGACCCGGATTGCGACAGAGTTGGCATTGCAGTGTTTGACGGCAAAGAATATCAGCTGATGAGCGGTAACGAAGTTGGAGCAATGTTTACGGAATATGTTCTTTCACAGTATAAAGAGAAAAATAGAATGCCTAAAAACCCAGTTGTTGTGAAGTCAATTGTTACAACAAAGCTTGTTGAGGCAATTGCAGCAAAATATGGTGCCAAAACAAGCAATCTTATGACAGGCTTTAAATACATTGGAGAGCTTATTACAAATCTTGAAAAAGAGGGAAGAGCAAGCGACTTTGTTATTGGCATGGAGGAAAGCTATGGGTATCTTTTAGGTACACACGCAAGGGATAAGGATGCCGTTGTCGCATCAATGCTTGTTTGCGAAATGGCAGCATATTATAAAACACAGGGCAAAACACTTATAGATGTGATGAACGATATATACGAAGAATATGGTATGTATCTTAATAAGGTTGACAATTTCGCTTTTGAGGGTGCATCAGGTATGCAGGCAATGTCTGGCATAATGAATAACCTCAGAACAAATGCACCATCAAGTATTGCAGGACTCGAAGTTCTTTGCGTTTCTGATTATAAAAGCGGTACAAAGACAGATACAAAAACAGGCGCAGTTTCAAAGATTGACTTACCAAGCTCAAATGTATTATCATATACATTACCAAATGGAAGTGAAGTTATTGTCAGACCTTCTGGCACAGAGCCAAAAATAAAGATTTATTTTACTTCCTGTGCAAAGACAAAAGAGCTTGCACAGGAGCTTTATGGCAAAATGGCTGAGGAAATGAAGCAATTTATGAAGGTAGATTGAGAGGTTAAAGTTATGTCTGGAAATAATGCAAAATGGTTCACAAGGGCAGTTGCTGTCTTTTTGGCAGTTATAATCCTTGGTGGAGTTGTGCTTGGCGCTTTGCAGTCTTTTGCAATGGGGCCAATGTATACTACTCTTTCAATTGTAAACACAGGACAGTCAAACACAAACTATTGGATTATTATTGCCGCAGTTGTTGCAATTGTGGTATTAGTAGGTGCAATTGTCTTGCCAAAGTTGCTAAAAAAGAAATAAAATCAATTAAAAAATGGGGATAAACAAAGGATTATTCATATTTTTAGGCGTTTACTGGTGGTAATCATTAAAAATTAGCTCATTAATTTGTAAAAATTTACAAGTAAAATTGATTGACAAAAGTTATTATCTATATTATGATAAATCCTGCATAAACCAATAAAAGAATATTTACCGTTTTTTACCGTATAAAATTAATTAATATATTATTATCCGTAGAGATACATATGTTAAACCAATAATTTAGAGTGGAATGTACATAGAATAATCAGACCTTTCGTGCGTGTGTTTTTATAACGCATATGAACATCTGGGGGGCAAATACCTTGGCTGACGCTTTATTCAGTAACCGTAATTTAACTGATGAGCAGTTAGTTCGCCTTGCACAGGGCGGAGATGATGGGGCAATAAAGGTGCTGGTATCACGGTATGCAATCCTTGTCACAAAGAAGGCATCTCGTTATTCGTGCAATACCATTTTAACCGAGGATTTATCCCAAGAAGGGATGTTTGGATTACTTTCCGCAGTTTACAGTTTTAACCAGAATTCGGAAACCCTGTTTAAAACCTATGCGGACAAGTGTATATCAAACTGTATGCTGTCTGCGGTAAAGGCATATTCAAGGAAGAAGCATCTTCCGCTTAATTCATTTATCTCACTCGACAGTGACAAGCTTGAGCTTGCAGAGTCGACAAATCCAGAGGATATTATTATTGCAAGTGATGAAGTTTCCAGGATGATGGGAACCATCGAAAAGCGGCTCTCACCGTTTGAGAGGAGCATTGTAATTCTCTATCTATCTGGCAAAAGCTATTCAGAAATAGCGAGTGAACTCCAAATTTCGCAAAAGTCAGTTGACAATGCAATGCAAAGAGTTCACAAAAAACTAAAGGCGAAAGCCTGATTATCTTGGTCAAGGCAGTGTGTTGCACTGTTTTATGTCCGTAATGTCTTTAAAAGGCAGTGCTTCCGCACAAGGGCAGAAATATTTTTATCAAGCGAGGTTAACAACATGTACGAAGACAAGACACTCATTTGTAAAGAATGCGGCGAAGAATTTATCTTTACTGCAGGAGAACAGGAATTTTACGCAGAAAAAGGTTTTGAGAATGAGCCTCAGCGCTGCAAAACTTGCCGTGATACACGCAAGAACGCAGCAAAGGCAGAGCGTGAAATGTTCGAAGCTGTATGTGCATCATGTGGACAGACAGCAAAAGTTCCTTTTAGACCACGCGAAGATCGCCCTGTATATTGCAGTGAGTGCTTTGCAAAGATGAAGGAAGAAGCATAATTTTTTCTAACTCTTACATTACTAAATTATGCGAATTTGGAGTTGCCTTTTGGCAACTCCTTTTTGTTTGTAATACAAAAAAGTAATAGCACAAATTAGAAATGAATAAAATTCACTTTTTCTATGATACAGACAAAAAACAAGCAGTTAGAAGATAGCCTTTCAATAATGTTAAGTTGAAAATTATGAAGAAAGGCTAAAGCAATAAAACACTACCTATAAAATTGGTTTAATAATGGTTGCTAATTGAAACATTTTGCAGTGCGTTTTTATTTTAAGGTGTCTAATGTATGGAAAGTTCAAAATCGTAAACACTGTAATTAAATGTTTCTATACTCAGCAAAATTAAATTAATTGAAAATGTATAGTGGTTGTTATATAATGGAAATGTTTAAGGTTAAATTATAAAACTTTATGTGAGGTTTTTAATATGGAAATGGGTTTTGTTAAGGTTGCGTCACTTAGTCCCGAAACTTTTGTCGCAAACCCGGAAAAGAATATGCAGTCTGCACTGTCAGAGATTCTTTTAGCGGCAAAAAAAAATGCACAGGTAATTGCGTTGCCCGAGCTGTTTTTATCGGGATACACCTGTGCTGATTTATTTTCTCAAGAGTTGCTGATTGATGCCTGCAAGAAAGCACTTAAAAACATACTTGCACAGACAAAGTTATTGTCAGCTATAATAATAATCGGAATGCCACTTAAGTTGGACAATCGTCTTTATAATGTCGCGGCAGTCATGCAAAAGGGAAAGCTGTTGGGATTTGTGCCAAAGACATATATTCCATCTTATAACGAGTTTTATGAAAAGCGTTGGTTTTGCTCTGGCAAGGATGCAGGAGTTGACAGCATAAAGTTTGGGAATGAGATTGTGCCTTTTGGCAAGATTTTGTTTAAAATGAGCGATACAGTAACAATGGGAGTAGAGATATGTGAGGACCTTTGGACACCTGTTTCACCAAGCTCTTTAATGGCATTGGAAGGTGCAAATATAATTGTTAATATTTCTGCAAGTGATGAGCTTGTTACAAAGCATGAATACAGAAAAGACCTTATAGCCATTCAGAGTGCAAGGGGATTTTGTGCCTATGTTTATTCGAGCGCAGGAACAGGTGAGTCAACAACAGACCTTGTTTTTTCAGGGGCATGTATCATTGCCGAAAATGGAAATATAGTTGCAGAAAGTGAACGATTCAAGTTGGGGTCAAACAGTGCTTTTGCCTGCATTGATATTCAAAAGCTGAATTCAGAACGAGTTAAAACAAACACATTTGCAGATAATGCAATCGACTGCTTGAACGCATTTGGAAAATCAAGGATAATCGAGTGTGAAATAGAAGAACTTGCGTTAAAAGATACAGATAAAAAGATAAATCCATATCCCTTTGTTCCACAGGACAGCAGGGAGAGGAACGAGCGGTGCAAAGAAATTCTTGAAATCCAGTCAGCTGGTCTTATCAAGAGAATGAGGCATACAGGGCTTAAAAAAGCGATAATTGGCATTTCTGGAGGGCTTGATTCAACTCTTGCGTTGCTTGTAACAGCAAGGGCAATGGAAAAGATAGAGCTTCCAATGCAAAACATAATTTGCATCACAATGCCGGGCTTTGGAACAACCGACACAACCTATACAAATGCTCTTGAACTTGTATCTTCAATGGGCGCAAGCCTTAAGGAAATCGACATCAAGCCTGCTTGCATTCAGCACATGAAGGACATAGGGCATGACATAAATGTGCATGATGTCACCTATGAAAATACGCAGGCAAGAGAGAGAACACAAATTCTTATGGACTACGCAAACAAGGAAGGCGCTTTGCTTGTGGGAACAGGTGATTTAAGTGAGCTTGCAATGGGCTGGTGCACATATAACGGCGACCATATGAGTATGTATGGGGTTAATGCAGGAGTTCCCAAAACACTCGTTCGTCATCTTGTAAAGAATGTTGCAGACAATTCAGATAATAAAACATCAAGCGTTCTTTTAAGAGTGCTTGATACTCCAGTTAGTCCAGAACTTCTTCCTCCTGATGAAAATGGAAAAATTCAACAGAAGACAGAAGAGCATATAGGTCCTTATGAGTTACATGACTTTTTCCTTTATCATTTTATGCGTTTTGGAACAACTCCAGAAAAGCTTAAGTTTATTGCTAAGCTTGCGTTTGAAGAGAAGTATTCAAAAGAAGAGATTGACAAGTGGCTGGAACTGTTTGTAAAGAGGTTTTTCCAAAGTCAGTTTAAGCGTTCTTGCTTGCCAGACGGCCCAAAGGTTGGCTCGGTAAGCCTTTCTCCGAGAGGCGATTGGAGAATGCCGTCTGACGCAGATGCCCAAATATTTATCCAGAGTGCAAAGAGTTAATTCAATTCAAATAAAATTCATTTAAGTATTGGAGGCAACAGAAATGATAGGCATAGGGAAATGGCAATTCAATGTTAATACGATGTTTTTAAAAGGCAGTGCGGCGATAGAAATAATTGATAACAATGGTAAATATGAATTTAATGCAGAAATCCCAGGGGTTAAAGACACAACAAACTACTTTATAAATAACATAAAAGAAAATGGAAATACATTAACTGTAAATGGTGGCTCAGATCTTCTCCCGGGGAAAGAGATTACGGTGGTTGCAACCTTTGAAGATGGAGTTTGCAATGGATATATTGAAGTCCCGTTTTTGGGCAAAATTCCAATAAAGAATGGCCAAAAAATAGGGTGAGAAAATTCTAATTAAAAAGTGCTAAAACAAAAGCGGAGCGTCAAGACGCCCCGCTTTTGTGCATATCTACTAAAAAAAATGAACAAAGTTATGCCTAAAGAGGTTAAGTTTTTAAATTTATTCATAGAAAAACTAACTTTATTATGTTATAATAGAAATGAAAACAAGTAATGAATAGTTGTTACTTAAAATTAAATAATTGATTTTAGTAAAACCAAAAGGTTTTGCTGATTTTTGTACTATGTTTCAAAAGTTGATATAAAAGAGGTGATATCGTGGACGATGTGCTTGGAGAAATTAAAAATGGGATTTACCAAATCAGGAATATAAGTAAAATGGGTAAATCACCTTCAAACTCGGCAGAATATAAAGCATTTATGTATGCTGAAGAAGCAAGAACGCGAGCAAATCTTAAAAGATTAGTTCCGGCAATAGTTTTAGTTCTCCTTATTTCTACATATTTATTTATATACCAAATGACTTTGCAAAGATCATACAATATGGTGTTTTGGGTTGAAGTATCACTTTTTTCTATAATTTTAGCTTTAGCCTTGATATATTCATTCTTAGTTGTAAAACTAATGAACAAATCGCAAGTTAATATATGTGCTGGGAAATGGACATATATGTCCTTTTGGGTAATTGCAGCAGTATTTGTTTTTGTCATTTCATTGCTAATATACCTAAAAAATGGACATTTTAAAACATGGTATGCATTTTTTGCACTTGCGGCAGTTGCTCCAATTTTTGACAAATTCGAAACATTTTTTATTGTTATTCTTTCAGAAATATTAGCTATGACACTTGCAATCACAATGGGTGTGCCGGTTATCATATTTTTAATATCTTCAATTCCGATAGCAGCAATTATTACAATTGTTTTCCAAACTGCTTATATTTCAAGAATGAGAGTTCTCTTAACGCAAAGTAAAATAGAGCAAAGAGGGTATATGGTTCAAAGGCGAATGGAAAGCATTTTCGATGACCTTTTTGATGAGGTATACGAGATTGACCTAAACAAAAACTACTTTACGCTTGTTCACAGCAAAGGTACCTTTCGTGCTTCATATATGAAAGACAGCTATCAAAAAAGTGTTGACTATATATCGAACACACTTATTCATCCCGACGACCAAGAGCAGTATGCAAACAGATTCTCTATTGACAACATTAAATCAGAATTTAGAGAGGGTAAAAAACAAATTTATCATGAGGCAAGAAGGCTTACCTCAACTGGTGATTATAAGTGGGTTTCAACCTTAATGATAAGGGAATACACAGAAAACAATGAAGAATTCAGGCTTATGCAGCTTATTCAGGATATTGACAATCGAAAGACAAGCGAGGTTAAGCTTAAAACAGAGGCACAAACAGACCCACTTACACAACTATATAATAAAATGACAACAAAAACGCTTATAGAGGAGTATATATGTGGAGAAGGGGCAGAGGGATTGCACGCCTTTATTATCATAGATATGGACGAGTTTAAAGCTATCAATGATACACATGGGCATTTCGTTGGTGACAATGTTCTTGAAGAGCTGTCAAAAGAGCTTAAGGGATATTTCCGAGAAAGTGATATCTTGGGACGAATTGGCGGAGATGAATTTGTCGCATTTATAAAAAACATTCAATCTGTTGCATTGGTTTGTGACAAGGTTCAGCGTTTATCGGCATCACTTAAAAAATATGGAATTGAGCATGGATATGCACATAAGCTTTCCACAAGTATGGGAATTGCAGTTTTCAATAAAGATGGTAAAACTTATGACGAACTTTATAAAAACGCAGATAAGGCACTGTATGAGGCGAAGAGAAACGGCAAAGACCAATACAAGTTTTCAATTCGCAGCTATGATGAGAATTAAAGTCATTGGCTTTTTGCAGTTACTTTTTAGTCAAAAAACAGCCACTCATTAAAAATGAGTGGCTGTTTTACAATAATCTTATCAGCGTTTAAATACTTTATTTATCTTCTTAAAATATTCACGGTCAATACTGTCAAGCTCATCTTGGGTGCATCGGAAAAGCCAGTTTCCAGACTTAGTACCGGGTTTGTTCAGCCTTGCATCTGTGTTCATCGCACACATATCCTGAATAGTAAGGACTGTCAAAAATGAGTTTGACCTCCAAAGAGCTTCAATTGCACTTTTACAATAAAGCAGATTGTTGACTGTATCATCTGTGCTGCTTTGTCTGAAGCCACAGTAATCAAGAGCAAATTGTTTCTTTTCCGGAGGAAGATTGTTAATAAATCCAACAAATGTATCGCTGTCATGCGTACCAATATAGGAAACAGTATTAAAACTATAATTATGCGGAAGATGAGGGCTATCTTTTATATCTTCAAGTCCAAATTGCATAACTCGCATACCAGGAATTTCAGCGCTTTTCAAAAGTTCTCTTACATCTTCACCAACATATCCAAGATCCTCAGCGATAAGGTTAATGCCAGGCAAAGTGTTGTCAAGAATGCTAAAAAACTTTTGACCAGGTCCATCAAGCCATTTGCCGTTTTTTGCTGTTTCGGAGTCTGGGTCCACGGCCCAATATGAGGAAAAGGCTCTAAAATGGTCAATACGGGTTATGTCAAATCTTTGGCTGAGAAATTTAAACCTTGATATCCACCATGAATATCCATCGTCCTCCATGGCTTTCCAGTTATATAATGGGTTGCCCCACAGCTGTCCGTCATCCGAAAAATAGTCTGGTGGAACACCGGCAAAACCATTTGGCTTGAGTGTTTCCTCATCAATTTGGAAATTATATGTGTTGCTCCAAACATCAGCGCTGTCCAAAGCAAGATAAAAAGGCATATCAGCAATTAGCTTTATTCCTTTGAAATTCGCATAGTTTTTAACAATAGACCATTGAAGATAAAAAATGTATTGGATGAATTTATAAAAGTTAATAGATGGAATAAATTTGAAGTACTGCCGTTTACAAAACTCATAATCATCGTATCCAAAGTCCCACTCCCACCATGGAGTCCCGCCTTGGTTGACCTTTATTGCACAAAATAGTGCGTAGGACTCGACCCATGTGTTCTGAGTTGCAAAATTATCAATACTCGAGCGCATCTGCTGGTCTATTCTGGAATATGCAATACGCAGCAGAGCCAGCCTTTTTTCCGCTGCGAAGGTGTAATTTGCCTTGCGTTCATCGGAATGACAAAGACAGTTGTCTACTTCATCCTGTGACACAAGACCCATGGATTTTAAGGAACGCGGGTCAATATAAAGGAGGCTGCCAGCAAAAGCACTTGAGCTTTTGTATGGAGAGTTTGCTTCATCGATAGGTCCAATAGGCAAAACCTGCCAATATTTGAATCCCATATCAGAAATCATATCTATAAAATCTAAGGCTTCTTTCCCAAAAACTCCAACGCCAAAAGGACCTGGCAAAGATGAAATATTAAAAAGAACTCCAGAAGATCTTAAAGCATTTAACATTTGTTTCAGTTCCTTCTCTGTAATATTTTTTAAGATTAATTTGTCGAAATTAATACTTTCTGTTATAATATTATCACATATATGATGTAAAATCAATGTGATACTATAAAAAATAGACAAAAGTTTTGCGTAATAATGGAATATTTCTTTGAAAATATGTTAAAATATTACTAAAGACAATATCTTGTTAATAATTTGTTCAAAAATAAATTGATATTTTGATTAAATATATATATAAATCACATATAGTAAGATTTGGTCTTTGATTTTTAGACAAAGTCTGAGTTGAAAAAACAAAAAGTGCCGATAAAGTCTTATATCACAGCATTTATGGTGATATAGTAACGCGGTAGAGTGTAAATATAATAAAATAAAATTTGCATAAAACAATGGTTTAAGCTAATTAAAAATATGTAAATAATTTACTAAAGAGTTAAAATATTGATATGTGTTAATAAAATGTTAATAAATAATTCATTATTTATTAACACAAACAACCGTTATTGTGCTATTATATAGTTGTAATTTGAATAAAGAATTTACAATAATAAACGGAGGTGAAGGTAACATGCTTACAATGTTCCTTACAGGTATTGCTGATCTTAATATGTCTTATGATGTAGTAAGAAAACTCGCATTTCATTTCGGATTCAATTCAAAAACTTTGGGAGAAATTCTCAAGAGCCTTTTACCATTCTAATAGCAAAAACCGATTAGAATTAAAACAGAGTGTTTAATCACTCTGTTTTTTTGTTTTACAGTATAAATTAACAGAAAATTAAGAATATTTATATTGGAAAAAACTTGTAATAGATAGATAAAAATGATACCATAATAGACAATGTAGAAGGTTTAAAAAACGGAGGTTATACATAGTGAAAAAACAAACAATATTAGCATTATTTCTTGTCTTAATTTTAGTGTTTGCAGCCTGCTCAAATAATAACGATTCCCCAACTATTGATGATGATGGAAAAGTTAAAACCAGCAGCACAAAGAAATCAGATAAAGATGATAAAAAAGATCAAGCTGTAGATAAAAAGGAAAATACAGATAAGACCACAAAAAAAGGCAAGCCTGAAAAAACACAGGCATCAATTGGAACAACATCTGTTGCAAAAGACGGAAGCGTTAAAATCAGTTGGGAAGCTGTTCCTGGTGCAACAGGCTATGATATTTTCAGAGCAACAACGCAAAATGGTGATTATTCAAAAGTTGGTACATCCAAAACAACAAGCTTTACAGATGAAGGTGCAAAGGCGGGCAAAGCATATTTTTATAAGATAATTGCCATCACACCAGCCACGCAAGCCCCAGCAAAGCCATTGCCACCAAACAAGACTACACCAAAAGGCCCGACATTTGTTGGAAGTAGCCTTGTTTTCACAGAAGAAAACAATGAAAAAACAACTTTGTCAAGTTATAAAAATGACTATTATGTAGCAAAAATAATATCAGAATATACAAATGCAGGAATGAAAGTTCCGGACGGAATATTTGTGCATGTAACTCTTGAAGGCAACCCTTACGAGTATGTTTTCCAGTTTGGAACAACAACTTTGTGGAATGACACAACTCTTATGCAGGTTCAGATATTTAAAGATAAGGACAGCTATTTCAGTTTCTTTACACAGGATAGTGGCACACCAGAATACCTTGCAGCCAAAAAGGAATCAGAGAAAGCTTGGAACAAGAGCAATAAAATTTCATATGCCGACCAGAAAAATCTCTTGATGAAAAAAGCACAAAATCCTAACTTTAAAACTCTTCACGACCAATCTTTCAGATAAGCACAAGCACAACGCTTAATAAAACGGAGGAAGTACAATGAATAAAAAAATCATAGTTGCTCTTGTTGCAATAGTTTTGCTTTTCTCTGCGTGCAATAAGGATAAAGACAAGGGTGATGAATCCATAAAAACCTTTGACCCGACGGCACAGCTTGCACAGGGCAACATGAATGATGGTTCTGACACATGGTGGAAGCAGTACACAACAAAAGAAGGGCAAAAGCCCGCAACTGCACAAAATTCTGCCTCAAACCAGCCGGCAAAGGGAACAACATCAAAGGGGCAGTCATCAAATCAAGCTAAACCTGGGCAGCAGAACACAACTGAACCAAGACCAAACAACAACACACCTGCCCCCGCGTATAATCGCGTTGATCAGTACACAATGACATACACAAATGGGAGCAACAGTGAAACAAAGCTTACAAGGAACCCAAATGATAAGTTTATCAAAAAAACTATTGAATTGCTTTCTTCAGATTTTAGCGAAAGCGCAAGTGCGGCACAAATGATGTGTAGTACAGACTCCTCGCAAAGCGGTGCAATAATTTATGTGTTCACAAGTTCAAGCTCAAAGAGTGCGTCAACCGCTCAGTATGTCCTTTGCCTGAATGATGACCTTTCGGCAAGCCCGTTTATTAAGTCAAATGCAAATAAAAACTTTAATTTCTTCCCGTATGCAGATGGTGGAAATGCCAACTACACAAGTTACAGAGAAGCATTTAAAACAGTGATGGACTCAGATACTGCTCACCCAAATCTATTTGGAACTCTTAAAGAACAGTTTTCTTCACCATTTAATACGCAAAATGTAAAAACATTCTTGTCATGGTGAGTAAAATATAGTAAAATGAAACTATATGATTAGCGTTGTATTAATGAGTCAACTTAGGAGGTTCAATTTTAATGGGAGAAAACAAAATTCTTAAAATAGGAATTCTTGCTGCGGCAACTGCGGCAACTGCGGCAGGCTCGATTATGTTTGCTGACAAGAACCTTAAAAATCTCGTAAAGGGGATGGCTAATTCAGAGCCAACCAAAATTCGCAAGCCAGTTGCAGATGATGAAATTTTAAAATCTGTAACAGAATCTGTAGTTAGAGAGCCTGCGTCAGAAACAGTGGATATTTTACCGCAAATTGACCTTAATGATGTTGCGGCAGTAATAGACAGTGTGGCAATTGAACAGGTAATCCCAGAAGTTAAACCGCTTGTACAAGAAACAGCGGCGTGTGAAAACAATATTGTTGTTGAACCTCTTCCTATATTAAATCAGGAGATTGAAATGCAGGAACAAGCAATTGTAGCACAACCAGAGGTTGAACTGCCACAAGCAATAATATCTGAAGTGCCTCAAAATGCTACAGATGATGAGTATGATGATATCATGCCAAGCCTTCCATATATAGCGGGCAAGCTTGAAACACTTTATGATGAGAATAAAATTACACAGCCTGACCATTCGTCGTCTAATGCAGCGGAGATAGCTGGTATTCCGCAGCCTAAATTAATTTTTAAAGAGAGGGATATACCTGTTGAAATAAACAACGACACTGCTGTAAGCGAAGCTGTTGCAGAGCCGGAAGTGATTGAACAGGTAACGGTTCAAGAAGTGGTTAAGGAAAGCTCAAAAAATCCTTTCCTCTCTGTTGATATTGAAGCCCCAGAGCCTATTGCAGAGCCAGAGGTTGTCCCAGAAGTTGTCCCAGAAGTTATCCCAGAAGTTATCCCAGAAGTTGAGGCTCAAGTGTCAGGACAAGCACAGCAGTCAAGCACAAACCCTTTCTTTAGCTTAACATTTGAAGAGCCAGAGGTAATACTACCTCCACAGGACCAAATTTCAGTTTCCAACCCAACAACAGATATTCCAGTAGTTGCGTATGTTGCTGAGGAAAATGAAGTGAAAGTAGAAGAACAACCATCACCAATTGTTGTGAGTGGTCCATATTTAGATGAGCAGATACAGCTTCCAGAAGAACCATCAATAGAAGAAGTGGAAGATTCTATTGAGTTGCCTGTAGCAGAGGAGATAGCAAAGCCACAACTCGAGTTTGGTGAACCAATACTTTCTAATCCTGTTGAAGTTGGAAATACAGTGGTTATTGGAAACAGCATAGTATCAGATGATCCAAACAACAAAGCTATTGGTCTTGTCGCACTCAGCTTCCCAGGAATATTCAGAGATAGACTTGTTTCAATAATTGCGCAGGATGAATCAGGAATTGTTTTTGAGTTTTCAAACAACAGAACAAGAAGTGAAAATACACTTCTTAATGTATACTCAATAACAGCCGAAGGCGAAGTATTTCTTCCTCGTGAAGAAGAAAGAACAGCAGCTCTTGAATTTGGAAAAGCATTTATAACGGATATGCCAGAGCTTGGAGATTTCTTGATGAACTAAAATTAAAACAAATAAATTATAAAGCCCTCGCTGTTGTAGCGAGGGCTTTGAATTGTGCTGTATAAGATTAGTTTTATCCGAACACTGCATAACAAACAGGTGGAGTTGCGCCGTTTCTCCAAGCGATTCTGTTGCGTCCCTGCTCCTTGGCAATATAAAGATTGTTGTCTGCTTTTTCAATCATAGCTTCGACAGAAATTGAAGGCTCAAACCCACAGATTCCACCGCTAACGGTTACGCGCTCTTTAAGGTCGTCGCAAAGTGAAATTTCCTCAAGCTTTGATTTAATTTGGTCTGCACGCCTGTAGGTAGACAATTCGTCGCTGGTAGGAAGCACAACAATAAACTCCTCGCCACCGTATCTGGCAATAATATCTATGCTTCTCATGTTTGCTTTAAGCACATCGACAAATGATTTTAAAACAACATCGCCAACAACATGGCCATAGGTATCGTTAACTCTTTTAAAATGGTCAAGATCGAACATAATTATAGAAAAAGTGATAAGATCTCCGTCGTTAACTCTTTCAATACAATGATCAAGATAAGACATAAGATATCTTCGGTTAAACGCTCCAGTGAGTGCGTCGCGAGTGGTCATATCTTCAAGTTTTTCAACAAGTTGATCTGCTTTTGTGCGTTCATTCTCGTAGCCACTGGTTATAAGTCTGAGTACAGTGCCAAGAGCAAGCCCAGTCAAAACACTTCCAAGTGCAACAGAAGCAAATTTGTCATTTCCTATACTATAAAAATATGAAACAACTTCGGGCTTGGTATAGGAAATAGCAAATGTTGTAAGATAAACGATAGTTTCAATAGGCAATACAATCAGAAGTGCTTTTTTCCTTAGGTTTAGAATTGTAAAAACAATTCCGAGAATAAAGTACATTGCAACAGCACTGTGAATTCCACCACTTGTCAGATAGATAAGCGGAAAGAAAACTACATTAAGTCCAATACAAAAGGCTATGATAGGGACTCTTTTAGCCTTTTCTGTCTTCGCATTATCTGATATGAGATTAGTAATAATAATAAAAATGCAAGCAAATATATATAACAATTTGGCGGCATATGTAGAATTATGCCGTGATAAATAAATAAAATTAGCGATAAAAACGATACAGCAACAAAGCGATGACAAGTGAAAAAACCTTAATTCAAAAGGAGCATCTGAACCATATCGTTGCTTATACCTGTCAATTATTTGTTTCACCCGTGATACACCCCACTTTTGAAATCTTTAGTCATAGCAAACCTTGTTGCGTCCAGCTTCTTTTGCTTTATAAAGGAACTTATCTGCTTCATCAATGAATTTGACATTTGTCATTCCCTTTTTATATGTAGCAACACCAATGCTGACTGTAACATCTTCCAAAACATCTTTGCTAAGGGAAGCCTCCTCAACCGCTGCTCTTATTTCCTCAGCTCGTTTAATGGCAATTTCATTGTCAACTCCAGGGTAAATCATCAAGAATTCTTCACCGCCATAGCGTGACACAATGTCGTCATTTCTGCACTTCGTTTTGAGAATCAAAGAGAGATTAATAAGCACTTCGTCACCAACAAGGTGGCCATAGTTATCGTTAAGGCGTTTAAACTTATCAATATCAAGCATGATAATGGAAAGTGGAGTATTAAGTTCCCACGATTTGCTCATTTCATTTTGAAGGAATTCAAACATAAATCTTCTATTATATGTTGTTGTTAAAGGGTCTTTAACAGACATATCCCTAAGATCTCGGGTAAGCTTGCTAACAGCAATTTTTTCATTGTTAAACTGCCTAAAAATACCTCGGGCAATAAAGGCAACAGAAATAGCAGCCATAACTGCATTTGAACTTATTGCCATAAAAACTGACTGCTCATTAGGCAACTCAATAACAAAGTTAGGGTAGTAATAAGAAAAAGTAATCACCAAAAGATACCATACAGAGTCAATCACAGCAAGGATAATTCCAAGCCGCCCTTTGATTAGAAACATTGTAAGAGCAATGCCCATCACAAAATAGCTTGGAATGCCACAATCAATTCCACCTCCAGTAAGATACATAAGAGGTAATATTATAAAATCTAAGAAAACAAGGCTGGCAACCATTATCTGGGTGTGATATGTTTTTGAATAGTTTGCGAAAAAAAACATGGCAGGCATAAAAATAGCAAAGGTACCTGCAATAGAAATTGCATATACGGATGAGCCGAGCATTAAACAAGCCCCAACTCCCATCAGCTCTGCAAAAAAACCCAAACAGAATACAATGTTAAAGAAACGAACCTGTATAGGCAAATCGTCCCCATAATACTTGCTAATCAAATTTCGGAATTGTTCTTTAGGATTTTTTTCAACAGTTGATTTGATTTCGGCTACTTTCTGTATCTTTTCCAAAAATATCGCCTCTTTTGATAAGCATATAATTTATTAGCTGTTTTCCTTTAACATACAACATTTTTTGTATTTTTTACCGCTTCCGCAAGGACAGGGGTCATTAGGGCCTATACGCTGACCCTTCCTGACTGGTTTTTGTGCTTCTGAGCCGTCGCCACCACCGCTTGTGCCTGTAACTCTTGCAACCTGTTCACGCCTAATTTCCTCATTTTTTCTGACGACAACAGTAAACATCTGAATAACGGTGTCTTCACGGATAGAAGCTGTCATTTCATCAAACATATCAAAGCTTTCGAACTTAAACATAACAACGGGGTCTTTCTGTGCATATGCGCGAAGACCGATGCCACGCTTAAGCTCTTCCATTGCATCGATATGATCCATCCACAATGAATCAACATTTTTAAGAAGAATCATTCTTTCGAGATCTCTTGTAATTTCAGGCGAGAACTTTTCTTCACGCTCGTCATAAATTTTGTGTCCACGCTCGGTAAGCATATCCTTGATTTCTTCCCTTGACATTTTTTCTCTAAAATCGTCAGGAGTTGTAAGCCAACCAAGGAACTTCTCACGAAGACCAGCAATATTCCAATCGTCATAGCTTGAGCCTGCTGAACAATAAGTGTCAACGGCGGCTGAAACGGTTTCGTCAAACATCTTGAGAACTGCAGGCTTAAGGTCGGCATCATCAAGAACTTGATTACGCTGATTATATATAAGTTCTCTCTGATGATTCATGACATCATCATATTGGAGAACATGCTTACGGGTTGCATAGTTCTGTGACTCAACCTTCTTCTGCGCACTTTCAATTGTGTTAGAAAGTATCTTCATCTCGATAGGCATATTTTCGTCAACATTAAGAGTTTCCATAATGCGTGACATTCTTTCGCCACCGAACAGACGAAGCAAATCATCTTCCATTGAAAGATAAAAACGGCTTTCACCAGGGTCACCCTGGCGGCCTGAACGACCACGCAACTGGTTGTCGATACGCCTTGACTCATGTCGCTCTGTGCCAATTATAAACAAGCCACCAGAGTCACAAACCTTGACAGCCTCATCTGCAATATTTTTTCTAAACTGGTCTTGAAGAACGGCAAACTTCTCACGAGCTTCAAGAATTTCTTCATTTTCAGTGTCGGCAAATCCCATTGCCTCAGCAACAATTTCATCAGAAAATCCTTCTTTGCGGAGCTGTGATTTTGCAAGGAACTCCGGGTTACCACCAAGCATAATATCAGTACCACGACCAGCCATGTTGGTGGCGATTGTGATAGAGCCAAATTTACCTGCTTGTGCAATGATTTCTGCTTCACGCTCATGGTTTTTAGCATTAAGAACTTCATGTTTAAGCCCACGCTTTTTAAGCATTTTGCTTAGAAGCTCTGATTTTTCAATGGATATAGTACCAACAAGAACAGGCTGTCCCTTTTTGTTGCACTCTTCAATTTGGTCGATAACTGCGTTAAACTTTGCAACTTCGGTTTTATAAACAGCATCGGCATTATCAATTCTAATCATAGGCATATTTGTTGGAACTTCAACAGGGAACAGATGATAAATTTCAGAAAATTCATCGGCCTCTGTCATTGCTGTACCTGTCATACCAGCAAGCTTTTCATAAAGTCGGAAGTAGTTCTGGAAAGTGATTGTTGCAAGAGTTTTGCTTTCGCGGCGAACATTAACGCCTTCTTTTGCCTCAATAGCTTGGTGAAGACCTTCGTTATATCGTCTGCCCAGCATGATACGGCCTGTGAATTCATCAACGATAAGAACTTCACCATCTTTAACAACATAGTCAATATCGCGTGTCATAACGCCATGTGCCTTGATTGCTTGGTTGATATGGTGGTTTATTTCAGAGTTTTCTGCATCCATAAGATTTTCAAGGTTAAAATATGCCTCAGCCTTTGTAACACCACTCTGGGAAAGAGTTGCAGTTTTTGCCTTTTCATCAACAATATAGTCGCCGTCACCCTTGTCCTCGTACTCTTCCTTCTGGTCAAGCTCTGTAACCTTTGCCATGCGAAGACCGCTAACAAATTTGTTGGCAACCTTGTAAAGCTCGGTAGACTGTGTACCCATTCCGGAAATTATGAGAGGAGTTCTTGCCTCATCAATAAGAATTGAGTCAACTTCATCGACGATAGCGTAGAAGTGAGGGCGTTGAACCTTGTCATTTTTATACTGGACCATGTTGTCACGGAGATAGTCAAATCCAAATTCATTGTTTGTACCATAAGTGATGTCAGCTGCATATGCAGCTCTCTTTTCTTCGGTTTCCATGCCGTTAACAACAAGCCCAACAGTAAGACCAAGAAAACGAAAAACTTTACCCATCCACTCAGAGTCTCTGCGTGCAAGATAGTCATTGACAGTGACAATATGGACGCCCTTGCCTGAAAGAGCATTTAAGTATGCTGGCAAAGTTGCAACAAGAGTTTTACCTTCACCTGTTTTCATCTCTGCGATACCGCAGTTGTGAAGAACGACACCGCCGATAACCTGAACAGGGTAGTGACGCATATTAAGAACTCTGTCTGACGCTTCACGACAAGCTGCAAAAGCCTCAGGTAAAATATCGTCAAGAGTTTCTCCAGCTTCAAGGCGGGTCTTGAGCTTTGGAGTAGTCTCCTTTAATTGCTCGTCCGACATTGCTTTAAATTCATCCTCAAGTTTTAAAACCTTATCAGAAATTGGTGTAATCTTCTTAATTTCTTTTGAGGAAAAATCTCCGAAAATTTTAGTGAAAAGTCCCATTGCTTTTAAGCTCCTTATTATATAAGATAGAAGTTATAATATTATACATTCATGTGAATAGGCAATATTCAATTCATATATAATTGCATATTAGAGATATTATAGCATAAGTGTAAATAAAAAAACAGTATAAAATGTAAACATTGATGTAGAAATCCATAAAAAGTGATGTAATATGCCTATTGCGTTTATTTGAATTTTATATTATAATATCTAATGCAAAACAGCTTTTAAACAGAGCGAGTTTTTATTAGGTCATACGGCGTGTGGGTCCTGTGCGACGGGGCACCGTGAATCATGTCAGGCGGGGAACCGAGCAGCATTAAGCGGCCAGCACTGTGCGCCACAGTCCGCCTGCTCGCCGTATGACCGAGTAAAAACCTTCTCTGTTTTTATTTTTAATTTTGGGGGTGTTTGAATGTATCAGGCATTGTATCGTAAATGGCGTCCACAAGTTTTTGCGGATGTCGTTGGTCAACCGCATATCACAACAACTCTCATGAACGAAATAAATGGTGGCAGGTCATCTCATGCCTATCTTTTTACAGGTTCCAGAGGAACAGGGAAAACAACCTGCGCAAAGATTTTTGCAAAGGCTGTCAACTGTCAGAATCCAAAGAACGGCGACCCATGCAACCAGTGTGAAATGTGTAGGGGAATTGACAATGGCTCAATAATGGATGTAATAGAAATTGATGCCGCCAGCAACAACGGAGTTGACAATATCCGTGATTTAAGGGAAGAGGTCAATTTTACTCCAGTCAATACAAAGTACAGAGTATATATTATAGATGAGGTTCATATGCTCTCAATGGGTGCGTTCAACGCACTGCTAAAAACTCTTGAAGAGCCGCCACAACATGTCAAGTTTATACTTGCCACAACTGAAGTACATAAGCTTCCAGCGACAATATTATCACGCTGTCAGCGATTTGACTTTCATCGAATTCCACCGGAAGATATAGCAAAACGACTTTGCTTTATTGCAGAGCAGGAGAGTGCAACGCTTGAAGACGATGCGGCAATCCTTATAGCAAGGCTTTCTGATGGAGCGCTTCGTGATGCGCTTTCAATACTTGACCAATGTATGGTCAAGGGCAAGGATATAACAATTGAAATAGTTAATGAAGTTGTTGGTCTTGCAGGAAGTGACTATCTCTTTTCACTTTCTGGAGCAATGATGGAGAGAAACAGTGCGAAGGCACTTGAAACAATAGACTACTTGCACAACCATTCCTGCGATATGGAAAGATTGTGCGACGAACTTATAAATCATTTCAGAAATCTTATGATTGTTAAGACTGTAAAGGCACCGCAAAATCTCATAGTCTGCACAGATAAGGAATTTCAAAATCTTCAGCAGACGGCAAGTTGTTTTGAAATGGACGGTATTCTTTACGCTATAGACATTTTAGGACAAGCCTTGTCAAATCTCAGGCGCGGTCTTAATCGAAGGCTTGAGATGGAAATGACAATGATAAAACTTTGCTCAGTGCAGGTAGCAGGAGATAAAGAACTTTCACTTCGCATAAAGGCACTTGAAGATGTGATGAATGGCGGCGACTTTGCTGCCCCAACACCATTGCCAATTCCAAGTGTTTCAAAGCCACCTGTGCCAAAGCCAATGGCTCATATTCCACCACAGGCAGAGCCTGAAATGGTTGTTCCAATACCACAGATACAGCCACCATTTGCAGAGCCAAAGCCTATTACTCCAGAGCCAAAAGATGAGCCTATAGTTCCGATTTATGAGGAGCATGAAACAATCCCGCTTCCTTTTGATATTGACGAGCCACCCGCTGTTGCACAACATGAGGAGCCACAAAACTTTGTAGTTACACAGCAGAGTGAGCAGCCAAGTCCAGTGGAGCAGGCACATACACAGCCTGTTCAGCAACCCGCACAGTCCGTTTCAGCTGCCACCGAGCAACCCACAGGACAATCGGTAAAAGATGGCGAGATTGACCCACAAAAGTGGCTTGCGGTTATAAGAGAGGCAACAAAGACAGACAAAGGGCTTATCGGAGCAATAAACAACTCAAGTGCATATAAGAACGGAAATGTTCTTGTAATAAAGTCAGACAATATCCTGTTTAAGATATTTATGGAAAATGACTATCATAAAAGTGCTGTTAAGCAAGCAGTTGAAGCAGTTCTTGGGCAGGAGCTAAAAATCACGCTTGATGATAATCCAAGTGAAAAAGTGGAGCAAAAAAAGCCACAAGACCCGCTGGATAATCTTATCAATCATGCACAAAACCTTGATTTTAATTTTAAGATAGAGGAGTAATATACTATGAAAGCAAGAATTCCAAACGCTGGTGGCGGCGGAAATATGATGAAGCAAGTCCAGAAAATGCAAGAGGATATGGCTCGTATTCAGGCAGATGTTGAGGCGGCAGATTACACAGCCTGTGCAGGTGGCGGAGCAGTTGAAGTTACAGTTAACGGCTCTCATGAAGTTAAAAGCATAAAGATAAATCCAGAGGTTGTTGACCCTGAGGATGTTGAAATGCTTGAAGATTTGCTCATGGCATCAATAAACGAGGCAATGAGAAAAGCTTCTGAAACAATGGAAAGAGAAATGGGCAAGGTCACAGGCGGAATGAATATTCCGGGAATGCCGGGATTGTTTTAATAGAAAGCAATTAAACAACAAACTTCGGAGGTAGAAATGAGTTACAATGTTGCAGCTCTATCAAAGCTTATTGAGCAATTTGAAAGAATGCCGAGTGTCGGCCGAAAAAGTGCACAGAGAATGGCTTTCTATGTTCTCAGTATGTCAAAAGATGACGCAAAAGCTTTTGCAAACGCCATAGTTGACGCACACGAAAAAATTCACAAGTGCAAGATTTGCTGCAACCTTACTCAGGATGATATCTGCTCTGTTTGCAATAACGATGCTCGTGACAAGAGCATTGTCTGCGTTGTTGAAGACCCGCGAGATGTAATGGCAATTGAACGCACGCATGAGTTTAATGGCACATATCATGTCCTTCATGGAGTGATTTCTCCACTTAACGGAATAGGTCCAGATCAGCTCTCTTTAAAGCAGTTGCTTGCCAGGATGAACAGTGACGAGGTCAAGGAAGTCATAATGGCGACTAACCCGACGGTTGAAGGCGAAGCGACGGCGATGTATATCTCAAAATTGCTTAAACCAATTGGAATAAAGACAACGAGGCTTGCCTATGGTGTTCCTGTTGGAGCAGATTTAGAATATGCAGATGAAGTAACCCTTTCAAGAGCTATGGAGGGCAGGCGCGTGATGTAGCCTGATTTTTGTATAGCTATATTCAGATATACAAAGCAAAAGAGTTAAAATTAGATTAAAAGTGCTGGGGTTTAGAAACGGTAATGCCTATTTCTGTTTAGCACAGAGATGATTTGTTATATCTGTTTTGCGGCAAGAGAAAAAACAATAGAAATTTAAATTTTTTGTAAAATTAAATTTATGCACTTTATTTCCTCTTGACAATAAAGTTCAATGTGTTACAATCAATATCCCAAAGTATTGAAAGGATGTGATATTAGTGGGAAGTAGCGAGCTTAAAACAATCGCACAAAACAAAAAAGCCTTCCACGAATATTTCATCATTGAAAGTGCGGAGGCAGGTATCGAACTTTTTGGAACTGAAGTAAAGTCAATCAGACAGGGCAGAATTAACCTTAAGGACGCTTGGTGCAGTGTTGATAAAGGCGAAATGTATGTTCATGGAATGCATATAAGCCCGTATGAACAGGGAAACATCTTTAACAAAGACCCTTTGCGTGTTCGCAAGCTGCTAATGCACAAGAGAGAAATCAACAGGCTCTATGGTCTTACAAAGCAACAGGGCTACACATTGATTCCCGTTTCTGCATACTTTAAAAATGGCAGGGTAAAAATTCAGGTTGGTCTTTGCAAGGGCAAAAAGAACTATGACAAGCGAGATACAATAGCACAAAAGACAGCACAGAGAGATGTGCAAAGGGCCTTAAAGGAACGCCAGTATTAATAATTTCATCAATATGGGGATGAAAGGATTTCGACGGGGGTTTTGAGGCACGATAAGCGAGTAGCGGTGCGGACCCGCTTTAAACGCCGCAGTTTTTAATTAAACGACAATAATAGAACTTTACAAGCTGCTTAATTAGCAGCCGTTCCGCCAAGGAAAACTGCGGCCTTGGATGGAGCGTCGATTAGCAGTGACCGTGAATATGGCTTTGCCTTGCGCCGTATCATGAATTAAAGGCTACCGTAGAAAACAGCTTGTTGCTCGGCGGTTTTTGAGGGGAATCTTAAACGAACAACTACACTCGTAGAAAGTCGTGTGGATGAGCTTTCGGACGCGGTTTCGATTACCGCCATCTCCACCAAAAAAAGACTACAGGGAAGATTTCATTCCCTGTAGTCTTTTTATAATATAACAAAGGCTGTATTCATAACGAATACAGCCTTGACTATTTATTAGTGTTAATTAAAGAGTTGCGATGTCTGTTACAGAAATTATATCAGATGGAATGATATGCGTGCTTTCCATAAGCGACTTTGCAGCGTCAAGAGATGTAAGGCAAGATGTGCCTGCCTCAACAGCAATTCTGCGAAGCTTGAAGCCGTCGCGATTTTCAAGTCGTCCATGGGTTGGGGTGTTGATGATAAGAGAAACTTCCTCTTTGTGGAGCATATCAAGAATGTTTGGTGACTCGCCTGTGATTTTGTTGACAGGTTTTGCACTAATACCAGCCGCAATCAATGCTCTTTGAGTGCCTGGAGTTGCATAGATGTCAAACTCTGCGTCCTCAAGATTTTTAAATATCTCACAAATTTCCGGTTTGTCCTTATCACAGACAGTAACGATTATCTTTCCGTCCTTTGGAAGGGTTACTCCGCCACCGTCAAAAGCTTTAAGTAAAGCTTCATTAAAGTCTTTGGAAATTCCAAGAACTTCACCGGTTGACTTCATTTCTGGACCAAGGCTTGTGTCTGCTCCAATGATTTTTTCAAATGAAAAAACAGGAAGCTTGATTGCATAATATCCACTGTTTTTATAAAGCCCAGTGCCGTATCCCATGTCCTTAATTCTTTCACCAAGCATTGCACGAGTGGCAAGTGAGATGGCAGGAATGCCAGTAACCTTGCTGATATAAGGAACAGTTCTGGAAGAGCGTGGGTTAACTTCGATAATATACACCGTTTCGTTAAGCACAATAAACTGGATATTCATCATGCCAATAACATGAAGAGCAGAGGCAAGTCTGCGTGTGTAGTCAACAATAGTATCCTGAACCTTTTGCGAAAGGGTAATGGCGGGATAAACAGAGATTGAGTCGCCGGAGTGAATTCCGGCACGGTCAATATGTTCCATAATGCCAGGCACGAGAATATCATATCCGTCGCATATTGCGTCAACTTCAACTTCCTGACCCATAATATACTTATCAACAAGCACTGGGTGTTCGTCAAGGTCTGGAATTGTGCGTGTAATAATATCCATAAACTCAACTATGTCTTCATCGCTAACTGCAATTTGCATTCCCTGTCCTCCAAGAACATAGCTTGGACGAACAAGCACTGGATATCCGAGTGAATGTGCGGCAACAAGTGCTTCTTCCTCGGTAAAGATTGTTTGACCTCTTGGTCTGTCAATATGGCAGGCCTCAAGGATTTCGTCAAATCTCTCCCTGTCTTCAGCGGCATCAACATGGTCTGCATCTGTTCCAAGGATTGTCACTCCAAGGTCGTGCAAAGCCTTTGTAAGCTTGATTGCTGTCTGTCCGCCGAACTGAACAATCGCACCGTCTGGTTTTTCAAGCTCAACGATATTTGCAACATATTCAGGGATAAGTGGCTCAAAATACAGCTTGTCAGAAACATCAAAATCGGTCGAAACCGTTTCTGGGTTGTTGTTGACAATTATTGTTTCACAGCCTGCGTTACGAAGAGCCCAAACGCTGTGAACAGAGCAATAGTCAAATTCGATACCCTGACCAATTCGGATAGGACCAGAGCCAAGGACAAGAACTTTTTTGCGGTTGGACTTTGGGTCAACTTCATTCTCAACACCATAGTCAGAATAGTAATATGGAGTTTCAGATGCAAATTCGGCAGCACAGGTGTCAACAACAGAGAAAGAGGCTTTGATAGCCCACCTATCTCTCATGTTTTTAACGGCTTTTTCAGTGATTCCGATATTTTTTGCAATAACGGTGTCAGTAAAGCCCATTTGCTTTGCCTTAAGCATTGTTTCTTTATTGCATGAACCGCTTGCAAGAGTTTTTTCCATATCTACTATATTTTTGATGCGGTTAAGGAACCACATATCAATTTTTGTGATTTCATGGATTTCTTCAAGAGAAATGCCATTGAAGATTGATGCTGCAACAACATAGATACGGAAGTTGTCAATATTGTGTAAAAGCTCTAAAAGCTTGTCAGTATTCATTTCAACATAGTCGTTTAGGAGCAGGCTTTGGCGATTTTCCTCAAGCGAGTGAAGAGCTTTATGCAAAGCAGCTTCAAATGAGCGAGAGATAGCCATAACTTCGCCTGTTGCCTTCATCTGTGTGCCAAGAGTCTTTTTGGCGGTAACAAATTTGTCAAAAGGAAACTTAGGAATTTTAACAACGCAGTAGTCAAGTGCAGGCTCGAAGCTTGCATAGGTTGTGCCTGTAACAGCGTTTTTGATTTCATCAAGTCCAAGTCCAAGAGCAATTTTAGCAGCAACTCGTGCGATTGGGTATCCAGTTGCCTTTGAAGCAAGAGCAGATGAGCGTGAAACTCTTGGGTTAACTTCAATAACTGCATACTGAAATGAGTCGGGGTGCAGAGCAAACTGAACATTGCATCCACCCTGAATACCGAGTGCAGAAATGATATTTAAAGCAGATGAACGAAGCATCTGGTAGTCTTTATCTGTAAGTGTTTGCGAAGGAGCAACAACGATAGAATCGCCGGTGTGAACTCCAACAGGGTCAAGATTTTCCATGTTACAAACAGTTATGCAGTTGCCTTTTGAGTCACGCATAACTTCATATTCAATCTCTTTCCAGCCAGAGATGCACTTTTCTATAAGCACCTGATTAACTCTGGAAAGACGAATTCCATTTGCGGAAATTTCACGAAGCTGTGGTTCATCATATGCAATTCCGCCACCTGTTCCACCAAGCGTATATGCGGGACGAACAATGACGGGATATCCGATTTCTGATGAAAATCCAACAGCGTCCTCAACGGTTTCGACCACTAAAGAGTCAATGCAAGGCTCACCGATACGCTCCATAGTGTCCTTAAACTCTTGTCTGTCCTCGGCCATTTTGATGGCGCGAGAGTTGATTCCGATAAGGCGAACATCGTTCTTATTAAGAATTCCAAGTTCTTCAAGCTCCATAGCTATGTTAAGCCCCGTTTGCCCTCCAAGTGTTGGAAGGATAGAGTCGGGCTTTTCTATTTGGATTATTTTTGTAAGGGTGGGTATTGTAAGTGGCTCAATATAAACCTTGTCCGCAATATCTTTGTCGGTCATGATTGTTGCTGGGTTTGAGTTGACAAGAACAACCTCAACACCTTCCTCGCGAAGAGAACGGCAAGCCTGTGTTCCCGCATAGTCAAACTCTGCGGCCTGACCAATGATGATGGGACCTGAACCGATGACCATAACCTTCTTAATGCTCTTATCAATCATCGTAATGCCCCCTCTCAATCATTTTTAAAAACCTGTCAAATAAAAATGATGTGTCGTGTGGCCCTGGCGATGCTTCCGGGTGGAACTGAACAGTAAAAATAGGCTTGCCTTCATAGACAATTCCTTCAACTGTGCCGTCGTTAACATTTATACAGTTAACCCTTGCACCCTTTGGCAAATCGGTTGGAGAAACCATATACCCATGGTTCTGTGAGGAAAGATAGGTCTTGTCCTCATCAATAAACTTAACGGGGTGGTTTGCACCTCTGTGGCCATATTTCATTCGCTCCGTTTTAGCACCTTGTGACAAAGCCATAAGCTGGTGTCCAAGGCAAATCGCAAATGTAGGAATACCCGACTGAGCAAGTATTTTTATTTCATTTATTATGTCAACACAATCCGCAGGATCACCAGGCCCATTGCTGAGCATGATGCCATCTGGCTTACTGTCAATAATCTCATGTGCGGTTGCATGGCAAGGATATTCTGTTACAACACAGCCCCTGCTTGCAAGAGATTTTGCAATATTTCTCTTTGTGCCAAAATCCATAAGTGCGATTTTATAGCCACTGTTTCCCTCGCCAACAACATTTTTGCTATCGATGCTGACGGATTCAACAAGCTCAATCTGCTTAAAACCTCTTATTTTTTCAAAAAGGCGTGGCATATCCGAAATATCTTCGGTAATAATGCCACGCATCGTTCCGCTCTCACGGAGTCTTTTAACTATTGAACGGGTATCAACACCAACAAGACAAGGAATGTCAAATTCAACAAGTATATCTTCAAGTGTTGCTTCACAACGGAAATTAGAAGGAGTGTCGCAAAGCTCGTGAACAATAAAAGCACACGGCTGAAGGCGAATAGACTCAAAATCTTCTCGACTGATTCCATAATTGCCAATCATAGGGTAAGTCATTACAATACCCTGTCCGGCATACGACGGATCCGTTAATATCTCTAAATAACCAGTCATTGAGGTGTTAAAAACAATTTCACAAACTGTTTCTTTGAAAGCACCTCTTGCTGTGCCCTCATAAATTGTGCCGTCTTCAAGAACTAAAAACGCTGACACTAAAGCTTCACCATGCCTTTCCCAAAAAAAGTGTATCAAATATTGTTATATTATTAGGTATATAAGATACATAATAATAGTTGTGTATCAGTTGAAATCTCTCTCTACTAAACATAAAGTTTATCATATCATTTGAACAAATTCAACATAGTTTTTATAGAAATAAAAAGAATAGCAATTGTGACAATTTACTCAGTGCAAAACAAGGCGAGAACTGTCAAAATAACAAGCACTAAAACAGCGTTAGTCAAATTTAACAGATTATGGGTCAAAAAAAATAATATAGTGCTATTATTACTATTGATTTATTACATTTTGTGATGTTATACTTAATAAGTATTTTTAAAAAATGACGCATTATTTTTGGCTGGAGGAGATAAAATGATTTTCACAAAAATGCAAGGTGCAGGTAACGATTATATATATGTTAACTGCTTTAACCAGACTGTGAAAAATATTAACGAAACAGCCAGAAAAATTAGTGACCGTCACTTTGGAATTGGGTCAGATGGGCTTGTGCTTATCCTTCCCTCATCTGTCGCTGATTATAAAATGGATATGTATAACTCAGACGGTTCACAAGGCAAGATGTGTGGCAACGCAATTCGCTGTGTTGCAAAGTATGTGTATGACCATAAGATGACGGACAAAAAAGATATTTCCATTGAAACTCTCAGCGGAATTAAATATATTAAAGTTGAAACAAATGGCGATAAAGTCACAAGGGCAACAGTAAATATGGGTGAGCCAATTCTTAACCCAGCTGAAATTCCAACAACTCTTGATGGTAATATGGTTGTCGAAAAATCAATAACTGTATCGGGCGTTGCGGTTAATGTAACCTGCGTTTCAATGGGAAATCCCCACTGCGTAACCTTTGTTCCAGATGTTAGTTTGTTAAGGCTTGAAAGCATTGGGCCGGGCTTTGAAAACCACGAGTGTTTTCCAGACAGAATAAACACAGAGTTTGTCGAGCTTGTAGATAGCAGGACAATAAAGATGCGTGTTTGGGAGCGTGGAGCGGGTGAAACACTTGCCTGTGGCACTGGTGCCTGTGCAGCGGCTGTTGCCTGCATTCTATGTGGGCATTGCAAAAAGGACGAGGATATAAATGTTAGATTACTCGGAGGAGAGCTGACAATCCGGTGGGACAGCAAATCAAACGATATATATATGGCAGGTTTTGCAACAACAGTATTTACAGGAGAAATTGACATATAAATTTGCAAGAGGTGCATCAAATGAAAATTAACGAGAACTTTCTAAAGCTTCAAAGTAGCTACCTTTTTTCAACTATTGGGAAAAAGGTAAAAGAGTTTAGTGCAAAAAATCCAAACGCAGAGATAATAAGGCTTGGAATCGGAGATGTAACTCGTCCACTTCCAAATGCGGTTATTGGTGCAATGCACAGTGCGGTTGACGATATGGCTGATGAAAGCACATTTCGTGGATATCCACCAGAGTACGGAATGGATTTTATCGTTTCAAAAATTAAGGAATATGATTTCACCTCAAGAGGGGTTAACATTGACACTGACGAAATCTTTTTAAGTGACGGAGCAAAGAGTGACACAGGCAATATTGGAGATATTTTCTCGGTTGACAATGTCGTTGCTGTGTGTGACCCAATTTATCCCGTCTATGTTGACACAAATGTTATGTCAGGCAGAGCAGGTGACATTTTGCCAAGTGGCAGATGGAGTAAATTTGTCTATCTTAACTGCACAGCAGAAAATGACTTTCTTCCCGAGCTTCCAACAGAAAAGGTAGACCTGATATATTTGTGCTTTCCGAACAATCCAACTGGAATGGCAGCAAGCAAGGAAGAGCTTAAAAAGTGGGTTGACTATGCAAACAAAAACGGTAGTGTAATTCTTTTTGACGCTGCCTATGAAGCATTTATATCAGAGGATATCCCGCACAGCATTTTTGAAATAGAGGGTGCAAAAACCTGTGCAATAGAATTCAGAAGCTTTTCAAAAACAGCTGGATTCACTGGAGTTCGTTGTGCATATACAATAGTCCCAAAGGAGCTTAAGTGTGGCGATATTTCACTCAACCAGCTTTGGGCAAGAAGGCAGGCAACAAAGTTCAACGGTGTATCATATATCACACAGCGTGCAGCAGAAGCAGTATATAGCGACGCTGGCCGTGAGCAGGTAAAGCAAACAATAGAATATTATAGAACCAACGCAAAGGTTATCAGCGAAGGCTTGAAAGAGGCAGGATTCACAGTTTGGGGTGCTGTCAATTCACCATATGTATGGTTCAAAGTTCCTAAGGGAATGACATCATGGGACTTCTTTGACAAGCTTCTTTACGATATTCAAGTCGTTGGAACACCTGGCTCGGGCTTTGGCCCTGCCGGCGAAGGATTTTTTAGATTAACAGGCTTCGGTAGTGCGAAAAAGACGCTCGAAGCCGTTGAAAGAATAAAAAACGCAAAATTCTGAATCATTGAAAATTTCAGGAGGTAAAAATTATGCAAAAGCTTGAGATGTTGTACGAAGGAAAAGCAAAAAAGGTTTATCAGACAGAGAATGAAGATGTGTTGATTGTTGATTATAAAGATGACGCAACAGCATTTAATGGTCTTAAAAAGGGTACAATTTATGGTAAGGGCGTCATAAATAATAAGATGTCAAATTTCATGTGCAAAATGCTTGAAGAGCATGGCATAACAACTCATCTCGTTGAAGAACTCAGCGACAGAGAAACAGCAGTAAAAAAAGTTCAGATTGTTCCGCTCGAAGTTATTGTCCGTAACAAAGCAGCTGGTTCAATGGCAAAAAGACTTGGACTTGTTGAGGGACAGGAACTTCTTTGCCCAGTTGTTGAGTTTTCATACAAGGATGATGCACTTGGCGACCCAATGATAAACGACTCTCATGCACTTGCGTGTGGGTTTGCAACGAAGAAAGAAATCGACAAAATCAAGGAAATGGCTATTAAAATCAATGATATTTTAAAAGAATATCTTGCAACAAAGAATGTTGAGCTTATAGATTTCAAGCTTGAGTTTGGCCGCTTTAAGGGTGACATAATTCTTGCAGACGAAATTTCTCCTGACACTTGTCGCTTCTGGGACATGGATACTCATGAAAAACTTGACAAAGACCGTTTTCGCAGGGATATGGGAAGCGTTGAGGAAGCTTATGAGGAAATGGCAAAGAGATTAGGACTTAAATAATATTTATACTACATATTTTTTCGAGGTGATATTGTGCCATATACGGAAATTCCGTTTGATAAACTGCATGAAGAATGCGGCGTCTTTGGAATCTACGGCGATGACCTTATTAAGCCTGCAATGGCAACATATCTTGGGCTTTATGCTTTGCAACATAGAGGGCAGGAAAGCTGTGGAATAGCAGTTAACGACATGGGAGTTATATCTATCCATAAGGATATGGGACTTGTTGGAGAAGTTTTCAACGATGATATTTTGGAATCTCTGGTGGGACAGATAGCAATTGGTCACATTAGATATTCCACAGCTGGTGCAAGTGCAGTGCAAAATGCGCAACCACTTGTTATAGGTCATAAAAACGGAAGAATTGCGATTGCTCATAACGGTAACCTTACCAATGCGGACGAGGTGCGGGACGAGCTTTCACAGAATGGTGCGATGTTTCACACAACAATAGACTCCGAGGTTATTGCTCATGTCATTGCGCAGGAAAGAATTAATGCACCAAGCATTGAAATTGCCGTTCAGAAGGCAACAAAAAGAATAAAGGGTGCATATTCCCTTGTTGTAATGAGTCCAACAAAGCTTGTCCTTGCAAGGGATCCAAATGGCTTTAGGCCACTTGTTCTTGGCAAAAGAGGCAACGCGTATGTTGCGGCTTCCGAAACTTGTGCGCTTGACGCTGTCGGTGCAAAATTTATTCGTGATATTGAGCCGGGAGAAATTGTTGTTATCAATTCACAGGGCATAAAAAGTTTTAAAGAAAATTGTTCTGGCAAGCAAAACATCTGTATTTTTGAATACATTTATTTTGCTCGCTCAGACAGCATTATAGATGGCATACCAGTTCATAGCTCAAGGCTAAAGGCAGGAGCGCTTCTTGCAAGGCAAAGCCCTGTTGATGCTGACCTTGTAATCGGTGTGCCTGATTCGGGGCTTGACGCCGCAATTGGTTATGCAAACGAAAGCGGAATACAATATGGCATCGGATTTACCCGCAACAACTATGTTGGAAGAACATTTATAAAGCCAACACAGAGCGAAAGAACAACAAGCATTGGAATAAAGCTTAATGTTATCAAGCAGACAGTAGCAGGTAAGCGTATAATAATGATTGACGATTCAATCGTTAGAGGCTCCACAAGTGCAAACATTGTCAAGGCTCTTAAGAATGCAGGTGCCAAGGAGGTTCATGTTCGCATAAGCTCTCCAACTCTCCACTATCCATGCTATTTTGGAACAGACATTCCAACGCGTGAAGAGCTGACATCAAACCACAATTCTGTGGACCAGCTTCGCAAGCTTATCGGTGCAGACTCTTTGAGTTTTCTTGACAAAAACTCGCTTGGTCAGCTTATTAACACAAAAGAAAAGACATATTGTGATGCCTGCTTTACAGGTGATTACCCAATAGATATAAAGAAAGGAATGGTCGAAGATGATTAAGGACATTTATGAAAGTCCGCTTAATTCTCGCTATTCAAGTGCAGAAATGAAATATATCTTCTCACCTGATTTTAAATTTAGAACATGGAGAAAGCTCTGGATAGCACTTGCAGAAACAGAGCAGGAGCTTGGTCTTAACATTACTGATGAACAAATTGCGGAGCTAAAGGCTCACAAAGACGATATAAATTATGAAGTGGCTGCCGAGCGTGAAAAGCTTGTGCGTCACGATGTGATGGCACATGTTTTTGCATATGGCGAGCAGTGTCCAAAAGCAAAGCCAATTATCCATCTTGGTGCAACATCTTGCTATGTTGGGGATAATACGGATATAATAACCATGACACAGGCACTTGAGCTTGTAAAAAAGAAGATGGTAAATCTTCTGGACAGGCTTTCAAAGTTTGCATTAGAATACAAGGACTTGCCTTGCCTTGCATTCACACATTTTCAGCCCGCACAGCCCACAACAGTTGGCAAAAGAGCAAGCCTATGGCTTCAGGATTTGTTGATGGATTTTGATGCACTTGAGTATCAAATAAGTTGCATGAAGCTTCTTGGCTCAAAGGGTACAACAGGAACACAGGCAAGTTTTATGGAACTGTTTGACGGTGATACAGACAAGATAAAACAAATTGACAAAAAGATAGCACAAAAAATGGGATACAAGAATTGCTTTGCAGTTTCTGGTCAAACATATCCAAGAAAGCTGGATGCACAAGTGCTTGCAACGCTTAGTGGCATCGCACAGTCAGCTTCAAAATTCTCAAACGATTTGCGTCTTCTTCAGCATCTTAAAGAAGTTGAAGAACCATTTGAAAAGAGTCAGATAGGTTCATCTGCAATGGCGTACAAACGCAATCCAATGAGAAGTGAGAGAATAACATCTCTTTCAAGATATGTCATAGCGGATTCACTTAATCCGGCAATGACAGCTTCAACGCAGTGGTTTGAGAGAACGCTTGATGACTCCGCAAACAAGAGAATAAGCGTTGCAGAGGCTTTTCTTGCAATCGATGCAATTCTTGAGCTTTATATAAATGTTGTCACAGGGCTTGTTGTTTATCCAAAAATCATCGAGAAACATTTAATGGCAGAGCTTCCGTTCATGGCAACAGAAAACATAATGATGACAGCGGTTAAAAAGGGTGGAGATAGGCAAGAACTTCACGAAAAAATCCGTGTCCATTCAATGGATGCAGGCAGAGTTGTTAAAGAGCAGGGTGGAGCAAACGACTTGCTTGAAAGAATTGCCTCGGATGACTCCTTTGGTATGACACTTGCCGAATTGCTGTCAGTAATGCAACCATCAAACTTCGTTGGCAGAGCGCCACAGCAGACACAGGAGTTTGTTGAGGAGCAGATTAATCCGATATTAGAAAAGTACAATAGTCTAATTGGAATAGATATAGAAATAAAGGTCTAACAGGATTTGCAAAAATTTTCGGAGGTGCTTTAGTTGGTAAGAGCAATTGTAGGAGCAAACTGGGGAGATGAAGGTAAAGGTAAAATAACAGATATGTTTTCCTCTTCGTCAGACATCGTCATTCGTTTTCAGGGCGGTGCAAACGCAGGACACACAATAATAAACGAATATGGAAAGTTTGCACTTCACCAGATGCCATCAGGAATATTCAGTTCAAACACAGTCAATATCATTGGAAACGGGGTTGCACTTGATGTCACCAAGTTCATGAATGAGCTTAATGCAGTGGTTGAAAAAGGTGTGCCAATGCCCAAATTAATGATATCTGAGCGTACACAGATTGTAATGCCTTATCATATCTTGTTTGATATGTATGAGGAGGAGCGTCTGGCCGATAGACAATTTGGCTCAACCAAGTCAGGCATAGCTCCGTTCTATTCAGACAAATATGCAAAGGTTGGATTTCAGGTTGCCGAGCTTTATGACGATGGTTATCTTAAAGAAAAGATAGATAGAGTTTGTGAAGTTAAAAACCTTATTCTTGAGTATGTATATCACAAACCCCTTATAGATACAAACGAATTGTTCAACACACTTGTTGGCTATAGGGAGGTTATAAGACCTTTTGTCGGCGATGCTACCACTTTTGTTCGCAATGCAATAAAAGAGGGCAAAACAGTGTTGCTCGAAGGTCAGCTTGGGTCACTTCGTGACCCAGATGTTGGCATATATCCAATGGTAACATCATCTTCGACTCTTGCTGGATATGGCACAGTTGGAGCGGGTATTCCACCATATGAAATCAAGGATATAATTGCAGTTACAAAGGCATATTCAAGCTGTGTTGGCACAGGGGAATTTGTCAGCGAAATCTTTGGCGACGATGCGCAGACAATGCGTGTTCATGGCGGTGACGCTGGTGAATTTGGGGCAACAACAGGAAGACCACGCAGAATGGGATGGTTTGACTGCGTTGCAACACGCTATGGTTGTGCAGCACAAGGAGCAACACAGGTTGTTTTGACTGCACTTGACTGCCTTTCATATCTTGAGGAAATAAAGATTTGCACAGGCTATGAAATTAACGGAGAAATCATAAAAGAGTTCCCTGTTGCACCAAAGCTTTCAAAAGCAAAGCCAATTCTTGTAACACTAAAGGGCTGGCATAAGGATATCAGAGGAATTAAAGAGTTTGACAAGCTTCCGATAGAAACACAGGAATATGTTAAATTCATTGAAAAAGAGATAATGGTACCGATTACAATGGTTTCTAACGGACCAAAAAGAGACGAAATAATAATGAGATAAACAAGGAGTTTTCTGTTTTATGTATGAGTCAATATTGGTACTTGACTTTGGTGGGCAGTACAATCAGCTTATTGCACGCCGAGTCAGAGAGCAAAATGTCTATGCAGAGGTTTTGCCATATACAACACCGATAGAAAAAATAAAATCAAAGGGATATAAAGGCATAATTTTTACAGGCGGACCAAACAGCGTATATGACGAAAAGTCGCCACGCTACACTGCCGAAATTTTAAGCCTTGGTATACCTGTGCTTGGAATTTGCTATGGGGCACAGCTCATAACATTTATGGAGCAGGGCAAGATTACAAGTGCAGAAAACAACAGCGAATATGGCCATGTAGAACTAATGACAACTGAAAGCAAATTGTTCAAGGATATTGAGCAAAACAGCAGTTGTTGGATGAGCCACACAGACTATATAAGCGAAGTTCCAGCGGGATATAAGGTAACGGCAACGACGGTTGCTTGCCCCTGTGCCGCAATGGAAAATGAGGATAAAAAAATATATGCTGTGCAATTCCATCCAGAAGTTACACACACGCAATATGGAACACAGATGTTAAAGAATTTTTTGTTTGATGTGTGTGGCTGCACAGGCGACTGGGTAATGACAGATTTTGTAGCCCGTTCAATAGAAAAATACAAGCAGGAGCTTGGCGACAGCAAGGTTCTTTGTGCGCTTTCAGGCGGAGTAGATAGTTCTGTTGCTGCTGTTATGCTGCACAAGGCAATTGGCAAAAATCTAACCTGCATATTTGTTGACCATGGTCTTCTTCGCAAGGACGAGGGTGACACAGTCGAAAGAGTATTCAAAAAGCAGTTTGACATGAATATAATCAGAGTCAATGTTGAAGACAGATTTTTAAGCAAGCTTGATGGTGTATCAGAGCCAGAAAGGAAGCGTAAAATCATTGGCGAAGAGTTTATAAGAGTCTTTGAGGAGGAGTCCGCAAAGCTCGGCAAAACGGACTATCTTGTTCAGGGAACTATTTATCCAGATGTTATTGAGAGCGGTGCAGGCGATGCCTCGGTAATCAAGAGCCACCACAATGTTGGCGGTCTGCCAGAGGATATAGATTTTAAAGGCATAATCGAGCCACTTCGTGATCTTTTCAAGGACGAAGTAAGAAAAGCAGGCATTGAGCTTGGAATACCAGCTCATCTCGTATGGCGTCAGCCGTTTCCTGGACCTGGTCTTGCCATCAGAATAATGGGAGAGATAACAAGAGAAAAACTCGACATACTTCGTGATGCAGATGCAATCTTCCGCGACGAAATTGTAAAAGCGGGTCTGGATAAAGAAATCAGCCAGTATTTTGCAGTGCTAACAAATGTTAGAAGCGTTGGAGTTATGGGAGATGCAAGAACATATGATTACACAGTTGCACTTCGTGCAGTAGTCACATCAGACTTTATGACAGCCGAGTGGGCAAAGATACCATTTGAAGTGCTTGCAACTGCCTCAAACCGCATAACAAACGAGGTAAAGCAAGTCAACCGCATAGTCTATGATATCACAACAAAACCCCCCGCCACAGTCGAGTGGGAATGATGGCGGCGGATTACAACTAAAAAGAGCAAGCACCCTGCTACTTTTTTGGTGGGACGCTTGCTCTTGTTTAATTACCGGCAGTAGCTTTATACTGATATCCGTTTGACCGAACAACAAAACATATAGAAAATATCAATTATATTGTCAGGCACAATATAACAAGATATTATAAAATAAAAACAGTAATGGATATAAAAATATTTACCACAGAGCAGATTGGTTATATACTGAAAGAACATAAAAATGGAGAAATGATATTAGAAATCACAATAAAAAATCAAACTGTGTGGTTAAAAATCAAGCTGTGTTATAATTATTATAAAATGAAATGAGAGTAAAATGACAGAAATAATAAACAACGCCTTGACACATGGCGGAAAATTCCATGCGGATGATGTGTTTTCATCTGCACTTTTAAGGATGATGAATCCTAATATTCAGATTATCCGTGAGTTTAAAGTTACACAAGATTTTGACGGAATCGTTTTCGATATAGGCTATGGAGAATTTGATCATCATCAAGAAACGGCTGAAATCAGGGAAAATGGAGTGCCATACGCTGCATTTGGTTTGCTGTGGAAAAAATTTGGAAAGAACCTATTGATACAAATTGGGTGTCCGGTAGAACAGGCGGATAAAGAGGCGATTCACTTTGATGAGTCATTTGTTCAACCCCTTGATGAAGATGATAATACGGGTTGTGGAAACCCGATTGCCAGTATAATTGATACATTTAATCCAAGCTGGGATTCTGAAAAATCAAGTGACAAGTGCTTTGATGAGGCAGTTTGCTTTGCAAATGTTATACTTAGAAAGAAACTTGACCGCATGGTTAGCGTTCACAGGGCAAAATCACTTGTTGAGGAGGCATTGGCAAGTTCTCGTGGCAATATTGTTGTCTTGCCACAGTTTGCACCATGGAAATCAGTGCTTATGACAACCAGTGCAGAATTTGTTGTGTATCCCTCTCAAAAGGGTGGATATAACGCTCAAGTTGTTCCTGCTTCCAAAGATACAAATGAAGTTAAATGTTATTTCCCAGAGGAATGGGCAGGCGTTAACGAAGATGAAATACAGAAAATTTCAGGTATTCAAACCCTTACTTTTTGCCATAAAGGGCGTTTTCTAATCTCTGCGGATAGCTTGGACGATATAATAAGAGCTTGTGAACTTGCACATGATAAAGCAAGTGAAGTAAAAGATGAACTACAAGATTTCGTGACATCGAAATCTATCGGAAAGGAAAGCGTATGAATTTTAACACATTGGGGCTAAATGAAAGCATCATAAAAGGTCTTGCAATGCAAGGCATAGAGCAACCAACAAAGGTGCAAGAGCAAGCAATCCCACTGATAATGGAAAATAAAAATATTGTTATACAATCAGAAACAGGCTCGGGAAAAACCCTTGCATACCTATTACCTATTTATATGAGACACAATACGGATCTGCGTGGAACACAAGTGCTTGTGTTAGTGCCAACGCATGAACTTGCAATGCAAGCCCATCGTCAGGTGGAAACCCTTTCAAAAAACAGTGGAGTTGCAATGAAATCATGCACGATATTTGGCGATGTAAACATCAACACACAAATCGAAAAATTAAGAGAAAAACCGCAGATTGTTATAGGAACAACAGGCAGAATTATTGAGCTTATTAAACGAAAAAAGATATCAGCCCATACTATAAAAACTATCGTAATTGATGAAGCAGATAAAATGCTCGACATCAATAACATTGATAGTGTTAAAGCGATTATAAAGTCTACAATGCGTGACACACAAAAGATTTTTCTATCTGCAAGCATTTCGGAAAAAGCTCAAAAAACTGCGGAGGAAATCGCAACAAATCTCTTGTCGGTCAAGACTGCAAAAACTTTGACAATACCAGAGAATATTAAGCATATGTACATCGTTGTTGAGGAAAGAGATAAAATTGAAACTTTTAGAAAACTTGGATACATTTTAAAGCCAAAGCGAGCAATCGTATTCATTAACAATGCAGACAAAATCGATGTTGCCACAGAAAAGCTGAAATACCACAAAATCAATGCAGAAAGTATTCAAGGTAGCAGTGCAAAAGGAGAAAGAAAAAATGTGCTGTCAGATTTCTCAAAAGGAAAGATAAATTACCTAATTGCAACCGATATTGCATCACGCGGTCTGCATATTGAAAATGTAGAGGTAATTTTCAGCTTAAGCATTCCAGAAAATCCAACTGATTATCTCCATCGTGCGGGCAGAACAGGTCGTGGAAATTCCACAGGGATATCCATATCTATCATAACAGAAAGAGAAATACCGCTGATTAAAAAATATCAAAACGCTTTTGGTATTTTAATCACTCAGATACAAATGCGTGAAGGAAAAATCATCGAAAATATTTAATGACGCGTAATGTAAGCGTATAAAAGTAAATCGGCAGTGAATAATAATGTTGGGTACGGCAAATACACTTCGTACCTTGTAACCTACAAGCAAATATTTAATTCAAAAATTGGAGATGATTCAGTTGGGAAGACCTGTCTATGAACCCGTTATGATTCGAGCAGTATATTTGTAAGAATGAGGGAGATGGTTAAGTTGGACTACTTTATTTCTCGTATTGGAAAAATTGAATAAAAGCTTGAACAGGCAGAGACTCTTAACGGAGTCCCTGCCTGTTGGTTTTATATGGAATGAATTAAATTTTAAGTGACATTAAGGTTAAATTAATTGTAAAAGTAGGCACATAAAATAAGCAGCAAAAATCTTTGTAAATTTATTAACTGCCCTATTTGCATTCCCATGTATCAATTATGTATTGATAAGCAAAGCTATAAGTGGTTAATCTTGCTGGTCGTTGACTTCACCATATTCACAGCCAACATTTTCTGCAATGATTTCATCAACCAGATAAAGAGTTCCACTTTTCCTTTTCCAAAGTGTGACGATACCTGTTGCATTTCCGCCACTCCAAAGGCGATTGTGATTTTTATTCCCGTTTGGGTTTTCATAATTAATAAGCAACATATTTTTTTTATAACATCGTATTTTGGACTCCATAACTGCCTGTCGGGTTTCTTGCCTAATATGCCACAAAATCTCGTCTTCAGTTTCCTTACAAACAAGTTGCGTTTGACAAGATGTCCAAAACTTTAAAAAGTTGAATTCGTAATCTTTTCCCTCGTACCAAAAACTGCCAAACAAATTTTTTTCGTGCGAAATCCCAAAAAGCGTGAGATTGCCACCGCCAATAGCAAAGGAACTATTGGGAAGCTTATCCCCAGTCATTCTACTCGTCAGATTGTTTGAAGAAATCCATATCCATGGGTTTGTGAAGTCGCTTCCCCAGTTTTTATCGGCGTAGCCATAGCAGGTTTCAGGGTTTACCAAATATTTTGTACCATTAAGGTACAGCTCGCCTTCATATACTGTTTTCATACCCTCAGCGTGCCAAAACGCATCAAAGGCGTTGAACTTTTGAAACAATTGACCCACACCATAATCGATATTAAAAGCTATTCTCTTTTCAATTTTTAAATTCCAGACAAGTTCACCGCTGTCACACATATATTCGGGATGAATACTTGCGTCTTTTTCACTGACATAAACACTGCCACGCATTTCGTTTTCTGAACAAAAGCAATCGTCAGCGGTGATGCTAAAAGGAAAATTGAAGGTCATTGAAACATCTTTTAATGAAAAAAATCGGTGTATCTGGGAGGCATCTTCACCCCACCACCCAGCCTTGACCATTAAATAAGACGGGAGTTTATTGTTTATCTGGTTTGGTATCCATTGCCCAAGCACAGGCTCATCTTGAGCTAAATCAGGATTACACACAAAGTATTCGATAAAAAATGGCTTTTGCTCTCCAGTTTCGGCATTTTCGGCTGTAAAGGAATGCCACCATCGGTCATAGCCTTTTGTGGCTAAAGGACCCTTTAGCATTAAAAAGTCCTTTTTGATATTGCTGATATTGGCCATAATAAATCCCCCTTATTAATAAAAGATAATCAAAAACAAATACTGCATTTGGGATGGCTTGTGCGATTCCTTGTACACAAATTTAAAAAATAATTAAAATAATTCAGTTTTAAGGCAAAAATCAGATAAAAGTGTAAATAATAAAAAGTGAATTATATTAAATATAATTTACAATTGATGCTTTTTAGACCTGTTTTTAAAAATTTGGTTTTTTATGGGAACTTAGTAGACTGAAAATGTTGATTATTTTGGAATTATTATCAAATAATTTTTTCAGAAGCGACAATATTTTCTATAATACAAATATTTACGCTAAATATTTGTAGATAATTAACAAATTTTTATAATTAATATAATTAAAAAGTGGAATTGTGATATAAAATGTTGACAAATTTGGCAAATTGTATTAAATTAGTCATATGCCAATTAAATCAACATTTTATTAAGCCGATTTAGATGGTGAACTTAGCAACTTAGCGTTGCAAAACAAAAGGAGTGTAATTAAATGAAAAAAATCATGTCATTGGTAATCGTTTTGGCGTTGTGTGCCGGTCTTTTGCTTACAGGATGTGGCAAAAAGGACGATGGAGGATCAGGTAAAGACCCTGCAAAGAAGCCAATTAAGATTGCTTATCTTGCAAATGGTAGCATGGGAGATAAGTCTTTCTTTGAGTCAGCACTTAACGGCGTTAAACAAATCGAAAAGAAATATGGTGCAAAAGTTACTGCTATTGAGATTGGTGCAGACAAGAGTAAGTTTGAGCCAGCACTGATGGACGCTTCAGAAGAAGATTACGACCTTATCGTTATCGGTACATTTGATATGGAACAGGCTATTATGAAGGTTGCTCCACAGTACCCAGACAAGAAGTATATTATGTTTGACTACGCACTTGACTACAGCAAGGGTGACTTTGACAATGTCTATTGCGTAACCTACAAAGCAAACGAAGGTGCTTACCTTTCAGGCGTGCTTGCAGCTTCAATGTCAAAGAATAACAAAATAGGATTTGTTGGCGGAATGGACATTCCTTTGATAAATGATTTCCTCGTTGGATTCATTCAAGGTGCAAAGGATACAAACCCAAATATAAAGGTACTTGTTTCTTATGTTGGCGACTTTAATGACCCAGCAAAGGGAAAAGAACTTGCACTTGCTCAGTATAATCAGGGTGCAGACATCGTATATCAGGGTGCAGGTCAATCAGGACTTGGCTGTCTTGATGCTGCAAAGGAAAAAGGAAAGTTCATCATCGGTACAGATTCAGATCAGGCAATGATTTATAAAAATGATGACCCAACAAAGGCAAATCTCATTCTTACAAGCCAGCTCAAGAGAGTTGACAAATCACTCATCAGAGCATTTGAACTCTTTCAAAAGGGCGAACTTAAATTTGGAGAGTCAGAAACACTTGGCCTTTTCGATGAAGCAATTGAACTTGCAGATAACGAATTCTACAAAAAACTCGTTCCTCAGGAAATCAGAGATAAAGTAGAAGCATCAAAGGCAAAGATTGCAGACGGCTCAATAAAGGTACAGGGCGGATTTGGTCTTAGTACTGTTGAACTCAATAAGATTAAAGATTCTGTAAAACCATAAATTAAGAATTGAAACAACAGCGGGAGGTGCAAGTTTTGGGCAATGAACTTCTGGTAATGAAGAATATCACTAAGGTTTACGGCAATGGCGTTCTTTCAAATGAGAATGTTAATTTTTCAGTTGACAAAGGTGAAATTCATGCATTGATAGGTGAAAATGGTGCAGGAAAATCAACTTTGATGAAAATTTTGTTCGGAATCGAAACAGCAGATAGAGGTGAAGTTTTCCTAAAAGGCGAAAAAGTAAAAATTACTTCGCCAAACGAAGCAATTAAACACGCCATAGGAATGGTTCACCAGCATTTTAAATTGGTTAATTCTTTTACAGTCGCAGAGAATGTTGTTTTGGGCAATGAGCCAAGACGAGGCATTTTTATCAAGCAGAATGAATGCTTGAGTAAGGTAGAAGAATTGTCAAAGAAATACAATTTCAATCTTGATCCTTCCGCTGTAGTAGAAAATCTATCTGTTGGAAAAAAGCAAAAAATAGAAATTTTAAAGACACTTTATCGCGGTGCTGAGCTCATCATTCTTGATGAGCCCACAGCCGTTCTTACTCCGCAGGAAGTTGCAGAGCTTTTTGAGCAACTTAAAAGCCTACGCTCAGACGGATTTACAATTATATTTATTTCGCATCACCTAAATGAGGTGCTGGAGCTATGTGACAGATTTACTGTACTAAGATCGGGCAAAACCATCGGTACATACTCAACAGAAGGTATGACCGAGCAGGAAATGTCAAGACTCATGGTTGGCAGAGATGTTGTTTTGGAGGTTAACAAGGCACCAGCAAAGCCAACGGAAACAGTGCTGGAAGTTGATTCGCTTAGCTATATAAATGATGAAAACAAAAAAGTTATGCTCGACAAGGTTTCGCTAAAAGTTAGAAAAGGCGAAATTGTTGGAATTGCGGGGCTGGAAGGCAGCGGACAAAGAGAACTTGTTGAAATAATAACAGGACTTTCATATCCTGCGGAAGGCGTAGTTAAATTAAACGGACAAGATATAAAGGGAATGTCCATTCAGGATATTCGTGAAAAGGGATTATCGTATATCCCAGAGGACCGAATAAAATTCGGATCAGCAACAACAGCAAGTATAAAAGAAAATCTACTTTCAAATCGTTTGAAAGACAGCAACATTGCAGGCAAATTCTTTCTTAAAAATAAAAATACAGACAAGCTTGCAGATGAATTGATAAAAGAGTACCTTGTCAAATGCAGATCCTCGAGTGTACCTGTTGGTATGTTATCAGGCGGTAATATGCAAAAGGTGGTTGTCGCAAGAGAGTTCTCGGTTAATCCGAAAATATTGATTGCAGAGCAGCCAACAAGAGGCGTTGATGTTGGCGCGATTGAGTTTATTCATAAGAAGCTTGTTGAAATACGAGATTCAGGTACGGCAGTCCTGCTTATCACAGCAGACCTGAATGAAGTACTCGAACTGTCAGACAGTGTCATCGTTATGAATGAAGGCAAAATAGCAGCTTATTTCGAGGACTCACATAATCTTACAGAAGAAGAACTGGGCTTCTATATGCTTGGAATCAAGAAGCAGACAGAGCAAACGATAGGAGGGAATGAGAGTGAATAATGTCAAAAAGAAAAAGTTCTCTATAAGTTTTGATGTTATTAAAACTGCCGTTGTTATCCTGATTGCTCTTCTTATTGCTTTTGTTATTATTTGTGTAGTCAGCGATGATCCAATTACAGCGTTTAATAAAATGTTTATGGGACCATTTAAATCAGTAAGACACTTTGCAAATGTTATTGAAATGATGATACCTATAATGTTTACAGGTCTTGCAATTTCAATGATGTTCAAAAGCAGACAATTCAACCTTGGCGTTGAAGGTGCGTTCTTCATAGGCGCAGTAGGTGCAGTTGTTGTTGGAACTCAACTTGCACTTCCAAAAGTAATTCACCCAATAGTTGCAATTTTAGTGGGTGGACTTATCGGAGGAATTGTCTGTACAATACCAGCCATTTTAAAGGTAAAGTGGAAGGCAAACGAGGTTGTGTCATCACTGATGTGCAACTATCTCTGTTTGTTTCTTGGATTATTTATAGTAAATAACTTCTTAAGGGACCTAAAATCTGGCGGAATGGTTTCAATTCCATTTGCACAGACTGCAGCGTTGCCAAAGCTTTTTTCAACAACGAGAATACACTTTGGACTAATAATAATTGCCATATTGGTTGTTTTGGTTTATCTATACCTGTTTAAATCGAAAAATGGTTATGAACTCAGAATGACAGGCGAGAATGAAAACTACGCAAGATACACAGGCATAAATGTTTCAAAGGTAATAATTCTCACGCAATTTTTGGGCGGTGTTTTGGCAGGAGTAGGCGGCTCGGTTGAAGTCTTGGGGCTTTACACTCGATTCGAATGGCAGGCATTACCTGGCTATGGATGGGACGGCGTTATAGTTGCTTTGCTTGCAAAGAACAACCCAGCCTATGTTCCGTTAACTGCTTTCTTTATCGCATTTATAAGAATCGGAGCCGACATAATGTCAAGGTCAACCGATGTTCCAAACGAAGTTGTTTCAATTATTCAGGGCGTAATCATAGTCCTTATAGCAGCAGAAAGCTTTTTGTCCTATGTTAAAAAGAGAAGAACATTCAAAGAAGCTACAGAAAATGTAGAAATTGCGTAAGGGGAGGGAAAACAAATGAATGTAATTTGGGATATAATATCTTCTCCCTCTTTTTATTACTCAATATTGCGTGTTACCACACCAATTCTTTTGGCCGCACTTGCAGCGTTTATAGCTGATAAGGCAGGTCTTATAAATATGGGTCTTGAGGGTATAATGCTTTCATCGGCACTAACAGGTGTCGTTGTAAGTGCAGCTACATCAAATGTCTGGTTAGGTCTTTTGGGTGCAATAGTCATGGGTCTGATAATTGGGCTTATAATGGCTTATTCAGCACTCAATCTTAAAACAGATATTATTCTTACAGGTATAGCGGTAAACCTAATGGCAGGTGGCGGAAGTATATTCTTCCTGTATGTATTTGCAGGGAATAAGGGTAACTCGACATCTCTCAACAGTGGTACACTTCCAACAATTGATATACCGCTGATTGAAAACATTCCAATCCTCGGGGAAATCATCTCAGGACATAATATTTTGACTTATTTTGCATTTATTATGGTCTTTGTAATGTTTGTTCTTATTAGCAAAACGACCCTTGGATTGAGAATAAGAAGTGTTGGAGAAAATGATGATGCAGCAGCGTCTGTCGGAATCAGTAAAAATAAAATTCGTTATCTTGCATTGGCAATAAGTGGAATGCTTGCAGGTGTTGCAGGTGCTTATATGTCAATGGGATATGTTTCATGGTTTTCTCAGAATATGACAGCAGGCCGTGGATTTATTGCTCTTGCAGCTGAAACAATGGGAGCATCTTCGCCACTTGCAACGATGGTAACTTCGTTGATATTTGGTACTGCAGAGGCAGTTTCGATTTCAATAGCAAGTCTTGGATTGCCACCGGAAATGATTCAGGCAATTCCATATATCGTAACTTTGATTGGTCTGGTTGTTAACTCAGTACGAAAAGAGAACAAGAGAAAAGCAATAATCAGAGAACAGAAAATGGCAGCAGATAATAATAGCTAAAACCGTTAGGAGGAGTAATTATGGGATACAGTAATTGTCTTGGCGGAGTGTGCGGTGATGTAGCAGATACCGTGCTTCTTCCAGGAGATCCATTAAGAGCAAAGTATATTGCAGAAAAATATTTAACTGATGTAAAATGTTACAACGAAATTCGAGGTATGTATGGTTACACAGGTTACTATAATGGCAAAAGAGTCAGCGTGCAGTCGACAGGAATGGGAGTTCCATCAATCTGCCTATACCTCTATGACCTTATTCACGATCATAAAGCAAAAAATTTCATAAGAATCGGAACAGCAGGCACGCTTAGCAAAAATGTTAACCTTAGAGATGTAGTTGTTGCATCAACAGCGTGTTCAAACAACAATATGTCAGCTATTGAGTTTCCTCTTATGACTTTCGCACCAACTGCAAACTATGAATTGATGCGTAAAGCGGTTGATGAGGCGAAAAACAAAAAAATCAGTTTTAAAGTCGGCTCGGTCTTAACATCGGACTTGTTCTATGAGTATAAAAACGATTTTCCAAAGAAGTGGACAGATCTTGGTATTTTGGCAGCTGAAATGGAAACAGCAGGGCTATATACTTATGCAGCAAAGTTTGGAGTAAGAGCGTTGTCACTTTTAACAATAAGCGACAACATATTAACAGGTGAGCAAGCTCCTATTGATGAAAGGCGTCTTGCCTTTGACAACATGATAGAACTTGCACTTGAAATAGCAGAATAGGAGGGGAACATTTTGGGATTAGTTATTAGAGCAAAGCAGGGAGAAGTTGCAGAATCAGTTTTACTTCCGGGTGATCCACTCAGAGCAAAATTTGTGGCAGAAAATTTCCTTACTGATGTAATTTGTTACAACGAAGAACGCAATATGTTGGGCTATACAGGAACATATAAAGGAAAAAGAGTTTCTGTACAAGGCACAGGAATGGGAATTCCATCAATGACAATGTGTGCGCATGAACTTATTTGCGATTTTGGGGTAAAGAATCTTATAAGAATAGGCACTTGTGGAGCAATAAGAAAAGATGTCGAAATGCTGTCCGTGATTATCGCACAGTCAGCATCATCAACATCAAATGTAAAATATCTCACAAGCATAGGCAACGAGAGCTTTGCGCCAACAGCAACATATGATTTGGTAGAAAAAGCGGCAGATATTGCCAAGGCAGAGGGAATAAAATATCAAGTAGGAAGCATTTTAACAACAGAATTGTTTAACAATCCTGACGGCTTCTTTGAAAAATGGGCCGATTGGGGTCATATGGCAGTAGAAATGGAAACAGCCGGACTGTATATTGAAGCTGCAAAATATGGAGCGAATGCACTTTCTGTTCTAACGGTAAGTGACCATCTTGTAACGCATGAGCTTACAACACCAGAAGAAAGACAGAACTCATTTGTTGATATGATGAAGATAGCGTTGGAAACAGCAATTAATGGATAGTCGTAAAGCAATAAATATAACAGCTCGTTGGGCAATCGCAATCTTGGGAACTTTTATTTCCGGCATTGGAGCAGTACTGTTTATAACAGCAAACAACGGTGTTGACCCTATAAGCGTTTTTTCTCAGGGATTGTCAAATAAAATTGGTCTTCCACTCGGGACTTGTAGCCAGCTATCAAGTGTTGTTGTTGTGCTTATAATGCTTGTGCTAAACAGAAAGCTTCTTAAACTTGGAACAGTAGTTAGCGTTTTTGGGGTTGGGATGTCAATAAACTTAATTATGTCTGTATGTGTTCCAAGCTTTAACAGCCCATATACAGCCGCACTTGCAACAATACTGGGAGCATTTCTTCTTGGATTTGGCATAGCGATAGTGATTTTTGTGGATATTGGCATAGGTCCATTTGAAGCTTTGATGATTCATTTTAGTGATCTTACAGGCATAAGTATGAAATTTGTAAGGATAGTAATTGACCTTTCATTGACAACCGCAGGATTCCTTATGGGTGGAATCATTGGCTGGGGATCTGTTATAGGAGTTTTGGGATTAGGTCCAATAATAGAATACAGTTTAAGATTTATTACTTTCATAGTTAAATTTTTTCGTGCCAAACGAAAAGGAGAAGCGACATCATGAATATTTTAATTTCCAACGCAACAGTTGTTACGGTTGACAAACAGATGACAGTTATAAAGGATGGCTTTATTGGCATACAGGATGGCTACATTGCATTTGTAACTCAAAGAGATGACTTTGCGCTTAATTTGTTCAAGCCTGATAAAATAATTGATGCAAAAAATAAGATAGTAATACCTGGTCTTGTGAATATGCACACACATATTCCAATGACAATTTTGAGAAACTATTCTGATGATGTTGATTTGAATGAGTGGCTTTTTAACAGAATAATACCTATTGAAAACAAGTTCGAGCCAGAGGATATTTATTGGGGTGCATATCTTGGACTTGTTGAGCTTATAAAAAGCGGTGTCACGGCATTTGCAGATATGTATATTCAGACAGATGCAATGCTTGAGGCAATACAGCAGTCAAAGATTCGTGCAAACTTTTCAGGGCTACCTAAAAAAAGAGTCGGCTGTAATTTCACAGTGGATTCAAAGGAGCTTGCAGACCATGTTAATAAGTGGAATGCAGATAAGGATGGGCTAATCAAAGAAAGTCTTTCTATTCACTCAATATACACTCATACAGAAGAGGATATAAAGAGAATAGCTGCACTTGCAAAAGAGCTAAATGCAGGAATTCATATTCATGTATCGGAAGATTATGAAGAAGAAATGAAAATCCGTGAGAAGTATGGAAAAACAACAGTTCAGGTTCTTAATGACTGGGGTGTTTTCGATGTTAATGCAATTACGGCACACAGTGTTCATATAACTGAACAAGACATGGACATTATGTTTGAAAAGGGTGTTAATCCAGTTCATTGTCCAAGTAGTAACCTCAAGCTGAACAATGGATTTGCACCAGTGCCAGCAATGCTTAAAAAAGGTGTCAATATCTGCATAGGTACGGATGGCCCTGCAAGCAATAACAACATGAATCTTATTGAAGAGATGCATATAGCAAGCCTTATACACAAGTGCGTAGCAAATGACCCAACACTTGTAAAGGCGGAAGAGATTGTAAGAATGGCAACAACACATGGAGCCAAAGCACTTGGACTTGAAGGCAAGGTTGGCTCTATTGAAAAGGGAATGAACGCAGACCTTACAATAATTAACGCGGATGTTCCAAACCTTACTCCTCTCAATAATGTTCACTCAGCACTCGCATATTCCGTTCAGGAATCCGATGTTGAAACCGTTATTGTGAATGGTGAAATAGTTATGGAAAACAGAGAAATTTTAACTCTGGATGAAGAAAGAGCAAAATACGAAGTTAATCGTATTGCAAAAAAGCTTTTGGGATAATTTCCACAGAAAGGTTGTTTTAAATAAATGAAAAATATCATGGATTACGAAACCGTCAGCTTGAGTCAGGACAATTCCGCACTTGTAATTATTGACCAGACTCAGCTCCCATACAATATTGAGCTTCTTAACCTTACAACACAAAAGCAGGTTTGGGATGCAATATATCTTTTGCAGGTAAGAGGTGCACCAGCCATAGGCGTTGCGGCGGCTTATGGCATTTATCTTGGAGCAAGAGAAATAGAAGCCGATAATTATGCGGATTTTTATGCTCAGTTCAAAGAGAAAAAGGACTACCTTGCATCAGCAAGACCAACAGCAGTTAACCTTTTCTGGGCACTTGACAGAATGGAAAGAATTGTAACAAAAAATAGCAACAGAACAGTTCCCGAAATTAAGCAGCTTCTTCTTGACGAAGCAAACGAAATGAAGGCAGAGGATATCAGAGTCTGCTCAAGTATTGGCGATTATGGTGTTGAACTCATCAAAGATGGCTATGGCATACTTACACATTGTAATGCAGGCCAGCTTGCAACAGTAAAATACGGAACAGCAATTGCACCTATATATAAGGGCGTTGAAAAGGGATACAAGCTCAAAGTTTTCACAGATGAAACAAGACCGCTTCTTCAGGGTGCAAGACTTTCAGCTTTTGAGCTTCACAGTTCAGGTGTTGACACAACGGTAATTTGCGACAACATGGCTTCAATCGTTATGAAAAATGGTTGGGTACAGACAGTGTTCGTTGGCGCTGACAGAATTGCAGCAAACGGAGATGCAGCAAACAAGATTGGCACATCAGGCGTTGCAATTCTTGCAAAGTTTTATGGAATTCCTTTCTATGTATGTGCGCCACTTTCAACTTTTGACCTCAACTGTAAAACAGGTGAAGATATTCATATTGAGGAAAGACCGGCAGAAGAAGTGACAGAAATGTGGTATAAAGAGCGTATGGCTCCAGAGGGAGTCAAGGTTTATAACCCTGCATTTGATGTTACAGACCACAACAATATTACAGGTATCATTACTGAATATGGCATTGCAACTGCTCCTTTTGAAGAGTCCATCAAGGAAATGTTCAGAAGAAAAGACGAAAAAAAAGTGTAAAAACATAAAAATAGGCTATTGTAATAATAGCCTATTTTTAAAATCTGTTTTAATTATGTAGCATTTAATTTCTTATTCATTTGGGAAATAATAAAGCACATTGTTTGCATTAAGGCAGTCAATCCACTCTTCACTAAGCGGCTTATCGGTTATAAGACCCGTAAGCTTTTGGAATGAGCCTATACTGACAAAGGAAGTCTTGCCAAATTTAGTGTAATCTGCAACAAGATAAACGCTGCTTGCATGGTTAAGAATAAGTGATCGAACTTCTGCCATGTTTTCATTTGAATCAGTAATCCCATGCTGAATACTAAGGGATCTGCAAGATATGAAGGCCTTGTCAACAAAGTAGTTACTAAGGTTTTGCAGAGTGCCTTGACCAACATAGCACATATGAGTGCGATTAAGAACACCGCCCATAACAATAAGCCTGATGTTGTCGTAGCTTGCGAGAACACTTGAAATTTTCAAGGAGTTTGTAATAACTGTTATTCTCTTGTTTCTAACAGCATTTCCGATGTGAAAAGATGTTGTTGAGCAGTCTAAAAATATGGAATCTCCATTATGAATTAGTCTTGTAGCCTCTTGTGCTATCTTTGCTTTGCTATCAAGAAATGCACCGTCTCGAATGCTTATATTGATGTCATTTGTGGCACCGTCCTGAATAAAAGCGCCACCATGTGTTTTGACCAAAAGACCTTGTTGTTCCAGAAGCTTAAGGTCACGCCTGATAGTTTCATCGGTTACATCAAATAACTTAGCAAGTTCAATTACAGTGACATTTTTCTTCTCAGTGAGAAGCTCCATGACTGCATTTCTTCTTGATACAGCTAACATTTTGTAATCCTCCAGATAAACAATTACTATATACTAATTATAACTAAAAAATTCTATTAAGTAAACAGATATTATAAAAAAGTTTAAAAAGTTTTATAGAAAATGATGAAATGTACGCTTGTTATGTAGTAACATAATATCTTATAGTATAGCACATATTTTTATAGGTTTTTAACATAAAATAATTTTGAGGTGGAAATATGAATTATAAAAAAGCAATTGTTGATGCAGGAAAAAGAATGTATAACAGTAATTTGACTGTTGAAACATGGGGCAACATTAGTATAAAAGATACAGAAAAAGGACTTATTTATATAACGCCAAGTGCAATGAGTTATGAAGAGTGTACAGAAGATGATGTCATTGTGTGCGACTTGGAGGGGAATATTGTTGAAGGTAAAAGGAAGCCAACAGTAGAGAAAGATTTGCACTTATTAGTCTATAAAAACAGACCCGAAATTAATGCAATTGTTCATACACATCCAATTTATTCAATGATTTATGCCTGTCTTGGCAGAGAAATTCCACAGGTTATTGATGAAGCTGCACAGGTTTTTGGAGATGCTGTAAAAGTTGCGGAATATGCTCTCCCGGGAAGTAAGGAACTTGCACACAATTGTGTTGATGCGCTTGGAAAGGTTTCAAATGCGTGCCTTTTACAGTCGCACGGAGCAGTTTGCCTTGGCAAAGACATTGAAAAAGCATTTAAGGTTGCAAAGGTTCTTGAGATGACAGCACAGATTTATTACATGGCACAGTGCATCGGAACACCTTATAAAATTTCAGATGAGAATATTTCGGCAATGCTTGACTATGCACAGAATCATTACGGTCAAGACAAATAAAGTAGTAGCAAAACGAGTATTTGCGTAAAGCAGATGCTCGATTGCTTTGCCAAACTTAAAGCAAAATATGATTAAAAATAAATTATATATTATAAGGTATATCATTTTCTTCGGATTTGATAGCAAAATTAGTAGCTTAAGTTAACAAAAATAATATTAATAAATATGCAAAATTAGCTATTGATTAGTATTAATATTAAAATATAAAAAAAATTGTTGGAAAATCAGATGGTTTATGCTATTATTATAGCAAACCATTTTTGGACAATAGTTTTATTAATCACACAAATGGAGGGAGTTTTTAGAATGGTTAAATATGTTTATCTGTTCTCAGAGGGCAATGGCTCAATGAAGGAGTTGCTCGGAGGTAAGGGTGCAAATCTTGCTGAAATGACAAATTTGGGAATGCCAGTTCCACAGGGCTTCACAATTTCAACAGAAGCTTGCACAAAATATTACGAGGATGGTGAAACAATATCACCAGAAATCGAAGCATTAATTTATGAATATCTCAAGAAAATGGAAGAGATTACCGGGAAGCAATTCGGCGATATTGATAATCCATTGCTTGTTTCAGTCCGCTCGGGTGCTCGTGCATCAATGCCAGGCATGATGGACACAATATTAAATCTTGGTCTTAATGATGAAGTTGTAATAGGACTTGCAAAGCTCACAAACAATGACCGCTTTGCATACGACAGTTACCGTCGTTTCATTCAGATGTATTCAGATGTTGTTATGGAGCTTCCAAAGAAGCGTTTTGAAGTTATTATAGACGAAATGAAGGACAAGAAGGGCGTAAAGCTTGACACAGAGCTTGATACAGAAGACCTTAAAGAAATGGTTCAGCTGTTCAAAGCTTTCTATAAAAAAGAACTCGGCTTAGAGTTCCCAACAGACCCAAGAGATCAGCTTATGGGTGCTGTTAAGGCTGTTTTCAGAAGCTGGAACAACGATAGAGCAATCTACTATCGCCGTATGAACGATATTCCAGCATCATGGGGTACAGCTGTTAATGTTCAGTCAATGGTATTTGGTAACATGGGTGAAGATTCAGGTACAGGTGTTGCATTTACAAGAGATCCTGCAACAGGCACAAAGAACCTTTACGGTGAGTTCCTTATGAACGCACAGGGTGAAGATGTTGTTGCTGGTGTTCGCACACCACAGCCAATCGCTCAGCTTAAAGAAACAATGCCAGAGGTTTATGAGCAGTTTGCAACAATTGCTAATAACCTTGAGCAGCATTATAGAGATATGCAGGACATGGAGTTCACCATCGAAAAGGGCAAGCTTTATATGCTCCAGACTCGTAACGGAAAGAGAACAGCAACAGCTGCACTTAAAGTTGCTTGTGACCTTGTAGATGAGGGTATGATAAACAAAGAGCAGGCTTTGCTTATGGTTGATCCAAAGCAACTTGACGCTGTTCTTCATCCACAGTTCGACGGTGCAGCAATAAAGGCTGCAACACCAGCAGCATCAGCACTTCCAGCATCACCAGGAGCTGCTTGTGGTAGAGTTGCATTCACAGCACAAGAAGCAATTGAAGTCAGCAAGACAGGCGACCCAGTTATCCTTGTTCGTCTTGAAACTTCTCCAGAAGATATTGAAGGAATGCATGTTTCTGAAGGTATCCTTACAGTTCGTGGCGGTATGACATCTCACGCAGCAGTTGTTGCAAGAGGAATGGGTACATGCTGTGTATCTGGATGCGGAGAAATCAGCATTAATGAAGCTGCAAGAACATTTACACTTGGTGGCAAGACGGTAAATGGCGGTGACTATATTTCACTTGACGGCAGCACAGGTAACATATATCTTGAGAAAATTCCAACAGTTGAAGCAACAATTTCAGGCTATTTTGGCCGCTTTATGGGCTGGGCTGATGAAATCAGAAGCCTTGTCGTTAGAACAAACGCAGACACACCAGCAGATGCAAAACAGGCATTTGGCTTTGGCGCAGAGGGTATTGGCCTTTGCCGTACAGAGCATATGTTCTTTGAGGGTGAAAGAATCGCAGCAATGCGTGAAATGATTGTTTCAAAGACAGTTGACCAGAGAATAGCTGCACTTAAAAAACTCCTTCCAATGCAGCAGGGTGATTTCGAAGCTATTTATGAGGCAATGCAGGGTAACCCTGTAACAATCAGGCTTCTTGATCCACCTCTTCATGAGTTCCTTCCAACAGATGAGCAGGACATTAAGGATTTGGCAGCAGAGATGAATCTCACAGTTGCTGACATCAAGGCAGTTATCACAGAACTACACGAGTTCAACCCAATGATGGGCCACAGAGGATGCCGTCTTGCAGTTTCATATCCTGAAATTGCTCAGATGCAGGCAACAGCTATTATTCAGGCTGCAATTTCAGTAATCAGACGCACAGGAATGAGCGTTGTTCCAGAGATTATGATTCCTCTCATCGGTGACATCAATGAGCTTAAATATGTTAAGGGTATCATCACTTCAACAGCTGATGAAATCATTGCAAAGAGTGGCACACCACTTGTTTATCATGTTGGTACAATGATAGAAATTCCAAGAGCTGCACTTATTGCAGATGAAATTGCAAATGAAGCAGAGTTCTTTAGCTTTGGAACAAACGATCTTACACAGATGACATATGGCTTCTCTCGTGATGACGCTGGCAAGTTCCTTAATGATTACTACAGCAAGAAGATATTTGAGTCTGATCCATTTGCAAAACTTGACCAAAACGGTGTTGGCAAGCTTATTGCAATGGCAGCAAAGCTTGGTCGCGAAGCACGCCCTGACATCAAGCTTGGAATTTGCGGAGAGCATGGCGGAGATCCATCATCTGTTGAATTCTGTCATCGTACAGGACTCAACTATGTATCTTGCTCACCATTCCGTGTTCCAATTGCTCGCCTTGCAGCAGCACAGGCACAGATTAAATACCCAAGATAACAAATAGTTTAACAACTTTTAAAGCACTGCCTTTTGGCAGTGCTTTTTTTGCGGTAAGATATAGATAAAATGGGCAAACTATGTTACAATGTCATTGAAAAATTTAAATGTGCTTATTTGTTGCTGCCGAGTAATGAATAATTAGCAAGCATTCGGATTTCACACCGTTAGGCCTTTGAAGGTGTGAACCAGCCGAGTGCTTTTATTATAATATTGGAGGCTTAAATGCAAAAGTTAAAGGAAAACAAGATTTTATTTCAGTTTCTGAGGTATGCGTCACTTAATGTTTTAGGAATGATAGGGCTTTCCTGCTATATTCTTGCAGACACTTTTTTTATAGCAAAAGGGCTTGGCTCAAATGGGCTTGCAGCACTAAACATTGCAATCCCTGTTTACAGCTTTATCTATGGGCTTGGGCTGATGTGCGGAATAGGAGCAGCGACAAGGTACGCTATCTTAAAGCAAAATAAAGAGTCAAAACAGACAAACAGTGTCTTTACACAGTCGGTTATGTTTGTGCTGATGTTGTCTGCAATATTTTTTTCGCTTGGTCTATTTCTGTCAAAAGAGATTTCAACCCTGCTTGGGGCAAGTGATGCAATAGTTGGGATAACAAACACATATTTAAGAATAATTCTGCTGTTTGCACCTATGTTTATGCTGAATGAGCTTATTCATTGTTTTGTAAGAAACGACGGTAATCCAAGGCTTGCAATGATATCAATGCTAATCGGAAGCCTTTCAAATATTATTCTGGACTATATTTTTGTTATAAAGCTTGGCACAGGAATGACAGGTGCAGCACTTGCAACTGGCATTGCTCCGGTTGTTGGATTAATTGTATCCTCCATGCACTTTATTAAGAAGAGAAATAACTTTAAGTTCGTTAAGACAAGGCTAAGGCTTGCCGCAATTAAGGATATGATTTCACTTGGCACAGGAGCATTAGTAAATGAACTTTCGTCTGGCATAGTTATCATTGTGTTTAACTTTGTCATTCTGAGAATAGCGGGCGATATCGGTGTGGCGGCCTATGCAATAATTGCAAATATTGCGGTTGTTGTTGTGTCAATATTCACGGGTATTGCACAGGGAATGCAACCGCTTGTCAGCAGTAATTATGGCAAAGGCAACAAGGAAGGTGTGGTCAAAACATATCGTTATGGACTTATAACTGCCATTAGCTTTGCAACCATAATATATCTGATAGCATTTTTCCTTGCAGAGCCGATAACGGCAGTATTTAATGAAGAAAACAATGCAAAGCTTACTGAAATTGCAGTATATGGTATAAGGATTTATTTCACAGCAATTGCTTTTGTTGGGATTAATATAATAACATCAATCTTTTTCAGCTCAATTGATAAGCCAAAACAGGCTGTCACAATCTCTTTGCTAAGAGCATTCTTGCTAATAGTTCCGATAACGATTACTATGGCAACATTATTTTCAATGACGGGCGTTTGGCTGTCACTTCTAATATCAGAGGTTATAACGCTAATAATTTCGATGACACTATACTATAAAAACAAAAAGCAGATGGCATAAGCCACCTGCTTTAATTTTAGGCAATTGTAAAATTACTCAAGGTTTGTCTTTGTTTTCATAAGATGATCTGTAATGAAGAAGAAAACAGTACACAAAACAACATTGAGCAAACATACTGATGCAATTGTGTATTGAACAGCCAACCCGGCACTATTATTAATTGCGTCAATATAGTTTGGCAAAACTGATGACAGTATATAAACCATAATGAATGCAACAAATTGAACTGAAATGTAAATTACAAAGTAAGCACCAAATGAACCCAATACTCTGTTTTTGCTTGAAAATGAAGGTCCGGCAGAAATTGCGGTGTAGAACATGAGGTAGTTGCCTATTAGTGAAAGGAGCAAGATTACAACAATTTCAGCAATGATTGCCCACACAGGAACATGCATTTCAGGTGCCATACGCTCAAGCATAAGCATAAACTCGTGACACATCATTTTGAACGATTCTGCGGTTGACTCTGAATTCATAATTAAAGCGAATGTTCCAAAAACAACAGCAAAGCTTACCAAAGACCAAATAATTGCAGAGAAAAGCTTTGAAAGAATAAGTGACTTTGTGTTTACAGGAAGAGTAAGCATAAGATAGCCTTCGTCTGTATAGAAGTTTTTGTAGAACCGTATAAGTATGAATAGAATGGTTGCAATTAAAACAACAAAGATTAGCAAGGTGTAGAGGATTGTGAAAAGTGAAGAAATTCCCGAAACAATTTTTGCAAAAGATAGTGAAACGGATTCAAGAAATACCTCTTTTGATGAAACCCAGATGAAGAATTTTCCAATACAAGATGCACAAATAAGAGCAATATACATTGGAACGAGCATTCTGCCACTGGCAATCAGTTCGTGTTTTGTAAGTTTTCCTAACATTTGAATGCCTCCCTAAACAGAGCATCAACAGACTTGCCTTGCTCCTCTCTAATTTCATCAACAGTGGACTGCATAATAACCTCACCGTTTTTGATAAATACAAATTCGTCAAGAACTGTTTCGATATCTGCAATAAGGTGGGTAGATATAAGAACAGTTGCGTTTTCGTTGTAGTTGCTAATAATTGTTTCAAGGATATAATCTCTTGCAGCTGGGTCAACTCCGCCGATTGGCTCGTCAAGCATATAAAGCTTTGCGTTTCGGCTCATAACCATTATGAGCTGAACTTTTTCCTTTGTACCCTTAGAAAGAGTTTTAAGCCTTCTTGCAGAATCAATGTTGAGTCTTGCAAGCATATCAATAGCCTTATTTTTGTCAAAGTCAGAGTAAAAGTCGGAGAAGAAGCTGATAAGCTGGTTAACAGTCATATAGTCATTAAGGTAGTTGCGTTCAGGCAAGTAAGAAATGATTTTTTTGCTGTCAACTCCTGGAGCAAACCCCCCAACCTTTATTTCTCCTGCAGTTGGAACGAGAAGACCGCTTGCAAGTTTTATCAGTGTGGTTTTACCACTACCGTTAGGACCAAGAAGTCCAATGATTTTTCCTTCAGGCAATGACAGGTTAATGCCGTTAAGTGCGGTAAATTTACCGTAGTGTTTTCTGAGATTTGTACATTCGAGTACAGTGCCCATTATAATTCCTCCTTGTAAGATTTTTCAATTAATTCAATAATTTGTTTCTTATTCAGCCCAAGCATTTGCATTCGGCTAATTAGTTCGTTGATATGCTCCTTTGCAAAATTGCTTTTAGCGTCTTCAATCACTTTTAAATCCTCTGTGATAAAACGACCATTTGTCCGCTGAGTATAGACAAGTCCAAGACGCTCAAGCTCTGTCAATGCTCGCTGCATAGTGTTTGGATTAACAGAAGCTTCAGCTGCAAGATCCCTGACAGAAGCAATCTTTGCTCCAGGCAGCAGCTCTCCAGAAATTATGTTGACTTTAAAATGGTCAACGAGCTGAAGATAAATGGAACGGTCAGATTTGAAGTCCCACGCCAAAACAATACGCCTCCTTGCATTAATGTGTTAAGCAGATAATACAATAATACAAGGAGAATGTCAAGTGTTATTACTATTTTTTTTAAAAATTAGTAGTTTGCTGAAAAAATAATTTATTATGACAACGATAATACTTATTATAATTTTAGATACCAGTTCTTTTTGTAAAAGCGTGTCGATAAGAATAAAAAGTCCAAGTTGCTCAACAAGCAGGGAAAATACTCGAGCTCCAAAAAAGGTGATACATTCCCTTGATACTGTGGCAAGTGCAAAGCTTTTGCTTTCAAAAACAAACAGCTTGTTTGTTATAAATGCAAATGCAACAGCAACAAACCATGCAATAACATTAGACAACAGATATGTTTTTCCAAAAAAGATGACATTCAAAAATGTGTAAGATGAAAGGTCAACACCCTTAAATAATTTATTTAAAAGTGTAAAAGCGACAAGGTTTACAGCAGTGGTAAGCACTCCGAAAACCAAATATAAAAGCATCTCTTTGTTAAATATTTTAGAAACAATAATAAATTTGTTTTTATTATCCACGATAAACCTCCGTGTAATAAATAAGTAGTATTATTCTAACATATTTTTTAAAAAAGTAAAAATAAATTTATATTAAGACTTGTAGTTTATTTTTTGCTTGATTTGGCTTATAATAATTGACATAAGGCTTAAAAAAAGTTATCATAAGTGTTGTATAAACTAATGAGAAAGGAGCATAAAAATAAATGAAGGCACGAGATAAACAAAAACTTTACGGAACCTTAACTCTGCTCGCTTCTATAGCTGTTGCAATTGGAACAGCACTTTCAATAACCTATGTGGCTCTTGGATTTCTTGTTATATATGTTCGCGATAACTTTTCTGAATGGAATGAAAAAAGAAAAGCAGAGAATGCAGCAAACAAAGCAATGGGAATTAAAAAAGAACCAGGATTGCTTGCAACTTTAAAAGCAAAGAAAAAGGCAAAGAAAGCAAAGGAAAAGGCAGCCAAAAAAAATAATGCCAAGACAGTAACAACTCCAATAACAGGCGGAATTCCAGTCAAGCCTGTTGAATTCAATACAATACAAAAACCTGTAGTGGAGGAGAAAAAACCTGTCTATAAGCCAGAACCTGTGGTTTTATCACAGCCAATCGTAACTCCACAGCCTGTTGTTAAACCGCAGCCAATCGTAACTCCACAGCCTGTTGTTAAATCGCAGCCAATCGTAACCCCACAGCCTGTTGTTGAAACAAATAATATTACTTCACCAAAAGTTATTGTTTCAGAAGGACAAATTAAAATTGCAATGCCACCAATGGTGCATGATGCAGACAGTGATGATGACGATGATTTCAGAGCTGGCAGCAGATTTAAAGGCATAAAATTTTAAATTTTTTATTTTTACATGCACCGCTCATTTGAGTGGTGCATATTTTACTTTATAGAAATTAAACAGAGCTAAATGATAATTTATGAAAAAGAATTTAGATAATTTAGCAAAAAAGTTTGAAATTATGGCAAATAATTGTAATAAATTAAGAAAAATGAAATTTTAAAAAATAAAACTTGCAAATTGTATCGTGTTTATTTATAATAATAAATGTAACATAGAAAACTTAGTAACAGAGGAGAAATAATTATGTCGTATGTTAATAACATTCTTGATGAATTAAAAAGAAATCATGCAGGTCAGCCTGAATTTTTGCAGGCTGCAACTGAGGTTCTTGAGTCAATTGCTCCTGTAGTTGATGCAAATCCTAAATATCAGGATTGGGCATTACTTGAACGCCTTGTTGAGCCTGAAAGAGTAAATATATTCCGTATTCCTTGGGTTGATGATGCAGGTAAGGTTCATGTTAATCGTGCATACCGCGTTCAGTTTAACAGTGCAATCGGACCATATAAGGGTGGACTTCGTTTCCATCCGTCAGTAAATCTGAGCATAATCAAGTTCCTTGGATTTGAACAGATATTTAAAAACTCACTTACAGGTCTTCCAATCGGTGGCGGTAAGGGTGGATGTGACTTTGACCCTAAAGGCAAGAGCGACAGAGAAGTAATGAGCTTCTGCCAGAGCTTTATGACATCACTTTACAGAGTTATCGGTCAGAATGTTGATGTTCCAGCTGGTGACATCGGTGTTGGTGGAAGAGAAATTGGCTATATGTATGGCCAGTATAAGCGTATCACAGGTCAATATGAAGGCGTTTTGACAGGCAAGGGGCTTTCTTATGGCGGTTCTCTTGCAAGAACAGAGGCAACAGGCTTTGGACTTGTGTATTTAACAGAGGAAATGCTTAAGGACCACAACAATTCAGTTGAAGGAAAGACAATTGCTGTTTCAGGTTCTGGTAATGTTGCGATTTATGCTATTAAAAAGGCAACAGAGCTTGGCGGAAAGTGTGTAACTGCAAGTGATTCAAGCGGATATATATATGACGCTAATGGAATTGACCTTGCCGCTCTTAAGGAAATTAAGGAAGTTAAGCGTGGAAGAGTTTCTGACTACTTGAACTATCATTCAGATGCAAAGTTTGTCGCTGGCAAAAGAGTTTGGGAAGTACCTTGCGATATAGCTCTTCCTTGTGCAACACAGAATGAGCTTGATGAGCATGATGCAAAAACACTTTTAAGCAACGGATGTTTTGTAGTTGCGGAGGGTGCTAATATGCCTTCAACTCTTGAGGCAACCAAGGTATTCCTTGGAAGCAACATTCTTTTTGCACCGGGCAAGGCTGCAAATGCAGGCGGAGTTGCAACTTCTGCACTTGAAATGAGCCAGAACAGCCAAAGACTAAGCTGGTCATTTGATGAAGTTGACAATAAGCTTTGTGGAATAATGAAGAACATCTATGGAAATATGGCAGATGTTGCAAAAGAATATGGTGCTAAAGACAACTTTGTTGTTGGTGCAAATGCTACGGGCTTTATAAAGGTCGCAGACGCAATGATGGCACAGGGCATCGTATAATAAATCGATATAATCCCACCTTTCTAATAAAGAAATTGGCTATCCACACAGGTGGGTAGCTTTTTTCTTTTGTACCCTAAACGCGGACATATCATTTAGTTATTAAGGTCAATAAGAAAAAGAGAGAGATAAAAATAAAGAATAGCATTCTCCGCTTTCTGTGCGGTATATTTCTGAAAAATTAAGTCCATACAGCATTTACATTTATAAAAAACAAAAAGAAAGTTTAATATTAAAAAAATAAGTAATTAGAATAAATGTATTGAAAAAAAATAAACATTCTGTTATAATTTCTTTATTGAACAAAAAAATATCACTCCAAGCAATCTGGTCTAAGGCTCTCGCTATGAACATATTGCCAATGAGTATGTTGGGAAACTGATGTGCTTTCCGTGTTTGAAAAGGAGTTAGCTTTGAATTCCAACTTTGGAATTCTGCTTTACTGTTTACAGCTCCTTTTTGAGGAGCTGTTTTTGTTTATTTGATATTAATGCTTTCTCCCGTATTAATATCAAAGATCATAAAATGCGTTTTTCATCCACCACAATTGATTTAACGCAAAAAAGCAAATACCAAGAGCTAAACCGTGTGAAAACAATGGCTTAGTTCTTGATATTTGTTGACAAAAATAGTGCTGTATGATAATATTTTTATAGTAACTAAAACTATTAATTAGGGGGAATTTTGCAATGGCAAAGTCAAATAAAAAAAGCAAATCCGAAAATGGAATCAAGGCAAAACTTCTAATTCCGTTCAGTGCGGCGGGTATTGCTGCTGTGGCTGCACTCGTTGTAATTATTAATCCTTTCAACATATTAAAAATTTTAAAAAATAATTATCCCAATCTTGCAAAATAATTGTTACATAGGGTTTTAAGCATTTTTCAATCTATTAAAGCGGCCGCCATTTGGCAACCGCTTTTTATATTATCTTTGAGTTAAAGAAAGGAAAAAAATATGAATATATGGCATGATATTGACCCGCAAAAGATTAATGTTGAATCATTCTTTGCGGTAATTGAAATAAGCCGCGGAAGTAAAATGAAATATGAGCTTGATAAATCAACAGGCTTGATGTGCCTTGACAGAGTTTTGTACACATCAACTCACTACCCAGCAAACTATGGATTTATTCCACTAACTTATGCAGAGGATAATGACCCACTTGATGTACTTGTTCTCTGCTCGGAGCCAATTTATCCAATGTCGCTGGTTCAGTGTTATCCAATTGGAGTAATGTCAATGCTTGACAATGGAGCAGCCGATGACAAGATAATAGCAATCCCATTCAATGATCCAATGTATAATTCATACACAAGTATTGACCAGTTGCCCAAACATGTCTTTGATGAAATGAAGCATTTCTTCTCTGTATATAAGTCCCTTGAGGGAAAAACAACAGTAACAGACGAAGTAAAAGGGCTTGCGGATGCAGTGAAAATCATAGAAGCTTCGTTGGAAAGATATAACGAAAAGTTTAAAAAGTAATAAATTACCAATAACGGTAGTATAATAACACAAAAGGCAGATTAATTATCTGCCTTTTGTAGTTAAATAGTAAAAAAGGCAATTGCGGCAAAAAAATGCTTGCATTTTAATAGTCGTAATTGTATAATAGTTAAGCACCAGAAAATTATATATCGCGGAGTGGAGCAGCTCGGTAGCTCGTCGGGCTCATAACCCGAAGGTCGTAGGTTCAAATCCTGCC
>JAVVSD010000009.1:0-73889 GCA_036654375.1 Oscillospiraceae bacterium
CAAAAAAATTTCAGGGTCCTTTTGTTCGTCGTTGTTTAATTTTCAAGGTTCACCAGAATCCATCGCCACTTTAGCGGTGGAGTTTTATCATAACATAATACCCGCTATTTGTCAATAATTAATTTCGTCATTTATCAACTTTTTAGGGTGGTTTGTTTATGATTTATGCCAAAAAAATTGAGCCATATTTCGGCGCTTGTATATATTATCATAGGTTATCTTCAAAGTCAACAATATTTTATATTTTTTGTTAGTAAAAATAAGTCTTATATACTTTAGCTTATCAAAAAAAGCCACCTATAGGTATTGATTTTTGTTTACAAATAAGTTATAATACAAAAGCTTGATATGCCGGTGTGATGGAATTGGCAGACGTGCTGGACTCAAAATCCAGTGGTAGCGATACCGTATCGGTTCGACCCCGATCACCGGCACCAACTAAGACATAGCTTTCCTCAACTGGAATGCTATGTCTTTTATTTTATCTTAAACTGCGTTATAATAACAGCATCTGGTTTCTGTCAATATTTTAGAGCCTAATTCAAGTATTGCTCATTTTTTTGAATACTATTAATGATAAAGCTCAGCACAGTAAATGCATATAAATAAAACAATATATTAAGCTTATTTTTATGAATGGAGGAGTTGTGAAAATGAATAACTTTAATTATTTTGCACCAACAAAAGTGGTGTTTGGTAAAAGTGTTGAAGAACAAGTTGGTTTACTTATAAAAGAACAAAATTGTAAAAAAGTGTTACTGCATTATGGCGGAAACAGCTCTATAAAATCTGGACTGCTGAATCATATCAAAGAATTGCTTAAAGATGCAGATATTAATTATGTGTGTCTGGGCGGTGTTGTACCTAACCCGCGTTTGTCCTTGGTTTATCGAGGTATTGAACTGTGCAAAAGTGAAGGCATTGATTTTATCTTGGCCATTGGTGGCGGCAGTGTAATTGATTCTGCAAAGGCAATTGGCTATGGAGTATCAAATAATGGTGATGTTTGGGATTTTTATAACTATATGCGAGAAGCTACAGCGTGTTTACCTATTGGTGCAATTTTGACAATTTCAGCTGCAGGCAGTGAGATGAGCAACTCTTCAGTTATTACAAACGAAGATGGCTGGGTTAAGCGTGGCTACAGCAGCAATTTATCTCGCTTGAAATTTGCTATTATGAATCCTGAGCTTACCATGACCCTTCCAGATTATCAGACAGCTTGTGGCTGTGCTGATATTCTTATGCATACAATGGAGCGTTACTTTAATCATAGTGAAAACATGGAGCTTACAGACGGATTAAGTGAAGCACTTATGAAAACCGTTGTAAAAAATGCTCGCGTTTTAGTTTCTGAGCCTAAAAATTATGAGGCAAGAGCAGAAGTTATGTGGGCAGGAAGCCTTTCTCACAATGGTCTAACTGGCTGTGGGACAGATGGTGGAGATTGGGCTACCCATAAGTTAGAGCATGAACTTGGAGGTATGTTCGATGTTGCTCATGGTGCAGGTTTGACAGCTATCTGGGGCAGCTGGGCCAGATATGTATATAAAGATTGTATCCAACGCTTTGCCAAATTTGCAATTAATGTTATGAATGTTCCTGACGGTGAGCCAGAAGCTACTGCGTTAAAGGGCATTGAGGCAATGGAGGATTTTTATCGTTTCATCAATATGCCAACATCCTTGAAAGAACTTGCTATTGTGCCAACAGATATTCAAATAAATGAAATGGCTGACAAATGCTGTGTTGCTACGAACAACAGTCTTGGCTCTGTAAAGAAATTATCAAAATCTGATATGGTCAAAATTTATGAGTTAGCAAGATAGATTGTGGATATCAAATTTTGTGTTGCATAATTTACTTGGCATTTTTAAAGTCTACTTTAGTTTTATGCTCATTACAATACACGAAAGAGGCTGACAGCATTGTGCTGTCAGCCTCTTTGTTTGATTTAAATTATTATGGTTTCTGCTTATAAGTTGAAAGGAAGCTTGCAAGTTTCTGTGTTGCAGAGTCAAGCATTTCAACGCTTGGTAAATAAACAATTCTAAAATGGTCTGGTTCTTTCCAGTTAAATCCACCGCCATGAACCATAAGAACCTTTTTCTCCTTAAGGAAATCAAGTATAAACTTCTCATCATTCTTAATGTTAAACTTTTTTGTGTCGATTTTGGGGAAAATATAGAATGCAGCTTTTGGCTTTTGGACTGATATTCCAGGAATATCTTTAAGTGCATTATATATAAATTCCCTTTGCTCATATATTCTGCCACCTGGGAGTACAAGCTCATCAACACTTTGATATCCGCCAAGAGCAGTCTGAATAATATACTGTGCAGGAACATTTGCACAAAGCCGCATTGAAGAAAGCAAATTTAAACCTTCTATATATTCTTCAAATCCTACCTTGCTTCCGCTAAGGCACATCCATCCACTTCTAAAGCCTGCTACCCTGTGTGATTTTGATAGTCCGTTAAAGTTTACCATAAACATATCTGGTGCAAGAGAAGACATCGATATATGTTTTTCTCCGTCCATTACCAATCTGTCATATATTTCATCAACAAAAATCACTAATTCATTATCTCGTGCCACCTGTATTATCTGCTCCAAAATTTCTTTTGGATACAATGCGCCAGTTGGATTGTTTGGATTTATCACTATTATTCCTTTTGTCTTTGGTGTTATTTTCTTTTTCATATCTTCTATGTCAGGTAACCAGCCTGACTGTTCATCGCAAATATAGTGAACAGGATTTCCGCCTGAAAGCTTTACAGACGCTGTCCACAACGGATAATCAGGTGATGGAACAAGCATTTCATCTCCATTATTCAAAAAGCCCTGCATAGACATTAAAATAAGCTCACTAACACCATTTCCAGTATAGACATCATTAATTCCAACATTTGATATTCCTTTAAGTTGGCAGTACTGCATTATAGCTTTTCTTGCAGAAAATATTCCTTTTGAATCAGAATAGCCTTGAGCGTTTCGCAAGTTAAATATCATATCATGGATGATTTCATCAGGTGCATCAAACTTGAACGGTGCAGGATTACCAATATTAAGTTTAAGCACTTCAACTCCGTTTGCAATCATTTTGTCTGCTTCTTCAAGAACTGGGCCTCTCACATCATAACAAATACCGTCAAGCTTATCAGGCTTTACAAACTTTTTCATTTTAACCACCCTTTCAAGTTTGGATAAATATAAAATGCCCTAAGTCAAAAGACTTAGGGCGAACATTAGTCCGTGTTACCACCTAAATTCAGAAATAAATCTGCACTCATAGAATGTATAATCATTCAACTCTGTAACGGGAGAACCCGATGACGCCTACTTACAAAATAGTTTCAGGCCACAGCTCCAGGACGGCTTATGTAAACAAGTGCGAAGATTTTCACCAACCATCTTCTCTCTTAACCACTAAGAATACATTATTTCCCTTCAAAGCTTTTTAAGTATATAAAATATATATCACTTTTATGTAGTTATGTCAACCTATATTATTTTAGTTTTGTGATTGTATGGTAAAGTCTTAATTGTGTTGTGACTTCTGAATATTCAATCATTATATAAAATCTTATTTGCGTAGTCTTTTTAATAAACTCGTTTCCTGTTTCCAAAAACCCATTTGAAATAAGAAGTTCTTTAAACTCTTTCACTTCTTTTGGGGTTACATCACAATACCAAAGTGTCATTGATGTAAAGCCATCATCAGCGAGTGAACCTTTTATATCAGGGGCATGCTCTTGATTCCCTCTTCCAGAATATCTTGGAAACTGAGAAAGTTCATTAACCGAGCCAAGATAACGAAATTCTTCGTCAATAACTTCTGAGTATTCATCATAAACATTATCTTCAATTTTTCGTCTTTTATTATTTTCATTAATAGACTGTTCAAGCATCCTTTGAACTTTATTTGTTATAAAATCGTCAGCCGTTATAGGTTCACTATTATCTTTAAAAAATTTTATCAAATCAACGCCCCCAATCTTTAACATCATTTAATGCAAAAATTATAATCTATGATTTAAATCAGACAATAATATTTGAAAAACTCGAAAATAACTAATTATAAGGTGCCGAAAATTCTGTCTCCAGCATCGCCAAGCCCAGGAATAATGTACGCATGGTCATTAAGCTTTTCATCAAGCGCTGCACAATAAACATCAACATCTGGATGAGCTTTTGTAAGTGCATCAAGACCTTCTGGCGCTGCAATTATGCCCATGAATTTTATTGATTTTGGATTGAATGCTTTTATCTGAGAAATCGCATCACAAGCTGAACCGCCTGTGGCAAGCATTGGATCAAGAACAATAACTTCTCTCTCTTCAATATCGTTTGGAAGTTTGCAATAATAATTAACTGGCTTTAATGTCTTTGGATCTCTGTAAAGTCCAATATGTCCAACCTTTGCAGATGGGACAAGTGTTAGAACTCCATCTACCATGCCAAGTCCAGCTCTTAGGATTGGAACAAAAGCAAGCTTTTTGCCAGAAATAACCTTTGTCTTTGCGACTGCAACAGGTGTTTCTATCTCTACTTCTTGAAGTGGAAGATCCCTTGTTGCCTCATAACACATGAGCATTGCAATTTCGCCAACAAGTGTACGGAAATCCTTTGACCCTGTATTTTTATCCCTCAGCAATGTAAGCTTGTGCTGAATAAGCGGATGATTTGTAATTGTGATATTTCCCATTTTAACTCCTCCAAAAATAAACTATTTATTTTGTTTTTCAATTTCAGAAATGAGATCAAGCCTGTTTTGATGACGGCCTCCCTCATACTGTGTATTAATAAACAAATCAACAAGTTCGATTGCAAGACCAGCACCAACTACCCTGCCACCAAGACATAACACATTTGCGTTATTGTGAAGCCTTGTGTATTTTGCACTGAATGAGTCTGAACAGCACGCAGCTCGTATGCCAGAAAATTTATTTGCAGCTATTGACATTCCAATGCCTGTGCCACAAAAAAGCAACCCTTTTTCGCATTCTCCTGAAGTTATCGCGTTACACAAAGTTGTTGCTATAACCGGATAGTCAATTGACTCACAGTTGTGAATGCCATAGTCTTTATATTGAATATTGTTATCGTCAAAATGTTTTTTTATGGTTTCTTTAAGGTCAAAACCGCCATGGTCGCATCCAATAGCTATCATTGTTTGTTATCCATCCTTTTCTTAAGTTCTCTTTCCGCCTGTGGGACTCGTAAATATATAGGCAATATCTCGTCAGCCGAAACCATTGACTGTGTTCCATGTGCTTCAATTTTTTTATATGCACAATATGATACACTTGATGCACGCTGATATCTTAAATTAACTGGGGCAATTGATATATTATCAATTTTTCCATTTAGATTATTATAACATAATTCGGCTCCATCTCCAACAAAAACAATTGGTAAATTATAATTTTTTAAATTTTTTAAAAGTTCATCAATCATTATTGCATCATCTTGTGTAATTCGCTCAATTTCTTTGCCACATTTAAAGGTTGCTGTGTATACTTGGTTACATCTGGCATCCATAACTGAACAAACTATATATTCTTTTCCTAAGAGATTGTATGCCGTGGCTTCAAGAGAAGAAACTGAAATACATGGCTTGTCATTTGGAAAGGCAAGTCCTTTTATTGCTGCAATCCCAATCCGAACACCAGTGAATGAGCCAGGACCAGCAGCTATTGCAAAAGCATCAATAGAGTCAAGCTCAATATTTGAACATTTAAGTAAATTCTGCACCATTGGCAACAATGTTTGGCTATGTGTTAGTCCTGTGTTTGTAAAGAACTCACCAAGCAATTTATTATCATCTGATATTGCTACGCTTGCAGCCGTTGCCGAGCATTCAATTGAAAAAATTCTCATCTATACTTTCCCCTGTGATTTTTATAATTCTCTCATCTTCTGCTTCACCTTTTGAAATTTCAACAAAAATGCTGTCTTTAGGAAGTGCTGATTCAATATTTTCGCTCCACTCAACAGCAAGTATACCGTTTAACTCAAGATAGTCAAAATAGCCTGTTGAATATAAGTCTTCCCATGTGTTTACACGATACATATCAAAATGAAAAAGTGCTGGACTTCCGCCATAGTCATGAACAATGGAGAATGTTGGGCTACTGACATCAGATTTGATTGAAAGTCCTCTTGCAAGTCCTCTTACAAATGCAGTTTTTCCCATGCCAAGCCCACCAAGGAATGCAACAACATTACCCGCCTTCAAGTGAGTTGCCAGTTCTTCTCCTATTCGCTCCGTTTGCAGAGTGCTATTTGAAAAAAATGTTTTCATCATATGCTATCCCATACTAAATATGTCAATAATATTGGAGATATTATATCACAAAAATTTGAATTAGTAAATTTTTAATTAATTTGTAATTTCTTTTTTCTTGAATTATGTTGATTTTACATCTATAATGTAAATAAATGTTAAAGGGAGGTTTATAATTGCGTAAGTTTAGAGATTCTGTCTCATTTTTTGTTAGTGAAACAGACAAAATTCTTTTATTGCTTTGCTTGCTAACCTCTGCTTTTGGAGTTTTAATGGTTCATAGTGCAACATTAAATAGTTTAAAGGAAAATCAAGCTATTTCAAGCGATGTCCGTACAATGATTTTAGCTATCTTTCTTGGCTTGTTGGCTGCACTCGTTATTTCACTTATCGACTATGAAGCATTGGTAAAACTTTGGCCTGCTTTTGCTGGTTTAGGTATTTTACTGATGATTCTTGTTTTTATTTTCGGTAAAGCTCCAAGCGTCAGAGAAGATGCAAGAACATGGCTTGACCTTGGAATATTCTATTTTCAACCATCAGAGCTTGTTAAAATTTGTTTTATCATTACATTTTCAGTTCATTTAAATGCAGTTAAAGAAAACATTAACTCGTTTAAAAACATATTCTTACTTGGGATTCATGCTCTTATTCCTGTTGCTCTTGTTATGAAGTCTGGTGATGATGGTTCTGCTCTCGTTTTTATTCTCATTGCACTGTGTATGCTTTTTATTGGCGGTATCAGCTGGAAATATATTCTTTCGGGTTGCGTCCTCTCTTTGGCGGCTATTCCGCTGTTGTGGGTTAAACTTACCAGCTTTCAAAAAGAACGATTTATAGTTATTTTACATCCAGAGCTTTACCCTGATAGAGCTTATCAACAAAACATGAGCCTGTCAGCTATTGGGTCGGGTGGCTTTTTTGGAAGAGGTTTATTTAAAGGTTCATATACTCAAAACAACAAGGTTCCAGAAAATAAAAATGATATGATTTTTTCTGTTGTTGGAGAAGAGTTTGGAATGCTTGGAGCAATAATTGTTTTTGCACTGATTATTGCCATTATATTTAGAATTATTCAAACAGGCAAGCGTGCAAACAGCACTCCTGCGACTCTTATTTGTTATGGTATTGGTTCAATGATTGCTGTTCAAACTTTTATTAACATTGCAATGTGCTTAAGGATAGGTCCTGTTATTGGCATTACTCTTCCGTTCTTTAGTGCTGGTGGCTCTTCAACCCTGTGCCTTTATATTGGGATTGGTGTTATCCTTAGTATTTACCGCTCTACGCATAATGTAAGAGCGACTAACTATCGGCTAACCAGTATTCGCTCTCCCTTTGTTTAAGTAAAACATTCATTTCACTTATGGTATTCATAGCTTCTTGAAAATCCATTACATCAATGCTTTAATGCACATCAAAACATTAACAACTTAACAACAATCTTAAGGTCACCGTTTGGTGGCCTTTTCTTTATCCTAAAGAGTACAAAAAAGGGACAAGGCTCAAACCTTATCCCTCAAAAAATACATTTTTTTGTCTTATACTACTACACTAAGTGTTGTTGGAGCCTTTGATAAATCTGGCTCTCTTACGGGCGGTGAACAAGGTTTCCATGGGTTTTTACCCTCCGCTTTGAATTGCTTGTAAAGAAGTACTATGTAAACCATATCAAACATGAAGCAGAGCAAACCACCGAGGATATTTAGGATATCCCACATATAGACCATAATTGCTATTGTTGCACCTAAAGTACCAACCATTTTTCCGATTGCAATAAGCATTGTTTGTCCTTCTGTTGACTTTCTGCTGAAGAGCAAAAAGATGTACAGCATGGACATTGGGATATTTTGGAGTATTGCTGTGTAGCCATTGCCTGCAATATCAAATACTGCATAAAATCCATACTGAATGCAAATAGCCATAATGATAGACATGATTGTCCATGGAACAAAATATTTTTGAGGTGCATATTTAATAAAATCTTTTTTCCCATATTTAAAGTGTGTGTAAAGAATTCCAAAATCAAAAAGAACCCAAATCGTATTAACAAGCGCCATCATGTAACCGCCAGGCCACTTACCGTCCTGTAGCCAATACAATGTTGCATACATTGCTTCCCAAACAATATTAAGTGCGAGGGCCACCATTGGCATACCATAGGTTTTCTGCTTTATGCCAATTCTGATCATATCGATATATGCAATTGTCCAACCGCCTCCTGCAAACGCGCCAAAGAGCAGTGCCATAGGGCCATAGCCAAATTTTTCAAAATGGCAAATATCCATAATGGTTTGAATCATAGTTGTTCCCTCTTTCTTTTTTTATTTCCCACATTACATTTGTAACATGGAATTACTCTATGGTATAACACAATATATATAGAACAACCACTATGTATTCGTGCGATGTTACAAAACGGAGGGATTTGTTATGGGAAATTTTAGAAACCATGAATTAAATCAACTTACAAAAGAATCTGTATTTTCTTCACTTATGTTATTAATGAAGAAAAAGGATTATAATCAAATAACCATAACGGATATAACCAAAAAGGCTGGGGTATCCCGTATGGCTTATTATCGTAATTACACCTCTAAGGAAGATATTATAATCTGTTATTTAGATGATTTGTTTGAAACCTATTTAAACGAAATTATAGGCAAAGAAGATGCTACATTTTTTCAGGTTTACCTCTGCTTCTTTTCTTATTTCAGAAAACAAAAGGATTTGATTGAAGCTTTAATTAAAGCTAATCTCTCGTTTTTGATATTAGATAAGTTTAATGATTACATAACCCTTATATTTAAGAAGATTTTTTACAATGTTTCCTCTTCAAATCTAAGAAGTTATGAACTGCATTACGCAACTGGAGGCTTATATAAGGTGCTGATAGAATGGGTTAATGACGGATTAAAAGAAAGCGATGAAGAAATGGCAACAATCATAAAGCACTTGGCAGTATATACTGATGGACAAACATAACTTTCTATTTAATTGAAAATCAAAATTGTAATAATCATTTTTACTTAACTTTTTTAAAACGACAAAGATAAAGCCCTCTATCTATGCTGTTATTAACATAGATAGAGGGCTTTTACATTGATTAAATTATGAATATTCAACCACTTTTAATTTTTAATTATCAAGGCTTTTTCTGTTTGTATAGGTTGTGTGAAGAAGCTTATGTGCAAGAGGTGAATTTGCTTCTCCGTAAAAATCTTTATAAAGATTCAGTATATCTGGATTATCCTGAGATTTTCTTAACTCCGATACTTTATCAATGTTAACAAGAACCTGCTGTCGTTTATCTAAGACATTGATTTTTTCCGGAACAGGATGTCCAGCACCACATATACATCCACCAGGGCAAGCCATAACTTCAATAAAGTCATAACCTGAATCTTCACCGTTTAAGACTTTTTTAATAATAGGATCCGCATTTTTTAATCCACTGACCACTGCAACTCTTACCTTTGTGCCTTCAACTTCAACTGTTGCTTCTTTTAAACCTTCAAAGCCACGAATCTCTTCAAAATCTAAATCGTCTGTCAAAGCTTTACCGGTTAACTTTTCAACTGCCATACGAAGTGCCGCCTCCATAACGCCACCTGAAGCTCCAAACAGAATGCCTGCACCCGAAACATTCTTATATGGTTCGTCAAACTCGCTTAAAACAACATCTTCAGCATCTATATTTTTAATTTCCATCATGTCTATAAATTCTGCAGATGTTATAACAGCATCAACATCCCTTATACCTTCTATTTCAAACTCTGGGCGTGCAGCCTCAAACTTTTTTGCAATACAAGGAACTATTGAAACTACAAACAAGTCCTCTTTGTCAATTTCAGATGCTTTTGAAAAATGATTTTTGACCGTTGCGCCCATCATCATTTGAGGTGATTTACAGCTTGAAAGGTGTGGTATTAATTCAGGATATCTCTTTTCAACATAATTTATCCATCCTGGGCAACAAGATGTAAATTGTGGCATAATTCCTTTTGAACTGAAACGGTTTAAAAACTCTGTTGTTTCTTCAACAATTGTCAAATCAGCTGCAAATGTAAAATCAAAAGCTTTATCAAAACCTAATTGTTTAAGCATTCCTGCCATAAATTGTGAAGCTTTATCAAATGAAACTTCGTAATATGTAGAAATAACACTTCTTACAGCGGGAGCAACAAAAGCTACTACTTTTTTTGAAGGATCATTAATTGCTCTGAAAACTTTTGCTTTCTCGCTTTTTGCAGTCAGCGCACCACATGGACAAGCATTTACGCATTGACCACAGCTGACACAATCTGATTTTTCAAGCGGTACACCATTTTTGGTTCCAACCAATAAACGACCTTGTTCCAAATAATATGCAAGTACTCCAGGTCCTTCAACTTCGGAACACGCAGCAATACAACGGCCACAAGATATACATTTATTGTGATCTCTATTAATATATGGATGGTCCTCTTCAATCGGAAGATATGGTCTTTCATGAACTGGTTTTGTGAAGTTTATCTTATGCTCGCTCGCTTCCTTTTTCAGTTCACATTTATATCTTTCTTCGCAGCCACATTTTAAACATCGCTGAGCTTCTTTTCTGGCGGTTTCTTCATCATATCCAAATTCAACTTCCTTGAAATTCCCCTTACGCTCGGCAAGCTCTAAACTTGGCATCTCTGCACGCTCAATTTTTGGAAATTGTTCAAACTCCCATTTTGGTAAGTCCTCAAGAGAACCCTTGCTACAACTGTAGTCAACATTAGATTCAGTTACATATCCCTTAAGCAAAAATGAGTCAATTGATTCAGCGGCATGACGACCTGCAGATATTGCCTCAATAACCGTTGCCGGACCAGTTACACAATCTCCGCCAGCAAAAACATTGTTTTCTGATGTTTGCAAGGTGCCTGCGTTAATTTCTATATCACCCCATTTATTGAGCTGAAGAGGTAAATCATTATATAAAAATTGTGTGTCTGTACTTTGACCAATTGCACCGATTATTGTGTCTGCTTCAATGCTGAATTCGCTACCTTCAATGGGCATTGGACGGCGTCTGCCTGAACGGTCAAATGCACCCAGTTCCATTTTAATGCATTTCAAATATTTTTTGCCGTTTTCAATATAAATACTTGTTGGAGCCATTAAGAAAAGAATCTCAACTCCTTCTTTAATAGCTTCTTCAACTTCATATATTTCAGCTGGCATTTGCTCTCTTGTTCTGCGGTATACAATTTTAACATTTTTAGCTCCCTTTCTGAGTGCTATACGGGAACAGTCAATTGCTGTATTACCTCCACCAATTATAACAACAGTATCACCAGTAGGCTCATCGGATTCTTTTATAATATGTCTTAAGTAATCGATGCCATGGCAGACACCATCTAAATTTTGTCCCTCAATATGCAAAGGTGTTGCACGCCATGAACCTATTGCCAAATAAACTGCATCAAAATCATTATGCAAATCCTCCAGCATAATATGTGTACCGAGAGCTTTGTTAGTCATAATCTTAACGCCGAGTTTTTCAATTACATTTATTTCTTTATCAATTGTAGCTTTTGGAAGACGATATTCAGGAATTCCGTATCTCATCATTCCTCCTGCGTGGCTTTGTCTTTCAAAAACTGTAACATCATGACCGTTTATAGCACTATAATATGCCGCAGTAAGTCCTGACGGACCTGCACCAATTATTGCTATTTTTTTGCCTGTTGATACTTTTTTCTTTGGTATGAATGGTCCATTTTCCATGTTCCAGTCTGCAATAAAACGCTTTACATTGTTTATTGCAACAGGTGTATCAACAAGGTTTCTTCGACATTTTGCTTCGCAAGGATGTGGGCAGACGCGACCGCAGACGCTTGGGAATGGATTATTATTGTAGATTGTGCGTATTGCCTCTTCAAAATTTCCGTTGCCAACATTACGCAAATATCTTTGAATGTCTACATTCGCAGGGCAAGTCTGAACGCAAGGGGCAATACAGTCTGCATTATGGTCAGAAAGCAGCTGTTCCAACCGAACTTTTCGATAATCAACAAGCCTTTGACTATTGGTGCAAATAACCATTCCAGCTTTTATTGGTGTCTGGCACGCCTTTACATCTGTCTTATCATTTTCTCCGAGTTCTACAACGCAAAGTCCGCAATTTCCATTTGACCTTTCAAGCCTAATGTCATAACAAAGATGAGGAATATGGATATCTTCCTGCAACAAAGCTTGTAGAATTGTCAAATTTTCATAAACTTCAATTTCTTTTCCATTTACAACTACTTTAATTCGTTTTCGATTTTCAAGTGTTTTCATAGCTACTCCTCTTGTGTAATTTGTCAAATATACGGATAAATACAACAAATTATATGTTATTGATATAATTTTAACATAATATACTCGTAAAATAAAGAACAATTTGAAATATTTGGTTAATTTGGGTAATTTATTAATATAATAAGCCTACTTATCAAAATTATCATTGTTTTTGCTTTGAAAATTAAGTTTATTACTGATAAATTAAAAAAGTAGAACTTCAACTATGAAGTTCTACTTTTGATTTTATATGTATTATTGCTTTTCAAGTTTTGCAAAGTTTGCCATGAGCTTTTTTGTGCCTGCCTTATTAAATGCAATTTCAAGCAATGTGTCGTTACCCATTAACTGCGTCGACAGTATAACACCTGTTCCAAAAGTTTTATGCAAAACTGTGTCCCCTGTTTTGTAGCTTCCTTTTGGCACTGAATTTGAAGCTGATGTAGGTGTATATGGCTTTTTCGCCGAATAATAATTTGCCTTTTGTGAAGCACGGTTTTTTTGGACTGCCTTTGGCTCAAATTCAAATGCCAACGCGTCAAATCCACCCTCTGTAAGTTCTTTTGGTATTTCGTCCAAGAAAATGGAAGGTCTGTTGCGTGTTGTGGAGCCAAAAATCATTCTCGCTTTAACATTAGTCAGATAAAGCTTTTCTTTTGCTCTGGTTATCCCAACATAGGCAAGTCTTCTCTCTTCCTCAACCTCCGACGGTATATACATTGTCTGCATTCCTGGGAAAACTCCCTGCTCCATTCCTGTCATAAAAACGACTGGGAATTCAAGACCTTTTGCAGAGTGCAGAGTCATCATTACAACTGTATCTGCCTGTGAATTATAGTTATCTATGTCAGACATGAGTGAAACTTCTTCTAAAAATCCGCCAAGCTCTGCATTCTCATTTTCCTCTGTGTAACGAAGTAAGTTTGATGAAAGCTCGGTTATATTTGCAAGCCTGTCCTCATAAGTTTCCTTGTCCTGTGCAAGCCCAGCGGTGTATCCGCTTAAAAGCATAATCTGCTCAAAAAGCTCATTAAGAGGCAATTGTTCTGACAGCTTTAAAAAGTCCTTAATCATACTTGCAAACTGCAAAAGTTTTGATGATGCTCTTGAAAGTTTTTCGTATTCATCAGCTGACTTAATAACTTCAAACATACTAACTCCAAGACCTGTTGCAATTTCTGAAACAGCGTTAAGAGTTGAGTCACCAATTCCCCTTTTGGGTTCATTGATTATTCTTCTGAGGCGAACATTGTCTGATGGGTTATTTATAACTGTAAGATATGCAATTGCATCTCTTATTTCCTTGCGTTCATAAAATCGATGGCCACCAATAACTCTGTATGGAACACCCATTCTTACAAACGAGCGTTCAATGGTATTTGACTGTGCATTCATTCTGTAAAATACTGCGTGGTCACTCCATTTTCTTCCCTGTGCAACATTTGTGAGTATTGTATCTGCGATATACATACCCTCATCCATTTCATTATCCGCAGTGTTGAGTGTTATTTTTTCTCCGTCACCATTGGCTGTCCACAAATTTTTGCCCTTACGCTCGCTATTGTTCTTGATAACTGAATTTGCGGCGTTCAAAATATTGCTGGTTGAACGATAGTTTTGTTCAAGCCTTACAATATTTGCATTTTTATAATTGCTTTCAAAGTTAAGTATGTTCTCGATTGTCGCTCCTCTGAAACGATAGATACTTTGGTCGTCATCACCAACAACACATATATTTTTGTTGCCAGCGGCAAGCAGGCTTGTGAGCTTATACTGTGCATGGTTTGTATCCTGATATTCATCTACAACTATGTATTTAAATTTGTTTTGATAATATTCTCTAACTTCTTGATTTTGCTCCAAAAGCTTTACGGTGTTTACTATTATATCGTCAAAGTCCATTGCATCTGCATTTTTTAACATTTGCTGATAGGCTGAATATGCCTGTGATATTTTCTTTTTGCGAATATCTTCTCCAACTTCTTTAGCATAGTCCTGTGGCGATATCAGGCTGTCCTTTGCGTGGCTTATTTCTTTTAGAATTGTTTTATGTGAAAGCATTTTATCGTCTATTTGCAAAAGTCTTTGGCACTCTTTCATTACACGCTTTGAATCGTCAGTGTCATAAATTGTGAATCGGCTTGTGTATCCAAGTAAATCTCCGTTGCGTCTTAATATTTTTGCACAGACAGAGTGAAAAGTTCCTGCCCAAATATCTTTTGCAACATCACCCAGCTTTGCCGAAAGCCTGTCTTTAAGCTCAGTCGCAGCCTTGTTTGTAAAAGTAATTGCAAGAATTTGCCATGGTTTTGCAGGATTTACTGAAATTAAATCACAAAGCCCTTGTGGCTCTGTAATTTTATCATTGACATAATCCTGCATCATCTGCAATTCATTTTCTGAAACATGATGATATATTTTATCTGAAAAATATGCGTTGCCAAACTTAACCATATTTGCAATACGGTTGATAAGTACTGTGGTTTTTCCACTTCCTGCACCAGCAAGAATCAAAAGTGGCCCTTCAATCTGCAAAACCGCTTTTAATTGCATTTCATTCATTCTATTGAATTCTTTTTCAATAATTTTTTTACGAAGTTCTATAAACTGCTCATTTTGCATCAATTAATTCTCCGTCTGTTTATTATTCTTTCTAAAATTAAGGAAGTCCTGCAATATTATTGTTGCTGCGACCTCATCAACAACTGCTTTTCTCTTTTTACCTCTTGTATTTGTAACATTAAGTGCTATATGTGCTTCAATAGTTGTCATTCTTTCGTCCCATAGCTGTGTTTGAATTCCTGTTTGTTCTGCAATAAGATCGGCGAGCTGTAAACATTTTTCCGCTCTTTGTCCACTTGTTCCATCCATATTAACCGGCTTACCAACAACGATAAGCTCCGGATTATGTGACTTTATCAACTCACCTATTTTCAAAACAAGCTTGGGTGCATATGTTTCTTTGACTACGCATAAAGGCGCTGCCAACATTTCAAGTGCGTCACAAATTGCAATACCTGTTCTTACATCACCATAGTCCACTGACATGATTATCAAAATATCACCGCCACTCTTTACCAGGTTTCGACCTTGCCAACTATTTCACTAATATCTCTAATATCATTGTCGTTACAGTATTTTTCAATTCCATCGATTATTTTGATTGGCGCATAGGCATCTGTAAAGTTTGCTGTACCGACCTGAATTGCACACGCACCAGCAAGCATCATTTCAATTGCATCCTGCCAAGTTGCTATTCCACCCATTCCCACAACAGGAATTCCTACAGCCTGTGCAACCTGCCAAACCATTCTGACAGCTACTGGCAAGACAGCTCTGCCTGAAAGACCGCCCGTATTGTTTTTTAAAATAGGTCTTCGCGTGTTGATATCTATTTTCATTGCTGTAATTGTATTTATAAGCGAAATCGCATCTGCTCCGCCACTTTCAGCTGCTTTTGCAATTTCTGCAATGTCTGTTACATTTGGGGTTAGCTTTATCATTATTGGCTTTGAAGAACGCATTTTGACCTGCTGCGTTATGTTTTCAACACTGTTTGCAGATGTGCCAAAGGATACTCCACCCTCTTTAACATTTGGGCATGAAATATTAAGCTCTATCATATCCACTTCTGTGTCTGAAAGCATCTCAGCAACCTTGCAATATTCTTCTATTGTACTGCCTGCAATATTTGCAATTGCAACTGTGTCCTGCTGTTTTAACCATCCAAGATCCTCGTTAATAAAATGCTCTATCCCAGGATTTTGAAGCCCAACGCTGTTGAGAATTCCGCTTGGTGTTTCTGCAATTCTTGGCGAAGGATTGCCAGGTCGCTCAAAAAGTGTTGTTCCCTTACAGGAAACGCCGCCAAGACGACCGATTGGATAAAACTCATTGTATTCCCTACCAAAACCGAAAGTGCCTGATGCTGTAATTACAGGATTTTTAAAAAACACATCTGCTATAAAAAGCCCCATATTAACCATTACCAAACAACCTCCTCTGCTCTGAATACTGGACCATCCTTGCAAACATGAGTAAACTTTTCGCTGTTGCCATGCTTGGTTTTGCACGCACAAACAAGGCAAGCCCCAATTCCGCATCCCATTCTCTCTTCAAGTGAAACAAAACATTCAATTCCATTTTGTTTTGCAATTTCCGCAATTGCTTTAAGCATTGGGGTTGGCCCACAAGTATAAATTGTGCTATATGTTTTGCTTTCAACAGCCTTTTTTAGTGGGTCTGTTACAAAGCCTTTTTCGCCAAGCGTTCCATCATCTGTCACTATTGTTACATCTTCACACATATTAATAAAATCTTTTACAAGGATTGATGACTCAATGTTTTTAAACCCGATTATTGCATCACATTTCTCATCAAGCTCTTCTGCAACACCAAGCATTGGAGGGCAACCAATTCCGCCACCAATAACAAGCACTCTTCCCTCATTATTTATTTCAAATCCATTTCCGAGTGGTCCAAGAACATCTAAAAGCTCTCCCTCTTCTCGCCTTGAAAGCCATTTTGTTCCCTCTCCCCTTACTTCAAACACAATTTCAATGCAATCACGGTTTCTGTCAAATCTGCAAATTGAAATTGGTCGGCGTAAAAGGTTTTCTCCACATTTTATATGAACGAACTGACCTGCTATTCCGATAGTTGAAATCACCTCACTCTTAAGAGTAAAGCGAAAAGCTGCATTATTTAACTTTTCTTTTTTCAATATCAATGCGTTCCCTTGAACGAATGCCATCAGTCATTCTCCTTTATTATAAATATCAATTATTTCAATATCATCAAGCGAACGCTTTTTGCGAAGGCATCTTGCAAGAGCGTTTGCAGTGTCGAGTGATGTAAAGGTTGGAATTCCTCTCTCTACGGCTTTTCTTCTTACTCTTACATCATCTGTTGAAGACTGATTTCCTCTTGTTGAAGTTGAAATAACATAGTCGATTTTATTTGTTGAAAGCAGGTCAAATATGTTTGGGCTACCCTCATGAATTTTGCGAACTGCATTTGTTGCAACACAATTTTCATTTAATATTTTGGCTGTACCAGCTGTTGCATAAAGTGAAAATCCAAGCTGTGCAAATTTATCTGCAACAATGATACTTCCCTGCTTGTCTGCATCTCGGACTGTGATAAGTATTCCACCCTTTTTCTTAACTCTTGTTCCCGATGCTATAAGGGCTTTTAATAACGCATCTTCAAAATTGCTTGCAATGCCAATTACTTCTCCTGTTGATTTTGCACCAATTCCAAGCTGTGTATCAGAACCACTGATTTTATCAAAGCTGAAAACCGGAACACGAACAGCAACTTTATCGTCCTTTTTTTCAAGAAGTCCATAGTTATAGCCTCTGTCGTTAAGGCTCTCTCCAAGTGCGCAATAAGACGCAAGCTGAGTTACTTTTAGGCCTGTTGCCTTCGAAACAAATGGTATTCCCTTTGCCTCACCTGTTTGAGCATGGATAAGGTAAATGTCATTATCAAAATATATAAATTCAATATTAATAATTCCTCTTATACCAAGCTTTTTTGTAAGCTTTAAAGCATATTCCACAACTTCTTCCTGAACCTTTTGCGGAAATGTTATCGGAGGAGAAACAGAAATGGAATCGCCTGCATTTACACCTGCTCTTTCAATATGCTCATAAATACAAGGGACAAGACATCCTTCGCCATCGCACACTGCATAAACATCAACGCCAATTCCAATATAGTATTTTTCAATCAGTATCTTGGTTTCTGCTTCATCAACAGATAACATAAAGTTTTTAAGGTCTGATGAGTTGTATGCAATGCATCTTGATGAGCTGGTCTTTATGCTAACTGGAAATCCAATTTTAAGTGCTACTTCAAGAGATTCAGATGCATTTTTTGCATATTTATAGCTCCTGTGTGGAATAGAAAGTTCATCAAGAAGTGCATTAAATTGAACTTTATTATCTGTAAGCTCCATCACTTCGCTACTTGCTCCAAAAATTTTTATGCCCTCTGACTCAAGAAGCTTTGTAAGTTCTTTTGACTTTTTGCCTGCGTACTGGGTAACAGCAGCATATGGTTTCTCTGTTTCTACAATGTTAAGAATATCCTCCGCACTCATTGGCTCAAGATAAAGCTTGTCAGCAGTTGCACAGTCTGTTGATACTGCCTCTGGGTTGTTATTTACCATTATTGTTTCATAGCCACTGTTTTTCAGGTCTTTGATTATATTTACAACAGCATAATCAAGCTCTATACCTTGTCCAATTTCTGAAGGACCAGCACCGATTACAAGAACTTTCTTTTTACCAGTTCCAACTGCTTCTTCATACATTTTAGCTTCATTTTCATCGTCCCATGAGGAGTAAAAATACGGAGTCTGTGCGTCAAATTCTGCCGCACAAGTGTCAACTACTTTGAAGTTAGCATAGATATTTTCAAAAGCTGAAATGTCTGCAAACTTTGAAATTGTTTTGTTTGTGAAGCCCATTTGCTTTGCTTTTTTAAAGCTTTCAACATCACAAATATCTCCAAGGCTTTTTTCCATATTAGCTATGTTGAAAAGCTTTGACAAAAACCAATAATCAATTGCGGTTGACTTATATATTTCGTCAAACTGTATGCCTCTCTTAACTGCCTCATAGACGGCAAAAATACGCTCGTCATCAGACTTAATGATGCTTTCTGACAGCTCCGAGTCAGTCATTTTTTCAAACTTGCTCATTGTAGGTGTTTCAATATTTAAATCTATTGAACGGATTGCTTTCATAAATGCAAGTTCAAAGCTTGTGCCTATGCATAGTGCTTCTCCTGTTGCCTGCATTGATGTCCCAAGCTTCCTTTGGTCCATATCAAAGCTGTCAAAAGACCATTTCGGAATTTTAACAGCACAGTAATCAATTGCCGGCTCATTACACGCTGTTGTGCATCCAGTTGTGTTATTTTTTATCTCAAATAGCTTGTATCCAAGTGCAATTTTTACTGAAACCTCTGCTATTGGGTAACCAGTTACTTTTGAAACGAGTGCAGATGTTCTTCCAACTCTTGGCGACATTTTAAGAATTGCGTATTCGCTACCATCTGGCTTCAATGCAATTTGGATATTACAGCTTCCTTCTATTCCAATTTCATTTGCTATGTGAAGTGCTGCAGCACGAAGTCGCGAAGCTTCACTTTCGCTAAGAGTCTGTGCTGGAACAACAATAATGCTATCTCCTGTGTGAATACCAACAGGGTCAATGTTTTCCATATTACAAACGCTTATGCAGTTTCCTGCACAGTCACGAACAACTTCAAACTCAACTTCTTTCCATCCTGCAATGCTTTTTTCAACAAATATTTGACCAAGACTTGAGGACTCAAGCTGTTTTTTAGCCATTGCTTTAAGCTTATCTTCATTGTCACAAGAGATAACTCCGCTTCCGCCAAGTGTATATGCAGGTCTTACAAGCACTGGATAACCAGTTTCATTTGCAAAATCAACTGCCTCATTTTCACTACAAACAACTTTTGAACCCACATCTGGCTCGCCAATTTTATTTAGAAAATCTTTGAACAGCTTTCTATTGCTGATTATTGAGATTATTTCTGGATTAATTCCAAGCAGCGTTATTCCGTTTTCCTCAAGATAGCCATTGAAAGATAGCTCAAGACCAATTTTAAAGCCAATATCTCCGCCAACTGTTGGCAAAATGCCATCGACCTTTTCTTCTTTTATTATTCGTTTTATAACATCTGTGTTAAGTGGTTCAAGATATGTTTTATCTGCCACTCCAAAATCTGTAGTTATTGTCGCTGGGTTTGGATTAACAAGCACAACTTCAATACCCTCATTTTTTAAAGCCTTGCACGCAAGAACACCAGAATAATCATACTCTGAGGACTGCCCAATAACTACAGGACCAGAGCCAATCACCAAGACTTTTTTATAATTACTCAACATGATTGCCTCCCATCAGTGCAATAAATTCGTCGTATATCCATGAGTTATCACAAAATCCATCAACATCAGTTGGAATAAACTGTACTGCAAGCCCCTTAAAGGACTTGAACTTTATTCCTTCAACAGAACCGTCGTTAACATTTGTCAGCCACTCATCTGCAATACTCTTTTCAATACTGTCCTTATCAACAGTGTAGCCATGGTTTTGCGTTGTTACCATTATTTTATCTGTGCCTAAAATTCTTACAGGCTGGTTTGAACCTCTGTGACCTCTTGGCATCTTTTTAACCTTGCCTCCGACAGCAAGAGCAATCATCTGATGACCAAGTCCCAAGCAAAACAGCGGTGTGTTTTTGCCTGTTAATTCTTTTATTATATCAATAAGTTTAAGATTATCATCTGGGTCTGCTGGTCCATCTGAAAGTAAAATTCCGTCTGGACTATAACTTGCAATTTCATCAGCAGAAGAATATGCAGGAACTATCGTTACTTTGCACCCACGCTTTGTAAGTGCTTTGAGCATATTCCTTGAAAATCCATAGTCAACAGCTACAACATTATATTTGGTGTTTTCACAATCAATAATCTCAACTGACTTCGTTGTTACAGCTTCAACCGCACCCGAAATAGAGTATTGATTAATCTTGTTAAGCAATTCATCTATGTTTTCTTTTGAATCGGTAATTGCACCATTTATATAACCCTTGTCACGAACTGCACGAGTAAGACGACGCGTATCAATTCCGCTTATTCCAATAATGTTCCTATCCTTAAGATATCTATCTAAAGTTATGGTTTCTTCAGGGCATTCACACCATTCTCTTACAATGTAACCACTTGCCATTATTGCAGAACTATTTTCCTCTTGCTCAACTCCACGATTGCCAACAAGTGGATATGTTTGTGCAACAATTTGTCCATAATATGTCGGGTCACTAAGAAGCTCACCATATGATGCCATGCAAGTGTTAAAAACTACTTCACCGATTGTTGTTCCTGTTTTGCCCATGGCAAAGCCATCAAAAATTGTACCGTCAGCCAATACAAGATAAGCTTTTGGGTATTTTTCAAATAACAAGCCGTTCCACTCCCTTAAAAACTATAATGTTTTTATATAAAATTAATGAATGTTTATTTAATAAATGAGTTTATCTCATCTCTCATTCTTATTGCTTCATCTCTTGCAGCCTGTGCAAAGTCATTTTCTGTGTAATTACCTTTTTTATATGCACACATTATTCCACGAGAAGAGTTTATGATTGCTCCGATGCCATCGTCATCAAAACCGCCTTTTATATCATCTCCGCTACCACCTTGCGCTCCGTATCCCGGAACAAGGAAGAAGGTGTGTGGCATTTCTTTTCTGAGTTCTGTTAATTGTTGAGGATAAGTTGCACCAACAACAGCACCAACGCCTGAATAGCTATACTTGCCTGTCAACTCTCGTCCCCAATTCTCGCACATTTCTCCCATAACTTTATATACAGGTTTGCCATCGATAAGCCTGTCCTGCAATTCTCCAGAAGATTTGTTTGAGGTCTTTACAAGTGCAAAAATACCCTTGTCATATTCATTACACACATTGATAAGTGGCAATATTCCATCACTTCCAAGATATGCATTGACTGTAAGTGCATCACCGCTGAAAGGAGCAAATTTCTCATTTTCAACATTTACAAAGCCTAAATGTGCATTTGCATATGCCTCCATTGTTGTTCCAATATCATTCCTTTTTCCATCTGTAATGACAAATATTCCTTTTGAACGAGCATATTCAATGGTTTCAGCTAAAGCTTTCATTCCCTGCCAACCATACATCTCATAATAAGCACATTGTGGCTTAACCGCAGGAACTATATCACAAAGGGAATCAATCAGACCTCTGTTAAAGCAAAGCAATGCATCTGCCGCACCCTCTAATGTGTGTCCATACTTTTCAAAAGATTCATTTTTAATAAATTTTGGTACAAAATCAAGCTTTGGGTCAAGACCCGCAACTGTTGGGTTTTTGGTTTTAACAATTCCATCTATAAGCCTGTCCAGCGACATTTCACACCAATTCCTTTATACTTGATAAAGCTCGGAATTATTAAAATATCCGAGCTTTTGATTTATTGTTTGAATACTATTTTTCCTGAACAAATAGTATATTTAACCTTGCCTGTAAGTTCAATTCCTTTAAATGCTGAATTCTTTGATTTACCATGCAGTTTGTTGACATCAACACGCCACTTTTCATTGTCGGAGAAAATAACTATATCAGCAGGTGCACCGATTTTTAGCGTTCCTGCATCAACCCCAAGAATTTTTGCGGGATTTGTTGACATTAGCTCAATAAGCCTACACATTGATATATATCCGCCATTTACAAGCACCGTAATACCTGCACACAGAGAAGTTTCAAGCCCTATTGTTCCGTTTGGCGCTTTCTCAAAGCTTTGCTTTTCCTCCACAGTGTGTGGTGCATGGTCTGTTGCTATTGCATCTATTGTTCCATCTATTATACCATTTATAATTGCCATTCTGTCTTCACATTCCCTAAGCGGAGGACTCATTCTGTAGTCTGCGTCTTTAATTGACAGCAAACTGTCATCCAGTGAAAAATAATGCGGACAGGTTTCAGCTGTTACTCTAATATTATTCTTTTTTGCGTTTCTTATCATTTCAACGCATTGAGCGGTGCTAACATGACAAATATGCACGCTTGTATCGGTTGACATTGCAATAGCTATTTCTCGTGCTGTTCCAACATTTTCAGAAGCTTTTGGAATACCTTTTACCCCAAGCATTGACGAAATTTCGCCTTCATTCATTATCCCGCCGTCGGTGAGAGATACATCCTCACAGTGAGCTAAAATTGGAACGGCAATCGAATCTGCCTTTACCATCGCTTCAAGCATAAGCTTAGCACTTGAAACCGGGTATCCATCATCTGAAAAAGCAATGGCACCCGCCCTTTTTAGTTCTTCAAAACAGGTTAGTGAATTCCCATTTAGCCCTTGTGTTATTGCTGCAACAGGAAAAACATTTATCTTTGCATTTTTTGCCTTATTCTTAATTAATTCAATCACTTTTTCAGAATCTACTGAAGGATTCGTGTTTGGCATTGATGCCATAGATGTTATTCCACCTGCTGCTGCCGCCTCGCATCCACTTAAAATGTCTTCCTTGTCTGTATATCCAGGTTCTCTTAAATGGACATGCATATCAACAAGCCCAGGTGCAACTATAAGTCCTTTTGCATTTATTACATTATCAACATTATAGTTTAAATTGTCACCTATTTCTGCAATATGTCCATCTTCGATTAATATATCACCTATGCCATCTGCACCACTGCTTGGGTCAATTATTCTTCCTGATTTTATAAGCATTTTAGACATTTTAAATTCCTCCATAAATAAGCTTTAATCAAAAACCGAAACTAAAATGTGAATTGCCAAAAAGTCCATTGCCGTTTGATGATACACTACCGTTGATATTTACTCCTGAAGCCACTGTTGTGCCTGGCTCTGTGGCTGGCGGTGCGTGTGATGAACAGTCTGAACAAGTTTTTGGTAACGAGTCAAGCTTATACCAACCTGTCGCTGTTGAGGCACAATTTGCGCCTGCTAATAGCCCTGTTCTTGTACAATAAGCTTTTTGAATACTTTGACCACTTTTTTTGAAATCTTTTTCAGGAAGATTTTTGTGTATTGGATTCATGACCGCTGAAAATATTTTTCCAGCAGGATTTCCTGATACATTTGTTATTTTTGTTGGATAATCATAGCCATACCAAACAGCTGCCACATAGTATGGTGTTCCTCCAACCATCCATTTATCTTTATTATCTGTTGTTGTACCTGTTTTTGCAAAAGTTATGAAGTTTGAAACGCCATATCCTTTACCTGTTCCCTGTGTAACAACAGTTCGTAAAATTTCATTCATTACATCTGCTGTTCCTGGTTGCAAAACTCTTTTACCAGATAATTTTTTCTCAAAATATACTACGCTGCCATCGCTGTTGGTTACTTTTGTATAGCAGTATGGCTTATAATAGTTTCCACCATTTCCAAAGGTTGCAAAAGCTGCAGCCATATCAATTGCAGTGACACCATGTGTCATGCCACCAACAGCCAGTGATGAAAAATTTAAATCGTTGTTTTTGCCTTCAAGCGAAAGCGTTGAGATATGAAATTTATCTGTAAGTGAATCTATGGATTTTTGCGTTGTTAAAGTTTGCAATACTCTCGCTGGTACGGTATTAAGAGATTGTGCTATTGCGTGCTGTATAGTGACATAGCTGTCAGGTGACCCATAACTTCCGCTGTAATTCTGAGGCCAACGCTCACCATTTACAACAATTGCAAAGTCTTGAACCTTTTTAGACCAATAAATTGAGTTGTTATCCACTGACGGTGCATATACGCTCAAAGGTTTGATTGATGAACCCGGCTGGCGTGGTGAAGAAACAGCTCTGTTAAGACTACGGTTACCAGTTTTTGGACCTGCTCCACCGATAATTCCAACAACTCTTCCCTTATAGTCCATTATTGCCATTGCTGACTGAGCTTTTTCGTTTTTATTATCTGGGCTTATTTCCACCCTATTTGGTTCATTTGGGAATGTTGTACGGTTTTCAAATACATTTTCCATTGACTTTTGAATATCTGAATCAATAGCTGTATATATTTTTAAGCCGCCATAGTAAACCATTCTCCATGCTTCTTTGCTATCATAACCATACTGTTCTACAAAGTCTTTTATTACAGTATCAACAACATAGTCAATATAATAGCTTTGAAACTCCTTTTTATTGTCCACAGTCTGCTGCGCTTTTTCCTCTTCTGACGGGACATAATTAGAGCTGTTTGTAAAAATCAAATTGTATTTAATTGCATCATTATATTCTTTTTCAGATATCTTTTTTTGCTCAAGCATCATGCTAAGGCAAGTTTTTTGACGCTTTTTATTGTTTTGCGGATTAAGTAACGGGTTGTAATAAGTTGGTGCTTTTGTTATGCCTGCAAGCACAGTGCATTCAGCAAGGTTGAGTTTGCTAACATCCTTACCAAAGTATGTTTTTGCAGCAGTTTGAACACCATAACAGCCAGAACCAAGCGGTATAGTGTTTAAATATGCTTCTAATATTTCATTTTTAGAATAGTTATTTTCAAGGTTTAAGGCATAAATAATTTCGTTAAACTTTCGAGAAAGTGTAACTTGATTTTCACCTGTGAGATTTTTAATAAGCTGCTGTGTGATTGTTGAGCCGCCTTGCTTAAAGCGATATTTTACAACACTTGCAGTTCTTATCCAGTCAACACCATTATGTTTTTCAAACCTTTTATCCTCAAGTGCTATAAATGCATTTTGAAGATTTACAGGTATATCATCAAGCTTTACCCAAATTCTGTTTTCCTCACCATGCAAACGAGCTATTTCAACATTGGTATTATCGGGTTTTGTTGCATATAAGATACTTGTTTGATTTTGATTGTTTTTGTAGCTCTCAAGGTCAATTGCTATATCTCCATGCGTAAAAGAAAACACATAAATCAGAATACAAATACCGACTATTGAGCAAGTTAGCAACAAAATAATCAATAGTGATACAAGTATTGTTGATGCAGACTCAAACTTCTTCTTAGCAATCTTTTGACCTGGTTTCTTTCGATTGGAAGAATTTCTGTTTGGGGACTGTTTATCCATATATTGCATTGCCTCCTTTTATATTTTTTCATTATAACATACTTTCTATAAAAAGTTTAGTATAAAAATCAAAAAATCCATTCAAAATCTTTTGTATAAAAAGTTAATATTATGGCAAATATAAGTATGTATATTTATGTTTGAACTTATAAGGGATGTGGTATTATTAAGAAGAAAAGTGTGCTAATTATTTTGATTGTGTGTACATTAATTGTATGCTTATTTTTCACTGTCTTTTTTATAAAATCATATTCAGGCGGCAAAGGAAATAGTAGCTTGTCAACAACTTCTGCCAAAGTTAATATAAATAATTATAAATCTGGTTATTACCTTGGTGAATATGAAGGTAAACTTGCCACATACAGCACCGAATCCGATAATCCTATTGAAGTTTTTGATGTCTACATCGCTTCACTTCCATCTAAGGATGTTGAAAAAATTAGAGATGGAATATATGCCAACAATGAGGCCGAATTGCAAAGACTAATTGAAGATTTTACAAGCTAATATTAGTCCAAACTCATCTGTTACAAAAAAGATAGCAGACCTTTTGTGTCTACTATCTTTTAATAATTTTATACTTTACCAGCTTTTAGTTTGATATTATTGTTCTGCTGTCTGACAAATTTTAATCATTTCTTCAACAGTTGTAATTCCTTGCTGAACAAGCTCTAATGTGCTTGTTCTAAGGGTTTTCATGCCCTGCTCTTTAATTGCGTAGTCATATATATCGTCCATTGGAACACACTCAGTTATCATTCTCTTCATTTTCTTATCGACGATAACCATTTCATGAACTGAGATTCTTCCTTTGTAACCTGTGTTATTGCACATATGGCAACCCTTACCTTTGGTTACCTTATCAATATCTATGCCAATCGCTTCGCGCTCAGCTGCATCTGGCTCGTATTCATACGCACAGTTTGGACAGATTTTCCTTACAAGTCTTTGTGCAACAATTCCAACTACTGAGTTTGCAACAAGGTAAGGTGCAACTCCCATATCTTCAATTCTTACAATTGATGAAATGGCATCATTTGTATGCAATGTTGAACAAACTAAGTGTCCCGTTATAGCTGCACGAACTGAAATCTGTGCAGTTTCGCCGTCACGCGTTTCACCAACCATTATAATGTCAGGGTCCTGTCTCAAAAGAGAACGAAGTCCTGCTTCAAATGTTAGTCCTGCAAGTATATTAACTTGTGTTTGATTGATTCTTGCCAAACTTCTTTCAACTGGGTCCTCAATTGTAGATATATTTACAGGTTTTTGTGACAATCTTTCAAGTATCATGTAAAGAGTTGTTGTTTTACCAGAACCAGTTGGCCCTGTTATATAAATAATGCCGTTGGGATTGCCAAGCATTTTTAACATTTTTGCATAGTTCTCATCATTCATACCAAAGGTTCCGCTGTTATCTACTTTTGTATTTGTTGAAAGATAACGCAAAACAGCTTTTTCTCCGTAAATTGTTGGAAGAATAGAAACACGGATATTTATATCATATCCATCTATAAAGCTTCTAAAATGTCCATCTTGTGGTACTCTTCTTTCGGCAATATCAAGACCTGACATAATCTTTATTCTTGCAACAAGCTGTTTATGTATTGTATTTGAAAGTGTAAGATAATCAACAAGCATACCGTCTGAACGCATACGAACAGAAGTTTTTTCCTCGAACGGTTCAATATGAATATCACTTGCGCGTGTGCTATATCCATGAACAAGAAGACTGTTAAGGAATTTTACAATAGGAACATCGTCGCCACTTTCAAGCTCTTCAATTTCCTTAGCAGATGGACCAATCGGCAATGTTGCTGAAATATTAGCCTTTTCAGCTGCATCCTTTGCACCAACCTCAGAATAATATAAATCAATAGATTTTGTGATTTGATCACTTTCAGCAAGATAAACTTCAAGTGTCATTCCTGTTATCTGTCTTACATCCTCAACTGCATAAAAGTTTAAAGGATCGCTCATTGCGACCGTTAGCTTTCCAGATTGTTCTGAAATTGCAATCATATTGTATTTAGATGCAAGTTGCTTTGGTATTTTTGCAACGGCCCTTACATCAACTTTAAATGTATCAAGCCTAATAATTTGGAGTCCCATTCTTTTGCCAAGTGCATCCAGCACTTCTTTTTCAGATATATAGCCAAGTTCGACCAGAATCTGACCAAGCTTTTTTGTCCTATCCTGTTTTTGAATAGTTAGAGCCTGCTTAATTTGTTCCTCTGTAATATAGCCATACTCTTTAAGCATCTCACCTATCGGCATATTCCTCATTATCTATCCTCCACCACGCAAAAAAATATATATAAAAGTCTCTAAAAATCACAGTTTAATATAGTTTACACCATTATCTGCTAATGGTCAATAACATTTGAAAACTCTTAAAAATAACTGGCTAATGTTGATAAATCAATATATAAAAGGGTAACAATTAAGTTACCCTTTTATTTTTTTGATGTTAGATTTATGGTAATCCTATTTCACCTGCTGGCAATGAATTCCATATTGTACTTGATGTATGATTTACTTTGGTAATTGTAAAGGTATATCCATTTGGTCCAAACATTATTTCTTCTGTATACTCGCCAACTGAATTTGAATCAATGTCACGCATTACGGCTCCAGATGATTTATCTGATAAGTCATATAATTTCGGAGCTTTATCAACTGGAGAAAGTCCAGTTGTCACAGTTGGTTGATAGTACCATGTACTTTTGTCTTGATGAAATACAATAAAAGCTTTATTAAATGATCTCTTTCCTCTATTAGTCCAACCATAAACATTATCTGGCTCGTTAAAGTCAATTGAGTGAACAGTTTTTTCAATTCTTAAAGGGAATATTTTGAGTTTATAGGAATTCCAATCATCAAACCACTCGCCCCATCTAACTGAATATAGATTATAATCTAATATTTGGGATGGAGAATATGTTTGAGTTGCTACATCGTATCCCGTGTTATCATTCATTTTAAATAAAGCTAATTGAACCATGTTTGCACGGTACCCATCAAAGGTACTATTTGCAAATTCTTTCTCAGGATCCTTAAACTTTGGATAGCTGTCAACTGTTACTTTCCCGTTAACAGCATATCTATCTAAGAGCAACCCATAAAAAACTTCTTCTTTTGTAGCATGAACACCATTAAAATATTTCATCTCATCATTTTCAGCATAGACTATTTTTCTTGGTGTATATCCTCCAAATAAGTCTTTTATTTCCTCCCTTGCTTCTGTCGCAGCTTCATTTTTAGCTATATTTCTTGCATTCTCATCGGTAGGATTATCTCTGTTAGCTTGTTCAAGTGCCATCTTTAACTCGTTATTAATTTGATTGTAGTCAGTTATGATTTCCATTGCATCACTGGATGCCTTATAACCTTCTACTTCAGTCATAACTAATTGTTCATCACAGGAAAAACTAATGTATTGGTTTTGATCTTTCAATTTGTTTTTTGAATTAGTTACAATTAAATTTGAACTTTCACCATCGCCTAACAGACCAAGGTTTATGCAACGAATAGTATCTGTTCTTTTATATACTTCCTGCTCGTCCCTACAAACAACTATAGTAATAGATAAGTGCCTATCACTTGTTTTATCGTCGGAATACTTGTATGGTGTAACACTATATTTAATCGTTCTCCCTTGATAAAATGAATCCGAATATGGACTTTCGTTATACATATTTGTAACTTTTGAATTCTTTGATTTATATTTTAATAAACCTGAATTTGTGCTATCCTGTTTTTGTTCAATATAAAAAGCTTGATCATATTTTTTTAAACATTCACTTTCAGAATTAGCAAGTTCAATATGCGTGGCATATTGAGCCACAGATTCAATTGAATCAAATATTGCATCTCCAACCATTTTATCAATTGAAAGACTGGAGCTTGAAGCAAACATTCTACCACTTGACGAAATCATACCCATAGTAATTCCCATGAGAACACTTAATATGAGCGTTGTAATTATCATCTCAATGAGTGTAAAACCTTTTTTATTATCAAACAAGTTTCTCATTGTTTTCATTATAATTCACCCTTTCCATATGATTTCGTTACTGATTTGATTGTGGTATTGTGTTAGGTAAAAATACTTTGTATTTTATATGTGTATCTGGGTCTTCATAATGTAAAAACTTCCCTGGGATTTTTGTATACTCAAAATTACCATTTTTAATACCTACAGAAATTTCGTCACTACTCGTTAAAGAGGATTTCACTTCAACAGCTGTTGCTACTTTTGCACTACTCGTCTTATATATATTTGCCTCATTAATTAATGAACCAGCAGTCATAAACCCTGTCATTAGCATAAGACTTGCAATTGCCAACAAAACAACTCCTATAATAGTTTCAACAAGAGTCATACCGGATTTATTTGAAAAAGTAGATTTAAGCCTTTTAATCATAACCTTCATCTCCCTTAGTCTGAGTAGTTTGACAATACCCACATTTCGTCAATTTTTTGTTTTGCAACTTGTCCACCGTTTGATGTCATATAATTAACTGTAGCGTCATTTTTTACTTCTAAGCTTCCAACATTTATTGAGCCATTTACAACAACATTATTATGCAAAATTACTTTTGATGTTGGAGCACCATAAATAGACATGAAAAAGTTAAGCCTTCTTAACTCCTCTGGAGATGAACCAGCTGTGTTACCTAATTCAAGCACTGCATTTTCTCCAAGGTATACATTTAAATATGTTATTTTCTGGTTCATTACCCATTGATAAAAATCTTGCATGCTTCCTAACCAACCGCCATACTTCTGCGTAAGACCATACTTTACTCGCATTTTACAGTTGTCTTCAAGTATTACATAAGCTATTGGAGTTACTTGATCCAGTTCAGTAAAAGCATCTGATTTAGTATAATCAATTTGTGTAATATCATATGTATCTAAATCTGGGAAAAGCCATCTATCAAAATATTTAATTTTTATATATCTTGCATTATTTGAAAGTGTTCCTTTTGATAAAAAGAAATCGTTTATGAAATTGGGGTTAAACTCTTTACTATATCTCGTGTATGAAAGAACAGAATTGTAATTTCCCTGCATAAATGAATTTACAAGCATTCTTGGTGTTTGTATAATATTTTGATATTTAGCATCCAATGTGTGATTTGAAATTATAAATTTTGTGGATGACCAAATTTGCTTTCTTGGATTTGCGGTTGCAACATCTTTATCATAAGTTGTTTCTTTATTAAATGTTGTTCCAGCGACTTGACTAAATGGTCTTAAAGTAATATTTCCCTTACTTACAACATTTCCGCCAATATTTATTTTACAATTAAATCCAGCATCATTATCAACATAAAGGTCTGTATTAGTCGTTAATGTAAAGTTACCTGTTTCAGGTACTGAAAGTGATTTTACAGCAATACCGCCAAAATACAAAGACTGATTTCTAAGTGTTGCATTCATTGTATATTGTATGTCAGCATATTTCGAAGTTACTTTTACTTTAACAGAGTCACCAGAGGCTCTTTTAATTTCTGCACTTGCTGTCCCCATATCTTTAGTAAACCCAAAATTATCAATTTGAGTTTTTGCACCATTTCTTACTGGCATCATTCTTGATTCAGAGCCATTTGTCATTAATTCAGAAATTATCATATCCGTTGCCGAGCGTGCTGTGAAATAAGCTTGTTTTCTTTTAACTGAAGTTATTGTGCTGTTATGGTATCCAAAAGCTAAAGTTAATAAAGTTCCTAGTAAAATTGTTATAATCACAGATAATAAAACCGTCCAGAGAATCGCTGAACCGTCTTTATTCTTTAATTTATTCATAGTCTCACTCCCTTTAGTAGTAAACAGAATAACAGTATTATTCTGTTTACTACATTTGTGCTACATCAAAGAGCTACTCATTCTACACTATCACTAAGAACCATTGAAATTGTAGCATTTAAAATTGAACTATCTCCTGCTAATGTCAAAGTTAGAGATTGAACATGTATTCCTTCAGAATCTGACATTGACGCAGCCATAGCACGAACATTTTCTACGCTACCTGAGGCAACAAATTGAACATTTGCTGCTGTTATTAAAGACTTATCATCTGCTATTACACCAGATGCAACTTCCTGTTCATTATTCTGTGCTGAGCCACTCATTTGAGGATTAGCTTTTGGAACAGCATATGGTACTAATTTTACTCTATTGATATCTGTAATTTGGAGAGAAAGAGGCGTTAATCCCATTTCAATCACTTTATTTGTAATTGCTTCATCAATACCTGATGGCTTAGAGTTATTGAATACTTTTTCTGCAGATTTTTTGTACTCACTATTTGCTACTGCAAGTAAACTTTTATAACTATCAATCTTGCCCATCTCTGCCACCATGTTTTCTTTTTGTGCTACAAGTGAGCTTTTAACTTGTCTTGCTTCACTATATTTATCTATTGACGGAATAATTATAGTTTTTATTGCCATAAGTGCAATAACCGCTAATAAAATGAAATATAATACTTTTTTATTTCTATCCGTAAGGGTTGTGTTCAATTTAGTTCATCCCTCTCTAATATAATTTTTAATTACCGTTACATATACAGTCTACAGTAAAGGCATAGCCACCTTGGCCGCCATTATAGCCTTTATAGCTCGTATATGCAAATTTCCCCGTTGCTTCCAAATTATTTATGAAGCTTGGAATTGCTTTAATATCTGTTGTTTTACAAGACATTGAGAAATATCCCTGTGCACTTTCAAAAATTGCTGATTCAATAGTAACTGATTGTGGCATTGCACCATATATTGAGCCAAAGAATTCTTGGTTAATTTGAGGATATTTTTTCATGAGTTCTAAGGTCTGATCTAAAGCAGATTTCGATGATTTTTTATTTGCTATATCATCAGATAACTTTATAGCCTGATTATAGGTGGCTACATTATTTGAGTCATCAACAAATTCTTGAATATTTTTATTACCTCTAACTGTAATAACTGTCATCACATTAATTATTACAACTATTGCAACCAATGCTCCAAGCACTCCTGCTGCAGGTGCAATGAAAAACATTGGGTTCACCTTTGCTTGCTTTCCTTCAACAACTGTTTCGTATCTCTCATAGAAGTTCATGTCTTTTTGAGCAAGATATTTAACTTTTGTTGTTTTGTTTTTACCTAAATCTTTAATGCTTTGCAAATCAATTTTTTTATTGCTTGTATCTTTCTCTGCATTATCTTTCTTTGAAAACTTATCCATTGATTACACACCTCACAATCTTATTAAATTGCCAACAGCGTAAAGATAATCAGACAATAGGAATTGCGTTGAATCCGTACTGCCTTGATATGTTATCTCTGGACATGTTGGAATAGCTATAACATCCGCTCCAATCATTGCTGAAAGCTCGTCGCAAAGACTTTCCTCTTCGTCTGTTATACCACAAATGAACATATTGGTTAAGTTTTTGCGTGAACTCTCCGAACGAGCAAATTGAATAATTGAAGATATGTTGCGTGCAATTTCAATTTTTGATTGTTCAGTGCCTCTCTGGTCAAGCAATCTACTTCTGTTTGAAAAATTGTAACTTCCATTAATATGTAAAATAGATGTCATATTATTCTTGTCAAGTATTACTACTATGCAATCTTTATTTATCATATTTGAGTTTGTTCTGAAAACTTTTAACTCACAGTTGATTGATGTATCAATCGACTTAAGCTTAATTCCCACTGAATCAAATGTTCTTATATAACTTGCAATAAGCTCTTTACCTATGGCATTGCAAAGAACTTCTGGTTTACCTTGTTTACCATCTTCAAGAACAGAATAATCAAAAAGGAAGTTTGAAAATCCTTCTATCTCCTTAAACTCCTCTTGAATAAGTGCTTGAATTGCACTGACTGGTAAAACTGACGGTGTCTTAATTTTTTTATTAAGGATAGTGCCGCTATCAATTACAAGATAAACATCTTTCTTTGATATATCGTACTTTCCCCAAAGCTTTTCAAGGGCTTCCTTAACTGCAATTTCATTGGTAATAACGCCATTTACAATTGCTTTTTCAGGAAGTGAAATGAACATACACGATTTGACATCAATATGCTTTTTGTTTACTGTTGCACCCGTAAGTACCTGTATTCTCTCATTTGAAATATATACCGAGGTTATCATCTGATTAAGTTCCCTCCCACTTTTAGCTTCATTATTTTTATTATTTTAAACTCCGCTCATACCGCCAATATTGTCATACATACCATATATAGGCTGAATAACCGATATCATAACTGTGCCAACTATAACTGCCATTACAACAAGCATAACAGGTTCAATTAGTGCTGTCATTCTTCCTGATGCCTGCTCTGCCTCATAGTCAAATGACTCTGCCGTTGATTCAAGCATTTCGTCAAGCTTACCTGTTTCTTCACCAATAAGTATTGTTGAAGAAAGCTTGGGGTCAAAACCATCAACCTGAGCAATAGCTTCAGAAACCGTCATACCGTTTCTTACTTCTTTCACAAGATTGTCAAATTGTGATGAAATATACTCATTACCTATTGTACCCTTTGCAATTATCAATGCTTCAACCAAAGAAATACCGCTGGCATATAGTGAACTGAGTGTTCTTGCAAAACGAGCAGTATAAATTATTTTCCAAAGTTTACCAAGTTTAGGAATTTTTAGCTTAAATTTGTCCAAAGCAATTCTGATATTGGGCTGCATTTTTAATATTTTTACACCAAAAATAATTCCTGCAATTACAATGAGAACTATGTACCAGTATGACTGCATAAACGCACTGATGTTAAACATTAATTTTGTCATTGGTGGAATGTTTTCTTTAAACATCTCGCCAAACTTGGGAAGAACAACTGTAAACAGCAAGAATATAACAGAAACTGTAATAACACCAAGAATCATTGGATATGTCATTGCACTCTTTATTTTACTGTTTAATCTTTCTTCCTTTTCATAGTGAACTGCCATTTTCATTGATGTTACATCAATGCTACCGCTTGCTTCACCAGCTTTATACATATTAATAAGCATTGGTGGGAAAACGCCTTCCTGCTCTTCCATGGATTCAGAAAGTGACATACCTTGCTTTAAAGATTGATACAGATTTGTATAAACTGCTTTAAGTTTAGCATCCATATCGCGTTCCATTATAATTTTTACAGCTTTTATTAAAACAACACCTGAAGAAAGCATTGTGCCAATTTGACGGCAAAAATCTGCAAGCTCCATTGGCTTTAGCTTTTTGCCTTTATGCTTTCCTGCTGAACTAATTCTGTAATCTACTATGTAGAGATTTTGCTCACGCAGTTTTTCCGTTAAGCGCTGTGCGTCATCAACATCCATTGTACCACGCTTTTTTTCTCCGCTCAAAGTAACTGCGTTATATTGATAATTCGGCACAAAATCACTCCTTTGCCTGTAATTGTATGTATGTACTTGTAGCATACATTTCACAGTGTCTGACCACTTTTAATTGTAACCGGACATTCTGAAATATATGTTATATTAAGAACATCCCAAGATATAGATTAATCAAATCTCCACCCCAAAGCATTGCAACCATTATACCCAACGAAAGGAATGGGCCAAATGCGAAATGCTCCTTTGCTCCGGATTTTTTGCTTATAAGTAAGTATATTGCATAAATTCCTCCAAGTAATAGCCCAAGGAACATCGCAACAAGAATGTTTTGCCAGCCGAGCAAAAGCCCACAAACTGCCATAAGCTTTATATCTCCTCCACCAAAAGCACCCGAAACTAAACTTGCTATTAAAAACATTGGCAAGCTTACCGCAAAAAAGCCAATTATCCGTTGATACCATAAAATATCCTCAAAAAAGAAGAATGATAAAGCTCCCGGAACTAATAGCCATAGCAAAAAACCATTTGGAATTTCCATTGTGTCCCAATCAACGAATGATATTGCTGTTAGCATTGACATTGCAAAAAAAGCTATAACTGCATCTATTGAAAAGTCAAGTTGCCAAACGCAAACCATCGCAAGTATTCCACCAATAATTTCAACCAGCGGATATCTAAAAGAAATTTTGCATTTGCAGTCCCTGCATTTACCTTTTAATATAAACCAGCTTAACACTGGAATCATATCAAAAAACCGCAGAGTTTTCCCACAGCCAGGGCAGTGGGAACGACCTTTTGCAAAACTTTCGCACTTTGGGACGCGATAAATAAGAACATTTAGAAAACTACCAAAGCAACTGCCTATTATAAAAACAAAAATATAAAGAATTGTGTAAGCTAATGATACAGGCATAGTTATGTCTCCATTTTGAGTAGCCCCGCACTATTGGCACAATCGTGCGGGGCTACCCTAAACTAAATTGGTTTATCTAAGACCTTGTAGTGGTTTATTTTTTGTTTCCAACAACCCACTGCATCTTTCCATCTACTGATTTATATGTTGCGTCATAGTCATCGCCCTTGTATGTAAAATCTGTGACCTTATTATTAGCACTAATTCCCCATGATGTTACTGCCTTAACATCTTTATCCAATTTTTTTTCAATGTTTGCCCAATGATGTTTAGTTGCTTCACTTGCTGTAAATCCTGCTGGAGTGCAAGTCTCACCATTTGCATAAGCAATTACAACTTCTGCTTCAACTGCTGTTTTAACACTGTTTGCTTCAGAAATTAATGACTTTTGCTTTGAATCATCAATCCAACCCATCATTGATGGAATAAGCATTGCTGCAAGGATTGCTATAATAACAAGAACGATAACGATTTCAATAAGTGTGAAACCTTTTTTGTCTTTTTTAAGAGTTTTTAACATGTTCATAATAAATTGCTCCTTTCGCAATTCAAAATATTTTTACTGCCTGTAAAATGCTTTTCGTTACCTGTGCTGTGCCTTCACAGGTTATCCAAGACAAAGTCTCGACCTGCACAGTCTGCTACTTGCAGAAAATCAAATAACAATAACTATTTAATTAATGTTACAGGCCCAACCCCCTTTGTCTTTTAAAGTTGGCTAAATGGGAAATATTAAATAATATATAGAAATGATTCCCATCTATGTATATATAATATCACATAATACACATAAATGAAAGTTTTATTTTACATTTTTTTTCATATTTTGCTACTTTTTTTAAAAATATCACCAAAAATGCAACATTTTTTTACATTAAAGTGATATTATTTAACAATATGTAATCATTTTGTAACCTAATAACCATGCTTGTAAAGCAAAGGAAATATTATGTTTAATCTTTTTATAAAATATATAATCAAATATGGGTTAATAAGGACTTGTTTAGTGCATACACATTTAACTACGGGGGTGTATTTATGCTTAGCTCATTATTTGACTTTCTTTCTTATCTCTATTATTTTGCATTGCACATCAGCAACCCGTCCTCATTTCCTCTTCCACTTACCGCAGAAGAAGAAAAGGAGTGCCTTGATAAGATGCAGGAAGGAGACTCGAATGCGAAAGACAAGCTGATTAAGCACAATTTAAGGTTGGTTGCTCATATTATTAAAAAATACTACTCAAACTATGCTGAACAGGAGGATTTGATTTCGGTTGGTACTATTGGACTTATCAAAGGTATTAATTCATTTGACCCGGTCAAGGGAACAAGGCTTGCAACCTATGCTGCACGATGTATCGAAAATGAAATTTTAATGTACTTTAGAAGCAGAAAAAAGACTTCTCAGGATGTTTACATTAATGATCCTATTGACATTGACAGTGAGGGTAATCCCTTAACACTTATGGATATTATCTGTGTTAACGACTGCATTGCAGATGATCTTGACCTTAAAATTAAATCAGAGCAATTAATTGATTTTGTTGGAAGACTTAATGACCCAAGGGAAAAAAACATTATTATTATGCGATACGGGCTTTTTGACAGAGTGCGTATGACGCAAAGAGAAATTGCATCTATGCTTGGAATTTCTCGTTCTTATGTTTCTCGCATCGAAAAAAAAGCTCTCCAACACTTAAGACGAATGTTTGATGGGCAATCATAAAACCATTTGCCTTATCAACTGCTTGAATGAATGTTTGGCTTAAAAAATAGTAACGGTGACAGAATTATCTGTCGCCGTTACTATACTATTATAATATTTTGTTATCAAATTATAGCATATAAAGAACTGAAATGAAGTGTAGAATGCTTCCGACAAGAACAAACATATGAAATGTTGAGTGCAAATATCTTGATTTTTTGCCTATTGCATAAAATATTGCACCTACTGTATATGCAATTCCTCCAAATATTAAGTATAACAAACAATTCAGACTTATAACCTGAAGCATCGGCTTAGTTACAATCATTATGCACCAGCCCATTCCAAGATAACTTATCATAGAGAATATTCTGAACCGTTTTAAGTCAATTGCATTTAGTATGACTCCGATTATAGCAAGTCCCCACACAACTCCAAAAATTGTCCACGCAAGCGTCGGATTAACCAGTCTTACAGCACAGAGCGTTATTGGAGTATAAGTTCCTGCTATAAAGAAAAATATTGTGCAATGGTCAATAACCTGAAATATTTTTTTTGAAGTTTTTGTTGGTGGCAAGGCATGATAAACACTTGACATTGTATACAGCAATATCATTGTTGAACCATATATTGCTCCGCTTACGATGCCCCAGACATTGTGATTTTTTGCTGCAACAACTACACAAACAACAAGTGCCGCAACAGCAAACGCATCGCCAACCATGTGTGACGATGAATTAAAAATTTCCTCTCCCTTTGTATAATCTGGGAGTTCCCTGTCTTTTATTTTTGTTCTTTTCATATTTGACACCAGATTTTATTTAAGATTATTATATTGTACCCAATGATTATTGATAAAAAATGAATAAATTAGAAACAAAAAAGACAACAGTTAAAACTGCTGTCTTAATTATAATGTAATTTGTGAACTTATTTCATCATGCTTGCAACTTCATCTGCAAAATTGTCCTCTTTTTTCTCAAGCCCTTCACCCTTTGCATATCTTGTGAAGCCAAGAACCTTGATTTCTGAACCAAGATTTTTTGCAGTATCCTTAACATACTTTTCAACTGTGCTATGGTCAGTGCTTTTTACAAACTCCTGCTCCATAAGACATACTTCTTTACAGAACTTTGAAATCTTTCCTGAAATAATTCCTTCAAGAACTTTTTCAGGCTTATTCTTCATCTTTTCATCTTCCTTGATTTGTACAAGGAGGATTTCTTTTTCGTGGTCAATTGTTTCCTGAGGAACTTCTGCACTATTAAGGAACTGTGGGTTCATCGCAGCAATCTGCATTGCAATATCTTTTCCCATTGCCTTAAAGTCTTCTGTTTTTGCTGTTGCTGCATCAGCATCAAAACGAACCATAACACCAACAGAACCACCAGCATGAATATATGAAGCAGTTGTTCCCTCTATGCGCTCAAAACGACGAATTTTAAGATTCTCCCCGATTGAAAGAATTTTGTCCTGAAGATTTTCCTGAACAGTCCTGTCACTGCCTGAAAGCTTTTCAGTAAGAAGTGCCTCAACATCAGCTGGGTTTCTCTCTGCTACTGTTTTTGCAACATCAAGCACAAAGCCCTGAAATTCTGCGTTCTTTGCAACGAAATCTGTTTCAGAGTTAACTTCAACAAGAATTCCGATGTTTTTATCTTCATCATTATATGCAAGAACAACACCCTCAGCTGCAATTCTGCCTGCCTTCTTTGTTGCTGCTGCAAGTCCTTTTTCTCTTAAAAAGTCAATTGCCTTGTCCATATCTCCATCTGACTCAACCAATGCTTTTTTACAATCCATCATGCCTACGCCTGTCTTCTCACGAAGAGCTTGGACATCTTTAGCTGTAAATGCCATAAAAATTCCTCCTGTATATATGAATAATAGTTTTCTTAAAATAAGCCCGCGCAAAATAGCACGGGCTTTTCATTTTATAATTACTCAGCTGCCTGCTCTTTTGCTACAGGTGCAACAACTTCCTTAGTTTCTGCTGCTGCCTGAACGCCTTGTCTTCCCTCTATAACTGCATCTGCCATTGCTGCTGTTATAAGCCTTACAGCACGAATAGCATCGTCGTTTCCTGGGATAACATAGTCGATTTCGTCAGGGTCACAGTTTGTATCAACTATTGCGATGATTGGAATACCAAGCTTCTTTGCTTCTGCAACAGCTATTCTTTCCTTGCGTGGGTCAACAATAAACATTGCTGCTGGCTGACGCTTCATCTCTGTGATACCGCCCATGAACTTTTCAAGCTTTTCAATTTCGAGTTTAAGCTTAATAACTTCCTTTTTAGGAAGAAGCTCAAAAGTTCCGTCTGCTTCCATAGCCTGAAGCTGTGCAAGTCTTTTAATTCTGCGTTGAATTGTTTTAAAATTTGTAAGCATACCGCCAAGCCAACGAGCGTTTACAAAGGGCATTCCGCAACGGATTGCTTCTTCTTTAACTGAATCTTGTGCCTGCTTCTTGGTTCCTACGAAAAGAATGTCCTGACCGTCCTGTGAAAGATTGCGGATTACCATATAAGCATCCTCAAGCTTCTTAACAGTTTTCTGAAGGTCGATGATATAAATTCCGTTACGCTCTGTGAAGATGTACTCGTTCATTTTAGGGTTCCATCTTCTTGTTTGGTGTCCGAAATGAACACCTGCTTCAAGCAATTGCTTCATTGAAACTACTGACATAATAATTTCCTCCTTAGTTTTACCTCCGCACAGTTTGTGGTTCCTGAAACACTCAATATTTTGAATGCACCATCAGGCAAATGCTATGCGTGTGATTTGCGTTGAAATTATACCACATTTTGCTGCTAATTTCAAGCATTATTTTTTTACCTATATTCATTCACTAAACAAGTCATTCTGTAGCTTAAACAGCTCTGATTTTCTTGCTTTTTCTGTTTCATAATCATGTGTAATATTTTTATTATCATCAACAGACAAAACACTGCCATCTTTTATGTCATTTGGAAGACTTTCAAGCGGAATTTTTAGCATTGTTCCGTCATCGCTCTCACACACTGCAAAATTTTTTTCAATTCTATCAACATAAAGGGTTTGCATTATGATGCCTCCTTTTCTGTTTCAAGTGTCAGCTTTTTGCCGTCACTCCCAACAACAATATTGCCACATTCGTCTGTTCGCTTATATTTTATTTTATATGTATTAATTAAATCAACTGTTTCCTTGTGCGGATGTCCATATGAATTGTCTTTCCCACACGGAATTATTATAAGACTCGGGCTAACTTCTTTTAAAAAATCTTCTGATGTTGCTGTATTGCTACCATGATGCCCGATTTTTATCACATCGGCGTTAACATCATACTGGTTTGCTATTATCTGCCGTTCGACCTCTTTACCTGCATCTCCCATAAATAAGAAACTCGTTTCCTTATATGTTAGCATTATTACTGCAGACATGTTATTAAGGTCATCAGACTGGCATGACGGAGAAAGAACATTAAAAGTCACATCACCAAGCTTATATTTGTCACCATTTACCGCAGGTATTACTTTTGCCCCAGAAGCTTTAACTGCCAATAAAAAATTTTCATATACCTTTGTTGTTGGGGTATTGCTTTGAACAAGCTTAGGCATAATGACATTTTTTATTTCAAACTCTTCGATAATCTTTGGCATACTTCCAATATGGTCAGAATGCGGGTGCGTTGCAACGAGATAATCGATTGACTTTATTCCATGTGCTTTAATATAGCTTAATATTTTTTCTTCATTACCTTTTTCTCCTGCATCAATAAGAAATGTTCCTTCTTTTGATTTAATGAAGGCACAATCTCCTTGACCTACATCAATATAGTGAACTGTAAACGGTAAATTGTCTGTTGGCGATGCTTCATTTAAGTCAGCTTTATTATATGCGTCGTCCCACGATGGAATGTTTGGCAGACCAAGAGAAGGTAGTATTGACACCAAAATGATAATTGCCAGTATTATGCCCGAAATTATCCACTTGTTATTACCTTTTATATTTTTTGCCACCAGTATTTCTCCCCTTATCCATTCTATTCTGCTGACTTTTATTGTTTCGATAATTACTATTTTGTGGTCTTATCAGACATTTATCTGCTGTTCCAATCAAATCTGTTCTTCCTGCTTTTTGAAGTGCCTCTATCACAAGCCTTTGGTTGTTGGGAGCAAAATATTGCAAAAGCGCTCTTTGCAGTGCTTTATCATGTGGAGTCTTTGCAACAAAAACAGGCTCCATTGTGTATGGGTCAAGTTCGGTATAAAACATACAGTTTGATATTGTTCCAGGGGTTGGATAAAAGTCCTGCACCTGCTCTGGTCTTATCTTTTCACGCTTTAAAAACTGTGCAAGCTCAACTGCATCTGAAAGCTCACTGCCAGGATGAGATGACATTAAATAAGGAACAAGATATTGCTCTTTACCAATGCTTTTGGATAGCTCATAATATCTTTTTGAAAACTTTAAGTATGCCTCAATATGTGGCTTTCCCATTTTATCCAGTACCTGTGCAGAGCAATGCTCCGGTGCAACTTTTAATTGTCCGCTGACATGATGCTCAACAAGCTCTTTAAAGAACTTTTCATTACTGTCTTGAAGCATATAGTCATAGCGAATTCCCGAACGAATAAAGACTTTTTTTACCTTTGGCAAAGCACGAAGTTCTCGAAGAATTTCAATATATTCGCTGTGGTCTGATTTAAGCTGCTTGCATGGCGTTGGTGCAAGACATTTTTTGCCCTTACACAATCCGTTCTTTAACTGTTGGTCGCATGACGGATTCCTAAAGTTTGCAGTTGGACCTCCGACATCGTGAATATAGCCTTTGAAGTTTGGCTTTTGCGTTAGCATTTTTGCCTCTTCAACAATTGATTTTTTACTGCGAGTTGTTATAAATCTGCCCTGATGAAAGGCAAGAGAACAAAAATTGCACGCACCAAAGCACCCTCTATTATGAGTTATTGAAAACTCAACTTCTTCAATTCCTGGAACTCCGCCAAGCTTCTCATATGATGGATGATAGGTTCTTTCATATGGCAAAGAGTACACCCAATCAAGCTCTGATTGAGTGAGCGGTGGCATCGGCGGATTTTGAACAAGCATTTTTGAGCCATGGCGTTGCTTGATAAGTTTTCCTCTGATGTGATCCTGCTCGTCTTGCTGAATACGGCAAGCCTTTGCATATTCTTTTTTACTCTTAATTACATTTTCATAGCTTGGACATTCTGCACCCATAAATGGTGTGTCCTTAACATCGACGGCATAACAAGTGCCATTTATATCTGTAAGGTTTGAAATTGGCTCCCCTTGCGAAAGACGCTTTGCAATTTCAATTGTTTGATTTTCTCCCATTCCATAAGAAATTAAATCCGCTTTTGAGTCAAATAGAATTGATTGTTTTATCTCTTCTGCCCAGTAATCATAGTGTGCAAATCTGCGAAGAGATGCCTCAAGTCCTCCAATTATAATTGGAATATCTCCATATGCTTGTCTTATTAAATTGCAATATACAATAACAGCTCTGTCTGGTCTTTTGCCCATTTTTCCACCTGCTGTGTATGCATCCTTGCTCCTTGGCTTTTTCGCAACTGTATAGTGTGCAACCATCGAATCTATGTTGCCCGACGATACAAAAAATCCAAGCTTAGGACGACCAAAAAGCTCGAAGTCCGCAGTCTTATCCCAGCGTGGCTGAGCTAAAACAGCCACCCTGTATCCGCAGGCTTCAAGCACTCTTGTTATTATTGCCGTTCCAAAGCTCGGATGGTCAACATACGCGTCACCTGTAACATATACAAAATCAACGCTGTCCCATCCTTTTTCTTTAACCTCTTGTTTTGTTGTTGGCAAAAAATCACTCATTAAGTTGTTTCCTGTTCTTCTGTTGTTGTTTCAACATCTGGTGCCATTGCATTCATCTCAAACCACTGTTGTTTTGTTATTAAAACCTTTCGCGGTTTACTTCCCTCAAATGGTCCAACTATGCCTCTTTCTTCAAGCTCATCAATTATTCTTGCTGCACGAGCATAACCAACTTTTAGCTTTCTTTGCAATAGTGTTGTTGATGCCTGCCCAGCTTCCAATACAGCCTCAATTGCTCTTGGAAGAAGCTCATCTGAATCCTCACTTCCACCTTCACTGGAAATTGAAGATGAACCTTTTTTGGAGCCTGTTGCCGCCGCCTGACGCTCAATTTCTTGAACCACCTCTTCATCATAGGCTGACTGCTCCTGGTCCTTGATAAATCTTACAACTTCTTCAACCTCTTTATCTGAAGTGTAGCAGCCCTGTATTCTGACGGGCTTTGCTGTACCAACAGGATAAAAAAGCATATCTCCATTACCAAGAAGCTTTTCAGCTCCAACCATGTCAAGAATTGTTCTTGAATCCACCTGTGACGAAACAGACAGCGCAATTCGGCTTGGAATATTTGCTTTGATTATTCCTGTTATAACATCAACAGACGGTCGCTGTGTCGCAATTACAAGGTGTATTCCAGCCGCACGAGCCATCTGTGCCAAACGACAAATTGCATCTTCAACCTCGTTTGGTGCAGCCATCATAAGGTCTGAAAGCTCATCAATAAAAATTACTATCTGTGGCATTTTCTGAGCATCTGGCTTGCTTTTGCAAGCTTCATTATACCCAAAAATATCTCTGACATTATTATCTGAAAAAGTTTTATATCTGTTTAGCATTTCCTTTACTGCCCAGCCAAGCGCACCCGAAGCTTTTCTTGGGTCTGACACAACAGGTGTCAACAAGTGCGGTATGCCATTATAAATTGTAAACTCAACCTGCTTAGGGTCAATCATTACAAGCTTTACTTCATCTGGAGTTGCATTGTAAAGAAGGCTCAATATCATTGAATTAAGGCAAACTGATTTTCCTGAGCCAGTTGTTCCTGCAATCAAAATATGCGGCATCTTTGCAAGGTCAGCACATATCATTTTCCCTGCGATATCGCGACCAAGTGCAACATTTAACTTACTTTTTGCTGTTTTATATTTTGGCTCTTCTATGAGTTCACGAAGAGTTACCATTGACTTTATTTTGTTTGGAACTTCAATTCCAACTGCTGCTTTGTTTGGAATTGGTGCTTCTATACGCACTCCGGAAGCTGCAAGGTTAAGTGCAATATCATCTGCAAGACCTGTTATCCTGCTGATTTTTACACCTGCTGCAGGAGCAAGCTCATATCTTGTTACCGATGGGCCTCTTGATATGTCAACAATTTTTGTTTCTACTCCAAAACTTTTAAGGGCACTGACAAGCTTTTCAGCATTTTGTTTTAGCTCATCGCTAAAGTTTGAATTTGATGTTGCTTTTGGCGGTGCAAGACATTCTACACTTGGCAATTTATAGTTTTGAGTGCCAATATGCTCATCTTTCTGAACAGCGTTACTCTCCTCTTTTATTGATGATGTAACTGCAGCCGTTGCCACCGCTGCTTCAACTGGTGCAGCCGCTTTTTTTATTATATCGTCAAGAAGTACGGGCTTTGCTTCTTCTGTTGTGGTCTGTTTTGCTTCCGAGCTTTGAGCTGATGCTTTTCCCTCGTCCAAGTCAACATCAAACTTAGATTTTCTTTTCTTTTTTGTTGGTTTTGCAAGTTCTGAATTTTCATCGTCTGAAGGAGGTCCAAGATTTACATCTGGATTAAATCTTATTTTTTCTTGCTTTCTCTCTTCAATTTCTCTTGCTGTTTTTTCAATATATTCGCCTGTTATTTCCCCTGCCTTTTGAACGGGCTTTCTAAATGCGTTATACAGGTTTATAAGCGTTGTTCCTGTCATTATCATTATTGTTACAAAAGTGAGCAGAACAATTGTTATGCTTGCCGTTATTTTTTCAGGGAAAAGCTTTAAAATAGCTCCTCCGATTATTGCTCCTATTGCACCACCATTTTTGGTGCTTAGTCCTGTATTATAGGCTTCTGCTATACTATCAAAATAGCTTGATGGAACAGATGTGCTTGAAAATATAAAGATTGCTCCACATATGAGTGATGTGAGCAAAAATGCTTCTCCAACTTTAAAGCCAATATTGGTGGTTGGCTTGTCCAATGCTGCCATTATAGCAATATACAGCATAACAATTGGCAAGACAAAAGCACAAAATCCAAATATTCCAAAAAGGACTTTACGCATTACTTCCCAAGCATTCCCACCTGGTATAAGACAAATACAGAAAGTAAAAATAGAAACAGCAAAAATTACAACAGCCCAAATTTGCCTTTTAGCTTTTTGTTCCTGTTCATTTTTTATGTACATTTTACCGTTTTGCGTGTTTTTACTTTTTGTTGTGCCTGATTTTTTTGTAGTTGATGGCTTTTTTTTCGTGGTATTTGCCATTTGACAATCACTCCGTAATTTCTTTTTATATATGCTTAAATCAGAATTTTGAACTGTTTTTGTAGTATTTCTACTAACTTTATGACTTGAATATAAACAAATTAATCTATGTACAAGAAACAATAACCCATTACCTGAAAAATATAACAGGCTATTGTTGCAATTTTTAAGCTTAAGATTTTCTTATATTTCTTCCTTAGATTCTTTTTCTTTTCTGTATTCAAGTGTTTCCTGCGTCTTTTCAACCGCTACTTTTAAGCTGCTATTATCTTTGGTTTCGGTATTATCAATTTTTTTATCTTTGATTGACCTCTTTTGTTTTGGATTTTTTTCTATCATATCATAAAGACAAGTCAACGCATCAGAAAGACTTCCAATGCTGTCAATAAGACCTTCCTCAACTGCTTTTTCACCCTCAAGAACAGTGCCAACATCCATTACAAGCTCCCCTGTTTTTAGCATTAGCTGTCTGAACCTGTCTGGATCCATTTTGGAGTTCTTTGTTATAAATTTAATGATTCTTTCCTGCATTTTGTCAAAATAAGAAAGGGTTTGTGGTACTCCCAAAACAAGCCCATTAAGACGGACAGGGTGAATTGTCATTGTTGCCGATGGAGTTATAAACGAATGCTTTGCTGAAACAGCAAGTGGAACTCCAATAGAATGGCCTCCGCCAAGAACTAATGATACAGTCGGCGTTTTCATTCCTGCCACAAGCTCGGCTATAGCAAGCCCGGCTTCAATATCTCCCCCGACTGTGTTGAGTATGATTATCAGCCCTTCGATTTCGTCACTTTCTTCAATGGCTACAAGCCTTGGAATTACATGCTCATATTTTGTAGTTTTATTTTGTGATGGCAAAATATAGTGACCTTCAATTTGCCCGATTATAGTTAGGCAATGAATATAATGACCGTCTTTTTCAACTGTTATTGAACCCGTTTCGGTTATCTGTTTAAGCTCGTCACTGGTGTCATCTTCTGACTGGAGTTCATTTGACTCCTGTTCAACATAGTCAGGTGTTTTGAATGGGTCAGCAGGTGCTGTAAAATCATTCAATTTGAGTTTTTTACGATTGGACATAAATGCGCCTCCGTTAATTTCTTTGCACTTATTGTTTCCAAACGAAGGGCTTCTATGAGTTGTATTTTAATTTCTGATTATTATACCATTTTTAATTTAGAAGAGCAATATATATGAATAAAATAACATTTATTTAGATTTTATATACCACTTATAGTTATTGTATAAATTAATTGACAAACACTATATTATGTTATAAAATTACATTGTTAAAAAAATGAAAAAGTGTATTGGGAGGATGAAAAGTTTGGCATATACTATCTCACAAAAAATTATTAAAAACCATCTTGTATCTGGCGAGATGACCGTTGGAAATGAGATTGCAATTAAAATAGACCAGACACTCACACAAGATGCTACAGGAACAATGGCATATCTTGAATTTGAAGCTATGGGTGTTGACAGGGTAAAAACCGAGCTTTCTGTTGCTTATATCGATCATAATACATTGCAAACCGGCTTTGAAAATGCTGATGACCACAGATTTATTCAAAGCGTTGCAAAAAAAAGAGGCATTCGTTTTTCTCGCCCTGGGAACGGAATTTGCCATCAAGTTCATCTTGAGCGTTTTGGTATTCCTGGCAAAACACTTATTGGCTCTGACAGCCATACGCCTACAGGCGGCGGAATAGGTATGCTTGCCATTGGTGCGGGCGGGCTTGATGTTGCTGTTGCAATGGGTGGCGGTGCCTACTATATTACTATGCCAAAGATGGTTAGAGTTAACCTTGTTGGCAAACTCAATCCTTGGGTTGCTGCAAAAGATGTTATTCTTGAAGTTTTGAGAGTAATGTCTGTTAAAGGCGGAGTTGGTAAAATCGTTGAATATGGCGGAGATGGTGTTAAAACACTATCCATCCCTGAGCGTGCAACTATAACAAACATGGGTGCAGAGCTTGGTGCTACTACTTCTGTTTTCCCATCTGATGAAATAACACTTGAGTTTCTCAAAGCACAGAACAGAGAGCAAGACTTTTGTGAGCTGTCTGCTGATGCTGATGCTGTTTATGATGAAGTTATTGAAATCAACTTATCTACTCTTGCTCCAATGGCTGCAATGCCTCATATGCCTGACAATGTTAAGTCTGTTACAGAGATTGGCAAAATAACTGTTGACCAAGTTTGTATTGGTTCATGCACAAATTCCTCTCTTTCTGATATGCTCAAGGTTGCAGCTATCCTTAAAGGCAAAAAAGTTGCTCCAAATGTCAGCCTTTCAATTGCGCCAGGCTCAATGCAGGTCCTTAATATGCTCGCACTGAACGGGGCACTTTCAGACATGATTGCTGCTGGTGCAAGAATTCTTGAATCTGCTTGCGGTCCATGTATTGGAATGGGACAATCACCTAACTCCGCTGGAGTTTCACTCAGAACCTTTAATCGAAACTTTGAAGGCCGCTCTGGCACTGCTGATGCTGGCATTTATCTTGTTAGCCCTGAAGTTGCTGCCGTATCTGCAATCACTGGTGTTCTTACTGATCCACGCACACTTGGTGAAGCCGCAAAAATTGATATGCCTGAAAAGTTCATTATAAATGATAATCTTATTGAATTGCCTGCAACTGAACAGGAAGCAAAAAATATTAAGGTTGCATATGGGCCAAACATTAAGCCATTTCCTACTTCTGTTGCTCTTTCAGACAGCATTTGTGCAAAAGCAATTCTTAAGGTTGCTGATAATATCACCACAGACCATATCATGCCTGCCGGTGCAAAAATATTGCCTTATCGCTCTAACATTCCTTTCCTTTCTCAATTCTGCTTTAAGCAGTGCGATGAGAATTTTGCTGAAAACTGCAAAGCTGAAGGCAAGGGTATTATTATTGGTGGAGCAAATTATGGACAAGGTTCTTCTCGTGAACACGCTGCTCTCGTTCCACTTTATCTTGGAATTAAAGCTGTTATAACCAAGTCATTTGCAAGAATTCACTGTGCAAACCTTATTAACGCTGGAATACTCCCCTTTACCTTTGCAAATCCTGAAGATTATGATAAAATATCTCAGAGAGATGAACTTTGCCTTTCCAATATCCGCAAGTTAATTGAAAATAATTCTCCTGTTGTTCTTGAAAACAAGACAAAAAACGAGAAATATCCTCTCTGCTATGATTTTTCACAAAGACAAAAGGATATTTTGCTTGCTGGCGGACTGTTAAATTATACAAGAGAAAATATATAATCTAAATTTGAAAGGAATAAAATTATGCGTGAAACTGAAATAAAGGAAGCAGTTGAAAAATTCGAGGCTCTTGTTCGCGCTCAGCTTGAGCGTTCAGACAATATTAAAAAGCAAAAGGATTTTGTTGACTTTGAATCACTTGATAAGATTATTATAGGTGTATGTGGCGGAGATGGAATTGGTCCAATTATCACAAAGGAATCTGCTCGTGTGCTTGAATATATGCTTAAAAACGATGTCGCCGCAGGCAAAGTTGAATTTAAGGTTATCGACGGTCTTACAATTGAAAATCGTGCAAAAGTCATGAAAGCTATTCCTGATGATGTTCTTGAGGAACTTAAAGCTTGCCATGTTATTCTTAAAGGACCAACAACAACTCCTCAGGCTGGTGATAATTGGCCAAACATTGAAAGTGCAAATGTTGCAATGCGTAAATCACTTGATTTGTTTGCAAACTTAAGACCTGTTCGTGTTCCTGAAAAAGGAATCGACTGGACTTTCTTCCGTGAAAACACTGAAGGTGCATACGCCGTTGGTTCACTTGGCGTTAATGTTACTGATGACCTTGCTCTTGACTTTGTTGTTGCAACCTCTGAGGGTTGTGAAAGAATTGCAAAGCTTGCTTATGATTATGCAAGGAAGAACAAAAAAGAGCGTGTTTCAATAATTACAAAAGCAAATGTTATTAAAACTACAGACGGAAAGTTCCTGAATATATGCAAAAATGTTGGAAAAGATTTTCCTGAAATCATAACTGATGAATGGTATATCGACATTACAACCGCAAAGCTTATTGATGAAAAAAGACGCACAGATTTTAAAGTTTTTGTTTTACCAAACCTTTATGGCGACATCATTACAGATGAAGCAGCAGAATTTCAGGGCGGTGTTGGTACTGCCGGTAGTGCAAATATTGGTAAACGCTATGCAATGTTTGAAGCTATTCATGGCTCTGCTCCAAGAATGATTAGAGAAGGTCGCGGAGATTATGCTGACCCATGCTCAATGCTTCGTGCTTCTGCAATGCTTCTATCTCATATTGGCAGACAGGATAAAGCTGATATGCTTGAAAGAGCTTTGGATATCTGTATGTTTGAAGAGAAAACAATTTCAATTACAGGACGCAATGATGGCTGTACCTGCAGTGAATTTGGTGACTATGTTATGGAAACTGTTAAAAAAATTAGCGACTAATATACAATTTTTAAGGAGTTGAAGCAAGTGGCAACTAACAAGTATATCTCAATGTCGGTTATCAAAAGACTTCCTCGTTATTATCGTTTTCTTAATAACTTGAAAAATGATGGAATAACCAGAATTTCCTCTAAAGAGCTTTCAAACAGAATGGGATTTACCGCCTCCCAAATTCGTCAGGACCTTAATTGCTTTGGTGGATTTGGGCAGCAAGGTTATGGCTATAATGTTATGAGCCTTCACGAGGAGATAGGAAAAATTCTTGGCGTTGATCGTGGTTTTAAAATGATTTTAGTGGGAGCAGGTAATCTTGGACGAGCCATTGCTACACATATCGCTTTTGAAAGTCGTGGATTTGAACTAATTGGAATATTTGATAAAAATGAAGCTATTATCGGTGAAATGATTAAAGGCATTCCAATTAGAAGTGTTGATGTTCTTGACGATTTTTGTAAGGAAAATTTGCCTGTTGTTGCCGCTCTATGTATTCCATCAAACCAGAGTGAAGCAATAATGGACCAGCTTGTTGATGTTGGAATAAAGGGATTTTGGAATTTTTCCCACTTTGATATTGGTGCAAAGTATCCTGACCTTGCAGTTGAGAATGTTCATCTAAGTGACAGCATTATGACATTAAGCTATCAAATTATGAATAAAATTTGATTATTTTTGGGTGTGGAATATATGAAACAAATTCTCAATATCAAACCTCTTGACATCATTCCTTTCCCCAAAGGCTTCGTAATTGTAATGGGGGACAGTCGTGATTCAAAGGGAAACTTTAAAGTTACTTTTAAAGCATTTGATTTTGCCTTAAACGAACTTACTCATATTACTAAGAGTGTTTATTTACTTAATAAATTTGGCCCTGCTTATAAGTCAATTGCTGACCAGATTGGTGATTATGTTTCTTGTGCTGCTGGAATTTTGCCTAATAAAAAAGTGCAAATTGTTTATCCAACAGGTGAAATGGGTACATTTGATGTTGATGGCACACTATTGTGGACAGGTGATTTAATTTATCATGACTCCCCTGTTCGCTCCGCTGCTGTTGATGATAAATATATCTGGTGTACTGTTCCAAAGCACAATTCAATTATTCGTTACTCACCTACCCTCAAAAAAGTTGATTTCAGAATAGGTGGAGAAAAATCAAGTGTTTTTGGCAGACCAATGTCGATTTGTAAAGTTGATAACAACCTCTATGTTTGTAACAAGGGTTCACTAAATATTAGCTGTGTTAATCTTGACAACTTTGTTGTGAGTGAATATAAAACTTTTGACGAACCCGTATTAAGGTATTTTCAAACTTTAAACAAAGAAATTGTTGTTCTTGCATCAGGCGTATACATATTGTAATTTTTTTAACACAATTGACTATAAAAGGAATGGATTTTTCTCCATTCCTTTTTTGTTTTTGTTCAATTTTGTAATTGTTTCCATATACTTTTTGTATTATAATATATGCAGTGTTTGTATATCAAAAAATTATGTAATGGGGGATATTATTTATGACATCTGAAAAAAATTACCCTAACATCTTTGTCCATGGTATGCTTGGATGGGGAGAAAGAGAAACTGTTTACAGCAAATTCCCTTACTGGGGTATGCTTTGTGGCTCGCTGACTAAAGCACTTAACGAAAATGGCTATGAAAGTTATGCATCAAAAGTTGGTTCTCTTGCAAGTGCTTGGGACAGGTCTTGTGAGCTTTATGCTCAACTTATGGGTACAACAGTTGACTACGGAAAAGTACATTCGGAAAAATACGACCATGCTCGATTTGGCAGAACTTTTGACAAGCCTCTCTTTAAAGGCTGGGGTGAAACTGATGAAAACGGATTTTTGAAAAAGATTAACCTTCTCGGGCATAGCTTTGGTGGTGCAACAATGAGAATGTTTGTTGAGCTTCTTACTAATGGTAGCAAAGAAGAGCAGGAAGGAACCGATAAGAGTGAACTTTCTCCACTTTTTGTAGGTGGTCACGGCAATTGGGTTCACACTATTACCGCAATTTCTTCGCCACATAACGGTACAACTATTTTTTATGCTCTTCCAAAAACAATGAACTTTGCAGCATATGGCACATTCTTCCTTGGAAATATTTTAGGCAATACCAATGTTAATAAGGCTTATGACTTCTGTCTTGAGCAATTTGGTCTTTCATCACTTCCATATTCAGAGCCACAATATGGCAGTATGCTTAATACTATTGGAATCGAAAAAGCGGTTGCATCAAATGACCATCTTTGGTATGACCTTACTCTTCACGGTGCTAAGGAACTAAATGAAAAAATCACTTGTTGCAAGGATACATACTACTTCTCTCTCGCAGGTCAAATGACTGATGAGGATATGTTAACAGGTCATCACAGCCATTCAAAGGGAATGTTCCCTCTGCTCTGGCCACTTGCTCATGCAATGGGCAAATATGACCATAACACCGTAAATGATATCCCGGTTGATAAGAGCTGGTGTGCAAATGACGGATGTCTTTCAACTGTTTCTGGACTACATCCAGAAAACGAACCATTTGTTAACTATGAAGATGTTAAAAGCAAAAAGATTAAAAAAGGCGTTTGGCATGTTATGCCAGTTGAGCAGGCTGACCATGGCAAGATAATCGGTGGTTCACTCCAATTTATTGGACGAAGCAAAGAATTTATGGATTATTATATAGAACACATAAAAATGCTTAACTCGTTAGCATAAAAATTTTGGCTGTGATACTTAAATGTATCACAGCCTTTTTATTACTTACTATTTTTTTCAAAATCTGCTTCCCTAATTGCAATTCTTCTGATTTTTCCGCTTGTTGTCTTTGGAAGCTCTTCGACAAAATCAATAACCCTTGGATACTTATATGGTGCGGTCTGCACTTTAACATGGTTCTGAAGCTCTTTTATAAGCTCATTTGAAGGCTCGTAACCTCTTTTAAGTACAATGGTCGCTTTAACTATATTTCCTCTTATTGGGTCTGGTATCCCTGTGACTGCACACTCTAAAACTGCATCGTGTTCTGCAAGAACACTTTCAATTTCAAAGGGTCCTATACGATATCCTGATGATTTTATAACATCATCTGTTCTTCCAACATACCACAAATATCCGTCTTCATCTTCCCAAGCAGTATCTCCCGTGTGATAGAATCCGTCATGCCATGACTCGTTTGTTTTTAACTCATCGTTGTAATACCCCGTGAATAGTCCAATTGGTGCTTCAGGCTCTGTCCTAATAACTATTTCGCCTGTTGTTCCAGTCGGCACTGATTTTCCGTCCTCATCAACAATGTGAACATCATAGTGTGGAACTGGCTTGCCCATTGAGCCGGGCTTTGGAGTCATTCCTATAAGATTTGCAATCAAAACTGTTGTTTCGCTTTGACCGAACCCCTCCATAAGTTTAATTCCTGTTGCTTCATACCACTTATTAAAGACATCAGGACTAAGTGCCTCGCCTGCTATATTACAATACTTAAGTGCTGAAAGGTCAAACTTTTTAACATCTTCAAGCAAAAAGAACCTGAACATTGTCGGAGGGCAGCAAAGAGTTGTTACCCTGTTTGTTGAAACCTTTTCAAGGATATCGGTGGCTTCAAACTTGTCAAAATCATAAATAAACAAGCAAGTTCCCAACATCAACTGTCCATAGATTTTGCCCCATGCAGCCTTTGCCCAGCCTGTATCAGATATTGTCAGATGCAAACCATTCGGTTCAACATTCTGCCAAAGCTTTGCAGTTACTAAGTGACCGATTGGGTAAGAATTTTTATGGAGAACCATCTTTGGATGGCCTGTTGTGCCAGATGAAAAATACATAAGCATTGGATCCTGCGAAGTGTATTCAATTGGCTCAAAATCTTCTGTAGCCTCGTCAAACAGCTTTGAAAAGCTTTCCCAATTATCCCTTGTGCCATTAACAATTATTCTTGATTTTACCGTTGAACATTCTGGCATTGCAGTGTCAACATGATCTGCAACATCACCGTCAGCAGTACAAATTATCATTTTTACTCCCGCAGCGTTTGACCTGTATTCGATATCGTGCTTTGTAAGTAAAAATGTTGCTGGAATAGCAATTGCTCCAAGCTTGTGCAGTGCAATAATTGTGAACCAGAACTGATAGTGACGCTTTAAAATAAGCATAACCTTATCGCCCTTACCTATTCCCTTTGCTCTTAGCATATTGGCTACCTTGTCGCTGTTCTTTTTAAGCTCGCCATATGTAAAAATGTGTTCTTCGCCTTTTGGATTGCACCATAACATTGCGTGTCTGTTCGGGTCAATTTCTGCAATTTTATCAATAACATCGTAAGCAAAGTTGAATTTGTCAGGGCAAATTAATTTATAGTCAATTAACTTGCCATTTTCATCATATGTTTCGTTTATATATTTTTGATGTAATGTTTCAGCTGTCATTTTAATCCTCCTAATATCTTCATTTCTTTGCTCACTTTTTAAGTACTATTGCGATAAAGGTACAATCCTCACCGTCAACAGCTATCATGCCATGAGGATGAGCTGAATCAAAGAATACACTATCTCCTTTTGACAAAATCTCTATATGGTTTTCAAGTGCAATTTTCATTTTACCGCTAAGAATAAAGTCAAATTCCTGTCCTTCATGTGACGAAAGATGAATTGGTTGATTTTGTTCTTCCTCAACATATGGAGCTGTTACGATAAAGGGTTCACACCGCTTATCCTTTAACCTTGCACCAAGATGGAAATAGCTAAAGCCAGAACGACGCTCCATTGGAAGCCCATTGCCGTTTCTTGTTATTGTATAAAAAGAAAGGTGTGGCTTTTCACCCGTAAGAATTTCAACCATATCCACACCAAATTTGTCGGCACATTTATAAAGGAAGTTAATAGAAAAATCTATCTCTCCTCGTTCAGCTGCTTCATATCTTTCCACAGTATAATTGACAGCCTCTGCCATCTCTTCCATTGTGAAATTCATAATTTCTCGAAGTGTTCGTATTCTTTCTGCGACTTCTACTATCCTGATTTCCATATAACAAACCTCCTTTAAAATAAGAACCTGCGTCTGTAAAGTATTTGCAGAACTCTTTTGACATCGCTTAATATTAACTTAAACAGCCTTGTTGTTTAAAAATAAAAAACCCGTCTCTTCAAAAAAATGAAGGGACGAGTTACTATACCCGTGTTACCACCCAACTTCAGCACAAACTGTGCCCTCAAAGCTCCAACAAGCTCTTCACCTTAACGCGGTCAACGGAAATTCCTACTAACACAATGTGTGTTCAGATTTCTGCTCGGGAGCGACAGTAATTGCTAATAATACCTGCTCACAGCTAACGCAGGCTCTCTTTGATTATTGAGTGCAAACACCCTTCTCCGTCATTGCATTTAATTTTGGATTTTGAAGTATTATACAGCATTATTTTTATGTTGTCAAGCATCAAGGCTAATGCTTAACCACTAATTCTTTTATATTTTTCTCGCGTTGCTAACCCGCCTCTAATATGTCTTTGTGCTTTATTTATATCCAGCACTTCTCTTACCTCTGTATATAACTGAGGATTAAGTTTACGCAATCTTTCAGAAACATCTGTATGTACGGTACTCTTGCTAAGTCCGAACACTTTAGCCGTCGCTCTCACAGTTGCCTTGTTCTCAACTATATATTCACCAAGCTCTATTGCTCTTTCTTCTACTATGCCTTTCAATCTAAACCCTCCCGTTTTACATATCATTGAATAATATGTGTGAGAGAGTAAATTTATGACCGTTTTGTAATAGTCAACTCTATTAATTCTCAGCTTCATTTGTGTTGAAATTTGACAAATTGTGTTACTTAAGATAAATTATTATACATAATTAAATGTTAGGAGAAAAACATGGCTGAACAAGATTTGAGTAAAAACACTTTGAAAACAATTCTTAAATTGCAAAAGAATGAAGTCAAAGGCTATTTGGTGTATGGCAACATTGCGAACCGTATAAAAGATGAGGAAAACAAAAAAGTTCTTTTACAAATTGCAAACGATGAAAAGGCCCACGCTGAAGTTTGGGAAAAAGTTACTGGGATAAGCGTTAAAGTTAGTCCCATAACCGTTTGGTTTTATTCTATATTAAGCGTTATTCTTGGCTTTACTTTTACAATCAAGTTTATGGAACGCGGCGAGTTTTCTGACAACAAGGCTTATCTTAATATTTCTAAAGAATTTCCACAAGCAAAACAAATTGCTCTTGATGAAGAAAAGCATGAGCGTGAGCTTATGTCACTTTTAGATGAAGAACGACTGCATTATGTTGGGTCAATGGTGCTTGGTCTTAACGATGCACTTGTTGAACTTACCGGAACACTTGCAGGACTAACTTTTGCTTTGGGTAACAATAAGCTTGTAGCTCTCTCTGGACTTATTACTGGGGTTTCCGCCACACTTTCAATGGCTTCAAGCGAATATCTTTCTGCCAAGTCTGAGGGTAAATCTGATGCACTTAAATCTTGCACCTACACAGGCATTGCATATGTATTAACTGTTACTTTTTTGATTTTGCCTTATTTGATTTTGCCATCAGAAAGCGCTTTTCCAGCACTTGTTATAATGCTTTTGATTGCGCTACTTATTATCTTTGGATTTAACATATATATTTCCATTGCACAGGGGCTAAACTTTAAGGCAAGATTTGGAGAAATGGCATTAATTAGCATGGGCGTTGCTGCAATTTCTTTTGTTATTGGATTGATAGTAAAATATTTTCTTGGAGTAGAGATTTAATTGATTTAAATGTGTTGACAAAATTCCTCAGTTGAGTATAATGCTATTAATAGCTGTGACGAAGACGGTCGAGATTTTTTATCTTTAGAGAGTTGGCGGGTGCTGCAAGCCAATGTTTTAACTTCTCAATGACTTATCCCTTCCGAGCCAAAGATTCGAAATGTTTAGAGTAGGGTCTTTCGTGTTTTAATGCTACGATAGTGCATGGGGCTTGGTTGAGCCTGTAAGTGGCACCTTTTGGTGCAATTTGAGTGGTACCGCGGGTTTTGTATTTAATCCCGTCTCAAAGATTTTTTCTTTGGGGCGGCTTTTTTATTATACTTTATTTAAAGGAGGATTTGTTATGTCGAAAACCAGTATGAACCTACAGCTTTCAGAGGTGGCACAGCGAATTAAAACTCTTAGAGAAATACTTGAAATTTCTGAAGAGGAGATGGCTTGCAACACCGATGTTGCTCTTAATGAATACAGACAATATGAACTTGGTGAGAAAGATTTTAGCTTTACATTTATATATAAATGTGCTAAACACCTTGATGTTGACCCAACTGATTTGATTAGCGGTGTCAGTCCTACCCTTTCTTCATATAACCTTACACGCAAAGGTGATGGATTGCCAATTACGCGTCGCAAAGGCTTTAAATACATTAACATGGCTCCTCTTTTTAAGAAAAAAGTTGCTGAACCTTTTTATGTTAAAATGCCCTATACTTCTGATGATCAAGACAAACCGATTAAACTTTCCACCCACGAGGGGCAGGAATTTGATATTGTTATCAGCGGAACTATGAAGGTTCAGATTGGTGAACATATTGAGATTCTTGAATCTGGCGATTCAATCTATTATAACAGCTCTACACCTCATGGCATGATTGCTGTTGGTGGTAATGATGCAGAAATATATGCAATCGTTTTACAGGCTGGCGAAAGCGAAAAGTCAGATACTCACGAAGTGGACTTTGAGCAAGTTGTTAAGTCAAGACTTGAGCGTAAAGGAAACGAAACTGTTGTTGCACCATTTATTGATGTTGATGTTGATGATAACGGACTTCTTAAAAATATTTCATTTAAAAATAGTGACAGATTTAACTTTGCTTTTGATATTGTTGAAGAACTTGCAAAAAAATGCCCTGACAAAACAGCTATGCTTCATATTTCAAATGACTTTAAAGAGCGTAGAATCAGCTTTGCTGAAATGTCAAAATATTCTTCAATGACTGCTAACTACTTTGCTTCCTTAGGAATTAAAAAAGGCGACAAGGTTATGCTCGTTCTTAAAAGGCACTATCAGTTCTGGTTCTGTATCCTTGCGCTTCACAAGCTTGGAGCTATTGTTGTTCCTGCAACCAATCTTTTGGTTGACCACGACTTTGAATACAGATTTAATGCGGCATCTATAAAAGCTATTGTCTGCACTGCTGATAATGATGTTGCAAACCAAGTTGACCTTGCAGAAGTGAAATCACCTACACTTGAAACAAAAATCATTGTTGGTGGCGAAAAAGATGGATGGCTTAACTTTAACGAGGAAATGCCAAAGTTTAGCGACAAATTTGAAAGAACTGACGAAACAGCGTGCGGTGACGAGCCAATGCTTATGTTCTTTACATCAGGTACAACCGGATATCCAAAAATTGCAGTTCACAATTACAAATACCCACTTGGCCATTATATCACCGCAAAGTATTGGCACAATGTTAATCCTGACGGTCTGCACTTCACCATTGCTGATACTGGCTGGGGTAAAGCACTTTGGGGTAAGCTTTATGGTCAATGGATGTGTGAAGCTGGTATTTTTACATATGACTTTGACAAATTTGATGCCCACAACATACTTCCTATGTTTAAAAAATACGGTATCACAACCTTTTGTGCTCCACCCACTATGTATCGTTTCTTCATAAAAGAGGATTTGTCACAATATGACCTGTCCGGTCTTGAGTATTCCACAACCGCTGGTGAAGCACTTAATCCAGAAGTTTTTGAACAATGGAAAAAAGCAACAGGTCTTAGCCTTATGGAGGGCTTTGGGCAGACTGAAACGACTCTTACAATTTACAATCCAGTAGGATCTACGCCAAAAGTAGGCTCAATGGGAAAACCAAGCCCACTTTATGATGTTGATATCGTTTTGCCTGACGGTAAAAGTGCTACTGTTGGAGAAACCGGAGAAATCGTTATTAAGACTAATCCAATTCCATTTGGATTGTTTACTGGATACTACAACGCTGATGAAAAGACAAAAGATGTCTGGTATGACGGATATTATCATACGAGTGACACTGCATGGAGAGATGAAGACGGATATTTTTGGTATGTCGGCAGAACCGATGATGTTATCAAATCTTCTGGTTATCGCATTGGACCATTTGAAATTGAGAGCGTTATCATGGAACTTCCTTATGTTCTTGAATGTGCCGCAACAGCAGCACCAGACCCAATTCGTGGTCAGGTAGTTAAGGCAACTATTGTTCTTACTAAGGACACTGTTGGCACTGATGAGCTTAAAAAAGAAATCCAGACATATGTTAAAAAGCATACAGCTCCTTACAAATATCCTCGTATAGTTGAGTTTATCGATGAGCTTCCAAAGACAATCAGTGGCAAAATTAGGCGTGTGGATTTAAGATAATTAAATCAGAATGTGTTTTGCAAATAGCTTATTAAAAGCATAAAAAATCACCTGTTCACTGAGCAGGTGATTTTCCTATAATTAAGCTTTTGATTATTAATAGTTTCTATAAATATCTACTATACTACAGCCTTTTTCCTTTGCAAGATGCTTTACAGATTTGTATTCAAGGCAAGTCTTTTTAAAGTCACCCCATGAAAAGATATTTGCATCTACCTCCCCATGCTTTGTCTGGACTTTTGTCTTTTCTCTATCCATTATCAAGCGGTCTATTTCCTGCCTTCTAACTCCAACCGCCGTTGTTTGTTTAAATATGATGGATATTGCCTCTTGCTCTGTTTCGGGTTTACACATTACTGTGAGCTGCCAGCCCGGTCTGTTCTTTTTCATATATATTGGAGCATAAAAGGCATCCTTTACTCCTGCCTTCAACAACATTTTCATGCAGAACGAAAGCTCCTCTGGAGTGCTATCATCAATTGCTGTTTCAATTACAATTATTTTATCATTTGCCTTTAATCCTTCTTGTGGCTGCTCGCTAACTAAGTATGCACGAATAATGTTGGCATGGTCAAAGTTCTTTTTGCCTGCTCCTATTCCAATCTTGTTAAGCACAATTTGCTCTGGAGTTTTAAATTGGTCTGCCAATGCGGCAACTATTGATGCACCTGTTGGAGTTATCATTTCTCCACAGGTGTTTGTAATTTTAACTGGAATACCGTATTTCCTTGCTATTTCTGCTGTTGCAGGTACAGGAACAGGAATTTCACCATGTCGACATTTTATAGAGCCTGTACCCTCACTTATTGGAGAACAAATAACTTTATCTATCTTTAAATCGTCAATACAAAATGCAACTGCACAGATGTCAACAATTGAGTCTACCGCACCAATTTCGTGAAAGTGGACTTCTTCTCGTGAAGTATTATGTATTTTCGCTTCTGCATCTGTAACAATATCAAACATCTTTTTAGCAAGCAATTTTGCATTTGCTGAAAGCTGTGAGTTTTCAATGATTGGATAAATTTCTTTTAAACCTCTATGCTCTGTTTGACATTCAAGCAATTCAACATCAAAATCAAAAGCTGAGATCCCGTTCTTTTCAACTCTTGATGTGTGTAATTTACAACCAAGATTCATTGAATTAATTATTTCAAAAAGCTTTTCCTGATTTGCACCCAAATCAAGAAGGGCTGCAACTGTCATGTCGCCGCTGATGCCAGAAAAGCATTCAAAATATAATGTGTTCAAATTATTTACCCCCGAGTGAATTTATTTGTGCTGCAATGTATCCAGCACCAAATCCGTTGTCAATATTAACCACACTCGTTCCCGCCGAGCATGAATTTAACATAGCAAGGAGTGCCGAAACCCCACCAAAACTTGCACCATATCCGATACTTGTTGGAACGGCAATTACAGGAACATCTACAAGACCTCCGACAACACTTGCAAGCGCACCTTCCATGCCTGCGCAGGCAACAATTACATTGGCTTTTCTTAAATCCTCAACTCTTGCCAAAATCCTGTGAAGCCCTGCAACTCCAACATCATATATTTTATTTACATTTGCACCGCACATTTCTGCGGTAACTGCCGCTTCCTCTGCGACAGGAATATCAGTTGTGCCACCTGTGCAGATTACTATTTTGCCCTTTTTACTTTCTGGGTTACCAATTGTTATGCACCTTGCCTGTTCGTGATATATTGCATCTGGCAAAAGCTTTAGCACACAATCAAACTGTTGCTTTGAGGCTCTTGTGCCAAGAACTATTCCATTCATATCATATAGGCGTTCGAAAATATTTGCCACCTGCTCTGGCAACTTGCTTTGACAAAAAACAACCTCAGGAAAGCCTGTCCGTATCTTTCTGTGATGGTCAAGACAAGCATATCCCATATCTTCAAATGGAAGTGTTTTTAGCTGTTCAAACGCTGATTCAGTGGACACTGTGCCTTGTGCAACTTGATTCAAAAGAGTTTTTATATCCATTTTAGTCCTCTTTTCATATATGTAAATCCATACTGCCCGAACGCAGTCCGTTTAAATCCAAAGTAATGTATGAAAATCCAAGCTCATTAAGTGCCAAATTTATGCTTTCACTTACTTCTATAAAGTTCTCAAAATCAGGTTTTGGAATTTCTATTCGCAATATATCACCGTGTACACGCAGCCTGCAATTCTTAAACCCGTTTGATTTGAGGATACTCTCCCCAGCCTGTACTCTTTCAAGCATTTCACTCGTTATATTTGTTGCATAAGGAAAGCGAGTTAAAATACATGGTGATGACGGCTTTGCTGCTACTTTTAATGAAAGTTCAGCGGCAATATCCCTGACATCTTGCTTTGAAAGTCCACAAAGTGCAAGCGGACTTTTAATGCTATTCTCTTCCTTTGCTTTAAGCCCTGGTCTGTATTCCTTTAAATCATCGGCATTTGTCCCGTCACAAACCTGTAAAAACGCATTTTTCTGTGCAAGTTTTTTTATTTGTGTAAACATTTTTGATTTACAATAGTAGCAACGAAGCTTGTCATTTGAAGATATATGAATATCTGCCAACATATCAATCTCAATGACTTTAAAAGCTGCGTTCATTGATGCTGCTGTTTGGCTTGCTTTTTCTATATTTGTTTTGTTACTTATTAGCTGTGTATTTACCAAAACCGCAAGCACATTAATCCCTGCATCTGTTGCAACTTTCAAAAGCACTGTACTGTCTACGCCGTCTGAAAATGCAATGCAAAGCTTATTATCCTGTGCTATTTCTTTTAAAGTATTGGTAAGCTTTTGTAATTTTTTGCTCATAAGCACTCCTAAAATTGTGCATATCCTGCTGTTTTTGGAAACAGTGCGACATCTCTAATATTTGACATTCCTGTTATATACATTATCAGTCGTTCAAAGCCAAGCCCAAAGCCACTGTGCGTTACTGTCCCAAACCTTCTTAAATCAAGGTACCATTCATAATCATCAATATTCATTTTAAGCTCCTCCATGCGGTTAACAAGCAGGTCCAAACGCTCTTCACGCTGGCTTCCGCCAATAATTTCACCAATGCCCATAATAAGCAAGTCCATTGCCGCGACAGTTTTGCCATCCTCGTTTTGACGCATATAAAAAGCTTTGATTTTTTTCGGATAGTCCGTGACAAATACAGGCTTTTTAAAAACCTGCTCTGTAAGATATTTTTCGTGTTCTGTCTGTAGGTCACAGCCCCACTCGACTTTATATTCAAAATTATTGTTATTCTTTAATAATATTTCCACTGCATCTGTGTAACTCACTCTTGCAAACTCTGAATTTACAACCGTTTTTAAATTCTCTATCAATCCATTGTCAAAATGAGTGTTAAAAAACTCCATTTCGTCTTTAAAGTTATCAAGTATATAGGAAATAACATACTTTATCATATCCTCTGCAACCTGCATATCTTCCTGCAAATCTGCAAACGACATTTCAGGCTCTATCATCCAGAATTCTGCTGCATGACGACCAGTATATGATTTTTCTGCTCTGAAAGTTGGACCAAAAGTATATACCTTCCCAAGTGCTGTTGCCATTGCCTCACCCTGAAGCTGACCTGACACCGTTAGATATGATGGCTTTTCAAAAAAATCTTGTTTAAAGTCCACTTTACCATTTTTATCAACAGGAACATTTTGCATATCAAGTGTTGTCACACGAAACATCTCGCCAGCACCCTCTGCATCTGTCGAAGAAATGATGGGTGTGTGAACATACACAAAGCCTTGCTCCTCGAAGAACCTATGAATTGCCATTGCAACACCTGAACGCACGCGAAACACTGCACTATAGGTGTTGGTTCTTGCACGAAGATGTCCAATAGTACGCAGATATTCAAGTGTGTGACGCTTCTTTTGAAGAGGATAGTCCGGTGACGAAACACCTTCAACCTCAATTTTACTTGCACTTATTTCAAGTGGTTGCCTTGCCTGTGGAGTTAGTACGACTCTTCCCGTTACAATTATTGCGGCGCCTACATTAAGTGATGCTATTTCACTGTAGTTTTTGAGCTTTGACTGTTCAAATACAATCTGCAAACTCTGAAAACTGCTTCCGTCATTTATCTGAGCAAAGCCTATATTCTTTGAATCTCTCACAGTTCTTATCCATCCACAGACAGTTATTTCCTGTTGATCATACTGTGTAGTATTTTCAAATAGCTTGTTAATTTCAACTCTTTGCATAAAAGTCACCCTTATAGTGATGAAATATCAATTTTGTCATACTTTTTAAGGAAGTTTTTAAGCTCTTCTTTGATTTTTTCTGCTCCACCCTTAATATTGCTTTCAATATTAAGCGGTAAAATTGGATCATGAACACTTAGACGAAGCATAAACCAGCCATCAAGTTCCACTGATGATGCACGAATGCCCTCAAAACTGTCCTCAGCTTTTTCAAAATGCTCACTTTCGTCAATAAACTTTTCAAGGTCTTCAATTATCTTATTCCCATATTCCTTAAAGTCATGGTCAAGAATTTTAATTCTTATTTCCTCGGCTTCAAGTGGCTCAACCAAAGTTTCGATTAAGCTTTCAAGGGTTTTGCCCTCTCTTGCAAGCTGCGCCATTTTTATAATTATTTTTGTTATAAGATATGCCCCATCGTCGAGAAAATAATTGTCCCGCATTGCGGCATGACCAGAGGTTTCAATTGCAAGAGGTGCATTTATACAGCCCTCTCTGTTAAGTCTGATAGCTTCATTTATAACATTTTTATATCCTCTTTTGTATCTGTGGTGCTTTGCACCCAGTGATATTTCAATAAAGTCTTTAAGCCCACTTGATGTTACGGAATCTGTAACAATTGTTCCGCCTTCGTTTCCTTCAAGTGCAATGCACGAGGCAAGTGCAATAAGAGCATTTTTATTTATCTCCTTGCCATTTTTGCCAACACAAGCCGCTCTGTCAACATCTGTGTCAAAAATTATTCCCAAATCTGCACCATTATTAAGCGTTGCTTTTGAAACGAAGTGCATTGCCTGTGAATTTTCAGGATTTGGGATATGGTTTGGAAACAGCCCATCTGGCTCGAGAAACTGGCTACCTGTAATGTTTGCACCAAGTGGAGCTAAGACCTTGTCTGCATAGAATCCGCCCGCTCCGTTACCTGCATCAACCACTATTTTAAAGTCCCTTAATGGCCTTGCAAAGTCATTTGAATTAACTTCCTTGCAGATAAACTCACGCAATTTTTCGGAATACATATTCATAAACATTACTTCTTCAATCTTGCCTGGGACTTCTGTTCTTAAGATTTCTTCCTCCTGTGCATATTGTAATATTTTCTCAATATCGCTTGCTTCAAGACCACCCTTACGCACAAAAAACTTAAAACCGTTTTTATTAAATGGGTGGTGACTTGCAGTTATTTCAATCGCTGCATCACAACCTAAGTCAACAGTCGTCATAAACATTGCCGGCGTTGACGACAAGCCACAATCTTTTACTGAAATGCCAACAGATGAAAGAGTCTGAATTATAACTTTTTTAAGCCTGTCTGCCGATATTCTTGAATCGTGTCCGACAGCGACTGTAAAGCCTTCCTTTCTTCCAAACTCATTGAAGAGCCAGATTGCAAAACCTTTTGCTATTCTTTCTGTAACTTCATTTGTAAGTGTCAACGGTTCATCTGGTACACCCTCAACCGCAACTCCTCTTATATCTGTTCCGCTTTTTAATTGCATATAAAAATTATTTGTCATAAATCTTCTCCATTTTTTATTATTGCTGTGCTTTTATAACCTCTTGTGCCGCAAATAAAACTGCTGCTTTAGCACTGTGAAAGTTAATCCCGCCCTGCATCCATACCGCAAATGGTTCTCTTATTGGTGCATCTGCTGAAAGCTCAATTGATGATCCAAGTGTGAACGCTCCAGCCGACATTATAACCTTGCTATCATAACCTGGCATTCCCCATGCCTCTGGTACTACGAATGAATCTATCGGCGCTCCACTTTGAAGCCCCTTACAAAAAGCTGTTAGAAGCTTCTCACTCCCAAGCTTAATTGACTGAATAATATCGCATCGCTTATCGTCTGGCTTTGGGCTTACTTCAAATCCCATAAGCTCAAACAATGCAGATGCAAACACTGCCGTTTTAAGTGCCTCTCCAGTTACATGAGGTGAATTGAATAGCCCCATAAACATATTGCGTGTTTCTCCAAGTGACGCTCCAACCTCCCTGCCTATTCCTGCGGTTGTCATTCTGTACGAACAAAGCTCAACCAAATCTGCTCTGCCTGCAATGTATCCACCTGTTTTGGCAATTCCACCGCCAGGATTTTTGATAAGTGAGCCTGCTATTATGTCAACGCCAACCTGTGTTGGTTCATTTATTTGAACAAATTCGCCATAGCAGTTATCAACCATTATTATTACATCTTTTTTAGCCTTTATCTTTACCGATATATCCTGTATTTCTTCAACTGAGAATGTGTCCCTTAAGCTATATCCCCTTGAGCGCTGAATATAAACCATTTTTACAGTGCTATCATCCAGTGCATCAAGAACTGACTTCTCATCTATTTTTCCGTCTGAGTCAAGATCAATCTGCTTATATTTTATTCCAAAATCCGCAAGAGAGCCTTGACCATTTGAACCATTTATACCAATGACTGAGTGTATTGTATCATACGGTGTACCTGTTATACACAGCATTGTATCGTCTGGACGCAGAATACCAAAAAGAGCAACCGCAAGGGTGTGTGTTCCGCTTAAAAAGCTGTGACGCACCAAGGCATCCTCCGCTCCGATTGCACAGGCAAACACCTTGTCAAGAGTATCTCTTCCCCTGTCATCGTAGCCATAGCCTGTTGATGGTGCAAAGTGGGATTCACTAACTCTATTTTTAATAAATGCTGAAAGAACCTTTTGCTGATTATATTCTGTTATATTATCTATGTCTAAAAATTTTGACTTGCAACGGTTCATCGCTTTTTCAGAAAGGCTTTTTAGCTCGCTACTTACTTCAAAAAATGTTTCTGGCATTATAAATTGACCTCCGCTGTATTTGCGTATTTTTCAAATCCTAATTTATTATAAAAACAAATTTTATCCTCTTTACAGAATATGAAAATGTTTTTATTTATATTTCTGCTTATAAGCTCATAAATGCATTTTTGGGCAAGCCCTAAGTTTCTGTATTCCTCAAGCGTTGCAACTCCGCCAATCAGAGCATCAGATTCTGTGCTTGCAAGCACAAGTGCGCACGAAACAATTTTATCGTCAACCTGTGCCGTTACAGCATCTGCATATCCATGCCTTATCCTGTGTGAAATATCGGTTATCCATGCCTCATAATGCTCTTTGGTACTATTTATGTTATTGCAAACTATAATTATATCATAAATTTTATTTAAATCGATATTAATAGAGCCTTTTTCACCATCTTTTACACTTTTAAAAATATGACTATCTTTATATTTCATTATTGTCTTAATAATAACCTTGCAATCAAATCCTATAAAATCTACAAACTCTGGAGTTGCACTCAGACTTTCAAATCCAATTGCATTTATAAACTCCTTGAGTTCATCTTCATCTGCATTTTTTGAATGTACCGTAATTGAATTGTCTATTTTTGAAATAAGTGCAGTAAGTACTTGGTTTTTATCTCTTTGCTCCCAAAACAGTGCAAATGGCTTCTTTGCTCCATATGAATAAAGCAAAGACATAATTCTTGTTCCCAGCGCATCGCCAGAACAGAAGATATCGTATTCATTAATTAAATCCGAAATTAAACTTATCATGTTTTATCCTCTAAACATTTGTAATACTTTAACTGATATATTTTAACATAAACATCCAAAAAGCTCAACGAAATTATGGTTAAACATGAGTGATATCAATTATATTGCTTTTAATTAACTCCATTGCTTAACTTTAAAAGCGTAATTTTCATTGCGTTCTCATATACTGTAAGATTAGAATATTTTGGAGGTGCTTATTTGGAAACAGTAAAATTAGGAAGCACTGGTGCATCTGTGGAGCTTTTACAGCTTTCCTTACAGCGTTCAGGATTTTATGAGAATGAAATTGACGGCATTTTTGACCAAAAGACTCAAGATGCAGTTATGGATTTTCAACGCAGCGTAAAAATACCTGCTGACGGTATTGTTGGAATAAAAGCATGGCAAGCATTGATGCCTTTCATTAAAGGCTATGTTAAGCAAATAATTAAAATTGGCGACAGCTTTTGGTCGCTTTCGCAAAAACACAACACTTCAGTCAGATCTATTAGTATTGCCAATCCGAATCTTGACCCTCTTAACCTTTCTGTTGGAACTCAAATAATTATTCCTTTAGGATTTGATCTTGTTCCGACAAATATAAAATTTACATATAGTCTGATGCAATATGTCATAGAAGGCTTAATCGCAAGATACCCATTTATTAAAAAGGGAAGTGTTGGAAAAAGCATTATGGGCAAAGACCTGACATTGTTACAAATTGGAAACGGTCAAACACAAGTGTTTTATAACGCTGCACATCATGCAAACGAATGGATTAATTCACCACTGCTTCTAAAATTTCTTGAAGAGTATTCAAAAGCCTATGGTAGTGGGGGACGCATTTATGACATGAGTGCAATTGCATTGTTTTCAACAACCGCACTCTCAATTATTCCAATGGTTGACCCAGATGGCGTTGACCTTGTCCTTGATGTGATTCCTAAAGACAGCGAGTATTATATTAAGGCTGTTCGGTTATCAAAAGGATATCCGGATATTCCATTTCCAAGTGGATGGAAAGCTAATATAAAAGGAGTTGACCTTAATCTTAACTATCCTGCTAATTGGAAAGACGCAAAAAAAATAAAGTATGACCTCGGTTTTACTAAACCAGGACCCAGAGATTTTGTTGGTGCTGCACCATTATCCGAGCCTGAAAGCAGGGCAATATATGACTTCACTCTTAACAACGACTTTTCACTTATAATTGCATATCATACGCAGGGTGAAATAATTTTTTGGAGATATCTTGATTTTGAGCCAAAATATGCAAAGGAAATTGGCGAAAAGTTTTCAGACTCCAGCGGTTATCCACTCGAAGATACTCCAGCAAGCTCATCTTTTGCCGGCTATCGTGATTGGTTCATTCAAAACTATAATCGTCCCGGTTATACCATTGAAACTGGAAAAGGCAAAAGTCCTGTGCCAATCAGCCAATTTGATAAAATATATCGAGATAATCTGGGAATACTTTCATTGGGCTTATCTGAGTCCCTGTTGCTTTAAAAATAAAAGTTGACTTTTACTGAACAATAGCATATACTAAAACAGTATTCATAACGCATCCTTTGAGCTCGCATGTTTTTGTAGGTCATTGCTCGTTAGATGGTCTACAAAAATGTGCGAGCTTTTATAAAGCAACGAATACAATAATATTTTTTTGGAGGTACCTTAATGAATAACGGTACAGTAAAATGGTTCAATTCTGAGAAAGGCTTTGGCTTTATCTCAAACGACGACGGCGGAGATGATGTTTTCGTACATTTCTCAGCAATCGCTTCTAACGGCTTCAAGACTCTTCAAGAAGGCCAGAAGGTTACTTTTGATGTTGAGCCTGATCCTAAGGACAGCAGCAAGTTCAGAGCAGTTAACGTTATTGCTCAGTAATTAACGTTCAACTCTCAAAACACTTCATTTAAGTAAGTAAGGGTTCTATTTCTTTAGAGTTAGCTTCAAAATAATATTATTTTGTTCTTTGCCCCAACATTTATTAAATATGTGTTTTACCCCAAGGTGTTTTTACCTTGGGGTTTTTCTTTTTTTATAAAATTTAAATCCTTTGTCAAAAAATTATATCAAAACTTATTTTTTATCTTAAATCCTAATACTTACCTCTCCTGATGAGAGCAATTTTTGAGTGCCATCGTCAAATTCTACTTTTAGTTTGCAGTCATCATCTATATCTATTGCAGTCGCATTTTGCGCGCTATCGCCTGATATGACTGAAATTTTTCTTCCTATAAGCAGAGAGCGAGCTTTATAGTCACTAATGAAATCTTTACTTGGCAACTTTTTGTAATATTGTAAAAAGTTCTTTAGAACCTCAGCAATCAGCTCACTTCTTATGTCTGCTGAAATATCATTTTCAAACACCGATGTTGCTATTTCTTGTATTTTGCTCGGAAAGCCGTCTTGTGGCGGTTTAACATTAATCCCTATACCAAGCACTACAAACTCAATTCCACCGCTTTCAAGCCCAAAAGAAGCCTCTGTGAGTATGCCACAGACTTTCTTGTCGTTACAGAACACATCATTAACCCATTTTATTTTTACATCCTTATCTGAAACACTCTCAATTGCCCTTGCCACTGCAACCGCCGCCGATGTTGTTATAAAAAGTGACTCGGAAGCATTCAGCTCTGGTCGGAGTATCAAGCTCATGTATATTCCTGTTTTTTGCGGTGAATAAAAGTTCCTACCAAGTCTTCCTCTTCCCTGCGTCTGCTCCTCTGAAATTATTACAGTTCCCTCTTTTGCACCTTTTGATGCAAGTTTCTTTGCAACGCTGTTCGTTGAAGTTATTGTTTTATACACAATTATATCAAAATTATCTGAATACTCTGCAAGATGTTTTTTTATTCCCTGTGAAGATAAAATATCACTCGAATTGGCAAGACAATAGCCTTTATTTGGTACAGCGGATATTTCATAACCCTCTTCGCGCAATGACTTAACAGACTTCCAGACAGAATTTCTGCTGACAGAAAGCTGTTGTGCAAGCTCTTGACCTGAAATATACTGTCCCTTATGGTTTTCAAGCACCTTTAATGTGCATTGCTTAACATTCATATAATACCTCTGCTTCTTTAAAACCTTTTTCTGTGATATTTTACATCATTAATATTAAAATTTCCAAGCCTTTTAAGCCAAAATCTTAATATGCGGATTTGATTTCTCCATTATTGCCACTCTGAAACGCTTCATAAATCTTTACCCCTGCACTTGTTCCAAGTCTGCTTGCACCCGCTTCGATAAAGCTGACTGCATCCTGTAAGCTTCTGATGCCTCCTGCTGCTTTTATCTTTACATTTGGCCCGATGTGCTTTGCAAATAATTTGATATCCTCAAGTGTTGCACCGTTTGTGCCAAAGCCCGTTGAAGTTTTAATAAAATCTGCTTCAGCATTTGTAACAATTTCGCACATCTTTATTTTTTCCTCTTCTGTCAAAAAACAGGTTTCAATAATTACTTTAAGAATCTCTGGCGAAACAGCTCGTCTTATTTCTCTAATCTCATTTTCAATATATTCGAACTCTTTATTCTTTAGTTTTGTAAGGTTAATCACCATATCCACTTCGTCTGCACCAAGCTCAACTGCCTGCCTTGCCTCAGCAACTTTTATTTCTGTTGTTGAATAGCCAAGCGGAAAACCAATAACCGTACAAATTGGTAATTTGCCTTTTACATAGTCTTTTGCGGACTTTACATATGACATTGGAATGCACACAGTTGCCATTTTATATCTAATAGAATCATCGCAAAGCTTAAATATCTCTTCTGTTGTAGCTGTTTGCTTTAAAAGAGTATTGTCAATTTTGCTCATTATCTGATTAAGCTGCATTTTTGTATCTCCATTTCTTTTGTTTAACTTTATAATAATTTGTAATCAATTCGTATCAATTCGTATCAATTCGTATCAATTATAAATTTATTCAATCTTTTGAAAAAATCTTTGTTGTTACACCATCATTCTGTATAAGAACATCTTGTTTGTATCTCATGAGTAACATAACAAGTACAATATCCGTTATTGAAACAACAACATTTCCAACCTGTATCATGTAAATTGGCCAGAACCAATTCTGTAAAAATATATTTAATATTATAAGAATAATCCCAAGCAATATTATTGGTGAAAGTAAAATTACAACATAGCTTTTCTTATCAAAAAAGCCTTTACTGCCTGCATAAAAGCAAGTTCCGTCAAACACATAGTTTGATTTTATTTTGCTGAATAAAAACATTAGTATCCAATGCGTTGTTTCATGCAAAAAAACATAAATTACCAAACCACACAAAAAGATAAAAACATCTATAAACTTAAATGGCGAAAAAAAGCTTTGGTGAAGAGTTCCACATAAGACCATAACTACTAACACTACTATTGTGCTAATGTTTATAATCATCGAAACTTTTTTATCTGTTTCCATGTGAAGTTCTTTAAATTCAGTATAGCCAGTCGGAAGGGTTTTACTGTTCATTTTATCACCCATTATAAAATATTTTTAATTATTTGCAGATAATCAAGATTTATAGTTTTAGCTGATAATATACTCACAAAAAGTTTAGTAACCATACATAAAACAAAACAAGAAAATATGTACATCATATTCTCTCATTATAACAAACAGCCAATAAAAAATCCACACACAGGTTTTATATTTCTGCGTGTGGATTTTTTTATTTAATATATGAAAAATTAGATGTTTTCATATTAGCCAGTTTCTTTTCATTAATTTTAAGGCTTCCCTAATTCAGAATAATATGACTATTATATAATCGGCAAAAAACAAAAAACTTTATAGCAAAACAGAATATTAATTATACTTGCTTTCGCCATATAATAAAAATAAAAGGCTGACAAACTTCATTGCTAAAATTTGTCAGACTTTCTTGTTTTGTAATAAAGATGAAGGGAGATTATGCTCATTTTATTGATTGCTGTTTTTTTATGGCAATTGAAAAATAATCACGCAAAACCGGGTATGTCAATTCATCAGGCAATGAATCAAAAAAACCTATTCTGCCCATTTCGCTATATTCAGGCAATTCATTTAAAGTGTGAACAATTGCAAAATAAACCTGACCATTCCCTTTGAATTTCCAGCCGTTTTGTACCCCGTTTATGTAATAGTCACAAAGCGGCTCAATATCGAAGTCAACAGCTCCAGTTTCCTCATACAGTTCTCTTTTTGCGGCTTCCAATGGTGTTTCGCCGAATTCTATATGACCACTTGGACTTTCCCATGTAGTCCTCTCTTTATGCATACAAAATATCCATTTTCCATTATAAGTTGCCATAATATCTGCAGAAAAATAATTTCCGAGTGTGTTAAATGGATAAGTTTTAAATTCCACTGAATTTCCACCGCCTTATAAATTATCCTTGCTTTCACTATATCATAAAAAAAATAGGCTGGCAAACTTCATCGCTGAAATCTGTCAACCTATCTTGTTTTGTTAATAAAGATACTGTCAACGCGAGCTTTTTTATTTAGACTATAGCAAGAGCCCTACACGCGAATTGCGTGCAGAGGCTCTCGACTGGCTGGGATGGCTGGATTTGAACCAGCGGAATGACGGAGTCAAAGTCCGTTGCCTTACCCCTTGGCTACACCCCAATATAAGGTTTGATACCAAAATACGCAAAGCCTTCGCCTTGCGTATATTTTTATAAAGTGGGGTGGAAGATGGGATTCGAACCCACGATCTCCAGTGCCACAAACTGGCGCTTTAACCAACTAAGCTACATCCACCATAT
>JAVVSD010000010.1:0-66318 GCA_036654375.1 Oscillospiraceae bacterium
TAATGCTTTAACGCATTCCGGGTATTTATCCACCCATTCTCCAAGCACAAAAAATGTTGCCTTGGCATTATGTTCTTTAAAGATGGAGATGATTTCATCGGTGTCATCTGCACCCCAAGCAGCGTCAAAAGTTATGGCAATTTGTTTGTTGGCTGTGTCAACATTGTAAATTGGGATTAGTCTGTTGCTTGATGAAGTAGCTACACTGATGCCATATGAAGCAAAATAAATAACAAAGAGAGCAATTAATGAATATGCACCATAAACAATAATACTTTTTTTAGTTAAAACATATACTTTCAAGGTGAACCTCCTAAATATTTAAAGTAAGCGAAGGAAAGATAACAATGAAAATCACAGCAATAATCTCGATTGCCCTTGGGCTTTCAATGGATGCATTTGCAATTTCGCTAACAAGTGGAATGACAGTAAAGAAACTGAGAGCATCCTATGCCGCAAAGCTTGCAACATTTTTTGGCTTGTTCCAGATGCTTATGCCTATTATCGGTTGGCTTGCAGGAGTTGGCTTTTCTGAAAAAGTGTCGGCGATAGACAAGTACATAGCATTTGTTTTGCTAACAATCATAGGAGTGAAAATGATTGTAGAAACAAATAAAGATAAAAGAAACGATGAGCCTGTTTGCAAAATGGAAGAGCAAAGCACTAAGATAATAATTGGTCTTGCGATAGCGACAAGTATTGATGCACTTGCAGTTGGTGTCACATTTGCCTGTACGGGAGTAAAGCTTTTTTCCACATTGCTGTATTATTGTGGTATAATTGGAGTAATCACTTTTGTAATATGCTTTGTTGGAACATATCTTGGAGAAAAATTTGGCTCAAAACTTGCTGACAAAGCAGGATATTTAGGTGGCGGAATCCTTGTGCTAATGGGGCTTAAAATGCTTATAGAAAAACTAATTGAAACTTTTGCTTAAATTTTTTAAAATTAAGGTTGCAATTTGTTGCTTTGTATGATAAAATTCTTATGCTATATATATGAAAGTATGTGGCTTTTGCATTCGAAAGAGGTGAAAAAAATGAGGGAAGGTATACACCCTGAGTATAAGCCAACCGCTGTTAAGTGTGCATGTGGTGAGGTTATAGAAACTTCTTCAACAAAAGAAGATTTACGCGTTGATATCTGCTCAAAATGTCATCCGTTTTTTACAGGTAAACAAAAGCTTGTAGACACAGGCGGACGCGTCGACAGATTTAACAAGCGCTTTAATAAGCAGACAACGGGCGAATAATATCTAAAAACTGGACGGTACTTTTGTGCCGTCTTATTGTTTTTTATTGAGCTACATAGGAGGGCTTTTGTTGTCAAACTACAGGACGATAAAATATGCATCCAGCGATGAATATATTATCAAGCGTTCTCGGTTTATCGGGTACGCAACACCTGTTGCAACACAGGAGCAGGCGATAGAGTTTATAAACTCTATCAAATCAAAGCATTGGGATGCGACCCATAATGTTTATGCGTATGTATTAAAAGACGGGCAAACAAGGCGATACTCTGACGACGGCGAGCCGCAGGGAACAGCTGGAATGCCCGTCTTAGATGTTTTATTAAAGGAAGAATTATTTGATTGTGCAGTGGTGGTAACAAGGTATTTCGGAGGGATAATGCTTGGTGCTGGTGGGCTTGTAAGAGCATATTCTCACAGTGCAAAAATTGCTGTGGACGCAAGCGGGATAATTGAAATATCACTATGTGTCAACGCAAGGCTAAAATGTGATTACACATTCTATGGAAGAGTTTCGTCGCTTATTTCTGGATTTGGTGGAATTTGTGCCAATGTTGAATATTCAGACGAAGTGGCAGTTGATTTTAAAATTACTAAGTGCTTATATGATGAGTTTGAAAAAAAGCTGGTAGATTTAAGCTGCGGTCAAGTTCGTAGCACAGTAATGTCGGAGGAATATGCGGAGCTTTAACTTATTGTTATTGCAGTTCCTGCACCGTTAACAACAACATCAATTTTGCTTTTACCCAATTTTTCAGTTTTAGTACCGATAGTTGCGTATTTCTCTTTGTTGTCAAGTCCAAGCTTTTTAAAGATTTCAAGGGATTCTTTTTTGTTGGTTTGGTTGTAGGCATAAAGCATACTACAAAACAAGTCTTCAATAGTACCTAAATCAAGTTTTATGGACGACAGCACGCAAAGAGTGCAGGCAGAAACAACTTTGACATCATTTCTTTCATAAACAGAAATTAAATATTTTCCACCTTTTTCAGCATCAAAATAACAGCAGTATTTAGTGTTGTCATTTTGCTTTTCAGAGGTAAAATTTGAATCATCAATTTTTATGTTCTCGCTTTTATCATTAAATCTTTCTTCAAAAACGGCAAAATCAGTTTCGCCATTAAAAGAGCAGGAGCAGAGAACTGAAAGAACACATAAAATAGAAGCCAGTTTAGCAAAACGAAACACAGCAAAAACCCCTTTGTTTAATATCCGTTTAAGCAAAAATACACAATACATATACCCAATGTTACGGTTTAGTAAATATATATGTAGAAAATGTATTTTAAAGCCTTAATTAGCTTGAAATTTTTCCAAAAATTCAATATTATGTATATATGATTTATTTAGGGGAGAGAAATAGAGTATGAAAAAAGTAGCGGTTATAATGGGTAGTGACAGTGACTTTCCAACAGTCAGCGCAGCAATCAAACAGCTTAAAGAGCTTGAAATTCCTTTTGAGGTTCATGTTATGTCTGCACACAGAACACCACATATCTCTGCGGAGTTTTCAGAAAATGCAGCAAAGAACGGCTTTGGAGTAATAATTGCTGCCGCAGGAAAGGCCGCACATCTTGCTGGAGTTCTTGCAGCACACACAACGATACCAGTAATTGGAATTCCAATAAAATCATCAACACTTGACGGACTTGATGCACTTCTTGCAACAGTTCAAATGCCAAGTGGGATACCAGTAGCAACTGTCGCAATAGATGGCGCACAGAATGCCGCAATTCTTGCAGCACAGATACTTGCATTGTCTGATGATGAGCTTGCGGTCAAGCTTCTTGCAATGAAAGAAAACATGAACAATAAAATAATTGAAAAAGATAAAGAGATTCAGTCTAAAATTCAGGAAATATAGTGGGGATGTAAATATGCAGAACAAAGTTCACGAGGAATGTGGAATTTTTGGAGCGTATAGCAATAATGAAGACAGAAAAGTGCTTGTAAATCAAGCGTACCATGCTCTTTTTGCAATTCAGCATAGGGGGCAGGTTAGTTGTGGTATAGCGATTAGCAATGATGGGAAAGTTGACTATTATCGTGAACAAGGTCTTGTTTTTGAAGTGTTTACTCCCGATGTTATAAAAAAACTTGTGGGTGAAGGCAAAGGTGACATGGCAATTGGTCATGTTCGGTATTCACCAAGCGGAGAATGTGAAGTGAATAATTCTCAGCCACTCGTAATGCGATATGCAAAGGGTTCAATGTCAATTGCAAACAACGGACAGCTGACAAACACAGCAGAAATCAAGAGAAACCTTGAGCGAAAGGGAGCAATATTCCAAACAACATCAGATGCAGAAATGATAGCCTATCTTGTTGCAAGGGAAAGGCTTAATGCAGGAAGTGTCGAAAAGGCAATTTGCAATGTCATACCAAAGCTTAGTGGTGCGTACTCCTTTGTTATGATGACACCGCACAAGCTTATTGCTGTAAGGGACCCAAAAGGATTTAGACCACTCTGTATTGGCAAACTTGATGGTAACTATATAGTCTGTTCTGAAAGTTGTGGGCTTGACACTATTGGAGCAAAATTTGTAAGAGATGTTGAACCAGGAGAAATAGTAATTATTGATAAAAATGGTTTGCGTAGTATAAAAGACCATTGTGGGCAAAAGACATCTTTCTGTGTATTTGAATACATATATTTTGCAAGACCAGATTCCATAATTGATGGTGTTGGGGTTCATTTGGCAAGGCAGCGTTCGGGAGCAATACTTGCACAGGAAAGTGGCGTTGATGCAGACATTGTTATCGGCGTACCTGATTCAGGAAATGATGCAGCGATTGGCTTTGCAAACGAGTCTGGGATCCCTTTTGGAATGGGATTTATAAAAAACAAATATATAGGCAGAACCTTTATACAGGACTCGCAAATTAAGCGTGAACGCTCTGTTCACATAAAGCTAAATCCAATAGCGTGTGCTGTAAAGGGAAAAAGAGTTGTTCTGATAGATGATTCCATAGTTAGAGGAACAACCATCAAAAATATAGTTGGATTGATAAGGGACGGCGGTGCAACAGAAGTCCATGTAAGAATTTCTTCACCACCATTCATTAATGTCTGTTACTACGGAACGGACATTAGCTCAAAGGAGCATTTAGTAGCGTGTCGCATGACTCAGGAGGAAATAAGAAAATCTATCGGTGCTGATTCTCTTGGATATTTAAGTGTTGATAGCCTTAAACAGATTGCATATGAGTCAGAACTTGAATTTTGTGATGCTTGCTTCACAGGTGATTATCCAACAGAAATACCACCTGAAAAAACAGAGGATAAATTTTCTAAAAAACTCGAAAGTCTATAATTATAATTGGGAGAAAAATCTATGAAAAGTTTTAGTGAAAGCTACAAGAATGCAGGTGTTGATGTAACTGCAGGTTATGAATCAGTCGAGCTTATGAAAAAGCATGTTCAAAGAACCAGCATCGAAGGAGTAATGTCAAATATAGGCGGTTTCGGAGGATTGTTTAAGCCCAATATGTCTGGGATAGAGGAGCCAATTTTGGTTTCGGGAACAGACGGAGTTGGAACAAAGCTAAAAATTGCATTTTTAATGGACAAGCATGACACAGTTGGTATTGACTGTGTTGCAATGTGCGCAAATGATGTTGCGTGTTCTGGAGCACAGCCACTATTTTTCCTTGACTATATTGCAGTTGGCAAGAATGTTCCAACAAGAGTTGCGGAGATTGTATCTGGCGTTGCAGAGGGCTGTGTGCAAGCAGGATGCGCCCTTATTGGCGGAGAAACAGCAGAGATGCCTGGCTTCTATCCAGTCGACGAATATGACCTTGCAGGCTTCTGTGTAGGCATGGCAGACAAGAAAAAATTGGTCGACCCACAAAATCTTAAGGAGGGTGACGCAATTATTGCAGTCGCTTCTTCAGGTGTGCATTCAAACGGATTTTCGCTTGTTCGCAAGGTATTCAACATAACGCAAAACAGGCTAAAGGTTTACTCAGATGAGCTTGGACAAACAATTGGCGAAGAGCTACTCACTCCAACAAGAATTTATGTAAAGCCACTTATAGAGCTTATGTCAAAGATTGATGTACACGCAATATCTCACATTACCGGTGGCGGATTTTATGAGAATATTCCGCGTATGCTCAAGGAAAACACAAGGGCAGTTATTGACAAATCAAAGGTTGATATTAAACCAATCTTTAGGATTATACAAAACGAAGGTATCTGCGAGCATGATATGTTCAACACATTCAATATGGGTGTTGGTCTTTGCATTGCAGTTGCATCAGACAAAGCTGATGAAGCAGTTCGCATACTTAATTCCTGTGGAGAAAAGGCAAATATCATTGGAGAAATTAAGGCAGGAGAGCAAGGAGTAGATATATGCTAAACATTGTTGTATTGGTTTCGGGAGGCGGCACTAATTTGCAGGCACTCATCAATGCACAGAACAGTGGCAGCATAAGTAATGGCAAAATAACTCGTGTAATTTCTGACAAAGAGGGTGCTTTTGCACTTACTCGTGCAGAGAACGCAGGTATTGAAACAAGTGTTGTTGCAAGAAAAAGTTTTGCAAGCATAGCAGAGCATAACAAGGCACTGCTAAATGAACTTCTTGAATGTAATGCAGACTTAATTGTCCTTGCAGGTTATCTTTCTATCTTAGATAAGGAAGTAACAGATGCTTTTGCAAACAAGATAATAAATGTTCATCCGTCATTAATTCCCGCCTTTTGCGGTGACGGTTTCTATGGGCTTCGTGTACATAAAGCGGTTCTTGAAAAAGGTGTAAAGCTAACAGGAGCAACGGTTCACTTTGTCAACGAAATCACTGACGGTGGAGCAATAATACTTCAAAAAGCAGTTGAAGTACAAAATAAAGATACACCTGAAATTTTACAAAAGAGAGTAATGGAGCAGGCAGAGTGGGAGATACTTCCAAAGGCTGTTTCTTTGTTCTGTGATGGCAGAATTAAAGTTGTCGGAAGCACAACACAAATTAATTAATAATGCTAAATATATCGCACTGAAATGTGAAACAGAAAGGGAATTTTTAAATGGAAATCATAAAGATAGAAGACGATTTGCAGGCAAATTCTTATCCTGGAAGAGGAATAATCCTTGGCAAAAGTGAAGACGGCAAAAATGCAGTAATAGCTTACTTTATTATGGGCAGAAGTGAAAACAGCCGAAACAGAATTTTTATTGATTATGAGCAAGGCATAAGAACACAGGCGTTTGACCCTACAAAGCTTGTTGACCCGTCACTTATCATTTATGCACCTGTAAGAGTTCTCAAAAATGACACAATAGTCACAAATGGTGACCAGACAGATACCATTTATGATTTTCTTCAAAAAGGAGAAAGCTTTGAACAGGCACTTCGCACACGCACCTTTGAGCCTGACGAGCCAAACTTCACACCAAGAATTTCAGGTGTTGTAACAACTGGCAAAGAGCTTTCATACAAACTTTCAATTCTCAAAAGTGCCAATGGTGACTCGCAGTCTGCCCAAAGATTTTTCTTTGAATACAGCAATCCAATCAGCGGTCAAGGCCATTTTATTCATACATATAAGTGCGATGGAAATCCTATTCCTTCATATGAAGGTGAGCCGACTTTGGTCGAAGTCAAGGGAGATATTGAAGAGTTCACAAACAATATCTGGAATAGCCTTAATAATGATAATAAAGTTTCACTGTTCACGCGTTTTATAAATATAAAAACAGGTGAGTTTGAAACAAAAATAATAAATAAGAATAAATAAAAAGGAGTTAATCATGAACGAGCTTTCACTTAAATATGGTTGCAATCCAAACCAAATTCCATCAAGAATATTTATGGCTAATGGTGTGGATTTGCCAATAGAGGTTTTAAACGGTCGTCCTGGATACATAAACTTTATGGATGCATTTAACAGCTTTCAGCTTGTGAAAGAGCTTAAAAGAGCAACAGGTGAAGTTTCAGCAGCTTCATTCAAGCATGTTAGTCCCGCAGGTGCAGCAATCGGAACACCGCTCAGCGATACTCTTAAAAAGATTTATTTTGTAGATGATATAGAGCTTACACCGCTTGCAAGTGCATATGCAAAGGCAAGAGGAGCAGACAGAATGTCATCATATGGTGACTTTATCGCTCTTTCAGATGTTTGTGACACTGCAACAGCAAAGCTTATTCAGCGTGAAGTATCCGATGGCATTATTGCACCTGGATACGAGCCAGAAGCACTTGAAATTTTAAAATCAAAAAGAAAAGGAACATATAATATAATCAAAATTGATGAAAATTATGTTCCTGAAAAAATAGAACACAAACAGATTTTTGGAATTACATTTGAGCAGGGAAGAAATGAGCTTGTAATTGACGAAAGTATGCTTGAAAAAATTGTAACAAAAAGCAAAGAGCTTTCAAAGTCGGCAAAGCAGGATTTACTCATTTCTCTTATAACTCTCAAATACACACAGTCAAATTCAGTTTGCTATGTTAAGGACGGACAGGCAATTGGTGTTGGTGCAGGTCAGCAGTCAAGAGTACATTGCACAAGACTTGCAGGTAACAAGGCAGATGTCTGGTATTTAAGACAACATGAAAAGGTTTTAAACCTTCCTTTCAAAGATGACATTCGTCGTCCAGACAGGGATAATACAATTGATGTTTATGTTTCAGACGACTATGAGGATGTTCTTGCAGATGGAATATGGGAAAACTTCTTTACGCAAAAGCCACAGCCACTCACAAAAGATGAGAAAAAAGCATGGCTCAAAACACTTGATGGAGTTTCACTTGGCTCTGACGCGTTCTTCCCATTTGGCGACAATATCGAAAGAGCAAACAAAACAGGCGTTAAATTTATTGCACAGCCAGGTGGTTCAATTCGTGACGACAATGTAATTGACACCTGCAACAAATATAATATGACAATGGTATTCACAGGAATAAGACTTTTCCACCATTAATCCCTGAAAGGTTGTTTAAGATATTATGAAGATACTAATGGTCGGCTCAGGTGGTCGTGAGCACGCACTTATCAGAAAGCTTAAGGAAAGTGGCAGGGTAGAGCAGATTTTTTCTGCACCTGGCAATGGTGGAATTGAGTGTGATGCAAAGTGTATTCCTGTTGGCGTAATGGATATTGACGCAATGGTAAAGGCAGCAAAAGAGCTTGCTGTTGACCTTGTTTTTGTCGCTCCGGATGACCCGCTTGCAGCAGGAATGGTTGACGCAGTGGAGCAGGAGGGAATTCGTGCATTCGGACCAAGTGCAAGGGCTGCGGAGATTGAGAGTAGCAAAGTTTTTTCAAAAAATCTTATGAAAAAATATAATATTCCAACAGCGGGATATGAAGTGTTTGACAATTTCCAAAAGGCACTTGACTACATAACAAATCAAAATACTTTTCCAACTGTTATAAAGGCAGACGGTTTAGCACTTGGCAAGGGCGTTGTGATTGCACAGAGTTTGGAAGAGGCAACAGATGCACTTAATTCAATTATGAATGATAAGGTGTTTGGTGCATCTGGCAACAAAATCGTTATAGAGGAATTTATAACAGGACCAGAGGTTTCTGTGCTTTGCTTCACAGATGGAAAAACAGTATGTCCAATGGTTTCCTCAATGGATCATAAAAAAGCGCTCGATGGTGACAAAGGACTCAACACAGGCGGAATGGGAGCAATAAGCCCAAATCCGTATTATACAGATGAAACTGCAGATTATTGCATGAAAAATATTTTTAGACCAACAATAGATGCAATGAACAAAGAGGGGAGAACCTTTAAAGGTTGCTTATACTTTGGGCTAATGATGACACCAAACGGCATTAAAGTAATAGAGTATAATGCACGGTTCGGTGATCCTGAAACACAGGTGGTTTTGCCAAGGCTTGTAACCCCACTGATTGATATTGTTGATGCAGTTATTGACGAGAAGCTTTGTGATATGTCAATCGAATGGAGCAAAAAATCTTGTGCTTGCGTTGTTTTAGCTTCTGGCGGATATCCACAAGCTTATGATAAGGGTGTTGAGATTACAGGGCTTGATTCAAATGGACAGGTCGATGGCGTGACAGTTTTTCATGCAGGAACAAAACTTGAAAACAAAATTTTTAAAACAAATGGCGGAAGAGTTCTTGGAGTCACAGCTCTTGGCGCAAGCTTGCCTGAAGCTCTTGAAAGAGCATATAAAGGAGTAAGTAAAATTAAGTTTGACAAAATGCATTTCAGAAAAGATATAGGCAATAAATAGAATGAATTTTGTCATATAAATACTTAAAACAAATTTCCAAATAAAGTTTAATATTTATAATAATAAAAAGCACCGTAAAATTAATATTTTACGGTGCTTTTGCAGAGTATAAGTAGTGAAAAGAAGACAGGGAGGTTAAAATGGAAAAAATAAAATCACTTTTTAAAAACAAAAAGTTTGTGAGGATATTTTATGCTGTGCTTGTGCTAATAATAGTGCTAAGCATATTCCTGTATTTCCGACTGTCAAAAGAAAAAACGAAGATAAAGCTTGCAGATGTTAAAGTGGGAAATATATCAGAAAATTATGAAACATCGGCAACAATTGAATCGGGTGGGCAGATTTCCTATACAATTTTGAATGGAACAAAAGCAACGAAACTAAATGTAAAGGTAGGTGACAGTGTAAAAAAAGGTGACCTTCTTGCAACATTTGACACTTCGGGTGTAATTCCCCTAATTGACCAAAAGCAAAAGGAATATAACGAGGCAAATTTAAAATATAAAAATGCGGTTGCAACAATAAACAAAGCAAATTATGAAACAGCCGAGTTAAACAAAAAAATACATGACCTTGAAAGTCTTGCTCAAACGCTTAGAGGAAAACCAACAAAAGAGAACGCAGGTGACGGACAACAGGCAATGTCAGTCGAAGAGCTTCGTGCAATACTTGATGCAATAGGAGGAGCTGGCTCTGTGTTGTCAGAGGCACAGCTTAATTCGCTCTATAAAGAAATAGAGTCAAACGGAGGAACAGTATTTTCAGATTACAGTGAAAAGGATATTCAAAAAATTATCAGTTCAGGTTCGTCAACGGAAACACAGCTTTTGGGTATACAACTTCAAATTTCAATGCTGAACTCTCAAAAAGAAATGCTAAACACAAATAACTCGCAGACAATTCTTGACACATACCAATCTATTGAAGAGTCTGCCAAAGCATCTCTTGACGATATAAACAAACAAAAACAACTTCTCGATAAAGGCTGGGTAGCACAAACAGATGGCGTGATAACAGAACTTAATATTGTTGAGGGTGAGCCATACAGTCAAGCAAATGGTGCAGATGCTGATAAGAGTGATTTGCTTTCAATTATCGAAGGGCTTTCCTCAAAAAATATCGACATTAATTCTTTGTCAGACCAGATAAAAGTGTCACAAAACATTTCAACTGGAACTGGGCTTGTTCAGGACAGCTATACTGATTACTGTGCCACATTCAAGCTTGGAAAATATGATTCACAGAAAATAAGAGTAAATATGCCTGTTAAAATTTCGTTTTTGACAAAAAAGTATGATGGTTATGTAAGCTATGTCAGTGCAAAGGCACAAAACAGCACATCAGGCATATCTGCAATAACAGGTGCAGGTTCAAGTTCGTCAAACAAATTGATAGCGAAAGTTGCAATAAAAAATCCAGATAAAAATCTTGTTGTTGGTTTTGATGCAAAAATATCAATAAAGACAAACCAAAAAAAAGGTGTTATTTTAATCCCAATTGAAGCGTTACAAGTTGATTCAAAAGAAAAATATGTTTATGTTTATGATAAAAAAAATGAAACTGTGAAAAAAAGAAAAGTTGAGTTGGGGATTGCTTCTGATAAGTATTACGAAATAAAGTCAGGACTCAAAAAAGATGAAAAGGTGGTAAAAAATCTTTCAAGCCAACCAAAAGAAGGGGCAAAATTTTATGTGGGTGATTGACGGTGAATGTTATAGAAAATATAAGGATTGCAATATTCAGCATTAAAAGTAACGCAATGCGTGCATTTCTCACAATGCTTGGTATAATAATTGGCGTTGCATCTGTCATTGCAATAATAACAATAGGTAACAGCGGCAAGAGCTATATTGTAAAACTTATAAATGATGTTGGAGGAAACTCCGTTAATATCACCGTAAATACACAGAAGTCAAACGCAAGTGATGCAATAACCGATGATGATATACAGGCATTGAGGGATAATGATACCATTGAATATGTTTCTCCGATGACAACTGAATTTGCAAATTTTGAAGCAAAAGAATCGTCGGGATTTGGCGTTGCTATTGGAGCTAATGAAGAACTTGAAAAGATATTGAATGCAAAAATGACCTATGGCAGATTTTTTTCAAAATATGAGTATGATGCACAGCGTAATGTAGCGGTAATTGACAGCGAAACAGCCAAAGCGTTTTTTGGCACAGAAAATGTTGTGGGAAAAACAATAGATATGATGATAAACAAAACCACCATAAATTTTAAGATTGTTGGAGTATGCTACCTTAAAATTGCGGAGGCAATGGGCGATTCAAACTCTGTAACAACAATGATGGAGTCATTTGGAGTTCTTGGAGAAAACAAAGTTTTCGCAAAATTATATATTCCTTCATCAGTTCTTATTCAAACAAGCAATAGCACATCATATACAAATTGTTATCTCACATCTGCACCTGGCGAAAATCTCGATAAGGCAGGGCAGGTGGCGGTGAATATGCTTTCTGCACGCCACAATAATATCGGCAGAAATATATATTCGGCAACAAATATGTCAACACTTGTGGAGCTTCTTGATGCAGTGATAAATATATTCACATTATTCATTTCTTCGGTAGGAGCTATCTCGCTTGTCGTAGGCGGGATAGGAGTTATGAATATAATGTTAGTGTCTGTAACTGAAAGAACGCGTGAAATAGGCATCAGAAAGGCTCTGGGAGCCAGAACTGGAACAATCCTTAAGCAGTTTCTCACAGAGTCGGTGATAATATGTCTTATAGGTGGAGCTTTAGGAATGGTATTGGGGTTAACAATTTCATATTCGGTATCGTTATATATGAATGTGCCAATAAGATTGCAGTTCTCAACTATTCTTGTGGCTATTGGATTTTCAAGCATTATTGGTATAATCTCTGGAATATATCCTGCACGAAAAGCTGCAAAAATGCCACCCATAGAGGCGTTGAGAAGAGATTAAAAAGCTAATTATTTAATTAAATTTTACTGAATAGTGAAATGAAAAAACAGCAGGTATTATTAAATACCTGCTGTTTCAAGTTATGCTTATACTTATTCGGATTTAAGCGCTCTTTCAAGCCAGATAGAACCGATATCCATTGCAGGATAAAGACCGTTCTTTTCGCTCTTCTTGATGATTCTCTCACGAGGACGAACATCGGGGTCAGTGCTAAGCAATTGGACAGTTACTTTATCAGCGATTTCCATATCTTTAACTGCTTTTGTGCTGTTAATTTGAATCATAACAACAAAAGCATCAGACATATTTCCATAATACATAGTGTTGCCGTTGCGGACAAGTGGCTTGCCTTTATAAGTTAAGAAACCGTCTTTCTTTTGTGTGGCCATTGGGTATTCACTCCATTCAAAGTTCAGAATTATTCGCTTTTAAGATATTCAGTAACAAGGGTTTGCAAAAGCTCATCTCTGTCAATTTTGCGAATAAGACTGCGTGCATTATTGTGGGTGGTAATATAAGTAGGATCTTCGGAAAGAATATATCCAACTATTTGACTAATGGGGTTGTAGCCCTTTTCCTTCAACGATTCATATACGCTTGAAAGAACAGAACGCATTTCCAGATCTTTATCCTCTTTAATTGAGAATTGGATTGTTTTGTCAGTCATCTCTCCACCTCCAGTAATAATAAACGACAGATATATAGAATATTATATACCAAATCCGCCAATAAAACAATGTTAATTTTATAAATAAATTGAAAATTAAGACCTGTGAGTTATTCCTAATTCCTCAAGAGCCTTAATTGCATTACTCATAGCTTCGTCGCATTCTTCATCAGTAAGCGTACGCAAAGCGGAGCGGAGTTTAAGGCTGAACGCAACGCTCTTTTTACCCTGCGGAATCTGTGAGCCTTGGTATACATCAAAGAGATTAATGTTTTCTAAGATATCTCCAACGGCTTTTGCAATCGTTTTTTCAATTGCCAAAACAGCAATGTTGTCATCGCAGACAAAAGCAAGGTCACGAGTTGTTGATGGATATTTTGGCAATGGTTTATAGGTGCGTGTGTCAATTCGGTTGGCAAATAATTGTGCAAATTCAATTTCTGCAACATAAGAGCGGCTTCCAATCCCGTAATTTTCAAGAACCTGTGGATGAACTTCACCAAACAGAGCAATGGTTTTGCCATTCTTTGTAATCTTAGCTGTTCTGCCTGGATGGAAGGTTGGGTTGTCGCAGACAGCATCAATGTCGTATTCGTCAATTCCGACAACATAAAGAAGCTCTTCGACAGCACCCTTGAGAGAGAAAAAGTCAGCATTATCGCCATATTCTCCAAGGATAATCATTGGATTTTCCAGTGGCAATGTATCTTCGCCCTGTGGAATGTAATGAGTTGCAAATTCATAAAGAGCAACATCCATATTGCGGTTATTATAGTTTCTGGCAAGAACATCAAGCATTGAAGGAATAGCAGTTGTTCTCATAACACTTGTATCTTCACCTAAAGGATTAGTGATAACGACGCAATTACGCCTGTTATCATCTTTTGCAAGACATATTTTATCATAAGCCTTTGGGCTGATGAATGAATATGTGGTTATTTCGGTGTAGCCACAAGCAAGCAGTGTGTCTTCAGCCTTTCTTTGAAGAAGCTGTGCTGGTGTTAATGAACCGATGGCAACTCCTGAAAGCTCACGGTTTGGAATGTTTTCGTATCCAAAGAAGCGTGCAATTTCCTCTGAAATATCAGCTTGATGTTCAATATCGTTTCTAAAACTTGGAACAGTAATTATATTATTCTCAACAGTAAATCCAATACGCTCCAAAATCTTTTTTTGGTCATCTGCACTTACATTAATTCCGATAAAATCATTAACCCACTTAGGGTTAAATGGTAAAGTTTTAAGGTTCTTGTCTGAACAGTCGCAATCGACAACACCATTTACAATGTCACCAGCGTCAAGCATTTTTACAAGTTCAAGTGCGCGATATAGGCAAAGATCGCAATCGAAAGGATTAAGTTGTTTTTCAAATCTTCCTGAAGCCTCAGTTCTCATGCCAAGCTTTTTGGCAGTCACACGAACACTTGGCCCATTAAAGCAGGCAGATTCAAAAACGATTGTGTTTGTGTCACTCATAATTCCGCTATATTCTCCACCCATAACTCCTGCAATTGCAACAGGCTTGTTGCAGTCGGCAATGACAAGCATACTTTCGTCAAGTATACGCTCGGATCCGTCAAGAGTTGTGATTTTTTCTTCTGATTTTGCGGTGCGGACAATAACTTGATTTCCATCAAGATAACGCAAGTCAAATGCGTGCATCGGCTGACCATATTCAAGCATAACATAGTTTGTAATATCAACAATATTGTTGATTGGTCGAACTCCGCAAGCACGAAGTCTTTCTCTCATCCAGCGAGGAGAAGGGGCAATGCGAACATTTTTAACAACAGCACCAACATAGCGATAGCACTTTTCAGGTGCGGAAATTTCAACTTTAAGGTAGTCCTTAACATCTTCAATACCATCAACAGCTTCTGGGCTTTTTGGAGCAAAGGGAAGCTTAAATGTTGCCGATGTTTCACGAGCAAGACCAATAACAGAAAGACAGTCGGGGCGATTTGATGTGATTTCAAATTCAGTAACAACATCGTCAAGACCAATGGACTTTCGGATATCCATTCCAAGGGTTTTGTCACAATCATCGCCAAGAACAAAGATTCCGTCTGCTAAAGCATATGGAAAATCGTGAATAGTAAGACCAAGCTCACCAAGAGAACACAGCATACCAAAGCTGTCAACTCCACGAAGAGAGCCAGCTTTTATCTCCTTGCCTCCATAAACAACAGAGTTGTCCAAAGCAACAGGAACAATGTCGTTTTCATTAAGATTTTTAGCTCCAGTAACAATCTGAATAGGAGAACCTGCACCAATATCAACACTGCAAATCCAGAGATGGTCAGAATTTTCGTGCCGTGTGAGCGAAACAATTTTGCCTACAACGATGTTAGAGAGTCCGCTTCCCTCTGTTTCAAAAGCTTCAACCTTTGAGCCGGAAAGAGTCAAAGCGTCGCAAAACTCTTTGTCAGAAACTGAAAGGTCAACATAATCTAAAAGCCATTTTTTTGATAATTTCATTTTCGCTCACCTCCTAAAATTGGTTAAGAAATCTAATATCGTTTTCATACAAAAGACGCATATCATCAATGTTAAATCTGAACATTGTAATTCGTTCAAGACCAACACCAAAAGCAAATCCGCTGTAAATGTCGGGGTCAATGCCACCGTTTTTAAGAACCTTAGGATGAACCATTCCGCCACCCAAAATTTCAACCCAACCTTCACCCTTACAAAGAGCGCAACCCTTACCGCCACAGCGGAAGCAGGAAACATCAATTTCACATGAAGGTTCAGTGAACGGGAAGTGGTGAGGACGAAGTCTAATCTTTGTGTCGTTGCCATAAAGTCGTTTTGCAAATGCCTCAAGATTTCCTTTAAGGTCACCCATCGTAATTCCCTTGTCAACAACAAGACCTTCAATTTGGTGAAAAAGAGGAGAGTGAGTTGCATCAACAGCATCCGAACGATAAACTCTTCCTGGAGCAATAATCCTGATAGGCGGTTGTTGGGTTTCCATAACTCTTATCTGAACGGGTGATGTCTGTGTGCGTAGAAGCATCTTTTCAGTAATATAAAATGTGTCCTGAGTATCCCTTGCAGGATGGTCAGGTGGCAGGTTTAGTGCCTCAAAGTTATAGTAGTCCCATTCAACTTCAGGACCTGTGGCAAAATTAAATCCCATACCCAAAAAGATTTCTTTAACTTCGTCAAGTACGATGGAAAGAGGGTGCTTGTGACCGCATTTATGTCTTGTTGACGGCAAGGTAATGTCAAGCTTCTCAGCCTGCAAACTTTTTTCCTGCTCGGCGATTTTTATCTTTGTTTCACAGTCGTCAATAAAATTTTCAATAGAAGTTCGGACTTCGTTGGCAACCAGACCAATAACGGGTCTTTCTTCAGCAGACAGTTTTCCCATCTGTTTAAGTACAGCGGTTAGTTCACCTTTTTTGCCAAGATATTTAACACGAAGTGTATTAAGCTCTTGCATTACTTCAACTGAATTAAGCTCGTGCAGTGCTGATTTTCTAATGGCTTCAAGCTGTTCTCTCAAAATAATCACCCTTCAAAATTAATAGTAAGTGTAAAAATAAAAAAATCCTCATCCCAAAAGGGACGAAGACTAATACTCCGTGGTACCACCCTGATTTTTGCTTTTATTGACAAAAGCAAACACTCTGGTGCCAGTAACGAGGCAAACCGTTCAAGCCTACAACAAAAAAGCTTCAGCAAGACCGCTCGGGAGTGAACTTCAGAGTTTGTGAAACGCAAGCGTGTTTACAGCCGACGACACGCTCTCTCTTATCGATACAAAACCTTACTCTCTCCGTCAAGGCGTTTAAAAGTAATTAAAAAAATGCTTTTCAGTGCAATGAGTATACCACATATGTAACAATAATACAACAGCTATTTTATGGCATTGTGATAATTGTAAAACATAATTTAATATGCTACAATTACTTATATTTAGTTTTAATGAGCGTGAAAAAGAGAATATTTGGTTATATATCAAATGTATTGAAAATTTAATGGGGTGTCGAGAGATGTTGGTGACGACCGGAATCGATATGGTCGAAATTTCAAGAATTAAGATGTCGATGATGAAAAAAGGCTTTATTGAAAGGGTCTTAGGACCTGCTGAAAGAGTTTACTATGGAAGAAGCGGAATGCCAACGCAAAGTGTAGCAGCGGCGTTTTGTGCCAAAGAGGCATTTGGAAAAGCACTTGGCTGTGGTATTAGCGGATTTGGAATGAGAGAGGTTGAGGTTATGCACGACAGTAACGGAAAACCTTTTTTTATGCTAAGTGGAAGAGCAAAGCAACTTGCGGATATCAGAAACCTCAGTTTTGACCTTAGCATTACTCATACAAAGTCCTATGCAATGGCAGTTGTGGTTGCATACAAAATGTAGGAGGTAAGATATGAGGATTTTAAATGTTGAGCAGATAAGAAAAGTTGAAAATCTTGCCAATGATATGGGACTGGATTTTTTGCGTCTTATGGAAAACGCAGGCTCAGCTTGCGCAAGGTTTATTGTAAAAAATGAAGAGGGAAAGATTAACAAGGAGAGTAGAATAACCATTGTCTGCGGAAAAGGTAAAAATGGCGGAGATGGCTTTGTAATCGCAAGAAAGCTTGCTGAAAACGGATTTGATGTTAGTATTGTTCTTGCATCAGGTGACCCAACAGCTTCAGATTCAATTGAAAACTATAAGCGTGCAAAAGCTCTTAATATATCTGTTTCAAGGTTTGACGCAGAGAGTAAAACTGTAAGTGAAAAGATTCGAAATGCAGATATTGTTATTGACTGTATTTTTGGGATTGGCTTTCATGGCGAGCCAAAAGAGGAAATGGCAAAGGTCTTTTCACTTATCTCAAATTCAAAAGCAACGGTTTATGCAATTGATGTTCCAAGCGGAGTTAACTCAGACACAGGAGAAGTGGCAACGCAATGCGTAAAGGCAGACTACACGATAGCAATATCCACAATAAAGCCAGCACATATTTTGCATCCTGCAATGGAGTATTGCAAAAAGACCGTTATAGTCCATATTGGAATTCCTGAAGAGTGCTTTAAGTCAGTGTCTGCAAATTGCTTCACTGCTGATATTAGCGAAGTAAAGAATCTTCTTATACCTCGTGATGAGTGTTCAAACAAAGGCGATTTTGGAAAAGTGTTTAGCATATGTGGAAGCTATGCAATGCCGGGAGCCGCCTGTTTTGTTGCAAACGCAGCGGTAAGATGTGGGGTAGGGCTGGTGACAGCAGTTTTTCCAGATAAGGCATACAGTGCAATTGCATCGCATATGTCCGAGCCATTGCTTTTGCCACTTGACACTAACAAGCAAGGAACATTTTCGAAGTCATCCACGCCTATTATTTTAAAAGCAATAGAAAAGGCAACAGCAATAGTTATTGGCTGCGGAATGGGAGTAAATTACGATACCAAATATATAGTTAATCAAGTCATTGCAAACGCAAATTGTCCAATTATTATTGATGCAGATGGAATAAATGCTGTGAGCGATAATATAGATGTATTGAAAGCAGCGAAAGTTCCTCTGATATTAACACCGCATCCTGGTGAAATGGCTCGTCTTTGTAAGATTTCGGTCAAAGAAGTGCAGAAAGACCGCATAGGCGTTGCAACTAATTTTTCACAGCAATACGGTGTTACTGTAGTGCTTAAAGGCTCTGGAACAGTAATAGCATCACCTGATTTCAATGGCAGGTATGTCAATCGCACAGGCAATTCCGGCATGTCAAAAGGCGGAAGCGGTGATGTGCTTAGCGGAATGGTGGCTGCGTTTGTGGCACAGGGGCTAAAGCCAGGCAGTGCAGCTGTTGCAGCGGTATTTATACATGGAATGGCAGGCGATGAAACAGCAATAAAGCTGTCAAAGCGTGGAATGACGCCTTCTGATATGATAAATGAATTACCTTTGTTGCTTTCAAAATTTGAGTAGCGAGGTGTTTGTATATGAAACGATTTTGGAGTGTCGCTTTGGCACTCCTTTTTGTTTTTGCATTATTTGGATGCAACAAACAAAACAGCGTAACCCCACCTGCAATTAATCCAAGTTTTGAATCGGATGTAAAAATAAGCTTTAATGATGTAAAAATAACTTGTTATTTGAAACAAACTGATTTCAATGACGCACAGATAGAGATTTTTACTCCAAAAGAGCTAAATGGCTTTACAATAATGAGGTCACAGGATAAATGCTCGCTAAAATTTAAGGAGATGAATTATCAACTTGATTTGTCAAAATTCCCAAAGGCATCGTTTGCACAGATAATGACAGATGCATATTCACAGCTTGTAAATTCGGAAGGGGTTAAAATCAAGAAACAGGATAAATACTGGATATATGAGGGAAAAATAGACTCTGGAAATTTTAAAATAACACAAAATGATGATACAGGTTTTGTAGAAAAAATTGAAGTTCCGCAAGTTGGCATGACTGCTGAATTTTCTAATATAAAGTCAATAGCAACCAAGCAATAAATACATATAATGGATAGTAGATTGGCCAGGGTGATTGGATTGAAAAAATCTTTTCCAGTCACCCAAAATTGCGTTACTCCCGACGCAAAAAAAATAAGCTCCCCAAAATTAGTACAGAAATGTTTATTTTTTAATTTGAATGGCAAAAATATAGTTACCAATTCAAATTACTTCGGAGAGTGATAATGATGACAGTAAAAAGGGGGGATATTTACTACGCGGACTTAAGTCCCGTAGTAGGTTCCGAACAGGGCGGTGTAAGACCTGTGCTGATAGTTCAAAATGATGTGGGCAATAAGTTTAGCCCCACAGTGATAGCAGCAGCCATCACAAGCCAAAAGTATAAGACCAATCTGCCTACGCATATACAGGTCAATGCCGACGAATGCGGACTTGCCCGAGATTCCATTGTTTTACTCGAACAGGTAAGGACTCTTGATAAGAAGCGTCTAAAGGAAAGGATGGGGACCTTAGCCGACGAGGATATGGACAGGATAAATCAAGCGTTGTCGGTTAGTTTTGGACTAAAAATAACCTAATTGCACAGAATAAACTGTCTTTTTAAAATATTTGTTTAAACTTAAGGGTGAACTTGGCAAAATTCATAAAAGCAAATTCACATAGTGAAAGGCTTTTTGGGTTTCAAGTTCACCTTACTTTATTGTAATTTAATTAAATAGTGATAGAATGGTTATAGAAAACTCAGGAGGTTAAAAATGAGCAAAGAAATAACAATAGGCATTGATGGAATGAGCTGTGCTTCATGTTCAAGTTCGGTTGAGCGGATTGTTGGAAGGATAGACGGGGTGGAAAAAGCATCTGTAAATCTTGCAACAAATCGCGGAACATTCATATTTGACGAACAAAAAGTTAAAATATCAGATATAAAAATTGCAATTGTAAAAGCAGGTTTTTCTCCACAGAACGAACAGCAACAACAAGATAGGGAGCAAGAGCATAAAAAGATGCAGGCAAAGGAAAATCTGGCAAAACGAAAGTTTTTAGCTGCACTTATTTTTGCGATTCCCCTTTTATATATTTCAATGGGACATATGATGGGATTGCTGCTTCCACCATTTATAAGCCCTGCAACAAATGCAATTGGATTTGCTGTGGCACAGCTGCTTCTCACAATACCAATAATGGTAATAGCAAGGGACTTTTTCATTGTAGGCACAAAGGCTGCACTTCATTTAAGCCCGAATATGGACACGCTTGTTTCTATAGGTGCTGCCGCCGCATTTCTATACAGTGCTTATTCGCTTGTTGAGATTGCACAGGGAAATCATATGGCTGTTCACAAGCTATATTTTGAGTCTGCTGGATTGATACTGACATTTATTCTTCTTGGAAAAGGTCTTGAGGCAAGAAGTAAATCAAAAACAACGGATGCGATATACAAGCTTATAGAACTTTCACCCAAAACAGCTATAGTAGAAAAAGATGCGACAGAAATAGAGATGTTAGTTAATGAATTGTCTGTTGGAGATGTTATTGTTATAAAACCTGGAATGACAATAGCTGCAGATGGCGAAGTTGTCAGTGGCAATTCAAGCGTTGATGAATCAATGCTTACAGGAGAGAGTATTCCTGTTGAAAAAAGTGTAGGAAATTTAGCATATAGTGGAACTAAAAATAAAAACGGCTCAATAAAGATTAAGATTACAAAGCGACAAAGTGAAACTGTTTTGTCGCAAATCATAAAACTTATGGAAGACGCACAGGGGACAAAGCCTAAAATTTCAAAGCTTGCAGACAAAATATCAGGATATTTTGTACCAATAGTTCTTGTTATAGCAGTTCTTGCATTTTCAGTATGGATGATTGCAGGTGAAAGCTTTTCGTTTTCACTGATAATATTTGTTTCAGTGCTTGTAATTGCCTGCCCATGTGCATTAGGGCTTGCAACACCAACGGCTATTATGGTGGCAACTGGAGCGGGTGCGCAGAATGGTATATTAGTCAAAGGTGGAGCAGCACTTGAAACAGCACACACACTGGATACGGTTATTCTTGACAAGACAGGAACAATTACAAAAGGCAAACCAGAAGTAACAGACATTGTTGCAAAGGATAAGGAAAGGGTTTTGGCTCTTGCATCGTCGGCAGAAAAGGGCAGTGAACACCCTCTTGGAGAAGCAATTGTTGACAAGGCGCAACAGCAGGGCTTAGGGATAGTTCAAAGCAAAAGCTTTACTGCAATATCTGGCAAAGGAATAAAAGCATATGTGGAAAATTCAGAAGTTTTGCTTGGAAATGAGGCATTGATGCTTGAAAACAATGTACTGATTTCTGAATATACAGATAGCTATGAGATATATTCTTCACAGGGTAAAACTGTGGTGTATGTTGCAGAAAACAAAACACTGCTTGGGATAATTGCCGTTGCAGATAGTGTAAAAGAGCAAAGCGCATTGGCAATAAAGCAGCTTATGTCAGCAGGAACAGAAGTGATAATGCTCACAGGTGACAGCAAAAAAACTGCAAAGGCAATAGCAGACCAAGTTGGAATAGAAAATATAATTTCAGATGTTTTACCAGCCGATAAGGCGGGAGTGGTTGAGAGCTTTCAAAAGCAGGGAAAGATAGTTGCAATGGTAGGTGACGGAATAAATGATGCGCCTGCACTTGCCATAGCAGATGTTGGAATAGCTATGAGCAATGGAACAGATGTGGCAATTGATTCAGCGGACATTGTGCTTATGGGTGGAGATTTAACACTTGTGCCAAAGGCTATAGAGCTGAGTACAAACACTTTGAAGATAATAAAGCAAAATCTCTTTTGGGCATTGTGTTATAATACAATAGGAATACCGATTGCAGCTGGCATTTTATATGCCTTTGGGGGGCCATTGCTAAATCCAATGATTGCAGCGGCCGCAATGTCGCTAAGCTCCGTTAGCGTTGTTGCAAACTCATTAAGGCTACGAAATTCGGCAATAGACAATAAAAAGATATAAAAACGAAGAAGGAAACTTTTATTTCGGGTTGAATATTGTATAAGTAGATAATCAAAATAATTATTATCCCTTTGCAAAAGAAAAAGGAGAAGAATTATGAAAAAGATAATTAATATTGAAGGTATGAATTGTGGACACTGCACTTTAAGAGTTGAAGATGCACTGATGTCTTTAAACGGAGTAGAAAGTGTTAAAGTCAGTTTGGAGGATAAAAAAGCAATAGCAGAGATTAATAAGCCGATTGATGATGACACAGTCAACGATGTGATATATGGAGTAGGATTTGATGTGATTAGCATCGAAGATGTTAAATAAAAGCATTAATTGTTTTAAAATACAAAAAACAAAGATAAAAGAAATAAAGATGTGATGTTTGAGAACATCACATCTTTTTGTGTAATAACTATTACTAATTTATTTTATCATGGCACTTTAAAAAATCTTTTGCATAATTAACGCACAATACTATGCTTTAAAAAACTCTCTCATTTCTGCGGCTCTTCCACAAGTGAATTTTGCACTTTCAGAGCAAGCACCCAAAAGATAACAACTTGGGCCATAGAGATTAAAAATACTTGGTGCAACTTTTCGCAGTAGCATAAGCATTTCAATGGCATATTCACGAATTTCCCACTGCGCACGAGTACAGGTGCGAAGCCTGAGCAATAACATGAGTTCACGGGCATTGATAGTGGCAACAAGGTCAAGTGTGCTTCCACACAGAAGATAATAGACCAGTATTTCCTCGGAAATACCTTGTGCCTGCATCTTTTTGTAAAGTTCGGCATTGCGTATAAAAGCAGCATCGTATCGTGCATTTAGTTTAGCATTGTCAGAGATAAACTTTGGTGTAATGTATTTTTCACGCTTTGCCTTTGTAAGCGGTGGCACATCAAGTGACTGCATACGATGTCTGGCAAAATGTGTGATGCAAGGCAAGGAAACATTGTTAAGCCTAAAGGTAAAGTTAACACTTTCAAGTGGTCTTGGGCGTGCGGATTTGACAACAGCGTCTATAATTTGACATCTTAATTCACAATCTGAAACAATCTTTTCTGCTTCTTCATCGGAAATTTGAAAAGAAGTTATAAGAGCATTTTTTGCCACGCATTTTTCAGCATCAGGAGTAAAAGATAAAAGTTGAGCAAGCTCTGTGTTGTCATTTTGTGTTGCAACTGGTTTGTCAATAAAATCAAGGTTTATTTCGTCTTTAATTTTTGACTTTTGGCAACGCTCTTCAAAATCAATAAAAATCCCCTCTGCCTTTTGCCTTGCCTGCTCCAAAAGCTGTGTTCCAATTTCTTTAATTTCAGGATATTTGCTACCTCTGCCATAAAGCATTGAACGAAGAATGTGCAGAAGCTCACGACCGTTTAGCGAGCAAAAGAAATTACTGTGAAGGCTGTAAGGCAAAATAAAACGAGCGTCTTCTTTTTCAACTCCGTTATCAAGCAAATATTGATATTCGCCAAACAGATAGTTCATGTGAGCGATGTATTCGTTTTCAATAGCCTTGTCCTTGAAATCTGGAATACAGTAGCCCATGTTGCTAAAATCGACATAACGCCTTGACTTGACAGTAAAAGATGCAAGTCTAAATTCAATCATAAACTGCTCAACAACAGCAGAAACATCTTGAAAAGCGAGATTAAACATTATATGTTCAACAGTTGAAGCGTGTCCAGATGCAGTAACTTTGCTAATAAGATTTGCATTTTTAGTAAGGTCAGTGGATTTATTAATAATCTCTTCGCAGTTGCCTACTTGTGTAGAAATTCTTCCAGAAGCAGCACAAATACTTTCTCCGCTGTCGCTTATGCCGACAATAAAAACTTTTGAAGTACTCATAAGTTTAAAATCCCCCTGATTTTGTCTAAAAATTATTTAGTAATTATCAAATATTTTATCATAATTAGTAAAAGCGTGCAAGAAGTATATATATGGCATTTATAGATTACATTATACTTGTAATGCAATCTATAATTTGTTATAATATTATACTAAATCGGACATAAAATGATAAAATATTAAAGAGGTCAAGTGTTTTGAAAAAGATGATTGTTATCGAAGGATTGGACGGCAGTGGCAAGTCCACTCAAATAGAAATCCTTAAAAATGCTTTGCAAAAACAAGGCAAAAAAATAAAACAAATCAAGTTGCCAGATTATGACAGCCAGTCAAGCGCTCTTGTCAAGATGTATCTTGCTGGTGAGTTTGGAAAGACACCTCAAGAAGTAAATGCCTATGCGGCATCAACATTTTATGCTGTTGACAGATATGCAAATTTTATGAATAAGTGGAAGCAGGACTATGAAAGCGAAACGCTTATTATTGCTGACAGATACACAACTTCAAATGCTGCACATCAAATGGTAAAGCTGCCTCGGGGGCAGTGGGACGAGTATCTTGAATGGCTTGAGGATATTGAATATACAAAAATTGGCATCCCAAAACCAAATCTTGTAATCTACTTGGATATGCCAATTGAAATATCGCAAAAACTAATGACAAGCCGTTATGGCGGTGACGAAGTAAAAAAAGATGTTCATGAATGTAATGTTGAATATCTTAAGTCTTGCAGAAAGGCAGCACTATATGCAACAGAAAAATTAGGATGGAAACCCGTTAAGTGTTCGCAGGGAGAAAGTCCTCGTTCGATAGACGAAATCAGCAAAGATATTATGAACTTTGTAAAATTGGAAGTGCTTTAATGAGAGAGTTTAGAGAACCTCAAATTTCAGATATGACCAGAATCAAAAGCATTCTTTCGCAAACAAGGCAGGTAGTGTGTGAGTTTTGCTTTGGCAATATTTTTATTTGGAGTCCAATTTATGGGAGCGAAATTTCAATGTGCCAGCACTTTTTTATCTGCCGTTCAACAGACGATAAGCCATCATACTCTATACCAAAAGGCGATGGAGATTATATTCACTGCGTTGAAGCTCTTTTGGAAGAGGCAAATTCCCAAGGCAACAACTTGGAGTTATATGCAATTACCGAGAGTGAAAAGGATATGCTTGAGAGGCTAATGCCGAGCAAATTTAGGTTTATTGAGAGCAGGCACAACTTTGATTATGTCTATTCTGTTGAGGAGCTTGCAACACTTCCGGGCAAAAAATTTCATTCAAAAAGAAACCACATCTCCAATTTTGAGAAGACTTATGATTGGAGCTATGAAGAGATAAATAAAGAGAATATGCAGGAATGTATTGAAATGAATCGCAAGTGGGAAGCAGAAAATAAAATGCGAAACCCAGATGGAATGAACAAAGAGGAGCTGGCAATTATAAGGGCGTTTGATAATTTTGATGAGCTTGGCTTCAAGGGCGGTCTGATAAGGGCAAATGGAGAAGTAGTTGCCTATACAATGGGAGAACGGCTAAACGACAATACTTTTTGCACCCATATTGAAAAAGCATTTGCAGATATAAGAGGTGCGTATCCAATAATAAACAGAGAGTTTGCAAAAAACACTCTCACAGAATATGAATTTGTAAATAGAGAAGAAGATATGGGAATAGAAGGGCTTCGCAAGGCAAAGCTTTCATACAATCCAGTTTATCTTGTTTCAAAATATAGAGCAGTATATGAGGGATAATTAATGGTTGATTTTGCAACTCAAAATGATTATGAAGATATTGCAAAAGTTTGGCGTATCAGCTTTTCCGATACGGACAGTTATATAAAACAATTCTGGGACGCAATGTTTAAACCTGAAAACACATTGGTATATCGTGTGGAGGGTGTGGCTGTTGCAATGTATTTTTTCCTTGAATCACAAACAGTAATTAAGGGAAGATGTTACAGTACTTACTACCTTTATGCTGCGGCAACTTTGCCAAAGTACAGGGGCAGAGGATATATGGCACAACTCATAGAAAAAGGAATTGAAGTTGCACAGGAAAGAAAAGTTGACTTTATTGTTCTTGTCCCAGCAGAGGATTATCTGTTTGACTATTACGCAAAGTTTGGGTTTGCCACTAAGTTTAACAAAAAAAGTGTTACCCTAACCAGAAAGCAGCTTTTTTCTGTTATGCAAAAGTCAGAAGAGAGCAATGAAACAGATTTATTTAAGATAAGACAGGTTGCACTTGCACCCTATGATTTTCTAAACTGGGGTTCAGACGCATTAAATTATGCCGCAAAAGAACATATCTATACCCATGGCTCAATGGTAAAGACACAAAACGGATATGCAATGTACACAAAGGGTAAGGATACTTTGTATATTAAAGAGCTTTGTTCAATGGGTAACATTGGAGAGATTTTTTATCTTCTATTGAAACGGGAAGATGCAAAGCACTTTGTACTTAACTTACCAGTAGCTTTTCCAATGTCAACGGAGGACACAAAGGTTATAAATGTTGGAATGATAAGACCAATTAATGAAAATGCAAAAAATGCGTCTTTAAAAATGAAAGATGCTTTTATTGGACTATCTTTGGGATAAAGGATTGATGATAGATTGATATATATGTTTATTGCACAGGGATTTGAAGAAACAGAGGCAATAGCAACAGCAGATGTCTTGCTTCGTGCAGGGCTTAAGCTTAAAACAGTTGGAATAGGCAAAGTAATCATAACTGGCTCACATGGACTTAAAATTGAGTGTGATGTCTGCGACACAGATATAAGTATAAGCGATGATATTGATGCAATTGTTCTTCCGGGTGGAATGCCGGGAACAAACAACCTGCAAAATTCACAGATTGTTATGAAGTTTTTGGATTTTGCTGCAAAAAACAATATACTGATATGTGCAATATGTGCCGCACCAAAAATTCTTGGGTCGGCAGGATTGCTAAAAGGTAAAAAAGCAGTTTGTTATCCTGGATTTGAAGGTGAGCTTGAAGGGGCAATACTTCAAAACACAGCAGTATGCACCGATGAAAATATAATAACGGCAAAGTGTGCCGGAGTTGCGATTGACTTTGGACTTGAAATTGTTGAGGCGTTAATAGGCAAAGGAAAATCTGTTTCTATTAGGGAGTCAATGCAATGCAAGTAGTAGATATTAGGGAAGAGAAGAAGCGAATGCGTCAGCATTACAAATCATTAAGAGATAATCTCTCTTTAGATGAAAAAGATATTCTGGATGAAAAGCTTTTGCGAAAGGTTACTCAGCTTTGGTCATACAGAGAGGAGAATCTTTTGATTACCTATGTATCTACGGGGTCAGAAGTTGACACACGAGAATTGATAAAGTTTGCACTTGCAGATGGCAAAAAAGTTGCAGTACCACGTTGTATTGAAAACACAAGGGACATGGAGTTTTACCTTATAAAATCATTTGATGATTTAGCACCTGGAAGTTTTGGAGTTATGGAACCCGTAAAGGAAAAATGCGAACTTCTTGAAGACTATTCAAACGGTGTATGCCTTGTACCTGCAATTGCATTTGACAAAAAAGGATACCGACTTGGATATGGAAAAGGATATTATGACAGATTCCTTAGCAGATATAGCGGAAGGGTTTTGGGCATTTGCTATTCATCATGTATTTGCAGCTCACTTCCACATGGCAGATTTGACAGAAAGGTTGCTTCAATAGTAACTGAAAAAAGAATAATAACTACAACATAAAATTGAATTAATATAAAGCGTAATTAACATAATATGGAGGATTGTTGATGAACAATAACGACAACGGGAAAGGGCTTGGCTCAAATGAAGAATTTGAAGAGCTGTTAAGGCGATATGCAGTGATTAACTCTGATGACGAACCAGAAAAAAAGCCTGCTCCGAACGCAGCAAAACAGCAACGAGAAAAATTCAATCTTTCAATATCATTTGATGACGACTTTAAAGACACAGGCTCAAAGTCGCCTAAAAAGCGTAACAAACATATTGACATGGAAAATGAGCAGAGATACAAGGGCGAAGTTTATTTTTCGTCAAAATCAAGGAATAATAACGAGCAACCCAATGCTAATAATTTGAACAACAATATAAAACAATCTCAAAGTCAAAGACAACCATCTCAAAGTCGACCAGCTAACAACAGAAAACCAGGCGCAAGAGTAAGAAATGCACAGGACAAAAAAGTAATAATGATTTATATAGGTATTATTGTTACAATTTCAATTTGCCTTTCGGCATGGTCAATGTCGTGCATTAATGATGTTTTTGCATTTAACAGGGACAATGAAGTTATTAGCGTAACAATCCCAAAGGAGGCAACAACAGGTAAAATAATTGGAATTTTACACGATAACAAGCTTATAAAAAACAGCCTTTTTTGCAGATTTTTTATGAATTTAACGCTTGGTATGCGTGATGTTGAGCCAAAGTATCTTCCAGGAGTTTATTATGTTAGACCTGACATGGGGGTTGAAAAGATGCTCACAGAGTTTCAGGAAACAAAGCAGGCAAAAACAGTCACAGTTTCTTTCCCAGAGGGGTGGACGGTTGATAAAATGGCAGAAAGATTAATGAAAAACGGAGTTTGTACAGAGCAGGCGTTTTACGAAAATCTTGAGCAGGCAATGTTTGACTATAAATTTGTTAAAGAGGTTAAAGGCAAAAAAGACAGATATCACAATCTTGAAGGATACCTTTATCCATCAACATATGAATTCTTTGTTGGAGAAAACCCAAGCAGCGTAATCGATAAAATGCTTAAAAAATTCAAGGTGGAGTGGACACCTGAATATGATGCAAGGGCAAAAGAACTCGGAATGACGGTTGATGAGGTCATAACGCTTGCTTCAATAATCCAAAAAGAAGCAGGTTTCCAAGACCAGATGAAAAACATCTCATCAGTATTTCATAACAGGCTTAAAAACCCAGCAAACTTCCCGTCACTTCAAAGTGATGCAACTGCGAGCTATGTTACAAATTGCATTAGATATGGAATAAATTCATCAGAGTATGATTCATATTTGTACAGATATAACACATACAACCTTAAAGGGCTTCCCGCAGGTGCAATATGCAATCCTGGTGCAAAGGCAATAGAAGCAGCACTTTATCCAGCACAAACTGACTATTACTATTTCTGTCATAACACAGAAACAAAAGAAATATATCTTGCAAAAACAATCACGGAGCATAACAGCAACAAAATAAAAGCGGAGCTTACGCCAGCAGAAGATACTAAAGGAGATTGAGCATTTTGAGTGACAAGTTAAAAACAGTAGTTCCAGAATTGCTTGCTCCAGCAGGTGACGAAGAAAGGCTGGCATCGGCATTGCAATATGGAGCTGATGCGGTATATCTTGGTGGAACAGCGTTTGGAATGCGTGCGGCGCCAGGAAACTTTAACGGTGAACAGCTTAAAAATGCAGTACAGCTTTGCCACAGCAAGGGTGTAAAAGTCTACCTAACTTGCAATACATTGCCAAGAAACGATGAGCTTGCTGGTTTGCCACAGTTTTTAGAGTATTCACAGGAATGTGGAGTTGACGCACTGATAATTGCTGATATCGGCGTTTTATCAATGGCAAAAAAATATGCGCCAAAGGTTGAAATTCATATTTCAACACAGGCAGGCATAGTAAATTATGAAACAGCTAACGCCTTTTACAATATGGGAGCAACAAGAATTGTAACGGCTCGTGAAATATCAATGAATGACATTGCAGAAATAAGGGCAAAGACACCAAAGAAACTTGAAATAGAGTGTTTTGTGCATGGGGCAATGTGCGTTTCATTTTCAGGAAGATGCCTGCTTTCAAATTATCTTACAGGAAGAGATTCAAACAGGGGTGATTGCGCTCAGCCATGTCGCTGGAAATATCACTTAGTGGAAGAAAAAAGACCTGGAGAGTATTATGAAATATCAGATGATGAAAATGGAACATACATTATGAATGCTCGTGATATGTGTATGATAGAGCATATTCCAGAACTTGTTAAAGCTGGCGTTTCCAGCTTTAAACTGGAGGGCAGAGCAAAGTCGGCATATTATACAGCAGCTGTAACAAATGCTTACAGGGCGGCCATTGACGGATATCTTAAAAATCCATCACCAGACTATAAACCCGAAAAGTGGATAGTTGATGAAATGGTAAAAGTCAGTTACAGGGATTATTGTACTGGCTTTTATTTTGGACACCCACGAAATAACGCCAATGTTTTCTATGATGGCATATATAAGCGTGAGTGGGACCTTATAGCAAATGTAATTTCAAGCGACTCAAAGCGATTAACCGTTGAGCAACGCAATAAGTTTTCTGAAGGAGATGAGCTTGAAGTGCTTTCTCCAAACAAAAAGCCTTTTATAATTAAAGCAGAGGACTTAAGAGATGAAAATGGCGAAAAGATAGAATCTGCACCACATCCAATGAGGACAGTTTCTTTCCTTTGTGAGCATAATATTGAACGGGGTTCTTTGCTTAGAAGAGAAAAGTAAAGGGTTTTTTATTTTTATGTCGTATAACATTAATAGGGGGTGTTTATGTGGAAAGCATAAGAGAACGCACATTGCAAATAGAAGAAGCAATGCTTTCGGACAAAGCAATGCTGTGTAAAAACTCAAAAGGTAGGCGAGTGCAGGAGGAAGAGTGTGAAATTCGCACAGCATTCCAAAGGGATAGAGATAGAATTCTTCATTGCAATGCCTTTAGTCGCCTAAAGCATAAAACACAGGTTTTTCTTTCACCTCAGGGTGACCACTACAGAACAAGACTTACACACACCCTTGAAGTTTCACAAATAGCAAGGACAATAGCAAGAGGGCTAAGGCTTAACGAGGATTTAACAGAGGCAATTGCGCTTGGACATGATTTGGGACATACTCCATTTGGCCACGCAGGAGAGAGAGCGCTTAATTCAGTTTATCCAGGTGGGTTTAAGCACTATGAGCAAAGCCTTAGAGTTGTTGAGCTTCTTGAAAAAAACGGCAATGGTCTTAATCTTACATATGAAGTACGAAATGGAATTTTGTGTCACACAACAGGCACACCGGCACAGACAATGGAGGGCAGACTTGTAAAGCTTTCAGACAAAATAGCATATATCAATCACGATATTGATGATGCAATTCGTGGAGGCATCTTTGAAGAAAGTCAGATACCTAAAAGTATGACAAGTGTTTTGGGTGATAAAAAGAGTGCAAGAATATCCACGCTTGTACTGTCAACAATACAAAACAGTGCAGACGATATAAAAATGTCAGATGAAGTGCAACAAGCATTTGATGAGCTACATTCTTATATGTATGCCAATGTATATAGAAACCCTGTTTGCAAAGGTGAAGAGGGTAAGGCAATCAATATTCTTCAGCGAATGTATATATACTTTAAAGATAATCCTGAGCATATGCCAGAGGAATACAGGATTATTTGTGAAAATGAAGGTCCCGAAAGAGCATCTTGCGATTATATCGCCGGAATGTCAGATAGATATGCACTTTCAGTTTTTCATGAATTATTTGTTCCAGAATCATGGGCATAGGCAATAAGTGATTTATGGCATAAAATAAGGGGAGTGAAACAATTGGCAATAAGTGAAGATTTTTTAAACGAAGTTAGGCTGCGAACTGATATTGATGAACTTATTGGTCAATATGTTGAGCTTAAAAGGCAAGGGAGGCTTGCAAAAGCACTTTGCCCTTTTCACAGCGAAAAGACACCGTCCTTTACAGTGTATTCGGACACCCAGTCATACTATTGTTTTGGCTGTGGCAAGGGTGGGGATGCAATCACTTTTGTAAGAGAAATCGAAAACTTGGATTATCTTGAAGCAGTTAAGATGCTTGCTGAAAAGGCAGGGCTTAATATGCCAGATGATAATTATGATGATACAATCAACAAAAAGCGTCGCAGAATGATTGAAATAAATAAAGAAGCAGCGCGCTTTTTTCACAATTATATGCTTAGTCAAAAGGGCAAGGAGGGACTTGACTATTATCTTTCGCGTGGACTGACAATGCAGACAATCCGCCACTTCGGTCTTGGATATGCACCAAATGATTGGCACGAGCTTTTAAATTATATGGCTCAAAAGGGTTATTCAAAAAGTGAGCTTGTTGAAGCGGATCTTGCCAAAAAAAGCACTAAGGGTGACAAAATCAATTATTATGATAATTTCAGGCACAGAGCAATAGTCCCAATAATTGACTTAAGAGGCAATATTATTGCGTTTGGTGGAAGAGTGCTTGATGACTCAAAGCCTAAATATGTAAACACTTCAGACACATTGATATACAAAAAGAGCCAAGCCTTATTTGCACTTAACTTTGCAAAAAACGGAAATGCAAGAAAGCTTATTCTTGCAGAGGGATACATGGATGTTATCTCTTTGCATCAGGCTGGATTTACAAATTCTGTTGCAGGTCTTGGCACAGCACTGACAGACGAGCAGGTCCGTCTGGTATCTCGATATTGTGAAGAGGTGGTTCTTGCATATGATTCTGATGAGGCGGGTAAAAAAGCAATGCAAAAGGCAATTTCAAAGTTTGAAAAAACAGGACTACGCATAAGAACACTCAAACTTGAAGGTGGCAAAGACCCAGATGAGATTATAAAAAAGTTTGGCCCAGAGCGTTTTAAAACACTTGTTGAAGGTGCGGCGAACGAAATTGAATATAAATTGCTCGAAAAGCGGGTACAATATGATATTGGAACCTCTGATGGCAAAATGAACTTTCTCAAAGATGCAGCAGTTATACTTTCACAGCTTGGACCGATTGAGCGGGACATATATGCGTCACGACTTTCGCAGGAACTTGAAGTGAACAAAGAAGCAATTGTGCTTCAAATATCGCAGATTGAAAGGAAAGAACGCAAAAAATCTCAAAGAGTTGATTTTGGACAGCTAAAAAATCAAATCGTTCAGACAAAGGATTCAGTAAATCCTGAGCGTCCTGGGAACATTAAAGCTGCAAAAGCAGAGGAAATTCTTATCTCATCGCTAATGGCAAATCCAGACTTTCTTAAAAAGATTGAGGAAAAAGTTACATTAGATGATTTTGTAACAGAATTTAATCGACGAGTATTTGAGAAAATATCGCAGAGAATATCAAATGGTCTGCCAATTGATGCCATGTTCCTTTCAAATGATTTTTCACCGCAGGAAATGAGCAGAATAGTAAAGCTTGGCATTCAGTCACAAAATATTAGCAATACCATCGCGGAATGTGATGATTGTATAAAAGTCTTAAAGCAAGAAAAAAATAACAATAAGGACATAGACCCAACTGCTTTAAGTAATGATGAGTTTATAAAGCTATTTAACAAAAATACATAGGATGTGTAGAGGGAGAATACAGAGTATGGAAATAACTGAAAAGAAGTCAGCGATAAAAGTATTGCTTGACAAAGGAAAGGTAAGTGGCCGATTAACTACCAATGAAATTGACATGGCTATCGTGGAAATGGATTTGGATATCGAAGAGCTTGACAAACTCTATGACACTATCGAGAGTAACAACATCGAAATAATTGATGACCTTGGCGAAGCCGCACTTGAAAACTTGAGCTTTGATATTGAGATGCCAAAGGGTGCTGAACTCAGTGCCGTTGAAACCTCGAAAAATATTGCAATGGATGACCCTGTAAAGGTCTATCTAAAAGAGATAGGAAGAGTTCCACTTCTTACACCAGAAGAGGAAATTGAGCTTGCAATACGCATAGCAGATAGCGATGAGCGTGCAAAGCAAAGGCTTGCAGAGGCAAATCTTCGTCTTGTTGTCAGCATTGCAAAGAGATATGTGGGAAGAGGTATGCAGTTCCTTGATTTAATTCAGGAAGGAAATTTGGGACTTATCAAAGCTGTTGATAAATTTGATTATACAAAAGGATTTAAATTTTCAACTTATGCAACATGGTGGATAAGACAAGCTATTACAAGAGCAATAGCAGACCAGGCAAGAACAATCAGAATACCTGTTCATATGGTTGAAACAATCAATAAAGTCAAAAAGACAAACAGCCTTCTTTTACACAAAAACGGAAGAGATCCAACAGCAGAGGAAATAGCACTTGAAATTGAAATGCCTGTTGAGAAGGTTCGTGAAATTTTAAGAGTTGCACAGGAACCTGTTTCGCTTGAAACGCCAATAGGAGAGGAAGAAGATAGCCATCTTGGTGACTTCATTCCTGATGATGATGCACTTGCACCGGCAGATGCAGCTTCAATGCTTCTTCTTAAAGAGCAGCTTGGCGATGTACTTAAAACTCTTACGCCAAGAGAAGAAAAGGTTTTGTCACTTCGTTTTGGATTGGAAGATGGACACCCAAGAACCCTTGAAGAAGTAGGCAAGGAATTTAATGTTACTCGTGAGCGTATTCGTCAGATAGAGGCAAAGGCACTTAGAAAGCTTCGTCATCCAAGTCGCAGCAAGAAGCTAAAGGATTTTCTTGACTAATTTGTAATAAGATAAATACCAAAAATACGAGCGGATTAATATCTGCTCGTATTTTGTTAAGAGTTTGTTCATTGAAAAAATAGTTTTAATATGATAATATATAAAAAAGTTTTGAAAGGTAGATTAAGATGAAAGACAAGATTTTTGTTGCCTCTTCAGTAGTTTTATTTATATTCTTTGCACTTATCAATATGTTTTCTGCATTCAACCACTCTATTGGAGCAATAAATTTTATACTAAGCTTTATATTTGTTGTTTTCTGGTGCGTAATGATTGCCATGACAGTGGATAACAAAAGCGTAATGATTTACTGTATAACCTCTTGGGGTATCACCTTTGTTGCGTCTTTGATTGCACTCATAGCTGCGGCTACGCAAGCAAATGTCGGGTTCCTTATGGTTCCTGCAACTTTCCTTGTTGCACCAATGACTGGGCTTGCCGCACTTGTTAAAGTGCCTGTTGCCAATTTTTCAATAATGCTGGTAGTTTCCTTTGCGTTTACAGGATGGAGTACATTCTCGTTAGCTAAAAAGGCAAGATATTAAGCTGATAAAATCAAAGCACCTCGTCCTATTAAGACGAGGTGCTTTTCATAATTGTAATATTAATTACAATTATTTGAAAAATCTGTTGATTTCGATTTCTGCATTTTCAACAGAATCGGAACCATGAACAATGTTATGGGAAGTGCTAAAAGCTAAGTCGCCACGAATAGTGCCTGCTGTAGCATCTTCAATATGTGTAGCTCCCATAAGATTTCTCATTCCTTGAACTGCGCCTTCTCCTTCAACAATCATAGCAAGAACAGGACCGCTTGTCATGTATGCAACGATATCAGGGAAAAATGGCTTGTCAGAAATGTGAGCATAATGCTCACGCAAAATAGGCTCGTCAAGAGTCATCATCTTTGCGTTTGTGATTTTGAATCCTTTTCTCTCAATACGAGAAATAACCTCACCCATAAGTCCACGCTGAATTGCGTCGGGCTTAAGCATAATGTAAGTGCGCTGTAACATTTTTTCAAACACCTTTCTAATTGAATATGGGCTAATAAACCCAAAAGTACTAATATAGTAACATAAAATTTAAAGATTATACAAGCATTGAATTTAAATTGTTAAATTATGTCAATACTTAATTAATGTTTGATAAAAATAAAATGATTTATATGAAAAATAAAAATCAAGAAATATTTAGGGGAAAAATGAAAATACACCTTGACAAAAAAACTGGCAAGGTATATAATAATATACTGCATTATAATGGAAAGGTGTTGCCTTTGGCAAACAAATTATGAGGTAATTATACTCCTTAATGCACAAAAAATCAATAAAGTTTTTTGGTTTTTTCTTAAGTTTACCTAAGCGTTAGACAGACTTTTCCATAAGTAGATGGACACAAAAAATGAACGGAGTGATAAAGGCCTATGGTAAAAGTAAACTCGGTACAACTCGGCAACAATACCCGTATGAGCTTTTCTCGCATTAACGAGGTTATGCAAATGCCAAACCTCATTGAAGTGCAGAAAAATTCGTATAAGTGGTTTTTGGAGGTCGGTCTCAAAGAGGTCTTCAGAGATATATCGGAGATTACAGACTACACAGGGAACCTTGTACTTGAATTTGTCGATTATAAAATGGATGACAAGCCAAAGTACACTGTGCAGGAGTGCAAAGAACGCGATGCAACTTATTCTGCTCCAATGCGTGTAAGAGCGCGATTGCTTAATAAGGAGACCGGAGAGATAAAGGAGAACGAAGTCTATATGGGTGATTTCCCACTCATGACAGACAGCGGAACTTTTGTTATTAACGGTGCAGAGAGGGTAATAGTATCTCAGCTCGTTCGTTCCCCTGGAGTTTATTACGGTATGAGCCATGATAAAACCGGTAAAAAATTATTCACTTCAACTGTTATACCAAACAGAGGTGCTTGGCTGGAATATGAATCTGATCAGAATGACTTGTTCTATGTTCGTATAGACAAGAACAGGAAAATATATATAACAACATTTATTCGCGCACTTGGGCTTTCAAGCAACGAGGATATTTTAAACTTCTTCGGAAGTGATGCACGCATAATGGAAACACTCGAGAAGGACCCAACAAAGAATGCTGAAGAAGCACTTCTTGAGGTCTACAAAAAGCTAAGACCAGGTGAACCTCCAACGCTCGAAACAGCACAGGCACATTTAGATGGATTGTTTTTTGATGCGCATCGTTACGACCTCTCAAGAGTTGGTCGTTATAAATATAATAAAAAGCTTGCAATATCTGGAAGACTTGCAGGTAATAAGCTTGCATTGCCAATCGCGAGTCCTTTGACAGGCGAAGTTATGGCAGATGCAGGCGAGATTATCACAAAAGAAAAAGCCTATGAAATTGAGCAGGCTGGTGTTTGTGAAGCCATACTTGATGTTGACGGAATCGAAGTTAAAGTCATATCAAACGGAATGGTTGACATTGCAGACTATGTTGATATCAGTGTTGAAGAGCTTAAAGATATAGGCATAAACGAAAAAGTTAGCTTTAAAGTTCTCACAGAAGTTCTTGATGCTTGTGGTGACGATAAGGACACTCTTCTTGCAGAGCTTAAGACTCGTTGTGATGACCTTATTCCTAAACATATTATAAGAGAAGATATATTTGCATCTATTAACTACCTCAACTGCCTTGCAATGGAAGTTGGTACAATAGATGATATTGACCATTTGGGAAATCGTCGCATAAGAAGTGTTGGCGAACTTCTCCAAAATCAGTTCCGCATTGGATTTACCCGTATGGAAAGAGTTGTCAGAGAGCGAATGACCCTTCAAGCACAGGAGTCAGACAAAGCAACGCCACAGGCACTAATAAACATTAGACCTGTTGTTGCAGCAATCAAAGAGTTCTTTGGTTCATCTCCTCTTTCACAGTTCATGGATCAGACAAATCCGCTTGCAGAGCTTACGCATAAGCGTCGTCTGTCAGCGCTTGGACCTGGTGGACTTTCACGAGATAGAGCAGGATTTGAAGTTCGAGATGTTCACTACAGCCACTATGGCCGTATGTGTCCAATTGAAACTCCAGAAGGTCCAAACATTGGACTTATCTCTTACCTTGCAACATTTGCTCGTATTAATGAGTATGGCTTTATTGAAGCTCCGTTCAGAAGAGTTGATAAAGAAACAGGCGTAGTTCTTGACATAGTAGATTATATGACAGCAGATGTTGAGGATGATTTCTCAGTTGCACAGGCTAATGAGCCACTTGACGAGCAGGGGCGTTTCATGAACGAAAAAGTAACTGTTCGATACAGAGATGAATTCCATGAAGTAGATAAAGTTATAGCCGACTATATGGATGTTTCTCCAAAGATGGTTGTTTCAGTTGCAACTGCAATGATTCCATTCCTTGAAAACGATGATGCTAACAGAGCATTGATGGGTTCAAATATGCAGCGTCAGGCAGTTCCACTTCTTAAAACACAGTCACCGATTATCGGAACCGGTATGGAATATAAAGCAGCTGTTGATTCAGGCGTTGTTGGATTGGCAAAGCACGCAGGCATTGTAACAAAACTAAGTGCAGAGCATATTGAAGTAACAGCAGATAGTGGTGAGGTTGATGAGTATGATCTTATTAAGTTTATGCGTTCCAACCAAGGTACTTGCATAAATCAGCGTCCAGTTGTTAAGCTTGGTCAAAGAGTTGCTGAACAAGAGGTTATTGCAGATGGCCCTGCAACAGATAATGGCGAGATAAGCCTTGGAAAGAATGTTCTCATTGGATTTATGACTTGGGAAGGTTACAATTACGAGGATGCTGTTCTTATCAATGAAAAAATAGTTCGTGATGATGTATATACTTCAATTCATATTGAAGAATATGAGATTGAAGCAAGAGATACAAAGCTGGGACCAGAGGAAATCACAAGAGATATTCCAAATGTAGGTGAAGATGCACTTAGCGACCTTGACGAGTTTGGTATTATCCGCGTGGGTGCAGAAGTTCATTCAGGAGATATACTTGTTGGTAAAGTAACTCCAAAGGGTGAAACAGAGCTTACCGCAGAAGAAAGACTTCTTCGTGCAATCTTTGGTGAAAAGGCAAGAGAAGTTCGTGACACATCACTAAGAGTACCACATGGTGAATATGGAATTGTTGTTAATGTTGAAGTATTCACAAGAGAAAACAGTGACGAGCTTAACCCTGGTGTTAATAAAGTTGTTCGTTGCTATATAGCTCAAAAGAGAAAGATTTCAGTCGGAGATAAGATGGCTGGTCGTCATGGAAACAAGGGCGTTGTTTCACGCATACTTCCACAGGAGGATATGCCATTCCTTCCAGACGGCACACCGCTTGATATTGTTCTTAACCCTCTTGGAGTTCCATCTCGTATGAACATCGGTCAGGTACTTGAAGTTCACTTGGGAATGGCAGCGAGAACATTAGGCTGGAAGATTATGACTCCTGTATTTGATGGTGCACATGAAAACGATATTCGTGACGCACTAAACTACGCAGGACTCAGAGAAGACGGAAAGACAATACTAATTGACGGTAGAACAGGTCTGCCATTTGATAATCCAATAACCGTTGGCGTAATGTACTTCCTTAAATTGCTTCACTTGGTTGACGATAAAATCCATGCGCGTTCAACAGGACCTTACTCACTCGTTACTCAGCAGCCCCTTGGTGGTAAAGCTCAGTTCGGTGGACAGCGTTTCGGAGAGATGGAAGTTTGGGCACTTGAGGCTTATGGTGCAGCTTATACTCTTCAGGAAATCCTAACAGTAAAGTCAGACGATGTTGTGGGTAGAGTTAAGACTTATGAAGCAATCGTAAAGGGCAAAAATGTTCCTAAATCAGGCATTCCTGAATCATTTAAGGTTCTTATAAAAGAGCTTCAGTCACTTGGACTTGATGTTAAGGTTCTTGATAAGAATGAAGATGAAATTGATCTTAAGCAAAATTTCGAAAATGACGATATCGGTTTTAACCTTTCTGATAACGCAGCATTCTCAAATGTAAACGATGCGGCATCTGCCGAGGGATATGTAATTGAGGATGAAAATGGTGAACCAGAAGTAATTGTCGTTGAAGAAGAAACAAGCGAGTTGCTTGTAGATGAAACAAGCCTTGAGGAAAACATTTTTGATGATGCCTTGAACACAGAAGAAGAAAGCTAATCAAAAGACACCTTTCACATCATTATAAAAAAAGAAATTTTAAAGAAAAGGGGTCGCCAAATGACAGAAATACAAACACCGGGTTCAGAACTGGAATTTGAATCAATAAAGATTGGTCTTGCATCACCTGAGCAGATTAGAAACTGGTCATACGGTGAGGTAAAAAAGCCAGAAACAATAAACTATCGTACACTTAAGCCTGAAAAGGATGGACTTTTCTGCGAAAAGATTTTTGGACCAACAAAGGACTGGGAATGTTATTGCGGAAAGTATAAGCGTATTCGCTATAAAGGTAAAATTTGTGAGCGTTGTGGCGTTGAAATAACCAAAGCAAAAGTAAGACGCGAGCGTATGGGTCATATCGAGCTTGCTGCTCCTGTTTCTCATATCTGGTATTTCAAGGGAATTCCTTCAAGAATGGGGCTTATGCTTGACATATCTCCAAGATATCTTGAAAAAATCCTTTACTTTGCTCTCTATGTAGTTATCGACCCAGGCAACACCCCACTTGAAAAGCTTCAGACTCTTAACGAAAAAGAGTATGAGGATATGCGTGAGAAGTATGAGGACGAATTCAGGGCAGGCATGGGTGCAGAAGCAGTCAAGGAACTTTTACAGGAAATTGATGTTGCAGCACTTGCTACAGATTTGCGTGAGGAAATGAAGACAGCAACAGGACAGAAAAAAGCAAGAATACTTAAGCGTCTTGAAGTTGTTGAAGCTTTCCATCATTCAGGTAATAAGCCTGAATGGATGATATTGGAGGCTGTTCCTGTTATTCCACCTGATATTCGACCAATGGTTCAGCTTGATGGTGGTCGTTTTGCAACATCAGACTTAAATGACCTTTATCGTAGAGTTATAAACAGAAATAATCGTCTTAAAAGGCTCATGGAGCTTGGCGCTCCAGATATAATTATCCGTAATGAAAAGAGAATGCTTCAGGAAGCTGTTGACGCACTTATAGATAATGGCCGTCGTGGCCGTCCTGTAACTGGTCCAAACAACAGACCTTTAAAATCTCTTTCAGATATGCTTAAGGGTAAGCAGGGTCGTTTCAGACAGAACCTTCTTGGTAAGCGTGTTGACTATTCAGGTCGTTCTGTTATCGTTGTCGGACCTGAGCTTAAGCTTTATCAGTGCGGTCTTCCAAAAGAAATGGCACTTGAACTGTTCAAACCATTTGTTATGAAGCGTCTTGTCGAAACTGGTGCTGCTGGAAACATAAAGTCGGCCCGTAAGATGGTTGAGCGCTCAAGAAATGAAGTCTGGGATGCACTTGAAATAGTCATCAAAGACCATCCAGTAATGCTTAACCGTGCTCCAACACTTCACAGACTTGGTATTCAAGCATTTGAGCCAGTTCTTGTAGAAGGAAGAGCTATAAAACTTCATCCACTCGTATGTACAGCTTTCAACGCTGACTTCGATGGTGATCAGATGGCTGTTCATGTTCCGCTTTCAGCAGAGGCACAGGCAGAAGCAAGATTCCTTATGCTTGCAGCTAACAACTTGCTCAAACCTTCCGATGGTCGTCCAGTTGCAGTTCCAACACAGGATATGGTTCTTGGTTCATATTACCTCACTCTCGATAAGGAAAATGAGCCTGGAGAAGGAAAAGTATTCCGCGATGTTGCAGAGGCAACAATGGCTTACGAGGAAAATGTAATCACACTTCATTCTAAGATTAAAATTAGAATGAGCAAAGAAGTTAATGGCGAAACATTAACAAAGATAATGGACACAACTCTTGGAAAGGTATACTTCAATGATCCAATTCCTCAGGACTTAGGATTTGTTGACCGCACCGATCCAGAAAATATATTTAAGCTTGAAATTCAAAACTTGGTTAACAAGAAGGAACTGGGAAAAATTATTGATAAGTGTATCCGGGTTCATGGAACAGCGGTAACTTCTGAAGTTTTGGATAAAATAAAGTCACTTGGTTATAAGTATTCAACCAAAAGTGGTATTACAGTTGCTGTTTGTGATGCAAATATTCCACCTAAAAAAGCAGAGCTTCTTGCTCAGGCAGAGTTGCAAATTGATAAAATCAATAAAAACTATAAGCGTGGACTTATCAGTAACAAAGAGCGTTCTCGTCATGTTATCAATACATGGGAGAAATGCACAAAGGATGTTGCTTCAGGACTTAAAGAAAACCTCGGCAGATACAACCCAATCTTTATGATGGTTGACTCTGGCGCTCGTGGTTCTGACTCACAGCTTCGTCAGCTCGCTGGTATGCGTGGACTTATTGCAAATACGGCAGGTAAAACAATCGAAGTTCCAATTCGTGCAAACTATCGTGAAGGACTAAATGTTCTTGAATACTTTATTTCTTCTCGTGGCGCTCGTAAGGGACTTGCAGATACAGCTCTTCGTACAGCTGACTCAGGTTATCTAACTCGTAGACTTGTTGATGTTTCACAGGATGTTATCATCCGTGAAGAAGACTGCGGATGCTCAGATGGTATTGTTATTTATGACATTACTGATGGCAAGGAAACAATCGAGGAATTGGCAGAGCGTTTAACAGGTCGTTATCTTCTTGAAAATTTAGTTGATGAGAAGACAGGCGAGCTTGTAATGGATAAAGATGTCATGATTAGTGACATTGATGCAGAAAGAATCTCAAATTATGTTAAGACTACTCATGCTGAGAAGGTTGAAAAAGGGCTTATTGATGAAAAGGCAAAAGCAAGCATCAAAATCCGTTCACTTCTCACTTGTGAAGCAAGACATGGTGCGTGTATTAAATGCTATGGTTCAAACCTTGCAACAGGTGAACCTGTAACAGTTGGAGAGGCAGTTGGAATCATCGCTGCACAGTCAATTGGTGAGCCAGGCACACAGCTTACAATGAGAACTTTCCACACTGGTGGTGTTACATCATCAGCAGATATTACACAGGGTCTTCCAAGAGTTGAAGAGCTGTTTGAAGCTCGTAAGCCAAAGACTCTTGCAATACTCAGTGAAATAGATGGCGAAATTTCCATCCAAGAAATCAAAAAAAGCAAGTATGTTGTCGTTACAAATGCAGAAGATATGGAAGAAAGACAATATCTTATCCCTTATGGATTCAGACTTCGTAACGGAGTTGATGAAGGCAAAATGATTTCAAAGGGCGAAGCAATCACAGAAGGCTCACTTAATCCGCATGATTTACTTGCAATCATGGGTGTCGATGCAGTTCATAATTATCTTATTCGTGAAGTTCAGCGAGTCTATCGTATGCAGGGCGTTGATATCAACGATAAGCATATCGAAGTTATTGTTCGTCAGATGATGAAGAAAATCAAAATTGTTGAGGCAGGAGATACAAAACTTCTTCCAGGCTCAACAGTTGAAAAGAGAGATTTTATCATTGAGAACAGTGATTTAAAGGCAAAGGCTGCAAAAGAGGGTACAGAGCCAAATGTTGCAACAGGAATTCCGGTTTTGCTTGGTATCACAAAAGCATCACTTGCAACTGATTCATTCCTCTCGGCAGCATCATTCCAGGAAACAACTCGTGTTCTGACCGATGCAGCAATAAAGGGAAAGAGCGACCCATTGCTCGGACTCAAAGAGAATGTAATTATTGGTAAATTGCTTCCATCAGGAACAGGAATGAAATGTTATAGTGATGTTAAAATTGTTAAAAAACAAAATGAGTTCAATACTATAGAGATTGAAACCGAAATGTTTGAACAACTTGCACACGAAGAGGTATTGACAAACTGAGTCCCTTGGTGTTACAATGCCTAATTGTTGTGTAGAAATATTGTTTATTTGTGGGTAATCTCCATATTTGGAGATTCCCCATAGAATATATTATTTTATTTTGGAGGTGAAACAGATTGCCAACCTTTAATCAGCTTGTCCGTAGCGGAAGAAAGACTATTGAGAAAAAATCAAAGACCCCAGCTCTTCTTAAAAGTCTTGATTCAAAGAAAAACATACTGACTGACAACAATTCCCCACAAAAGCGTGGCGTTTGCACAGCGGTTAAAACAGCAACTCCTAAAAAGCCTAACTCAGCACTTCGTAAGATTGCAAGAGTTCGTCTTACAAACGGAATTGAGGTTTCAGCTTACATCCCTGGAGTAGGTCATAACCTTCAGGAGCATAGCGTCGTTCTTATTCGTGGAGGCCGTGTTAAGGATCTTCCTGGTGTTCGTTACCATATTGTTCGTGGTACACTTGATACACAGGGCGTTTCAGGCAGAATGCAGGCTCGTTCCAAGTATGGTGCGAAAAAGCCAAAAACAGCAGCAAAAAAATAATTCCAATATGCTATTGGAAGGTAACAGACAGAATCTTCTTGCAGGCTGCATGAAACTATGCAACCAATGTTGAGAGTGTATATATATAATACGCTTCCATTGGCGCCACGGGAATTTTGTCACTCGAGTACCTATGATATCATTATTATGAAGGAGGGAAGCGAAGTGCCAAGAAGAGGCCAGATAGCAAAACGTGATGTTTTGCCAGATCCGCTTTACAATTCAAAGCTTGTAACAAGGCTTATTAACAGTGTTATGTATGATGGCAAAAAGGGAGTAGCACAGAAAATTGTCTACGACGCATTTGACATTATCAAAGAAAAGACAGGTAACGAACCATTGGAGGTTTTTGAAGCAGCCATGGAAAATGTTATGCCTGTTTTAGAAGTAAAAGCTCGCCGTGTAGGCGGTGCAACTTATCAGGTGCCAATTGAAGTTCGCCCTGAAAGAAGACAGACACTCGGCTTGCGTTGGGTTACGCTTTATAGTCGCCAGCGTTCAGAAAGAACAATGAAGGAAAGACTTGCAGCTGAAATTATGGATGCAGTTAATTCAACAGGCGCAGCGTTTAAAAAGCGTGAAGACACACACAAGATGGCAGAGGCAAACAAGGCTTTTGCACATTTCAGATGGTAAGAGCCTGCTTGCAGGTTTACCGTACAATGTTTTTAAGTTTGATGCCGTTTCATAAAACGGTAATGGGAGGTTAACAATGCCAAGGCAGGTATCATTGGAACTTACCAGAAACATTGGAATCATGGCGCATATTGATGCTGGAAAGACAACCACCACAGAGAGAATCTTGTTCTATACAGGAATCAATCATAAAATTGGTGAAACTCATGACGGCTCAGCGACTATGGACTGGATGGAGCAGGAGCAGGAGAGAGGTATTACAATTACTTCTGCCGCTACAACTTGTTTTTGGAAGAACCACAGAATTAATATCATCGACACCCCCGGACACGTTGACTTTACAGTTGAAGTTGAGCGCTCACTCAGAGTTCTTGATGGCTCTGTAACAGTTCTTTGTGCTAAGGGCGGAGTTGAGCCACAGTCTGAAACCGTTTGGCGTCAGGCTGATAAATATAAGGTTCCTCGTATGGCTTATGTAAATAAGATGGACATTATGGGAGCTGACTTCTATAATGTTGTAAATATGATGAAGGAACGCTTAAAATGCAATGCTGTTCCAATTCAGCTTCCAATCGGAGCTGAAGCGGACTTCAAGGGCATCATAGATCTTGTAGAAATGCGTGCAGAGGTCTATTATGATGACAAAGGTCTTGATATAAGGAACGAGGAAATTCCTGCAGATATGATTGAGATTGCTCAAAAGTATCGTGCAGAATTGCTCGAGCATGTCGCAGAGCAGGATGAAACACTTCTTGAGAAGTATCTTGAGGGTGAAGAGCTTTCTGTTGACGAAATCAAGACTTGCATCAGAAAGTCAACACTTGAAAATGTAATGGTTCCTGTAACTTGCGGAACATCTTACAGAAACAAGGGAGTACAGATGCTTCTTGATGCAGTTATAGATTATATGCCCGCACCAACAGATGTTGAAGCTATCAAGGGCATTAATCCAAAGACTGAAGAAGAGGAAGTTCGTCATTCATCTGACGAAGAGCCGTTTTCGGCACTTGCATTCAAAATTGCAACAGACCCATTTGTTGGGAAGCTTTGTTTCTTCCGCGTATATTCGGGATCTGTTAACGCAGGTAGCACAGTATATAACTCTGTCAAGGATAATAATGAGCGTATGGGACGCATACTTCAAATGCACTCAAACCATAGACAGGACCTTGAATGTTGCTATGCAGGTGATATTGCTGCTGCTGTTGGTCTTAAGAACACAACAACAGGTGACACACTCTGTGATGCAAAGCATCCGATAATTCTTGAATCAATGGAATTTCCAGAGCCAGTTATCAGAGTCGCAATTGAGCCTAAAACAAAGGCAGGACAAGAAAAGATGGGCATTGCTTTGCAGAAGCTTGCAGAAGAAGACCCAACTTTTAAATGCTATACAGACGAAGAAACAGGGCAGACAATTATCGCTGGTATGGGTGAACTTCACCTTGAAATTATCGTAGATAGAATGTTGCGTGAGTTCAAAGTTGAAGCAAATGTTGGCAAACCACAGGTTGCCTACAGAGAAACAATCACCAAAGAAGCAGATGTTGACTGCAAGTATTCTCGTCAGTCTGGTGGTCGTGGACAGTACGGTCATGTTAAAATCCGTATTGCACCAAACCCAGGCAAAGGTTATGAATTCGTCAACCAGGTTGTTGGTGGCTCTATTCCTAAGGAATACATCGGACCTGCTGAAGCTGGTATCAAGGGAGCAATGCTCTCTGGTGTTCTTGCTGGATTTAATGTTGTTGATGTAAAAGTAACTCTTTATGATGGTTCATATCATGAAGTTGACTCCTCAGAAATGGCGTTTAAGATTGCTGGTTCAATGGCATTTAAGGACGCAATGAGAAAAGCATCTCCAGTTCTTATGGAACCGATCATGAAAATTGCTGTAATCGTTCCAGAGGAATACATGGGTGATGTTATCGGCGACATTAATGCTCGTCGTGGACTCATTCAGGGTATGGAAACAAGAACAGGTGCAACACAAGTTAATGCATTTATTCCGCTTTCCAATATGTTCGGATATGCAACAGATCTTCGCTCTAAAACACAGGGCAGAGGACAATATTCAATGGAACCAAGTCACTATACAGAAGTTCCAAAATCTATTGCAGAAAGCATTATTAGTGATAAGCCAAAAAATAATGATTAAAAGCACTTGAAATATCAAAGAAACTTTGATAGAATATTCAAGAATTCAGTTTTTAAATAGTATTAATTTGTTTGTTAATGAAGGAGGAATAACCAATGGCAAAGGCAAAGTTTGAAAGAAATAAGCCCCATGTTAATATTGGAACAATTGGTCACGTTGACCATGGTAAGACAACACTTACAGCTGCTATCACAAAAACCCTCGCAATGAAGGGCGGCGCAGCATTCGTAGATTATGCAAACATCGATAAGGCTCCTGAAGAGAGAGAGCGCGGTATTACAATCAACACATCACATGTTGAGTACGAGACAGACAAGAGACATTATGCTCACGTTGACTGCCCAGGCCATGCTGACTACATCAAGAACATGATTACTGGTGCAGCACAGATGGACGGTGGTATTCTTGTTATCGCTGCAACAGATGGCCCAATGGCACAGACAAAGGAGCATTTGCTTCTTGCTCGCCAGGTTGGTGTTCCATACATCATAGTATTTATGAATAAGTGTGATCAGGTTGACGACGCAGAGCTTCTTGAGCTTGTTGAGATGGAAATCCGTGAAACACTTGACGAGTATGAATTCCCAGGCGATGACACACCAATCATCAAGGGTTCAGCTCTTAAAGCACTTGAGTATTCAGGCACAGATGTTAATGCTGAAGAACTCAAACCAATCTGGGAACTCATGGATGCTGTTGACAGCTATATTCCAGACCCAGACCGCAAGGCAGACCTTCCTTTCCTTATGCCTGTTGAAGATGTTTTCACAATCACTGGCCGTGGCACTGTTGCTACAGGCAGAGTTGAGCGTGGTCAGCTTAAGACTGGTGAAGAAATTGAAATTGTTGGCCTTTCAGAAGAGAAGAGAAAAGTAGTTTGCACAGGTATTGAAATGTTCCGCAAGATTCTTGATTATGCTGAGGCAGGAGATAACATCGGCGCTCTTCTTCGTGGTGTTCAGCGTACTGAGATCGAGCGTGGACAGGTACTTTCAAAGCCAGGCTCAATCCATCCACACACAAAGTTTCGTGGACAGGTTTATGTATTGAGCAAGGATGAAGGCGGCCGTCATACACCTTTCTTTAATAACTATCGTCCTCAGTTCTACTTCCGTACAACAGATGTTACAGGTGTTATCACACTTCCAGAAGGTGTTGAGATGTGTATGCCTGGTGATAATGTTGAAATGAATGTTGAACTTATTACTCCAATTGCTATCGAAGAAGGTCTTCGTTTTGCTATCCGTGAGGGTGGACGCACAGTTGGTTCAGGCGTTGTTATTACAATTAATGAATAATATAGCTTATTTATGAGCTATGGTAAATTAGGGTTTTAATCATAGGTTATTATAATGACACGTTTTCTTGCTGTTTTACTACATCACGAAAGCGTGTTGTTGTGTAATTTTTGATTTAAATATGATTTATGGGAGATGATATTTTGTACGAGATTCTAAAAAAGAAGGACCTTAATCCACAGGTATGTTTAATGGAAATCTCAGCACCAATCATTGCAAAAAAAGCCTTAGCTGGTCAGTTTATCATTTTGAAAATTGACGAAGTTGGCGAAAGAATTCCATTAACTGTTGCGGATTATGACAGGGAAAAGGGAACAATCACCATTATTTTCCAAAAGGTTGGAAAGACAACAATTAAACTCGGCGATATGAATGAAGGTGACTTTATTCAAGATTTCGTTGGACCTCTTGGAAACGCATCTCATTTCGACGGAATGAAAAAAGTAGCTGTAGTTGGTGGTGGCGTTGGTTGCGCTATTGCTTACCCACAGGCAAAGGCACTTCATGAGTTAGGTGCTCATGTTGACCTAATTACTGGATTCCGTAACAAGGATTTTGTTATTCTTGAAGACGAGATGAGAGCAGCTTGCACAAACCTTCATATTTGTACAGACGATGGTTCTTATGTTGAAAAGGCACTTGTAACGGACATTCTTAGACGCCTTATCGAATCAGGTGAGAACTATGACACAGTCATTGCTATCGGACCACTTGTTATGATGAAATTTGTTTCAGCACTTACAAAAGAATTCGGAATTAAAACAATTGTAAGTATGAATCCGGTAATGATTGATGGAACAGGAATGTGCGGTGGATGCAGACTCACAGTTGGTGGAAAAGTAAAGTTTGCTTGCGTTGACGGACCTGATTTTGATGGACACGAAGTAGACTATGATGAGGCTATTCGTCGTTCAGCAATCTTTAAAGATAAGCAAGATCATGCGAGAGATGAATATTGCAATCTTATGAAGGGGGTTAAATAATGGCTAATATGTCACTTAACAAAATGCCAATGCCCGAGCAGGACCCAAATGTAAGAAACAAAAATTTCCTTGAGGTTTCTCTTGGATACACAGCAGAGCAAGCAATAGAAGAGGCAAAGAGATGTATTAACTGCAAAAACAAGCCTTGCATGAATGGTTGCCCTGTAAATGTAAGAATCCCAGAATTTATCGCAAAAATTGCTGAAGGTAAATTCGAAGAAGCTTACAGAATAATAAAGGGAACAAACTCACTTCCAGCAGTTTGCGGACGAGTTTGCCCACAAGAAAGCCAGTGCGAAGGCAAATGTGTTCGTGGAATCAAAGGCGAGCCAGTTGCTATTGGTCGACTTGAGCGTTTTGCTGCTGACTATTTTATGAACAATTGTCAGCGTGAAAAGATGGACATTAAATCAAACGGACATAAAGTTGCAGTTGTTGGTTCAGGTCCTTCAAGCCTTTCATGTGCAGGAGATCTTGCAAAAAAAGGCTACGATGTTACAATGTATGAAGCATTTCATGAAACAGGTGGAGTTCTTCTGTATGGTATTCCTGAGTTCAGACTTCCAAAGGCAGTTGTTAAATCTGAAGTTGAAGGCCTTAAAGAACTCGGAGTTAAGATTCAGACAAATATGGTTATTGGTAAGGCAACCACAATTGACGAGCTGTTTGAGCAGGGCTTTGAATCAGTATTCGTTGGTTCAGGTGCAGGTCTTCCAATGTTCATGAACATCCCTGGTGAAAGCCTTAACGGTGTTTACTCTGCAAATGAGTATCTCACCCGTATTAACTTTATGAAGGCTTACAAAGAGGGCTATGACACACCAATTACAGCAAACAAGAGTGTAGCAATCATAGGCGGCGGTAATGTTGCAATGGATTCTGCTCGTTGTGCAAAGCGTATGGGTGCTGAAAATGTATACATAGTATATAGAAGAAGTGAAACAGAGATGCCAGCAAGATTGGAAGAAGTCCATCATGCTAAAGAAGAAGGCATTATCTTCAAATTCCTCACAGCTCCAAAGCAGGTTATTGGCGACGAAAAAGGTTGGGTAACTGGTCTTGAGTGCGTTGAAATGGAACTTGGCGAGCCTGATGATTCAGGAAGACGCCGTCCAGTTGAAATTAAGGGATCAGAGCATATACTTGATGTTGATGCAGTTGTCATGTCAATCGGTACTTCACCAAACCCATTAATCAGGACAACCACTCCAGGTTTGGACACAAACAAGTGGGGCTGCATTGTTGCTAATGAAACAACAGGACTTACAAGCCGTGAAGGTGTATATGCCGGCGGTGATGCTGTTACAGGTGCTGCAACTGTTATCCTTGCAATGGGAGCAGGAAAAGTATCTGCAACTGCTATTGATGAATACATAATGAGCAAATAATCAGCTCATTTCCTATATGTAAAATCAATATTTTATACTTAGCAATTTTAACACCTGTGTAGAGATTATTACCTACACAGGTGTTTTTTTTAGTATGGAAAGAAATAATTTGATTTGAGTCTTTGAGTTCTTTGTTGTTGCAAAATAATTATTTATGTAATACAATTAAGCATACGGTTTTGTAAAAATTAAAAGGGAACACGGTTAAATACCGTGGCAGCCCCCGCTACTGTGTGGAGGACAAGCTTTTTGTAACATCACTGAGCAATCGGGAAGATAAAAAGTGAGGATGATTCCAAGCCAGGAGACCTGCCGTATAAATATTTTAATCTCCAGACTTTCGGAGGGAAAGGAAAGAAAAATGGTAAAAAATCAAAACAGAACTGCTGCGTTACTTTTATGTCTTGTAATGCTCTTCTCATTTTCTGCGTGTGGGAACAATCAATACACAAGTAACACAACCACAAAGAAGCCTACAACAGCACAGGCAACAAAGGAAATCACAGTGGAGGTTGTTGCAGCAGACAAGTCAAAGAAATCTTTCAAGATTGACACAGACGAGGGATTTTTAAGAAAAGCACTTGAGCAGGAAAAGCTTGTTCAGGGAACAGAGAGCGAATATGGTCTTTTCATCAAAACAGTCAATGGCTACACAGCAAATGAAAGCAATAAAGAGTGGTGGTGTATAACCAAAGCTGGTAAAACGGTTGAAACAGGAGTGGACACAACACCAATCTCAGACGGCGACAAGTTTGAGCTAACTTTGACAGTAGGCTATTAAGCTTGCATTTTGTGGTTAATTCAACTTTTGTTCGCGATTATAACAACATCGGGTATCTGAAAAGATGCCCGATGTTTATTTGTTTTCACTTTTTGGTTGAAGAACTTTTCGTATTATGATATAATTATCAATAATTATTTTACAAAGAATTATCGGAGGAAATTATTTTGGATGGCAAAAATGTATTGGTTCCAAAGCAGGAATTAGACAAGCAGAAAGAGTTCTCAAAAATGGTTAAATCTATTTTGAGTACAAAATTTGTAAGCTCCCATCCAAAAGCATTTACTCACACATATGGGTGCCAAGGCAATGTTTCAGATGGTCAAAGAATAAATGGTATGCTTGAAGAAATGGGCTATGAGTTTACGCAAGATGTTTCACAGGCAGACTTAGTTCTTTACAACACTTGTGCGATTCGTGAACACGCAGAGGACAGAGTTTTTGGCAATGTTGGTGAGTTAAAGCATCTCAAGGAGTCAAATCCAGATGCAATCATTGCCCTTTGTGGATGTATGATGCAGCAAAAGCATATAGCCGAAAAAATCCAAAAGAGCTATTCTTATGTGGATTTGATTTTTGGTACACATGTTTTGCACAAGCTTCCTGAGTTCATATATAACCTGCTTTGTAATAAAAAAAGATTAGTCGACATAACAGACAGCGAAGGAGTTATTGCTGAAGGTATAGCCCACAGGCGTGACAGTAAAATAAAAGCGTTTTTACCAATTGCCTACGGTTGTAACAACTTTTGTAGTTATTGTGTCGTGCCATATGTTCGAGGCAGAGAACGAAGCAGAGCTTTTGATGATGTTTTGAATGAAGCAAAGCAGCTTGTAAAAGATGGCTACAAAGAAATCAATCTACTTGGGCAGAATGTCAATTCCTATGGTAATGATTTTGGAGAGCAAAACCTTTTTTCAAAGCTATTAAAAAGCATAAATGCAATAGAAGGCGATTTTTTAATTAGATTTATGACTTCTCACCCAAAGGATTGCACAAAAGAGTTACTTGAAACAATGTCGCAGTGTGAAAAGTTGGAGCGTCATTTGCATTTGCCATTTCAGAGTGGAAATAATAGAGTTTTAAAGGAAATGAATAGATGTTACACAAGAGAGCATTATTTAGAGCTTGTTGAAATTGCTCGTAAGCTTATGCCAGATATCTCACTTACAAGCGATGTAATCGTTGGTTTTCCTGGTGAAACATATGAGGAGTTTTGCGAAACATTAAGTCTTGTAGAGCAAGTTGGATTTTCTTCTCTTTACACTTTTATTTATTCAAAGCGTGAGGGTACAAATGCAGCTCAAATACCAGACAATATTCCACGAAGTGAAAAATCAAAGTGGTTTACAGAGCTAACAGATTTACAAGAACGCATAGCAGGTGAGCGCTCTGCAAAAATGAAAGACAAAGTCTATCGTGTTCTTGCTGAAGGGGTCAGCAAAACTGGAATGATAACAGGAAGAACTTCAGGTAATGTAATAGTTGAGTTTGAAGCGTCCAATAATGTAATCGGGAACTTTTGCAATGTTGAGGCGACCGAACCCCTTACATGGATAGTAAGAGGCAAAATAATTTAGTATTCTTTTGAGTTGGAACTTATCCGATTTATCAGATATAAACAATAATATATTTTAAAGGAGATTATTAAAATGGATGTAGTAGCAATTACAAGACAGCTTGGTGCAGCAATCCAGCAGAATGATTGTTATCTTAAATTTGCAAAGGCAAAGGCAGATAGTGAGAAGGATGCAACTGTTAAAGAAATGATGGACAAAATCAACGAAATTCGTGAGGCATATCAGGCAGAAGCAGAAAAATCACAGCCGGATGAGCTTACACTATCAAAGTTTGACAGCGATTTTCAGCAGGTTTATACAGCACTTATGGTTAACGAGAACATGAGCAGTTACGAGGAATCTCGTAAGGAACTCGATGTCTTAATGAACTATATTATGCAGATACTTTATCTTTGCGTAAACGGTGAGAACCCAGAAACCTGCGAGCCACAGCCAGAAGAGCATGATTGTGGTGGCGAATGTTCAGGCTGCAATGGCGGTTGCAATTAATTAGAAATTAAATAAATTGTAAGGAGGAAAAGCAATAATGGCGGAAATGACACCGATGATGACGCAATACTTTGAAATCAAAAATCAATATCCGGATACTATATTGCTTTTTCGCCTTGGCGATTTTTATGAAATGTTTTTTGAAGATGCAAAGCTTGCATCGCGTCTGTTGGAGCTGGTGTTGACAGGTCGTGATTGCGGACAGGAGGAGCGTGCACCAATGTGTGGCGTTCCTTTTCACAGTGTGGACTCTTACATAGCGCGTTTGGTCGCCAAAGGCTATAAGGTAGCAATTTGCGAGCAGACAGAGGACCCAGCAAAAGCCAAAGGTCTTGTAAAGCGTGAAGTAATCCGCATTATAACTCCTGGCACAGTTATCGAGAGTAATATGCTTGACGAATCAAAAAACAATTATCTTGCTTGCCTTTGTGCCTTTGAAAATCGTGTTGGAATCTGCTTTGCAGATGTTTCGACAGGTCAAATTCATCTTACTGAATTTGATGGGAAAAACGCACAGGAAAAAATTATAAATGAGCTGGTTAGATTCAACCCCAGTGAGCTTATTTATAATGGAGAAGCAAAGTCAATGCCAAAGCTTAAGTTGTTCCTGCAAAAGCAAGGCGATTTGAGTGCAGAACTTTTTCAAGAGAGTGAGTTTGACTTTTCATCATGTGAAGAGGTGGTTTGCTCACACTTTAATGTAAACGATGTACAAGATATTGCACAAGGCATTACAAAGCATGGGGTAGTTGCACTTGGGGTAGCACTTAATTATCTTTATGCAGTGCAAAAAACCTCGCTTGATAATCTTCGCGAGGTCGATTATTATAGTGATTCAAAATTCATGAAGCTTGATTTTTCTGCAAGGCGTAATCTTGAGCTTGTAGAAACAATGCGTAATCGTGAAAGGAAAGGCTCACTTCTTTGGGTGCTTGACAAAACAAAGACAGCCATGGGAAAACGGCTTATAAGAAGCTATATTGAGCAACCACTTATCAACTGTGTACAGATAATAAAAAGGCAGAATGCGGTTGCTGAGCTTGTTCAAAATGTTAAGTTGCGTGATGATATAGTTTCGCAGTTAATCAACATTCACGATATTGAAAGGCTGGTAACACGCATTTCATATGGAACAGCCAATGCAAGGGAGCTTCGTTCACTTGCAGAAGCGGTCGAGCTTATTCCACCAATAAAAAAGATGCTTGAAAATTGCAGTTCAAACCTGCTTTGCACAATTTGTAACGACATAGACCCACTTACAGATGTCTTTAAGCTGATTGACACATCAATAGCAGCGGAGCCACCTTTTACTGTTCGTGAGGGTGGGCTTATCAAAGATGGATTTAATGAAGAACTTGACTCACTTCGCCTGATAGTTAATGATGGCAAGGGATTTATAGCCAATATCGAATCGAGTGAGCAGGAAAGAACAGGAATAAAAAAACTTAAAATAGGATACAACCGAGTTTTCGGATATTACATAGAGGTTTCAAACTCCTACAAAGAGCTTGTGCCAGATGAATATATAAGAAAGCAAACGCTTTCAAATTGTGAGAGATTTATAACGCAGGAGCTTAAGGAGCTTGAAGCAAAAGTTCTTGGAGCACAGGAAAGAATATCTCACCTTGAGTACGAAATTTTCTCACAGGTTCGCACAGCCGTTGCGGACGAGCTTGCAAGAATTCAACAAACAGCCCACGCAATCGCACAGCTTGATGTTTTGTGTTCACTTGCAAAGGTTGCAGTATCAAACAACTATGTCTGTCCAAATGTTGAGAATTCAGACATGATAGATATAAAAGATGGGCGTCATCCAGTTGTTGAACTGATGCTTGATGGTGTACCATTTGTTCCAAACGACACAGTGCTTGACTGCTCAGACAATGTCACAGCAATTATAACAGGACCAAATATGGCAGGTAAATCAACATATATGCGTCAGGTTGCATTGATAGTTATAATGGCACAAATTGGGAGCTTCGTTCCTGCATCGTCAGCAACAATCGGTATTGTTGACAGTGTATTTACAAGAGTAGGTGCATCAGATGATTTGTCATCTGGGCAATCCACCTTCATGGTTGAGATGAGTGAAGTGGCAGGGATACTTTCAAATGCAACAAAAAAGAGCCTTATAGTCCTTGATGAAATTGGCAGAGGAACTTCAACATTCGACGGAATGAGCATAGCAAGAGCAGTGCTTGAGTTTGTTTCAGACCGTAAAAAGCTTGGAGCAAAAACACTCTTTGCAACACATTATCACGAGCTAACCGAAATGGAAAACCAGCTCATTGGAGTTAAAAATTACAATATCTCCTGCAAAAAAAGAGGAGACGATATAATATTTTTGCGTCGCATAATCCGTGGAGGTGCAGATGGAAGCTATGGCATAGAGGTTGCAAAGCTTGCAGGTGTTCCAACCTATGTTGTCAACAGGGCAAAGGTAATACTTGCGGAACTTGAGCAACAGGATGGTGCAAAACCTACTGCTCATAATATACCCCAGCAAACGCATGAGGATTTTCAGCTTTCAATTGATTCAGGTATTAATAGTGAAATAATTGAAACGCTTAAGCAGCTTGATGTTAACACTTTAACACCGATTGAAGCATTGACAACACTCTACAATTTAGTAAAGCAAGCAAACGGATAACACTTTTTAAAGATATAACAAATAAAGGGGTGACCTTTCGTGCCAAAAATTAATGTCCTTCCAAAGCATATAGCAGAGCTTATTGCGGCAGGAGAGGTGGTAGAACGCCCTGCATCGGTTATAAAAGAGCTGATGGAAAATTCAATAGATGCGGGTTCAACTTCAATAACCATTGAAATAAAGCATGGTGGAATAACTTATATAAGAATAACAGACAATGGTTGCGGGATTGAAAGAGAAGATGTTCCAAAAGCTTTTATGAGCCATGCAACCAGCAAAATATCAGTGTCAGACGATCTTTCATCTATCGGAACACTTGGATTTCGTGGTGAAGCACTTGCATCGGTTGCCGCTGTTTCAAAAACAGAGATAATGACAAAGGTGCAAAGTGAGCAGATTGGTACACGCTGTGTTGTAATAGGGTCGGAGCAAACAGAGCTTGACGATGCAGGCTGTCCACAGGGAACAACAATAGTTGTTCGTGACCTATTCTTTAACACTCCTGCAAGAATGAAGTTTTTAAAAAAGGATGTAACCGAAGGAAATGCAGTTGCAGGCGTGGTTGACAGGCTTGCACTCTCACATCCGGAAATAAGCATAAGATTTATAAGAGATGGTAAGGAATCACTTTTAACACCTGGTGATGGCAAGCTTGATTCTGCAATATATGCAGTTTTTGGCAAGGAATTTTCACAGGGAATCATAAAATCAGAATATGAACTTAATGGCATTGGCGTTAGCGGTTATATTTCAAAGCCGCTTGCGAGCCGTTCAAATCGCAGTATGCAGTTTTTTTTCTTGAATGGCAGGTTGATAAAGAGCCAGACCGCAACAGCTGCAATAGAGCAGGCATACAAAAACTCTATAATGGTTGGCAAATTTCCGTCTTGCGTGCTTAATATTTCAGCACCGTATGAGAGTGTTGATGTAAATGTTCATCCAGCCAAAACTCAGGTGAGATTTGAAAATGAAAAGAAAATTTTTGATGCAATATATTATGCTGTCAAAAGCACAATAGAGCAAAAAGACACACCAGCACAGCTTGATTTGTCAAAGCTTAAAAATGCAACAACCTTTAAAAGTGAGCCAATGGCAGAGCAAATAGCCTTTCCAGAAAAGAAAAGCGATTTCTGGCAAACAAAAAAGTCACACGATTTTCTCAATCAGACAAGGCATGAAAACAAAGAAGAAGTTAAGGTCTATAGCTCAGTTTTATCCCAATCTGATTGTACAGAATACAATATAAAGCATAATGATGAAGAGCCGCAGGTATTAAAACAAGCAGAGCCAAATTTAAATATAACCACTAAGCAACAGCCAACACAGAATTTGCAATTGACAAATGAAAAGATTTTTACAGATAAGCCGTCAGAGTCGCAATTAGCAAACGAACAATCGCAAATTCAACAGGCAGTGAAAGAGCCACAGTTGGAACTCAAAGTAATTGGCGAGGCATTTAAAACCTACATAGTAGTAGAAGTTGATAAAAAATTGCTAATAATAGATAAGCACGCAGCACACGAAAGAATGATTTATGAGCAGTTAAAGGCAAGGAGCAAAAGCATAGACACACAGCTTCTTCTGACTCCTGTAACAGCAACAGTAAGCAAAGAGGAGTATTCAGCGCTGATTGACAATAAAGAGCTTTTAAGTAATGCAGGTTTTGAAATTGATGACTTTGGATGTGGCACAGTAGTCGTGCGTGAATGTCCTATCGAGCTTAGCTCAAGTGACATTGTTCAAATGGTGCAGGAGCTTGCAGGATACTTGCTTTCAAGCAGAGAGCCATTAGTTGAACAGCTGGACTGGATATATCACTCAACCGCTTGCAGAGCGGCAATAAAAGCAGGGGATAAGACAAGTGACTACGAGCTTTTACATTTTGTAAAATCCTTGTTGTGTGACGAATCAATTCGCTATTGCCCACATGGTAGACCAGTATTTATAGAGATGACAAAAAATGAGCTTGAAAAGCAATTCGGAAGAATATAAAAACCAGGCGGTGGAAATGCATGAAAAAAACACCCGTTATAGCTGTTGTTGGTCCAACCGCTTCAGGTAAAACAGCACTTTCTATCGAGATTGCAAAACTATATAACGCAGAAATTGTTTCGTGCGATTCAATGCAGATATACAAAGGAATGGATATAGCAACTGCAAAGCCAGACAAGCTGGAAATGCAGGGTATAGCACATCACCTTATGAGTGAGGTTGACAGAACCTGTGACTTTAGTGTTTCAATGTACAAAGAGCTTGCTCAAAACAGAATTTCAGAGATAATTTCAAGGAAAAAAAATGTTGTTATAGTCGGTGGAACAGGGCTTTATGTGCAGTCACTTCTCTATAACATTGAGTACATTGAAGCACCCAAAAATGAAGAGATAAGAAAACAGCTTGAAAACAAAGCGCAAGAGCTTGGAACGCATACTCTGCTTGACGAGCTTATGGCGATAGATGAGCAAACAGCAAATAAACTTCACACTAATGATAAATCAAGAATAATAAGAGCACTTGAGATATACTACACATCAGGAAAGACAATGTCAGAGCAGGTCGAGAGTTCTCGCAAAAATCCTTCTCCGTATAATTTTTGTATAATTGGGCTTGATTTTAAAGACAGGCAAAAGTTGTATGACAGGATAAACAAAAGAGTGGACATTATGATTGAAAATGGTCTTATTGAGGAAACAAAGCAGTATATGACCGAAGAACATAAAGCAACTGCACATCAAGCAATAGGTTGTAAGGAAATGTCAGAGTTTTTAAATGGCAGTGCAACATTGAAAGAGGCGACAGAAAAGCTAAAGATGGAAACACGAAGATATGCAAAGCGTCAACTCACATGGTTTAGAAAAGAGCCAAAAGTTAATTGGCTGTATGTTGATGAAACTGATTGCTTTTCTAATCTTTTAAAAAAAGCGTGCGAAATTATAAATAAATCAGAAATACTGGAGGGCTGACAATTGGATAACAACATAGTTCTAAAACGAGTATTGTCAGTTGCTTGTGCCATATTTCTGATTGTATACATAGCATATCAAGGTTATATGATGGTTTATGAGCCAGTAAAAACAGAAACAGCCTTTGAATATACCATATATGACACAGTTGAAACAGAAATTTTTGTGGTTCGTGATGAGCAGTATATTTCAAACCATGCAAGTGGCACAATAGTGCCAATAGTTGAAGATGGAAAACGCGTAGCAAATGGGCAGGAGGTAGCAATAGTTTTTGAAAACAATCAGTCCGCCTCTAATTACATAAAAATAAACGAAATAGAAGAGAGCATAAACAGATACAAAATGCTTCAAAGTCAGGCAGACAATTTCACAGCAGATTTAGACACGGTTGACAACGAAATATCATCAAGACTTTTTTCGTATCTGGATACAGTATCAACAGGCGAATTAGATAAAATTGGTCACAGCAGTGATGCATTGCGTGACAAAATAATTACCCGGCAGATAGTAACTGGCACAATTATAGACTTTAATTCAAAGATAAATACGCTTCAAGAGCAACTTAATAGGCTTAATGAAACAAATTCAGATTATAATAGTATGACAGCGTCACACGCGGGTTACTATATTAATCAGGTTGACGGTTATGAAAATATCACACCATATGAAAAGGCATCTGCTTTGACGGTTAAAGAGATTGAAAACATCCTGAAGTCAAAGCCAAACAAGATACCACCAGATTCAATGGGAAAGCTTGTAAATAACTTTGACTGGTATATGGTTTGCAATGTAAAAAGCAGTAGTATTGGTAATATGAGTGTTGGTGATAAAATAAAGGTGTTGCTTCCTTTTTCTTCGGTAAGTGAAGTAATGGCAGAGGTAGCATCGCTAAATGACACAAACTCAGAAAAGACTGCGGTGGTGTTAAGATGCAACCTAATGGACTCAAATCTTGCCAATCTCAGAAAAGAAAATGTAGAGCTTGTGTTTAACCAATATACCGGAATGAAACTTGTATCATCAGCTGTCAGAGTTAACGAAAAGGGTGAAAAGGGAGTTTTTGTACTCACTGGAAATATTATTAGCTTTAAAAAAGTCGAAGTTCTTTACTCTGGTAAAGATTTTATACTTGTTGGAAATAAAAATGGTGAGAAGGGATATATAGAGCTTTATGATAATGTCGTAGTAGAAGGGACTGATTTATACGATGGAAAAATCATTGGATGAACAAAAATTTTACAGTATATCTGAAAACCTTAAAATAATAAATGAAAATATTGCAAAAGCGGCACAAAAAAGTGGCAGAAGCCAAAGCAAAATAAATTTTATGGCTGTTACAAAAACAGTTGAGCCAAAGTTTATCAACCATGCAATTGATAGCGGAATAACACTTATCGGTGAAAACAAAGTGCAGGAGTTGTTGTCAAAAAAGGACGAGATAAAGCTTGAAAATTGTGATGTTCAGCTTATTGGACACCTCCAGACAAATAAAGTTAAGCAAGTGATTGATGAAGTTTCAATGATTCAGTCGGTTGACAGCATTCATTTAGCCCGGGAAATATCAAAACAGGCAAAGAAAAGCAATATTACAATGGAAGTTTTGCTTGAGGTAAATATTGGTGATGAAATATCAAAGACAGGTTTTTTCCCCGCAGAAATATACGAAGCCTGCCTTGAAATAGCACAGATGGAAGCAATAAAAATAAAAGGACTAATGGCTATTCCACCAATTTGCGACAATAATACAAAAAGTAGAACATTTTTTTCAAATATGAGCAAACTGTTTATTGACATAAGCGACAAAAAAATAGATAATGTATGTATGGAGATTTTGTCAATGGGTATGTCAGACGATTACGCATTGGCAATCGAAGAGGGTTCAAATCTGGTAAGAATAGGCTCTGCGATTTTTGGAGCAAGAATATATAACTGATTTTTTAGGGGGAAGCAATAATGGCAAACTTTTTTGACAAGGTAAAAAATATGATTGGCGTTACTGATGAAGAGTACTATGACGGCTATAACGACAGTGAGGAGTTCGTATCATATAAAAACGAGGAGCAGGAAGATTCAAGAATGGCACCTCCAACAGGTCCAAAGGGCAATAAAGTAGTAAACATACATACGACTGCCCAGCTTCAGGTCGTTCTCGCAAAGCCAGAGAGATTTGACGATGCAAGTGCGGTTGCAGACCATCTCAATGAAAGACGCACAGTTGTCCTCAACCTTGAGTCGGCAAACAGGGATGTAGCACGCAGGTTGGTTGACTTTTTGAGTGGCGTAGCCTATGCAAATGGTGGACAAATAAAGAGAGTTGCAAACAGCACTTTCATAATAACTCCCTATAATGTTGATGTTATGGGTGACTTGTTGGACGAACTTGAAAGCAGCGGGATGTTCTTTCAATAATTATTGACAATCTATTGGCACACCGTAAGGCTGTGCCAAATTTCTTAAATGAGCAAAAAAATGTTCTTTCCACATAAAAGGAGTGAAGTTAAGTGTTAACACCTACACAATTAAAAAATTATGATTTTCAATCAGTTGGCAGAAATGCCTACAAAGCAACAGATGTTGATACATATATGGCAGAGGTTTATGATTCTTATGAGCAAATGTTTCGTGAAAATGGGGAGCTTGTAAAAAAGCTCAGCCTTTTAGCAGACAGGCTCTCAGAATACAAAAATGATTCTGACAATATCAGAAATGCTTTGCTCACAGCTGAAAGAATGAAGGATAAAATCATTCAGGAGGCAGAGGAACAGGCTAAAGAAACACTGTCTGATGCCGAGGAAAAGGTTAAGACTGCCATTGAGGCTATAAATGAAAAAACTGCTGGAGTTCTTGAAAAGGCAACCTCCAGCGCCGACCAGATTGTATCGGATGCGCAAATTCAGGCGGACGAGATTATGAGAGTTGCACAGGGCAATTCAACAAAATTGCTTTCAAAAGCACAGGCAATTTATGATGAGCAAATGGGCAACTTAAAAGCAGAAGCAGAAAAGGAAACTCAACGCCTATCTCAACTTAAAAACAGTTCTACACAGCTTCGCTCAACTTTAACAACTCTGTATTCAGAGCATCTTGCACTTATAAATGAGTTGCCAACTTTTGAAGAGGAAATAAAGGAAACAGAAATTGAAGAGCCAATAAGTTTTAACTCTTCCGATGAAGAAGAAACAGAAATTGAAAAAACTTTGGCAGATTTCTTTAGTGAGCAGGATGAAAAGGAAGATATAGAAGAAAATTCTAACGATACAGATTCAGAAATTGATGAATACATATCATTTGAAAATGAAGAAAAAGCATCAGAAATTCAGCCAAAAATAGAAGAAGAGTCTATTGATGAATATATTACTCAAGAGGACGAACAGGACGATGAGCAAAGTATTGAGTATGTACCCCTTGAGTATATAAATGATACAAAAAAAGAAGTTGATAATGATGATAAAGATGCTCATGGAGAATATCAAAGCGGATTGGAAGAAGAATATCAAGAAGAAGAAAAAGAAGGCATTGATGAAAGCTGCGAATCTTATCTTAAAAATGATATAAAAGATTTCAGCGTTAACATTGAAAACTTGTATTCAGAAGAAGAGGAAGATGACGACGATGTCGTTGCTTTAAAGAGCTTTTTTAAAGAAACACAAGAAAAATAACTTTTAGGAGTTGGATAAATGGCAGGAGCAATAACAATTGCTGTTACTGTCGTTCTTGTAGCTATTGACCAAATAATAAAGTTCTTTGTTAGTTCGGGATTAAAGCCCATAGGCATTATTGAACTTATACCTGGTTTTATTCGTTTCAGATATGTTGAAAATACGGGTGCTGCTTTTGGCATATTGCAGGAAAAAACAGGTATATTAATTGCTATGACAATAATTGTTATGGCAATTGGCTTTTATATTCTGATTTTTCAGAAGTTAAATGGCAAAGTTCAATATGCAGGTGCAGTTTTAATCCTATCAGGTGGACTTGGTAATTTGATTGATAGAATAGTGCGACACTATGTAGTAGACTATATTGAATTTACATTTGTTGATTTTGCAGTATTTAATTTTGCAGATAGTTTGATAACTGTTGGTGCAATACTGTTAATAATCAGCCTAATAAAAGAACTGATAGACGAATCCAAAAGCAAAAAGTTGCAGGAGGAAAAGGATGTCTGACTTTTTAAATTTTTCCGTTTCACAGGAGCTAAATAATGAGCGAATTGACAAAGCTATTGTAACGCAATTCGGCACATTAACCAGAAGTGCAATTCAAAGGCTCATAGAACAGAACATGGTTACAGTGGATGGAGAAGAAGTCAATAAAAACTATAGAGTTAAAACAGGCGAGGATATCGAGGTGACAGTGCCAGAGCCTCAGGAGCTTGAGGCAGAAGCACAGGACATACCTCTTGAGATACCGTATGAAGACAATGATTTGCTTGTTGTAAACAAACCCAAGGGAATGGTGGTTCATCCCGCAGCGGGGAATTTGAGCAATACATTGGTCAATGCCCTGCTTTTTCATTGCAAGGGCAGTTTATCTGGAATAAATGGAGTTATAAGACCGGGAATAGTCCACAGGATTGACAAGGACACAAGCGGACTTCTAATTATTGCAAAGAATGATTTTGCACACATAAACCTTGCACAACAGATAAAAGAGCATTCTTTTACCAGAGAATATAGGGCAGTTGTTCATGGAAACCTAAAACAGGATAAGGCAACGATAGATGCACCTATAGGCAGAAACAAAAATGATAGAAAAAAGATGTGCGTTACTAAAGAAAATTCAAGAGAAGCTGTAACTAATTATGAGGTAATTGAAAGATATAATGGTTATACTTATATTAAAGTGAGGCTTGAAACAGGGAGAACACATCAAATAAGAGTTCATATGGCATATGTGGGCCACCCAGTTGCAGGGGATTTAGTTTATGGACCAAGGAATACTCCAACAGAGCTTCATGGCCAGTGCCTACACGCAGGATTATTAGGATTTGTTCACCCCAGAACACAAGAGTATATGGAGATAAGCAGTGAACTTCCAGAATATTTTGAGAAGTTTCTGAAAAAGCTTAATCATAAATAATATTAAAAAAGAAGATGAATCTTAGGAGGAACTATGAATCTTGATTTAAAAAGGCAATTGCAAATCAATGCCTGTAAAGTTAGAATGGGAGTAGTTGAGGCCACAAACTGTGCTCAGTCTGGTCATCCCGGCGGTTCACTTTCCATCACAGATATTTTAACATATCTGTATTTTGCAGAAATGAATATTAATCCGCAGGACCCAAAAATGCAAAGCAGAGATCGCTTCGTTTTGTCAAAGGGCCACACAGCACCAGCACTTTACAGTGTTCTTGCACTTCGGGGATTCTTTCCTCTTGAAGACATAAAAACACTCAGAAAAGCTAATTCTCATCTTCAGGGTCATCCAAGTATGCATATGACACCTGGCGTTGATATGAGTACTGGCTCACTTGGTCAAGGAGTTTCTGTTGCCGTTGGATTGGCACTTGGTGCAAAAATTTCAAATCAGGACTACAGAATCTATACAGCTCTTGGCGATGGCGAAATTGAAGAAGGTCAGGTTTGGGAGGCCGCAATGTTTGCAGCAGCTAAAGGACTTGATAACCTTGTTGCAGTCATAGACAATAACAACCTTCAAATTGATGGAACAATAGAAGAGGTTAACTCTCCTTATCCAATTCCAGAAAAGTTTGAGGCATTTGGTTGGAATGTGATTGAAATAGATGGCCATGATTTCGACAGTATTGATGATGCGTTCAAAAAGGCAAGGCAGACAAAAGGAAAGCCAACAGCAATAATAAGCAAAAGTGTAAAGGGCAAAGGCGTATCTTTTATGGAAAATAATGGAGCATGGCATGGCAAACCAACAAATCCAGAACAGTATAAACAGGCGATGCAGGAGCTAAAAAATACACTTTCAGAGTTGGAGGCATAGAAAATGGCAGAAGTAATAAAAGTAGCAACTCGAGATGGTTATGGCAATGGCCTGCTTGAACTTGGAAAAACTAATGACAAAGTAATTGTTATGGACGCCGACTTGGCAGGAGCAACAAAAACAGGTGTGTTCAAAAAAGCATATCCAGAAAGATTTTTCAATGCAGGTATTGCAGAGTGCAACTTAATGGGAGTTGCAGCTGGACTTTCGCTTTCAGGATACACGGTGTTTGCAAGTTCATTTGCAATGTTTGCCGCAGGCAGAGCCTTTGAGCAGGTAAGAAACTCAATCGGATATCCTCACCTTAATGTTAAGGTTGCAGCCACTCACGCTGGCATTTCGGTTGGAGAAGATGGTGCAAGTCATCAATGCTGTGAAGATATAGCACTGATGAGAACAATTCCAGGCATGGTTGTAATTAATCCTGCTGATGATGTTGAAGCAAAGGCAGCAACAATAGCCGCTGCCGAATATGTAGGTCCAGTATACCTTCGTTACGGCCGCTTGGCAGTACCAAGATTGTTTGACGAAGCAACCTATAAATTTGAGTGGGGCAAGGGTAAAATGCTCCGCGAAGGCACAGATGTAACAATTATTGCAACAGGTATAATGGTAAGTGAAGCAATTGCAGCATCAGAAAGACTTGCAGTAGAAGGTATTTCTGCAAGAGTAATAAACATTCACACAATTAAGCCTATTGATAGTGAAATCATAATGAAAGCAGCTTATGAAACAGGGGCATTAGTTACAGCTGAGGAGCATAATATAATAGGAGGACTTGGTGGAGCAGTCAGCGAGCTTGTTTGCGAAAAGTTCCCTGTACCAGTGCTAAAGGTTGGAGTAAATGATACATTTGGTCGTTCTGGCCCTGCAAAGGAACTTTTAGAAATTTATAAGCTTGACTGTAATCATATAGTTGAAAAAGCAAAACAGGCAATAGCATTTAAAATAGTTCCACAAATCAAGAACTAATTTAAAGGGCAAAATCGCAATTAAAATTTATTTTATACAATAAAAAGAGAGTAGATTACTACTCTCTTTTCCAATGCAAAAATGGTTAATTCACTTGATTTTATTCATTTAGTATTATATAATCATTTAGTTAATATTTAACGGGGTGTGGCGAAGTTTGGTATCGCGCTTGGTTCGGGACCAAGAGGCCTCGAG
>JAVVSD010000011.1:0-56455 GCA_036654375.1 Oscillospiraceae bacterium
TATTAAAGGGATATGACCGTGATAAGAAAAAATCAAAAGATAGCCTAAATAGTGAAATTGCTAAAAAGTTAAACGAATATGACAGTATAAAGAATAAAAACACTAAAACAGCTAACAACACCACAAAATCACATGAAGCATTTGAAATGCTCTCCAAACTTGCCGATGAGAGACAGACACAATATCACATTACTTTTTTCTCTTTAACTTTAAAAGCTCTACCTTGAAAGAACAACTTTCAAGATAGAGCTTTTTATTTTTTATAACTTTAAGTAAAACTTATTAAGCAAAATGTTTGTATATAAATTATTAAATAGGACTAAATTCTTTTTGCTTTATAACTAAAAATATTGTGCTTAAATTAAAAAAGATAAGTTAACAACTTTTACTTTTAGAGATTTTTATGAAAATGTCAATAGTATGTATTTACACACTTTGGAAATAATGTTTTAGTGATATTCCAAAGTTAGAAAATAATTACAATATTAACAGAATTGCACAATCAAATGTGATGTAGATTGTGCAATTCCTACAAAAAATAGCGTATTTTTTCTAATTGTATTGTAATTGACTTTGAAAAAAACCATGATAACATGGTCTTGTAATGACAACATAACATAATGATGACATTACAATTATTTTAATTTTAACATGACGAATTTCTATAATATGCTGTAGAAAAGAGGGTACTAAAATGTCTGATTTATATCCAAAATATTTTTATTTAAAAAAGGATATAATCTCAATGATTAATAAGGAGGTGATAAAACCAGACGAACAGATTCCTACTGAAATGTCCCTCACACAAAGCCACGGGGTTAGCAGAATCACTGTCAGAAAAGCAATTGATGAACTTGTTAATGAAGGATATTTATATAGAATTCAGGGCAAGGGAACTTTTGTAAAAGCTGAAACATATAACAGAGATTTGTTTTCCATATGTAGTTGTACAGAGGATATTAAAAGAATGGGAATGGAGCCATCAAGAAAACTGATAGAACAGGGAATTGAATTAGCTGATAAAAAGCGGGCCAAGATTTTTGGAATTAATGAAAATGATGATATTTTTGTCTTAAAGCGTGTTTACTTGGCGGATAAAGAGCCAGTTAACTATACAATATCTTATATAAACAGTAAATTCTTTCCCGGAATTGAGAATCTATATTTTTCTACAGCGTCTTTGTACCAAGTTATAGAAAAGAAATATAATGTGAGAATAACTAAAGCTTCGAGAACTTTAGAAGCGGTATCAGTGGATAATGAAGTTGCACTTCTTTTAAATATGAAAAAAAGTAGTCCAGTGTTACTTTTTACTGCAGTAACTTTCGGTATTGTGAATGGACAAGAAGTACCAATAGAAACATTTAAGTGTTACTATCGGTCAGACAAATTTAAGTTCTACATCAATCAAGTAAGGTAAGTAGAAGTAATAAAGTATAAAAACCAATGCAACTTATGTCAATAAAATTTAATTAAAATTAAAGGAGTATAATAAAATGCAAAAGAGAAGTTTAATAAAGTTAATTAGTTTTTGTTTAGCAAGTGTAATACTTGGCACATTGTTTTTGGCGGGCTGTGGCAAGAATGGCGATGGAGAAAAAGACTTAGGTATTGCTCTTATCACATCTGCTGCTGGTGCAAACGATAAAGGATATAATCAATCTGCTATTAAGGGGCTTGAAAAAGTAAAAAAAGAGTTGGGTATAAACTACAAGGTAACAGAGTCAAAGGATATCCCTGAAAGCTTGACTCAACTTGCAGAAGCAGGATACAAGCTTATTTTTACTTTGGAATATAACTTTGATGCACTGATAAAAGGCGTTGGTGGTGCAAAGCCAATAGCTGAACAGTACCCAGATACAACATTTGTTGTATTTAATGATAATCCAAACAAAAAAGAAGATGGCTCACCAATTCATAAAAATGTTGTTTCCGTAATGTTTGATGTTCATGAAGCAGCTTTCTTATCAGGAGTTTTGAGCACATATATAATTGAAAATTCAGCAACTCTTTTATCACCAGATCAATATAATCTGACAACTGGTCAAAACGGTAGAAAAGTTGGATTTATTGGCGGAACAAAATCAAATGGTATATCAGTATTTAGCTATGGCTTTGCAGAAGGTATAAATTATGCAGCAAATCAGCTGGGAGTAAACTACACTATTTATTCAGATTACAATGCTGGGTTTAGCGATTCAGCTCTTGGAGCAACAAAAGCCAACACTTACTTTGCAGACGGTGCTAATGTTGTTTTATCCTCAGCGGGTGCTGTAGGTGATGGCGTTACCTCAAAAGCAAAAGAAGTCAAGAAATTTGCAATCGAAGTTGATGCAGATAAAGATGCAAACCAGCCGGGTTATATTCTTACAAGCGTGTTAAAGAACACAGAAGTTCCTGTATATGAGATTTCCAAGATGTTCAAGGAGAATAAGCTTTCAGAGGTTAATGGAAAAGAAATCAGCTACAATCTTGCTTCTGGAGCAACAGGTATTACAACACTAAAAGAAATTGAAAAGAACATTCTTCCATCAGGTAAAGCAAAATGGGATGAAATCAAAAAGATTATTGACGATGCCAAAAAAGGAATTGAATCAGGAAAAATCAAGGTTACTAATGCACAGGCAGGCGAAAAAATTAACAAAGATAAGTTAACAAATATCAATATGCCAAACGATTAATCAAATTTGTAAAGGTAAAGGTTAATGGGTATGTATTCAATTGAAACTGTAAATTTAACAAAAAAATTTGGCAATTTTACAGCTAATGAAAGCATTAGCATGGGTATTGAACAAGGCGAAATAACAGCAATTGTAGGCGAAAACGGCGCAGGCAAATCAACTCTTATGAATATGTTTTATGGAATATTGAAACCCACTTCAGGTGACCTTTTAGTAGAAGGCAAAAAAGTAGATTTTAAATCTTCTGAGGACGCTATTAATAAAGGATTAGGCATGGTGCACCAGCATTTTAAGCTGGTGCCGAGCCTAAGCGTTTTTGAAAATATTATTCTTGGAGCAGAAATCAACAAGAAATTCAAAGGTCTTAAACTTCCGTTTATTGATTTTAAGCAAGAAATTGAGAATGTACGAAAAGTTATTGATGAGTATAAATTCGACCTTGACCCAAAGGATAAGGTCGAAGACATATCAATAGGAGCAAAGCAAAGAGTTGAGATATTAAAGATGCTCTATAGAAACGCACATATTCTAATTTTTGATGAACCAACTGCTGTTTTAACTCCACAAGAAGTTGATGAGCTTTTAGTAAATCTTAAAGAGCTAAAGGCACAAGGAAAGACAATTATTCTTATTACCCATAAGCTTCGGGAAGTTATGGATGTGAGTGACAATGTGATTGTTATCAAACGCGGAAAAGTTATCGGAACTGTTAAAACAAGCGAAACAAGCCCTGAACAGCTTGCAAACATGATGGTTGGTCGTGATGTTATGCTTGAGTTTAATAAATCTGAAAAAGACTTCAGCAATAATAAAATTGCTTATTGCGTTAAAAATCTTTCCACAATAAACGACATGGGCAAAAAAGTTTTGGACGATATTAGCTTTTCGATAAAGGAAGGCGAAATTCTGGGAGTAGCTGGAGTTGAAGGAAATGGACAAAGTGAGCTAATCAGAGTTTTGACTGGACTTATGGAGGCAACGCAAGGAAGCGTAAAGATATATGACAAGGACATTTTTAACAAATGGCCAAGTTGTTTAAGAAAATCTGGGTTAGCATTTGTTCCAGAAGACAGATACGCACAAGGGCTTTGCAAGGATATGAGCATATCTGACAATATAATTGCGGGTTATCATGGCAACAAAGAATATTGCTCGTGCGGAATATTGAAATGTAAATGTATTGATGAATCAAGAGATGAATTAATTGAAAAATATGATATCAGAATAGCAGAAAAAGAGGGGAATATATCCCAGCTTTCGGGCGGTAATGCCCAAAAGGTTATTATAGCAAGAGAATTTGATTCAGACCCTGCTGTTATAATTGCCAGCCAGCCAACCAGAGGTGTAGATATTGGCTCAATTGAATTTATATATAAAAAGATTCTTGAGTTAAGGGACAAAAACAAAGCAGTGTTGCTTGTATCATCAGAACTTTCTGAAATAATGTCTTTATCTGACAGAATTATTGTTATGTATAAAGGGAAGATTGTTGGCGAGGTAGAAGGTAAAAATGCAGAGAGGTCCGAGTTGGGTCTGCTTATGGCAGGTATAGCCAAAAAACAAGGAGCGTAGTTAGTTATGGCAAGTAAAAAACTATTTAAAAATATTTTAAATACACTTCTTCCTGTTTTGTTGGCATTTGCCATAGGAGGAATAATAATTTTAGCGATTGGTGAAAACCCAATTACGACTTATAGCATAATGATTCAAAAATCATTTTTGAGTGTAAATGGTCTTTTAAAAACTCTTCACATGGCGTCACCGCTTATTTTAACAGGACTTGCAATTGCAGTTTCCTTTAAGGCGAATGTCTTTAATATGGGCGTTGAGGGTCAAATGTTGCTTGGTGCATTTTTTGCGGCTGTTGCAGGATTTAGCTTTGACTTGCCACCAGTAGTCCATGTGACAATTTGTTTGTTAACTGGTATGATTGTCGGTGCAATTTTTGCACTAATACCTGCACTATTAAAAGCATATTTCAAGGTTAATGAAATGGTAGTTACCTTGATGATGAACTATGTTGCAATCGAAATAGTTAAGTTTTTAGCACAAGGTGTGTACAAGGATCCAACTTCTGGATATGTTTCAACATACACCATAAATCCAAGTGCGATGTTTAATAAATTAGGTAATACAGGTATCACAGCATTTTTCTTAATATCACTTGCTCTATTTGTAATCATATTCATAATCATGAAAAAGTCAAAGTTGGGATATGAAATAACGGCAATGGGAAAAAACCCTGAGTTTGCAGAAGCAACGGGCATGAAAATCTCAAAAAAGATAATCATTATTATGCTTATCAGCGGAGCTTTGTCTGGAATTGCTGGAGCAGGGTTCTTGATGAGTGAAAAGTTCAGATTTACTCTTGATTTTTCAGGAAATCCTGGGCTTGGATGGGACGGTATGCTTATAGCTCTGCTGGGGGCACACAATCCAGTTGGAATAATTATTGCAGCTATATTCTATGCAGGACTAAAGACAGGCAGTGAATATATTGGTTTGTTTACAAATGTTCCAAAGGAAATCGTTGGAGTTATTCAAGGCATCTTGATTTTGTTACTATCTATAAAATTTATTAAAGACAGCATAAATAGAAATAAGGCAAAAAAATCCGAAATAAAAGTAAACCAAAAGGAAGGTGCATAACATATGCTTAATAATATTTTATATGATTTGGTATACCACAGTGTGCCAATTATCCTTGCGGTTTTAGGCGGTATATTTGCTCATAAAGTAAATGTTTTGAACATTGGTCTTGAAGGCATGATGCTTATGGGTGCATTTTCAAGTGCGCTTTCGGTATACATCACCGGAAACCTTTGGCTTGGCATTTTGATTGGCGTAATTCTTACGCTTATAATTGGTCTAATATTTTGTCTGTTTAGCATAACTCTTAAAAGTAATTTTATTATAACAGGTCTTGGCATAAACCTTTTTGTTAGTATGTTATCATCCTTTATTCTAAAGGCAATGGGGCTTGCAAACATTAATGTTAGTAATGTTGTTAATGTTGCAGATTTAAAAATACACATCCCATTTATTGAAAATATTCCGATTCTTGGGCCACTGCTCAGTGGACATACTATAATAACTTATTTTAGTTTTTTGATGATAATTTTGGCAAGTGTTCTTATGTTTAAAACAAAGTTTGGAGTCTATGTCAGAGTTGTTGGAGAAAACGAAGAGGCAGCAAAGTCCGTTGGTATCAATGTTAACAAAATAAAATATATTTCCATTCTAATTGGTGCATTACTATGTGCTTTTGCAGGTGCAAACTTGTCTGTTGAAAGAATGGCACTATTTACGCCAGACATGACTGCCGGTCGAGGATTTATTGCAATTGCAGCAATTTTCTGTGGCAGAGGGCTTCCATTAAGGTCAACTGCATATGCACTTGTATTTGGTCTTGCAAGGTCACTTGCAATAAACCTTGCTCTATTTGCCGGCCCAGTATCAGGGCTTTTGGAGATGGTTCCATATCTTATGATAGTAATTGTTCTTGCAATTGCGTCAGGAGTCGAGTCAAAGAAAACTAAAATCAGAGGATTCAAATGGGAGTAAAAGGAGAATTATATGGAAAAATCTGCACTGATTATTGTTGATATGGTTAAAGATTTTACAGATGAAAACGGATTGGTATTTTATCCTCAAAACAGAGAAATACTTCCTAAAATTAAAGATGTTTTAGAAGCTTGCAGAGATAAAGAGTTGCTGATTATTTTTTTACAGCATAGCTACAGAAAAAATAAATTTGATAAGAACTTAAAGAATATGCGTCCAAACTGTATTGAAGGTTCAGGTGGAAATCAAATCGACCCAATGCTTACAGTTAAAGACAAAGACTATGTCATAAAAAAGAGAAGATATAGTGGGTTTGTTGGAACAGACCTTGATATGGTGCTTAGGGAAAACAATATAAAAAACACAATTATTATTGGTACAAAAACAAATTGCTGTATTAGAGCAACGGTAACAGATGCTTATAATTTGGATTACACACCTGTTGTTATAAGAGAATGTGTTGCGACAAATGATAAAACTGTTAATGATGTTCATCTTGCAGATATTGAAAAATATTTTGGTAAGGTAATTACTATTGATGAATTGAAGCAAAAACTTGAGATAGGTGAGATACATGGCTAAATATGATGCTATTATTAGCGGATATGTGAGCATGGACAGAGTTGTTAGAATTAACACTCCAGCAAAAGTTGGTTTTACATCTATAGTAAACAACAGCGACAATGCAAAAATTTATTATGGTGGTTGTAGCACCAATATTGCATATTTGCTTGCAAAATTAAATAAAAAATCACTGCCGGTAATCAGACTTGGTGGCAATGATACAGAAGAAATAGGCTTCTTGAAGTATATAAAAGAAGCTAATGTGTCAACTGATGCAGTAACAATTATTGATAATGAATCAACATCAAATTGTTATATGATTGCAGACGAGGATAAAAATCACATTACAATTTTTTATCCAGGTGCAATGGATGGAAAATACTCAAAGCCTTTAGATAAAGAGTTGTTTTTCAGTTCTTCACTTGCTGTTTTGACAATTGGATCCTATCAGGACAATGTTGAGTTTTTCAACAAGTGTAAGCAAACAAAAACCCCACTTGTCTTTGGAATGAAGAGCGATTTTGAGGGATTTCCTGTGCCGCTTCTTAAAGAGATTTTACTATATAGTGAAATAATATTTACAAACGAAGTGGAAAGAGAAGAGATTGAAAGAGTTTTGGAACTTTCCTCAATTACTGAATTGTTTGACAAAGGAAATGCAAAAGTTATTATTACAACTTTAGGAAAAGATGGCAGCAAATTTTATGAAAAGACCAAAAATGGCATTGCTTCTGGAAAGGTTGAAGCTGTTGTTGTGAATCCTCCACTGGATACTACTGGATGCGGAGATGCGTTTATCGCAGGATTCATTTATTCTTATCTTAATGATAATGATATTGAAACTTGCTCAAAATATGCAAGCGTTTTATCATCATTTATTATTGAAAAGGCAGGCTGCATAACTAATGCACCATCTGAGGAACAGTTTAAAACGAGATACAAGGAGATAGTTAATAAATGAGTACATTATATTTAAAAGCTGATAAAGAGTCTGTATCCAAGTATGTGATTTTTTCTGGAGACCCGTTCAGAGTCGAAATGCTTTCAAAGAACTTAGAAAATCCAATTCATGTTGCATTTAGTCGTGAATTTAACACATATACAGGAATGTATAAAGGCGTTAAAGTTACAGTTACATCAACAGGAATTGGGGCACCGTCTGCAGCAATAGCAATGGAAGAAATGTATAATTGCGGAATGAAAGTTGCAGTGAGAATGGGAACAGTAATGGGGCTTAAGGATGATATGCTTGGAAAAATGTTTATTCCAACCGCATCTATGAGAGAAGAGGCAACAAGCAGAACCTATGCACCTTTGTCATTCCCGGCGGTTGCAGACTTTGAACTTATTGATTGCATGAAGAAAAGTGCAAACGGCATTGGAAGAGATGTCATAACTGGTATTAACTGCACAATGGACGGATTCTATAGTCAGATGAAAGAATCTCGTTTGTCTGCTGAAATGGGTACAGATAACAGTGAAACATTTAAAATGCTCAAAAAATATAATATTCGTGGAGTTGATATGGAATCAAGCTGTATGCTGGTTCTTGCAAATCTAATGGGTATCAAGGCTTGCGTTGTCACAATGACAACAGTTTTAGAGAATTTAAAAGAAGTGCTTTTAGGCGAGGCAAGAACAAAGTCAGAAGAAGAGCTTTGCATTGCGGTACTTGATGGAATAGTCATGTACGATAATTTGAAAGGAAACGGTGAAATTAAATGAGGAATATAGACTTTTTTAAAAAAAATGGGAATTTTGTAATGGGCATGGTTCATTGCCTTCCACTACCTGGAACTGCTTTTTATAAAGATAATATGGAAAAAATCATTTCACAGGCAGTTAAAGATGCAAAAAATCTTGAAAAGGCTGGTTGCAATGCAATAATAGTTGAAAACATGGGTGACAGCCCTTTTGGAATAAGCCTTGATGTGCCACAAATTGCAGCATTGTCAGCAATTAGTGCTATTGTGGCTGAAAATGTATCTATTCCAATCGGAATTGACGCAGCTATGAATGATTATAAAACATCTCTTTCAATAGCAAAGGCGGTTGGTGCAAATTTTGTTAGAATCCCAGTTTTTGTAGACACTGTTGAGTTTTATGGTGGATTTATTAATCCTTGTGCAAGAGATGCAATGTTGTTTAGAAAAGAAATTGGCGCGGAAGATGTAAAAATTCTTGCTGATATTCATGTTAAACATACTCACATGGTTTTAACTCATGTTAGTATTGAGGACTCAGCAAAAACAGCACAGGAAAATGGTGCGGACGGAATTATCGTTACAGGCACACATATAGGAACTGAAACACCACTTGAAATAATTAAAAAAGTTAAAAAGGTTACCACTGTACCGATTATTGCAGGCAGTGGAGTAAAGACTGCAAATATCAATGAGCAGTTTGAAATAGCGGATGGAGCAATTATTGGTTCAAGTCTTAAAGAGGGTGGAGTTATCTCGAACCCGATTTCTTTTGAGCTTACAAAAGAATTAATAGAAAAAATAAAATAGTACAGATTCAAATTTACAAGGAGTAATATAAACTATGATGAGACCAATTAAGCTTGGCGGCGACCAAATGATTTTTGGAGAAGGGTGTCTTGAGTATTTAAAGACGCTAAAAGGTAAAAAAGCGTGTATCGTTAGTGCTGGCAAATCAATGCAAGCCAGCGGCGCACTTGATAAAGTTGTTGATTATTTAAAAGAGGCAGGCATTGAAAGCAAAGTTATTTTTGGGATTGAACCTGACCCAAAATTTTCAACTGTTTATAAAGGTGCAAAAATAATGCTTGACTTTGAGCCAGACCTTATTGTTGCTCTTGGTGGTGGTTCAGCAATGGACGCTGCAAAGGCAATGTGGATTTATTATGAAGCTCCACAACTTACAACGCTTCAAGATATTATACCCCCAAATAAAATTCCAAAGTTAAGAAACAAAGCAAGACTTGTGTGTATTCCATCAACAGCCGGAACAGCAAGTGAAGTTAGTCGCTCCATTGTTATTACAGACGATGACACACATATAAAATATGGCATCGGTGATATGGAAATGATGCCAGATATCGCAATTTGTGACCCATGGGTTACCGCTTCAATGCCTACAAAAGTTACGGCTGATACAGGAATGGACGCTTTGACGCATAGCTTGGAAGCGTTGGCTTCACAAAGGGCAAATTTCTTAAGTGATATATTAGCAAAGGAAGCAATAAAGGATATAATTAAGTATTTGCCTCTTGCGTGTAAAGAGGGAAGTAAACTTGAATATAGAGAAAAAATGCTTAACGCCTCAACAATCTCAGGGATGGCATTTACAAATGTATCGCTTGGAATTGTTCACTCAATGGCTCACACATTAGGCAGTATCTTTTCTCTTCCTCATGGCTTGTCTAATGCAATTTTGCTCCCATATGTTATGAAGTTTAATATGCAAAGTGATAAAGCAAAAGAGGCATATGCTTTAATGGCAAAAGAAATTGGTGCAGATTGTTTGCTTGACGCAGTTAAAGAGCTTCAAAAAGAAGTTGGAATTCCATCAAAGTTGTCAGAGGTTATTTCAAACAAGGACGAGTTTATGTCCAAGCTTGACCAGATGGCTGAAATGGCACTTAACGATGGATGCACAAAAACAAATCCTATAATTCCAACGATTAAGCAGTTAAAAGAACTATATGTGGAGGCATTTTAAATGAAATTAATTTGTTATTTATCAAACGGGTATCCTTCAATTGAGTCAAGTATTAAAATGGCAAAAGATTATGTTGAGGCTGGTTGTGACATCATAGAGGTTGACTTTCCATCAAAAGACCCGTATCTGGAAGGTGAGCTAATTGCAGGAAGAATGGCAAAAGCTTTAGAAGTAAATGATAATTATGATGACTATATGAAAGGCATCATTAAAATAAAGCAAGAAAATCCAAATACAAGATTTATTGTTTTGGCATATGAAAATACAGTAGTTGAAATGGGTGTTGGAAAGTATGCTGATTTCATCAAGAAAAATGGCTTTGGCGATATTATTTATGTTGGCAATAAACATCCAGAAGTAAAGAAAGAACTTATCGACAAGGGAATTAAAGTTTCTTGTTATGTTCAATTTCATCAGCCAGAAGATGAAGTTCAAGATGCTGTTGAGGCAAATGGATTTGTATATGTACAGGCTAAGCCCACAACAGGAAATATAAACCCTAAATATCCAACTTTGAAAGATTGTATCGACCATCTGCGTGGTTTGGGCGTTAACAGAGAAATGTATGCAGGTGTCGGTATTTACGCACCTGAAGATGTCCAAATGGCAAAAGAGGCAGGGGCAGATGCAGTTTTTGTTGGAAGTACTATTTTGAAACTGTATGATAATATCCCAGAAATGAAGAAGACAATTAGCGACCTTAAAAACGCAGCAAAATAATCACAAACCAAGAACCCACCAGATTTCTGGTGGGTTCTTGGTTTGTATAAGAATTAGGTAGCTGAATTTTAAATTCCTCCAATGGTAGTTTTTTAATTGTACCTTTGGAGGTTGTTTTTAATTATCTGTTATGACTGGACTTGTAAAACCTTTTTATATTGATTTTATAATGTATATTGGCTTATTATCTGGCAAATCTTTGGAACATTATTTCTACCTAAAAACTCAAATGTGATTTTCCCAAGCCCACTGAACCAAAGTTCAAGTTCACTATCAATGTCAAATGTGCCGGCAGTTTCAACAGAGAAAGCTTGAATTTTAGAGTATGGCAGTGATGTAATATCTTTTTTCTTGCCTATAATACCCTGAGTGTTTATAGCAAAAATTCTTTTATTAGTAAAAACTACGCCATCTCTCAAAGATTGATAAGTAGTTATAATCATTTCACTGTCGGCAAGCATTGGTTCAAGTAATTTATCGAATGTTCCACTCGTTTCATTTAGTTTGAAAAATTTTGCGTTTTGAAAGTCAATCATTTTAACATCTCCAATATTTTTTTATAAGTAATTACTTATGAATTTACAATATCATTTTTATTATTACAATTCAATTTATTTTAAAAAGAATAACATAATTCAAAAAAAAGTTCAATTTTGACTTTCGATTGAATATTAATTAAAAAAGGGAGGTTTGCTCAATGAATTGTTGTTTTAGTGACTTGAGAAACAAAGAAGTAATAAATAAACTTGATGGTAGCCGGCTTGGTTGCGTTTGTGACATTGAACTTGACACTATGACAGGTCAAATGGTAGCTCTTGTGATTTTTGGACGCAGTAAACTTTTTGGTGCAGCATCAGAAGATATAAGAGTGTTGTGGCACGAAATAGAAGTTATAGGTGACGATACAATACTTGTTTCGTATGCTCCACCACAGATATATAATCGAACAAAGAAAAAAGTTGGAGTAGAGGCATTTTTTAAATAAATAATTTAGCGAATGTGGTTGACAATTTGCCATAAATGATGTACTATATTCCTATACTTTAGTGGGTGAAAGCTTTAAAGCATAAAATCATTAATGCGATAAAGCATAATTAAATTGGGAGTTGGATATATGGCAAATATATCAGTTTGGATAACTATAGCGATTTACATAGTTATAATGGTAGTTATAGGAGTAGTATCTGGTAAACAGTCAAAAAGCATTTCAGACTTTACAGTCGGAGGTAGAAGTGCTGGCGCGTGGATTTCTGCAATGTCATATGGAGCGGCATATTTTTCTGCTGTAATGTTCGTTGGATATGCAGGGGTAACAGGTCTTAAGTTTGGACTTTGGGGAATATTAGCAGGTATCGGGAATGCCATATTTGGCTCTTGGCTTGCATGGAAAGTGCTTGCAAGGAAAACAAGAGATGTTTCTTCCAGGCTTAATATAAATACAATGCCTCAATTTTTTGAAGTAAGATATGACAGTAAAGCAATCAAAACATTTTCTTCAATAGTTATTTTTATCTTTTTAATTCCATACTCGGCTTCTGTTTATAAAGGACTTGCGAGCGTTGCGGAGGTTCTTCTTGGAATTAATGATACGATTTGTTTAATTATAATTGCCGCTTTATCAATGCTCTTGTTGCTGCTTGGAGGATATTTAGTCCAAGCTCGTGCGGATTTTGTACAGGGCATAGTAATGATGGTAGGCATCGTTATGCTTATAGTTGTTGTAGTGCGTAGCAATGCAGTTGGTGGTTTTGAAGGGCTTGTTGAATATGCAAAGTCTGATGTTGGTCTTCCAAAGCTTGACGGAATGCAGTGGGTTTCACTTCTTGCAACAGTTCTTATGACCAGCTTCGGAACATGGGGTCTACCTCAGATGGTTCAGAAATTCTTTGGAATAAAAGACGACGAACAGGCAAAGAGGGGAATAGTTATCTCAACTCTGTTTGGATTTATTGTTGCTGGTGGCGGATATTTTGTTGGCTCACTGTGCCACAAGTTTTTCACTGTTGGAGTGGATATGCCTGCACAGGACTATATCGTTCCTATGATGCTAAAAGCCGCCCAAATTCCAAACATATTACTTGGTGTAGTAATTGTCTTGTTAATAGCGGCTTCGGTTTCAACTCTTTGTTCCATAACGCTTACCGCATGCTCAATATTTACGATAGACTTAGTTAAGGAGAGAAGAAAGAGAAAACTGACAGAAAATGAATCATCAATTCTTATAAAAGTTTTGTGCGTGATTTTTGTTCTTGTTTCATATATAGTAGCAAACACAGATACACCGATACTTGATATGATGAGTTACTCATGGGGAATTATTTCTGGCTCATTTCTTGCACCATATTTTCTTGCACTGTTTATCAAATGGCTCAATCGTGCAGGTGCGTGGAGTGGAATGCTTGGTGGATTCGTGATTGCGATTATTCCTGCAGTTTGCAAGGTTGTAAATATTGTTGGATACACATCCAATAATATAATAAATAATCTGTCAGCAAATGGTCCGCTTTTTGCCTGCATTGCAATGATTATGTCCATAATACTTTGCTTAGCAGTTAGTGCTATAACTAATAGAAAAAAAGGCAAAAATACCAATGAGTTTTTTTATACTGGCGTTGTTAAAAGCGAATAAATATGATAAAATATATCTTGAGTCACAGCAGTTGATTTTTCTGCTGTGATTTTAGGTCGTTTAAAGGAGAATAACGATGTTTTTTCAAAAAGAAATTGAAACTATGAGTCGTAAGGATATGGATGCTCTACAGCTGGAAAGGTTAAAATGGACGGTCAATTATTGCTATCAAAATGTTCCGTTCTACACCAAGAGGCTTGATGAGGCAGGAGTTACTGCTGACAAAATAAAGTCACTTGATGATATAAAGTACATACCACCAACCACAAAAGCAGATTTAAGAGATAATTATCCATTTGGATTATTTGCTCAGCCAATGAAAAACATGATAAGAATTCATGCATCATCTGGAACAACAGGTAAACAAACGGTTGTTGGATACACAAAGCATGACATTGATATGTGGTCAGACTGTGTTGCAAGAGTTGCAGCAGCAGCAGGAGCAACTGACGAAGATATAGTCCAGATTTCCTTTGGATATGGTATGTTTACAGGTGCATTGGGGCTTCATTATGGGCTTGAAAAGCTTGGAGCAACCGTAATTCCAAACTCAAGCGGAAACACTGAAAAAGCATTGATGTATATGCGTGACTTTAAAACTACAGCTTTGGTGGCAACACCTTCTTATGCACTTTATATGTATGAAACTGCCAAAAAGCTGGAATATCCTATGAGCGACTACAATATGAAACTTGGGCTTTTGGGGTCAGAAGGTTGCACTCCTGAAATGCGTTCTCTTATTGAAAAAGGTTGGGGACTTTTTGCAACTGACAACTATGGAATGAGTGAGCTTGTTGGACCTGGAGTTTCTGGCGAATGTCAGGAGAGGGATGGACTTCATTTTTGTGAGGACTATTTTCTTCCTGAAATTATTGATCCTGAAACACTCAAAAAGCTTTCGGCTGGCGAAACAGGTGAGTTGCTTGTTACAACACTTACAAAAGAGGGAATCCCTCTGCTTCGTTATCGCACAAGGGACATCACAAGGCTTAATTATGATGAATGTAAATGCGGAAGAACTGGCGTAAGAATGGACAAGGTAAAAGGCCGTTCTGATGATATGCTTAAAATTAGAGGAGTTAATGTATTTCCATCACAAATTGAAAGTGTGCTTGTTGGTATGGATGGTGTTGGACCACATTATCAGCTTGTAGTCAGAAGAGAAGGATTTACGGACACACTTGAGGTTAAGGTTGAGCTAATAGATACATATGTACTTGACAGCTATTCAGAAATTGAAAAGCTTCAAAATAAAATCAAGAGTAGGCTGCAGGTTGTTCTTGGAATACAGTGCAAAGTTAGCATTGTTGAGCAAGATACAATTGAGAGATTTGTGGGTAAAGCAAAAAGGGTTTTAGACTTAAGAAACGAGGACACAAAATGAAAAAGCTATACTTAGGAAATGAGGCAATCGCAAGAGGGCTTTATGAGGCGGGTTGTTCAGTAGCTTCAAGCTATCCTGGCACACCCAGCACTGAAATTACAGAAAATGCTGCAAAGTATGATGATATATATGCAGAGTGGGCTCCAAATGAAAAAGTAGCAATGGAAGTTGCTTGTGGAGCTGCAATAGCTGGTGCAAGATCATTTTGTGCAATGAAGCATGTTGGGCTTAATGTTGCCGCTGACCCACTGTACACAGCGTCTTATATGGGTGTTAATGCAGGAATGGTTGTTGCAGTTGCAGATGATCCAGGAATGCATTCTTCACAGAACGAGCAGGATTCAAGACACCACGCAATGGCATCAAAAACCATGATGCTTGAACCGTCAGATTCACAGGAGTGCCTTGACTTTACAAAGCTTGCTTATGAGCTTTCAGAGAAGTTTGACACACCTGTAATTGTAAGACTAACAACAAGAGTTGCACATTCAAGAAGCCTTGTGGAAGAAAATAAAAAAACACATATAGAACTCAAACCATATGAAAAAAATATTGCAAAAAATGTTATGATGCCTGCTATGGCAAAGGTTCGTCATGAAGTTGTAGAAAAAAGAATAGTCGAGCAGACAAATTGGGCAGAAACTGCATCAATTAATACAGTTGAGATGAAAAACACAAAGATAGGGGTTATTTCTGCTGGAATTTGCTATCAATATGCAAAAGAAGCTCTTGGCGATAATGCATCATATCTTAAACTTGGATGCGTATATCCGTTACCGGTTAAGCTTATTAAGGATTTTGTATCAAAATGCGATACTGTTTATGTACTTGAGGAACTGGACGATTTTATTGAAACGCATTGCAAAAAGATTGGCTTAAATGTTATTGGCAAAGAAAAGTTCACATTGCTTGGTGAGTATTCACAGACAATGATTAGCGAAAGAATCCTTGGAACTAAAAATGAAAGCAAAACAATAGAAAATCCTATTCCGGGAAGACCTCCAGTGCTTTGTGCTGGTTGCCCACATAGAGGTGTGTTTTATGCACTTAAAACGCTTGGCGTTGCTGTTTGTGGAGATATAGGATGTTACACTCTTGGAGCACTCGCACCTCTTGGAACAATGGATACTTGCATCTGTATGGGTGCATCAATATCGTCACTTCATGGAAGAAATAAAGCAAACAGAGATTTTGAGAAAAAGTCCGTTGCAGTTATTGGTGATTCAACCTTCTTGCATTCGGGTGTTACAGGCCTTATGGATATTGCTTATAATCAAAGCAATTCAACAGTTATCATTCTTGACAATAGTATTACAGGAATGACAGGGCATCAGCAGAATCCTGCAACTGGATTTACAATAAAAGGGGACCCGACATCAGCAGTAAACCTTGAACAGCTTGTTAAAGCGGTTGGAATAAATCGTGTCAGAGTAGTTGACCCTTATAATCTGGAGCAGACAAAACAAGCAATTAAGGAAGAACTCGAAATAGATGAGCCATCTGTAATTATTACACGCAGACCTTGTGCGTTGCTTAAATATGTTAAACATAATCCTCCACTTACTGTAAACAAAGAAAAGTGTATAGGTTGTAAGATGTGTATGAAGATAGGTTGCCCTGCAATCAGCATGAAAGACGGAAAAGCATCAATAGATTTTACACAGTGTGTTGGGTGTAATGTATGCACACAAATGTGTAAGTTTTCAGCAATAGAAAGCAAGGAGGCGTAACAAATGTCAGCAAAGAGTGTTATGATAGTTGGAGTAGGTGGACAGGGAACGCTTCTTGCAAGTCGTTTGCTTGGACAGGCAATGATAAGCCAAGGATTTGATGTTAAGGTTTCTGAGGTACATGGAATGAGCCAAAGAGGTGGTTCTGTTGTAACATATGTTAAATATGGTGATAAGGTCTTTTCTCCTATTGTTCAGGAAGCAGAGGCAGATTTTATAATCGCCTTTGAACAGCTTGAAGCAGGCAGATGGATAAGATATCTAAAAAATGATGGTAAGATGATTATAAATAATCAGCAAATTGACCCTATGCCAGTAGTTATCGGAACAGCAGAATATCCACAGGGCATTGTTGAAAATATTGAAAAAGAGGGAGTAACAACAATATCTCTTGACGCATTATCTCTTGCCGTTAAATCAGGCTCCGCAAAAGCAGTTAATGTCGCGTTAATTGGAGTTCTGGCAAATACAATGGAATTTGATAAAAGTATCTGGACGGATGCTATAAAAGCAACTGTTCCTGAAAAATTCCTTGAAATGAATCTAAAAGCTTTTGATTTGGGCTATAACTATAAATCATTATAATTGGGGATGGTTAGTATGGTAAATTACTTTAACAAGGAAATAGAAACAGCACCCAGTGAATATTTAAAGGCCGTGCAGTCTGCAAGGCTTATAAAAATGGTACATAATGCATATGATAATGTTGAGTTCTACAAGCGTAAATTTGATGAAATTGGGCTTTCACCAAACGATATCAAATCAATTGAAGATATTTCAAAGTTGCCTTTTACTATCAAGCAAGATTTGAGAGATAACTATCCATTTGGTCTTTTTGCAGTAGCAAAAGAGGATTTAGTAAGAGTTCATGCGTCTTCAGGAACAACAGGAAAGCAAACCGTTGTTGGATACACGCAGAACGATATTGAGGTTTGGTCTGAATGTGCGGCAAGAGCAATCACAGCAGCCTCAGGAACAACATCTGATTATATTCAGATTTCTTATGGATATGGGCTATTCACAGGTGGACTTGGCATTCATTATGGAGTTGAAAGGGTCGGTGCAACAGCTGTTCCTGCCTCTTCGGGAAACACAAATAGGCAGATTCAACTTCTTAGAGATTTTGGAATTAATATACTTGCTTGCACACCGTCATATGCAATGTTTATTGGAGAAACACTAAAGAAAATGAACATTGACCCAAAAACACTTCCACTTCGTGCGGGCATTTTTGGTGCTGAGGCATGGAGCGAAAATATGCGAAAAGAGATTGAAAAAACTCTTAATATCAAGGCATATGATATTTATGGGCTTTCTGAAATTGCGGGTCCCGGTGTTGCTTTTGAATGTTGTGAACAATCTGGAATGCATATTTGTGAGGACTATTTTTATCCTGAAATAATTGATGCTGAAACATTACAACCACTTCCTGATGGAAGTTATGGCGAACTTGTATTTACTTGTATCGGAAAAGAAGCTCTTCCTCTTATAAGGTACAGAACAAGGGACATTGCAATGCTTACAAGAGAAAAGTGTTCTTGTGGAAGAACTCTGATAAAGATGAGCAAACCTCATGGCCGTTCAGACGATATGCTTATTATCAGAGGTGTTAATGTGTTCCCAGCACAGGTTGAACATGTTATACTTGAACTTGGGATGCAACCAAACTATCAAATTATTGTTGAACGCAAAAACAACCTTGATATAATGACGGTTTGCATAGAAATGTCTGATGAAATGTTCTCTGACTCAGTTAGAAAGTTGGAGGATATTGAAAGAAAGGTTGAATCTGCTATGCAGTCAACCCTGAGTGTTTCTGCAAAAATTCACTTGGTTGAGCCACACTCACTTCCTCGATCTGAAGGCAAGGCAGTGCGTGTAATCGATAAGCGTGAAATATAAAGGAGGAAAAATCAATGGCAATTAAACAAATTTCAATTTTTGTTGAAAACAAACCCGGAAGGCTTGCAAAGATAACTTCAATACTTGCTGAACGAGAAGTGGATATCAGAGCGCTTTCAATAGCAGATACAACAGACTATGGTATTTTAAGGCTTATAGTGAGTGACCCTGACAAAGCAGAAAAAGTACTTAAAGATGAAAAGCTTACAGTTTCAATTACTCAAGTTCTTGGGATATGTATACCAGATGTTCCGGGTGGATTTTCAATGGCGATAAAAGCTCTTACAGATTCAGGTATTAGTGTTGAATATGCCTATGCGTTTATTACTCCTGATGCAGGTAAAGCTTATGTCATTATCAGAGTAGAGGACAATGAGGCAGCCACCAAAGTTCTTACAGAATCTAAAATAAAGGTAATTGACCAGAACGAAATCTTTTCATAACCTTTTAAGAGCTAAACAAGAATTAATCTTGTTTAGCTCTTTCTCAATAATATTGCAAGTAGAAATTAACTATGGTATAATCTTGTCAATATTTGTAATAATTACAAGCTCGAAATTAATTAAAAATAATTTATAGGAGGGTACAATATTATGAAGGTTGGATTTATTGGTTGTGGCAATATGGCGACAGCAATTATAAAAGGTGTTGTTGAATCTGGGACACTTAAAAGTGAGGACATATTTGTTTATGACCTTGACAATGAAAAAACAAATCAATGTTCAGCAAAATATGGTGTTAACCTTGTTGCAAATGAGAAAGATTTAGTTTCAAATGTTGATGCTATTGTTCTTGCAATTAAGCCAAAGAATTTTGAAGGTCTTCTTCCCAATATTGATGAAGACCTTAAAGAAAAAAATCCTTTGATTATTTCAATTGCAGCTGGAAAAACACTTGACTTTATATCGTCCTTCTTTTCATATAGACCAGCACTTGTAAGGGTAATGCCAAACATAAATGCAAAAGTAGGGGAGGCAATGTGTGCATATTGTGATAACAATTTGATAACTGATGCTCACGAAAAGCTTGTTTGTACTATTTTCTCATCTATAGGAAAGGTAATGAAACTTGAAGAGCAGTTCTTCCCGCTGTTTGGCGTCATAGCTGGTAGTGCGCCTGCCTTTGCGTATCTTTTTATTGATTCGCTTGCAAGAGCGGCTGTAAAGAAGGGAATGAGCAAGCAGATCGCACTTGAAATTGCGGCACAAACGGTTTATGGAAGTGCGAAGCTAATAATGGAGGGCAATGAGCATCCGTGGGAGCTAATTGATCAGGTTTGTTCTCCAGGCGGAACAACTATTGAGGGAATAACTTCCCTGCAAGCTGACGGCTTTGAATCGGCCATTGAGCGTGCTGTTGATAGAGCAGTGGACAAGGATAATAAAATTTAAATAATTAACAAACACAATAAACACACACCAACACAATAAAAAACGCGGTTGATTTAATCAACCGCGTTTTTTGATGTATTAAATTAATTATGCGTTTGAAATCATTCTGCCTGCTATCTTTTCCATATCAGCTTTAACTTTTTCAATCTTTTTTTCTTTAACAACGATTTTCTTTTCTGCTTTTTTAATATAGTTATTAAAGAAATCGTTATTCTTTTTATCAACAAGTGAAGAGATTATTTTGTTTTGCCACTCAGGTTTGTCAGAAACATTTGAGCAATACATTATGTGATAACCATAGGTTGACTCAACAATCCCAGTGTTTCCAGCTTTTCTATCATTTACAAAACACCAGTCAAGGAAAGGCTTAACATATTGTGAACTTTTAGTAATGTCTTTAATAAGTCCACCTTTTTCTGCTGTTCCAGTGTCATCACTGCTCTTTTTTGCAAGATCTCCAAAGCTTTTTTCTGTGGCTTTTCCGCTTTTCCATTTTTCAAGGAGAGCTTCAGCCTGCTTAAGTTTTTCAGCCTTAAGCTCGTCAGTAACTTTTACTTCCTTGCCATCTTCAACATCTGGGTCAAAGGCAACAAGAATATGTCTTACATCAACAGGTTGAAGAGTTTCATCTCTGTATTGAGGTTTAACAAGATAAATAGCATAGCATGTAACAGAACCATCTTCATTTTCAACTGTGAAGAGCTTTTTATCTCCTACTACGCGAGTATCTTCATAAGCCCATTTTGAAGCATCTTCAGAAATATTTGATTTAATATTTTCTTTTGTAATGTTAGCCATAAGAGTTTTTGCATTATCCTTGTAAGCTTCTTTTGAACTTTCAGTAGCATAAGCATATGACTGAGAAATAAATGAAGCCTCATCTTTTACTCCATCAAACATATTTTGTGCATTAGCTTTAATTTCATCTGCTGCTTTTTTAGTTTCAGCTTTAAGCTCAGCCTCTGTCTTTTTCTTGTCCTCATCAGCCTTTGCAGGGGTTGATGAAAGTGTGAACATACGGATATCACAAACATCATAATTGTCTTTATTCTTCTCGTATTCTTTAAGAACAACATCGTTGCTTACAGAAGCTTTAAACTCATCATGCTTCTTGTTCGTGTACTTTTCAGCAAGTGTTTGATTTGTAAATAGTTCACGAATCATTGATTCGTTTATACCTTTACCAAAATTCTCTCTCAAATAAGCATCAAGAGAGTAGTCGTTTTTAGCTGCATTCTTACGAATATCTTCAATATAGGAGTCAAGTTCTTTTTGGTCAGCTTTTGAAAACTTAAGACCAGCTTCTGTGGCTTTTTTTGCAAGGTCGCGGTTCATATAGCATGACTGTAAGGAAAGGTTTTCAAAATAGTCAGCCCATGTTGGATTCTTTCCGTATTTATCCTTGTCAAGCCCACCAAGTTTGTATTTTTGATTTTCTGGAGTTTTTGTGGAATCATATCCAGTCATCATAACTCCTGCACCTTCACCGTAGTATTGGGCATATGCCTGCTCGTACTGTGCAGATGTACTATGATATGAATTCATAAAATATCTATAGTAATATTCAAATTCAGCAACCGAAACTTTTGTTCCGTCAGAAGTAATCATAGCAGTTGACATTCTTTTTGGGACACCAAAGAAGTTAATTAGAAATCCGCTCACAATTGCAACAACAAGTACAATTGCAACAACACCTGTTGCTTTTAGATTAACCTTTTTTTCGCTTGGCGTTTTTGAGCTGTTTTCCTTCTTCTCCTGTGCCTTTGCAAGTTTAGCCTTACGCTCTTCACGATAGAGCTCAGAGCTACTCTTGTTTGGTTCTTTATCCATTAAATGTTTCATCCTTCCTGAAATAAATTATCTAATATTCTATATCAAAAATGGTAATTATACAAGCCTTATAAACCAATGTTTACAAATAAATAACATTAACCCTGCACAAGTTGCAAGGTTAAAAGTATAAATCCATTAATTCGACAACATAATAGTAATAATGCTAACAAATAAAAAGAATCAACTGTTAGAAAATATTTTCAAAAGTTGCGTGTTGTGATGATTTTATATGGTTAGAAATAGCAATTATTTCTTCACAGGTTTTTGCAAATTCATAGAACTTTTTTTCTTTTGAATAAAATAAAAGCATCTTTATTTTATTATCCATATTGTCTAAATCACTGTGAATAACAAGTGCATAAAGAACAACAGAGGATTTTTCCCATTCCTCAATAATTTCTTTTGAGATTTCAGTAACCTCATCTTCGTTGCTAAAATTTGAAACATATGTCGCTTTTCCAAGAGCATCGTTAATGCTATTAAGCCTGCTAAGACATATTGCATATCCAGTCAGACATATTGCGATTGCAAGTAATAAAAATATAACAGCAGTTATTACACGCTTCATAAATCTTTATCCCTTTCAATAATATTTATATCACCGCTTAAATCAGCTGTCATAAGCAGAACTTCTTCGAGCTTTAAATGATTGATTTCTAATAAATTGTTAAGCTTTTCAATGCTCATTTGACATTCTTTAAACTGATTATTAAGCATTTTCCCATCATCAATAATTCGAGTATGAATACCATGGTCTTCTTTTTTTATTTTTAGCATTTCCGCAGTTACGGTTTGTTTTTCAGGCTTTAGCATAATACTAATAGAGCCATCGGTTTCTGCAATTGCATATAAAACATCATCTATGTTAAAGACATCTTTTTTTCGTAATGCCTCTAAAATATCTTCAACTGAAAGCCTGAGATTTTTTATTTGTTTTTGGTCAAGTATGCCATTTCTTATAATAATCAGCGAATTTCCCTGCATAATATTACGGAATTTACCACTTTTAATGCTAATAGCCGAAGTGATGATTTCGAGGGATACGAGTACAAGCAAAGGTATAAAAGAGTTAATAAGTGGTATTCCTGTGTCTTGCATTGGCATGGCGGCGACTTCAGATATAAGTATAGTAATAACAAGCTCTGAAGGCTGTAGTTCACCAATTTGTCTTTTGCCCATTATTCTGATGCAAGCGATAACTGCAATATAAAGAATAACGGATCTTATTAGTCCGACAAGCAATGTCTTTATACCTCCTTAAAACAATTACAGGTATTATTTGCCTGTTAGTTACAAATATGCGTATAAATTATTTGTTTTTGGTCATAACAAATTTAAAAAGGAGGGTTAAAGAATGTTTGATTTTATAAAGAAATCATATGAAAAGACTTATGCTCCGGTAAATAAAGCAACACCTTCTTCCGAAGAAACGAAGATAAGCACTAATATTGATGACAATACTTTTTATATAAGGACAAAGTGTGGCAGTGCCTTTGACATGATTATTCGACCTGTTGAAGTTTCTGGAACGCGGGCTTTCTTTCTGATTTGCGATGGAATGTGCAATGGAATAACTGTTAACAATAATGTAATACATCCGATACTCCACGCAAAGAATCTGCCAGAAGACCCACAAGAAAAATATGACGCAATCCGAGATTTTATTGTTGGCGAGGCGGATATAAAAGAATTAATAGACCTTGAAGATGCAATGGAATCTGCAATGGCTGGGTTTTTGATTTTCTTTTTGGATGGCGTCGGAAAAGCAATGGCGTATAGCCTTCAAGGATTCCAGTCCCGCTCAATATCAGACCCAGTTACTGAAGTTCAAGAAAGAGGTTCAAGGGAGGGATTTGTAGAAAACTTTAAGACAAATGTTACTTTAATAAGGCGAAGACTTAGAACACCGGCTTTAAGCTTGGAAATTCAAAGCATGGGTACAACGAGTAAAACAAGAATTTGTATTTGCTATCTTTCTGACAGAATAGATAGCGAAGTTTTGAATAATGTAAAAGCAAGGCTTTTAAAAGCTGAATTTGACACTGTGTTTTCATCTGGATATCTTCAGCCCTATCTTGATACAAACAGAGCTTCACTATTTTCTGCCGTTGGTGTAACAGAAAGACCAGATGTTTTTTGTGCAAAACTTGCAGAGGGAAAGATAGGAATAATTGTTGATGGCACACCGTTTGCACTTTATGTACCACACGTACTGATTGAAAACTTTCAGTCCTTTGATGACTACGCAAACAGACCGTATTATGCAACATTTATAAGAATACTAAAATGGATTGCCTTTACATTTAGTGCATTGTTGCCAGGACTTTATGTTTCAATGGGAACATTTCATCAAGAGCTTTTCCCAGAAGCGATGATGTTTCAAATTTTAAGTTCAGAACTCAAAACACCTTTTCCAATAATGTTAGAGGCACTGATAATCCATTTTATCTTTGAAATTATGAGAGAAGCGGGTCTGCGAATGCCGAAAACCGTTGGACACGCAGTTAGTATTGTTGGTGCAATAGTAATTGGCGATGCTGCAGTAACAGCAGGGCTTATTGCGACACCAATGCTTATAATTGTGGCTCTAACAGCAATAAGCTCATTTGTTGTTCCGTCAATATATGAACCTGTGGCATTATTAAGGCTTGGATTTATTGTTATTGGAGGGACTTTGGGGCTTTATGGCATTGTTATTGCCTTGGCAATGTTAATTACAAGTTTGTGTGCAATAAATCCTTATGGAGTACCATTTACCGCACCTATCCTGCCGTTTACTCCAGCAGCAATGAGAGATACAATTTTAAGAGTCGGATGGAAAAAGCTTGGCAAAAAGACATTGGAAACTTCAAATATGAACAATTAGAGCTTTATAGAATAGAGGAAAAACAATGGATAAAACAGTAAAAATTCATGCACCTCAGATATTCTTCTTAATGTTTCTAAGCAGAATAATTGTAACATTGACTTATATTCCATTAATTAATGTGAATCTGGAAGTTACAGATAATATTGCCGATATAACTTTTGCAACAATAATGATATTTATAACGGCAATTCCAATATTTTTATTGTTAAAGTCAGAATCAAAAACCAGTTTTCTTGACAGGTGTTATTGTATAAATCACACTTTTGGAAGAATAACCGCATTAATATATGCAATATGTTTCCTTTATTCTGGAATCATAGCAATACAGAGATTTAATATTTTTGCAACATCAGTTATTTTTCCAGAAACAAACTTTAACAGTTTTCTCCTTGTTATTATAGTTGCTTGCACATTTGCAGCGTTGATGGGGCTTGAGGCAATGGGAAGAAGTGGAATATTAATATTTTCTTTAATAGCTTTATCATTAGTGTTTATATTAGTTTCTGTTTCGTCTAATTTTGATTGGCTTAATTTTTCGCCTATTTTCTATAACGGTATAAAGCCAGTGATAAGTTCATCACTTTTAACAGTGTCAAGAACAATTGAAACAACAATGCTTCTGATTTTAATGCCAAAAATTAAAGGTAATTTAAGAAAAGGGCTTGTTTGGTGGATTTTAGGAATTGGTGCAACTATGTTTATTATTACTCTATATATTGGAGGAGTAATGGGGGAGTATTCAAATACTCAGTTGTTTCCGGTATATGCCTTGACAGTTATTGCAAAACTTGGCTTTTTACAAAGGATTGATGTGCTTTTAACCAGCTCATGGATACTGTGCGTATTTGTAAAAGTTAGTATAGAACTTTATTTAATAAAAGAATGTTTATGTGTTGCAATCTCAAAAAAATATAATAAGCTCTATATTGTTTTGGCTGGAATAATAATTTCTGTATCGGCATTAATTATCAAACCAAACATAACAAATATAACTATGATTTTAAATAAAAGCATTGCAATTGAAATGTTTGTTTTAATTGTTATATTGCTACCAAGCATCTTGCTGATAGCTGAAAAGGTAAAGGATAGAAAAAATTATGAAAAATAGAATTTTGTTAATAATATTTATTTTACTTTTTAGCTCTGTAGCTTTTTCAGGATGCCTTAATACCAATGCAAGTGTTGATAAAACACTGGTTATACAGGCTATTGGCGTAGATTATGATTTTAAAAAAAATGAATATATTGTGTCGATGCAGTGCTATGATTTGGCGAAGTCTGGTTCAAAAGGAGAGGCAGATACAGGGAAAATTACAAAGGTTTTTGTTTCAAAAGGTAAATCAATTAAACAAGCAATGGATAAAACAACTCAAATTACTGGCGAAACTCCATTGGATTCGCAAAACAGAATAATAATATTTGGAGAAGAGGTCTTAAAAGAGGGAATAGAGTCAACAATTGATTTGTTTATAAGAGATTATAGAATTCGCTCAAACCTTCCAGTAGCAGTTGCAAAAGGTGTAAAGGCAGAAGATATTGTGAAGGCAAATGAGGGTAATGCAGCAATTCCAGCACAAATCATACAATTGGTTATGGAATCGGGACATTTAAATTCTTATTGTACTGAAATAACAGTCGTTGATGTTGTAAAGCTTGAAAACGAAAAGACATCTTCAATAATAATGCCTACTTTAACGATAAAAAAAGAAAAAAAGAATCAGTATGCAAAATTAGATGGTCTTGCAATTTTCAAAAATAATAAGCTTTACGATTATTTGTCACCAGCAGAAACAAGGGCATTTAAATTTGTTATCGATGATATTCGTGCTGGAACTTTTGTGATTGAAAATACTCCGATGGGCAGGGTTACATTTTCTATAGTTGACTCAAAAACAAAAACGAAAACAGTTATAACAGATAATGGAAAATTGGAATATGATATAAAAATAAAATGTTCAGTTGATGTAACAGAAGCTGAAAAAGACAGTGATGATAAAATTTCAAATAGAGAAGCTGAAGTTATTCAAGACATTTGCAATAAAAAGATAAAAGGAGATGTTGAAAATGTCTTAAAAAAATGCCTTGTTGAAGATAAGTGTGATCCTTTTAGATTTGGCCAAAGGTTGTGGCAAAAAAGCCCTGAAAATTATAGGAAACTTTCAAAGGACTGGGCTAATGTGTTGCCAGATATTAAAACTAATATAACAGTTGATACAACTATAAGAAGAACAGGGAAGTTTCCAATGTAAATACTGCTAATGAAATTAATCTATAAATTTTGTTACAAAATTATTCAAATTACAATTAAAAACAGTGGTAAATGACTATTTTTTGCAAGAATACGAAAATTAACTTGCAAAATCTGCAATTTTATACTAATATATTAAATGTTATAATAATAGCTTTTTGGGAGGTAATCTTAGTGTATAAGGATTTGTCTTTAGACGAGCTTTCTAAGTTGGAAATTCAATTAAACAAACAATATAATAATTTTAAAATGCAGAATTTAAAACTTGATATGTCTCGTGGTAAGCCATGTTCAGAACAACTCAAGATTTCAAAGTGTATTCTTGATGTTATCGATTCTAAAAGTGAGGTAGTGTCAAAGGACGGTGCAGACTGCCTAAACTATGGCGGAATTGATGGTATCTCTGAGTGTAAAGAACTATTTGCACAGATTTTAGAAATTCCAGCGGACAGTATAATAGTTGGAGGAAATTCAAGCCTGACACTGATGTTTGATTATATTAGTCAGTGTTACATAAAGGGTTCAGGTTCTGAGCCTTGGATAAAACAGGGGAATATAAAATTCCTTTGTCCTGTTCCAGGTTATGACAGGCATTTTGGAATTTGTGAGTATCTTGGTATTGAAATGATAAATATTCCAATGACAAGCTCAGGTCCAGACATGAACTTGGTTGAAGAGTTAGCTAAAGATAAGAGTGTTAAGGGACTAATCTGTGTGCCTAAATACTCCAATCCAACGGGAATAACATTCTCGGATGAAACAGTTAAGAGACTTGCTAAAATGGAGGCTGCTGACGATTTCAAAATAATTTGGGACAATGCGTATTGTATTCATCATCTTTTGGGAGAGCATGACAAATTGCTGAATATCTTAGATGAATGTGAAAAGGCAGGCAATCCAGATAGGGCAGTAATGTTTGCGTCAACATCAAAAGTCACATTTCCTGGTGCTGGTATTGCGGCATTAGCAACATCAAAAAATAACCTTAAAATGATTAAAGAAAGACTTTCGTTCCAAACGATAGGTCCAGATAAAATTAATCAGTTAAGACATGTTAAATATTTGCAGAACATTGAGAATATTAATAAGCATATGGCACAGTGCGCAGAGATAATTACGCCAAGATTTGATGTCGTTTTAAAAGCATTTGAAAAAGAGCTTGCACCTAACGGCATTGCAAGTTGGGAAAAGCCAAATGGTGGTTATTTTATCAGCCTTGATGTTATCGATGGATGTGCAAACAGAGTATATGAACTTTGCAGTGATGCTGGAGTTAAGTTGACTAATTGTGGTGCTACATATCCATACGGAAAAGATCCACATGACCGCAACATCAGAATAGCACCAACTTATCCAACTATTGAGGAATTGGAAAAAGCTGTTGAGTTGCTTTGCGTTTGTGTTCAACTTGCAAGTGTTGAAAAGTACTTGAATTCCTAATTTTAAAATATTTAATCACCGCAAGGCTACAAAGGCTTTGCGGTGACTTTTAAAAAACAACACCATTTTGTATTGACATTTATATTATAACAATATATAATATCTGAGTGGTCAAATACCGCATTTGCGGGCCATTAGCTCAGTTGGTTAGAGCAACCGGCTCATAACCGGTTGGTCCGGGGTTCGAGTCCCTGATGGCCCACCATTTTTAGGGGTATAGCTCAGTTGGTAGAGCAGCGGTCTCCAAAACCGCGTGTCGAGGGTTCAAGTCCTTCTGCCCCTGCCAAAGCTCTTTTAAGAGCTTTTTTTTGGCCCGGTAGTTCAGTTGGTTAGAACGCTAGCCTGTCACGCTAGAGGTCGACGGTTCGAGCCCGTTCCGGGTCGCCAGTTTTACTTTTTTGTTGTTTATGTATTTATCATACCAGGTTCCTTTTTGATGTGGCACAATAGGTTCTTATACATACCGTGGTAGTCTTTGAAGAGCCTCTGAGTTCAGTTTTATAGATACGGTGCAGATAAGTTTGCTGCTATGGCTCAGGTGGCAGAGCACGTCCTTGGTAAGGACGAGGTCACCGGTTCGAATCCGGTTAGCAGCTCCAACAAACCATATTATTTAGTACATTTTTTATGTATTAGTAATATGGTTTTTTATATTTATTGACTATTTATAATATTACATGATTATTGAAATTATAAAGTACAAAAATAGTGCACAAAAGAGCAGTCATACCAATTTTTAACAATTGGCATCACTTGAATATATTTAAAAATGGATAGAATTGAATTTTATTGTGGCAAGATAGAGTGAATCAAAACTTAAATTGTTAATATTTCAATGCAGTTGGAAAATGTAAAAAACTTGCAAAAATTATTGAATTTTGAAATATGTTATGATACAATCAAAATAATAATTTCTTAATAACAATTAAACTACGGTACTAATATTATTTAAATCAATTTGGGAGTGATGATTATGAGGGGCCTTCAATGTTTTTAAGGCACACCTTTGGTCCGTCTGCGGACCGGGTAGCAGGTGGTGTGCTTATGGCATCTGCTTTAATTTTATTTGCAGCTGTTTTACTTACGGAATATGCAAATTCAAGAAAATTCAACGACTATAAGTATAATATGCAAAAAGTAAAAATGATAGGACTTGCAAGCATTATGATTTTTTTTATGGGAGCAATTCTCTTAATTTGTAATTTATAAATAAGAAATAACAAAATTTAAGTTTAAACAAAAAAGGAGAAATAATTATGGCATTTGTTAATGAAAAAATGACACCTGAAGAAACAAAAATGATTAGGATATGAAAATAATGACCCATGAACCAGGTGCATGTGATCTTAGTCCTCGTAGATGGACAATAGACCGTGAGAAAAATATGTTTTTAATATCTATAGGATATAATCCGGAAAAATATGATGAAAGGTTCTTTATCTTTTTTTGGATGAATAAACCGATCTTGAGTATCAAACTGCAAAAATAACAGAATTAATTACAGAAATAGCTATGCTTGCTGCAACTGTAGCTAAACTTAGTAAAGTATCAAAAATAAAGAAGTTTGATGATGTTTTAAGTGATTTAAAACAAACAGGAAAGTTTGTTAAAAATTCAGATATAGTTATTAAGAATCCAACAAATAAAACTATAATAGTAAGTGCATTTAACTCTGAAAAGATTCTTAGCAACACATCATCGATAAACAGCAAGATTGTTAAAAACCCATATGATATTTTAAAGCAACATAATGTACCGACTACGCTTAATGACTCAAGTATAAAAGCTCTTGATAGTGTAAAATTTAGTGCGAAGTATGATATACCTAAGAGTAATAAGTTTACTAATCCTTTTGAGAGTGGTACAGGAGTCACTATGTTATATCATTCAGCTGATAAAAATGTAGTAGACCTAATTAAAGAAAATTGTTTCAGAATAGATTTGCCAAATCCACAAGCAGCTTTTCATAATAATCGATTCGGTAGAGGTGTATATTTAGCAGAATCACCAGCAACCGCATTAGCTGAAAGACCAGGTGGTGCTATTATTGAGGTAGATGCTATGTTGGGCAAAAATCTCAATGTTACCTCAAGAGGAATTGTTGATTATGACATGGCTCACTCTATTGCGCGAGGTGCAAGAAAACATGGATTTGATTCAATTACGTTTAACTAAGTTCAGTTAGAAGGAGGCATTAACACAGTTGTTTTCAATCATAGAAATGTAATACCGTGCTGATAAGGAGGCATAAAAATATGATTGAAAAATTTTTCATTAAACGTTTGGAATGCAGATGTGGAGTCTGCAATAGTGAGTTTATTATCGATAACTCAAATGACAATGAGCTTGTAAAAATGTATTTTGATGATGATGAGGTAGGTGCAAAATGGATTAAAATGTATGGAGAAAATGGTTATCTAAGCTTAATCGAAAAGCTTATTGGAAAAGGTGCAAGTGACAATATTAGTATTACAACGATTACGATTTTGGAGGACAAATTATATGAGCATTTCAAAAAGAAAATCACCTTCGATAAAGGGAGAAGATATTGTCCAAAATGTAATTCTAAAGATGTCAGAATAATAAAAGAAAGTATTGTTGAGAGTGATGAGATAGCATTGTGTAATATTGAACTGTAGTTTAAAAAGATATAGGTGACACATGGGATGGCTCTGCGTGTCATAACAATTATCCAACAACTTATTAGAACTTGCCAAAAGAGACATCGCTTTATATGTTGATGTCTCTTTTATTTTATGATAATATGTATAAATAGAAGTAACTGACATACAGAGGTAATCCAAATGACCCACTAAGTTTGAACCTATACACCTACTGCGCAAATAATCCGCTTATCTATCACGACCCAACAGGGCATAAGTATGAGTTCTCAAAGTTCTGGAACAATCTGAGAAGAGATATAAAAAAGAGTTCTGATTCCGCTAAAAAATCAGTAAATAGAAACATCAATAGTGTCAAGAAATCAATAAGCAATAGTTCTGTTGGCAAAATAACTGATAAGTTTATAAAAGATACTAAGAAAACACTTGCAGGCGGTATAAAGCAAGTGTCAGGGCTTAAAAGTCTTCCGTCAGCAATTGGTAGTGCACTAAAAAATACTGGTAAATCTATAATGCAAATGCCTAAAGTAATTTCAAAGGAAGTTTCGAGCCAACTTTCTGGAGCTTGGAATTTTGCAATTGAATCAAGTAGGAAGGCTGCTGTGGTAGCAATTGGTGGAGCGGATTTTATAAATAGTGAGTATAAACAGTTTGCAAAAACACATTTAAATGAGGACGGATATCTATATAAAAATGCTATGAATACAACAAGCAAAGTTTCAAAAGGTATTATTATAGCTTCACTTATTTCTAATGTCTCTCCAGATTTATATAAGAATATATCCAAAGGACAATCATGGCAAGTAACAGCTATGGATTTTGGGTTGGATTTAGTTAAGACGGCCACAGAGGTAGGCGTTGGAACAATGATGACTGCAACAGGAACTACAGTGGGTGCTGCCATGGGTGGGAATGCACTTGTAGGTGCAGCTGTAGGCTTTGGAGCAGGAGTGATTGGAGCCAATTATATATCCCAAAAAATAGATATCTATGGTCGTAACTTAATTAATAATATTGAAAAAAGAAACGAGTGGTAGAAATAGTGAAAAATATTTCTGAGAATATAAAAAAAACAATATATCAAAACAATATATCGTTTAATAGTAGCTTTATGATTTCTCTTGGAGCAATAACATTAATTTTTTTATTAATGCTATTTTTTGAATGCGATGATGATCAACTACATTATTTGGTTATTTTGAGTTTAATATTTACAATAATATTTCTATTAATCACTATTAAGAATATGATTGTAAAATTTAAATTGAGATTATTTCAGAAGACTCTATATTTAACAGGTTTTTGTATGTTGATGTCTTTTATTACTTATTCTTTATCTATTAATTATATGTATGAACTGATTAAGAGTAAAACATTGATTTTTATTTCTGGAGTAGCATTAGCATTAGCTTTTTTGTTAGGCTTAGTGTACAATAATTATAAGATTGCCAACAAACAAGTTGATGAGTTAAAAGTGCATTCAAGTAAAAGTATAAAAAAATTATCTCTTATAGGAGGATTGGCGACGGTTTTTATAGTTAATATGGTAATACCCTATATGACTAAAGTTCAAGTACACCTTGCATATTTAATTACTTTTTATATTATATCGTTAGTATTGTCTTTAGGGGCGTCTATCGGAATTATAAGATGCTATTATATTAAAAAATATAATTTATAAACTTTCAAAACATGTTGTGATAAAATACATTTAGCCATTTAAAAAGTAAAGTGGAATTTGGCTAACAATATCACATGTGATACTTCTATCAGTATGCTCAATCATTTTACAACATATTTAAACATTTCAAAAGAGACATCACTAATACATTGATGTCTCTTTTCTTTTATGATAATATGTATAAATAGAATTAACTGCGTACAGAGGAAATCCAAATGATCCATTGTCACTCAACCTATACACCTACTGCGCAAATAATCCACTGATTTACCATGACCCAACAGGGCATAAGTATGAGTTCTCAAAGTTTTGGAATAATCTGAGAAAAGATATAAGAAATAGTGCTCATTCCGTAAATAAATCAGTACGCAATAACATTAACAGTGTCAAGAAATCAATAAGCAATAGCTCTGTTGGCAAAATAACTGATAAGTTTATAAAAGATACTAAGAAAACACTTGCAGGCGGTATAAGGCAAGTATCAGGTCTTAAAAGTTTTCCATCAGCAATATCTGGAGCATTCTCGAGTATTGGGAAAGCCATAAAGGATATTCCAAAAGCAAATTGGAAACAAAATAGTGGAATACTAAGAAGTATCATGAATGAAGGTATTCCAATAAAAGATGTATCGATGTTTCCAATGGATAATGCAGGCTTTTTGGGGGCAGAAAGAAATTTATTACAAAGCAGGGGTTGGACATATTTGGATGGATATTGGTATCCAACTACAAAATAAGGAGAAAATATGAATCAATTTAAAGAATACTGTAAAAAATATTTTTCATTTCTGATTGAACAGGGGTACAAAATAGAAGATGAAGATGATGGCAATCTTTTAAGTTATCGAAAAGGGTTCTGCAAAATACAAATTTTATTTGATTCAATTGCCTATGAGTTAACTTGTCAATTCATATGGGATGATGAACGTTCATTTACTCTTCAGGATGTGTTAACTTTTAGTAATATAAAAAAGTTTAATGGGTTATATCAGATAAATGATAATTCTCAACTTCAAAAAGGAATAATTTATTTGACGTATGCCATAGAAGAGGTGTTAAAAAGTATTAATGTTGCCAATGAAATAGAATTTGATAAATTATATAATTATAGACTCGATATGAGAGATAAACTGCTTAAGCAATATTATATTGATGTGGATATGAAAAAGGCACAACAGTATTGGGATGAAAAGCGGTACGAAGATGCTATGATATTATATGAAAAGCATATTGACAGTTTAACTAGAGTGCAGATGGGAAAATTGAAATATATAAAGAATAACACAGGGAACAACTTTAAGTGACTACCTCCTTGATATTTTAATTGATTAGGAATAGACAAGGGGATGGTTCAGGCAACAGAGAAACACAAACCGTAACAGTTGAAGCAACTGTAAAAGTAACAACATTCACATACGACAATTCAAACAAGCTATTATCAACACAATCTGTAGAAAATGGCGTAACAACGCAGAAAACAGACTGGGCTGTGGCGAAAAAGTGATAGTGGATACTTGTGATATTATATGCATAGAAAAGGAGAATAAAAACTATTTATATGAATTTTAAAAAAGGCACTCTCAAAAAAGTACCGCACTCCAATTAATTGCTGAAAAATATTTTTTATGTTTACAAATCAGATGTTTGATTTAAAGGACTTCAAAGTCCCATTACAAATAGGTTGTTATTTAGCTACTAAAGATATAAAGAGTAATATAAAGACAAATAACCCAAGCCTTAATCAAATAAACACTTTTAAAGCTGTATGAAGAGCTATGAAAAGCAGAAAATTAAATTGGTAAGGACGAGGTCACCTGTTCGAATCCGGTTAGCAACTCAAATAAGCCATATTATTTAGTACATTTTTTATGTATTAGTAATATGGTTTTTTATTTTTAGTGATTCTTTTATATAGTTACTTTAATATATTTGTTTATATTTAATAGTATAGCTGTTTTAGATAAATTAACATTAATTTATAATTGCTTTTTCAAAATACTTTTATATTTCGCCTATAAAAAATCCATTATTTAGCCACTAAAAGATGAGTATTTGTTATTAAAAATTAGAATTTTAATAAACAGATGTATAAATGTTTAACCTTAAATAAATCATATACGTTTAAAATAATTAAAAAAGATTGCAACTGTTATATATTGTAACATGAGTCATTTAATATAATAATCATTGTTTAAGATAGTAATTAAAATAGATATTGAAAACAATAGTGGACATATTTTGATATTGTTCATTATAAAAACAATAATTACTTGTTTATAAAATGACATAATATGAAACAGAAAGGAAAGAGGCTATATGTACGAGCATATGACCAAAATAAAAACAAAAGATTAAAAGATGGAAACAATAATTGTGAAAATATACAAAAATAAATAATGTTTGATAAATTAATTGACATAAGGGATATGCGTTGGTATACTTTGATTAGCAAATGTACTAAAAATGAGCATTTGTCAATAATTTTCAAAGGTTGTGTTTGTTTGAGAATTCTGGTTACGTCAGAGTATAGCAAAAAAGGACTGGATAAACTCAAGGAGTGGTTTGGTGAGATTGAATACATTCCTTGGACAGAAAAAGGAAAAGCGTTGTCAAAAGCGGAACTAATGGAGATTCTTAGCAAATTTAGTCCGGATGGTATTATTACTGAACTTGATAATATATCAGCTGAAGTAATTGATAAAAATGAAAATTTAAAGTTCATTGGTGACTGTAGAGGAACTCCATCAAATATCGATTTAAATGCGGCTAAAAATAGAAATATTCCGGTATTTTATACTCCAGGACGCAACGCGCAGGCTGTTTCGGAACTTTTAGTAGGAATGTTGATAGCATTTTACAGAAATCTTATTGATGCAGCAAAATGGACAAAGGGTGGCAACTGGATTGATCCTCCTCCAAAATCATATTATATGTACCAAGGCAATGAACTTTATGGAAAAACAGTTGGTTTTGTTGGTTTTGGAGCAATTGGTCAGATAACTGCAAAGATGCTAAGGGGCTTTGGTTGTGAGATTTTATACTATGATCCTTTTGTCACTATTGATGATAAAAACATAAAATCTGTTACTATTGATGAAATTTTTAAACATTCAGATATCGTAACGGTTCATCTTCCAGTACTTGATACCACAAAAGGAATGGTAAGTAAAGAGCTTATTTCAAAAATGAAAAGCAGTGCTATCATAGTAAATACAGCGAGAATGGCAGTTATGGACAGCGAAGCATTATATGAAGCATTAAAGAACAAGAACATAAGAGGTGCAATAATAGATGTGTTTAATCACGAACCTCCAGATGCTAATGATTTTAGAATTATAGAACTTGAAAATGTATTGGCGACACCACATATTTGCGGAGCAACATTTGAAGTCGTTGATCACCAGTCAGATATAATAAATAATCAAATTAAAGATTATTTTAAATTATAAAAGAAAGGAAGAAAACAAATGAAAAAGGTAATTTCACTCATGCTCGCTCTTGTTGTTGCTTTTACTTTAGTCGGTTGCACAATTGGTTCGGACGATGGTAAAACAACAGACGCAGGTAAGAAACCAAACAAGGGAGGTACCTCAGCCTCAAGTGGTATGACAGGCATACTTGATGGCGCATCAGTTCCTTCGCTTAAAGGCAAAAAAATCGGAATCGCAGTTATCGGAACAACCAACAACTTTGACCGTACAGCATACAATGCTATGATTGATCGTGTCAAGGAACTTGGAGGAGAACCAGTAGGTGTTGACGGCGAAAGAAATGATCAGAAGCACATTGCCGACATTGAAAACTTGCTTACACAGGATGTTGACGCTATTGTAAAGATGTTGGGAGATTCAGCAGTTTACGAGCCAGTACTTAAGAAAGTACACGACAAGAAGGTTCCACTATTCACAGTTGACCATCCAAGTACTTATAGCATTTGTAATGCTACATCCGACAACTACAGTATCGGCTCTACTCTCGCAAGAACAATATTCGAGGATATGGGTGGAGAAGGTATGGTAGCAGCATTTAACGGATTCTATGGAGTTCGTGCACCAGCTATTAGATACGATATGCTCAAGTATGTAGCAAAAGATTATCAAAAAATTTCTTTCCTTACCCCTGATTTACAGGATATAACTCCTGGTACAGTTGAAGATGCTTACAAAAAGATTCAGGACCTTATGACTAAATATCCCGAAGGCTCACAGCTTAAGGCAATAACCGCAACATGGGATATACCAGGAATAGGTGCAGCTCAGGCTATTGATGCAGCTGGTAGAAAAGACATTAAAGTTTATGGTATTGATGGTGATCCAACAGCTCTTGCTATGGTAAAAGACCCTAAATCATCATATCAGGCTGTTATGTGCCAGAACCCAAAAACAATAGGTATTGCAATTATCGATCAGGTTGCCAGACATCTTGGCGGCAAAGATGTTCCATCAGCAGTTTATGTTGAGCCAATTTTGGTTACAAAGCAGAACTATAATACAGCAATTGAAAAGCTTTACGGCGAGAAGAAATAGTATAGCACTTGAGTGGCAAGGCTCATGAGAGTGCCTTGCCACCCAACTTTACAAGAAAGCGAGACTTAATATGAATCAAGAAAATATTTTAGAGATGCGAAATATAACTAAAGTTTTTCCTGGTGTTGTAGCACTGGATAATGTTGATTTAACAGTAGGTCCGTGCGAAATTCATGGTCTTGTAGGTGAAAATGGAGCCGGAAAATCAACACTAATGAAAATACTTTCCGGATTATATTCACACGATGAGGGAACAGTTGAATTTTGTGGAAAGAAGTACAAAAAGATAACGACAAAATTAATTGAAGAAATCGGCATAAGTATTATTCATCAGGAAAGGCAAGTTGTGTCGTTCCTAACAGTAGCCGAAAGCTTATTCCTTGGTATTGAACCGACAAAATCATTTCTGAAGCTGATGTCAAGAAAAGAAATCGAGAAAAAAGCTTCAGATATCATTGAAGAGAAAGTCGGCGTGCAAATTAATGGTGGTAAGCTAATGTCTGATCTTACGGTTGGTGAGCAACAGCTTGTTCAGATATGTAGGGCACTGATGAATAATCCTAAATTAGTTATCTTTGATGAACCTACAGCGGTGCTTGCCCAGAAAGAAGCAAATAAACTTTTTGAGATTATCAGAGAGCTAAAGAAAACTGTATCCGTAATTTATATTTCACATTACTTTGGAGAAATTCTCGACTTATGTGATAAGGTTACAGTTCTTAAAAACGGTAAAAAAGTTAGCACTGTTTCGACACAGGGAATGACAATTGAGGATCTTGTAGTAATAATGGTTGGCAAGGATGTCAAGAAGCAATATCCTAACAAAAATAGAAAACTAGGTGATACCGTCTTGGAAGTTAAGAACATTTCAGATGACGGTAATTTTAAAAATATTAATTTTGATATCAAGGCTGGAGAAATTGTTGGCTTAACCGGACTTATGGGTTCAGGACATTCAGATATAGGTGAAGTATTATTTGGAAATAAATCACTTGTTGATGGCGAAATAGTCTGGAAAGGCGAGAGCATTAAAAAAATGATTCCAGAAAAAGCTGTTAAAAAGAGAATTGCCTATGTTCCAGAGGATAGACGCCGAAGAGGTGTTATTCCCACTCTTTCTGTAATGGAAAATATAACTCTTCCAAGCTTAGAAAAAGTATCTATTAAAGGATTTATTAAACACGCACAAGAAAAAGCAGAAACAACAGAGTTGTCAGAAAAACTTTCAATTAAAACTCCTAATGTTGAGGAACTTTGTGGTCTACTTAGTGGAGGTAATCAGCAAAAGGTTGTTATTGCCAAATGGCTTCAGGCTGATTCGCAACTATATATACTTAATCAGCCAACTTCTGGTGTGGACATAGGTGCAAGAGCAGAAATCTATTCTCTTATAGATATGATGGCAAAGCAGGGAAGTGCAGTTTTGCTTATTTCGCAGGATATACAGGAGATTGTAGGATTATCAAATCGGATAATCACAATTTTTAGAGGCGAAATCAGGCACGAATTTACTAATGTTACCGAGGAAATTACCGATAAGGTTATAGTCTCGACAATGGGAGGTAGCATATGAAAAATTCAATAGCCAAAAAATCGCTGGATATATTGGTATCCTACGGTGGATATATAGCATTTGTTGTTATGGTATTGGTGTTCTTTATAAACAAACCAACCATATTTTTTACTCCAAACAATATATTGAACATAATTGTTCAGTCAAGTGTTCTGGGAATTGTATCATGTGGTATGACGGTTATACTTATTGGCGGAGGAACACATGTTATAAAGGGTGGAATTGACCTGTCCCTTGCAAACAACCTTGCATTGGGAGCAACAGTAACGGCACTGCTTATTCAAAAAGGTTTTAGCTTTTTTGCAGCGTTTGGAATTTCATTCTTAATAAGTTTACTTATTGGCGTTATTAACGCAATTGCAGTTGTTAAACTCAAGGTTGCACCATTATTAGTAACTCTTTCTATGATGTATGTACTTAACGGAATCAGTATTAGTATTTCCAACAACTCCGTTGTAAGCGTAACACATCCAATTCTTCAGGGGATTGCAAATGGAAGATTCTTAGGAATGCCAATTATTGTTTGGTTCTTTATAGTTATATTTATAGTTCTTTATATCGCAATGAATAAAACTTCCTTTGGAAATAGGGCATATGCAACGGGAGGAAACAAGGCAGCTGCAATTGCAGCCGGTATTAACGCTGATAAAATAGTTATGTTAACTTACATAATAGCAGCGGCAACAGCATCAATTTCAGGATTACTTTCAGATGCAAGACTGACAGGAAGTGTTCCCGGAATGGGTGATACAATGTTCCTTGATGTTATGCTTATTGCATATATGAGTGCAATTTTCTCAAAGAAGGCGGTTCCAAACATTACAGGAGCCTTAATCAGTTCACTCTTTGTTGGAATGATTTCAAACGGATTTACACTCATGAATGTCCCATCATACTGGATTTATGCAATTAAGGGTGTATTAATTCTTATTTCAGTTTCACTTACTTCATTTAGAGCAAGGAGGAGTAATTAAGATGGTAAAGAAAAAAATAAGTTTTTCAGAAAATATATTTAAATATTCAACCATTTTCTTCCTTGTTCTCGTTTGTTTAATTCTTACTTTTGCAACAGATCAGTTTTTGACACCGTCTAATCTTGTAAATATACTTAGCCAATGCTCTATACTTGCAATTGTTGCATCAGGTCTTTGTTTTATAGTAGCAATAGGTGGTATCGATCTTTCACTTACTTTTTCATATGACCTTGGAGCATTAGTTTCAATATTGCTTATGTCAATGGGACTTCCATGGTATGTAGCATTTGCAAGTGGAATTCTTGCTGGAGCAATGCTTGGAGTTCTTAATGGTTTCCTTGTTACAAAAGCAAAGATTCCAATTTTTATTGCAACTCTTGGAACTATGTATATCGGAGAAAGTGTGCAAAAAATAGTAACACAAGGCGGACAACCAATTTATCTTCCCGATATGCCGGAAGCATTTAAATTTCTTGGCAAGGGCAGTTTGCTTGTAATAAACACTCCTGATGGAAGAATTGATTTCAAGTTTGCAATCTTGATTGCAGTAATTGTCGCAATTATAGTTCATATAATTCTTTCAAAAACAACTTTCGGAAGAAAACTGTTTACTATCGGAGCACAACCAGAAGCAGCAGTTCTTTGTGGCGTTCCAACAAACAGATACATAGTTATCGCATTTATAATCTGCGGTGCAATCTGTGCGTTTGGTGGAATGGTTAACTCATCAATGTTAACATCATATCTTCCATCAAGCGGTAAGTATTATTTGATGGACGCAATTGGTGCAGTATTTATTGGTTGCACATTGAATAAGAGAGGGTTTGCAAATATTTCTGGCACAATGGTTGGAGTTATGTTCTTTGGAATTATTTCAAACGGTCTTAACTTGCTTAACATTCCTTTCTCATGGCAAAGTGTTGCAAGAGGGTTATTGATTTTAATAATTCTTGCACTTGATTCGTACAAAAAAAATGTTGTTATAAACAAGAAACCAAGGAGATGATTATATGTCATACAATTATATGGGTGACATGGAAGCAAAGGAAATCATATGCGAGATAGGGAAAAGAGCATATGCAAAAGGCTTTGTTAGTGGTAGTGATGGAAATATATCCGTTAGAGTAGGTGCAAATGAAGTATGGGCGACCCCAACAGGGGTAAGCAAAGGATTCATGACACCTGAAATGCTTGTTAAGCTGGACCTTGACGGAAATGTGCTTGAAGAAGGTACTCTTCCACCTACTTCTGAAATAAAAATGCATTTAAGAGTCTTTAAAGAAAATTCAGATGTTATGGGAGTGGTTCACGCGCATCCACCTTATGGAACAGCTTATGCAACAGCAGGAATAACTCTTGATGAAGCATTGATGGGTGAAGGAGTTGTATTTCTTGGCGTTATTCCTTGTGCAACTTATGCAACACCTGGCACACAAGATGTTCCCGACTCAGTAGCTCCATATTGCAATGATTACAATGGTTGCTTCCTTGGAAACCATGGTACTTTGACATGGGGAGATAATCCTCTTGAAGCATACTATAGACTTGAATCTCTTGAGCAAGCGTGTAAAATTCATATGTTACTTCATAATGTTATCAATAAAATCAATCCTCTAACACAGGACGATGTTGACAAGCTTTATGGCATAAGGGTAAAAGCCAACTTTAAACGCGGCGGAACAATGAAAATTTTATAATTCTATAGTTAAAACGCAATTATTAATATATAATGGAAGAAAATAATTGCTAAGGGGAATAAAAATGAGTTATATAAGCATGCGTGATGAAAAAGAAAAAAGGCTTTTTTTAGAAAAAATTGCAAAAATGTATTACATTAACGAGATGAAACAGAATGAGATTGCCGATCAATTCTCAATAGGTCGTTCATCTGTAGCTCGTTTTTTGAAAGAGGCAAATGAGCTTGGCATAGTTGAAATTCATGTGAACTCAATATTTGATTCAGAACGCTACAATGATCTGGAGCATGATATATTATCCAAGTATAAAATCAAAGATTGTCTTGTTGTAAATAGAGAAAAAGGTAAAATCGCAAATTCCGTAATTGCACAATATCTCGATGGAGTTATTCCTTATAAAGGTGTGCTTGGAGTGGGCGGCGGAGAAACAATGTTCGAGCTGGGCAAACATATCTGGAACCTTGACTCCAGACATGAATTGTCAGTTGTACAACTTTGCGGAAGTCTTGGACAAACCCCAGAAACAAGTGTAACAAAAAACTGGGCGGATGCTCTAAGTGCAAAAGGTGTTTATATGCCTGCCCCTCTACTCGCACAAAGCAAGGAAAGCAGAGAAATTTTTATGGATGACCCATCAATAAATAGAGCTTTTGAAAAAATAAAAAATCTCAGTGCAATAATTTTGAGCATTGGTTCTTCGGGGAAAAACCATAAAAACAAATATCTCAGTATGTTTGATAATATAGACTCAGAGGGTGTTTATGAAAGAAGCATTGGCGATATAATGTTTAGATTCTTTGATGAGTACGGTAACTTCCCGTTTGAAGAACTTAACAGCAGAATTATTGGTGCAACAGTAGAAGACTACCTTTCAACGCCTCTAAAAATTGTGGTTGCATATGGTGAAAGAAAAGTGCAAGCACTTACAACTGCATTAGATCATGACTTTATTGATGTTTTGATTACTGATGTTGATACAGCACAAGGTATCTTGAAATAATTGATTTAGGTAAGGTAATTGATATGTTTGAGGGATATTTGATAGTTGACATAGGAACAGGAAATACAAGGGCTGGAGTTGCATTAGCAAATGGAGATTGCATCAGTGTTAGTACGGTTGAAACCAGTTACTACAATGATGATCTTTATCCAGATGCAACAACATTTTCACCCACTGAGATGTGGGAAAATGTCCTTAAGGTTTCAAAAGATGTTTTATCACGGGCAAAAGATGTTAAAATCAAAGCTATCACTGCAACCAGCGGAAGACAGGGTATAGTCTTGATTGATAACCAAATGACCCCATATCTCGGCCTGCCAAATATTGATAATAGAGGAATGGATTACGAAGGCTGTTTTAACGATTTCGATTCATACATAAAAGCCGGAAGATGGGCAAACCGTTATTTTTCAGCTTATAAACTTGTAGGACTTCGTGAAAAAAGAAGGTGTGATTACGAAAGAATCCATAAGATAACAAGTATTTCTGACTTTATTGGTTTTATGCTAACGGGTAATTTGTGTTATGAGCCAAGTCAGGCGTGTGAAACCCTTCTTTTTAATACTGAAAAAGGATCATGGTCGCCAGAACTTTGTAAGACATATGGAATAGATATGAAGATTCTTCCCAATGTTTTAGAAAGTGGAACAAAGCTTGGAACAGTCAAAGATTTTATTGCCGATGAGTTGGGATTAGATAAAGATGTTCCATTTATAGTAGGCGGGTCAGATACATCAGTTGCGGTTGTTGGAACCCATGCAGTACAGGGAGAAATAGTTGTAACATCAGGAACAACAACTCCAATTACCTTTATATCGGATGAATATGTAGTTGACAGCAATCAAAAATGTTGGACAAACTGTCATCTTGAAAAAGGGAAATTTATTCTTGAATCAAATGTTGGTGTGACAGGTCTTAATTATCAAAGACTCAAAAAATCGTTTGCTCCAAATATCAGCTATAAGCAGTTAGAGGATGATATGAATCTTGAAAAAGAGCCAAGGTGTATATGCTCGCTTTCAACAATAAAATTCGAAGAGAACAGACCTCTTTTAAATGGTGCGTTTGTTTTTAATACTCCGGTTGAATCTGACCTTGGAGTATCAGACTTTGCTTTAGCATCACTTGCTGATATGGCGTGTGGAATAAAGTCAAATATTGATAATTTGATATCCATAAAAGAGTTTAAGAAAGATTATATTGTTTGTTGTGGTGGAGGCTTTAACGGTGACATTTTTCCACAGCTTGTGGCTGATTTTACAGAGAAAACTGTTGTGTTAAGACATAATTACAGTCAGTCGTCTATAGTTGGATGTGTTAATGTTTGCAACGAATATTTTAAAACCCCACCAACCATTAATAAAGAAGTGAGAAAGTATATACCAAAGCCCAGAGAATGGAAAAAAGATTACTATAAAAAATGGGCAGAGTTTAGAGAGATAATTAACAAATAGGATTTAACAGGAGGATGATTAACTTGGATAAAAAGTTTTTACTCGAAGCCTATGAAAAAATGAGTAGGATTAGACATTTTGAGATGTTCATACATGAAAATGTAAAAAATAAAGACTCAAAATTTGTTGGAATAATGCATTCACAGGCAGGAGAAGAGGCATATGCATCAGCAGTTATTTCACAGCTTAGAGCGGATGATTATTTATCAACTACATATAGAAATCATGCACATTCTATAGCCCGAAATATTTCACTCAAGGCTCTTGCAGCTGAGGTTTACGGAAGAACTACAGGTGTTTGCAAAGGTCGTGCGGGCAATATGCACGCTGTCGACCAAAATTTAAATATCATTGCAGGATTTGGAATTATTGGAGCAGGTCTTCCTGCAACAGCAGGTACTGCACTTGCTTCAAATTATAAGGGAACAGATCAAATTTCTGTTGGCTTTTTTGGCGATGGTGCAGTAGCTCAAGGTGCCTTCCATGAGTCAATGAACCTTGCAAAGGTACTTTCTCTTCCTATGCTTTTTGTAAACAATAACAACCATTACGCAATGTCTACACCTGCAAAGCATAATTTGGCAACCGACTCAACAACAAACTATGCAAAAGCTTATGATATTCCTGCAATATCATCGTGTGGCATGGACTTCTTTAAGGCTTATGAAGCAGCAAAAGAAGGCATAGAATATGTAAGAAAAAATCGCACACCATTCTTTATTGAGTTTGACTGTTATCGCTATCATGGTCAGTGGGAAGGCGATCCCCAGGACTATAAAGATAAAAAAGAAGAAGCATATTATTTTGATAATGATCCAATTAAGCTTTTCAGACAGGGTGCAATCGAGAGAGGTCTTTTGACACTTGAAGAAATCGATGCAGTCGATGACTCTGTTAACAAGCAAATTGAAGAAGCATTCGAGTTTGCAGCAAACAGTCCAATTGCTGATTTCTCGGATATCACAACAGATATTTATGCTGATGTCTATTAATAGTTAAGGGGTGATAAATATGAGTAGAATGTTAAATACAAAGGATGCAATAAACGAAGCTATAAGTCAGGAAATGAGGCGTGATTCATCCGTATTTATAATGGGTGAGGATATAGCAGGCGGCGCAGATAACCCTGGAATGGAAAAGAAGAGCGGACTTGGTGGTGCTTTTGCTGTAACTACTGGGCTTGTAGAGGAATTCGGAAGAGGTAGAGTAATGGATATGCCTATTTCTGAAACTGGATTTCTTGGAATGGGAATCGGAGCCGCATATGCTGGCTTAAGACCAATAGTTGAAATTATGTATGTCGATTTCATAGGCGTTTGTTATGACCAGTTGTTTAATCAGGCCGCAAAAATGTTTTATATGTATGGTGGCAAAAAACCAGTTCCAATGGTTATCAGAACAGCGTGTGGCGCAGGATTTAGAGCAGGTGCAGAGCATGCACAAACACTCTATCCACTATTTACAATGATACCGGGACTAAAAGTTGTTGCGCCATCAAACGCATATGATGCAAAAGGACTGCTAATACAGGCAATAAGAGATAATGATCCAGTTGTTTTCCTTGAGCATAAACGCCTTTATATGAGAGAAACAGAAGTTCCTGAAGAGCCTTATGCAATTCCATTTGGAAAGGCAGATATTAAGAGGTCTGGAACAGATGTTACTATCATAGCTATTCAAAAGATGGTTGAGTATTCACTCAAGGCAGCTGAAAAGCTTGAAAAAGAAGGAATCAGCGTTGAAGTCGTTGATCCAAGAACACTTTCACCACTTGATCTTGATACCATGGTTGCTTCTGCAATTAAAACGGGCAGATTGGTTATTGTTGATGAATCATATCCAAGATGCGGTATCGCAGCAGATATTGCTGCACAAATTGGTGAACTTACATACGGCAAGTTAAAAGCACCAATAAAGCGTGTGGTACCTCCTCATGCACACATTCCATATGCAGGACATTTAGAGGACGCATGGGTTCCAAGTGAAGCAAGAATAATAGAAGAAGTAAAAAATATAATGAAATAAATTCTATTAATGATAAAAAACAATTTAGAATTATTTCTAAGTGTTTACAATTGAACTGAACCCCATCAGTTAGACAAAGTTATACAATGTCTAACTGATGGGGTAGTTTTATAATATTGATGTTGATTATTAATAATATTAAGTAGATTGCTGAATTTAAGGTTGAATTTTAAAAACTCTTAAATCTTTTTACATTTTTATAACATAATTTAAAAGATTAATGTTATAATGAACAAGCAAAACAACATGACAAAATATCTACAAGAAGAACTTTTTAGCTCTAATTATTTATAGATAGTTAATAGCAAGGCTGTTGCTTTTTGTTTGAATTTATTTGTAATATTAAGGCTCGTAGATTGTTGTTTTGTGCAATTTACGAGATTTTTTATACAAATAAAATTATATGTGATTTAAAAGTTTATACTATTATAATGATGGAAATGTTCAAAAGTAAAAAATTGTATTTATATTTCTTGCTTTTTCATCAACTTTTTTAGGCTCTGGTGCATCTAATAAACATAGCGCGCAAAATAAACAAGCAAAAGAGGAATCACTATGGATAATTTTAGACCAAACAATAACAGAAATAGGCACTATAAAAGAAAAATGAATAATAAAAACATTATTATAAGAAGTATTGTTATAGCTTTAATACTCGCAATTTGTTCAACATTAATTTTTATTGCGTGTTCAAATAAAAAGCCTGAAAAAGAAACAACAACAAATAAAAAGCCATCGCAAAGTCATTCTCAAACTACAACAAAGCCAAAGCATGAGGAAGACAAAACCAAACCATCAGAAGCTGGATATAACTATGGAAAGCCTGTTCCTGATAGTCCTATTGTTGGTGACACTTATTTTGATGATGCAATATTTATCGGTGATTCAAGAACAGAAGGATTTATGATTTATACCGGTCTTAACAATGCAACATTTTATACCCATAAAGGGCTGATGGTTAACACTGTATTTACAAGTCCTGTAATTAATTTAAACGGTAAAAAAGTTTCTGTTATAGATGCTGTTAAAAACAATACCAAGTTTAAAAAGGCATATATAATGCTTGGAATAAATGAGCTTGGGTGGGTTTATAGTAATCTATTTATTGAAAAATACAGCAGTATTGTTGATTCAATAAAACAAACAAATCCAAATGCACAGATATATGTTCAATCATTAATACCTGTAACTGCAACAAAAGCATCGTCAGATAAGGTTTATAATAACAAAAAAATTCAAGAGTACAATGATCTACTTCAGAAAATGGCTAAAGAAAAAAATGTGTATTATGTTAATGTTGCTGATGCACTTGCAGATGGAAGTGGATGTATACCAGAGGATTCTGCTTATGATGGAATTCATCTTAAAAAGACTTATTGCATAAAATGGCTGGATTATTTAAAAACACATACTGTAGCTGTAAAAAATAGTTAAAGAAAAGGAAGATATAATAATGAAAAAATTAATAAGTGCTTTGCTTGTATTAACACTCAGTTTACTCGTTACCGCCTGCGGACAAAAAGTAATAACTATTGATTCAAAGAAATTAACAACAGATTTGCTTGAAAATGTTAAGTATGAGGACAAACTTGAGGCTGTTGATTCAGCAATTATTAAAGTCTTATATGACATTGAAAGTGATGATGTTAAGGCATCAGGCTTTATAGGAAGTGGAGCAACAGCGGAAGAAATTGCTCTCTTTGAAGCACCTGATGAATCAAAGGCAAAAGATATTCTTGATAAAGCTCATAAGCATATTGAAAAGCAAAAAGAAGATTTTAAAAGTTATAATCCAAAAGAATTAAAAAAGCTTGATAATGCAGTTGCTTTACAAAAAGGCAAATATGTTATAGTATGTGTTTCTAACGGTGACAATGCAGAAAAAATTGTGGAAAAGCATCTTAATTAGTCTACCAAAATATTTTTAGGGAGGGTAACCAGTGCCGGATATAAGCAAAGATAAATCACTGACTTTATTTATAAAGGAAAATCAAAATAGTTTTTACCGAGTTGCATACAGTTATGTGAAAAATCCGGATACTGCACTCGACCTTGTACAAGACGCTATTGTTAAAGCTTTGCAAAAAAGAGATACATTAAAAAAAGAAGAATATATTAAAACCTGGTTTTATCGAATTCTCATCAATGAATGCTTAATGCACTTAAGAAAGAATAAAAAAATTGTCTTTCTTAATGATATGTATGATTATGATCCAGTGGACAATAGCACATATAATCAAGATGATGTTCATGAACTATATAAGGCAATTGAAAATCTTGAGCCTAAGCTTAAAACGATAATTATACTTAGATTTTTTGAGGATTTAAAGATTGAAGAAATAGCAAAAATAACAGATTCAAATGTTAATACGGTAAAATCGAGATTATATAAAGCTCTTAATATATTAAAATTAAAGGTTGAAGATTACTATTAATTATTTACAGAAAGGTGTGAAAAAATGAATAAGAACGAGCTTAAGAAAAAATATGATTCCATAGAAATTCCTGAAAGCTTGTCCGCAAATGTTGACGAAGCTATTTTTACGGGACTTGAAAAAAATACAAAGCATTGGACAGTTCCAAAGAAAATTGCATCATTAGCAGCTGTTTTCTGTTTTGTTTTCATAACCCTGTTAAATACGAACCAAGCCTTTGCATCAGTAATGAACGATGTTCCTATTTTGGGCAAAATTTTCAGAGTATTTACATTTCAAGAATATAATATAGAAGACAAAAAAAAGATAATTTATGTTAAAATTCCTCACATCAAAAATGTTGGAAATACAGACTTGGAGAAGCGTATTAATTCAGAAATTAGCAAAATCATTAACGAAGAGGTTAAGCAGGCTGAAATTAGAGCAGAAGAGTATTATAAGGCATTTATTGACACAGGCGGAAAGCCAGAGGACTTTATGCCAATTGAAGTGAGCGTTGACTATGAGATAAAACATTCAAGCAACAAATATGCTTCTTTTGTAGTTTCAAAATATGAAACTTTAGCAAGTGCATATCAGGAAATGTATTTTTATAACATTGACTTAGAAAGTGGAAAGATAATAACACTTAAAGACATTTATGGAACAAATTATAAGGATATAGTTACTAAAAATATAAAATCACAGATTTCAACATGGAACGAAGACAAAAAGTTCTATCTTTTTAAAGAGGTTGAAATTGAAGATTTAATAACAAAAGACCGCTCATTTTATATTAATAAAGACAATCAGGTTGTTGTTGTTTTTAACAAATATGAAATTGCAGCAGGGGCTGCAGGTATAATTGAATTCCCGGTCGGGGAGATATCATAAAACTAAAAATTAGAAAATTGTGGGATGGAAAAGCATATGGTATTTAGCAGCTTAATATTTTTATTTGTGTTTTTACCGGCGGTACTGTTGATATATTATATTTGTCCAGCTAAATATAGAAACTTGTTTTTGTTTATCGCAAGTTTAATATTTTACGCTTGGGGAGAGCCAATATATATTACCATAATGCTTTTTTCCACAGTTTTTGATTTTGCAAATGGATTGCTTATTGAAAAATTCAAGCAAAATGAGCAAAACAAAAAAGCAAAGATAGTTTTAATTAACGCTCTGGTAGTTAACTTAGCCATTCTTTGCTTTTTTAAATACACAGATTTTTTTCTTGCAAACATAAACACACTGTTTTCATCAGATATTAGCTTGCTGAAAATAGCACTTCCAATTGGAATTTCATTTTACACTTTCCAAACGATGTCATACACAATTGATGTGTACAGGGGAGAGGTAAAAGCACAAAAGAATATAATTGCATTCGGCACATTTGTGTCGTTGTTTCCACAACTTGTTGCAGGACCAATAGTAAGGTATAAAACTATTGCAGACCAGTTGGAGCAACGCAAAGTAACATCAAAAATTTTTGCACAAGGTGTGGGAAGGTTTGTTTTTGGGCTTGCAAAAAAAGTCTTGCTCGCAAATAATATTGGTGTACTTTGGAACCAAATATCAACTTCTCCTATTGAAAGCCTGCCAGTTGCAACGGCATGGCTTGGCGCTGTTGCTTTCAGTTTTCAAATATATTTTGACTTTTCGGGATACTCTGATATGGCAATAGGGCTTGGAAAAATGTTTGGATTTGAGTTCTTAGAGAACTTTAATTATCCATACATATCGAAGAGTATTACTGAGTTTTGGAGAAGATGGCACATATCACTTAGTACATGGTTTAGAGAGTATGTCTATATTCCACTGGGAGGAAATCGAGGCGGAAAAGCAAAGCAGATACGCAATATCATTATTGTTTGGGCATTAACTGGCTTTTGGCATGGTGCAAACTGGAATTTTATAGTCTGGGGGCTATATTTTGCAGTTTGGCTAATAATTGAAAAGCTATTTTTACTAAAATATCTTGAAAAACTTCCAGCTGCTTTTTCGCATATTTATACTTTGAGTTTAGTCTTGTTCAGTTGGGTGATTTTTGCATTTGACGATTTTTCAAAGGTTATATTGTATTTTAAAGCGATGTTTGGAATGACAGGTTCTGGTTTTGCAGATCAGAATACGATATATCTTTTATATACAAATATTATTTTATTGGTAGTTTTAACTATTGCAAGTACAAGAATAGCAAAGACATTATCTGAAAAAGTGTTTGCAAAATACTCTGCCGACAACACCTTATTGGTGGTTATTAAAAACATTATATATGCTGTTTTATTTATAGTTTCCGTTTCATTTTTAGTAGGCGACTCATATAACCCATTTTTATATTTTAGATTTTAAGGACTTAACATTATGAAAAACAAATCAAATTTAATAACAATTATTACATTTATAGCGATATTGTTTTCGATAACGGCTCTTAATATTTTTAGTGCTGACAAGGAATTTTCAGAAAATGAAAACAGATATTTAAGCCAAAAGCCAGAGGTTTCGCTAAATAGCGTTCTTAGAGGCGAGTTTACAAAAAAGTTTGAGCAATATCTTAATGACCAATTTATATTTAGAGAAGCATGGATTAGAAATAAGAACAATTTTCAAAAGAATACAGTAAAAAAAGACATAAACGGTGTTTACCTGTGTAAAGATGGATATTTGATGGAAAAATGCCTTGAACATGAATTTGATAATGCACAAATGCTTATAAATATAAATTCTATAAATGATTTTGCAAAATACTGCAAACAAAACAATTACAATAAATTTTCTGTTATCATCGCACCTAATGCAAGTTTAATTTTAAAAGATAAGTTGCCCAAATATGCCACAAATTTCGACCAGGATGAAAAATTTGATACAATCAAAAAGAATATAAAAGATTGTGAATTTGTTGACATCCGTGACGCACTAAAACTTCATAAAAATGACTACATTTTTTATAAGACAGACCACCACTGGACAAGTAAGGGCGCATTTTTAGCGTATCAGCAATGGTGCGAAGAAGTTGGTGCTGTACATCACTTAAAAGATGAGTTTAAAATAACAACTGTTACTGATTCTTTTAGAGGCACTTTGTATTCAAAATTATTAGATAAAAACTCAGCATATGACAGCATTGATTTTTATAGATTTAATACTCCAATTAAATACAGTGTTTCATATGACTTTGGAAAAAAGAAATCAGATAGCATTTTTAGCATGGAAAAGTTAAAGAAAAAAGATAAATATGCAAGCTTTTTGGGCGGTAATTATCCAGAAATAAAAATAACAACCGAGAATAAAAATGATAAAAATCTCATAATATTTAAAGATTCATTTGCCAATTCGTTTGTTCCATTTCTATTGAAAGATTATGAAAATATAAGTATAATAGATTTGAGATATTTCAGAGGTGATGTTAAAAGTTATATGAGAGAAAATAATATAACAGAAGTTCTGGTTCTGTATAATATAATGAATTTTTCCAGAGATAAAAATATTGTTAAATTGGGAGTTTAGCAGATGAAGTATAAAGCAAGAGCTGTTATTGCAACGCTTGGTTGCTTTGTAGTTATGATTTTGTGTTATTTTTATTTAAAAGATTTAATACCTCAAGGTCAGGAAGTTCAACCGACGAATAGCTCAACCAAGCATAACTACAATTCAATTACCGCAAAATATGATTTTGGGAAACCTGTTCCTGTATCAAATTATGTTGACAAAAATTATTTTGATGATGCCGTATTTTTTGGAGATTCAATTACCTATGGTATGGTTGGCAACCTTGATTTGGACAGCGACAATATTATTGCTTGCAAGGGTGCATCAATACGAGCAATGCTTGAAAAAGTCGAACTTTCTGGGAAAGAGGAGTATGGCAAGGTTAATGCAATTGGCGAAGTGGTTTTAAAAAATCCTAAAAGAATTTATATAATGATAGGAATAAATGGACTTGCGTGGATGACAACACAGCAGGTCATTAGTGATTATGAAGAACTAATTGATGAAATGGTGCTTGCAAATCCTGAAGCACAAATATATGTTCAATCAATTTTCCCCGTTAGTAAAGCAAAAGAAAACTCGGATGAAAGATATAAAAATTCAAAAATTGATAGAATTAATATGAATCTTTTAGAACTTTGCGAAGAAAAAAGCGTTTATTATTTGGATACAAATTCTATTTTAAAAAATGAAGATGGGAATATGTCTGCTGAATTTACAAACTCATCAGATGGTATTCATATAAATAAAGAAGCATATGATATATGGTTCAACTACTTGCGTAATCATGTTGTTAAATAAAAAGTGCGGTTTATTTGTGTCACATATTTAGTGAAAACCACTTATAATACACTTTAAATTTTTAATAGTGTATTTTGCATTACTAAATAAATGTTGGATTTTTACGGACAAGGTCAAGTAATGTATAAATAAAATGGCTTAAAAGATTTGAATTTAATCTTGTGTTATGGTAATATTGTGAATAAAGGAGGGAATCTTAAATGAAAAAACAAGCTGTATCAATTATGCTTGCTGTTTTATTGTGCTTTATATTCTCTGTTTCTTCGTTTGCACAAAATCCGCCAGAAAACTTTAAGAACGAGTATATTGGTATGGATTCAGACAAAGACGAAATTTATAACGATGATCAGGATTGGAACATTTATTATAGCTTTGTTGATAGTAAAAGCTTTCTTGAATATATACTGGATCTTCAAAAGAGTGGTTATCAATTCGTTGATTCAAAGCCACAATTCATCAAAGATTATGAGATAAAAGGTGCAAATCCTTTGTTTGACAAAAAAGAACAAGTAACAGTAAAAATGGCAAAGCAGGACTATTCTCGCATATTGATTACATATTTTAATTATGCGGGAGTTACAAATCCAAACAGTTTTGAATACACGATGAGTGTAAAAATAAACATGGGAAACGAGCCAACAACGCAACCAACAACAACGGAGCAAACAACTAAAAAGCCATCAAGCACTAAGCCTATAGCAAACCATGAGCATGACAAGGAACCAGGCAGTGCTAAGCAGAGTTGTTCTGTTTGTGGATTTTGTAATCAGCCCAAAGGTCAGTGCGTATTTGTTTGGATTACAATTGCAGCAGCTTTGGCACTTATAATTTTTGGCGTTGCTCTTGCGGTAAAAAAGAAAAATCAAAATAAACAATAAATAAATAAATAAATCTAAAATATTGAGAGGTAATAAAATTAATGGACAGTGACAGTATAACGCTTATAATTTCCTTGAGCGTGTTGCTTATAATGTCAGCATATTTTTCAGCTACAGAAACAGCATTTTCATCATTAAACAGAATAAGAATTAAGAACTTAGCAGATAACGGAAATAAAAAAGCAATTTTAACTTTATGTCTATATGAAAAATATGACGAACTGCTTTCAACAATCCTAATTGGAAATAACATTGTCAACATTTCGTCTGCATCTCTTGCAACAGTTCTATTTGTCAAGCATTTTGGTGATTTTGGTGTTACATTATCAACAATTGTAATGACCATTCTTGTGCTTGTCTTTTCAGAAATAACCCCAAAAAGCCTTGCAAAAGAATCTCCGGAGAGATTTGCAATGAATTCAGCGCGAGTTATAAGGCTGGTTATGATATTACTTACTCCGATTAATTTTTTGTTCTCACAATGGAAGAAGCTTTTGCTTAAGATGATGAAAAAAGAAGAGGAAACGGGCATAACTGAGGGCGAGTTTTTAACTATCGTTGACGAGGCTACTCATGACGGAGGAATTGACGAACAGGAAAGTGAGCTTATTCGTTGCGTTCTTGAATTTAATGACCTTGAAGCAGCAGACATTTTAACACCAAGAGTTGATATTGTTGCGGTTTCAATTGATGATTCTAAAAAATCAATAAATAAAGAGTTTTCTCTAAGTGAATATTCTCGTTTGCCTGTATACAAGGACTCAGTAGATAATATTGTTGGTTTTATTCATCATAGGGATTTCACAAGCTTTGTTATGCGTGGAGAAAAAACTGTTGAAGACATTCTAAATCCTTGCGTTTGCGTTATGCCTTCAATGAAAATTTATAAACTACTTAAAATGCTTCAAAAAGAGCAGACCCATATTGCAGTAGTAACAGATGAATTTGGTGGAACCGTTGGTATATTGACTATGGAGGACATACTTGAAGAGCTTGTTGGCGAAATTTGGGACGAGCATGATGAGGTCATAAAAGAGTTTGAAAAGCTGGAAGATAACAAATATAAAATTGTTTGTGGCACAAATCTGGAAGATATGTTTGAGTTCTTTAACATAACTGGGGAGTCAGATTCAACAACAGTAAGCGGATGGGTAATTGAACAGCTTGATAAAATTCCATGTGAAGGTGACAGTTTCGGATATGAAAACTTGACGGTAACGGTTTCTAAAACGGATTCAAGAAGAGTTCTTGAAATTACAGTAACCGTTGATGCGGAAGATGATGAGGAAACCAAAGAAGAATAATAAATTAAAAGGCACAGCTTACTGGACTTGTTCAATAAGCTGTGCCTTTCTTATATAATTATTTTAATTTGCAAAGTCAATATTGTGGCATAGAGCGAAGTCAACGCCGCTGCGTGTAAATTTAATTAAATGATGTTTTAATTATAATTACAAAATCACTAACTTCTTAATTCACCGAGCGCATCGTGCCTTAAATGACATAAGCTAAAGGTTGCTATATCACAAACTTCTATTAAAAAATTCTCTTTTAAACCAGACATCTTCAACCTCAAATTCTTTATGGTTGAGATACTCAAGAATATCAGCGTCTGTTTTAAAATCAAAAACAAGCTTGTACGAATACAAAAACTGCTTTTTATATCCAAGCTCTTTGTTAAGAGCATTCTTGCCATATTTTCCGTCGCCAAGAAGTGGGTGGCCAATCGAGGCAAAATGTGCTCTTATCTGATGAGTTCGTCCTGTAAGCAACTCAACTTCAATAAGGCTCATATTGTTGTAGCTATCAAGAACTCTGTAATGAGTTTTTATTTGTTTTGCATTTTCTCTCATGGTCTTGTAAACGAACACCTTGTTTTTATCTTCGTCTTTAACAAGAAAACCTTCAAGTGTATCTTCTTTTTTATCAAGAGTTCCATGCAAAACACAAAGATAAAACTTTTGCAATTCTCTGTATTTCATTTTAGCGTTCAGTATACGAAGTGATTGTGCATTTTTTGCCGCAATTACAATCCCGCCAGTGTTACGGTCAATTCTATTCACAAGAGCAGGTGCAAAGCTGTTTTCATCTTCTGGGATATAGCTTCCGTTTTCATATAAATATCTTTTTACTCGTGTAATCAAAGTGTCTGTGTATTCGTTTTCATCTGGATGAGCTAAGAGTCCAACTTTTTTATCAAGCAACATAATATTCTCGTCTTCATAAAGAATATCAAGCTTTTTTGGAGCGTGTAAAAAGTCGTAATGAGGAGCAGGTTTTTCAAAAAACTCATCATTTATATACATATCAACAACATCACCAATGTTAAGGCGTGTGGAAATTTCAGCACGCTTGTTATTGATTTTTATACGCTTGGTACGAATATACTTATACATTAAAGCCTTTGGTAAATTAGGCAGGCTTTTTGTAATAAATTTATCAAGTCTTTGGTTGGAGTCGTTTGCAGAAATTATAAAACTTTTCACTTGATTTATCTCCTAAAACATAAATATTATAATTGAGTATACCACAAAACATAACTTTCCAAAAGCACTAAAATAGTATATAATAGCCACAATTGCAAAGGATAAAATAGTTTCTACTATTTTGATTTTATATAACAAAATCTTGGACAAAATATTAATATTTATCTGTAAATAAAGGATAAAATATGATATAAT
>JAVVSD010000012.1:0-48760 GCA_036654375.1 Oscillospiraceae bacterium
AGAGGTAGTTTTATGAAGGGGTTATATTTAAAAAGAGAATTAATTCTTGTGCCACAGAGGAAATTTAATGATGGGTTTAAGTTTGAACACAGTTAATAAATAAGTTGTAAAATTTCAGCTTTTATAATGCAAAGGTTTTGAGTTGAAATTTTGAGAGATTTTAGTTTAATAATTAAACTATTCTTACTTACTAATTTTCATCCATGCCTTTATTCCCTAAAACTATTTTGACAGCAAACTATATGCTTTTATGCGTTGTGCTTGTTTGGTTTGTAAAAATTAAAATTCTTGCTTGCTAAATCTTAACAATATCTTTTATTCCCTAAAACTATTTTGACAGCAAGCTATATACTTTTATGCGGAAGGGGGACATGGGGGAAAACCGATTGACTGTGTCTACTGAGGGTTTCCCCCGTGCTGCCTTTCTTTGGTTCGTTTCTTTGGCAGGCAAAGAAATGAACAAACATATAACTTAAAGCAACCCCACAAAAGCAACAGCTAAGAACACTGTTGCTATTTTAATTTAACGCTTATTTTGCAATTTGATTTATTATTAATGTTAATATATAGTGCATTCTTTATGCAACAAAAAACTCACACCCAGTTTATAGGGTGTGAGTTAAACAGTTTATAGGTTATTTTTCGGCAACGGCCGCTTGCATCACCTTGTTTGCGACAGGAACAGCATCTCCAATTCCTGTTCCACCGTTGTTTTCAAGCAAAACAACAATTGCATAAGGGGTGTCAGAACGCCTTGAAAATCCAACAAACCACGCGTGGTCTTTTTTGCCCTGAACCTGTGCTGTTCCAGTTTTTCCGCACATCTCAAGGTTTGGAAACTTTGATTCTCTATAATAATTTTTAACATTTGAACGAAGCATTGCAGAAAGCTTGCTTGCGGTTGAAGCATCTGTGTACCTTAACGATGACGATCCAAGATTAAAAAATGCACCTTGATTTGCAAGTAAGTGTGGAGCAGGAGAACTTCCGTTTGATGCAATAGCACCCATAATGGTCATCATATGACATGGGTTTACAAGTGTTGTATATTGCCCAATTCCAGCCCAGCCTCTGTCAACGCTCACAGCCCCTGTCAAGTCAAAAAAGCTTTTAGTAACGCTTGTTTCATCAATCATTATTCTTTGATTAAAGCCAAATTCTTTTGCGGTATTTGTGAGATTTTCGTTGCCAAGCTCCTCGGCAATTTTTGCAAAAGCACTATTGCATGAGCGGTTAAGTGCCTGCTCAAAGTTAAGCGTTCCATGAACTCCGTTGCACTTTACAACTCCTGTAGAGGTCTTGTAGCTTCCTGTGCAAGTAAAAGTTTGCGAGTCAATGTTTGGAATATTTTTGATGGCACTGGCGGCTGTTATTATTTTAAAGGTCGAGCCAGGTGTGAAAACGCCTGAAAGAAAACGGTTGAGATAAATGCCGTCGTACTTACCTGTTTGGTCTGTGTCAATATCAGTTGGCTTGTGGTTAATGTCAAAAGTGGGCTTTGAAACCATACAGAGTATTTCACCTGTTTCGTAGTTATAAACTCCGATAGTTCCCTTATTATTTCCAAGTGCCTCGTATGCCGAAACACATAAATTCGAGTCAATGGTGAGATGCAAATCATGACCCGCTCCATCTTTTTTGAGTTGATAGACACCGTTTAAAAGGCTGTAACCTGTCAACTGAGATTTGTAAGCTGTGTGTGCACCGGTGGCAATAAAGCCTGAAAGGTCGCCAACTGTGTGAAGCGTTGAAAGCCTTATGGTTTTGTCTGAATTAAAGATACGCTTTCCGTCCACCGTCTGAGCAAGGATAACATCATTTCGGTCATAGATTGTGCCAGCCGCAATAAGCTGACCTTTACTATAAATATGTTGATTAGCTTTGTTAAGCGCCCATTTTTGTGAATTGGTTAGAAGACTTACAGTCAATATGCAAACACCAACAATAAAGGCAATAACCAGTGTATATAGAATTTTGGAGCGTTTTGAAATTTTGTTCATTCTTCAACCTCCGTATGATACCGCGAGCCAAGCCATGTTCGGTTATCCGCCGCCTTGATAAAGGCAAGCAGAGCCCAACAGCTTATCGCACTTGAACCACCTCGGCTGATAAACGGCAGGGTGACGCCTGTCATCGGCAACAAATCGGTAACACCAAAGACATTTAGGCTTGCCTGAAAGAGAAGAATACCACCAGCGGCAACTGCGGAGATAGTGTAGAATGCGGAATGTGAGCCGCCTGCACACCTGATGCAGTGAGCGGCAATCAAGGCAAAGCAAAGGATAACAATAATTCCCATGATTATGCCCCACTCTTCGCAAAGAACGCCAAACACAAGGTCTTCGGTTGCGGCAAAGATGTTTTTGAGCTTTCCGTTTCCAATGCCAACACCCAAAAGCCCACCGCTGACGCTGTAGATGAGAACTCGCGTTTGCTGATATCCGCCACCGTCCATGCTTTCCCAGATGTGACGATAGTTTGAAAAACGCTGAATAACATAGTCTGATTTTATAAGGACAATAAGCCCTGCACCCATTGCGGCGGCAACACAGACAAGTATGATTGTTCTGATATCACCTGAACGCATAAATGCAAGTATAAGAAATGTGAAAAAGAAAATGAGAGCTGTTCCAAGGTCACGCATAAGGAACAGAAGTGCAATACAAACAACGGCAAAAACGATGTACTGGGTAAGGCTTCTTGTGGATTGGAGCTTTTCAAGAGCCGCCGCACCAACAAAGATAAATGCAACTTTTACAAGCTCAGAAGGCTGGAATGAAAAGGAGCCGATAGAAATCCAGTTGAATGCACCATTTATATTTTTTGCAACCACGAGGGTAAGTATTAGAAGAACAATTGCGGCAACTGCCATTGGAGTTCGCATAAACATTGCTCTGTCAACATTCGAGATGAGCCACAGCAAAAAGATGAAACATGAAATGCCCAAAACGACGGCAATAAACTGCTTTACAAGGAAATCTTCGTTGACGCTTGCAACAATTACAAGGCCAATTCCAGTGAGGAAAAAGGCAATGAACTCAAGTGCGTGGCTTGCCTTTTTGTGGATAATGCTTGCGGTGATAGCATAGACCCATTCAATGGCAATATAGATGCCAAAGATTGTTGCGGACTTTGTACTTATTCCAGTATCGGTGATAACTACTTGTGCAGCCGAAAAAACCTGAAAAGCTGTCATAAGTAGAAGAGTTGGCAACCATTTTGCACCTGTCAAGGCTTTGTCCTCCTTTGTTTTAATAGCTGTTATTTACTGCTTTTAAATATCATTGTAATACCGGCGATATCAATAACATCACCGTCTTTAAGCTTTTTAACTTGGCTGAGTTTCTGGTTGTTTAGAAGTGTTCCGCAGGTTGAGTCAAGGTCCTCAACAAGCCATTTTTCTCCCTGACGGCTAAGAAGTGCGTGGCTTCGTGAAACAGAAGGAAAGTCAATTTGAATATGTGCTTCGTCACTTCTGCCGATAAGGCAAGTCTGCAAATCATCAAGAAGAAAGCTTTCTCCAGTTGACTCATTGACGACAGCACAGGAAGCAGGATTTTTGCTCTGCTTATAAACTTCTCCTGTATAAAATTTTTCATCTGCTTCATAAAGCTTTGGAGCATTAGCAGGTGCAACAACAGGAACACTATGCTCTGAAAGATTGTCAACAAACCTAAAGACAGCGTTTCCAAAAACAACAGAGTCACCGTCAGTTATTTGTGTTCTTCCAAGTATACGCTCGGCATTGACAAAGCTTCCTGTTTTTGAGTTGGTATCAAAAACATACCAGCCACTTTTGTGCTTTGACAAAACAGCATGAAACCTTGAAACAGTGTTATAATTCAAAACAATATCGCAAGAATTACTCCTGCCAACAGATGTTTCAAAGCCCTTTAACGGGATCTTGTCGCCATTTGCAGAGTTAACAAGATATCCGAGTGTGCCGGGCTTTTTATTTCCTTTTAAAAGAGAAAAGGCACAGTTAAGCAATATGAATAAAGACATTAGTGGCAGAAAGTATCTTCCAACTCCAACAAAAAATTCCAAGCAACTGCACCTCCTTTTTCTGTTTATTGTACTTTTTACTTTGTCAAAAGTCAATAAAACAGTGTTGTTCGTAACCATTTTTTAACTTTTATGGCACAGGGGCATACATTATTACTTTATTTCCTTGACACTATCAATATACATATATAAAATGAATGTTATAATTAAAGGTATAAAAAAATGGAGGTGCGACCAATAAAAAAGGTTAGTATTTTTGACTCTACCCTAAGGGACGGAGCACAGAGTGATGGAATATCCTTCTCACTAAATGACAAACTTAATATTATCCGTACTCTTGACGAGCTTGGAATAGCCTTTATTGAAGGTGGCAATCCTGCGTCTAACCCAAAGGACAAGGAGCTTTTTGCGGTGGCAAACACTCTTGAGCTTAAAAATGCGCAGCTTGTTGCCTTTGGCAGTACACGAAGAAAGGATGTTCAGGTTGATGAAGATGCACAGTGTGTGGAGCTTCTTGAGTCTAAAGCATCTGTTATATGTATATTTGGCAAAAGTTCAGTTTTTCATGCAGAAGTTATTTTGCAGACCTCTGTTGAGGAAAATCTGAGAATGATTGAGGAAACTTGTAGGTACTTTAAAGACCATGGCAAGCAGGTTATTTTTGATGCCGAGCATTTTTTTGACGGATATTTGGACAATCCAACCTATGCGTTCAATACACTTCGTGCGGCAAAGCGTGGAGGAGCAGACAGCATAACACTTTGTGATACCAACGGCGGAACTTTTCCAGACGAGGTATACAGTATATGTGCAAGTGTAAAAAGGGAGTTTGCGGACACAGAAATCGGAATTCACGCACACAATGACTGCGGAATGGCAACAGCAAATTCGGTTATGGCTGTAAATGCTGGAGCAGCAATCGTTCAAGGAACATTTATAGGGTTTGGAGAGCGGGCAGGCAATGCGAATTTGTCCACTATTATTCCGGACTTGCAGATAAAAAGAGATTTTTACTGTATTCCTGCGGAGAATTTGAGCAGTCTTACCTCTACAGCACGCAATATTGCAGAGATTGCAAATGTTTCACTTCATAAAAATCTTCCGTTCGTGGGCAGAAATGCGTTTACGCATAAGGCGGGAATGCACACAGACGGAGTGCTTAAAGACAGCAAAGCGTTTGAGCAGATTTCACCTGAACAGGTTGGAAATCGCAGACGAATACTCATGAGTGAAATGGCGGGGAAAGCAGCAGTTTTGCACAGGGTAAACAAGCTGTACCCCGAAATAACAAAGGACTCACCAGAGCTTTTGGATATTTTGGAAAAGCTTAAATGTCGTGAACAAAACGGGTATCAATATGAAGGAGCGGAGGGGAGCTTTGAGCTGATTATCCGCAATGTTGTTGAGGGAGTTGAGAGTTCCTTTGAGCTTGTGAACTACAAGCTGATAGATGAGCTGCCTTATGACAACAATCACAGCTCCACAGCAACTATAAAGCTTGTTGTAAATGACGAGCAGACAATAGCGGCAGCAGAGGGTGACGGCCCGATAAATGCACTTGATAAGGCGCTTAGAATGGCTCTTTCACCATTTTATCCTTGCCTTTCAGAGCTTCATTTAATTGACTACAAGGTTCGCGTAATGAACTCGAACGCAGCCACTGCGGCAGTTGTGCGCGTTCTCATAACCTCCACAGACGGAAGGGATATTTGGACAACCGTCGGAGTTTCAAAAGATATTATTGAGGCAAGCTGGCTTGCGCTTGTGGATTCCGTTGAATACAAGCTTTTACTCAATAAAGGAAAATAAACTCAAAGACAAAAATATGTAAAGGAGTTTTTGACAATGGCGATGACGGCAACTCAAAAAATTTTGGCAGCTCATGCAGGGCTTAAAAATGTCTGTGAAGGGCAACTTATCGAAGCATCTGTTGACATGGTTCTTGGCAATGATATAACAACTCCTGTTGCGATAAACGAGTTTGAAAAAGCAGGGGCTACGGATGTTTTTGACAAGTCAAAAATCTCTTTGGTGATGGACCATTTCACGCCAAACAAGGATATAAAGTCCGCAGAGGCGTGTAAAAGAGTCAGAGAATTTGCAAGCAAAAATGAGATAAAGAATTTTTTCGATGTTGGTGAAATGGGAATTGAACACGCACTTCTTCCAGAAAAAGGTCTTGTAATCCCCGGAGATGTCGTTATTGGTGCGGATTCGCACACCTGTACATATGGAGCGCTTGGTGCATTTTCCACGGGAGTTGGCTCAACAGATATGGCAGCGGGAATGATAAGCGGAAAAGCTTGGTTTAAAGTCCCGTCTGCATTAAAGATAAAGCTTGTTGGAAGCCTTTCGCAGTTTGTAACAGGCAAAGATGTTATTTTGCACCTTATAGGAAAAACCGGAGTTGACGGAGCGCTTTATCGCTCGCTTGAATTTTGTTGCGATGGTGTGTCAGCACTTTCTATGGACGACAGATTCTGCATTGCAAACATGGCAATTGAATGCGGAGCAAAAAACGGAATTTTCCCGGTGGACGAAAAAACGCTTGAATATATTAAAACACGCACAAACCGTACGCCAAAGATTTTTGAGGCAGACAGTGACGCTGAGTATGACGAAATAATTGAGATTGATTTAAACCATCTTGAGCCAACAGTTTCGCTGCCACATCTACCATCAAACACAAGCCTTGCAAAAGATGTTTCGGACATGAGAATTGACCAAGTTGTTATCGGCTCATGCACAAATGGAAGATTTTCAGATATGCAGGCGGCGGCACAAATTTTAAAGGGAAAACATATTGCAAAGGGTGTAAGGCTGATTGTTATTCCTGCAACGCAGGCGGTATATCTTGACTGCCTAAAAAGCGGTGTGGCACAGATTTTTGTGGAAGCAGGCGGAATTTTCAGCACACCAACCTGCGGCCCTTGCCTTGGCGGTCATATGGGAGTTTTGGCAAGCGGTGAAAGGGCAGTGGCAACGACAAATCGCAATTTTGTTGGCAGAATGGGCCACCCCAAAAGTGAAGTTGTGCTTGCATCTCCATATGTTGCGGCAGCGTCCGCACTGACAGGAAAAATAACAGACCCAAGAAAAATTTGAGCAAGCAAAGCAAAAAACAAATGCGATTGAGCAACTTTTGACATGGCGGTAACTTTATAAAAATCAAAAACATTAAAATATCAGGAGGCAGATTATGCAGGCACAGGGTTTTGCACACAAGTATGGAAACAATGTTGACACAGATGTTATTATTCCGGCAAGATACCTTAATACAGCAGAGCCAGCAGAGCTTTCAGTTCATTGTATGGAGGATATTGATGTCGATTTTGCGGGCAATGTAAAAGCAGGCGACATAATAGTTGCAGGTAAAAATTTTGGCTGTGGCTCATCAAGAGAGCATGCACCAATTGCAATAAAAGCATCTGGAATAGCTTGCGTAATTGCCGGAAGTTTTGCACGCATTTTTTATCGTAATGCCATAAACATCGGGCTTCCGATACTTGAATGCGAGCAGGCGAGCGAAGATATTGAAAATGGTGATGAAATAAAGGTTGACTTTGACGCTGGAGTTATAGAGAATAAAACAAAAGGCAAAGTATACAATGCTCAGCCCTTTCCACCATTTATCCAAAATATAATAAAAAGCGGTGGGCTTCTCAATTCTCTAATTAAATCTTAGATGCTTTAAGAAAATTCAAAATTATTGCCGTCCTTTTGTTGCAAGTATATATAAAAGATTAACAAGGAATAACAATAAAACAAAGATTATGTATTTTTTTAAACTTTTGTAGCCTTTTTTGTCTTTTTAAGTAAAAACTTAATTCGCCGTCAATACAATTCTATAATTGACGATAGGAGTGTAAAATGATATAATTTTCACTAAATAAAAAACAAGGAGGAAAGAAAATGTCGGGAGTTTATGAAATGGGACAGGCTGGTAGTCCAAAAAAGAAAAGCAAAAAAAGCCTTAAAATTATTGGTATAATTATTGCGGTTATTCTTGCAATTGCACTTGGCCTGGGAATAGCCTATGCTGTTGCACCTCGTGATGTTTTGCAGTTGGTAATGAACAAGCAAAGCTATGCAAAGCTAACTGTTGGAAAAAATATTTCAGAACTTGAAGGTGCCTCTGATATTTTGGAGGAATTGACACAGGCAAAGTATAAAGAGCAGTATGAATCAGATATGAATCTTAGCCTTTCTCCAAAAATTACAGAGAAAATATCTGCAGACCCATCTATTTCGGCATTGATATCCTATGTAAACACACTTAAAATTAAAGGCACACAGTCAAAAGACGGATTTTTAAGCAAAGCGGATATGGCAATATATGATAACGCAGGAAAACTTATTGACATTTCAACTATTTCAGATGATGCGGCTATAGCATTTCTTGAATATAAAAACATGGACGCTATTGAAAGCGATGATGACGCAAAGTTAATTGAAGGCGGTGCCTATTTTAAAATAAACACAATCAACTCGGGTTGGCTGGCGCCTTCAAAGAGTGGGCTTATCCCAGGTGATGTTAGCGGAGTGGTTAAAGCAGTTGGAAAGAATAAAGACCTTGATGAGCAATTTTCAAAAGGCTCTAAAAAAGTTGTTAAAACCTTTTTGAATAGTTGCTTTAACGACAATGTTAAGGCGGTTGAGTCCGGAAAAGAGCTTAAGGTTGAAAATACAACTGTAAAAGGCGACAAAGTTACATTTACTTTAACTCCAGAAGAACTTTCAAAGTCTGTCAGTGCGGCACTTAAAGTTGCAAAAGATGACCCGGATTTGTACAAGGCATTTAAATCATTGTACGACAGTGCTGTAAAGGCAAATCCACAAATTATCGCAAAGCTTAATCTTAAGGACATTACAATGGACAAAGATGGCTATAAAAAGTATATTGATTTGATGGATATAAAAATAAGCGAATACTGCAAAAATGCCGACTGGAAAGCGATTGACATCAGTTTTTACATTGACAAGAAGAATCAAATTGTTGGAGCAGATGTTGTAATTAATTCAAAGGACAGCGACGACGACAAGGAAATATATTTGTTTGCATTCCCAGAAGTTAAGGATAGTCGCGACTTTGTCATGAAATACACCTGCGGCAAAAAATCAATTGTTGTTGAAGTTAAACACATATCAGAAAAAAGTGCCAATACAAAGGTGCTGATAATGGATGACAGTGATGGCTTCTGTATTGACCTTTCAGGCACATATAAAAATGTGAAAATAGAAGACGGAGTTCTTTATGGAGAAATTTCACAGAGCTTTAATTTAAATCTTACTGATGAGAACACAGCTCCGCTAAAAAGCACAGGTACAATTTCTGTAAAGTCTGAAAACAGAGCTGGAAAGCATACAATTAAGATGATTATTGAAGATGAAATGCTTGGAAGAATCACAACAAACTACACAGCAACAAAGCTGAAGTTCGAGCCAATAACAATCCCAGAAGCAGGAACAGTGCTTGATATGAGTTCTCAAAGTGATGCAGATAAAGCAAAGCTTGAGGAACTTACAACAAAAGGAACGGAATACATTTTTTCCGACCTTGCTAAAAACCACCCAGACCTTGGAAGCGTAATTCAAGCAGTATTTATGAGTGCATTGAAATCAGAAGATGGAGCGGGATTGCTTGGAGGAATAACGGCATAAACAAAAATAAAATCAGGGACAGCTTTTTGGCTGTCTCTTTTTTTGTGGGTAAACAATGAGCAAATTAAAAAATAAATAAAAATCACAAACAAATGTTTGCTTTTTATGCAAATGTATGTTACAATATGAAAAATAGATTGTTAATGAGAAATTAGTAAGTAATTTATTAAACTCTACTTTGCAAAGGGGAGAGCTAAAATGGGTAAAATTAATGACACTCAACGCAGAATTTATGAATATCTTATGGAGCGTTCGCAGGATGGAATTCCGCCTTCTGTTCGTGAGATAGGTGCAGCCGTTGGGCTAAAATCAACTTCGTCTGTTCAAGTCAATCTTGACACTTTGGAGCGGGAAGGCTATATTCAGCGTGACCCCATGCTTAAACGCTCTATAAGAATTCTTGGGCAGGTCGACAATTACACAAGCGTGCCGTTGGTTGGAACAGTAACCGCAGGAATGCCGATTCTTGCTGTTGAGCAGATTGAGGGATATATTCCCTATTCTGGCAAAGTGTCAAGAGATAAGCCGCTTTTTGCACTTAGAGTTCGTGGCGAAAGCATGATTAATGCAGGCATTTTGAGTGGCGATATTGTTGTTGCTGAAAAAACGCCGACGGCAATTAATGGCGAAATGGTTGTTGCAATGATTGAGGATGAGGCAACCGTTAAAACCTTTTACAAGGAAAACGGTCATTTCAGGCTTCAGCCCGAAAACGACGCATATGAGCCGATTATCACACCAGAGGTCATTATTCTTGGCAAGGTTGTTTCGGTTGTTAGATTTTATTAAGCATATCATTTGCTTTAAGAAGCACATTCATGGGCATTGTCGCATCTGTGGCAGTGCCTTTTAATATGCAATAAATGTCAAAATTCCCAAAGTGTATACACTAAATTTTGCACTATAAAATATTTTATTTAATTGCAATAAAATAGGCACAATGATATAATTAAGAAATAGTAAAAACAGCTTCTGAGTCGAGTGCTTGTTGCACAAGACCGTTAGGGTGCAGCTTTCTGTGCCTCCCGTATTTGGAAAGGAAACTGTGTATGCCAAGTAAGCACAGCTTTTAGCTGTGCCAAATTTAGCGTTCTTAACAGTGCCTTTGCGGTGCTGTTATTTTTATATTGAGCGTAAAGAAAATAATGTAAAATAAAGTTTAATCAAGCTTTCTTACTAAAGGAGGATAAATATGATAGTTAATGCAAAAAGAGCAATTTCTGCTATTCTTGCCTGCATAATGATTTTTTCAATAACAGCGTGCAGTAAAGGTGAGAAGGACAAGGAAAAAGAACCACAAAAAGCAAATACAAAGGTGATTGTTGACCAGAGTGGACGAAAAGTGGAAATTCCAAAAGAGATAAAATCGGTAGCCTTTGTTTATGGCGTGGCAACAAGCTTTTTGATTGCACTCGATGTTGGTGACAGGGTTGTTGCGGCAAACGCTGGAATGAAGTTCTACACAGATGCCTGCCCTGCACTTGAAGATGCAGGAACAGTGGGCAGACGGGATGTGGACCTTGAGGCACTTGCAAAATACAAACCGGATATTTTTATTCATAAGGCGGCAGACACAAAAACTATAGAAGCGGTTGAAAAGCTTGGCATTCCAACTGTTGCAATTGCACCCGAAAGCATGACCGACATTCTTGAAACAATCAAGATTCTTGGTGAGGTTTTTGGCAAGCAGGACAGAGCCAAGGAGATTATTAACTACTATAATGAAAAAATTAATTTTTCAAAAAACCTTGTCAAAGATATTCCCCAGGAAAAGAGAAAAACTGCAATTATGATGGGCAGTGAGCTTGGAAGAATTGCAGGCGGAGATATGCTGCAGTCTTTCCTTATTGAAACTGCGGGCGGAATAAACAGTGCAAAGGATATTAAAAACGACCAAATATGGATGAATGTTGGCGTTGAAAAAGTGTTTCAGTGGAATCCAGACTTTATTTTTTGCACAAACTCTGCATCTGCCGACTATTCGTTAGACAGAATAATGAAAGACCCGGCATGGCAGGGAATGACAGCAGTAAAGCAAAAGCATATGTTGACAGTGCCAAGCAACATGGATTCTTGGGAATTTCCGGGCATGAGCAGTTTGCTCGGTGCAATGTGGATGCTTTCACAGATGTATCCGGAAAAGTACAGTGAGCAAGATTTTCTTAAAGAGATAGATTCATTTTATCAATTTGTATATGGAAAAACTTTCGACAGGGACTATTTAGGGTATTAAAAAAATTAAATGTGCGTGATAAAAAAACGGGATTAAACGCTATAATTACAAAGCAAATTTAGTGCATTTTATATCATGCGGAGGAAGTATGAAGCCACTGATTAAGTCAAAGGACAGCAAAAAATCCACACTTTATGCAGTTTCAATCAATATTGTACTCGTGTGCATTTTATGTGCGGGTGTAGTGCTTGCTGTGTGTGTTGGGAAATATCCTGTTACACCCCGCGAAAGCCTTGGTGTGATTTTTTCAAACCTGTTCGGCATACAAAACGCTGCCAGTGATATGACACAAAGTGTTGTTTTGGGACTTAGGCTGCCGAGAATTCTGGCAAGCGTCATTGTTGGGGCGTCGCTTGCAATTTCTGGCGCAACATATCAGGGCATTTTTAAAAATCCTCTTGTTTCACCAGACTTTTTGGGAGTTTCAGCTGGGGCTTGCGTTGGTGCGGCAATTGCCATACTGCTCGCGCTATCGTCGGGATATATCCAAGTTTTTGCATTCATTGGTGGGCTTGTTGCAGTTGCACTGACATTGCTCATACCACATCTGATGCGTAGCAACTCAAACATTATGCTTGTGCTTTCGGGAATAATTGTTGGAGGTGCAATGTCATCAATAATGGGGTTTTTAAAATATGTGGCAGACCCTCAAACACAGCTTTCAACTATTACATATTGGACAATGGGCAGCTTTTCATATATCAGCATGAATTCGCTTTTAAGCGTGCTGCCATCAATAGTAATTCCAACAATAGTCCTCGTTTTGATAGCGTGGTGGATAGATGTTTTGTCGCTTGGTGAAAGTGAGGCAAAAACGCTTGGTGCAAATGTAACACTAATACGAAACATCGCAGTTGTCTGTGCAACATTGCTAACAGCAAGTAGTGTTTGCATTTCGGGTACAATCGGATGGGTGGGGCTTGTTATTCCTCATCTGGGAAGGATGATTGTGGGGCCAAGCAATACAAAGCTTTTACCTGTGGCGGGGCTAATTGGTGCAATTTTTATGCTCGTTGTGGACACAGCAACGAGAACAATCGGACCAGCAGAAATGCCAATAAGTATTCTAACGGGAATTATCGGAGCACCGTTCTATGCGTGGCTTCTTTATAAGCAGAGGATGAAAATAAGATGATTTTTAAAGTAGAAAATCTTTGTTTTAAATATCCCGACAGCAACAAGGGTGTGCTTGACAATGTGTCGCTAACACTTGAAAAGGGAGAAATACTTTCTATTCTTGGACCTAACGGTGCAGGAAAAAGCACCCTGCTCAACTGCATGGCAAACCTGCTTGTGCCAGAGAGCGGAAGCATAAAACTTGAAGGCAATGACATTTCAAAGATGCCAGTCAAGGAGGTTGCAAGCACAATAAGCTATGTTCCACAAACGCACACACCCGCATTTGGATACACTGTTTTTGACTTTGTATTGATGGGATCTGCACCAACTATTGGGCTGTTTCAAAAGCCTGGTGAAAAGGAAAGGGAAAGCACAATAAATGCTCTTAAGCAGCTTGGGATTGAGCATCTTGCAGAAAAGCCGTATACAGAAATAAGTGGTGGAGAACGGCAACAGGCAACAATTGCAAGGGCAATCGTGCAAGAGCCAAAGGCAATTTTGTTTGATGAACCAACCGCACATCTTGACTACGGAAATCAGCTAAGGACACTTCGGCTAATAAAAGAAATGTCGGAAAAGGGCTATGCGGTTGTCATTACAACGCACAATCCAGACCATGCAATCTTGCTTGGAGGAACAGCTGCCATTCTTGACAGAGCAGGGCATTTAACAATAGGTGATAGCAAAGAAATCATTACAGAGGATTGCCTTAAACAGGTTTACAAAACAGAGCTTAAACTAATTTATATTGAAGAGCTTAAAAGGGTTGCGTGTATTTCGCCAAATCTTTGAGGTGAGCTTCAAATCTATTATATCGAATTGTCCTAAACTTGATTTGAAAACAAAAGGGAGTGATAAGCGCGATGAGGTGCAATTATTGTGAGTGGAGATGTGAGCTTTCAAACGCTGACGGAGTCTGTCATATGTATGAGGAGAGAAATGGTCAAATCCTTGAAAAAAACAAAAACCAGTGGGCAAGATGTACAGGGCTTGAAATGGAAAGGATTCCGTTTTATCACTATCACCCAGACAGTCGGGTGTTACAGCTTGGCTCTTTTAACTGCAACGCAGCTTGTGCCTATTGTATTAACGCAAGCATTGCGATTGCAAAGGAAAAGGACTGCAAGCCCTTTGAGCTGACACCAGAGGAAGTAATTAGTCTTGCAAAAAAAGGGAACTATAAATTTATCCACTTTGGCATAAACGAGGTAACGGTAAATCTGCCGTCGGCACTCGAAATTGCAAAGCTTGCAAAAAAAGAGAGCATACCTGTTGGCTGTTCAACAAACGGATTTATGACGGAGTATGCGGCAGAGCTTATGGCACAGAACTTTGATTTTGTTAATGTGAGCCTTAAGTCAATCAGCAGTGACTTTTATAAAAAATACTTAGGGCTTTCAAGCGTTGAGCCAGTCATCAGGAACATAAAATATTTTGCAAAGCAGGTTCATCTTGAAATAACTACGCCAATTGTCAACAAGGGCAACGAGGATGAAATTCTGCAAATTGCAAAAATTCTTGCGGATATCGATAAAAACATTGTGTGGCATATATTTAGGCTTGTGCCTGAAAATGCAATGTCAATGGAGGATGTTCCAGATGTTTCCAGAGTTTCAAAGCTTGTTGAGCAGGCAAGGAAAATTTTGCACAACATTTATTTTGGCAATTTTATCGGCTCTAACTGGGTTGATACCACTTGCGAAAACTGCGGTGAAATTGCAATTGAACGGCTTTGCGACTGTGCCTGTGGTGCAAGGATAATGTCAATAAATCTTAACGAAGATGCAACCTGTAAAAATTGTGGTTGCAAGCTTCCAATAATAATGTGAGGTGTCATATGCTTGCTGTTATGGATGTTGGAAACTGGCAAAATATCATTGACCTGAAATCAGGTGTTGAGCTTAACGAGGACGAGAATAAGTATGAGGCAATGCGGAAGCTTGCAAGAGAAAACCCATATCCAGGCGACATGGAGGAAAGTTCCGTTGGCTGGGTTACAAAGACTGCACAGGCAGTTATTGATGAGCATGACCCAAACTTTATGTTTGTTGACTATGCTCAACCAATGTTTTTTAGAAAGTTTGTTGCAGACAGCACAGAAAAAAGCCGTTTGATGCAGGAACGAGTTCTTGCAGATATTGATAGCCTTGCAAAGAAAAACGGCTTTGAAAAAGTTGTTGTAATGACTATGGGATGTGGCACGCTCAAGGAAGAAATTTCGGACTTGGGAACGAAGGGAGAGCTTCAGTCATCGCCTTGGTCAACCCAAATCGCAGGCATAATATGTGCAGAGGAAGGCGACCGCAAAAGGCTCGAAAATGCTGAACAAATCGAATCGTTTATAAGCAAAGAAGATGTGTGGGAGCTTTATAAAGACAAAGCACATCCAAAGTTTTGGAACTACTTTCCGGACTATATTGCTTTTGCAAAGGAGGGCTATGCGTTTAGAGCGCACAACAGCCATCACCCCAAAATATATATGGCAGATGTCATTAAAAATGAAATTCCTGTTCTTTCAAGCATAGGAAATCCCAAAAGGCTTACAGATATTAAGCCAATGATTGAGCAGTCAATAAAAGACGGAAAGAAAGTTCTGCTTGCCGTTTTTGAAGGATATAAGGTTGGAGAAGTTCAGCCGGGATTTTTGCCATGTGACAACAGGCAGGACTGGTACACTTATCGAGGTCTGTCTTTTTATACTGCACTGCTTTCAGGGAAGCCATTTTTTGAAACGGAGTTTGCACCTGTATTTGACAAGAACAAGCCAAAACAAAATAAAAAGCTTTATCCGCTTTCAGGATTTTTCACAGCAGAGGAAGAGGACGCAATAGGGAATTGTGCGGGAATTAGAAGTGCGGCTGTCAGCAGTCGAAGCATGATAATTCATATGGCCGCCAATGCGGATATAACTCTTGAATGTTATAGTCGAGATCACACAAAAATGGGCGTTATGGTTTCGTTTAAGCCCGAAAAAATATAGCAGAGTAAATTAAGCCTAATTTATAAATAGAAAATCAAAAAAGCAGACACTTTTTTAGTGCCTGCTTTTATTGCTGTCATGATAAATATGGATATTACAAATTTATTATAAACATGGTGTTGAAAATCTTGTGATTTATTTGTCGCCAAGCTTAAAAGCGGTGTAAAAACCAACCACGCAAAGCACGATGCCAACAACAACTTCGGATATGCTTGCCGAAATAGGACCTGCCAAAATAAAGTTTTGATAGATAATTGCAACAACAGAAGCCAAAACAAAGCCGATAATTCCATAATAGGTAGGCACTTCATGCTTTTTAAGCAGGTAGTTTATGAGCTTTGCAATAAGAAGCATTCCGACAATTACTCCGACTCCAAACGGAACAAGGATTGCCAAGTTTTTGCCAAGATGGCTAAAGTCTGTGATATTCTTGAGAATATCTAAAACAGGTTTATAATAGCCAATTGTCATCAGAACGGCGGAACCGCTGACACCAGGGATAACCATTGTGGCAGACGCAAGTGCACCAACAAGGAAAAGTTTGATATAGCCAAAAAGGCTAATGCCAGCAAAAGAAACCACATTTTCGCCACCGAGTGTTGCACTGAAAATAACAAAGGCAAAGGATACAAGAAGTATGACAACATTCAATGCCGAAGCTTTTTCACCCTTTAGTTTTTTGCAAAGCATCGGCATTCCGCCAAGAATTGCACCAACAAAAAACAGGATAGTTGCAAAAATGAAATGTTCAAGGCAATAGCTTATTGGGCCGCTGAGTGTTAAAAACGCAATGGCAACACCAATAAGAAGCGGAACAACAAATTTTAAATTTTCTTTTATTTTTGAAAAAAGATTGCTGAGGGCGTCAATAAGTCGCTCGTAAATGCCAAGAGTAATAGCGAGAGTTCCGCCACTAACGCCTGGAATAAGGTTTGCAAGACCCATCACGAAGCCTTTAAGAACAAGAATAAAATTGTTTTTCATATAATCCTGACCTCTCTATCGGTTGATTTTTAGCTTTTGAATATTGCTTATATAATCATTAAAATTGTTATTCTAAAAATATTAGAAAAAGATTAACTTGTTATTTTATTTTGAAAATCTTCCAAAAAAATTAACGCACGCTATAACACATATAAAAGTAAATATGTAGTATAGAATGCTTTAAAAAAAATAAATTAGTTGTTTTTCTATGTAAAATCAGTCCAGCTGGTCAAGAGTTAAATAGTATGCAGGTAGAAATTCCTCTACAAACATATTGACAACAGGCATATTCATCTCTGAAATAAGCTTTTCAAGAGATTCTGCAGCCTTTGTAAATTCAGTGTTTCCTGCTTTTTCTTCCTCTATACATTTTATAAGTGCGCTGATTTTATCTGCAGCCTTAACAAACTGCCAAAGAGGCAAGTCCTCCGCCTGTGCAAAGAAAAGGCTGTGATACTCGTCTTGAATATCCGCAGGGAGCATTGACAAAAGCTTGTTTGTTGCAACCTTTTCAACGCTTTTAAAAGCATCGCGAATTTCGTGGCTATGGTACTTTACGGGAGTTGGCATATCACCTGTTAAAATCTCTGGGGTGTCGTGATAAAGTCCGATAAGTGCAGCTCTTTCCGCATTATAAGTTGTGCCAAAACGCTTGTTGGAAATAACTACTAACGCATGGGCAATAACGGCAACTTCATGGGAGTGTTGGCTCAAATTTTCTGTTTGAGTATTTCTCATAAGCGCCCATCTATTAATGTTTTTCATTCGTGATGTAAGTGCAAAAAAGTTGTTTTCGGACATACAATTTCTCCCTGTTTTTAGATAATAATACATATATAATAGTACATAAAAGCGGTCATTGCAAGAATTGTATTGTAATTGGGTTTGATTGTGGATATAATATTATCCATAAAGTAATTTTAGCGGAGGTATAATATGAAATTCGAAAAAGCCGACTTTATTCAAAATCAACCCAAATTGCCATTTACCCTTCCAAATAAATGGTATCTCAAAATTCTTATAAATATTCTTGTAACAGCTGTCGCAGGCGGAATAATTTATTATTTCACATTGCCTGTATTCAATTTTCATGCAGTTGATTTTTATGTCTTTATAGGAATTCTCGCAGTTATTTATGGCGCAATGTCGTTTCTTACGGCAAAGGTTGCAACGGTGGTGGAAAACAGGCCATTTTTTACCAGACAGCTAAAGGTTATTGTTGCAATTGTTATAGCGTTAGTGCTTCTTGTTCTTGTTGGCGGAATTGCATCATCTGTCATTTTCAGGTCAAAGGACTACAGTAAGCTTATTCAGGTTGACACAGGGAACTTTAAAAAGGATATCGAAGAGGTTGATTTTTCAAGAGTTCCAATGCTTGATGCAGCATCAACTGCAAAGCTTGCAGACAGAAAGCTTGGCGAGCTTGAGGATATGATTTCGCAGTTTGATGTTGATAATTACTATACCCAGATTAACTATAAAAACAGACCAGTTCGTGTAACACCAGTTAAATACAATGATGTTATAAAATGGTTTATAAATAAAAAAGAAGGTCTTCCGGCATATCTTATTGTTGACATGGTTTCACAGGAGGTCGATGTTGTCCGCCTTGAAGAGGGCATGAAGTATTCAACATCAGAGTACTTCAATCGAAACCTTATTCGTCACCTTCGTTTCAATTATCCAACCTATATGTTTGACGACCCGGTTTTTGAAATTGATGAAAAGGGAAATCCTTATTGGGTTTGCCCAAGAATTGACAAAACAATTGGGCTTTTTGGAGGCAAAGATGTTGTTGGTGCAACACTTGTAAATGCAGTAACAGGTGAATGCACTTACTATTCAACCAAAGAGTTTAAAGAAAATAAAGACCTTCAATGGATTGACAGAGTTTACTCATCTGACCTTCTTGTTGAGCAGTACAATTACCTTGGACAGTATCAAAATGGATTTATAAACTCCATCTTTGGACAGCGTGGCGTAAAGGTTACAACAGAAGGATATAACTATATTGCTCTTGGTGACGATGTTTATCTTTACACTGGCGTAACATCAATCACAGATGACCAGTCAATTGTTGGATTTGTTCTTATAAATCAGAGAACAAAGCAAGCAAATTATTACTCAATAGCAGGTGCAAAGGAATATTCAGCAATGGATTCTGCACAGGGTGTTGTTCAGCAGTTTGGATACAAGGCGACATTCCCGTTGCTTCTTAACATCAGCGGTCAGCCAACCTACTTTATGGCACTTACGGATAGTTCAAACCTTGTAAAGCAATATGCAATGGTTAATGTTCAGCAGTATCAGGTTGTTGCAACAGGAAATTCACTTGCTGAATGCTCACAGAAATATGCGGAGTTGCTTAAAGAAAAGGGCGTTGTTGTTACCGTTGCAAAGCCAGACGATGGAAAAGGTGAAAGCCAAGAAAAAACTTTGAGCGTGACGGGTGCAATTACCGATATAAAAACAGCAGTTGTTGACGGCAATAGCATTTACTATATTCGTCTTCAAAACTCACAAAACTATTTTTCAGTTAAGCCTTCGGTTAACGAAATTGTTGCAGTTTTAAATGTTGGCGACAGCATCACAGTAAAATATAAAGAAAGCGAAAAGAAGATAGTTACTGCAACAGGCATCGAACTTTCATAAAGTAAAAAAGTATCATAAAACCCATTAAAGGACAAAGCCAAGAGCTTTGTCCTTTTTTTGTCGCAACCAATTAAGGCAAATTTAAAAAAACATATTAACCCAGCCCATATTGTGAACTTTTTGTTAACAATATGGGCTTTTGCGCAGTTTGTTGCATGATTTGTGCAACAAACTGCGATTTCTATCCTATTAGTGAAAGGCAATTTAAAAGCCGATACAAAATTAAGCTTTTGAATTTTTGCATTTGCACAGATGCAAGAAAAAAATACTTGCCTTTTATGGAGGATATAAAATGAGCGGACTTACTCAAAAGGAGCAACTTTTTTGCACGATTTACAGCAACACAAGAAACGCAAAAGAGGCGGCAGCAAGAGCCGGATACACATTGTTTTTGGAAAAGACAGCAGAAAAGCTACTGGCAAACTCAAGGATTAAATCTGAAATAGGACGCAGGGACAAAGAAAAGCAGGCAACAACCGCAGAAATATGTGCGGGGCTTAGGCGTCTTGCCTTTGGTTCTGGAAATGACGCAGTAAAGCTTTTATACAGTCTTGACGAAATGGAAGATAATCAGATTAATTCACTTGACCTGTTTAATGTTTCCGACATAAAAAAGCCAAAAGGCGGAGGGCTTGAAATAAAGTTTTTTGACCGTCAAAAAGCACTTGAAAAGCTGTTTCTTATCAGCTGTGAACAAAAAAATAGTGAGATAACGCCATTTTATGAAGCCCTTGAAAAAAGTGCAGAGGCTCTTTCAAACACAGAAGAGGAAGATGAAGGTGAGTAAAACACGGTTTGTCCCGTTTTCACAAAAGCAGTTAAAAGTGCTTTCGTGGTGGTGCGATAAAAGTGATTGTAAAAACAGAGATGCAATTATTTGTGACGGTGCAGTGCGAAGCGGAAAAACGATTTGTATGTCAATATCGTTTGTGCTGTGGGCATTTTACCGATTTGAAGACACCTCGTTTGCAATTTGTGGAAAGACCATTGCATCGCTAAAACGAAATGTTATAACACCACTTTTGCCAATGCTTTGCGAACTTGGATTTGTGTGCGAGCATAAGGTTTCAAGAAATGTGATAGAGATTTCGAAAAATGGAGTACAGAACAGGTTCTATATCTTTGGCGGAAAGGACGAATCCAGTGCAGCTCTAATTCAGGGAATGACACTTGGAGGAGTTCTGATGGACGAGGTGGCGCTGATGCCGCGTTCATTTGTGGAGCAGGCGCTTGCCAGATGTTCGGTTGAGGGTTCGAAGTTCTGGTTTAATTGCAATCCTGAAAATCCACATCACTGGTTTTATGAGGAATGGATAAAAAAATCAAGTCAGAAAAATTGTCTTTACCTGCACTTCCTGATGGACGACAATCCGTCACTTTCACAAGAAATAATGAAAAGATATAAATCGCTTTATAGCGGTGCTTTTTATGAGCGTTTTGTGCTTGGCAGATGGGTTGCGGCACAGGGACTTGTTTATCCGTTTTTTAGCAGTGCAAACATTGAAAGACAGCCAAAAGGAAACTGTGAGGAATACTACATTTCATGCGACTACGGAACGGTCAATCCAGCCTCGTTTGGGCTGTGGGGCAGAAAAGATGATGTGTGGTACAGACTTTGCGAGTATTATTTTGACTCACGAGCGATGGGTGAGCAAAAGACGGACGAGGAGTATTATACCGAGCTTGAAGCACTTGCAGGCGACAAAGAGATTCAGACAATTTTTGTTGACCCATCTGCTGCAAGCTTTATTGAGTGTATAAGACGACACAGCAAATTTTGCGTAGCACCTGCAAAAAATGATGTGCAGGACGGGATAAGAAAAGTCAGCGATGCATTAAAGAGTGGCAAGATAAAAATATGCGAAGGCTGTGTGGATAGCATAAGGGAGTTTTCTCTCTATCGCTGGAATGATAAAGCATCTGGCGATGTGCCAAGGAAAGAAAACGACCATGCAATGGACGATATCCGTTATTTTGTGGCAACAGTCCCGCAGGAGGACGAAAGCGGGTTTGCCTGTTTTGCCACCACAAGGCTATGAGAAAAAATCTTTTTGCCATAAAAGAAAGGCACAAAAACAAAAAGGAGGAATGAAGGTGGGACTTATAAGAAAACGGGAAAAAGACACCGAAATTGCAAGCAGTACCGTTCAGACAGGGAGAGCAAGCTCGCACCCCTTCACAATGCTTGAAAGCTACACTCCGCTAATTGATTGTCAGGCACAGCTCTATTCTGCTCTGCGAGAAGCAGTTCCGATAATTGATGCCGCAGTTTTTAAAATTGTTAGGTTGGTTGGCGGATTTGAAGTCAAGTGTGAAAGTAAGGCTTCACAGAGAGCGATTGACGAGTTTTTCAAAACGGTCAGCGTAAATGGTACAACTGTTGGCGTTGACGCATTTATTTCAAGTTATTTTGAACAGCTATTGACCTTTGGAACAGCTGTTGGAGAGATTGTAACATCACAAGGCAGGGTATCGGCCCTTTATAATGCTGATTTGTCGTGCATTGAGCTTTTACAGGGGGATAATCCGCTCGACATCAAAATTTGCAACTCAAACGGTGGCACACCTGTACCTGTAAAGTACCCAAACCTTGTGTTGCTATCCCTTTTAAATCCACAGGCAGGAAAGCTTTGCGGAAACTCGCTTTTAAAAGGACTTCCGTTTGTAAGCTCAATTTTGCTAAAGATTTATAACACCATTGGGCTTAATTGGGAGCGAGTGGGAAATGTGCGTTTTGCAGTTACATACAAACCACAAAACGATAGCATGGACAAAGCCTTTGCAAAACAGCGGGCGATGCAGGTTGCAAAAGAGTGGGGAGAAGCAATGCATTCGGGTGGAACGGTTAAGGATTTTGTTGCAGTTGGCGATGTGCAGATAAAGGCAATTGGTGCAGATAATCAGATTCTTGACAGCGAAATTCCAGTCAAGCAGCTTTTGGAGCAGATTATTTCAAAAACTGGTCTACCGCCGTTTATGCTTGGACTTAGCTGGTCATCGACCGAAAGAATGTCGTCACAGCAGGCAGATGTTCTAACAAGTGAGCTTAAGGCATACAGGCGCGTTCTTACACCTGTTGTGTCAAAAATATGCGATACATTTTTGCGACTTGAGGGATACGACAACAGGTTTGAAATATGTTGGAACGACATCATGCTTCAGGACGAGGTTGAGATTTCGAGAGCCAGACTTTTGAGAGCTCAAGCAAAAAAGATTGAGCTGGAGAATGATAATGCAAAAACAGAGCAGGGAGATGAGCAGTATTAAAAAGGATTTTTTGAGTAAGGTGGACACTTGTGCGATTAGCAAAAGTGACCTTGAAAAAATCAACAAGCTTACACGCAAGGAGCAAACAGCAGAGAGTGTGTATATCTTTAATGTTGTGCTTTGCGATAATGAAATTGACAGGGATTTTGAGCGATTCAGTATCGAGGCACTTAATGCACTTGCACCAATGTTTGTTGGGAAAACAGGCATTCTTGACCACAATATGAAGTCTGACAATCAGGTTGCAAGAATTTTTGAAACACGAGTTGAAACAGAGCTTTATGAAAAAACAAGGGCAGGAGAACCGCTTACAAAGCTTGTTGCAAGAGCTTATATGGCAAAGACGAACAAGAACGCAGACCTTATTACAGAGATTGACGCAGGCATCAAAAAGGAAGTCAGCGTTGGCTGTGCAGTATCAAGCGTTAAATGCTCGTTGTGTGGGCAGGACAGAAGGCAAAACCCATGTAATCACATGAGTGGTAAAAGCTATGCAAAGGCTCTGTGCCACAGCGTTTTAAGTGGTCCAACAGATGCCTATGAATGGTCATTTGTTGCAGTTCCGGCACAGGTTGGCGCAGGAGTTACAAAAGCGTTTAATAATTTGCAGGCGAAAGGAGAGCAAAAAGTGGAGAGTATTATAGAAATCATCAAGTCGGCAAATGCTGATTTGGTTATTACAAAAGGCGAGCTTGACTTGCTAAAAGGCGAAATAAGCGAGCTTAAGGAAAAGGCAAAAGACGGTGAAATGTATAAAACTGCCTTGCGAAGCGAGGTCTTAAAAATGTGTGCAGCAACCATGCCACAGATGAATATGCAAACATTTGAATCAATGCTTTTGCGTGCAAGCGCAAGCGAGCTTTCAGAGCTTAAGGTTGCATTTTCACAAAAGATGGCAGAGCAGGTTCCACCAACAGTTCAACTTATTCCAAGCAGACAAAAGCAAAAAACAACAAATTCACAGTTCAAAATCTAAAAATTTTAGGAGGACAAAATGAGTATTTCTTTTAAAGGATTTAATGAAAATTCAGCAACATTTGAAGGCACACCATCATTAGGAATAGGTGATGTTGTAAAAATGAGCGCAAACAACAAGGTAGCATCATGTGCTGCAGGCAACGATTTTTGTGGTGTAATCAAATGTGTAGAAGGTGATGGATGTTCAACTGTTCAGCTTTCAGGCTATGTTGAAGTGCCATACACAGATGCAGCACCAACCGTCGGTTACAATGTACTCGCAGGTAACGGCGTGGGTGGAATAAAGGTTGTTACAACAGGTGGCAGAAGTCACCTCGTCTTAAATGTTGACACAACCGCAAAAACTGTAGGTCTTATACTTTAATAATTAAGAGGAGGAATTTTAATGGCAGGATATGAAAATTTAAGACTTGAAAAAGGTCTTTATACAACAAACGGTGGATTTACAAACGCACTTGAGGAACTTGACCCATCTGAAAACTATATGGGAACAAGCCTTGAGGGGCTTGATGCTTTTGAACGCCAGTTAAAGCGTTTTGATATTCGCGTTGGAGGCAACGGAAGCGATGTTGTTGAAAAGTTTTTTAAAACATCAGACAGTGCAGCTCTTTTTCCAGAGTATATTTCTCGTGCAGTAAAGCAGGGAATGGACAGTGCGGACTCACTTTCAAAGATTGTTGCAACAACTACAAAAATAAACGGGCTTGACTATCGTGCAATAACATCTGACATTTCAGAAAATGAAACAGAGCTAAAAAGAGTAACAGAGGGTGCATTCATTCCTCAAACAGTTATTTCACCAAGTAACGAGCTTGTAACTCTTCGCAAAAGAGGCAGAATGATTGTTGCATCTTATGAAACAATACGATTCCAACGCCTTGATTTGTTCACTGTAATGCTCAAACAAATCGGCGCACAAATTGCTTCTTCACAGCTTGAGGACGCAGTTGCGGCATTAACAGCAGGCACAGACAAAATCTTTACACAGACAGCAAACACACTTACATATTCAGATCTTGTTTCACTTTGGAACGCGATGGGCCAGTACAACATGACAACAATGATTGCAAAGGCAGACAGTATGCCAATACTTCTTGGCTTTTCAGAGTTTAAGGACGCTGCGGCAGGACTTAACTTCCATGCAACAGGCAAGCTTATTACACCACTTGGTGCAGAGCTTGTAAAATCAAAGACACTTGATGCAAAGTGCATTATCGGGCTTGACAAGAACTGCGCTCTTGAAAAGGTTGAGGCAGGCGGAATCATAACAGATTATGACAAGCTTATTGACCGTCAGCTGGAAAGAGCATCTGTTACCTGTACAACGGGATTTTCAAAGATTTTCCCTGGTGCTTGTAAGGTGCTTACGACAGAGGCAAAAGTATAATTTTGAGTAGGGGTGAGAACAGATGATTAATGCGACCTCAGTTTATAGCCGTCTGTGCGAAATAACCACCCTTGACACTGAAGGGGCAGCAATTTGTCTGCCCCTTTGTGCAGAGGCGGCAGCAGAAATTTCGCAAAAGCTTAAAGACGCATCAGACGAAACAAATCCAGCCGTTATTTTTGCGGCTGCGGCAACAGCATATTACAGATATATGTTACTATGCTGTCTTGAAGATGACGGAGTAACAGAGTTTAAAGCGGGAGATGTGTCCGTTACAAAAAGTTTGCAGTGCGTAATGGAAGCGGCACAAAGGATAAAGCAGGAAGCACTGATTGCAGTGGCAATGCTTTTTAGCGACGAAACATTTGTATTCAGGCAGGTGGGCATATGAAAAGTTTTGATTCAATGATGAAAACCTTTGGAAGAGATGTTTCGCTTCACATGAAGGACGGTTGGACAAGCGGTATATTCAGAGCGTTTTTACAGCCACTTAGGTATAAAAACAAAATGTATCTTGAGGGAATACACACAGACATAGGCTTTTCGGAGCAGGGTTATTACCTTTATATTGGGCCGTCAACACACAATCTTGCGACACTTCCGCACGATGCATGGATTTTGGATTCAGACAACAAAAAGTATTACATCAACAAGGCGGAAAAAGTGTTTGTCGCAAAAGATACTCTATATGTCTGGGCGATTGTTAGAGGGGTTGAGGAGGGACAATATGGAAAGCCTGCTTAACCTTGTGCAAACGGTTTGTGACGAGCTAAAAACAAACAGTGGTGTAGCAAGCACAAGCTTTATAAAGAAATATCCAGGCGTTACAAAATCCGCACCTCTTGCAAGCCCTGTGGTTTCAGTGGGAATTGCGGGGCTTGAGGTTGGGGAGAGCCAGCTCGGCGGTGCAGATGAGAAAAAAGCACGGGTCAAAATTGAACTTTTGGTTTGTATTCCTTTCTTTGGCAATTCAAGTGAATGTTCACGAATAATGCAAAAGCTTTTTGAGTACCTGCTTTTTAGCTCAACTTTTGATATAGCAAAATGTAGCTTTGGAGATATTTCGGCAAAAAGAGAAACAGGGGCATATGAGCTTAAAGGCATTGTGGAACTCAGTACAACATTAACAAAGGCGGTGAGTGCAAATGGCAATTGAAACAAGTAAGAAAGAGCTTTGTTCACAAGATGTGCAAATTTTTGTAAATGACAGAAAAATTGCACTTGCACAGGAATGCAAAGTCAAGACAACAAGAGATGCAAAGCTTATTTCAGCGTATGGAGAGGGCAATGCAAGCGTTGTGGCTGTTGGAGCAAAGCAGCACCTGCTCACTCTTTCAAGGATAGAGATGGTGTCACAGGATATGGACTTTGCGAACTTAAGTGATTTTACTGTTGCATTAAAAAAGCAAGGTAAAAAATATTTGTTTTCATGCTGCCAGTGGACAGAGCTTTGCGAACATATTGTCAATGGCAAAGCTGTGTTGCAAACGGCGAGCATAGTAAGCCCAACTCTTTGCGTAACGGAGGCTGTTTAAATGGAAGAGGAAAATGAAGTTACATACTTTGAGCTTTTAAAGCAGTTGTCAGATGAGGCAGAGCGTCTTTCAAGACGATACCCAACAAGGCTTTAAGGAGGACAAAATGAATAATGTACCAATGCGGTTCAAAAACTTTGAGTTTTCAGTTAATCCGCAAAAAATAGAGATAAAAGCAGCCACAAATCTTAAACAACTTGCAGTTCCTTTCGATGCCTTTGAGCTTCAGGAGTTTGGAATAAAGCCACTGATAATAAGCGGAGAAGGAAAGTTTGTAGGCGAAAACGCACAGCTAAGCTTTGACAGCATTTTTGCACTCTTTTTACAGGGCGGAGCAGGGGAACTTTTTCTTTCTGGAGCACAGCCAATGCAAGCGATAATGACAAAGCTTGTTAAGGGGCTTGAGCCGATTGAAAAAACAATTTCATACAGCTTTGAGTTTGTTGAAGTGCCGCAAAAGCAGTCAGTTCAGCTTTGCCTTGAGATATATCACACAATAAAGCAGGGTGAAAGCCTGTGGCATATTGCCCGTGATTATGATGTTTCTATTGAAAGCTTGTTAAAGCTTAACCAGAGTATTCAAAGTCCATGGAATGTTGAAACAGGGGATAAGGTGAGAGTGAGATGAATATTCAGGCAAGTACAGTGAGTGGAAAAACAGTTTTTCTTGGAACTCCTTTGCAAATGCAGCTTTGCGAAAGCTTTGACACGCCAGCAGATGCGTTTGTTGCGGTATTCTTTGCTTTTGAGCCACTCGAAGAGCTTGAAAAAATCGTTGTAAAAAGTGAAAATCAAACTGTTTTTGAAGGCAATGTGGATGAGCAAATAACGATGTGTAACAAACAGGGTATAAAAATAAAAATCAGTGCGCGCTCATTTTCACAGCTGATAGACAATGAGGCATTGCCAACAACATATATAAGACCAGCACTTGACGAAATATTTAAAAATCACCTTGAGCCATTTGGAATCAAAGGAGTAATTGGAAACGGCATTTGCCAAGGTGATTTTGCAGTGTCAAAAGGGACTTGTCATTGGGCAGTTGTGGAGCAGTTTTGCAAATGCGTCTTAAATTCCTCTCCACGAATTACAAAGGACAGATTTCTTGACACTGGCGAAGAGTCAAACGACAGCAAACCAGTCGCTTTTGGAAACTTCATTGGTGCGGACTGTCGATATTTTTCTGCGAAGATTAAGTACAGGCGTTATGGAGTAGTGGGAGAGATATGCTATAAAAGTGAGGCGGGACAAGGCTATGAACGCGTTGAAATAAATCAAGATGCAAAGAGCAGAAACATCAAAACAAAAAGATATCTCAACTTGTCGGCGTCACAAAAGTGGGAAAGACAGCACAGGCTTCAAAGGGAGTTTGACAAATCAATAAGAGGCAGCGAGGAAATTGAACTTTGCGTTCCGTTTGATTGCTTTTTTGAGGTCGGGTCAAAAGCCTCTTTTTGTGACGAAAGACTTGGAAACTTTGAGGATTATCGCATCTTTGAAATTGCTCACTCAATTTCAGTTGATGGCAATCAGTGCAAGTTAACTCTAAGACCTTCACAGCATTTAAAATAGTAAAGGGGCAAAAAACTGCCCTGACAGGAGGATTTTTATGTGGATTACAAAACAACTGACACAAAGGGAAAATTCCACAGCTGCGACATCGGCACAGGTCACACTTTCAGATAGCAACGAGGTTTGCACTGCTGGCTCGTCAGAGAATAGGTATGTGTCTGTCTATGCACCATATGGCATTGAAACCCGTCCGCCAATCGGCGCACAGGTTTTGCTTTTGGAAAGTGAGGACGGAATAGCCTGTGCCGGGGTCCTTTGTCATGCACAGCAAATTCAGGAAGGCGAGATAAGGCTTTTTTCAAAAGGCGGTGCAAGCATTGTGCTTAAAAACAGCGGAGATATAACACTAAACGGTGTAACAATTACAAAGCAAGGAAAGATTATTGAAATGGGGGTATAAGGTGGATACATTGATTGAAAACGGTGATTTGAAGCTTTCGCAAAACGGTTTGCCCGTTTCAATAACGGGCATTCAGGAGCTTTTGCAAAGAGCAAGAATCTGCCTATGCGTGCCAAAGGGAAGTTTCCTTCACAACAAAAGCCTTGGAAGCAGACTTTTTGAGCTAAAGGATAGTGCGATAGATGCAAAAAATGCGCTTGCGCTTTCAATGGCACAGGTGGCACTTAAAAATCAGCCACAGATAAGGGCCTATGCAACGCAGGTTCAACTTGATACAAGTGGAAAGCCAAACGCAGTAAAGATATTGCTGCTCATTGAAAATAATCGGGAGGAAGTGATGGTAAATTTATGATTAAAGCACTAACTTATGAGGAAATACTCACAACAATGAAAACCAAATTTAAGCAGGAAAGCGGATTTGAAGCCGACGATGCATCTGATATTGGGATAAGGCTAAGGCTTCTTGCGGGGCAACTTTTTTCTCAAAGTGCAGATATAAGCTTTGTTGCAAATCAAGTGTTTTTGCAGACGGCAAGCGGAGAATTTTTGGATAAGCACGCACAGATGCGTGGGTTTTCCAGAAGGCTTGCGACAAAAGCACATGGTACAGCAAGGTTTGCAACAGCAAAGGCGGCGCTATCAGATATAGTTATTCCAATTGGAACACTATGTGCAATTTCAGGTGCAAACGCTCAAAACTATGCGACAACACAGCAGGCAACATTGCTTCAGGGGAAAACCTTTGTGGATATCCCAATTGTTGCACAAAGCAGCGGAACAAATGGTAACGCGGCACTTGGGTGTGTCACAATTCTTATAAATCCGCCACAGGGAATAAATTCGGTTACAAATACAACAGTGATAACGGGTGGCAGTGAGCAGGAAGATGATGAACTGCTAAGAAGCAGAATTTTCAAAAGTTTTGCACAGATTTCAAATGGCGCAAATCAACAGTTCTATGAAGAAATTGCAATGCAAAACCCAAAGGTGATTTCTGTAAATGCTATCAGTACAGCAAGAGGAGCGGGAACGGTTGATGTTGTGTTTGACACAGCCGAGCAGGACACAGCACAGATAAATGCGATTAAAAATGCGCTTGATACACAGCTTGCGTCCAGCCGAGAGATTGGAACAGATGCAAAGGCATTTTGTTGTACAAATCAAGCAATAAACATCACTGTTTACTTAAAGACAAAAGCAGATTTTGTAAGTAGCGAGGTTATTTCAAAGTGCAAACAAAAAATAACAGAGTATGTTGACTCCCTTAGAGTTGGCGAAAACTTGATTATATCAAGGCTTGCAAACATACTGTTTAACATCGAAGGTATTGAAAATTACAAGCTTGCAACGCCAACGGACGACACAGCAATCTCTGGCAGGAGCAAGCTGAAAATCGGAACACTAACTGTCGCCGATGTGATTTAAGAGAGGTGCATAATGGTTACAGACACTTTTGAACAATTAAAAATGGTGCTTCTTCCACTTGGAATTTACAACGTTGGGACAAACACAGTGGTTCGTGCCGAGCTGTGTGCCTATGCCTGTGGCATAAATCTCGTTAAAGAGCAGATACAATTGCTTAAAACAGAAGGATTTGTACAGACAGCACAGAACTTTGGGCTGAGCCTTCGCGAGAAAATGCTGGCAATAACCCCGCAGCAAACACTTGAGGCAAGACGCAGTAAAATAATCGAGCTTTTTAGCACAGTCAGAGGATGCTGGAAGCTTTCGGAGTTCAACAATGCAGTGGTGAATTCAGGCTTTGTGGGAAGCATTACAGAAGCTTTTGCACAGCAAAGAATGACGCTAACTTTCACAAATCCACAGCAGTCAACGCAGGATAAGCTGAGTGATGTTTTGGGAGCAATAAGACCAATAGTTCCCATACATCTTGAACTTCGTTCAAACTTGCCAATGATAAATTGGGACACACGAGATGCAGCAAACAGTAGCTTTATGTATCTTGATAAGCTGGCACTCACCTTTGACAGCGTTGAGCAAGAGTGATTTTTAAGGAGGATTATATGTCAAGTACAAACAAAACAACAAAATTAAATCTTAACCAATGGATTGGTTCGGATATTCCCAAAAGAGCCGACTTCAACTCGGACAATTCAATAATAGATAATATCTTGGGAACGCATACCGCAGACAAAGATATACACATGACAGCAGCAGAAAGAACGCTTTGGAACACCCAGTGTGTAACTGGAATGTATTTTGGCTCAGGAGCGGCACAGGTTACCGTAACTCTTGGCTTTCAGCCAAAGGCATTATTTATATTTCCATATAACAAATCGCTTGGTAACATTGGCACAGCAGGCTCGTATTCAGCTATAGGTACAAAAAATATGTCATCTTTGGGACTGGAGGTAACTGCAACGGGATTTAAGGTTTCTCACGGAACACCATACGCAGTTGATGGAATAGCCCCAAAACTTAACGAACTTGACATTGACTATGGGTACATTGCAATAAAATAAGCCAAGAAAAGGTCTTCATATAAGGTGAAGGCCTTTTTGTTAACATTTGTCTATTGCTTTTTTATAAAAATATGAGATAATAGTTGGGAATGGGTTAAAATGAAATTTTAGTTGGGTGGAAAACAATGAGGTATAAGTTAATCGTTTCAGATTTTGACAACACCATCTGCAACAGGAGAAAAATGGTTACACAAAGAACTAAATCCGCTATAAAGCAATTTACAGATAACGGTGGCAGGTTTGTGGTTTGCACCACTCGACCATATATCGGCATTGCGGAAATTGCAAAGAAAATTGGGCTTAGAGATGAGATAATTGCAAACCAAGGTGCGACAGTTCGAAATCTTGCAGATAACAGTGTCGTTTTCCAAAGCCTTTTTACATATAAAGAGGCACTTGAAATTATTAGGTTCTTTGACTTAAAATCAAAACATATATTCCTTGCCTCGGACTTTCAGATGAAATCCAAAACGCAGGATCTTTTTATGAGTATCTGTGAAAAGGCAGTTAAATACCCGCTTAAAAAAACAGAAGTTTGTCTTCAATATGATTGCACAAAAATGGATGTTGCACAGATTATTGTTGGTGCCTATAGCCACAACAAGGTGTGTGAGTTTGAAAATCTTGCAAAGATAGAGTTTGGAGATAAATATGAAATTGGAATTTGCGACAAATATCTTTTGAATTTGACTCAAAAGGGTGTTAGCAAAGGACGAGCAATACAGAGAATTGCGGACATACATAGCATTAAGAGGGAAGAGATAATTGCTTTTGGCGATTCCCTTAATGACAGCTCAATGTTTGAATTCGCTGGGGTAGGTGTTGCAATGGGGAATGCAATGCAAGGGCTTAAAAATGTTGCGACTACTGTTTGTGGAAGTGTAAATGAAGACGGATTGGCAGAGTTTATTGAAAAAAACTGTTTGTAAATTGCATATTAACCATAAAACAGGGTGGCACATATTGTTTGTGTCGCCTTTTAAATTGTCATACTGAATGTTAACCCGAATAATATTTTTTTAAAATTAAATATAGCAAAGAAAAAAAGCATGGCAGACGAAGCCATGCTTTTAAAAATTATAATTAACAATATTTATTCAACGGTAACAGATTTTGCAAGGTTTCTGGGTTTGTCAATATCGCACTTTCTTGCCTTTGCGGTGTAGTAGCCAAGAAGCTGAAGAGGAACAACTTCAAGCGAAGGCATAAACAGATGGTGTGTCTTCGGCACATAGATAACATGGTCGCAAATATGCTTACACGCTGTGTTGCCCTCAACAGCCACACAAAGCACTTGAGCCCCTCTTGCCATAACTTCTTCAACATTGCTCATTGTCTTGTCAACGAGCCTGTCAGAGCAACAAAGAGCAATCACAGAGGTGCCAGGCTCTATAAGAGAAATAGTTCCATGCTTAAGTTCACCTGCGGCATATGCTTCTGAATGAATATAGCTGATTTCCTTAAGCTTGAGTGACGCCTCAAGTGCCACTGCATAATCAAGGTTTCTGCCGATAAAATATGCATGCTCAAGGAATGTATAACGCTGTGCTATTCTATCTATATACTCTCTCTGCTTAAAGATATATTTTATTTTTTCAGGAAGAGTCACAAGCTCATCGAGAAGTTCTTTTGCATAGTTGTCATCAATCTTGCCTGTTTGCTGTGCAAGATGAATTGCAAGCAGGTAAACGAGAGTCAGCTGTGTGCTGTATGCCTTTGTAGTGGCAACAGATATTTCCGGACCTGCCCATGTGTAGAGAACATCATCGCTCTCACTTGCTATGGACGAGCCAACAACATTGACAATTGACATAACGCGCGCTCCTCTTGCTTTAGCCTCACGAAGGGCAGCAAGAGTATCGGCGGTTTCACCGCTCTGGCTGATGATGAGAATAAGTGAATTCTTATCAACCAAAGGATAGCGATAACGAAACTCCGAAGCGATGTCAACCTCAACGGTTATTTGTGCAAGCTCTTCAATAACATATTTTGCGACAACGCCAACATGGTAAGCAGAGCCACAAGCAAGAATAACTATCTTATTAAAGCTTTCAATCTGCTCTTTTGTAAGGCTTATATTGTCAAGCTTGATTTTTCTATCGTCTGTAATTCTTGGAGAAATAGTTGCCTTTATTGCGCTTGGCTGCTCCAAAATTTCTTTTATCATGAAATGCTCATGGCCACCTTTTTCTGCGGCGTCAACATCCCAAGTTATTTTAGTAATCTCTTTGTGTATTTCCTTGCCGTCCTTGTCAAAGAACTCAACGCTGTTTTTGCCAACAATTGCATATTCGTCGTCCATCATTTTATAGGTATCGCGGGTGTGAGCTAAAATGGCAGTGATGTCAGACGCAATAAAGTTGCCAATTTCACTGACTGCAATGATAAGCGGGCTTGCTTTTCTGACGCAAATAAGCTTTTCCGGCTCGTCTTTACAGAGAATACCTATAGAGTATGAGCCACTGAGCTGAGCAACAGTTTTTTGAACAGTTTCAAAAAAATTGCCGTTATAGTTTGTGTCAAGCAGATGAGCAATAACCTCTGTGTCAGTTTCAGAATGAAAGATAAAGCCTTTTGCAATAAGTTCCTGCTTCAACACAGCATAGTTTTCGATAATACCGTTGTGAACAACAGCAAAACGCCTTGACTTACTGATATGGGGATGAGAGTTAGCATCAGAAGGCTCGCCATGAGTTGCCCAGCGAGTATGTCCAATACCCATTGTCCCGCTTGGCTCTCTCGTTGAAGCAATCTTATCACGAAGAACAGCAAGCTTACCCTTTGTTTTAATAATATCAATATCCCCGTCCTCAAGAACAGCAATTCCAGCAGAGTCATAACCTCTGTACTCCAACTTCTCAAGACCATCAAGAAGAATAGGCGTAGCTTTTTGAGTGCCGGTAAATCCAATAATTCCACACATAAAATAGTTCTCCTAACTTATAAGGCAATAAAATTAATTATTAAATGCCTAATGTATAGTTTGCTATATTTTATAACAATATTGCAAAAAGGGCAAGAAAAAAATGCAACATATTTTAAGCAAGACTATATACTAATTATAATAATTTTGTAGATGCTCTCCGATCTTTCTGCAATCAAGAGACATTTGATACATTCTCGCAATTTTTTGCCTTAACTCTAAGAGGTCGTTTCCGCTTTGAATTTTGAGGTTTGGTCTTAGTTCCCTTATCTGCGACCTAATAATATCAGACTGCTCAAGATACTCTGTGCCAAGTTCAAATAATGTCATGGTTGTCATCCTCCTAATTAATTAGAACAAATGTTCGTCATAATTTAATTATACAAACATTGTGAAAATTTTTCAACATCAAATTTCATGTCAAGGGCTTGGAGTACATACAATCGGACTCTAAAAATTTTTTGCAAAATTCAAAGTTTTTTGATACAATAAAATATATTTATAAAAGAAAAGGGGGCAGATGTATGAACATCATTGACATTTCCACAGATTTGCTGACCGCACAGGTTTTTGACGGTGACCCAGCTCCCAAAATCCAGCGACTGAGCAGGATGGATTGCGGAGATGAGTTTGAGCTTTCTGCCCTTTATTCATCACTACATACAGCAACACATATTGACGCACCACTTCATTTTATTGAAGATGGGGATTCAGTTGACAAGCTTGACATGGGCTGTTTCGTTGGTGCTTGCACAGTCATTGAGTTGCCAAAGGGAATGATAGCAGGAGTAACAATTGAACAGCTGTTTCCCAGAAGCTGTGAAAGGTTGCTTATAAAATCGGGCGGAAACGCACATTTTATGGCAGGTGCTGTTGAAGATGCTTGTAATCTTGGACTTAAGCTTATTGGAACAGATGGTCTTTCTATAGGAAAAGGCGAGGAAGATAGTGCGGTTCATCGAGCATTTCTTAACAACGCAGTGCCAATTTTAGAGGGGCTTGATTTGAGCCAAGTAAAAGCGGGAAAATATTTTTTAATAGCATTACCTGTTAAGATTTGTGGAGCAGAGGCATCTTTTTGCAGAGCAGTGCTTATTGATGACCACATATTTTGGGGTGGATAAAAATAAAGCGGATTCTTTTTGTTGGTAAAGCCAGTTTATAACAAATTTTCTATCAGGGGTGACCAAAAAGGTTGCCCCCTGTCTTTTTATAAACAGAGCATTTTTAAACTATAAAATAGCGATGATATTTAGAATAAAAAAGACAATGGATGCCAAAAAGGCACCCATTGTCTTTAATAACTTTATCTAAGCGAGAAATTGGCTTAGTTTGCTTCGGCAACAGATTCGGCAAGACCATTGTCAGCAAGAACCTTTTTATATGCAGAAGTTTCGGTGTAGACTTCTTTCTTGAAGGGGTTAATCTTCTGCTTTCTTACCATGATGATTTCATAAATAAGAACGCCGATATTCATAGCGAGTGCAGCACAGCTGAGAAGCATCAAAGCTGTTGGATTGTGCGTTGACTTAACAGCAAACGCCGAGCTGTCTGCAAAAGCAGGGAATGTTAGAGTAAACATGGCATACAGAGCAAGAGTCTGTGCACGATGCTGGAGCCAGCAACCACGCTTTATGAAAACTTCTGCGAGTGTTGCAGAAATGAGGATAATGAAGCCTGCATAGAAAGAGCGGTCTGAGATGCAGTTGTAACAATATGCAAAGTTCCACAAATCATATGCAATAATCCAGAACCAGAGCTGATCTGCCCAAACCATATCGCGAGATTTGGTTTTTGAAACACGAATGCAGACCCAGCCTGTAATTGTAACAATGTTTATGATACCTGCAATAGCGTTGATTATGTTCCAAGGACCGCCAAGAAGATAGAGTCCGTTTTCAACAACGCCTGGAGATGAGAAAACTTCAATGTCGCGATAAACTGCTTCAAGTATATTGATTGAGAGGATAAGACCAGGATAAATAAGGAAAAACTTATTTTTATCCATGCCCTTAACAAAGCGTAAAATCATAAAGCCGATAACGCCGGCAAGAGCGGAATAAGTCTTTACCCATGCAAACCAGTATCCACCGGTAGAGCCTGAGCCTGCTGTTTTTGGCCAAACAAAAATGGTAAGTGCTATTGGAAGTGCGATGTAAAAAACGACTGACAACCATTTGCTGCGTCTGGTAAGTTCGTTAACTAACATCAAACAAGCCATAACGCCAAGTGCAACAAGCACAGTTTTAAAAGGAATTGCTTCAAAGAAAAACATAGTTTACCCTCCTATTAATTTATTTTATGAGAACTGATGCTACAATAAGTGCAACATTTATAACCATAAATACTATCTGAACGCCAGCTTTCTGGGTTGATGCTACAAACTTTGAGAAACGGTCATCCTTAAGAGCCTCTTCCCAAGTGTCTTTTTTAGCAATCTGTATAAATCCAGCAATTGTAAGCGAATTTGCGCGGAAAATAAGCCACAGACCTGGGTTCATTGTGGCAATGACGCCGATTATAGGAGATATGAGAACACCAATGTGATATTTTGCGATTGATGGGCTAAATTCATTTGTTACAAAGAACCAGTTCCAAATTGTATAAGCAATCCACCAAAGAACGGTGCCAAGAGCTGTGTAACCCGCAACATAATATTTGCCTTCGTCAAGCCATGTGCCGTTCATCCAGAAAATAGAAACAGCAAGGGCAAGACCAGATACAACATTCCAGTATTTTTTCTTTTTAAGGTCGGTAAGAGTGGCCTCCAATATGTTTATGACAAGGAAAATCAAAACAATTTTAACATAAAACTGACCGTCCAAAATGTTGAGTGCTGCAAAAACAACCAACAATCTCATAACAACAAGTGTGGAAAGCTTAAGCTTTTCAAAGAACACGGTTTTAAGCTTAATGAGAACAACAATTGGGATAATGACATTGATTGGAATGTTTGCCCAAACAGGGTTGTAGGATGTTAGCATTGCAAGACCTGCGAACAATACTGTTAGAATAACAAGCAAAAGATTTTGATTTATTTTACCAATTGCATTGTCAAATGATTTTTTCTCCATTACTTCATCTCCTTATAATATGGGGTACTTAGCACTCTGGATAGGCCAAAGCTCACTAATTGTTAATATTATAACAATTTAATTTTAAAAAGTAAATAGTTTTACAGAATAAAGTTCGATGAATTTTTTTGCAAAGAATTTACTAAGATACCATAATAATGAATACGCACATTTAATACATAGTTTATTCAACAAAATTTGAAATATAAATCAAATATGATAATTCCTCAAAGTCATTAAAATGCCTATAGTATATATAAAGTATAGGATTCTTTTGAAAATCATAAAATTTTGTGTCATATATCATTGAAAAAATATTTCTAATTTGATAGAATACTTAGATATCAGCAAAATCAGATTTTTTGCTGATATTTTAATAGATAGTAAATTAGGTAAGGAGGAAAAACAGTGGAAAATTTCTTGACACGCACGCTCGGAGAGCAAATTGCGGAAATGGCTCGTAAGTATCCTGATGATAATATGATTAATTATACTGACAGGGACTACAAACGCACATGGAAAGAGTTCGACCAGGAATGTGAAACTATTGCGAGGGGATTTATGTCCTTAGGACTAAAAAAAGGCTCGCATATCTCAATATGGGCAACAAATGTGCCACAGTGGCTACTAACATTTTTCGCAAGCGCCAAAATGGGCGGAGTACTTATCACCGTTAATACCAGCTATAAGATTTTTGAGCTTGAATATCAGCTTAGACAATCAGATTCGGATGCAATAGTCCTAATTGACGGATTCAAAGGCACAAGCTACATTGATATTATTAACGAGCTTTGTCCAATGCTAAAGGACAGCGAGCCAGGAAAACTTGACCATCCAACACTTCCAAGACTTAAAACAATAATATATGCAGGCGAGGAAGAGTGTCCTGCAGGGATGGTTAATTGGAACGACCTTTACATACTTGCTGAAAAAACTCCATATGATGAATTTAAGGCTTTAAGCGACAGATGTGATTGCCATGAGATAGTAAACATTCAGTATACTTCAGGAACAACAGGCTTCCCAAAGGGAGTAATGCTCTCTCACTATAATATTCTCAACAATGGGCATACAATTGGTGATGGAATGAAGCTTACCCATGAGGATAAGCTTTGCATAACGGTTCCATTTTTCCATTGCTTTGGAATGGTGCTTGCACTTATGTCGTGCATAACGCATGGGACACCTTTTGTGCCTATTGATATGTTTAGCCCAGAAAAGGTAATGTATGCATTGCAAAACGAAGGTTGTACAGCAGTACATGGAGTTCCGACAATGTTTATAGCAATGATGGATAACCCAAACTTTTCAAAATACGACTTTTCAAAGATGCGAACAGGAATAATGGCGGGATCACCATGTCCGATAAAGACGATGCGTGAAGTAATAACAAAGATGAACATGAAAGATATTGTTATCGTTTTCGGACAGACAGAGGCATCACCGGGCTGCACAATGACCAGAACAAATGACACGGAAGAGCATCGTTGCACAACAGTTGGCAAGGCGTTTCCTGGAGTTGAATGTAAGATTGTCGACCCTGAAACAGGAGAGAAGTTGCCAGTCGGAGAAATCGGCGAGTTTTGTGCAAAAGGTTATAACATAATGAAGGGTTACTATAAAATGCCAGAGGCAACAGCTCTTGCAATAGACAAGGACGGGTGGCTGCATTTTGGTGACCTTGCAATGTGCGATGAAGAAGGCTATTATAAAGTTACAGGTCGTCTTAAAGATATGATAATTCGTGGTGGCGAAAACATTTACCCAAAAGAGCTGGAGGAGTGTCTTTATAACCACCCAGATGTTAAAGATGTTCAAGTTATTGGTATTCCAAGCAAAAAATATGGCGAGGAAGTTTGTGCCTGCGTTATTCTCCGAGAGGATTCAAAGGTAACTGAAGAGGATATAAGAGAATATTACAAGCAAATGGTTGCATTCTTTAAAATCCCCAAAAAGGTTTGGTTCTTGGATGAGTTTCCAATGACATCAAGCGGAAAAATTCAAAAGTTTATTCTTCGTGACCAAGCAATAGAGCATTTTGCACTTCAGGCAGACAGTGCAATCGAAACAGCTTAAGAAAGGAAGGTCGGATATGAAACTATCATTTTCAACACTCGGCTGTCCAAGCTGGAGTCTTGACGAGGTTTTTTCAGCAGCAAAGGACCTTGGTTTTGACGGAGTGGAAATCAGAGGCATCTCTGATAAGATATATGTTCCAGACTTTGAGGCATTCAAAGATGAAAATCTTCAAAAAACAAAAAATGCAATCACAAAAATAAATCTCAAAATCCCTGTTTTGGACTCGGGAGCAGTTATTGCAGACCATGACAAAGCGCAGAATTCTTTTGCAGAAGCGTGTGACTATATCAATCTTGCATCAAAGCTCGGCGTAAAATATGTAAGAGTAATGGGTACAGGTGAGCCGCAGGTTACAGATGGCAATTTTGAGCGTGCAGCACAGCTTTATGGCTTGCTCTGTGAGTATGCGTCAATTTTTGGAGTTACACCACTTATTGAAACAAACGGAAAGCTTGCAGATTCAAAAGAAATGATAAAGCTTATGGAGCAGTCGGGAAATAAAAACTGCGGAGTTGTGTGGGATGTTCATCACACTGTGCGTTTTGCGAGTGAAACACCAGAGCAAACAGCAAAAGAACTCGGCTCACTTATCAAGCATGTTCATCTAAAGGACTCTGTAGTTTCAAATGGAAACATTGAGTATAAGATGATGGGATACGGAGATATGCCAATTAAAAAGACAATCGAAGCACTAAGAGAAATTGATTTTGATGGCTTTGTTTCGCTTGAATGGGTAAAGCGGTGGAAGCCTGATTTGCAAGAGCCGGGCATTGTATTTGCACATTTTGCATCATATATGAGAGCATTGTTAAATTAACTGATAATGGGGTGTATGTATGCCAAAGAGAGAAGGATATATTAGCTGGGATGAGTACTTTATGGGGATTGCCATGCTTTCGGCAAACCGTAGTAAGGACCCAAACACACAGGTTGGAGCCTGTATTGTAAACGGCAAAAACAAAATCATGTCGGTTGGATACAATGGATTTCCTATGGGCTGTAGTGACGATGAATTTCCATGGGAACGCACAGGCGAAGAAGTTGACACGAAGTATCCATATGTCTGCCATGCAGAGCTGAATGCAATTCTAAACACTGCGGGTGGAAGCCTTGAGGGGTGCAAGATTTATGTTGCTCTTTTTCCATGCAATGAATGTGCAAAAGCAATCATCCAGTGTGGAATTTCCGAGATTGTCTATATCTCTGACAAGTATGCAGACACACCGGGGGTAAAGGCTTCAAAAAGAATGTTTAAGGCAGCGGGTGTAAAATGCACAAAACTTTCAGGTGCGCATGATGAATTAACCCTAAATTTCAGAGAAGAGGATATTTAATAAATTTTCAATTAAAAAACTTTAAAGGGACAGTCAATTTGTGACTGTCCCTTTTGTTTGTGCTATGCTTTTTTTATTTAATATTTTGCCCTGGGATTTTAAAAGGAAATAAAGCGGTCAAAAAACCAAATTTGGTTGAATAGCTTTAAGTGTGTCAAGATTTTTACAAATATCGTTTTTTGTCAAGGCAGGCTCATTTAACAGCGTAAGGTCTTTTTGCTGAAAGTCCTCTGGCATTTTAAAGAAGTTTAATCTCCAAAGTTGTTGCTTTGGAAAGGTGGAGAACAACTCACTCAACTGTTCGATTTTCATAGCAGGGTAAAGAGTTGTACGAACTTCATAAGTTGCACCATTTTTTGAAAGTATCTCAATGGTGCTTTTAACATTTTCAAAACCAGAAGCACCACAAACAAGACTATAATCCTTTGGAAGAGCCTTAATGTCAACAGCAAAATAATCAGCAAGATTTTTGCTAAGTATATTTTCAACAACATCGGGGTGTTGTCCGTTTGTGTCAATCTTAATTTTGAAGCCCATTGACCGAACCTTTTGCAAAAAATTGATAAGGTCTGATTGAAGAGTAGGTTCACCGCCACTTATGACAACACCGTCAAGCAGATTGCGTCGCTTATCAAGAAAGGCAAAAACTTCTTTTTCTTCAACTATTTGAGAGCTGGTGCCAATAAGCTGACGGTTGTGGCAATAAAAGCAGTTCAAATCACAGCCAACAGTAAACAGTACACAGCTTAGGACTTTTGGAAAATCAAGGGTGCTTGTTTTTTGAATACCGCCCCACACCATTTTTAAAGCTCATCCTCTTTGATAACATATTTTACTCTTTCCCTATATTCTTCCTGTTTTCCTTTGTGAAAGTTCTGAACAGGACGAAGATATCCAACAACGCGGCTCCAAACCTCTGTTTCGCTTCCGCATTCAGGGCAGGTATAGACCTCTCCGTTCAAATATCCATGTTCACCGCATATCGAAAATGTTGGAGTAAGAGAAAGGTATGGAAGCTTGTAGTTTGTAAAAGCTTTTTTGATAAGCTGTTTTGCAATCTCAATATCCTTTATCTGCTCACCAAGATAGAGGTGAAGAACAGTTCCGCCAGTATATTTGCACTGAAGCTCATCTTGCAAATCAAGCGTTTCAAAGATATCGTCGGTAAATCCAACTGGCAGTTGAGTGGAGTTTGTGTAGTATGGCTCATTTGTTCCAGCTGTAATAATATCGGGATATTTCTTTTTGTCAAGACGCGCAAGGCTATAGCTTGTACCTTCTGCTGGAGTTGCCTCAAGGTTATAAACATGGCCTGTTTCTTCCTGAAATTCTGTGATGACATCTCTCATGAAGTCGAGAGTTCTTTTTGAAAAATCCTGACCTTCGGGGGTTGTGATGTCTTTTCCAAGGAAATTAAGACAAGCTTCATTCATGCCGATAAGACCGATTGTGTTAAAGTGGTTAAACCAGTAGTTGCCTGTGCGTTCCTTAACATTTTTAAGAAAATTAGCAGAGTAGGGATACATTCCGTGATCTGTCTGCTCCTCGATGGTTTTTCGCTTAATCTCAAGGCTGTTTTTTGCGGTGTTCATCAGTGTAGCAAGGCGGTCAAAAAATTCTTTTTCATCAGATGAAAGGAATGCAAGTCGAGGCATATTGATTGTGACAACTCCGATTGAGCCTGTGAGCGGGTTTGAGCCAAAAAGTCCACCGCCGCGCTTGCGAAGTTCGCTTGTGTCAAGTCTAAGTCGACAACACATAGAAAGAGCATCCTCTGGTGAAAGGTCAGAATTGATATAGTTTGAAAAATACGGAATACCATATTTACAGGTGATTTCCATAAATTTGTTAACAACAGGGCTGTCCCAGTCAAAGTTGGTTGTAATATTGATGGTTGGGATTGGGAAGGTGAACACGCGGCCCTTTCTGTCGCCTTCCATCATAACTTCACAGAAAGCAAGGTTAAGCATATCCATCTCTTTTTGGAAATCGCCGTAAGTTTCTTTTTGAAGTTTTCCGCCAATAATTATAGCTTCATCTTTGAGAGTTTTTGGTGGAACAATGTCAAAGGTGAGGTTTGAAAATGGGCATTGGAAGCCAACACGAGTTGGAACATTAAGGTTAAAGATAAATTCCTGCAAAACCTGTTTAACGGTATGAAAGTCCATATTGTCATATCTTATAAATGGAGCACAATAGGTGTCAAAGCTACTAAATGCCTGTGCACCAGCGGTTTCACCCTGTGTTGTAAAAGTCGAGTTAACAACTTGTCCCAAAAAGCTTCTAAGATGCTTTGCAGGTGCGGATTCTACTTTGCCTGCAACTCCGCCAAAGCCATCTGTAAGAAGTTGTTTTAAATCCCATCCTGCACAATATGGGCCAAAAAAGCCAAGGTCATGGATATGAAGATCACCCTCAAGGTGAGCATTGCGAATTTCGTCGGGATAGATTTCGTGGAGCCAGTACTGCTTTGTGAAGGTTTCACGAATATAGTTGTTCATGCCGTTTATTGATTTCTGTGCATTTGCATTTTCCTTAACTCTCCAATCATTATCTCCAAGATAGTTAGAAAACATATCAATAGTTGCACCAATAAGAGCATTTGATTCTCTTGCACTTCTACGCTTTTCTCTGTAAAGAATAAACGCCTTTGCAGTTTTGGCATGACCGTTTTCAATAAGAACCTTTTCAACAATATCTTGAAGCCGTTCAACTTCGGCAATATCTCCGCTAACCTGTTCGTTGGCCATTTTATAAACCTGCTCTGTAAGCTTGGTGGCTCTGTACCAATCGTTTCCGCCAACAGCATTAGCAGCTTTAAAAATTGCTCTGGTAATTTTTTCTGGTTTAAAGTCGACGATATCGCCATTTCTCTTTTTTATTTTAGAAATCATTTTTTACACCCCTTCGCTATACTATATATAGCTGTTATATTTAAATTATATATCTATATATTGTGTTAGTCAAGAGGGCTTTATGAAAATTAATCCAATATATCAAAAAGCAACCGAAAAAAATCAGTTGCTTTGTTGTTATTTATAAAAGTTAAAAACGCTTATTTTTCAGAACGCACATCAACAATTTGGTCATAGCATTTTCTTTGCGCTCTTTCATTTGGATTTACCTTACTGTCCTTATACCAGTCCGAAACAGTTTTAGTAAATTCATTTGCAACCATTTCTTTGAGGCAGGGGATTCTGTAGGTTTTATAAAAATTCTGCGACTCATCAAAGTTATCAATACGCTGAACAAGGAAAATATAGTCCTCAAGAGTTAGCACCTTGACTTGTCCGCCTGAAATCTCTGAAACATTGCCAAAAAATCCCGCAGGGTATGAGGTGCTTGCTTTGTCGATAACCGAAATTGGAATTGCGTCCGCTACAGGCTGTCCAATGCTCTGGGCATAGGCGGAGTTAACAGCATCAATAGTGTTGTCTTGCGAAATACTTGTAGCCATTTCGTTAAACTTGTTTTTTATAGCAGTAACACTGGCAGGAGTCATGTCAATTTCTTTTCCATTTTCGTTAGTAGTTTTAAAATACTCGTTGATGGATTTGAAAAAGATATAATTATCTTTAAAGTAAGATTTCAAAGAGTCCTCGTCAACAGGGTTTGTGCCGTTTGTATCATAGATTGCAAGAAGCAAAGTGTCACGAAAAGCTAAGTTCTCCTGAATTTTGGTCAGTGTTTGTTTTGAAACGCCGATAGAAGTGTAGTAGTTTTCAAAAATCCCCCAAGTGTTGGTGACTTTATCTGCTATCTGTGCCTTTACACTTGCGTGTAAAGAAAGCTTCATCTCGGAGAATTTTGTGTTAATCTTAATATATTCAAGGCAAAGCTCATTTGCTCGCTTGACAATCTGCTCTTCAGGCATTTTTTTATCTTTATTTTCATTGACAATAACATAATCAACATAGTAGGCAAAAACATCCTTGCCAACCTGCCCTTTACCAACGCTCAGTGCAGAGTCTTTGCTGCCAGAGCAAGAGCTAAAAATCATCAAAAAAGCAAGCAAAAGAGAGGAAATACTTAAAATTCTTTTCATTTTAACGACCTCCAAATCATATGAATAGTATACACTATCAATAGTGACAAGTAAACATTGACATAGCAATAAATTGAAGATGATTTCGGGGCATAAAAAAACAGCCATCCTATTGGACGACTGCTTTGCTTGTGTCGGCATCGACCTATCTTCCCAGGAAGCTGCCCTCCAAGTATTTTCGGCACGAATGAGCTTAACTACCGTGTTCGGGATGGGAACGGGTGGACCCTCATCGTAATAAATACCGACTATCGAATACTCATGTACTCTCAAGCGACAAGATGTATTATATCATCCTGAAATATAAAAAGCAAGTACTTTTTTAAAAATATTTATAATGAATGTTTAAGAGTGAACAAACAACTAAAATATGCTATAATATAAGAATAATAACAAAATATTAAATAAGAGTGTTTTTGGGGGTGGTTTGTATGAAACTGAAATGCGGGATTGCTATAGGTGTTATGGTCACCGTTGTTGCAACGCTAATAGGACTGACTATATGGGCAAACAAGCCCAAAGGGATAAAGATAGAATTATAATGAAATAAAGAACCGCTCAAAGGAAATCCCCTTGAGCGGTTTTTTTATATCTTAATATTTCTGGTTTCAAGCCTTTTTGCGGTTGAATCTCGAAGTAAAACATAAACAATAGATGCAATAGGAACGCTCAGAAGCATTCCCATAACTCCATAAAGGCTACCGCCAGCAGTTACAGCGACAAGAACCCAGATGCCGGGAAGACCAACAGATTTTCCAACGACCTTTGGATATATGAGGTCACCTTCAAGCTGCTGAAGAACAAGGATAAACACAATAAACCAGAGTGCCTTAATTGGGCTGACCATAAGAATAAGGAAAGCACCAACACCTGTTCCAACAAATGCACCAAAGACAGGAATAAGAGCGGTGAAGCCAACAAGAGCGGAGATAAGTGGAGCATATGGTATTTTGAAAATAAGCATACCTATGAAGCACAAGACACCAATTATTACAGCCTCAAGGCACTGACCTGAAACAAAGTTTGTAAAGGTCTTGTGTGAAAGAGAGCAAACTCGCAGAAATGAATCGATTTTTGCTTTTGGAAGATAAGAGTAAAGAATTCGTTTACATTGATAACTGAGTTTTTCCTTTTGAAGAAGAACATATGCGGAAAAAACAAGACCAAGAACAAAGTTAAATACGCCACTGACAATAGATGTTGTTAGACCGATAGTGCCGTTAATCACGGAAGTTCCGCCATTCTTTAAGAAATTGGTGAAAACATCCTGAACTTTTTCCCAGTTTATTTCAAGGCTTTTAAGGCTCTCAGAAGAAAGATTATACTTCTCCATAATTGCTGCAAGCCAGTTTTGAACTTTTTCCAGATAGGCAGGGAAACTGTCTGCAATAATTGCACTGGTATTTTTGACTTCTGGGATAAGTAGCAAAATTAAAAATGCAAAAAGACCAATAATAACGAGGAAAGATAAAATCAAAGCCAAAGGTCTTTTAAGCCTGTTCCAAATTTTGTTGTTTCGTTTGTTGAGCGGAGCAAAAAGCTTGTTTTCAATCCCGCTCATTAAAACATTCACGATAAAAGCAATAAACAGCCCAATAAGGAATGGCATCAAAACATCCATTGCAACATTAAAAACGCCCTTAAATGACTGAAAATGTTGAAAAAGTGAAACGAGCAAAACCGCAAATGTAATAAGAAACAAAAGCTTTTTCATTGTACTTTTAGTAATTTCCATATTTCTATACCTCCAAGAAAACGCAGTAGATTATTAAAGTATAACACATTTTACCAGATTGTAAAATATATTATTGACAAGAAAAGCACGGGGCAATCGCTCCGTGCTAAAGTGTTCTCATTAGTCTTTCATAAGTGTAACCATAACAGCCTTTTGAGCGTGAAGTCTGTTTTCTGCCTCGTCAAAAATCTGGCTGGCATGGGCTTCAAAAACCGCTGCAGTTATTTCCTCACCTCTGTGTGCTGGAAGACAGTGCAGAACCATGCAGTTGTTATCTGCAACTTCCAATAAGGCAGTGTTGACCTGATAAATGCCTTCAAAAGCTTCGCGTCTGATTTCGGCTTCACCTTCTTGACCCATTGATGCCCAAACATCAGTCAAGATAACATCGGCATTTTTTGCGGCATCAAGAGGATTTCTGCAGAGGGTAAAGCAATCAAAATCATTTGCAAAGTCAAGAACAGCGCTGTCTGGGTCATAGCCCTGAGGGCAGGCAACGCTAACTGCCATGCCTGTTTTAAGCCCACCTACGATAAGAGAATTCGCCATGTTGTTGCCATCGCCAATATAGCACATTTTAAGTCCTTCAAGCTTGCCCTTGTGTTCACGAATAGTCATAAGGTCTGCAAGCACTTGGCAAGGGTGGCAAAAATCTGTGAGTCCGTTGATGATTGGAATATCGCCATATTCGGCAAGTGACTCAACCTCGGCTTGCTCAAAAGTTCTTATCATAATTCCGTCAAGATAGCGTGACAAAACACGAGCGGTGTCCTGAACTGGCTCACCTCTTCCAATTTGAAGGTCATTAGAAGAGAGGAAAAGAGGGTAACCGCCAAGCTGATACATACCGGTTTCAAAAGAAACGCGTGTGCGGGTAGAAGACTTTTGAAAAATCATTCCCAGAGTTTTACCCTGCAAAACCTGGTGCTTAATACCATTTTTTTGCTCGTATTTAAGCTGGTCGGCAAGATTAAGTATATCCATTATTTCGGTTTTTGAAAGGTCAAGCATTTTTAAAAGATGTTTCATTATTTATTCTCCTCTGTAAGAGCGGATTTAAGTGTTTCAATGCCCTTATCAATTTCGTTATAGCTGATGGTAAGAGGTGGTAGCATACGAAGCAAGGATTTTGCAGTCAAAATCAAAAGCCCGTTTGCAACACAAGTTTTTGCAACTTCTTTTGCATCAAGAGTTTTAAGCTTAATGCCAAGCATAAGCCCCATTCCGCGAATTTCCTGTATCTCTTCAACATCTAATAGTTTTGTTCTTATGTATTCGCCTTTGTCCAAAACTTTATTTAAAAGAGTGTTATCAATCTGCTTTAGCACTTCAATTGAACCAGCACAGATAACAGGGTTACCGCCAAAGGTTGTGCCATGTGTTCCAGGGGTTAAAACATTTCCGAGGAAATCCCTGCAAAGGCAAGCACCAATGGGAAGACCGTTTCCAAGACCCTTAGCACTGGTCAAGATATCTGGACAAATGCCAAAATGTTCAAAGGCAAAAAACTTTCCCGTTCTGCCAATCCCTGTTTGAACTTCATCGACAATAAGAAGAATATCGTTAGCTTTACAAATTTTGTAAAGCTCTGCAACATAATTCTGGTCAAGTGGGCAAACACCGCCCTCGCCTTGGACAAGTTCAATCAGAATTGCACAGACATCTCCGTTTAGCAAACATTTAAGTGCAGCAATGTCATTGGCAGGAGAATATTTGAAGCCATCGTTGAACGGATTAAAGAATTTGTGAAAACTGTCCTGTCCTGTTGCAGTCACAGTTGCCATTGTTCTGCCATGGAATGAGTTTTCAAGGCTTATTATGTTAAATCGATTTTCGCCGTATTTATCAAAGCTATACTTTCTTGCAAGCTTGATTGCACATTCATTTGCCTCTGCACCAGAGTTGCAAAAAAAGACTTTGTCAAAGCCCGAGCGTTCGCAAAGCTCTTTTGCAAGCAATGCGGTTGGCTCATTGTAATAGAGATTTGAGCTGTGTGCAAGCTCATTTGCCTGTGTTGCAACAGCGTCAGCCCATGAATTATTGCCATGACCAATGGAAACAACGCCGATTCCAGAGGCGAAATCAACAACCTCATTGCCCTGTGCATCGGTTATTGTTGCCCCATATCCCTTTTTTAAAGCACTGTCAAAATGGGCATATGTTGGCATCAAATATTTGTCTGCCGTTGCTTTAATCTCGTCGAAAGTCATAATAATCACCTAATGTTTTCGTATTTTTAATTTAACACTTATTTGTAAATTGATTTATTAATTAATAGAGTGGTTTGTTCATTTCTTTTATTTCAAAAGAAACG
>JAVVSD010000013.1:0-46592 GCA_036654375.1 Oscillospiraceae bacterium
AAAGGAAAAGGTTGACAAGCTTTCCTTTAGAAAACTTGTCAACCTATCTTGGTGCGGATAACAGGACTTGAACCTGCATGCTTTCGCACTAGATCCTAAATCTAGCGTGTCTGCCAATTCCACCATATCCGCAAGTGCTTAAAAATTATAACAGAATTAAAAAGAATTTTCAACCGAAATATTATATAATTTTATTTTTTCATTTAACATTATAGTTCTCAAAATGATTTGAACACGATTTTATGGACATTAAAACACTTTTGTATTAAAATAGATAAACAAGTAGAAAATAGTATTTAGGAGGTATGCAGCAATGTCAGGGAAAGCAAATTCAAAGCTTAAATTGCTATATCTTATGGATATTTTTTATTATAAAACAGATGAAGATAATATTTTATCTGCAAATGAATTGTGCGATGAACTTGAAAAGATGCATGGCATAATTGCTGAAAGAAAATCGATTTATACTGATATTGAAGTTCTCCAAGAATATGGAATGGATATAATATTTACAAGAGTTCCAAAGAGAGGCTACTTTCTTGCAAGCCGAAAATACGAAATTGCTGAAATAAGACTTCTTATAGACGCTGTTCAGGCGGCAGGTTTTATAACTCCCAAAAAAACTCTTCAACTCATTGATAAAATAAAAAAAGAATCAAGCATCTATCAAGCTCAAAAGCTGGGCCATCAGGTGTATGTGGACAACAGAGTCAAGTGTGATAATGAAGAAATATATTATAATATTGACCTGCTAAATAATGCGATAGAAAGCAATAAGCAGGTAAGGCTTGTGTATGTTCGGCACAGGATTGATAACAATATGGCTCCGCAAAAAGAGGAGAAAATTCTAAAAGTTAACCCTTACGCACTCATATGGTCAAATGACCATTACTATCTTGTTGGCAACAATCCAAAATACGATAATCTCATGCATCTTAGAATAGATAGAATGAAAAAGGTCACACGACTTGAAGAGAAATCTCGACCATATTCAGAGGTTTCAGAGTTTAAAAATTCATTTGATGTTGCGTTGTATGCAAGCAGAATGTTTAATATGTTTAGCGGAGAAATAAAGCAGGTAAAACTAATTTGTGATAACACAATTGCAGAGGAAATTCTGGACAGGTTTGGCGACAATGCAAACATAAGATATTATGATGAAAACAGCTTCTTAATGACAGCAACTGCAACGATGGGGCAGGGGCTTGTATCGTGGATAATGCAGTATGGAAAAAGTATTACAATTGTTGAACCACAAGAACTCAAAAATCTTTTGCTTTCAAAGGCAGAAGAAATAGCACTTAAATATAGGTGATGTAATGGAACAGATTAATTACCAGAAACAGCTTGAAAAGCTACTTGACAATATAAAAAGCACAGGGGAAAAGCCGTCAATGCTCTTGCATAGTTGCTGTGCTCCATGTAGCAGTTATGTGCTGAAATATCTTTCTGATTTTTTTAAAATAACAGTTTTTTATTTTAATCCAAATATATTTCCAATAGAAGAATACTTAAAAAGGAAAGAAGAACAGAAGCGACTGATAACACTAATGAATTCAGATGACAAGGAAATATACTTTACAGACTGTGATTACGACTATAATAGCTTCTTAGATATAGCAAAAGGGCTTGAAAATGAGCGTGAGGGTGGAGATAGATGCACAGCGTGCTATAAACTTCGTCTTGAGGCAGCAGCGAACAAAGCAAAAGAGTTAGAGTGTGATTACTTTGGCACAACTTTGACCGTAAGCCCGTATAAAAACGCAAAAAAGCTTAATGATATAGGAAAAAAGCTTGAAAGTGATTATGAAGTTAAATTTTTTGTTTCAGATTTTAAAAAACGAGAAGGCTATAAAATTTCAATTGAATTATCAAAAAAATATAATCTGTATCGGCAAGATTATTGCGGTTGTGAGTTTAGCCTTAGGCAATCGCATGAACAAAAGGAAAAGAAGAATCAAAACAATTGTAAGGCTTAACTACTTTACACCATATTGCGAAAAAGTGTCAAATTATAAAGCATATTGTCGAAAGCTGAGTTAGGTTGACTAAAAAATTCTAATGTTGTATAATTATATAGTTTTAAATTGGTAATAAATTGCCCTGAAATGTTTAAGGAGAATTTTTAAAATGCAAAAAAACTACTATAAATTTAAAAAAACAATAATGGTTCTGATGTCAGCAGCTATATTTTTTCTTTTGGTTTTAGCTTTTGCATATGTTTGGTATACAGATTACAATTATAACATTTTAACCGGAGCACCCTTCTTTACCAGAAGAGGCAACTGGCTTATAATTGCACTTTATGGACTTATGCATTTGTTCTTTACTAAAATATATGGTGGATATAAAATTGGATATTACAAGATGTCAAACATCATATATTCACAGATGTTGTCCACTTTTCTTGTAAATGTTCTTGTTTATTTTGAAATCTGTCTTATTGGAAAAGTAATGGTGAGCATAGCGCCTATAATTAAATTAACAGCAATCGATGTAGCCCTTGTAATTATGTGGACTTATGTTGTTACAAAGATTTATGAGCATATTTTTCCGCCAAGGAAGCTATTAATTATTTACAGCAATCATAATGCAACAAACTTGATTAGAAAAATGAGCCAGCGTTCAGACAAATACCAAATTTGTGAAGCAATTAATATTGAAGAGGGAATGGAATTAATAAAAACCCGTATAGATAAATATGATGGTGCAATAATTTGTGATGCACCAAGTAAAGTCAGAAACGATATTCTCAAATATTGTTTTGAAACATCAAAGAGGACATATATAACTCCCAAAATATCAGATATTATTATTCGCGGAGCAGATGAACTCAACCTGTTTGATACCCCGATTCTTCTATGCAGGAATAGAGGGCTTTCTATTGAACAGAGATTTTTAAAGCGAATTACGGATATCGTATTTTCGCTGTTAGCTCTTATTGTTTTATCTCCATTTTTAATTTTAATTGCAATAGCAATCAAGTTATATGACAAAGGACCAGTATTTTTTACTCAGGAAAGAGTTACGGTCAATGGAAAAAAGTTTAAAATATATAAATTTAGAAGCATGATTGTTAATGCAGAGGCAGAGGGTATTTCAATTCCTGCAACAGACAATGACCCAAGGATTACGCCTATCGGCAAATTTATCAGAAAAATTAGGTTTGATGAGTTTCCACAACTTATTAATATTATCAAAGGTGATATGTCAATTGTTGGACCAAGACCGGAGAGAACAGAGCATGTTGAAGAATATATCAAAGAGATGCCTGAATTCAAATACCGCACAAAGGTTAAGGCAGGGCTTACAGGCTACGCACAGGTTTACGGCAAATATAATACAACCGCGTATGACAAGCTTAAACTTGACATGATGTATATCGAAAACTATTCTCTAAGACTTGATTTTCAGTTGATTATAATGACTGTTAAGGTTCTGTTCATGAAAGAAAGTACAGAGGGATTTGAGCAAGGCGAACATATGGGGTAAATTAAAATTTGATAAAATAATAAACTCCTGTGCAGATGCACGGGAGTTTAATTTATGCTAATAATAGATGTTATAGAGCTTCAACAATTTCCTTTGTATCTCTTGCAATAACAAGCTCTTCATTTGTGGGAATAACAAATAAGGAAACTGAAGAATCGTCAGTAGAGAACTTACCTTCGTTACCTCTAACAAGCTTTTCGTTTTCGTCTTCGCTAAATTTAAGTCCAAGGAAGCTTAAGTTTTCACAAACATTCTTTCTGAGTGCAGTAACATTTTCACCAATACCGCCGGTAAATACGATTGCGTCAACTCCATTCATTGCAGCTACATATGAGCCAATGAATTTACGAATTTGGTAGTACTGTATCTTTCTCGCGAGAATTGCACGCTCATTTCCACGCTCACAAGCAGCAGAAATATCACGCTCATCGCTTGAAATACCTGAAATACCAAGAACACCAGACTTTTTATTCAAAATTTCGCGAGTTTCTTTTGGGGACCATCCTTCTTTTTCTTGAAGATAAGTAATAACAGAAGGGTCAATAGCACCGCAACGAGTACCCATAATAAATCCGTCAAGAGGAGTAAGCCCCATGCTTGTGTCAATAACTTTACCATCTTGAATAGCGGTAATAGATGAGCCATTACCAAGGTGACAAGTAATTACCTTAATATCTTTAAGGTCTTTGCCCATCAGCTCTGCACACTTTGAACTTACAAATCTGTGAGATGTGCCGTGGAAGCCATAACGCCTAACCTTGTACTTTTTATAATATTCATAAGGAATAGGAAACATATAAGCCTCTGGAGGCATTGTGCTGTGAAAAGCATTGTCAAAAACAACAACCTCAGGTGTGTCAGTACCAAAAGCTTCAATACAGGCCTTAATCCCCTGTATATGTGCAGGATTATGAAGTGGAGAGAGGTCGCTAAGCTCCTCAATGCCCTTCAATACATTGTCATCAACAATAACACTATGATTGAATAATGAACCACCCTGAACAATACGGTGACCAACAGCAGCGATTTCATCAAGGCTGTCAATAACCTTGCACTTGCCCTCAGTAAGGACTTTTTTAACTTCAAGGAAAGCCACTGTGTGATTAGCAAAATCTATATCATACGAAAAATTTCTGCCATCACTTGTTTTTCCTTCAATGTGTCCGCCGATTCCGATACGCTCGCAGATACCCTTTGCGATTACAGACTCATCATTCATACAAAGTAGCTGATATTTTAGTGAAGAGCTACCAGCATTAATTACCAAAATGTTCAAAAATAAAACCTCCCATTTTCTGTTATGGCGTCTTGTAACAAGATACAAACTAATATATAATTATAGAATAACATTGATAATTATACCTTATAATACGACATATATCAACAAAAATATTATATAAAAAATCCAAAAAAACTAACTTAAAAAGGGTGCTTTGAAATGAATGTCCATGGAATAGTTGCAGAGTATAATCCATTTCATAAAGGTCATAAATACTTGATAAATGAATGTAGAGCACAAGGCGCAACTCATGTTGTTGTTGTAATGAGCGGAAACTATGTTCAGCGTGGAGAACCGGCAATATTGGATAAGTGGACAAGGGCAAAAGCAGCACTGGTTGGAGGTGCAGACCTTGTCTTGGAGCTTCCACTTGTCTGGTCGCTTTCCTCAGCTGAAGGTTTTGCCAGAGGAGCAGTGGAGATAATTAACGCTCTTGGCTGTGTGGAAACGCTTAGCTTCGGCAGTGAAAGCTCGGATTTGGCGTCACTTCAGTTGCTTGCAAATGCTGCTGTATCGACTGAAACCATAGAAAGTACAAAAAAATATCTCAAACAAAAAATCAGCTATCCGAGTGCAAGGCAAAAAGCAATTGAAGAAACCTGCGGGCAACAGATAGCGTCATTTTTAAATAATCCAAATGACATACTCGGAGTTGAATATATAAAGGCACTAAACTTAATCAAATCAAATATAACCCCAAATCCAATAAAGAGGATAGGCCCAAGTCATGACGCACCTGATGAACAAAAAAACTTCCTCAGTGCATCGCAGATAAGAAAACAGATAGATTTTGGGGAATACAGTTGCTTTGAGTTTATTCCGCCAGAGGTTGAGAGTATATTAAATGCACAGATAGCTCTTGGAAAGGCACCTGTCAGAATTGCAAAAATTGAGACTTCAATTCTTTCAAAGCTTCGTGTTATGACGATTGAAGAAATAAAAGAAGCACCTGATGTTTCAGAAGGTCTTGAAAATAGAATCGCAAGCTGTGTAAAATCAGCAAGAACATTAGATGAACTGTATGAAAAAATAAAAACGAAACGCTATACCCATTCAAGGATAAGGCGTATAATTATGTCATCATTTCTTAATATAAGGGCAGAAGATAGCAAAAAAAGCCCCCCGTATTTAAAAGTACTGGGATTTAATGAAAAGGGGCAGGAGCTGTTGAGGCAGGCAAAGCAAAAGGCAACATTGCCAATAATTATGAAACCCGTTCAGATAAAAGAACTGGATGCCTATGCACAAAGAATTTTTGAGCTTGAATGTGCATCAACAGATATTTATACTCTTGCGATGCCAACGCCTCTTCCATGTGGAATGGAAATGACAGAGAATGTTGTGAGAATTTAAGTATTTCAAAACATCATATAATAAGTAAAGGATGTAACTGCAATGGCAGTTGCATCCTTTTTTTGTTAGTGCCTTAAATTAGTGACGGAAGTACAAAAGTGTGTGTTTACAATAGTCAGTTGTCATAAATTATTTTCCCATCTTGTACTCGAATGATTCGTTTCGCAGATTTTGCAAGCTCCTCATCATGAGTGATAAGAATAATGGTTTTGCCATCATCGTTAAGTTCAAAAAGCATATTTATTACTTCTTTTCCAGAAGTGCTGTCAAGATTTCCCGTGGGTTCATCAGCAAGAATAATTGGCGGTATGGCAGCCAATGCTCTGGCGATTGCAACACGCTGTTGCTGACCGCCTGAAAGCTGAGATGGCAGGTGGTGAATTCGATTTTCAAGCCCGACCTTGGTTAAAGCATCAACTGAAATTTTATGCCTTTCATCTTTTTTCATACCACGATAAATCAGTGGTAACTCAACATTTCCGCAAGCTGTAAGACTGGGAATAAGATTGAATCCCTGAAAGATAAAGCCGATTTGACGATTTCTAATATCGGACAAGGTATCATCATCAAGGCTGGAAACATCTTCGCTTTTCAAATAATAGTTTCCACTTGTTGGGGTGTCAAGCAAGCCGATAATATTCATCAATGTAGATTTTCCAGAGCCTGATTGACCGACAATTGCCACAAATTCACCATTGTCAATTTCAATAGAAACATTATCAAGAGCCTTTACTTCGTTCTCACCGGAATTATATATTTTTGAAACATTTTTAATCATTAACAGCTTTAATTTGCCCGCCTCCTTCAAAATAGTCACACATATAGTATGAGCAAGAAAATACATAATAAAATCAAAATGTAACTGATGTATAAAAAAAACAAAAAATGGCTAAAATATGCATAGAAAAGGAGGGTAAATAATGCCAATCACAAATAAAGAGTATGATGACATGGCGAAAAAGGCATCTCCGCCATCACCAAAAATCAAAAACTGCTTAAACGCATTTTGGATAGGTGGGCTTATCTGCACGATAGGACAAGGGTTTCGCACATATTATGAATATCTTAAATTATCGGAAGACGAAGTAAAGGTGGCAGTTGTGGTAACTCTGATAGTTATAACAGCCATTCTGACGGCGATAGGTGTTTTTGACGAGATAGCAAGGGTAGCAGGGGCAGGAACAGTTGTTCCAATAACAGGATTTGCGAATTCTGTAGTTTCACCTGCTATGGAGTTTCAGAGTGAAGGACGAATACTCGGAACTGGTGCAAATATGTTTAAAATTGCGGGGCCAGTAATAGTTTATGGGTGCAGTTCAGCTGTGATTTACGGTCTGATAGTATGGATTTTTAAGCTATATTAAAGGAGATAATAAGATGGCTATTAAGCAGGGACAATACACATTTTATCTGCCTACAAAGCCCGCAATAATTGGATGTGCAGCAGTTGTAGGGAAAAAAGAGGGCGAAGGACCTCTTGCCAGTGAGTTTGACTGTATTTTCGATGATGCGACACTTGGCGAAGATTCGTGGGAAAAGGCAGAGAGTGCAATTCATAAAGATGCAGTGATGAGAGCAATGGTAAAAGCACAAAAAACTCCAGCCCAGATTGATATGATATTTTCAGGTGATTTGCTCGACCAGTGCATTGGAACAACATTTAGCATAAAGGAGTTAAATATACCTTTTGCAGGGCTTTATGGGGCTTGCTCAACAATGGCATTGTCACTTGCAATTGCGGGACTTTTAACAGACAGCGGAGTTATTAACACTGCAGTGGCAGCAACATCATCTCACTTCTGTTCCGCAGAAAAACAGTTCAGACAGCCACTTGAATATGGCGGGCAAAGACCCCCAAGCGCACAGTGGACAGTAACAGGTGCTGGAGCGGCAGTCGTACAGAAAGGGACACAGGGCGTTTGTATAGAGGCAGTGCAAATTGGAAGAATTCAAGATAAGGGCATCAAGGATGCGAACAATATGGGAGCTGCAATGGCACCAGCAGCGGCAGAAACAATTGCAACATTTCTTACAGATACAGGCACAACGCCAGAGGACTACGATATGATTCTGACAGGCGATTTAGGAAAAGTCGGCACAACACTTTTGCTTGAACTTTTAAACTTGGAAAAAGGTATAGACATAAGTGGTGTACATTCAGACTGTGGAATAATGATGTTTGATTGCGAGGAACAAGATGTAAATTCAGGCGGCTCTGGGTGTGGATGCAGTGGATCAATTGTCTGCTCACACATATTTAACAGACTAACTCAAAAAAGCCTTAACAAGGTTCTTTTTGTTGGAACTGGAGCATTGATGTCACCTGTATCCTCGCTACAAGGAGCTTCAATTCCATCAATTGCACACGCAGTATTACTAACTTCGGGAGGATAAATATGCTTCAAACTATATTAAAAGACCTAAAGTTTGCATCAGTAGCAGGACGAGCTATAGGCGTTATTTCTATCGTACAAAAGCTCATAGTTACAGCAGTTATAGTTGTATTTGCCACACAAATAGGCAAATTCATATTAGATGAAAAAATGAAATTATCATCTTGAATGGGGTGGTTAAATGGATTATTTAGTGTTTGTAAAGGCGTTTGTTGTTGGTGGTGTAATCTGCGTTATAGGTCAAATTTTGATTGACAACACCAAGCTAACTCCTGGGAAGATACTTGTTGGATTTGTTGTAATCGGAGTTGTGCTTGGAGGACTTGGAATTTATCAGCCACTTGTTAAATGGGCCGAAGCGGGTGCAACAGTACCGCTTTCTGGGTTTGGATGTGCCTTGGCAGAGGGAACAAAAAAGGCAATAAAAGAGGACGGGCTTATGGGCATAATAACAGGGCCACTCTGTGCAGGCTCAGCGGGAATTATGGCTGCCATATTAAGCGGGCTTATTGCATCATTTATAACAAAGCCAAGTGCAAAATAAATAAAAAAAGCACTCCGCAAAAGCGAAGTGCTTTAAATATGTAGTAAAAATTATGCCAATTTCTCTTCAACAGGTTCAGCAATAAATTCGTCGTCTTCGCTGTTAAATGAAACATACTGAACTTTGTTGTCGGATTCAATGCTCTTTCTATTAAGGTATCTTTCAACAAAAAGATAAACAACACCTGCAACAGCTGCGATTGATAAAATGATTGAAAAAATCTTTAAAAACTTTTTGAAATTCATAAGAACACTCCTTCAATATAATAAGAATAAAATCCAAATAAACAAAATATATACTACGAAATATTATACCTTATACAAAATAAAAGTCAATACAATAGCACAAATAAAAAAGCACAAATAAAAAAACGACGCTTAAGCGTCGCTTTATCACTTGCTAACGAAAAAATCAATTAGTTGCACTTTGATGCAAGAGTTGACTTTTTACGAGCGGCATTATTCTTATGAAGAAGCCCCTTAGCAGCAGCTTGATCAATCTTCTTAATAGCGATTTTTACAAGCTCATCTCTGTTTTCTGCACCAGATTCAATAGCGACATTAGCCTTCTTGATAGCTGTTTTAAGAGCAGAGTTTTTCGACTTATTACGCTGTGCCTTTGTTTCATTAACAACAACACGCTTTTTAGCTGATTTAATGTTAGGCATTATCACACCTCCTTTAGCAACTGTACAGGTATATATAATATCACCATTTACCACAAATTGCAATAAATATTTTTTCAATCTTTCATTTTATTTTTAACCTAAAAATCCAATAATAAACAATAGATTAGGGGGCTTTAAATGAATTACAGAACAGACCTTGCACTGGAAAAGCAAGAAGAGTATGGTAGCGGAGAAATAAGCGGTGTAAAGCACACAGAAACAGAAAAGGAATCCTGTACAATTTCAAAAATAGAGGTGCTTGACAAGGAGGGCGTAGAATCAATTGGGAAACCGATTGGAAACTATATAACGATAGAGGTGCCAAGCTTTTCAAAGGACGGAGAAATTCTTGACGACCGTCTGACAGCAATAAAAGACGAGCTAATTTCACTGCTGCCAAAAGAAGGGCTTGTCATGGTTGTTGGTCTTGGCAATGAAAATATAACGCCAGATGCACTTGGGCCAAGAACAGTAGAAAAGATACTGGCAACAAGGCATATAAGTACCGAACTCGCAAAATCAGTTGGGCTTGAAGGTCTTCGTATGGTTGCCGTTGTGGCTCCTGGGGTGCTTGGACAGACAGGCATTGAAACAGGCGAAATAATACTTGGGGTTGCAAAAAGTGTTAAGCCAGTTGCAATAATAACTATTGATGCGTTGGCGTCAAGACGCCTTTCAAGGCTTGGATGCACTGTGCAAATTGCAGATACTGGTGTAACTCCTGGCTCAGGCGTTGGAAATGCAAGAGCAGAGATAAACGAGCAAACGATTGGAGTGCCAGTAATTTCAATGGGTGTCCCAACAGTTGTGGACGCTGTGACTCTTGCGTATGACCTACTTGGAGGAGAAGAGAGTGAACAGGAACTTTCTAAAAGGCTTGAGGATAAAGGTGAACAGATGATAGTAACTCCCAGAGAAATTGATTTAATGATAGATAGAGCGGCAAAACTTTTGGCACTTTCCATCAACTGTGCATTACAACAAACGCTAACTGTTGAAGATATAATGGCAATGACCTCATAAAATTATTGCTTTTAGCATACGCTTAATTAAGTTGAAAAATAAAAGCCTATATTTTCGACAAAGTAAATCCTCGGGGGAAAGTGCTGTGAAAAAATCCAACAACTCAAATTCCAGAATAAGATATATGGCTGCAGTTATGTTGCCAGTATGTATAATAATAACCGCAAGCTTTTTTGCAAAGCCTTTTTCGCAAAGCTGTGGTAAGATAGCCCTTGCTTTTGCAGGGGCATCAATGCCCGAGGGTTCAATAAACATGATAAAATCGGAAATGTCTGGCAACACTCAAACACGCGTTGATTCAGTAATAAATCAGTCTGGTATAACTCAGCCAAAGACAACGCAGAATCAAAATCCAACATCACCAAATATTCAAACTCCTGCGCCATATAACCAACTCCAGACGCCAAGTGACATACAGGCGTTGATAGAGCGAGCAAAAGTGGAACAAGCAAAAGCAAAAAATTCAGGCAAGATTATTGAAAAAAATTATGCAAATATAAGTGCCACATATAAATTTCAAAATGTATTTGTCAAAAATGTAACAGATACTAAAACAGTGAATATTGAAAGCACCTTGGCAAAGCAAGCAGATTTAAAAATTTCTGACAAGTCACAGCCAACGGTTTTGCTATATCATACCCACACAACAGAGGCATATGAAACTCTGGACAGAGGCTGGTATTCAACAGAGTTTAGAACAAGAAGCAAAAATCCACAGACGAATATGGTAAGGGTTGGACTTGCAATAAAGCAGAGGCTCGAGGCGGCAGGCTTTGTGGTGCTTCATGACACACACATACATGACACATCGTACAACGGCTCATATGGCCGTTCAAGAGCGTGTATTGATGAATACAAAAAGAAGTATCCAAGCCTTAAGGTGATTATTGATGTTCATCGTGACGGTATGCAACAAAAAGATGGTACAAAGCTTAAACCAACCGCAAGCATAAGCGGAAAAAAAGCAGCACAAATAATGATAATTACAGGATGTCAGGATGGCAAAGTTACAGATTTTCCTGATTGGGAACAGAACCTTGTTTTTGCACTTCAACTTCAAAAAAAGGTAGAGGACTCATATCCTGGTTTAATGCGACCTGTATTTTTTAGCCCCAGAAAATATAATATGGATACATCGCATTGTGGAGTTTTGCTTGAGGTTGGAAGTGATTCAAACACACTTGAGGAAGCAGTTTATTCAGGCGAGCTGATAGGTAATTCACTGGCAGCCTTGATGAATGACTATGTGACATCATAAAGGATGGTTTAATGAAAAGAATATTAAGGATGTATGCAGTGCTAACAACAATCTGTTTGTGTGTTATAACGCTGACGGTTGGAGTTTTGACGGCAGAAAGCAACACAAGAGCAATAAGCTTTGGTGAGGAGTATGAAGTGGTTGCTATATATAACACAGGTGATGAGAAAATTGGCATATCATCCGGTGATAAAAGCTTTGAAGTACCAAGTGAGATTTTGAAAAAGTTGAAAGAGAAAGTAAAGGACACAGTTCTTTTTCTATCTCCCGTAATAAACAATTTAGATTGGCTGGCAGAAAATATAACAGATTTATTAAAAGACTAAAAGAGCGACAGTAAATATAATTACTATTGCTCTTTTGCTTTTTGTGTTGTAAAAAAATCACAGTAGCTTTATAATGAGGATATATTGTAAAACAAGGTGATAATTTGAGAATTTTAATTGATGCAGATGGCTGTCCAGTTGTGGATATTGCGTGCATTGTTGCAAAAAGCACTGGTACAGAGTGCATAATACTATGTGACACTTCACATATGTTTTCAAAAGATGGTGCAAAAACAATAACAGTTTCAAAAGGTGCAGACAGCGTTGACTTTGCACTTGTAAATATGCTACAAAAAGGCGATATAGTAATAACCCAGGACTACGGCTTGGCGGCAATGTGCCTTGCAAGAAATGCAATATCCATAAATCAAGATGGTATGGTGTATAGTGACCAAAATATAGATGCGTTGCTTCTTGCACGCCACAATGCAAAAAAAATAAGAAATGCAGGTGGCAGGCTAAAAGGACCATCCAAGCGAACTCAGTCGCAAAATGAAGCATTTTGTGAGAAGCTACAAAAGACAATAAGTGAAAATTAGAGCAAAAAAACCTGTAAGCTTTATGCTTACAGGTTTTTTTTATTCTTTAAGGGACTCCACACTATCAAATTCAAGCATTTTATCAAATAGTTTATCAAACCTGTCAGATGGGAAATAACCAACTAAATTTGTTTGATTAGTAACAGAAGAAAGAATACTTACCTCGCCTTTATAAAGACCAAAGTGCCTGCTTAATGGGCCGCTTTTCGTACTTGCGTTTTGTATTTTACTGAAGGGTACAATAATTGTGCGTTTAAGAAAAATCCCAGTTGTTATAACTGATTTTTCTTCAAGAATATCTAAAGCCTTAGTCTTGTGAGAGGCAATTGCACAAAGGAGGAAAAATGCCAAAATAATAACTCCAACCCACCAATAGTGAAAAAGGCTTGCAATAGCAATGGCGATAAGTCCCCAAACCAAATAAGGGCCACTAATAGGGAAAAAAGCGGATTTTGGAGAAGCCTCACCAATGCCTTTGATTACAAACTGTGGTGCAAGCTCGCTCAAAATGGAATCAAGTTCCTGTTTTGTAACAAGAAGACAAAAAACAGGAGTTTGTTGATTTTCTTCATCACCCATTCCAACACTGATAAGCTCACCATAATAAAGGTTAAAAAATCTTGCAAGAATTGGTTGTTTTAAAACAACAGCATTTATCTTTTCAAGCGGAACACTAAACTGTCGCTTTGTAATAAGCCCATATGAAATAACTGCCTTGTCATTTTGCTTACCAATTTTAAAATTGAGATAGCGTATAAATGGTGAAACGCATTGAACAAGTATTGGCCCGACAACAAGCAAGATGGCTATTATTGAAGAAAAGACAGAGCTTTTTGCTGAGGAGTCTTGAAATTGAGCTATAAGCACGCCGGCAAGCATTATTGCAGACAGCACAACGCTTCCAACGGAGATGCTCAAAAGACCATGTTTAATTACACGATCTGTTGAAAATTCAAAAATAGGTGTAATGTCATCGGATTTAGCTTTTACAGTATTTCCGTCACTATCGATTTTATCTGGTGCGTCTGGAGTAAGACTCTTTTTAAACTCTTCTGCAATAGAACGAGAAAGCACGATGTTGAAATCTGTTTTATCTGCAGTGACAGAAGAATTTATATCAATTTGAAGCCTGTATGTATTAAAAATGCGGTCAATAATACCCTGCTGAAAGTTAACAGTTGCAATACTTGAAAGTTTAACTGTTGTTTTCTTTTGCTCAATTAGCTGCCTTTTGTCAACAACTAAATTTCCGTCTTCAACATAAAAAAATGTTTTTCTCCATCTAAAAAAGTTAAAAAGTGCAATAGCAATTATAATAGCAAGAAAAACTCCAATAGAAATAAAAGCAGAAGATGAGCTTATGCCACTTTCCTGAATGCTCGATATTTCGTCCGTAAGACTAAACACAACAAAAGCAATAAAAACCCAAGTGGTTTTAAGAGTGTTTGCGATAATGGAGGAAAAATGGCAGCGAATACCTTTATCCAATATCTTTCACTCCTTGTTCTTTAACAATATTATTTATCCTGACTTTTAGGCTGTCTGCAATTTCCTGTGCAATTTCGTCGTCCAAAAATCTAATGACAATAACACCTCCGGCAGTGGTGATAGATACTTTGGAAAGCCCAAATATTCTGTCGATAGGGCCACGGCTAACAGCTATCTGATGAATACGCTCAATAGGTGCAATGGACTTTTTGATAAACCACAAGCCCTCAACAACGACAAACATCTCACTGTCAATATAGTACCTGTATCGCTTGTATCTAAAGACAGGAGCTATGATGTCATATAAAATGCAAATAATTGCCAATATTCCTAAAGCAATATACACATAAGAGGGGATTTTTATGTTTTCAGACAATAATATGGCAACTGTAATTATGATAGTGATTAATAGCATGATTGACCATATTATGGAGTTAAGTCGCATACAGCCAATTGCTTTTTTGTTTAAGGTTTTGTATTCCATGTTTTCACATCCTAAATAATTAATATTATAATAATACTATAAAAGAGATATGTTTTCAATGTTATATAGCCACATAAAAAAATAACCCAGGTTGTTATTTTAACCTGGGTTTAAAATCATTTTTGATATTTCTTGTAAAGTGGCTCAAGCTTATGAAATATCTTTGTAAAGATATCGGAGTAAAGCCTTTTATAAATCTTATGCTCTTCCAAATCGGGTTGAAATTCATCTTTGATGTGAACCATAGAAGCAATGGCGTCATCGTAATTCTTAAAGACTCCTCTTGAAACAAAGGCAACCATAGAACTTCCAAGACCGCAAGCTTCATAAGTCTGTATACGATATACAGGAAGCCCAAACATATTTGCGGTAATCTGGCAAATTTCATCACTCTGTGAGCCGCCACCAGCAAGATAAACACAGTCAATATTGGACTTGCTACGCTTTTCAAGAGTATGTAGTCCGTCCATAAGAGCAAAGTTAATGCCTTCAATAATTGCACGGTATATGTGGATTCGTGTGTGAACATCAGAAAATCCAATTACAGAGCCTTTAGCCTTAGGCATTACAACGCCAGGTGTAAAATAGGGCTGAAGCATAAGCCCATCACAACCAGCGGGAATTTCACGAAGCCTTGCATTCAGCAAATCTTCTGGAGGAACTCCAAGCTCAGCAGCCTGCTGAACTTCTTTGTGACCAAATTCATTTTTAAACCATGAAATAAGCCAATAACCGCGATAAATCTGAACTTCAGGGTTATAGTGGTCTTTCAAAACTGCTGGATATGCAGGCATGAACCGCAATGGCTCAACATAATTTGAAGTAGTTATCTGAATAGTTGCGGTAGTGCCAAAGCTTATAGCAGCCTTGTTTGGTGTGGTTACAGAAAGCCCAAGTGTTTCACAGCCCTTGTCAGAGCCAGTTGCAATAATTGGCATTCCAATTGCAATTCCAGTGTATTCAGACGCTTCTCTTGTAATTCCACCAATAAGGTCGCCGGGTTCAATAAGGTCAATAAGCTTTTCAGGTTCAATGTCAAAAAGACAGCGGGAAATATCGTTTGGACCTTGCCATTTTCTGTTTTTACTATCAAATGGAATATGTCCAATCATGTTTGCAGTTGAATCAATTAATTTTCCGGAAAGCTTAAAGGTTATGTATCCCGAAAGATAAATAAACTTATATGTTTTAGCCCAAATGTCAGGCTCATTTTCCATAATCCAGTTACAGGCAGCAACCTTTTTTTGAAGCTCAACAGCCTCTTTCATTCCAACAGCATGAAAAGCGGCTTCTTTTGACTTTGGAATAGACTTAGTGCTTTCACGCTTATCAAGCCAAAGAATGATGTCGCGTAAAGGCTGGCCATTTTTATCAACACATAAAGCACTGTCACGAATTGTAGTGCTGGTTACAGCAATGATGTCGTTCCAAAGGGTACCGGCTTTTTCTTTAAGAGCAAGGCTAACTTCGCAGATAGAATCCCAATAAAAATCAGCTTTTTGTTCTGCCCAGTTTGGATTTTTTGAAAAATAAGGTGAACTAAATTTCTTTTGTGCTTTTAAAACGATATCACCGTTTGGGCTAACAAGTAAGGCACGAGCACTTTGAGTACCAATGTCGAATGTTAAAACGAGTGGTGTAGACATTTTGAAACACTCCTCTCAATATTTACATAAAGCCAAAAATAAACAAGAAATTAATAAGCGTACTTATATAATAATGTACACATAGTATTGTTGATATAAAATTGTATTCCGAAGCTCTGAAAACATAATAAAAATATATAATTACCAGAACTTTTCTATCTATTTTTAACTATACACCGACCAGAAATTGATGTCAACAACTAACTTGTTCGTACAACTAAATTAGACTTTTTCAATAAATAATACTTAAAATGTTATGCATATCGACAATATAATGTTAAAGTTTTAACGAATATTTGGCTGAATTGTAAAAACTAATGGTAATTTTATGAAGTCATATATATCAAACAAAATTAGGAAGAATATAATTGTAACCTGTATGTTACTTGAAATATGATGGTGATTTGTGTTAAAATAATTAACGATATTTTAAATTGAAATAATAAAAGGACAATGTTTGTAATGAAAATACTACTGGTAAGCGATCAATATTTTTCAGCTAACAACGGCATGACAATATCTGCACGCCGTTTTGCTCAAGTTCTGACTTCTCATGGGAATGAAGTAAGGATTGTAAGCACAGGTAAGCCAGAAGATAGCCCATATATAATGCCTAAAAGATATATACCGATTTTTGACAAGCTTGTAACATCGCAGGGAATGACATTTGCAAAAACGAATAAGAAGATTTTAATAGAGGCACTTGAATGGGCTGATATTGTACATTTTTTGACACCGTTTTCGTTGTCACACAATGGAATAAAAATGGCAAGGGAGCTTGGAGTACCATACACTGCAGCTTTTCATGTTCAGCCAGAGAATATAACATCATCAATTTACTTGTCAAGCCTTGACGATATAAACAATTTTATATACAAAATATTTCGAAAAAACATTTATAAATACTGCACACATATACATTGCCCAAGTAATTTTATTGCAAACGAACTTCAGAAAAACAACTACTATGGTCAGCTCCATGTTATTTCAAATGGCATCGATCCTGATTTCAAATACAGAAAAATCCCTAAAAAGCCTGAATATGAGGATAAGTTTTTGATATTAACAATCGGAAGGCTTTCAATTGAAAAGCGTCAGGATGTTTTGATAAATGCAGTTAAAAAGTCAAAATACAATAACAAAATCCAGCTTTTAATAGCAGGTCAAGGACCGAGGAAAGAGAAGTTGCTAAAACTTGCAAAAGGTCTTAAAAATCCAGTTTCAATAAAATTCTATGAGCATGATGACTTGCTTGATATCATTGCAATGAGTGACCTTTATGTTCATCCAGCACAGGTAGAGATAGAGGCGATGTCGTGCATGGAGGCATTTGCGGGTGGGCTTGTACCAATAATTGCAAACAGCAAAAAATCTGCAACACCACAGTTTGCACTTGACGAGCGTAGCTTGTTTGAATCTGGTAATCCTGACGAGCTTGCAAAAAGAATTGACTATTGGATAGAGCATGAAGAAGAACGCAAAAAGATGGAGTATAAATACAGCGAATCGGCTGAAAAGTATAAGCTTGAAGAATGCGTTAAAAAGGCAGAGGAAATGTTTGCACTTGCAATTGAAGATACGGAAAGGGCATATGAAGAGGGAAGATATGCAAACAAGAAGCATAAGAATAAAGGTAAAATAAAAAAAGCAAAATAAATAGTTGTTAAAATGACCATTAACTTAATTGTTAATGGTCATTTTTTAAAGCATAAAAATTAAGTTTTATTCTCTTTCTGCTGGGAATGTTTTTTAATGATATTTTTATATATTAAAATTGAAACACCTGCAAGCAAAATATTAAATAAGCAAGATAGTATAAATGCGGGTGATGTCGGGTCGGTTAAAGTCATTCCAATAAGAGTGGTTGCAATAATTCTTGGCAAGAATCCTAAAATGCTACCCGAAATATACTGTGGATAAGTAATGCCAGCCAAACCCATATACATACTAACAGCATCAAATGGCAAAACTCCAATAACTCGTGCGATATAGGAAAAGAAGAAATTGTTGTCTTTTTGCATTGTATCAAGAGCTTTTAGCTTTTGATATTTTTCAACAAGCTTTTCAGTGGAGTTACCGCTTGAAAACTTGCCAATAAAATATGGAATACTAAGGCTGATTACACTTCCAATAGTATTTACAATCACTGCAGTATAAGCATTAAAAATCGTTCCGCTGGCAATCATCAAAAGTGCAATAGGAAATACAAATGAAAGGCTTTTACAAGCATACATAACAAGAAAAAATAAAACAGATAGTGGAATGCTTTTTGGAGCGTAATTTAGCATTTGTTCTACAGTAAGGTCATCTTTAAAGTAAAACATAGTAATCGTGATTGCCAGAATTATTATAATTGGCAACGCGCGAAAAAACATATTAGAATATCTTTTAAGGTTACTTTTATCAATCATTATTATAAATCCTTTATGCAAAAAATAGCACACTTTGAATTAAAAATTCATATGTCAGTGTGCTACTTTTTAAGATTAGTGTATAAAGTTTTAGGCTATCTCACTTTTTAATTGCTCCGCCAAATCAGTTTGTTCCCAAGGTAAATCAATTGCATTGTCACCAAAATGGCCATAGGCAGCAAGCTTTGAGTACAATGGTCTGCAAAGCTTAAAACGGTCGATAATTGCTGCGGGGCGAAGGTCGACTTTTGATGCTATTAGTTTGTTTATTTTTTCGTTTGGAATGCGCTCTGTTCCAAATGTGTTAATCAAAACAGATATAGGGTCAGCAAGACCTATTGCATAGCTAATCTGTACCTCACATTGTTTGGCAAGACCAGCTGCAACAATATTTTTTGCAATATAGCGTGCCATATATGCACCACTTCTGTCAACCTTTGTTGGGTCTTTGCCAGAAAAAGCGCCACCACCATGATGTGCATAACCACCATATGTGTCAACGATAATTTTTCGTCCAGTCAATCCGCTGTCACCAGCAGGGCCACCAACGACAAATCTACCAGTTGGATTAACAAAATATGTCGTGTTGTCATCAATCAGATCAGCAGGCAATGCCTTGAAAATAACTTCGGATAAAATGTCATTACGAAGCTTGTCAATGGGAACATCCTTAATGTGTTGAGAGGATATGATAACAGTAGCAATTCTTATTGGCTTACCCTCATCATACTCAACTGTGACTTGCGACTTTCCGTCAGGAAGAAGATATGGAAGAATATTTTCGCGACGAACATCTTCAAGACGCTTTGCCAAACGATGAGCGAGTTGTATGGGCAGTGGCATCAAGCTGTCTGTTTCGTTGCAAGCATAGCCAAACATCATTCCCTGATCGCCTGCGCCGCTGTCTAAGGCTTCTTTACGATTAATACCTATAGCAATGTCAGGGGATTGCTCATGTATATCAATATCTATCATACAGGTCTGTGCATCAAAGCCATGACCTTCTTTAGTGTATCCAATATTTCTAATAGTTTTACGGGCGATTTCATCATAATCAACTTTTGCAGTTGTTGAAATTTCGCCCATAATATGCACCTTGTCAGTTATTGCTGTGACTTCACAGGCAACATGAGCAGAACTGTCCTGTTCAAGAATAGCGTCAAGAATTGCATCAGCAATTTGGTCACAGACTTTGTCTGGATGTCCGCAGGTAACGGATTCAGAAGTAAAAAAAGTAGTCATATTATCACCTCAAAACTCTTTAGAGTAATATTTAATTATTTATTGCAGCCTGAACAGTTGTGAGAACACTGCCAAAGCTTATCAGCGGTCACAGCCCAATTTTTAGCTGTTGGAACGCACTTGTCAGAAAGAGAATGAACATCTTCTGGGTGCATCATATCAGTTGAATGAGCAGCAGAAGTGTCAACCATATTACTCAGTCTTCCTGGATTGTCAAGCAAAGGGCAAGGACGAAGGTGGTTATCATTAAATGGTTGGTTTTTATGGTACTCCATAAATAATGGAGATTGTAATGATTCAAGCAAAGTCTTTTCTTTAATATTTGAGTCTGAGTAATGAATGAAGGCACAAGGTTCAACATCGCCGTTTGCATTTATGTGAAGATATCTTCTTCCACCAGCTATGCAGCCATCAACATATTCTCCGTCGTTCCAGAAATCAAGTGTAAACAAAGGCTTGGTTTTTCTGAAATTACGAATTTGATGATACATAAATTCACGCTGTTTATCTGTTGCCATAAGCTCTGGAACAGCATCAATTCCAACAGGCATATATGTAAAGAACCAGGCGAATTTTGCACCCCATTCAACCATGCTGTCAAAGTATTCTTCGCTTCCAATAACATCAACATTCTTGCTTGTGTAGCAGCAGGAAACGCCAAAGGGAAGTTTCTTTCTCTTTAATATTTCCATTGCCTTTTTAACCGCAGCAAAAGTACCCTCTCCACGCCTAAAATCTGTTGCGTCCTCAAATCCTTCAACGCTGATAGCAGGAACAAAGTTTTTAACGCGAAGCATATCGTCTGCAAATGCTTCATCTATGAGAGTTCCGTTTGTGAAAGAGAGAAAAATACATTCAGGATGTCTTTCACACAATGTGATGATATCCTTTTTTCTAACCAGTGGTTCACCTCCAGAATAGATATAGAAATATGTACCCATTTCTGTACCTTGATGGATTATACTGTCAAGTGTATCAAGGCTCATGTTAAGGCTGTTGCCATAGTCTGCTGCCCAGCATCCAATACATTTAAGATTGCAGGCAGAGGTTGGGTCCATAAGTATTGCCCAAGGGATGTTGCACTGATACTTTTCTCTATATAAGTCCTCTTTACGCCAGCCATCAAGGCTTGCGTTCAAGATAAATGACTCGAAGATATGCCTGCGAACTTGGGGGTCAATATCGGTATAAAAACTCTTGACAAATTTATACCAGTTTGACTCAGGGTCTTTAAGAATATCTCTTACCATCTTGCGTTGCGATGGAAAAAGGTCATCCTTAACAATAAGGTCAACCCACTGCATGAGTTTTGGCATATTTTTGTCAGGGTCTTTGTCAAGAAAATTAAGAGCCTGTTTGATGCCGATTTCTTTAAGCTTTGCTGAAATATCCATTGCTATTCATAACCTTCCTTTTTGGTGCAAAAGTGTTAGCACCGTAATGCTTTTAAGTATAAAGCTGGAATTTTATAATCACAATAGACAAAAATAGCATCGTGCATAAATTTTAAGCACGATGCAGAAATTGTCTGTTTATTAGGCATTTGATATAAAGTGTATGAATTTTGGGCATTAGGAAAGAAGTGTTTAGATATTTTGTGTGCTTTTTTCCAAGGCGATTTTTACAGTGCCTTCAAAAAGAGAGGACATTTTTGTAACAAATAGCTGTGGGTCTTTCATGCCGTTAGAAATCCAGTCGGTAAACATACCAATAAGAGCAAATGTATAGAAGCTGGCAATATAATCCTTGTCATCCTCTTGTGCCAAAATGCCTTCGCTTTGATGTTCAACAAAGTCTTTCATCAGTGTGAAGGTAACATTATAAAGATATCCCTCAAGTTGCTTACGGCTAAGTGAATTATAGATATGATAGACAGCTTTTCGATTGTCAACAGCAAATTTAACAGAATGAAAAAATCCATCCTGCCACGAATCAAAGTTTTTTTGATTTTCAATGGCACTTTGCGTTTCTTTCCAAAAAATCTCTTCAAGAAGGGCATATATATCACTGAAATAATAATAAAATGTATTGCGGTTAACACCACAATCCTCTACAATATCCTTAACAGTTATTTTATCAAGAGGCTCTTCGTTTAGCAATTTAATAAAAGACTGAATCAGTGCATCTTTAGTAAAGTGTGGCAAAGTCTTCACCTCATCTATAAATAAAATCATAAATTTATGTTGCAAAAATTTACTAAAAAATTTACTTAAATAGTATCACATAGCAATATTGTTTGCAAGGTGATGTGTTGTTTGTTAACATAATAGTAAAAGTATATGATTATTTAAATAATAAAAATAAATTAGCAATAAAAAATAGTAAAGAACAGGACTAATTGTATGAAATATGAGTATATATTAAAACGTTCAAAAAGAAAAACACTATCGCTTGAAGTATCTCGTGAGATGCAAATAATTGTGAGAGCGCCAAAGCTGTGTCCCAAAATAGTTATTGACAATTTTGTTGCAAGGCATGAGAGCTGGATTGAAAAGTCACTTGATAAACAACGCAACAGGCAGTCGGCAAAGAGCCTTTCGCCACAGCAGACAGCAGATCTCAAAATGCAGGCAAAGGAGCAAATACCAGCAAAAGTTAAATATTATAGCAATCTGATGATGCTTTACCCCACAGCGGTAAAAATCACCTCTGCCGAAAAGCGATTTGGAAGTTGCAGCGGAAAAAATAGCCTGTGTTTCTCGTATCGCTTGATGCAGTATCCGCAGGATGCAATAGACTATGTCATAGTTCACGAACTTGCACATATAAAGCACAAAAATCATAGCAAGAATTTTTATGAATTAATCGAGCAGTATATGCCTGACTATAAAGAGAGAAATGCTATTTTAAAAAATATGTAGTTATACTATATTAAGATATATAGTAAGCAAAATTAAGATATATAGTAAGCAAAATAAAACCACTCACAGTTTTAAATTCTGTGAGTGGTTAGTCTAATTAAAAGGATACTTGATTAATAAAATCATATCTAAACAGGCAATATCCGCTTGACATACCGGAGCTTTGAATTTCGTTTATCTGTGATGCAATCTCGCCTTTTGGAAATGGGTCAGATGTTTCACTGCTACTTTCCTTATAAACCGCAAGACCAGTATAAAGTGCAACAGAAGGTGATTTAACAAAGCTTCGCCACTGTCCTAAAACTCTTGTAAAATCCTGTGTGGAGTGACCATGCTTCCAATAAATTTGTGGCATAACATAGTCAATATATCCTGCATTGTTACACCAGAGTTTAAGATTTGTTGAAAGGTATCCTGTGTCCGATGTTGGCAGTACACTACCAGCCTTAAAGCTGCCGGCAGGGCTTATTCCAAACAATACTTTAGGTTTGATTGATTTAACTTTTTGATAAATACCCCTGACAAGAGCAGTATTGTTTTGCTTTGCCTGTGCAGATGAATCACCATAGTTTGAGGGGCTTGTTGCATAGAAATAATCATCGATATGTATTGCGTCAATGTCATATTTTGAAACAAGCTCACCGACACCGTTAAATATAAGTTCCCTTACCTCTGCGTTCCCAGGCTTCAAATACCATCTACTATCTTTCTGAATCATGTAGCTATCTCTGCTTGAAGAGCTGTACCACTGCTTGGTTGGGTAACTTGAAGGAATCTTTTGAAACTCACTGTCTGTCATGACTCGAAAAGGGTTAATCCATGCGTGAACAGAAATCCCCTTACTGTGAGCAAGTGAAACAATTATTGAGAGCGGGTCATAGCTTAATGAGCCAGAAGTTGTGATATATTTTGACCAAGGATAATAGGCTGAAGGATAAATAGCATCACCATGTGAACGCACCTGAACAATTACAGTGTTAAGACCTCTGCTTTTCGCATAGTTAAGGCAGTTCTCCATCTTGGTTGTAAACTGTGACTGCCCTAAATTTTTGTATCCAGCAATTTCAAGATAAGAAATCCAAACGCCCTTAATATTTTCGTGTGAAACAGAGGGAGGAGATGGTGGCAGAGGTTTTGGATTTGGGTTTGGTTTTGGAGCGGGAGGATTGGGCTTAACTGGCTTTTGCGCGTGGGGCTTTGTTGAAACTGGTTTCTTTGTCGATGAAGTGCTGCCTGTCGGCTGCAAAACTCCACTTGTGCTTTCAGAACCCTGTTGTGTTGTTTGAGTTTGACTTTCGCTTGAAGTCTGATCCTTTGTTGCGTCGCTTGCTGTAGTTTTAACATCTGAATCGGCACTTACAGCTTTGTTCTTTTCAACAATTAAGATAATGCCAGCAGAAATAAATATTAAAACAGCGACAATTATTAATATGTATATTTGGGTTTTCTTTGGTGGCATTTTTGACACATCCTTAAATTTGCGTTAAAATTATTATATCATATTAGACTTTTTACAACAATAAATGATATTATTAAAAAAATAGAAAAATTTTCATAATGTGATTAAGTTACAGAGAACAACAAAATAATTGCATATAATAAGGCTACAATATAAAAACAATAAATAAAAAAGAGGAGATAATTATATGTCAGTATTAACTATAACAAAAGAAAATTATGAATCAGAGGTAATCAACTCAGAAAAGCCAGTACTTATAGACTTTTGGGCAAGCTGGTGTGGACCATGCAAAATGCTCTCACCTGTCGTTGATGAAATTGCAGAAGAGGTGACAGATGCGAAAATCTGCAAGATAAATGTTGATGAACAGCCAGAGCTTGCGGCAGAATTTAGAGTTATGAGTATACCGACACTTGCCGTTATAAAAGACGGAAAACTTGTAAATACCACTGTTGGAGTAAGACCCAAAGACGATATAATAAAAATGATAAAGATTTAAGCATTAAAAAAGCAACCACAAACTATGTAGGTAGTCTGTGGTTGTTGCTTTTTATAAAGCTAATTTATTGAGCTTGTTGTCTAAGCTTTTCTTTGTCAATTATTTTTACTCCGCCTCGGTAAATTTTAACGATACCATCATTTTCAAAATATTTGAGCATTCTTGAAACAACTTCTCGAGCACTTCCCATATATTTTGCAATTTGCTCGTGGGTAAGCTTTACTTCGTCTGTGGAACTGCTTTCCAATTCATCAAGCAAAAAGATGGCAAGGCGTTTGTCAAAGCTCGTAAAAAGCACCTGCTGCATTGCCCACATAACATCTGAAAATCGCTGAACAGTGAGCTTGTATGTATAATTCTGAACATAGATATTATCCTGCAAAAGCTTATTAAAATAAGACGATTTAAGCAATAATGCCTGAGTGTCATCTTCAGCATCTATAAAAACATCAAAGGTAATATCACTCAAAACGCAAGAGGCAGAAAACACACAGGTTTCACCGTCAAACAAGCGAAAAAGGGTGATTTCGCGTCCTTCGTCAGAAAGCATATACACTCTTATATGCCCTTTTTTAACAAACAAAACTCCAAGGCATTTATCATTACCACTGTGAATATGTTCGCCCTTTTCAAAATAGACCTGCGAGATATTTTCGCAAAACCCATCTTGTTCCTGTTTTGAAAGGTGTTGCCAAAATGGAAAGTTAAAAGCAAACGAATCCTTGCAATTATCATAAATCGTAAAAATCACCACCGAATCCTGAATATAAAATAATTATATGATTGCTAACACTTATCGTTGATAAGAAGATTTAAAATATTACTCAAGTACAAGAGCGTGCTTTGGGCAAAAGTTAACGCATTTGCTACATTTAATGCACTTTTCATTATCAACAACAGGAGCAATATAACCCTGCTGAGATAATGCACCAACGGGGCAGACCCCAACAGAAGGGCAAGCGTGGTTTTGTGGACACCTATTGATTTTAACAACTAACTTAACATTATTATTCATAATAATTACGCCTTTCTAATTTGCTTAATAATTTGTGTGCCAGCAATAGCACCATCGCCAACAGCTTTTGCAATCTGCAAAAGTCCACCTGTACAGTCACCTGCGGCATAAAGTCCTGGGATGTTGGTTGCCATATTTTTATCAACAGCAATGCTATTTCCATCGACAACTGCACCAATTTTTCTTGCGAGTGCAGCGCTTCCGGCAACACCGAGAGCAACAAAAAATCCGTCAATCTCAAGCTGACTTCCGTCACTAAATTTAACTGAATTCAATCTGTCTTCGCCAACCAAAGCATCTATTTTTTGTGAGTTTACAAGAATCTCTGGAGGGATATTTTCAGGAGCTTGCTCGCCATCTGTAAGTAAAGTTACAGAGCTTACAACAGGTAAAAGTTCAAGTGCCTCATGCACAGCATATTCACCGTTTCCGATAACAGCAACATTCTTACCGCGGTAAAAAAATGCGTCACAAACGGCACAATAGCTGACACCCTTACCCTCAAATTCAGTAATACCTTTAATCTTTGGCGTTAGCCTTGAAGAGCCAGTAGCAATAATAACACCGTCAGCTTTAAGCTCTTTGTCAACAGTATTAACAACAAGTTTATCGTCAAAAGAAATCCCAACAACCTCTTTTTCAATAATATTAACACCAAGTCTTTTAGCTCCGTTAATGCCCATGCTTTCAAGCTGTGAACCAGAAACAGGAGAGTCAAATCCATAATAGTTTTCAATTTTTTCTGCTTTTTTAAGAGCGCTGTAACCAGTGGTGATAATTGTTGTTTCAATCCCTGCGCGAGCAGTGTAAAGAGAAGCAGAAACTCCAGCAGGGCCAGAGCCAACAATAATAACATTTGCCATTTTTATTACCTCCTCGAAGAAAAATTATATTATAATATTAGTATTTTGTATGTAACTTACTTACACAATTAATATAGCCTTTTAAGCTACACTTTTCAAGAAAATTATGTTACAATATTTCAGGTGAATAAAATGAGAGAAAAAGTTTGTTATATATTTGGAGCAGGTAGTTTTGATAAAAGCTCAATAGATGTGCAAAAAGATGACTATGTAATAGCTGCGGACGGCGGTTATAACCATGTCAAAAATCTTAATATTAATCCAGATTTAATAATAGGTGATTTTGACTCAATTGAGGAAATCCCAATTCATCCAAATGTCAAAGAGCATCCAAAGAAAAAGGACGATACGGATATGATGCTTGCAGTACAAACTGGGCTGGAGCTTGGATTTAAGTGCTTTGTAATATATGGTGGAGTGGGTGGAAGGCTTGACCACACGCTTGCAAACATTCAGACAATAGCATATATCTCAAACAAAGGTGCAATTGCTCATCTTGTTGGAGAGGGAATAGTAATAACCGCAATAACAGACACCAAATATGAATTTAACGGTACGGAAAGTGGTGTTGTTTCAATCTTTTGTAACGGAGATAAGGCTCATGGAGTTTATCTTAAAAATCTTAAATATGAGCTTACGGATGCAGTTCTCACAAGCCAAATTCCAACAGGTGTAAGCAATGAATTTATCGGAAAGCGAAGCACAGTAAGTGTTAAGGACGGCACGCTTATTATTATGTGGAATGCAAACGAGTTTTCTCACTAAAATTAAATAAATAAAATATTATTGCAGTGTAAAGTTAGTATGCTTTACACTGCAATTTTGCTTTGTTATCAACAAAATTAGTGATTTGTACATATTTAATTATCAAATACTAAATAGACAAAAAATAAAAATATGCGTCATACAAAATCGCATTGAAATCAGTATAAATATTATATTAAATCAAATAATATAAATAGCTTTATAGATAAATAATAATATTAAAGAAAATAAACACAGGTGATTATATGTCAAATTGTAATAAAACGAAAAGCACAAAAAATAATAAAAAAAGTGATGGAAAGTTCCATTCAAAGAAAATAAAACATGACCCAAATGCAGAAAGTGCAAGAGCAGTTTTTGGGCTTAATTCGCCAACCAAAGAAGATAAATGACCTCACATGGACTTTTTGAAAGAATCACCCGTCACTTGTTAGAAGACAAAAGGCCATCGGAATATTTAAATGAAATATATGAAACAGAAGCTTTTGCACAGCATCCATTTGATATGCTAAAAAAGTTAAAACAAACAGAGCAGTCACCCAAATATCATCCCGAAGGAAATGTGTGGAAACACACAATGCTTGTTGTTGATGAGTGTGCAAAACAGAGAAATAACAGCAAGGATAAAGCTGTTATCATGTGGGCTTCCTTGTTGCACGATATTGGGAAACCGCAGACAACAAGAGTAATAAATGGAAGAATAACATCTTATGACCACGATATAGCTGGTGCTGAATTGTCAAATCAGTTTCTTGAGTGTTTGACACAAGACAAACAGTTTATAAACAAAGTTTCAATGTTAACAAGATACCATATGCATATTTTATATGTTGCAAAAAATCTGCCATATGGTGATAAAAAGAGCATGAAAATAGACACAGATATTGATGAACTTGCTATTTTAGGATTAGCAGACAGACTTGGCAGAGGTAAATGTAATTTTGAGAAAGAAAAAAAGAATATAGCGGTATTTATTGAAAAAAGCAAAAAATTTTAAGGAGGAAATAAAGTGAAAACGAATAACTTACCAATGAACACGCTGGATGTTGTACCGTCACCAAAACCAGATGCAAAACAAATTGTTGCATTAGTTAAAGATAGTGGACGAGTAACGGGATACAAGCTGTCCGATGATAGCGTTGTGTCAAAACAGCAGGGTGTAAGACTTGCAAAACAGGGAGATATAGCAGGAGTTGGAATTGCACACAGAAATGGAAGTGAGTATTTAAAATCTCTTCCAGATGGGGCAGAAAACAACAATCTTGGCAGTCTACCATCAGTTTCTCAGTAGCTAAACAAGTTTGCAATGCGAAAATTCTATAACAAAAATTACCATTGAATAAAATGTACATCCTATTGTAGAATTTAAAATTGCAATAGGGGTCGTTAAGCCGATAAATATAATGAAATATAAAGTAAAAATGAGTTTCTTTCAATGATGATGAATAAGCACATAAATGAATAAAATTGTGAAAAAATATTAAATGATTGCGTTTAAAACACTTTTTTAAAATAATTCATTGATACGCTTGTCTTAAGGTGGTATTATGTAAATGCAAACAAAAATAATTATAAATGGAAGTGATATGCTTGAAACCCGAACCGTGTCCCGACAGTAATATCCCCCCTTCTAAAAATAACAATTTTGCATAGAGCAAGGCATTTTTTCATGGCTTTGTTCTTCGCAGAGCTATGAAAGGAATTGTAATATGACAAATTACTATATCAGCAAAAATGAAGTAATTGAAAAAATTAGTCAACCTGAAAATGGTTGCTGGATTTCTATGGTAAATCCAAGTGAAACAGACCTATCCTTTATTTCCCAAAAGTACGATATTGATTTAGAAACACTTGTATCCGCACTTGATATTGATGAGAGGTCGCGTATTGAGTCAGATGAGCATTACACAATGATACTTGTAAATATTCCAACGATTGAGGAACATAACGACAAGGAACTGTTTAACACTATACCGTTGTCGATAATTGTGACAAATGAAGTTGTAATAACAGTTTGCAGTGAAGACACGCCGATACTGCATTTTTTTTCTGATGGCAAGGTGCGGGACTTTCATACAAATATGAGATCAAGGTTTATACTTCAAATCCTTTATCGTATAGCTTCGCAGTATTTGCAATACCTTCGTATTATCGATAAAAAGAGTGAGGAAGCAGAAATCAAGTTGCACAAGTCAACTCAAAACAGTGAGCTTATTGAGCTGTTGAAGCTTGAAAAGAGCCTTGTTTATTTCACGACTTCATTGCGTTCAAATGAAGCGGTACTTGAAAAGCTGTTCAGAAATGACTTGGTAAAGAAGTATTCGGAGGATGCAGACTTGCTTGAGGATGTTGTTGTTGAAAACAAGCAGGCAATTGAAATGGCAAACATTTATAGCGGAATTTTAAGCGGTATGATGGATGCATTTGCCTCGGTAATTTCAAACAACCTCAACATAGTGATGAAGCTTCTTGCAATTGTAACAATTGTTATGGCGATACCAACAATGATTTTTAGCGCATATGGAATGAATGTTAGTGCTGTTGGAATGCCGTTTGCTCAAAGTCCATACGGATTTGCAATTATTGTTGGAATATCAATAGTAGCAAGTTTAGTGATAAATCTTATCTTTATAAAAACAAAAATGTTCAAGTAAGAATTGGTTCTAAAATAGATAAAAAGCTTGCAAGCCAGTGTGTTTGCAAGCTTTTATTTTTTTATAAAATTTAAAATTAAATAAACACACTCTTTATGTAAAAATGACTTGCCTAAATTTCACATAAACATATTACAAATATCAATCTTTAAAAAATACAAGCAAAATAGCGACCATAATAATTATTAACGAAGTGTAAAAATGTAAAAATTTTCATAAAAATACAAAATATAGAAAATTGTTATTGACAATTAAAAAACATCATATTATAATATAAACACGGGATATTTATACGCGTATAGTATACGAGTATAAAATTTTCTGCGCTGTAATCAAAGCAAAAGTTAATTGCAAGAATCAAAAATTTTGCTAATACATATTTACGGAGAAGTTAACATTGCTTAACAAACGATTAGAAACATTTGTAATAAAACGAGCAGTAGCATATTTTTTACTATTATCAATTATCTTCGCGTTAATAGTTGAAAACAGGTGGATTTTCATACTGGGTTTTGCGGTAGGAACAATGTTTAGTATTGTTAGATTTTTACTATATGCGTTTGCATCAAAAGTCACATCGGACATAATCAAGTTAAAAAATAGAAGCAAAAAAGTAATAAGCATAAATTATGTAATTTTTATACTACACCAATTTTTAATCTTGTTTTTACTTTATTTTTCATATAAATATGACATATATCTTTTTGCTGGTGTAGTTGCAGGAACCTTAATGGTTGCATTTGTAATCATGATAAATGTTATTACCGAATTTCTTGGAATAACCAAAAATCATTTTTTCATATAGGAGGCGGCTTATTTGAACACTTCGCATATTTTTGATAAAAATGTTGTCTTCTCATTTAATCTTTTTGATAGAACAATAGGCATAACAGATACAATTGTTATGATGTGGATTATCATGGCTGTTATTATTGCTTTTGCCATAATAATAACAAGAAAGTTTGAAACGGTTCCGGTTGGAAAGCAACTTGTTGCAGAAACGCTGGTAGGAACGGTAAACGATTTTATTAAAAATAATCTGGGTCATCACTGGAAAAAGTTTGCACCTTATTTTGGAACACTATTGCTGTTCATTCTGTTCTCAAACATAGCAGGAATATTCAGTATTTTGCCAACAGGAGAGCAGCTTTATAGCTGGACAGGCATAAAGATTTTTGAAAACTTTAACTTCAAAATTGTCCCACCGACAAAGGATTTGAATCTAACAGCAACGATGGCATTGATGACAGTATTGCTCATTCCGATTGCTTCGATAAGCACAAAAGGGCTTAAAGGATACTTAAAAGGATTTTTAAGACCAACCCCAATAATGCTGCCGTTTAACATCCTGGACTATGCGACAAGAACATTGTCACTATCACTACGACTTTTTGGAAATATACTTGCAGGATATATCATTATGGAAATGTTATTTGAAGGTTCGATATTTATTAAACCAATCATTCCATTTGCAAGTGCATTTTTTGATCTATTTGATGCAGGATTGCAGGCGTACATTTTTGTATTCCTATCATCAATTTATATTTCAGAAGCAATTGAAGAATAGGAGGAATTTATTATGTCACAAGGATTAATCGCAATTGCAGCAGCTCTTGCCATGTTAACAGGCATAGGTGCAGGAATCAGCCTTGGTTTAGCATCTGCTAAAGCATCTGAGGGCGTTGCAAGAAACCCGGAAGCTTCAGGCAAAATTTTGTCAACAGGACTTGTTTTTGCAACTCTTTCCGAAGTTACTGCAATATTCGGTTTCGTTATTGCAATAATTTTAACTGGAAAGATATAATGTCACAATTTGTAAAGCCGTTTGTTAATCAACAGGGGATTAGCTCTGTTGATTAACAGCGTTAAGATTGTGCCGTTAAAGTGTTTGCATCATTAGAAGTGATGGGGTGAATTAATTGTTAGAAAGTTTGAATGCAGAAACTTTTATTTTTGCTTTTTTAAATCTTATCATACTTTATGTGGTATTAAAGAAAATACTCTTTAAACCCGTAACTGAATTTATGGAAAATCGAACAAAATCGATTCAAGATTCTTTAGATTATGCAGAACTGCAAAAAAAAGAATCTCTTAAAACGAAAGAAATGTATGAGAAACAGCTTAAAGAAGCAAGGGCAGAAGGCAGAAAAATCGTTGAAGAATGTACTGTTAAGGCAGCAAAGATTTATGAAAATTTAGTTGATGAAGCCAAGGCAGAATCCCAATCAATAATGGACAATGCAAGAGCCGAAATTGAAAACGAACGCGAGCAGATGCTCAAGGGAGTAAGAAATCAGGTTGTAAGCATTGCACTTTCAGCAGCAACAAAAGTTATGCAAGAAAATATGGATTCAAAATCAAACCAAGCAATGGTAGAAAAATTCTTGGATGAGGCGGGTGTTGCCTAATGTCTTTAGTTGAAAAAAGATATGCAGAGGCATTCCTTGATTTAGCAACGAAAACAAATTCTGTTGATGAGTATTTGGAAGAGTTAAAAATGGTTTCTGATATTTATCAAAATTATAGTTTGTTCTGTAATTTTCTAAACAATCCTCAAATAGATAATTTGACAAAAAAGCATTTTATTAAAGATGTTTTTGAAGAAAAAACAGATATAAATATTTTAAACTTATTATTACTCTTAATAGATAAAGATAGATTAAAAAATCTGCCTGAAATTTGTAATGAGTTTATCGATTTGGCAGATAAGTACAATAATATTTTGAATATCACAATAATTTATACTGAAACATTAAGTCAGGAAAGTATCGACGAAATTTGTGAAAAGTTTAAAAAGCTTTATAATTCAAAAAGCGTAAGAGCAAGCATGAAGATTGATGAATCTCTTATTGGTGGTATAAAAGTTGCGGTTGGAGATAAGCTCTATGACGGAACTTTAAAAGGAAAAATATCAATATTACAGTCAGTTTTGATGGCGTGAATATCATAAAAATTGATGATAAAGGTGAATGCGATGAAAATAAGACCAGAGGAGATTTGTTCTGTAATAAAAGAGCAAATCGAGAATTACGGCTGCAAAAACTCAGAAGAAAATGTTGGATATGTTCTTCAGTCTGGTGACGGAATTGCAAGAATCTATGGTCTGAAAGACTGTATGTATGGTGAATTGCTTGAGTTTGAGAACGGCATTCGTGGAATGGCGATGAACTTAGAAGAAGACAATGTTGGATGTGTTCTTCTTGGGGTAGATACAGATATTAAAGAAGGAACGCTTGTAAAAGGTTCAGGCAAAGCATTAGATGTTCCGGTTGGCAATCAATTTATTGGCAGAGTAGTAAATCCACTTGGTGACCCAATTGATGGCAAAGGTGATATAAAGTCAGATAAATTCAGACCAATTGAATTTTTGGCACCTGGAGTTATCGACAGAAAATCAGTTGATACACCGCTTCAGACAGGTATTATGGCTATAGATGCAATGACTCCAATTGGCAGAGGTCAGAGAGAGCTTATAATTGGCGACCGTCAGACGGGTAAGACAGCAATAGCTATTGATACAATTATCAACCAAAAAGGTAAAGATGTCATATGTATCTATGTTGCAATCGGTCAAAAGGCATCAACAGTTTCAGGAATATATAACACTTTATCAAAATGCGGTGCAATGGACTATACCGTAATTGTATCCTCAACAGCAAACGAAATGTCAACAATTCAATATATTGCACCATACGCTGGTTGCTCAATAGCAGAATATTTCATGTATGAAGAACATAAGGATGTACTTATTATTTATGACGACCTTTCAAAACACGCAGTTGCCTACAGGGCAATGTCGCTTCTTCTACATAGAGCACCAGGACGCGAAGCTTTCCCGGGAGATGTTTTTTATCTTCATTCAAGACTTTTAGAAAGAGCTGCAAAGCTTTCTGATGAACTTGGTGGAGGTTCAATAACAGCTCTACCGATTATAGAAACACAAGCAGGAGATATATCTGCTTATATTCCAACAAATGTTATATCGATTACAGACGGGCAGATATTTCTTGAATCAGAGCTGTTTCATTCAGGTCAGCGTCCAGCAATAAATGTTGGCGTATCTGTTTCAAGAGTTGGCGGAGATGCACAGATAAAGGCAATGAAAAAAATTGCAAGCCCACTTCGTGTTAATCTTGCTCAATATAGGGAACTGGCAGTTTTCGCACAGTTTGGTTCAGACCTTGATAAATCCACAATGGAAAAGCTAATGCAAGGTGAAAGATTGTATGAAACATTAAAGCAGAACCAGTACTCTCCGTTGCAGGTTGAAGTTCAGGTAGTCCTTCTCTTTGCTGTAATTAACGGATATCTTATGGATATTGATGTTAAGGAAGTCAAGAAGTTTAATGTTGAACTAATTGATTATATAAAAGATAAATGCGATGATATTTTCAAATCAATAAGAGATGAAAAACAGATTAAGCCTGAAACTGAAAAATTGCTTAGAAAGGCAATTGCTGAGTATAAGGTATCAAGATCTTAAGGTGACTACAGGTATCTGTTAGCCTTAAAAGGCGGTGAACAAAAATGGCAAGTATCCGTGAAATTAAGCTCAGAATAAAAAGCGTTGGTGAAATGCAAAAGATCACCAAAGCTATGAAGTTGATATCAGTGTCAAAGCTAAAAAAAGCAAGGCAACAGCTTGAAACAACGGTGCCTTACTTTAATAAAGTTAAAGATACAATGATTGATATTTTAACGCATAGTGCAGGAATTGAGAATTATTATTTTGATATAAGAAGTGATAAGAAGAACAAAACTACAGGGATTGTTGTCTTATCTGGAGATAAGGGTCTTGCTGGTGGATATAACCACAATATTTTAAAAATGACAGAAGAGATATATAAAAAAGAAGAAAACCCGGTGCTACATTTAGTTGGTAATATTGGTCGGGAGTATTTCTCAAAGGGAGATTATAATTGTGATGATTCCTTTGATTATACAGTTCAAATTCCAACTTTTCGTAAAGCTCTTGAAATAACAGATATTATATTAGGCAAATTCAAAAAAGGCGAGTTAGACAGAGTATATTTAGTATACACACAAATGATTTCCACATTAAATCTTCAACCAAGAGTATACAAAATACTACCACTAAATTTAGAAGATTTAAAAGAAAATATGGGGATTAAGGATGAGTCAATAAAGGTTGATAGCCTTATCAATTATGAACCTACTCCAAATTCCGTGTTTGATGTTCTGATTCCAAAGTATATTAATGGAATAGTATATGGAGCATTGGTCGAGGCATTTACAAGTGAGCAAAGTGCAAGAATGACGGCAATGGATAATGCGTCGTCAAATGCAAATGAGATGCTTCAGGATTTAACTCTTTACTATAATAGAGCAAGGCAAGCTGCAATAACGCAAGAAATATCAGAAATTGTTGGCGGAGCCTCTGCACTGTAATTCGTAAATGTTTAGCAAGCTAAAAAGTAATAAACAGTTTGTTTGTTAACAAGCAGTTTTTAAAACAAGGAGCGAATGATTTTATGGCTGAGAATTCAGGCAGCATTGTACAGATAATAGGTCCCGTTATTGATATTAGATTTGAAAACAAAGAACTCCCCAAAATGTATAATGCAATAAACATCAAAAAAGATGATACTATTGTTGTTGCAGAAGTCATGCAACACTTGGGAAATCAAACTGTCCGATGTGTGTCTATGACAGGAACAGAGGGACTTGTGAGAAATCTGAAAGCAATTGATACAGGAACTCCAATTTCCGTTCCTGTTGGCAAGGAAACACTTGGAAGAGTAATGAATGTGCTTGGTGAATCAATTGACAAAAAAGGTGACATAGAAACACAAGAAAAGTGGTCTATTCACAGAGAGGCACCAAACTTTGATGACCAATTGCCTGCAACAGAAATTCTTGAAACAGGAATAAAAGTAATCGACCTATTAGCACCCTATGCAAAGGGCGGTAAAATTGGGCTGTTCGGTGGTGCTGGTGTTGGAAAAACAGTTCTTATTCAAGAACTGATTCGAAATATTGCAACAGAGCATGGAGGCTACTCTGTGTTTACTGGTGTTGGAGAGCGTTCAAGAGAAGGTAACGACCTTTGGAACGAAATGAATGATTCAGGCGTTCTTAAAAAGACAGCACTCGTATTTGGACAAATGAATGAACCACCCGGAGCAAGAATGCGCGTTGGACTTACGGGTCTAACACTTGCAGAATATTTCAGAGATAAAATGGAGCAGGATGTTCTATTGTTTATAGATAACATTTTCAGATTTATACAGGCCGGTTCAGAAGTTTCGGCTCTTTTAGGAAGAACTCCATCTGCTGTCGGTTATCAGCCAACTCTTGCAACAGATGTCGGTGCATTGCAGGAGAGAATAACTTCTACAAAAAAAGGCTCAATAACTTCAGTACAGGCAGTATATGTTCCTGCAGATGACCTGACAGATCCAGCCCCTGCGACAATATTTGCACATCTGGATGCAACGACTGTTCTTTCGAGAGCGATAGTTGAAGAAGGCATCTATCCAGCTGTTGACCCACTCGATTCAACCTCAAGAATACTTGACCCAATAATTGTAGGTGCAGAGCATTATGATGTTGCTCGTCGTGTTCAGGTTGTTCTTCAAAGGTATAAGGAACTGCAAGATATTATAGCAATTCTTGGAATGGACGAATTGTCGGATGATGACAAAAAAATTGTGTATCGTGCAAGAAAGATAAAGAAATATCTATCACAGCCATTCTTTGTAGCAACAAACTTTACAGGATATGACGGAAAGTATGTAGCACTTAAGGACACAATCCGCGGCTTTAAAGAAATCGTAGATGGAAAAATGGACGATATACCAGAAGCGGCTTTCTATATGAAGGGAAGTATAGATGAAGTTTATGAAGCTGCCAAGAACATTTAGGAGGCGTTATTGTGGCTAATACATATTATCTTGAGATTTTCACCCCAGATAAGAGTTTCTTTTCAGATGATGTGGAAGAGCTTTTAATAAATACGCCAAGTGGTCAAATCGGAATATTGAAAAGTCATATGCCGATGGTCGCTGCCGTTTCTATTGGAACAATCAGCATTAAAATAAACGGTGAATGGAAAGATGCGGTATTGTCTGAGGGATTTATGGAAATCATAAAGGACAAAGTAGTAGTTTTGGTTGATACGGCTGAATGGCCAGAAGAAATTGATATTAACAGGGCAAAGAGAGCGGAAGAAAGAGCGCGTGAACGGCTAAGTAGTAAAATTAACCGTATGGAATATGCATATTCTCAGGCTGCATTGCAAAAAGCCATTATAAGAATTAAAGCATATTCCGGCAAAAACAAGAACTGATTGTTCCATACAGATATTATTTCATGGAATAATTTAAAGCAAAACAAGACCTTAGATTTAATTTTATATAGAGTTAGAAAACCAATTGTAACTAATAAGTTATTGATTGGTTTTCTAACTTTTTTAACTTTATATAAGCCAAAACCCTTTATCCTAAATCTTTTGTTAATCAAAACCGTATTTGGCATTTGTTGTGGAGATTTTGCACTTTTTACAACAATATCTCCCATATATTGACATATTATCTGTGTTTCGGTATAATTTAATTATGTAATTTCTTATATGAAAATTTTTATAAAAAATAAAGAGTGACGGAAATATAGGAGATAGTACGAATGTATTATGCACATATAAATCCTGAAAGTAAAAAAAAGCAAACGATTTTAGAACACTTGGAAAAAACAGAAACTCTTTGCAGACAGTTTGGTGACATATTTGAAAATGGCGATTTTGCAGCATATTGTGGCAAAATGCACGATATCGGAAAATACTCTGATGCCTTTCAAAATCGCATTTTAAACAATGGACCAAAATGCGATCATTCAACTGCGGGTGCAAAAATTTCATTTCAAACAAACATGCGTTTTGGCAAATTGGCGGCATACTGCATTGCAGGGCATCATAGCGGATTGCAAGATGCAGGTAGCAAAATTGACAGCAGTGGAGAGGGGACTTTATACAGTCGATTTTCTACAGATAAAATAATCCCTGATTTCAGTGCGTATAAGAGTGAAATTGAGATAAAAAATGAGAACCTATCACCTCATATAAAGTGTAATAATAGCGAGGTTGGCTTTGCTTTTTCTTTTTTTACAAGAATGATTTATTCCTGCTTAACAGATGCGGACTTTCTGGATACAGAAGCGTTTATGAATTTTAACAAAGAGCGTTTGAAAATCGATGTTGATTTTAATAAATTGAATTTAAAATTAGATAATATGTTGGCAAAATTTCAAGATAAACCAGGTGAAATTAATCAAAAGCGTCAGCAAATTTTGAGAGAATGCAAGGAAGCAGCAGAGCAGGAAAGAGGAATATTTAACCTTACGGTTCCAACAGGTGGAGGAAAAACCATATCTTCGATGGCTTTTGCGATAAAGCATTTATTGCGTAACAATATGAGAAGAATAATTTATATAATTCCATATTGTTCAATAATTGAACAGAACGCAAAGGTCTTTTCGGATATTTTTGGTAGCGACTGTATTTTGGAGCATCATTCAAACTATGAATTTGAAGGCTCGGAGGACAGCATTGTTGATATAAAAAAATTGGCAACAGAAAACTGGGATATGCCGATAATTATCACCACTAATGTTCAATTTTTTGAGTCCCTTTTTGCCAACAAATCTTCAAGATGCAGAAAGCTTCATAATATTGCGAACAGTATTCTTGTTTTTGATGAGGCACAAATGATACCAATCGATTATCTAAAGCCGTGTATTATGGCTATTAACGAATTAGTCAAGAACTATAAATGCACTTCTGTTTTATGTAGTGCAACACAACCAGCGTTAGAAAAAGTCTTTCCGCAAAGCACAAAAATCCAAGAAATCTGTAAAGAACATGAAAGACTCTATGATTTCTTTAAACGAACAAAAGTTGCTAATCGTGGAATGATGACCAACGAAAGTATAGCAGAAGAAATAAATCGGACAAATCAAGTTCTAACAATTGTTAACACCAAAAAGCACACATTAAAACTGTTTTCAATGCTAAAAGGCGAGGGCGTTTATTATCTTACAACATTACTTTGTCCCTTTCACAGAACACAGATAATTGCGGAGATAAAAGAGCGTTTAAAAAACAAACAAAGCTGTAAGGTTGTTTCAACTCAATTGATAGAGGCAGGTGTAGATATTGATTTTCCTGTAGTTTACAGGTCATTAGCAGGTCTTGATTCAATAATACAATCTGCTGGGCGGTGCAATCGAGAGGGCAAATTGTCAGATGAAAATGGGAATGAAGTTTTGGGGCAAGTCAATGTGTTTAGACCAGAAGAAGAATATTATAAACATCAACCGCAATCACTTCGTCGTCCAATTGACATCACTAATGAAATCTTTGAAAAATTTGAAGATATCTTTAGCGTGGATGCGATTAAATACTTTTTTGAAAACCTGTATTTTTACAGTGGTGAAACAGGACTTGACACTAAACAAATAGTTAATGAGCTTGAAAAAGGAATAGCATTCAATCCAAAAACAAAGGATGATTTGTTTAACTATAATTTCAAATCTATTTCGGACAAGTTTAAGTTAATAGATGACAATAATTTTTCGATTGTAATTCCATACGATGAAACTGCCGAAAAGCTGATAATTCAACTCGACTCTGGGAATTCGTTAAAAGAGGTTATTCGCTCCTTGGGTAAATATACCGTTAATGTGTATAAACCTGAATTTGAACAACTTTATGGAGCAGGAAAAATCAGGCTGTTTTCAGAAAATATGGGTATTCTTTTAAACCGAGAGGATTATAGTGAAAAAACAGGACTGAATGCAGAATATAGCACAGCGATTTTCATATAAAGAAAGAAAAGAGGTAGAATGATGGGATATGGGTTTTCTGTGGACATACTGGGAGATTACGCTCTGTTTTCTCGCCCGGAATTTAAAGTGGAACGATTCAGTTACGATGTAATAACCCCGTCAGCGGCAAAGGGAATATTGGAAGCAATTTATTGGAAACCGGCAATCTATTATGTAATTGACCGAATTCATGTTTATAACGAACCTGAGTTTACAAATATTCGTCGCAATGAAGTAAGCGAAAAAATTCTGTGTAGCGATGTAAGAAGGCAGATGGAAAAAAAGAGCGGTTCAAAAGAATGTCTTTATACATCAGAAATAATTCAACAAAGGGCATCTACACTTCTTAAAAATGTACATTACATAATTGAAGCGCACTTTGAGATGACGGGAAATAACAGCGAGCATGATGATGAATGTCCTCAAAAGCATTACAACATTTTTTTACGCAGAGCAAAGAATGGGCAGTGCTTTCATCAGCCCTGCTTGGGTTGTCGAGAATTCCCAGCAATCTGCAAATTGGTTGAAGGAGAAATCCCAAAAAGTGAATTAAAAGGGAAAAAAGATTTGGGATTTATGTTATATGACATGGATTTTTCAGACTTAGAAAATATAACTCCTGAGTTTTTCAGAGCGGAAATGAACGATGGAATCATTGATTTAACAAATGTTAAGAAGGTGAAATAGTGCTATTAGAATCATTAGTAAATTATTATGAACTCCTTGCAGGCGACGAAACAAGTGAAATTTCAACGCCTGGTTATAGCATTGCGAAGGTTTCTTATGCCATTGTCATTTCTAAAGATGGCACACTATTAAATATTATTTCTTTAAAAATCTCAGATGAAAAAGGAAAAAAGCAGGTGGCTCAGGCATTGCAAGTACCAGAACAAGTAAAAAAGACATCTGGAATATCACCAAATTTTTTATGCGAGAATGGCAGCTATGTTTTTGGCGTTGATAGCAAGGGAAACCCAGAGCGTTCAAAAAATAGTTTTTTGGCATTTAAAAAACTACATGAAGACATTTTGCAGAATGTAGATTGTGATGAGGCAAGAGCAATCCTCCTATTTTTACAAAATTGGAACATTGATGACCCACTTCAAAATGAAAAGCTTAGTGATTATTTAGAGGATATTTACAAAGGCGCAAACTTCATTTTCAAGTTAGATGGATCAGACCATTACATACATCAAAACAAGACTATTTGTTCTGCATGGGAATCCTACAAAAACGCATCATCAGATAGCACAAAAGGTCAGTGCTTAGTAACGGGAGAATTATCGCCAATTGCAAGGCTGCATCCAACTCTGAGTGGAATTAAGGGAGGACAAGCGATGGGCAACACCTTGGTGTCGTTTAATGCCGCCGCTTATGAATCTTATGGAAACATGAAAAGCCAGGGATTAAACGCTCCAATAAGTGAATATGCAACCTTTGCTTACGGAACTGTGCTTAACAAGTTGCTTTCGGATTATAGTCATAAAATATTCTTGGGAGATACAACAATAGTGTTTTGGGCACAAAGCAAACAAAGCTTATATTTTCAGGATGTTTTCGCGCAATTTATTGAGCCGAGAGAATTAAATTCAGAAACACCAAAATTTGTTCGAGATGAAAGTGCTGTGGCTCAGGTAAAGGCAATATTTAAAAAAATTGAGCAAGGAGCAAAAATAAACGGTGCATTTGATTTTGATGAGGATACAACATTTTGCATATTAGGTCTATCACCTAATGCAGCAAGAATTTCTGTTCGTTTTTTTATGCGCAATGATTTTGGAGTCTTTATTGAAAAATTAGCAAAGCATTATGAGGATATGAGCATTGAAAAACAATTTGAAAAAACTCCAACAGCTCTTTCCATTTGGAGATTGCTAAATGAAACAGTTGCGCCAACATCAAAAAACAAGGCGGCATCTCCACTCTTAGCAGGTTCGGTATTTCGCTCAATTTTAACAGGTTCCGCATATCCTGTTTTTCTCTTTACTTCCGTAATGATGAGAATTAGAGCAGAAAAAGATATAAATTATGCAAAAGCATCAATTATAAAAGGATATCTTTTAAGATGTCCCAATAAAGAGAAATATAAGGAGGTATTATCAATGTCATTAAATCCCACATCAACAGATAAAGCATATGTCTTGGGACGCCTGTTTGCAGTATTAGAAAAGGCTCAAATGGATGCAAATCCAACAATCACGGCAACAATTAAGGACAGGTATTTTACGGCAGCCTGTGCAAATCCTGCAATTACATTTCCAGTCTTGTTAAAGCTTTCAAACTACCATATGTCAAAATCAGATTACGGTTATCAGTCAGAAAAGAGAATTAATGCAATAATGGAGCTTTTGAATATGGATGGTAATCCTTTGCCAAAGAATTTATCGTTAGAACAGCAGGGTGTCTTTATAATTGGATATTATCATCAAAAAAACGCAATTTGGAACGAAATAAAACAGGCAAAAAAGGAGGACAAATAAAATGAGTGAAATCATAAAAAACAGATATGAATTTACGGTGTTATTTGATGTTGAAAACGGAAATCCAAACGGTGACCCAGATGCAGGAAATATGCCAAGAATTGATGCAGAAACAGGATATGGAATTGTAACCGATGTTTGTCTAAAGCGTAAAATACGAAACTATGTTGAAACAGTAAAAGAAGATGAAGCAGGATACAGAATTTATATCAAAGATAAAGTTTCACTTAACAGAAGTGATAAAGAAGCTTTTGCATCTGTAGGTGTTGATGAAAAGGAAGCTCAATCTAAAAAGAGTGAAATTGATGAAAAAATAAGAGATTATATGTGCCAAAATTTCTATGATATTAGGACTTTTGGAGCAGTAATGACAACTTTTGTAAAGGCAAAATTGAATTGTGGTCAAGTTAGAGGTCCTGTACAAATTGGTTTTGCCAGAAGCATAGACCCAATTGTTACACAAGAAATCACTATAACAAGAGTTGCGATAACAACAGAAGATGATGCAAAAAACAAAGAAACAGAAATGGGAAGAAAGCACATAGTTTCATATGCTTTATATCGTGTAGACGGATTCGTTTCAGCAAATCTTGCAAGGAAAACCACTGGATTTAGCGAGGAAGATTTGAGCCTTTTATGGGAAGCTATCATTAATATGTTCGAGCATGACCATTCTGCTGCCAGAGGAAAAATGACAGTTCGTGAATTGATTGTTTTCAAGCATGAGAGTGAGCTTGGAAATTGTCCTGCTTATAAATTGTTTGACACAGTAAATGTCACAAAGAATACAGAGAATGCACCACGCGCGTATAAAGACTATACTGTGTCTATCAATGAGCAAGGGATTCCAGAAGGCGTAACAGCGACCAGAATGATATAAAAATGGAATATAACGAAGAAGATTTTCTTATGCTATCTGGAATACAGCATTACAAATTTTGCAAAAGACAATGGGCATTAATACATATTGAACAACAGTGGGCAGAAAACACACGTACTGTGCAAGGAGAATTGTTGCATGATAAAGCCCACGATACAACAAATACAGAAAAGCGTGGGGATTTGATAATTTCACGCGCAATGCCAATACATTCACGAGCCTTGGGTGCAAGTGGAGAGTGTGATATTGTAGAATTCCATAAAGATTCTAATGGAGTTAATATAAATACTCAACAGGGAAAATTTAAAATTTACCCTGTTGAGTATAAACGCGGTTCACCAAAAAAATCAGAAGAAGATATTTTTCAACTTGTCGCTCAGGTAATATGCCTTGAAGAAATGTTTTGTTGCGAAATAGAAAAAGGTTATCTATATTATGGCGAAACAAAACACAGATTGACTGTAGAAGTCACAGATGAGTTAAAAAGTGAAGTGAAAAAATCTTTTGATGAAATGCACGCACTATTTGAAAGAAAATATACGCCAAAGGTTAAAAAGAGCAAAGCTTGTAATTCGTGTTCAATGAAAGATATATGTTTGCCAATTCTTTGCAAAGATAGGTCTGCGGCAGAATATATAAATAACATGATAGCAAAAGGCGATGATTAAGATTGAAACAATTGCTTAACACATTATATATTACATCTCCTGACCGGTATTTATCTCTTGCGGGTGAAACAATTGTTGTTCAAAGCAGTGATGAAGTCATTGGAAAGATACCACTTCACAACATTGAAAGCATAGTTACTTTTGGATATGCAGGTGCATCTCCAGCACTTATGGGTGCCTGTGCTAAGAGAAACATATCACTTTCGTTTATGTCACGCTATGGCAAATTTCTTGCAAGGGTTACTGGTGAAATAAAAGGAAATGTAGCGTTAAGAAAAGAACAGTATAGAATTTCAGATGATGATTGGAAAAGCACAGAAATAGCAAAAAGCTTTATTACAGGAAAAATATTCAATGCAAAATCAGTGCTTGACAGAGCCATAAGAGATTATCCAGACAGAATAGATGGTGAAAAGCTAAAAGAAAAATCAAAATTGTTAAGGAACTCATTGTCACAAATTTGCGAAGTGAAAAACACCCAACAGTTAAGAGGAATTGAAGGAGAAAGTGCAACAGTGTATTTCTCAGTTTTGGATGATTTGATTTTACAGCAAAAAGAGCATTTTTATTTTAATAACAGAAACCGAAGACCTCCGCTCGACAATGTCAATGCTATGTTGTCATTTTCTTATAGTTTGCTTGCAGGTATGTGTGCAAGTGCATTGGAAACTGTGGGGTTAGACCCATATGTAGGCTTTTTGCATAAAGACAGACCGGGCAGGATATCGCTTGCGTTGGATTTGATGGAAGAATTTCGAGCAATCTATGCAGACAGATTTGTATTGACTTTAATTAACAAAAAAGTTGTAAATGAATCCGATTTTCTAACAAAAGAAAATGGAGCAGTAATACTAAAAGATGATGCAAGAAAGCGTTTTTTAGAGGCATGGCAAAACAAAAAGCAAGAAACAATAAAGCATCCATTTTTAGAGGAGAAAATTGAGTGGGGAATGTTGCCATATGTACAGGCATTACTGCTTGCAAGATATATAAGAGGGGACTTGGATACATACCCACCGTTTATGTGGAAGTAGGTGACTTAAGTGCTGGTACTAATAACATATGATGTAAATACAGAAACACCCGCAGGCAAAAATAGGCTTCGAAAAGTTGCAAAAGAGTGTGAAAACTATGGCGTAAGAGTGCAAAATTCAGTGTTTGAATGCATTATGGATAATGTGAAATGTATCGAAGTAAAAGCAATACTTGAAAAAGTCATAGATAAAAATAAAGACAGCCTAAGATTTTATAATTTAGGAAATAACTATGAAAACAAAGTCGAACACATTGGTGCAAAAGATACAATAAGCGTTGATAAGCCACTAATTCTTTAATGCGAATATAAAGCGCACATAAAACTCCCTGTGGTTTCGCACCAATAAAAACAAGAAAATAAGAAAGGCAAGGTGAAAAATATTTACTTAAAACAATAATATAAAAATATTATTGTGGAATATATCATACATAAACAATTAATATATAGTTTTTTATATATTATTGCTGTCGCACCCCTCGCGGGTGCGTGGATTGAAATATTAGATTATATTGTTGGATTGCCAAAGAATATGGTCGCACCCCTCGCGGGTGCGTGGATTGAAATGCTGTAGAATATAGTTAAAGGAAAAAGGTTTAGGTCGCACCCCTCGCGGGTGCGTGGATTGAAATACCGTTGGTGGCACGGGATAGCATTACGGCCTTTGTCGCACCCCTCGCGGGTGCGTGGATTGAAATCAAAAAAGTGTAGATTGACTACGCTTTTCATACTCCTGTCGCACCCCTCGCGGGTGCGTGGATTGAAATAACATAATATTCACAACCTAAACAAGTTATACAGTCGCACCCCTCGCGGGTGCGTGGATTGAAATAACGAAGTAAGCAACATTGTTGCACTTGTTGACAAGTCGCACCCCTCGCGGGTGCGTGGATTGAAATGTTCGTTATGCCTTTTAAGCCGTCTATAGTTTCGTCGCACCCCTCGCGGGTGCGTGGATTGAAATAATGGAAGCAACCAGTTTAGGTACTGCCGCTGTTGTCGCACCCCTCGCGGGTGCGTGGATTGAAATTCCCTCTCTGGTGGAAGCTGGGCGATATGATGGCAGTCGCACCCCTCGCGGGTGCGTGGATTGAAATTGCAATATGGCGGCGTTTGTGCCAAAGTAATTAAGTCGCACCCCTCGCGGGTGCGTGGATTGAAATCAATATGCCCGCCCAGCCTTGGATGGATACCGCAGTCGCACCCCTCGCGGGTGCGTGGATTGAAATAAAAATTGGAAGCTGGGATGGGAGGGCTGAAAAAGTCGCACCCCTCGCGGGTGCGTGGATTGAAATTGGTTCATCTATCGCAATACCTACATATTCTTCAGTCGCACCCCTCGCGGGTGCGTGGATTGAAATCTAAATATTTTGAGCAGGTGCAAAGCGGCGCTAAAGTCGCACCCCTCGCGGGTGCGTGGATTGAAATTT
>JAVVSD010000014.1:0-39779 GCA_036654375.1 Oscillospiraceae bacterium
CCTTTGTTTCCTTTCTTTGGTTCGTTTCTTTTGAAATAAAAGAAATGAACAAACCTCTCTATTAGTTAATAAATCACATTGCAAAATAAGTATTAGTTTAAAGAAGCAACAGAGATTTTAGCTGTTACTTGTGTGGTTTTGCTTTAAGTTATATGTTTGTTCATTTCTTTGCCTGCCAAAGAAACGAACCAAAGAAAGGCAGCATGGGGGAAACCCTCAGTAGACACAGTCAATCGGTTTTCCCCCATGACCCCCTTCCGCATAAAAGCATATAGCTTGCTGTCAAAATAATTTTAGGGAATTGTTAAAATTAATGATCAAAAACTTGTAATTATTCAAACTAAAATCTCTCAAAATTTTAACTCAAAACCTTAACAATATAAAAACCTAAAATGTTTTAACTTATTTATTAAGTGTGTTTAAAGCTAACCCCATTCAACATATTTCCTTAGTGGCACAGGAAGGGGTCAAGGGGAAACCAAATAACGGATAACATTTTGGTTTCCCTTTGTTTCCTTTCTTTGGTTCGTTTCTTTTGAAATAAAAGAAATGAACAACACCCTCACTAATTAATAAATCACATTGCAAAATAAGTGTTAGTTTAAAGAAATAAACAGAGATTTTTTGCCTTTATTATATTACAATTTAATATCCTCCTTGAAAAATTTTGACATTAAGATTATAATTTAGTTGTACGAATGTCCAAATATGGCGGCTTAATCTCCACCCTTTGATTCGGATAATTACGCATTTTTAAAAGGAGAATAATTATGGAATATTCTGAGGAACAAGCAAGAGAACTTCTTGTTGAAGCGGGGCAAAAACTCTTTGAGCTTGGGCTTGTTGCACGCACATGGGGCAATATCAGTGCAAGAATTTCTGACACACAATTCGTTATAACTCCCAGTGGAAGACCATATGACACAATTACCCCAGAGCAGATTGTCGTTGCCAACATCAGTGACTGGAAATACACCGGTGAATTAAGACCTTCTGACGAAATTGGAATTCATGCAGAGGCTTTTCGGATTCGTCCTGATGTTAATTTTGTCATACATACGCATCAGCACAACGCTTGTATTATTGCCGCAACCGAAACTCCAATCACATATGTTCCAGAAGAATATTGGCCCATTCTTGGCGACTATATTCCCTGTGGTGACTATGGACTGCCTGCAACCAAAAAGCTTGTTAGAGGTGTTACAACCGCTGCACAGAAATATCCACAAAGCAGAGCAGTTATTATGAAACATCACGGCACAGCTTGCTTTGGCAAGGATTTTGATGACACATTTAACATTGCTCTTGCACTTGAAGAGGTCTGCAAAATTACTATCGAAAACAAATATCTTGAAAGAAGCAAGGCGACAAGCTTTGACGAAAATGCTATGCGTGATTTTTATCTAAACCTTGTTAATTCTCGCCTTAAAATGCCACAAGATATCAATGACCTTGGCTGTAGCAAAAGGCATGGGGATAAATTTACACTTAAAATGGCTGATTGTGGCTCTTTTGATGTGCCTCTTGATTCAAGTCCAATCGGTGATTCTGTTCCAAGCGTTGCAAAGATACACAAAGAGATTTACAACACTTCTTCAGTTCAATTTATTTCACATCTTTCAGACCCAAATGCGGTTGCTCTCAGCGTTGTTGCTGCCCCGATGAAATCATATCTTGATGACTATGCACAAATTGCAGGTACCGTTGTCAATTCTTGTGCGTGGGATGAAAGCGATGCAAGTGCAAAAGTAATTGCAAGAACCATCAGGGGTAAAAACGCAGTTCTTGTTAAAAATCTTGGAGCTATTTGCACTGCAAACAATGCAGGCGACCTGACAGCCATCAATATTGTTATGGCAAAAGGCTGTGAAGCTCAAATTGCCGTAAAGCTTTTTGGAAACGGAGAACCCATTGGGTATCTTGACCGCCTGATTATGAGAAAAGTTTATACTTTATATTATTCTAAACAGGCCGATAAAAAAGTTTAAATATTTTATTTAATTATAGTTATAATATTTTTCACCTGCTCATTCGGGCAGGTGATTTTTTTATTATCATTTATCAAAAAAGGTTTTAACCGAAGTTTTGTGCGTATATATTTATATTTACTTATTACTTTTTTCTTGTCCTGATTTTAAAATGCATCAGCAATGTGCAATAAAGGCAAGTTTAGCTGAATATACTTTACTACTGCGAGCTTTGGAGGGAAAAGAATGGCTTCTGTAAAAATGGTATTTTCAAGTTTGCTGATTGCAATTGTAATAATAATTGAAACAGTTGTTATTTATAGTGGCGAAAGCCTTGTTGCCATAACTATTTTATCCACAATCCCACTCTATTTTATTTGTCGTATTGATTTGCTTTATGGCTGGCTTTCCTTCCTGTCGGTGGGAATATTACTACTTATAATAAGCCCGCATCAGATGATGTTTTTTGTTTGTACAAACGGTCTTGTCGGCACCACTCTTGGTATTTCAAAAGTCAAGTCGAGTAGCTTTGTTGTGCAAAGCATTGCTTGCTCAATAGCTCTTTATTGCGGATTGTGTGTTGTTGTGAGCGTTTTGGGTATAGAATCCTTTGCCTATAAAAACTGGTACTACATTTTAGCTGTTATTGCATTTTGCGTTGTGTACAGTACTCTTTGGAACTTCATGCTTGCAAGGATTTATGACTATGCCAAAAAAATTACCAAACTTGAAATCTTATAAAAGGAGCTTTGCTTATGGCGGTTTTCAGTTCAGCTATCTCTTCCTCCAATGTGCAGGAATTGACACTTAAATGGCAGGCAAAAACACGCTCATACATAACCTCACAGCCCTTATCATATTCAAATAATATTCTGGTTTGTGACTGGCAGGGCTATATTTACTGCTTTGATTCCGAAAGTGGTAATCTGATTTATGACAAACAGCTTTATCAGCCTCCAAAGCAAGATGGAGTGTTTAGAAAAATTCCTGTCCTTAATAAAGTTCTGGGTGAGCCACTTCCATATCTTTGGAATGGGTTTGCAGGCAGTAGCTGTATCAGTGGTGGAATCTGGTTTATTGCAAGCGTTGGTGGAAAAGAAGGCACAATGCTTACAAATGGTGCTGCCGGCAGGCTTTATGCCGTTTATGCAAGCTCTGGAGAAATTCTTTGGGAAAGTGCATTGTCTGAGCAAATTTATTCTGGAAGCCTTGCTGTTCCAGTTTGTGACGACTACCATATCTATGTTGGACTTTGCTCTGTTGACGAAGTTGCGAGCGTTGCATATAAGCTTAAGCTAAAATCTTTTCAGCCGGAATGTACAGGTGAAATTTTTTGCTTTGAGAAGTTTACAGGCAGAAAAATATGGAGAAAAAAGACAGTTGACTTAATTATTGATGACAATCCGCAGGCAAAGGGTGCTGGCATATGGGGTGGCTTTTCTATTCCGACAAGCAACTCGTTAGTATTTTCAACAGGCAACTCATATGGACAGCCCGCTTCAAAAGCCTCAGACTCTGTTCTAAGCATAAGCAAAATAGATGGCAGACTTCAATGGTGCTTTCAAGCAGTTGCCAATGATGCTTGGATGCCACTCAAGCCAGACGGACGCGACTATGATTTTGGCTGTACTCCCCTGCCCTTCAAATGCTCAAAAGCAAGCTCTAATGTTGCTATTGGAGCGGGCAATAAAAACGGGTTTTTATATGCCATTGACAGCATTACTGGAAAGCTTGTTTGGAACACATTTTGCCACTTTAAGTCAACTCCAGATGACGGTATCCGCTCGAATATCACCTTTGACGACGGGAAAATTTATGTGTGGAGCAAAAACAAAAAGCCTCGAAACTCCATGTGTGTCAACTGCATTGATGCCGACACTGGCAAAGTTTTGTGGTGTGTTAACAGAGATGGCACAAATGCCATGACAACTGGTGCAGTTACAAATGACCTCTATTTTCTTGCTAACTATTCGGGAGATATTTATGCACTTAACAAAAACAGTGGAGAAGAGGCTTGGTTAACCAGAATAAAAAAAGGTGCCTTTGGCTCTGATATTGCAATTTATAACAACAGGATTTTTGCAGGTCTTGGTGTTCCAAAAATGTATGGAGGAAGCACTGCTGTTTGCGGTGTTGCGTGCTATGGCTTTAAGCCTTAAATGCTGTACTTAGTTGCTTTTTCTCTTTTAATATAAAACAGGCTTACCGTCACCTGCTGAGTCCTGTTTTATTATATTTATACAAACTTGTTTTGCCTGTTTAAAAGCAAAAAATTTATGGCCCTCAAAGCAGCGGTTTGCTGCCCTGAGAGCCATTATGTTATCCTTTTAGTTTTGCTTTCTTACCATACCGTATTCATCATAAAGCTTAAAATATGGGCAGTTAAAAGTTGCATGGCTCAAAAAATTTGCCATTTCATCCTCGTCAAGATTTATACTGCAGCTATAGCAATCATAATCTTCATCATATTCATAATAGGCACAACTGTCACAGTTTGTTGCCTTCGCTTTTTCACTCATAAAAAGACCTCCAAAAACACATTTACATCTACTATATAATAACAGCTTCACAAGTTCATGTAAATCTTCTTTGATTTAAAAATAAAATTTTGCGTTCGATACCCACATTTCTTCGTTAATATCTTTTTGATTCTTTATAAATTTTGGGATTTTAGTCTTAAAAAAGTTAATTAGCACTGCTTTTTATGGGACAAACTTTAACAAAATAGATTTTAATTACTATAATGATATAAGGAAATTTCCTGCTTTTCATAAAATTTGTGGAGGTGAAATATTATGATTGCGATTTTTACTGATGGACTTAGCAATGTTGAAACCTTGCTAAATAAAGTGACCATTTTATCCTCATTTACAAAAGGTAAAACAATTATTTATGAGGCTCAGATAAATTCAGGCGATGTTTTTCTTATCGTTGTCACGGGATATGGCAAGGCTAACTCTGCCTTTGGCTTTGGGCTTGCGTTAATGCGATATGATGTTGAAAAAGTAATTGGCGTTGGAAACTGCGGAAGCCTAAAGCTCTGCAATACAACGCTTGGCGAAATTGCAATATCAACCAGTGCTATTCAATTTGATGTTGATTATTCAAAACTTGGTTATCCCAAAACGCTTCTTCCAAGTTTGGAAGAATCTATTTATCCCGCAGACACTGCACTTATAGAGCTTGCGAAATCTGCCTCAGAAATAAATAGCTGTAAATTCTTTATGGCAAAGTACGCATCTTCAGACAGGTTTGTTGCATCTGCAAAAATATCCATGGAGCTAAAGTACAAATTTGACGCTGATGTAGTTGAAAATGAAGCTGGCTCTGCAGGTGAAATTATGCTCGCCACAGGTATACCTTATGTGTATGTAAAGGGAGTTTCAAACTTTGCAGATTATAATGCGCCATTTATGTATGAGGATTACAACAAAATGGCAAGCGAAAAAGCGTGCAATATCGTCTACACAATGCTTTTATCCTTAACGGCATCTACCTAAGTAAAAGCTTATTCTAACTTCAATAATAATTATTAACTTAAAGTCCACATACAGATCTCTGCGTGTGGATTTTTTTGACTTTTAGTGGTATAATATGTCTGTTTTTAAATGTTTATAGGGAACATTTCCATTACCATACTTTTTTAAAGGAGTCTTTCTAAATGCCCGAATTGTTTGAAGCAATCATGGTTATTAGTTTTGGAGTTTCATGGCCTATTTCAATTGCAAAGTCGTATACCTCTCGTACCGCAAAAGGTAAAAGTGTCGCGTTCCTTTTCCTTATCCTTTTTGGATATGTGTGCGGAATAATCTCCAAAATTCTTGCCGACAACATTACATATGTTTTCATTTTTTATGTTCTAAATCTTGTTCTTGTTTCCATTGACCTTATCCTTTATTTCCGAAACACCAAGCTTGATAAGCAAAGCTCGAAATAGGAAATCACTTAAAGCTAAACTTTTGTTGAACTTTCCACAAGTTATATATCATAATTTCAAATATAATCGACATCACTTCACCGTTATACCATTTGTTGGTATCTTTTTCACAGTTACGGACCTTTCTTTTTATGCACAATGATAATTGACTGTTTCTTTTTTATCAGAGTATAATAACAAGGAATATGTAATTGCTTGGCGATTTACCTTTAACTATTGAAATGAATTTACTTAAGATTCTTATTTATTGTTATTTGAGCAGTTTTGCCTGCATATTTATTTTTTAAGGGATGGAGGAATCTTATATCGAGAATACAAATTATCCGTTTGTTTTTGTTCATGGTATGTATGGCTATGGAGAAGATGTTAAGATAAATAAGTTTTTGCCATATTGGGGAATGTATACAGGTTCCCTTGTGGAATATTTAAACGAGCAGGGCTTTGAATGTTATGCCCCGTCTGTTGGCCCTTTTTCCAGTGCTTGGGACAGAGCCTGTGAGCTTTATGCTCAAATTTTTGGTGGTACCGTTGATTATGGCGTTGCACACGCAAAAGAGCATGGGCACAACCGCTTTGGCAGAACTTATGACACTCCTCTTATTAAAGATATTGGAAAACGAAATGATGACGGCTCCTTTAAAAAAATTAATCTGGTCGGGCATAGCTTTGGTGGCGAAACTATTAGGATGTTTTCTCATCTTATGGAACATGGTAGTAAGGACGAACGCAAAGCAACCTTGCCTCAGGATATTTCACCGCTTTTTATCGGCTCAAAGGGTAAATTTATCCACAGTGTAACAACAATTGCTTCGCCACACAATGGAATTACAGCCTTTTATGCCAACCGATCAACTGTTGACATAACAAACTACTTTGTGTTTATTGCAGGCAATGTAATTGGAAACACCGAGCTTAACAAGTTTTATGATGTTCATTTAGAGCAGTTTAATCTTTCTGGAGATTCAAAAGAATCCCGCAGTTTTGGAAGAGCCTTTAACACTGCCGGTGCAGCAGATGTTGTTCAAGGGCGTGACAATATCTACTATGATTTGAGCCTTCAGGGTGCAATAAAAATGAACCGCTTCCTTGTTATAAATCCGCGTGCTTATTACTTTTCATATGCTACTTTTTATGAAATTGTGTCACCAAAAGGCGCTTTGACCGAGCTTTTTAAAGACTATCTTTCACTTGCATATAAAGGACTTTCGGATTCATTACTTAACCTTTCCAAGATCAAGTACGGTAATGTTAAGCTTGACGAAAAATGGAGGGCAAGCGATGGTGCGGCAAATACCTATTCTTCTATTGCTCCGCTTGACGAGAAATCCATTCGTTTTGAGAATGCGAAAAAAACTAACAAGGGAATTTGGAACACCATGAATATAATTAAAGCCAAGCATATGGGTGTTGTTGGCAAGGTTTACAATAAAAATGACAAGGAAAAATTCAGAAAGTTTTATGTTGACCATCTGACAATGATTAACTCACTTAAAGATTAGTCAGAAAATATTTACAAATTTGTGAAAAAGTTCATATTAAGTTAACAAAAGTATAATAAAATTAGTATGTTAATGAATTTCAGGGGGAGATTGTAATGATTACTGTTTCAATGCTTATGTTGTTCACCGTTTCAATTATCGGAATTGGATTTCTCATTGCTGTCATTGCATTGCTTGTTCTTAACTGGGGACATGGTGCTGCCTATGATTACACAGGAAACAAAATGTTGAAAAGAAACACTCCTAAAAAAGCTCGTAAAAAATAATTTCTAAAGGTTTTGAGTATGTTTAACATTCTTATTGTTGATGATGACAAAAATACTCAACAATCGCTTTCCAACATTTTGAAAATGAACGGATACAAAACTTTATCTGCTTGCGATGGCAAGGCGGCTTTTGGCTTGCTTTGTCACAAACAAGCAGATTTTGTTATTTCCGAGCTGTGTTTACCCGATATGGGTGATGCCGAATTTGTGAAATCAATGCGTTTGTCGGGAATGGAAATCCCTGTTATTGTTGTAAGCAAAAATTGCTCAATCGAGAATAAGCGCCGAGCATTTAAGAGCGGTGCTGATGATTTTTTGGCAAAGCCAATCGACGGAGAAGAGCTTGTTTTGCGAATTAAAGCAATTTCACGACGTTACAATCTTCCAAACGAATATATTGTTACAGTCGGTGGCACAACACTTGACTATAAAAAGCTTTCCGTTAGCAACAGTGAAAAGTCCGTTGTTCTTCCTAAAAAAGAATTTTACCTGCTGTTTAAGCTTTTATGCTCGACTGGTCAAATCTTTACCAGAGGTCAGATAATGGACGAAATCTGGGGAATGGATTCTGAAACAGATGCCAGAACAGTTGATGTTCATGTTCGTCGGCTTCGCAAAAAGCTTGCAGACTTTGATGACTTTTTAATCGTTTCTGCTCGTGGTGTTGGGTACAAGGCGGAAAAGTCCACTAAAAAATAATATTGATTTTCCTATTTTTAATCCACATTTTTGACAAAAATCTAAATACTTAAATCTAAATTGATAAATTTAAGTGTAACTAAATATAAAAAGTTTGCCATGGAAAATTCCATGGCATTTGTTGTGTCTGTTTTTATTTTTTCTGTACCTTTTATATTCTTGCCTTGTCAACTTGATGTGGTATTAGTCCCGACTGCGTGATTGCAAGCTATCTTCTTCTATTGTTCGTTGGCAATCATGCAAAGCTACCCTTCACTGCAATTTATATGGTCATAAAATATTTTGACAAATTGATATACTTTTTCATTGCCCTTTTCATTGCCCTTTTCATTGCACTTTTTCATTGCACTTTTCATTGCACTTTTCATTGCACTTGCTTTTAACGATTTCCCCATCTGCGAAATTGGTGGTGTTGAAGCGATAATCACCTCGTTAGAATTATTGACACTATTTTTTAATGCCAATCTGTTTACACATATTTTTTGATTATACTTCGTCCCACTTGCCAAAACAAAAGCCCCGTGCCTATAAGGATTGCAAAGAAAACAAATATAAACATTTCCGACAGCCCTGTGCCATTTATAGTGAATATAGATATGTAGAAAAATACTGCTAACATCTCAATTTTGGTGGCTATTAAAAAAGTTTTCATACACTGATAGAGCGGAATTTTGTTTTTTTCTGTCATTTTTGAAGTCGGAAAGTTCCATGCAGACGGAAAAAATGAAACCACCGACAAAAGAACATATAAAATCATTCCCACTCCAAGCAAAAACCAGATAGATGATTTGTTTCCCCATGCGTCAATTTCGCCAGCACCATTAAAATGTGTTGGGATTTGTTGCGGCAATGTTGGATATTTTATTCCAATAAGTACAAAAAAAACAACTATTATGACTGCACCCAGAATTTCGAGCAAAATTTGTGGAATTGTGTATTTAAGCTTCATAAAAGTTCCCCCCACCTCTAATGTTTACTTCATTTTAGCACTAACAAATATGATTGTAAATGAGAAAGCAGGGTAATAATAGATATGTTGCCTTGTTGACTGTTGACTTGTCGCCTTGTTGACTGTTGACTTGTCGCCTTGTCGCCGCCTGCTGCCTTATTGCCTTGTCGCCTGTTGACTTGTTGCCTTATTGCCTGTTGCCTTGTTGACTTGTCGCCTGTCGCCTGTTGCCTTATCGCCTGTTGCCTTGTTGACTTGTCGCCTTATCGCCTGTTGCCTGTTGACTGCATTGTCTTTTGCGAAATTTTTACTTTAATTTTTTACTTTACATGATTAGCACATATAAAAGCTGATAAAAATCAAATCAAACCGCTTTTAATCAAAAAACAGCCACAGAAAAAATCCTGTGACTGCAGCTATACAAAAAATTTGCAAAAGCTACCTTATATAGCCTCCGCCAATAACGCTGTCCTCATCGTCATAAAAAACTGCACACTGCCCTGGTGTAATTGCCCTTTGTGGAGTGTCAAACTCAACTCTTACCGTTTTTTCGTCAAGAGGAGTTAAACAAGCATTGACAAGCGGTGCCTGACACCTTATTTTTACTCTTGCTCGTGTTGGGTTACAAAGCTTTTCAACCGAGATATAGTTTACATCCTCTGCAACAAGAGAGCAGCTCATCTGCGAGCCTTCCTCTCCAAGTGTAATATCTCCCGACTGTGGGTCAAGTGCCGTAACATACATTGGTTTCCCAAAGGTTATGCCAAGCCCTTTCCTCTGCCCTACCGTGTAGTGAATAAGCCCCTTGTGCTTTCCTATCACATTCCCATCTTTGTCCACAAAATTTCCTATTTGAGGCATTTTACCTGTTGCCTCTGTAATATATCGAGCATAGTCGTCGTCACTTATAAAGCAGATTTCCTGGCTGTCCGGTGCTTGTGCGACTGGAAGATTAAAATCACTTGCGATTTTTCTTGTTTCTTCCTTTGACATATTTACAGGAAACAAAGCTCGGCTGAGCTGGTTTTGGCTCAATCTATGCAAAAAATAGCTCTGGTCCTTTTTGCTGTCACATTTTTTAAGCAAATATCTGTCGCCTTTTTTTGTAACCTCTGCATAGTGGCCTGTTGCAAGATAGTCTGCACCATCACTAATTGCAATGTCCAGAAGCTTGCCAAACTTTATATTTTCGTTGCAGGAAACGCACGGATTCGGTGTGCGTGCATTGAAATATTCATTTATAAAATAATCAATTACCTTGCTGTTAAACTCATCTCTCAAGTCAACTGTCTTAAAAGGAATGTCGATTACTTGTGCAACTTTTTTTGCTTTTTCATTTGCAGAGTTATCATTGCCCGCTGTTAGCAACAGATTTACGCCAACAACATCAAAGCCTTTTTGCTTTAAAAGAAGTGCTGCAACAGATGAGTCAACCCCTCCGCTGAGGCCTACATATACTTTTTTGCTCATTCATACAACCTCCTGCATCTAAAAGGACAAATTATCTATAAAAATTGCCAAATATCTTTGGTAACTGCGTATTGTATCACAATATATCTTGCATTGCAAGCATAAAAATAGTATAATTAAAGCTGTAACTAAGCATTAATAATAGGAGGAGATTTTTTTGCCGGCAGATTTGCATTGCCATACTCGACTTTCCGATGGCTCACTTGGCATCGAGGATTTGATAATTCTCGCTAATAAAATGGGTGTCGATACCATTGCCATAACAGATCATGACTGCCTTGCAGCCACTGTTAGAGGAAAGATTATCGGTGAAAGGCACGGTGTAACCGTTGTCCCAGGGGTGGAACTTTCCGCTTTTGACACAAAAAGAGAACGCAAGGTTCATATTTTGTGCTATCTTAGCGACAACCCCGACAGGCTTGAGGGCCTTTGCAGAAGAAATTCTCTTGCAAGGCGTAAAGCTGGTCAACTTATGGTTCTCAAAACTGCTCAAAAATATCCTATAACCCCAGAATTTGTTCTTAAGTGTGCGGCAGGCTCAACAAACATCTATAAACAGCATATTTTGCACGCACTTATGGAAAGTGGATTTACTACCGAAATTTTTGGCAATATGTATGACGAACTATTTTCGTCTAAAAACCCTGACAATATCAGCGTTTTGCCAAAGTTCCCCGATGTATTTGAGGTTATGGATGCCATACATGAATCGGGTGGTATTGCTGTTTTAGCTCATCCCGGATTTTATGACAGTTTTGAGCTTCTTGACGAGCTTATTAAAGCAGGACTTGACGGTGTGGAGGTTTGGCACCCAGAAAACACACCAGAAGAAAGCCAAAGACTTATCGAAATCGCTAAAAAGAATGGCCTGCTTATGACAGGTGGAACAGATTTTCATGGTATGTATAATGCCAGAGTTAACACTATTGGCTCATATTCCACACCAGATGAAAATTTGACTGAGCTTCTTGGGTATAAAGCAAAAAAGAGAAGGCTCGAGAAAAAGGCCGCAACCGCGGCTGCGAAAAATTGTGAATAATTTATCTCCTCCATCACCACTCGATGATGGAGGATAAAATTCTGTTAATTATTTAACATGATAATTTTTCCACTGGTATTTTTTAAGATTTATTATTAGAATTAATTAATAAGGGAGATTAAAATGGGACACAATGATGATAGCGATGTAAAGATTTTTGAAATAAAACATCCAGACAGCGACAAGGACGATATCATCACTATTGTTGAGGAAACAAGCCGTCAAAGGCAAAATGGCAACTCAACAAAGGCAAGGAAGCTTGGTAAAGAACTTTCCGTCATTGCTACCGATGATAATTTTTTGGACTCTTTTCTGTCTATCTATGAACTTGCACCAGAGGCTACTGAGCAAGTTTTTGCACTCATGCAGTTTTCATCTGAGGCAGCTCTTAACTTTTATCTTCCGTCAAACATTTTGTCAACAATTGCTGTAAACACATTACAGGAAGCTTTAATAAAAAGGCAAAATGAAATTTATAATGCAGCTCTTAACGGCTCTTCATTTTCTTTTTACTACTTAAGCGTCCGCAAGGGTGGCAGTGACTTGCCAGTCGATGTTGGACGAGCTTTTGCCATGCTTTGCGGCAAAGAGAATGATGAGCATTATATAAAGGCAGGCAAGCAGATTTACCTTAAATCTCTTAAACTGGTTGAGGATAAAATCAAAGAGTTTGACTTTGCCAATGATTAATTTTTTACTTTGTCAACAATCCTGAAAGGAGTTTGTAAAATGAATTATTCACACGAAGTTCAAAACATGTGTGTGGTCGCAAAAGGACCTCATCACGGACCGGCCCCAATCCCCGAAGAGGGTAGATGGGTTAAAGCAACAGAAATCAAAGATATCCATGGCATTTCTCACGGTATAGGTTGGTGTGCGCCTCAGCAAGGCACTTGCAAGCTTACGCTTAACATAAAGAATGGCATCGTTGAAGAGGCACTGGTTGAAACAATCGGTTGCTCGGGAATGACACACTCAGCAGCAATGGCTGCCGAAATTCTTCCCGGCAAAACCATCCTGGAATGCCTTAACACTGACCTTGTTTGCGACGCTATCAATGTTGCAATGAGAGAGATTTTCCTTCAGCTTGTCTATGGCCGTACACAATCCGCCTTCTCAGAGGACGGGCTTGTTATTGGTGCTGGACTTGAGGATTTGGGTAAAGGTCTTCGCTCACAGGTTGGAACTATGTTCAGCACAAATGCAAAGGGTGTTCGCTATATGGAAATGGCAGAAGGTTATGTTACCCGTATGGCACTTGATGAGAACAATGAAGTTACTGGATATGAGTTTGTTCGCGTAGGTAAGATGCTTGAAGATATCCGTAAGGGTATCTCTCCAAACGATGCTTACAAAAATAATGTCGGCAATTACGGCAGATTTAATGATGCTGCTAAATATATCGACCCAAGAGTTGAATAAGGAGGAGAAGCTGTATGTCTAACAATGTTTTGTTTGAGGGCAAGGAAAGAAGAATGCCCAAAATTGAAGAATGTCTTAAAAAATATGGTCTTGCAGACCTTGAAGTAGCAAACCAGCTTTGCCTCGACAATGGTATTGATGTTGAAGCAATCATTAAGGGTGTTCAGCCTATCGCATTTGAAAATGCAGTTTGGGCATATACTCTTGGTGTTGCTATTGCTCTTAAACAGGGTATAAAAAATGCTTCTGAAGCAGCTGCAACTATCGGACTTGGTCTTCAGGCCTTCTGTATTCCTGGTTCTGTTGCAGAGCAAAGAGCTGTTGGTATTGGCCACGGTAATCTTGCCGCTATGCTTCTTAAAGATAAGACAAAGTGCTTTGCATTTCTTGCAGGTCACGAGTCTTTTGCCGCTGCAGAGGGTGCTATTGGTATCGCTCGCACAGCAAACAAAGTTCGCAAAGAGCCACTTCGCGTTATCCTTAACGGTCTTGGCAAGGACGCTGCTATGATTATTTCCCGCATTAACGGGTTCACTTATGTTCAGACCGAATATGATTTTGCAACTGGCGACCTTGCAATTGTCAAGGAAGTTGCATATTCCGACGGTGAAAAGGCAAAGGTTCGTTGCTTTGGTGCAAATGATGTACTTGAAGGTGTTGCAATCATGAAGCATGAGGGCGTTGATGTTTCTATCACTGGCAACTCAACAAATCCAACTCGTTTCCAGCATCTTGTTGCAGGCACTTATAAAAAGTGGGCTACAGAAAACAATGTTGGCTATTTCTCTGTTGCTTCTGGTGGCGGCACAGGACGCACACTTCACCCAGACAATGTTGCTGCAGGTCCTGCTTCATACGGGCTTACAGACTCCATGGGCCGTATGCACGGCGACGCACAGTTTGCCGGCTCTTCCTCTGTTCCTGCTCATGTTGAAATGATGGGACTTATTGGAATGGGTAACAACCCAATGGTTGGTGCAACTGTTGCTTGTGCTGTTGCTGTTGAAGAAGCTGGCAAGTAATTTAAGTTTTAAGCATTTATATTATAAAAAAGCGGTGGTAATCCCACCGCTTTTTTAATATACAGGCACAATTTTGACTATGTAAAACAGATGATTTCTCTTGATTTTTACTTAACTTCTCTTGATTTCTCTTAAAGTTGCTTGAATTATTTATGCTGATGCAATAATTGTAGTGGCAATAATTCTTATTATGGCTCTTGTGGTTGACTGTTGTTAATCTCACAATATAATATATAAAAAATACAAAACCCCAAAAACAGGTTTAAAACTTCTGTTCTTGGGGTTTAAATTATTATTGGATTTATTCAAAATCAGCCAGTTGTATTTACTGGTGGCGTAGTAGGTTCTTCGGTTGTTGCTTTTTCTGTTGTAGTTGTGGTAGTTGTTTCTGTTGGTTTTGTAGTTGTTGTGGTTTGATGCCTTGATGTTGTGGTGGTGGTTGTGCGACTTGGCAATGTAGTTGTTGGCTTAAGGTCAAGCGGAGAAACTCTGTCGTGTGCGAGCTTGATATTTGATTTGCCATAAAGCATCATCTGAAGCTGATATGCAGCTCCCGGATAATCACAAATCCACACCCACTGGTCACCAACATAACCACCCTTTGAGGTGTCTGTTGATGGCATATTCGCTTGTGCCATTTCAAAATTCAGCCAGCCATTTGTCAATGCCTGTGTTCCAAAGCTTAAAACCTCAGTCTTTGACATACTTGTCTTGATATTTGGGAAGAGTGTTGTAATCATGTTGTTTATCTGCGAAACACTTGCACTCTTCATGCTGTTCATTATTGAAGTGATGACAGCCCTCTGTCTGCGGGTTCTGCTGACATCACCGTCTTTATCCGAATGTCTGATTCGGCTAAATTTAAGTGCCTGTTCACCTGTCAGCGTGATGTTTCCTGATTTAAGTCCAAACCCATATTCCCTGTTCATATATGCAGCTTCATAAGGCTGAACATTCAACTTAACACCGCCAAGTGAATCAATGATTTTTGGGAAACTATTGTAATCAACATACGCATAGTCGTCTATCTTGATTTTATAGTTGTTTTCTATAGTCTGAACTGTACACTGCGCACCGCCGGCAGAAAAAGCAGAATTAAGCTTTGCAAATCTTGGCTTGCCAGACGGTGGGTCAAGATAAGTGTAGCTATCTCTGTAAAATGAAACCAAAGAAATCTTCTTTGTGCTTTTATTTAATGAAATAAGCATCATGGAGTCCGAAAGATTACTTTTACTGTCAACTCCCAAAAGCAAAATATTAACAACATTTTTGCTGCTCATTTTTTCGCCTTTATTTGTTGCCCATGAACGCAACAGCTCATTAAGAGAATGAGCATCGGTTATGTCGTTCATCATTGAGAAGTTGACATCTTCATACAATTTGTCGTCTTGGTATGTTGTTGGTGTTTTATCGTCGTTTGTTCCCAAAAGTGAGAGCTTTGACATAAAATATCCGCCAACCGCAAGAGCCACAATAAGAATTATTGCCACTACAATAATTGCAACTTTTTTGCCTGTATTGTCTTTGCGTTTCCAAAAATCTGCAATTCGTGTTCCAAACCCTTTTTTGGGGTTGCTACGGATATCCTCCAACTGCTCTTTTTCTAAATCTTCTGAAATATTTTCGATATATTCATCATCGTCCTGCAAATATTTCTCCATATCAAAATTAGCAGTTGCTTCGCCTTTATCATTTTTCTCATTCTTATTTTCTTTAACTTGAGATGTGTTTAAGTCTTCAAGGTCCTCAAAAATTTCTTGTTCCAAAAGAATATCTTCATTTTTAGGTTTTACCTTTTTCTTGCTCTGCTGATTTGCTGGTGTTTCTGCCTTTTTCTTTGCCTTTTTATTAGGCTTGTTTGCAGATTTACCAGCATTTTTATTTTCTGCCTCATTATCGTTCTTTTTGTTTTTATTATCTCCCATTCCCTAATCACATCCCAAAAATATCAATTACTCGTTTTCTGTTTCAGTTAAAACGCTTTCTTCATTTGCCTGCTCTTCAGCGTCGGCTGTATCTTCTGTGCCATCTATCTCGTCTTCAAGAATTTCTTCTTCATGCGGAGTGCGTGAAAGCGTTGCCACAATTTCATTTGCACTGACCTTCATGACTCTTACACCCTTTGAAGGTCTGGCAAAGACACTGATTTGCTGTGCCGGAATTCTTATTATTATGCCATCAGATGAAATCATTATTATATCATCTTCGTCGTCAACAACTTTAATAGCTGCAACTTTTCCAAATGAAGCAGTTCTGTAGTTAATAAGTCCTTTACCGCCTCTTGTTTGCAAGCGATAATCAGAAATTTCACTTCGTCTGCCGTATCCTGTTTCAGAAACAGTGAGAACTTTTCCGCCGTCACGAAGAATAGACATTCCAACAACTTCGTCGCCATCTTTAAGATTTATTGCCTTAACTCCCCTGGCTGTTCTGCCGATTGGTCTTGCATCGTTTTCGTTAAAACGAATACTCATACCATCCTTGGTTGCAATGAGCAAATCATCGTTTCCACTTGTAAGTCTTACCCATGCCAACTCGTCATCATCATCCAGATTGATTGCGATAACGCCGTTTTTGCGAACATTTTTATAGGCATCAAGTCTTGTTCTCTTTATAATTCCCTTACGGGTAACCATGCAAAGATACTGATCGCCTTCAAATTCAGGAACTCTAATCATTGCAGAAACTTTTTCCTCAGCTGATACAGAAAGCAGGTTAACAATATTCATGCCCTTGCTTGTTCTGCTACCTTCTGGAATTTCATAGCCCTTAAGGCGATAGGTTCTGCCTGTGCTTGTAAAGAACATTACAAATTCGTGAGTTGAACAGGTAAACATTGTTTCCGCAACATCCTCTTCACGACGAGTCATTCCCATTACTCCCCTGCCACCACGCTTTTGAATATGGTAGGTGTCAACAGGCTGACGCTTGATATATCCAAGCGTTGTGAGTGTGAAAACGCACTCTTCCTCTGGAATAAGGTCTTCAATATCAACCTCTCCACTGACATTAACAATTTCTGTTCTTCTTTCGTCACCGAACTTTTCTTTTATTGCAGTTGCCTCTTCCTTGATAATTTTAAGAACTATTTCATGGTTACCAAGTATTTCAAGGAAATATGCAATCTTTTCTTTAAGTGATGCAAGTTCGTCCTCTAATTTTGTTCTTTCAAGACCTGTAAGCTGGCCCAAACGCATCTGGACAATCGCCTGTGCCTGAACATCGTCAAGACCAAAGCGTTCCATAAGCCTTTGTTTTCCTGTGGGCTGGTCAGGAGATTTTCTCAAAAGCTCTATAACTTCATCAATAAAGTCAAGTGCAATCATAAGACCTTCAAGAATGTGCGCTCTTTCCTGTGCTTTTCTTAGGTCATATTCTGTTCGTCTTTTGATAACTTCGCACTGGAATTTGATGTAATGCTCCAATGTTTGCTTAAGTGTAAGAACTTTTGGCTCACCATTAACAACCGCAAGCATTATGACACCAAAGGTTGTCTGCATCTGTGTGAATGAATAGAGTTGGTTGAGAACTACCTGTGGATTAGCATCACGCTTAAGGTCAACAACCATGTGCATTCCTTCACGAGATGAATAATCGTTGATATCTGAAATACCCTCTATTCTCTTATCTTTAACAAGCTCTGCGATATTTTCAATAAGCCTTGACTTGTTTACCTGATAAGGAAGCTCTGAAACATTAATTGCAAATCTCCCGTTTTTGTTTTCAACAATCTCTGCACGAGCGCGAACAATAATTCTGCCTCTGCCTGTTGCATAGGCTGCACGAATTCCACTTCGTCCCATTATTATTCCAGCTGTTGGAAAATCTGGTCCCTTGATATGTTCCATAAGATCTGCAACTTCAAGGTCTGGATTGTCAATAAGCGCGCACATTCCGTCAACTACTTCACACATATTGTGTGGAGGAATGTTTGTTGCCATACCAACAGCAATACCAGTTGAACCATTGACCAACAAGTTTGGAAAACGAGCCGGAAGAACTGTTGGCTCTTTTAGTCTGTCATCGTAGTTACCGATAAAATCTACTGTTTCCTTATCAATATCTGTGAGCATATTCATTGAAATTTTGCTCATTTTTGACTCTGTATAACGGTATGCAGCTGGTGGGTCACCATCCACTGAACCGAAGTTACCGTGGCCGTCAACCAGCATATATCTCATTGAGAAGTCCTGTGCAAGTCTAACCATTGCATCGTAAACTGACGCATCACCATGTGGGTGGTAGCGTCCAAGAACTGAACCAACGGTGTCGGCACATTTTCTGTATGCTTTTTCTGGGAAAAGTGAATTCTCGTGCATTGTATAGAGAATTCTTCTGTGAACTGGCTTTAATCCGTCCCTAACATCAGGTAAAGCTCTCGAAATTATAACAGACATTGAATAATCGAGGAATGACTTTTTCATTTCACGATTAATGTCAACATTTATAATCTTCTGGTCTTCAAAACTCATTATAAACAACCTCTTATTTCAGATATTTAATAGCTTGTTTTAATTCAAGTTAGTTAAACATCCAGATTTTGAACATACTTAGCATTTTTCTCTATAAATTCTCGGCGTGGCTCAACCTTATCGCCCATGAGAATTGAAAAGGTTTCATCTGCCTCAACTGCATCTTCAAGTGTTACGCGAAGCATTGTGCGGAATTCAGGATCCATTGTTGTTTCCCAAAGCTGTTGGGCATCCATTTCACCAAGACCCTTGTATCGCTGAATATCACAATTCCCTTCAAGTTCAGCCAAAAGCCTATCCCTCTCTTCGTCTGAAAAGGCATAAAAGTGCTTTTTGCCCTTGGAAACTTTAAAGAGTGGAGGCTGTGCAATATAAATATGTCCCTCGTCAATGAGTGGACGCATATATCTGAAAAAGAATGTTAAAAGAAGTGTTCGTATATGTGCGCCATCGACATCGGCATCTGCCATTATAACGATTTTATGATAACGAAGCTTTGCAATATCAAATTCATCGCCGATTCCTGTTCCAAGTGCAGTAACCACCGGCATCAGCTTTTCATTTCCTATAACCTTGTCAAGCCTTGATTTTTCAACATTGAGCATCTTGCCCCAAAGTGGAAGGATTGCTTGCGTTTTTCTGTCCCTTCCTGCTTTTGCTGAGCCACCCGCTGAATCTCCCTCAACAATATAAATTTCTGTAAGTCTTGCATCTCTTTCTGTACAGTCTGCAAGCTTTCCAGGAAGTGAGTTGCTTTCAAGAACGCTCTTTCTACGAGCAAGGTCCCTTGCTTTTCTTGCTGCTTCTCTTGCTCTTGCCGCATCAAGAGCTTTTCCATAAATTGCTCTTGCTATTGCGGGATTTTCTTCAAAATATGTCATAAGCTTGTCATATACCGCTTTTGAAACAAGCGGAGTTATATCAGTATTTCCAAGCTTTCCTTTTGTTTGTCCTTCAAATTGTGCGTCAGTAAGTTTTACACTAATAACTGCCGTTAACCCTTCGCGGACATCTTCTCCCGAAAGGTTTTTATCATTTTCTTTTAATATTCCATATTTTCTTCCATAGTCATTAAAAACTCTTGTAAGTGCATTTTTAAAGCCTGTTTCATGTGTTCCACCATCAATTGTGCGAACATTATTTGCAAAGCTCAACATAATTTCGTTGTAGCTATCGTTATACATCATCGAAATTTCAACGCTTCGATCATCTTTTAGTGTTGAAAAAGAAATAGGCTCATCGTGAAGTGGTGAAAGTCCGCGGCTTGTATTTATAAAGCTTACAAAAGAGGAAATTCCTCCTTCATAACAATATACCTGCTCAACAATATTTTCTTCATCTCTTAAATCCGTAAGAGTTATGCAAAGACCTGCATTAAGAAAAGCCTGCTCACGAAGCCTTTTTTCGAGTATTTCAAATTCATAAGTAGTTGTTTCTGTAAATATTTCAGGATCTGCTTTAAATCTTATTAAAGTTCCGCTATCATTGGTGTCGCCAATCTCCTTAAGCTCTCCGATAGCATGGCCACGCTCAAATCTTTGGCTATAAATATGTCCATTTTGAGAAACCTCAACTTCAAGCCACTCTGAAAGTCCATTAACAACAGACGAACCAACTCCATGCAAGCCACCAGATACTTTGTATCCGCTGCCTCCAAATTTACCGCCTGCGTGCAAGACTGTCAAAACAACTGTTACAGTTGACATTCCCATTTTTTCATTGATACCAACTGGTATACCACGGCCGTTATCACGAACTTCGATAATATCATCTGGCAAAATTTTTGCTTCAATATGTGTACAAAATCCTGCAAGTGCCTCATCTATTGAGTTATCTACAATTTCATAAACAAGGTGGTGAAGTCCTCTTGGACCTGTTGAACCAATATACATACCAGGTCTTTTTCTTACCGCTTCTAAGCCCTCAAGAACCTGTATCTGACTGGCATCATATGCCTCGGTTACATGAGTATCCATTTCTTCGAGATTGGAATTTTCAATATCCAACTTAAAAAACCTCCGTTAACATACTTTTCTTCAATTTACGAATTTTTAAATCCGTATGACTCCCCTGCTCTTTTAAGCAAGGTTGCTGAAGAAATTTGAGAAATATAAATTTTATTGCCGTCCTTTTCATTACAAAGTACAAAGGATTTTGGCAATTCTGTAGAAACATTTATTACTCTGCCATTTTTTTCTGCTTTTGTAAGATAATCTCGTGTTATTTTTGAAATTGTTGTGTTATCAAGGTCAAAAATTCCAATGATATCATCAAAACTAACGACAGTGTCCTGACCTAAATGCAGGTACATAAGGCACCTTCTTTCAATTTGAAGGATCTACCTCCACTCATTTTAAGAAGTGAAGATGGTTCACAACAGGTTATAAATACCTGTCTGCCCTCAATATGATTAAGTATATAATCCTGCCTGGTGCTATCGAGTTCACTCATAACATCATCAAGCAGTGCAACAGGTTGCTGACCTGTAATGCTCTTAATAATTTCTGCCTCTGCAAGTTTAAGTGACAACGCACATGACCTTTGTTGACCCTGTGAGCCAAAATTTCGTGCTAAAAGCCCATTTATTTCAATATTTAGGTCATCTCTATGTGGACCTATACTTGTACTTCCACTTAAAATATCCTGCTTTCTTGCATTTTTAAAATGCTGTAAAAGCTCTTGTTTAAGCTCTATTTCTGACTTTGCTAAAAATTCATTTTGAGTAAGATATGATGTTTTCATAATTTCTTTTCCATTTGAAATTCCACCATAAATTTGCTCAATAAATGGATCAAGCATTTTAATATAATTAATTCTCTCTGCCATTATAACAGCACCAAGTGTGCATAATTTGTCGTCCCATATATCAAGTGTGTCAAGAAGCTCACTATGATATGTAATATCTTTAAGAAGTGCATTTCTTTGCATTATTGCTCGATTATATTGCATTACAGCATTTGCATATCTTGGCTTTAGCTGGCACAGTGCTATGTCAAGAAATTTACGCCTTTGTGCCGGTCCTTCTTTGACAAGTGAAAGATGTGTTGGTGCAAAAACCACCGCAAAAAATTCTCCTGCTAATTTTGAAATAGATGAAAGACAAATACCATTAAGTTCTGCTTTTCTTTTTTCTTCTATTATTATTTTTGCATTTTGGTCCCTTTCATTTCCAAAAAATCCAAGTTCCAATGTTGCAAAATTACTCTCAAAATTAATAAATTCCTGCTCATTTGAGCTACGGAAAGAACGACAGCCTGTAAAAAGCCATATGCTTTCAAGAAGATTTGTTTTTCCCTGTGCATTTTCTCCATAAATTATATTAACATTTTCACAGGGCTTAATTTCAATATTTTTTATATTTCGATAATTAACAGCTTTAAGAGAGTTCACCCTCATTGGTACGCACCTCATAAAGTTTATTTTCAAATTGAAATTTGTCACCATTTTTCAACTTTTTAGTGCGTTTATCACATACTTCTCCATTAAGCTTAACATCACCTGCTTGAATAACAATTTTTGCCTGACCACCTGTTCCAACAATGCCAGAAAGCTTTAAAGCACTGTCAAGTGGAATGGAATCACCTTTTATAAACAGTAATTCTGCTTTTTTTAATGTTGCTTTAACATTTAAATTATTAGTTTTCATTTTTTAACCTCACTGGTAATACGAGAAATAGAAAATTTTCCTCTTCCGGCGGAACAATAATAATTGGTGCAAGTGAACCATTAAGCTTAATTTTAACATCTTCAATATCACACGCTTTGAGTGCATCAAGTAAAAATCTATTATTAAATCCAATTTCAACTCTACTTCCTTCAATTTGTGCAAATACTTTATCACTTGCCATTCCAAGAGCTGTTATTGTTGAAATTTTTATTATATTATTTTCAAAAATACAACGAAGTGGACTTTTTAACCTGTCAGTTATAAGAAGTGAAGTTCTTTCAATACTATCCATAAGCATTTTTACATTTACTTTAACTTCTGTTGTAAGAGTTTTTGGAAGAGCTGCATCATAGTCAAGAAATTCGCCATCAAGTAACCTTGAAATTATGCTGTAATTGCCAATTTCAAATATAATATGTCTTTTTCCAACATTCATAGAAACAACATCATTTATTTCCATTAGCTTTGTAACTTCTAAAAGAGTTTTTGCAGGAACAATAAATGCCATATCATCGCCTGTGTATTTGATATTTTCTGTTCTAATTGCAAGCCTAAATCCATCAACTGCTATTATTTTTATTATTCCTCGTGTTATTTCAAATTTTAGTCCTGTATGAACAATTTTTGAATCATTAACTGCAACTGCAAAAATAGTTTGTCTTATCATATCTTTTAAAATGTCACATTCGACAATGATAGGATACCCCCCTGCAACTGTTGGAAGCTCTGGATATTCATCAGCAGATATGCCTACAAGCTTATATTCAACTTCTCCGCATCTTATAATGCAGAGTTGACGCTCATCAGCTTCTATTATTACTTTTTCACCTGGAAGCCTTTTAAGAATATCACAGAGAATTCTTGCATTTATTATTATGCTGCCTTCCTCTTCAACCTTTGCTTCAATTGAAGTGTTTATTCCAACTTCCAAATCATAGCCTGTAAGAAAAAGTTGATTGTCTAATGCTTTTAAAAGTATTCCTTCAATTGCAGGTATTGATGTTTTTGAAGATACAACTCTTTGTACATTTTGACAAACTTCATTTAATAAATCTGTGTTACATATAATTTTCATTTATTTACCTCCGATGAGTAAAATAACAAAGATAACTTAATATATTTATAGTATTATTAATAGAGAGTGCGGAATTTGAGGAAAACTGCTACAGCTATATTAAACACTCATTATTTTTAAATATTTGATTGTTAACTCTATGAGTACAAAATTGTGCAAAAGTGTAAAGTAAAAAAGTGAATGTTAAATATGTTTAAAACTCTTTGTTAATTAACAATGAAATTGTGGAAAACTATCTCTCCTGAACATTGTTAATTATGTCTTGAATTATTGCTTTTGTGTTTGAATTATTATTCATATCCTTTTCTGCTTCTCTAATATTATAGATAACAGTGGAATGATGCTTATTGCCAAATTCGACTCCAATTTGTTCCATTGAAAGTCCAGTAACTTCACGAACAATGTACATTGAGGCTTGTCTTGCTTTTGATATGTTTGAATTTCTTTTGTCTGAACGAATACTTTCAATTGTTGTACCAAATGTTCTTGCAACTTCGCCAAGTATTTTTTCAATGATAACTGGAATAGGCTGACTGTCGCTTGTAATATCTTTAATAGCCTTCTGTGCAAGAATAATTGATGGCATATGTCCATCAATTGTATAATATGCATTTAGTTTTTTTACAGCACCCTCCAGCTGACGAATATTGTTTTTAATTTTTTCTGCAAGATATTGAATAACTTCATCGGGAAGAACAATTTTTAATAAATCGGCCTTTCGTCGAATAATTGCCATTCTTGTTTCAATATCAGGTGGCTGAATATCTGCAAGAAGACCAGATTCAAAACGCGTTCTGATTCTGTCTTCCAATGTTTGAATTTCTTTTGGTGGACGGTCAGAAGTGAGAACAATTTGTTTATTTGCCTGTGCAAGTGTATTAAAGGTGTGAAAAAATTCCTCTTCGGTTTGAACCTTTCCACCAATAAATTGAACATCGTCAACCAGCAAAACATCAACAGTACGATATTTATTGTGAAAATCTGCCATGGAGCGGTTTTGAATACAACTTACAAGTTCGTTTGTAAAATCTTCACCACTTGTATAAATAATTTTAGATTCAGGATTGTTATTCTTTACTTCATAGCAAATTGCATTTAGCAAATGAGTTTTGCCAAGACCTGAGTTACCATATATGAAAAGAGGATTGTAGGTTTGTCCGGGAGTTGTTGCAACGGCCTGTGCAGCTGCGTGTGCAAATTTGTTTGAAGAACCCACAATAAATGTGTCAAAAGTAAAATCATATTTATTAAATGATTCTTCAACTATTTTTTTCTTTTCTTGTTTGTTTTCAATAATTGAAGCATCAGAAGTAATAATTTCAATTTCAATATTAAAACCAAGAGTGTTTTCAAAAGCTTCTTCGAGGAGAGTAAAAAATTTGTTTTTGATGATATTGCGTTTAAATTCACTAACAGAAAGAATAACCTTATTTTCTTCAAAACTAACAAGTTCAAGTGGCTCAAGCCAAAGATTATAAACAGTTTCTGTTACGTGAGATTTACAATACTCGCGAACAACCTGCCAAAGCTCTTTATATGATTCCATTAATTTATGCTCCCCTGTCACTACAAAATTTGAATTTCTCACATTTTTTTCTTTATTGAGTGCATTTATTACGCACTGTAACGGGCCAAATTTATTAAAATAATCTTCACTAAACCGCTCGTTATAAAAACATTCTAATCTCATAAATTCTATCACAAATCCCTTCTATTTTCAACATTTAAAATGGGTTATGTGGAAAAAGATTTAATATTGTATAAATACACATATAAAAAAGATAAATTATTGTCTACTTCTGATTTAAAAAAGTTTATATTTAATTTATTTGTGTTATCATGACAATGTAATTTTTTTACAGCATAATTAACCCCTTCACCTATAGGGTAAAAAAGTTAATATGTTGCACGATTTTTGCAACAAATCCGCTTTTTACTGAAATTGTTAATAAAATATTTACAAGTAAGCATTGACATTGCGGACAATAGTATTATATAATAACCCTCTGCAAGACATAATTGCACAGGTAAATACATTCAATATCAAAAACTGATTATTGATTTATAAATATCAGTGAACAGGGGGGTATATTTTTATGAAAAGAACATTTCAGCCCAAAAAGCGTCATCGCATGATGGAACATGGTTTCAGAAAGAGAATGTCTGACAGAAACGGACGCAAAGTTCTTGCTCGCCGCAGAGCTCGTGGAAGAAAGTCACTAACTGCTTAAGATTAAGCTTTTAGTAAGTAAAATTTTCACAACTAAATATTAAAATTTGTTTAATATCAGAACGGAAGATTATCTTGGCAAAGATAGTTACATTAAACCGTAATAGCAATTTTCGCCGTCTTTATTCAAGAGGTCGGTCTTATACAAATCCTGCACTGGTAACCTATGTGTTAAAAAACCGTGCGGGCATTTGCCGTATTGGAATAACCTGTAGTAAGAAAATTGGAAATGCGGTGGAACGAAATCGCTCAAAAAGGCTTATAAAGGCCGCTTATGCAAATATTTGTGATGAAATAAACGGCAATTTTGATATTGTTTTTGTTTCAAGAGTTAGGACAAGAAGTCTTAAAAGCACACAGATATCGAAAATTATGTATGAACAGCTTAAACTGGCGGGTGTTATTAAATGATTAAAAGGTTTTTAATCTCTTGTATCACCTTTTACCGTCGTAAAATCTCTCCTAAAACTCCTGCGATGTGTAAGTTTTATCCCACGTGTTCTCAATATGCCATAACGGCTATTGAAAGATTTGGTGTCTTTAAGGGTTTTGCCCTTACTCTGTGGAGATTAATTCGTTGCAGTCCGCTTACCAGCGGCGGTTACGACCCAGTACCGGAAAAAAAAGAATACTATTGATGTTTTAAAGGAGGGGAATGAATGAACGCTTTCTATGACATTATTTCATACCCGTTTGGAATGATTTTGGGATTTTTGTATCAAATCCTAAACAATAACTATGCCATGGCACTTATTGTCTTTACAGTGCTTGCAAAGCTTGTTCTTTTACCAAGTTCAATCAGCCAGCAAAAAACGCAGGCTAAGTCACAGCGTACACAATCAAAGCTCAACAAGCTTAGAAAAAAATATGCCGGCGACCAGACAAAACTCAACGAAGAAATGCAGGCATTTTATGCAAAAGAGGGCTACGGCTCAATGACCGGCGGATGTGGATCACTTCTTCTTCAAATGCCTATTATCATTGGTCTTTATGGTGCTATCTACAAGCCCCTCTCCTATATACTTAGATTTCCTAAGGAAACAGTTTCGCTAATTGAAAAAACGGCAACAAAGCTTGGACTTTTCGAAGGAGTCAACAATGTTAGGCTCTTTGAAATCAAGGTTCTTGATGAAATGAGTATTGATAAGCTTCAAGTAGCACTTCCAAATGTAAGCAACAGTGTTTTTGAAGAAATGCGTAATTTTGACTTTGAAATATTCGGAATGCCGCTTGGCGCATCACCAAATGATCCAGGCGCTTCAAAAATGCTTATAATCGTACCACTTCTTTCATTTGCATTTGCAATGCTCACATCTGTTTATAGTTACATGAGACAGAGAAAGACAAATCCTGAAATGACAAAGAACCCAATGATGGGTTGCACATTTATTTTTATGCCCTTTATGTCACTTTGGCTGGCATACAGCTTCCCTGTTGGAATCGGTCTTTATTGGGCATTGAACAGCTTGCTTTCATTCCTTCAAATGTTGGTTCTTAACCATACTCACAGCCCGCAAAAGGTGCTTGCTAAAATTATGGTTCAGGAAACACAGGTTCGGCGTTCAAAGGAAGAATCAGTTAAAATCAATACAGAATATCTAAATGGTGATAATTAATTTAATAGTCAAATAGTAAACCACTATATTTACTCCTATTTTCTTCTTACTAATAACAGTGGTTTCGTAATATATGCTTGCATGATTTTTCGTGTAGGGTTAGGAGACATAATTATGTTAAAAGAAGTTCTTGGAACGGGATCAACCGTTGAAGAGGCTCAACAGGTAGCTATTATTGCTCTTTCAGCTCCTGATGATGCAGATGTTCAGTTTGAAGTTTTAGAATTACCAGTTAAAAAGACATTCGGTTTATTTGGCGGATCTCCAGCAAAAGTCAGAGCATTTTATGAAATAAAGGAAGAAGCTCCTGCACCAGCTGCAAAGGAAAAGAGTTTTTCTTCTGCTCCACAAAAGAATTCACAGCCAGAAAAAAAGGAAGAGAGAGTTGAGTCAACAGAGCCTGCAAAGGTTATTGCATATGACGCCGCTTTAGAGCCTGTTAAAAAAGCTCACAACTATCTTGTTTCTATCGTTAAAGGCATGGGACTTTCAGATGCAACAATCGAAATTTCTGAGCGTGACGATGAAAATTACCTGAGCATTCTTTGTGAGGACGATTACAGCTTGATTATTGGCAGACGCGGTGAAACACTTGACTCTATCCAATATCTTGTTCGCCTTGTTGCAAACAGAGGCAGAGCAGACGATGACTACATTCGTGTTTCTATCAACATAGGAAATTATCGTCAAAAGAGGGAGAATACACTTAAAGACATTGCTCGCAAGAGTGCGCTTCGTGTTATTAAGTACAACAGAAATGTTTCTCTTGAACCCATGAACCCGTTTGAGCGTAGAATTATCCACACAGTTATCGCTGATATGAAGGGCGTTTCTTCACATTCAGTTGGCTCGGATGCAGAACGCAGAGTCATAATCACTCCAGAAGGCGGAAGTAGACCAGCATCAAAGGGTGGATACAATAAGGGCAGCTACAACAACAAAAATCGTGGACCAAGCAGTGGCAGCAGCAACAACAGAGGTGGAAGACCAAACAACAACCACCGTGAGGACAGACCAAAGTATGAGCCATCAGTTCCGCAAAGAGCTCCAAAGTCTGATGCGGCTGGCACATCACTTTATGGAAAAATCGAGCCGAAGAAATAAATTTTTGAAAAATGAAAGGTCGGTGAAAACCGACCTTTTTATATATCTAAAATAGAAGTTTTAAATATTATTTTATTATAAATAATAGCATCTACGGAAGTAGTGCTTTTAAATAGAGTTTTAAATCTGCTTTAAATTAATATTTTAGTAAGTTTAAAAAACAAAATTTTTGATTTAGATTTACAAACATGATATTATATTTTAAACAAAATAGTTATCAACAAAAGAAATGCAGGTGAAAAAATGCAGGACACAATAGCAGCAATTGCAACGCCAAATTCTGCTGGAGGAATAGGCATTGTCAGGATTTCGGGGAGTGACGCAATTGCGATAGCAGATAAGGTGTTTTTGGCAAAAAACAGGCTCGATCTGAGCCAATTACAGGGCTATCGTGCTATCTATGGCACTATTATGGACAAGCAATCGGCTGTAGACGAGGCAATTGCGCTGGTTTTTCGTACGCCAAAAAGCTATACAGGAGAGGATGTTGTTGAATTTTCCTGTCATGGCGGACTTTTTGTTATGCAGCGTGTTTTGCGTGTTGTTATCGAGAGTGGAGCAAGACCTGCACAGGCAGGTGAATTCACCAAACGAGCATTTTTAAATGGAAGAATGGATCTTACAGAAGCGGAAGCAGTTATGAATATTATATCTGCTCATGGTGAGCAGGCGGCGACTGTTGCACTGGCTGCACTTGAAGGCTCATTAAGCAAAAAGATAAATGAAATAACTGAGATTTTCTTGTCTGCCGCCGCACATATGTCGGCATGGGTGGACTATCCAGATGAAGAGATTGAACAGCTTGATTTTAACACCTTGCTTGTAGATTTTGAGAAAGCAAGAGATAACCTTTTTGCGTTGCTTTCAAAATTTGATGCAGGACAGGCGATTACTCAGGGGGTTGAAACTGTTATTGTTGGCAAACCAAATGTTGGCAAGTCAACGCTTATGAATATGCTTCTTGGAACAGAGCGTTCGATCGTAACATCTTTTGCAGGCACTACCAGAGATATCATTGAGGAAACTGTAAGGATTGGCAATGTTGTGCTAAGGCTTGCGGACACAGCGGGAATTAGGAACAGTGACGACCCTGTGGAGAGCATTGGAATTGACAGAGCAAGACAGAAGCTGATGATGTCGGGGCTTGTTATTGCAGTTTTTGATGCTTCAGAGCCACTTTGTGAAGAGGATTTTAAGCTTTTAGAGCTTTGTAAAGATAAAAATTGTATTGCAGTTGTCAACAAAACAGATATAAAAATTGTTTATGATGAACAACAGCTAAAACCTTATGTTAAGAGCGTTGTGTTCATTTCTGCTGGCAAAAATCAGGGCTATGATGAGCTTGAAAGTTCAATTGAAACAGTGCTGGGAACGCAGAATGTTGATGCTTCTGCTGCAATGCTTGCAACAGAAAGGCAAAGGGATTGTTGCAAACGAGCGCTGGAGTGTATTGATGAGGCAATTGTTGCAATCAAAAGTGGCATGACGATGGATGCTGTCAATGTTAGCACCGATGGTGCGATTGAAGCTTTGCTTGAAATGACAGGGCAAAGAGCAAGCGAAGCGGTTGTGGCAAAGGTTTTTGAAAATTTTTGCGTTGGAAAATAATCTGAAACAAATTCAGGAGTAATTTATGGAATACTTTTCAAGAAAATATGATGTTATAGTTATTGGAGCTGGTCACGCGGGAATTGAGGCGGCTCTTGCAAGCTCTCGGCTTGGTTGTAAAACAGCTGTGTTTACAATTAACGCTGACTGGGTGGGGAATTTGCCATGCAATCCGTCGATTGGAGGTACTTCAAAGGGGCATTTGGTTCGTGAAATTGACTCTTTGGGTGGCGAAATGGCTAAAGCTACGGATAAAACGATGATTCAAAGCAGAATGCTTAATTTGGGAAAAGGTCCAGCAGTTCACAGTCCGCGAGCGCAGATTGACAGGAGAGAATACTCCTCGTACATGAAAAATTGCCTTGAATTGCAGGAAAATCTGGATTTAAAACAGGCTGAAATAGTTGAAATCGGTAAAGGTGAAGATGGGCTATGGCAAGTAAAGACAAGACTTGAGGCGGTTTTCTCTGCAAAATGTGTTGTGCTTGCAACTGGAACTTTCCTCGGCGGTCGTGTTTATGTTGGTGATGTATCCTTTGAAAGCGGTCCAGATGGAATGTTTCCATCTAACGAGCTTTCACATTCGCTTAAAGAGCTTGGGATTAAAACAAGACGCTTTAAGACCGGAACACCATCAAGAGTGAACCGTAGGAGCATTGATTTTTCTACACTTGAGGTGCAAAATGGCGATGAAAAGCCTGTTGTATTTTCTTTTGAATCTCCTGTTGAGGTCTGTAACAAGGCGGTTTGTCACATAACTTATACAAATGATAACACAAAAAAAGTTATTCTTGAGAATTTGCATAGGTCACCGCTTTATGGTGGAAAGATTGAGGGTATTGGACCAAGATATTGCCCAAGCATTGAGGATAAAATTGTTCGCTTTGCCGACAAGCAAAGGCACCAGATATTTATTGAGCCTTGCGGAATGAATACTCAGGAGATGTATATGCAGGGGCTTTCGTCGTCTTTGCCTGAAGATGTTCAGCTTGCATTTTTAAGAACCATTGAAGGTCTTGAAAATGTTGAGGTTATTAGAACAGCATACGCCATTGAGTATGACTGTATTGACCCGCTTTCATTAAAGGCGAGCCTTGAGTTTCTCGATTTTGATGGTCTTTTTGGAGCAGGACAGTTTAACGGCTCCAGTGGATATGAAGAAGCGGCGGCGCAGGGGCTTGTTGCAGGTGTAAATGCTGCAAACAGAGTGCTTGGTAAAAAGCCACTCGTTTTGGACAGAGCAAGCTCTTATATTGGTACACTTGTGGACGATTTGGTCACAAAAGGTTGCTCAGATCCATACAGAATGATGACTTCTCGCTCCGAATATCGGCTTATTTTAAGGCAGGACAACGCAGATATTCGTCTTACTGAAATTGGGTACAATATTGGACTTATAAGTGAGGAAAGATATAATAAATTCCTTGAAAAGTGTGAGTTTATTAAAAAAGAGAGAAAAAGAGTTGAGCGCGTTGTTATTTCTCCAAGCAAGGAACTCAATTCACTCCTTGTTTCACGTGAAACATCGCCGATTGAAACAGGTGTCAGAATGACAGAGCTTTTAAAGCGACCACAGCTCAGTTATGACGCACTTGCACCGTATGATGCAGGTAGACCAGAGCTTTCTGCGGATATTTTTGAGCAGGTTGAAACCGAAATTAAATACGAGGGATATATAAAAAGACAGCAGGCACAGATTGATGAGATGAGAAGGCTCGAGTGTAAGGAAATGCCACAAAACATCGATTACTCAGTAATTTCTGGCCTAAGACTTGAGGCGAAAGAAAAGCTTGAAAAAATTAGACCTGCAAATGTTGGGCAGGCAAGCAGAATTTCGGGTGTAAGCCCTGCTGATGTTACAGTTTTGCTTATATACCTTGAAAAGGAGAGTAAAAAATGACAATCTCCAAAGAATTATTAAAAAAGACAGCTTTAAATCATGGCATTGAGCTTGGCGAGCTTGAACTGGACAGGTTTGATAAATATGCTCAGCTACTTATTGAATGGAATTCAAAGATAAACTTGACCGCAATAACTGACCCAGACGAAATTGTGATTAAACATTTTGTTGACAGCCTTATGCTTTTAAACTATCTTGACATGAAAGATGGCTCAAAGCTTATTGATGTTGGCACAGGAGCTGGTTTCCCTGGCATTGCGTTGCTTATTGCAAGACCAAATCTTGATGTGACTTTACTTGATGGCACAAAAAAGAAATTAAATGTAATAGAGAATATATTAAGCGAGCTTGGGCTGAAAGCTCAAACTGTGCATAGCAGGGCAGAAGAGGCAGGAAAGATGCCTGAGTTTCGAGAAAAGTTTGACTTTGTAACGGCTCGCGCAGTGTCCAATCTTCGTGAATTGAGTGAATATTGTATTCCCTTTGCAAAGGTTGGCGGAATTTTTGCTTCACTAAAATCTGTTGGAGTGGCTGAAGAGCTTGATGGCGCTAAAAAGGCTATTAAGGAACTTGGTGGCGAATTATGCTGTATAGAGCAGTATTCGCTTGAGGGTTGCGGTGAGCGCGCGATAGTAAATATTAAAAAGATATCGCAAACTTCGCCAAAGTATCCACGAGCTTCGGCACAAATTGCAAAAAATCCTTTGTTATAATGCGTTTTTGGGGAATTAAAAGAAGAAAATTAACGATTTAATTTTGTGGATTTTATGAATATGTTATGCTATTCTGTTTTTGCGGGACAAGCATAGCGTATTTTTTTACGAAGTCATCCCGGATGGAGGAGTGAAAATTATGAAAAGCCAATCAAAGGTGAAAGCCGGCGGTCAGATTATTTTAGTACCGCAATCCGAAATTAAACCGAATCCAAACCAACCACGCAGACATTTTGACTATGATGAGCTTGAAAGTCTTGCACAAAGCATTAGAGAGAACGGAATTATTCAACCAATTAGCGTTCGACAGCTTAAAGACAATAGTTATGAGCTTGTTGCAGGAGAAAGAAGGCTTCGTGCTGCAAGAATGGTTGGACTTATTAGAATACCATGTATACTAATGAAGATTGATGACGGAAAGTCCGCTCTTTATGGACTTACAGAAAATTTACAAAGACAAGACCTTGACTTTTTTGAAGAGGCACTGGCTATTGAAAAGCTTATAAGAGAGTACAATATGAGCCAAGAAGATGCTGCAAAAAGTCTTGGGAAGGCACAATCTACGCTTTCAAACAAGCTAAGACTACTTAAGCTGTCAGAACAGCAGAGAATAAAGATAAGTGCGGCAGGTCTTACAGAACGCCATGCAAGGGCCTTGCTTTGTCTTAAAGAAGAGATTCAGATTGACAGAGCGCTTAGCATAATTGTTGACAGGCATCTTAATGTTCAGGAAACAGACAAGCTTGTAAAGCAGATACTTAACCGCGATGAAGGCACAAAACGCCCACCTATAAAGCTTTTTAAAGATGTTCGTATATTTATAAACACACTTAACCACGCAGTTGACACAATGCGTAAAGCTGGCATTGATGCAGACAGCGTAAAAAGTGAGACAGAGGAATATATTGAATATGTTGTTCGAATTCCAAAGGCTGGAGATATTATTGTAAAGTCTGGGGTTAAAAGCACAGCATGATTTGTTGCACACAAAATTATTAGATAATGCAATGTACCACAAAGGTTATCCAATGTGTAAAAGCATTTGATAATATATCCCCCTACCAATTTCCTGTTTTTATTTCTCTTTCACATCCCACATCTCAGGGAAAAAGCGGCCGTAATGGTCGCTTTTTTCCCTGTTACTGGAAGTTTTATGGTTTGAACTGTTTTTAAACTAAGTTTGGCGAAAATAAAAAGCGGCCGTAATGGTCGCTTTTGTTATTGATTATTAAATTTACTGTGATTTGGAATTTGCTTGACTACTTTCTGTTTTTAAACACAATTTCCGGTCTGTAAATTTCAATCCTTTTTCTCTGCGCAACGGGAAGAAAAGTATCTTTGATGAAATGAGGAAAAATCATGAATAACCCATATCCCAAGGCTGTCCCGATGAGGTTAAGAATGACATAATCAATGTCAACACTTCGGTATTGTAAACCGAGAACTATGTATCCAAGTGTGTATTTCAAGGTTTCTAATATGATTGAAAAACAAACAGAGCCAACAAGAGCCTTTATAAACTTGTTTTTCTTTGTAAGGAAAGGAACTAAAAATCCAAAGGGCAAAAATATTGCAATGTTCACAGCTATCTGCCTTGATGATATTAGGGCTGGAGATGAAGTTATTAGATTCCAGATAGTGTGAAATGGAATAAGATTTAGCGGACGAGGCATATCAAGTGGCAGTGCCTTGATTGGAAAGACGACAGAACCAACAACGAGTATTAGATATGCAAAAGCAATTGACTTCATAACAATAAGCTTTGGGGGTTGTTTCTGTCTGGGCAAAAAATGGATTAACAATAGCCAAATAAGCCAAAGAAAAGCAGAAACTAAATATAAAACAGAGGCACTATAGGTATTCATTAAATTTCCTCGCAATCACTTTAATTGATATGAACTGGTTATTTATGTATAAGTATAATACACCGCATTGGATTTTGTCAAACAAGAACAAAACAACTGACATATAGCAGGCTAATTTTTAAGCTAACCGGCATAAGGATTTTATGTTTCACGTGAAACATGGCAAAAAAGCTTTAAAATGAAAATAAAATATGATACAATATTAAAGACATTGAAATTAACTTAAAAATGTGTTTAAGTTAAACGATTAGCGAGAAGGGAATGTTTAAATGGGCAAAACAATTGCAATTGTTAACCAAAAGGGCGGAGTTGGAAAAACGACAACAGCCGTCAATCTTGCCGCCGCAGTTGGAGCAAAAGGTAAAAAAGTGCTTTTGGTTGATATTGACCCACAGGGTAACGCAACGAGTGGAATGGGAGTTGAGAAAAGACAACTGACACTTTCAGCTTATGATATTCTGATAAATGATGAAAAAGCAAGAGCAGTTATAAAAACCAGCCAGTTTAAAAATGTTGATATTCTTCCTGCAAACATGAATCTTGCAGGAGCAGAGCTTGAGCTTGTCGACATTGAAAAAAGAGAGTCAAAGCTTAAAATGGCACTTGCACAGGTTAAGGAAGAGTATGACTTTATATTTTTGGATTGTCCGCCATCGCTTGGGCTTATAACACTTAATGCACTTTGCTCAGCGGACACGATTATGGTGCCTATTCAATGCGAATACTATGCTTTAGAAGGGCTTTCACAGCTTATGGCAACGGTCAGACAGGTTAAAAGACTCTATAATTCACATATTGAGCTTGAGGGCGTTGTACTCACTATGTATGATGGCAGACTTAATTTAACACAACAGGTTGTGGAAGAAGTTAAAAAGTTTTTTCCAAACAAGGTGTTTGCAACAGTTGTTCCAAGAAATGTAAGGCTTTCCGAAGCGCCAAGCTTTGGACAACCCGTAATGTATTACGATAAAGGCTCAAAGGGTAGCACAGCATACGATGAGCTTGCAAAAGAATTTATTAATCAAAACATATAAACAGGGGTGAAAAGTATGGTTAAAAAAGGCGGTTTGGGAAAAGGTCTTGATGCTCTTTTTACCGAAAATTCTGTTGAAGAAATAAGCGGTACAAGTGCCATAAAGCTTAGGCTAACAGATATCGAGCCAAACAAGGAACAGCCAAGAAAAACCTTTGACGAAAAGGCACTTTCAGAGCTTGCAGACAGTATTCAAAGGAATGGAGTTCTTCAGCCATTGCTTGTTCGTCCAATGACAGACGGCTCATATCAGCTGGTTGCCGGTGAACGCAGGTGGAGAGCATCGCGAATTGCTGGGCTAACAGAAGTTCCCGTCGTTGTAAAAGAAATGACAGACGAGCAGGCAATGGAGATTTCGCTTGTTGAAAACCTGCAAAGAGAAGATTTGAACCCTATTGAAGAGGCAGAGGGACTAAAGCTTCTTATCGACCGATATGGTCTTACCCAGGAAGATGCAGCTGCAAGAGTTGGGCGTTCACGACCTGCTGTTGCAAACTCATTAAGGCTTCTTAATCTGCCAGACCAGGTAAGAACACTTGCAAGAGACGGGAAGCTCTCAGCAGGCCACGCGAGGGCATTGCTTTCGTTCTCAAGTGACGATGAGATGATAAAAATTGCAGCCGATATAGTCAAAAGTGACCTTTCAGTTCGTGAAGTTGAAAGGCTTGCAAAATCTGCTGACAAGGCAGACACAATAAAAGCTGAAAAGAGAATAAAACGCCGTGATACATACTTTGATGAGGTTGAGCTGGCACTTTCTGAAATGCTTGGCAGAAAAGTAAAGGTGTTTGTTTCAAAGGGTTCAAGAGGAACAGTCGAATTTGAGTTTTTTGGAAAAGAAGATTTAGCACAGCTTGCAAAACAGCTTGATGCAGAATAATTTAAATCGCAAAACAATTGAAATGGAGTGTAAGAAATGCTTGACATTAAAGCAGTTAGAGAAAATCCACAAAGGGTAAAGGACGCAATGCGTTCCAGAAATAAAAATATGGATGTTCTGGTTGATGAAGTGCTTGCAATAGATGAGCAGAGAAGAGGCATTATGACTGCTTCTGATGCCTTGAGAAATGAGCAAAACGAGGCAAGCAGAGAGATTCCAAAGCTTAAAAAAGAGGGCGGAGATGTTTCTGCAATTTTTGCAAGAATGAGCGAGCTTAAAGAAACCATCAAGAAAAACGATGAACAATTGAGCGAGCTTGAAGATAAGCAAAAGACAATCATGTATGAGTTTCCAAACATTCCGCACGAAAGCGTTCCTGTTGGAAAGGATGACACCGAGAATGTTGAAGTTAGGAAAAGCGGCGAGCCAAGGAAATTTGACTTTGAGGCAAAAGCTCACTGGGATTTGGGTGCAGACCTTGGAATTCTTGACCCTGAAACAGCTGCAAAGGTAACAGGAGCAAGGTTTACCTTTTATAAAGGACTTGGTGCAAGGCTTGAAAGAGCCATAATAAACCTTTACCTTAACACACACACAGCAAATGGATACACAGAGATTTTCCCGCCATTTCTTGTTAACAGAGCATCAATGACAGGCACAGGGCAGCTTCCAAAGTTTGAGGACGATGCGTTTAAGACAACTGAGGACTATTTTCTTATTCCAACAGCGGAAGTACCTGTTACAAATATGTATAGAGATGAAATTTTGGATGGTAAGGAGCTGCCATTAAGATATTGTGCATATTCCGCTTGCTTTAGAGCAGAGGCAGGCAGTGCAGGCAGAGATACAAGAGGCCTTATCCGCCAGCACCAGTTCAACAAAGTTGAGCTGGTAAAGTTTGTAAATCCTGAAAATTCATATGAAGAGCTTGAAATGTTGACAAATGATGCAGAAAGAGTGCTTTTGCTTCTTGGACTTCCATACAGAGTGGTGGCTTTAAGCACAGGCGACCTTGGATTTTCTTCTGCAAAAACCTATGATATTGAAGTGTGGATGCCTTCGTATAACCGATATGTTGAGATTTCTTCCTGTTCAAACTTTGAAGATTTTCAGGCACGAAGAGCATCAATAAGATTTAAAAATGAGCAAAAGGACAAAGCGCAGCTTGTTCATACTCTTAATGGCTCTGGTGTTGCGATTGGAAGAACAACAGCAGCAATCCTTGAAAACTACCAAAATGAAGACGGCACAATAACAGTTCCAGAGGCACTTGTTCCATATATGGGAACGGACAAGATTGGCTGAAAATAACAAGTTTTATATATTTGTACAAAGTTAAGCGATGAGATAATTCTCATCGCTTTTTTTATAATAAAGTGCAATTATACAAAACAGCTATGTATAACAGCGAAACCAATATATTTAATTATTAAAATACAGATATTGTTGTATCAACCAAGACTTTGTGTGAATAAAATGTTAGCATAAAGGGGGTTATGCAATGCAGCAAGGCCAAATTAAATATTTTTTGGGCACATCCTCGTCTATTGGATTTTTTTCTCTTTTTGATGAGCTTTATGACCCGTTTGGAAATGGCAGAGCATACATAATAAAAGGCGGACCCGGAACAGGAAAGTCGGGTCTTATGAAAAAGGTTGCGGAAAATGCACAAAAAAAGGGACTTGAGTGTGAGATGGTATATTGCTCATCTGACCCAAATTCTCTTGATGCTATTATTCTTCCGGAACTTAATGTTTGCGTGGCTGATGGAACAGCACCACATATTATTGAACCTAAGTTTGTGGGTTGCGTTGAACAGATAATAAATATAGGTGATTGCTGGAACAGAGATTTACTGCATAAAAATGCAGATGAAGTTAGAAAGCTATACCTTGAGAACACCGCTTATCATCAGCGTGCACAAAGATTTTTGAGTGCATCAAGCGCTCTTCTTTCAGACAGCAGGAAAATAGCGGCTCAATATACAGACTATGAAAAGCTTGTAAACTATGCTATTCGTCTTGCACGACGCGAAATTGGGTGTACCGCTTCAACAAAAAAAGCTAAAAAGAGGCTTCTAACGGCAGTTACGCCAGACGGTGTAATGACATTTAACTCAACCATAAAAAATCTGTGTGACAGAATTGTTGTTATTGATGACAGCATTGGAGATACGAGCGAACACATATTGAAGCTTATTTCAGAATACGCACAGGGCTGTGGATACAATTCGATTGTTTGCCCATCGCCAATATCTCTAACAGGAGTAGAGCAGTTGCTTATTCCCGACATTTCACTTGCATTTGTTCGTGAGCAATCGGTTGAAGATATCATGCCTATAAGAAAAATTCACGCAAGAAGATTTATGGATTCACAGGGACTTAAAGCACACAAATATAGAATTAGCTTTAACAAAAAAGCTGGCAGCGACCTTGAAAACGAGGCGGTAAAACTGCTTAACTCTGCAAAAGCTGTTCATGACGAGCTTGAAAAATATTATGTTGAGGCAATGAACTTTGACGCAGTGAATGAAAAAACGGAAGAGTTGATGAAGGAAATCGGAATATAAGTATTATAAATAATAGAAAAAGCATTGTATTAAGCTTGTTTGTACAGGCTCGTACAATGCTAATTTTATTTTTAAATGGGATTAATAATGATTAACAAACATAAAGCTAAGAATAAACTCACACAAGTAACAGCTAAAATCTTTGTTGCTTTTTTAATTTAACACTTATTTTGTAATTTGATTTATTAATTACAAAAGTGGTTTGTTCATTTCTTTTATTTCAAAAGAAACGAACCAAAGAAAGGAAACAAAGGGAAACCAAAATGTTATCCGTTATTTGGTTTCCCCTTGACCCCTTCCTGTGCCACGGAGGAAATTTGTTGAAGGGGTTTAGATTTAAAAAGAGAACTAATTCTTGTGCCACAGAGGTAGTTTGATGAAGGGTTTAGATTTAAACACAGTTAATAAAAAGGTTGGAAAATTTCAGCTTTTATAATGCAAAGGTTTTGAGTTAAAATTTTGAGAGATTTTAGTTTGAATAAGTTGTGATTCTTACTTACTAATTTTCGCCAATCCCTTAATTCCCTAAAATTATCTTAATATCAAACTATATGCTTTTATGTGTTGTGCTTGTGCGGTTTGTAAAAATTAAAATTTTTGCTTGCTAAATCTGAATAAGATATTTTATTCCCTAAAACTATTTTGACAGCAAACTATATGCTTTTATGCGGAAGGGGGACATGGGGGAAAACCGATTGACTGTGTCTACTGAGGGTTTCCCCCATGCTGCCTTTCTTTGGTTCGTTTCTTTGGCAGCCAAAGAAATGAACAAACATA
>JAVVSD010000015.1:0-31590 GCA_036654375.1 Oscillospiraceae bacterium
GAACCCACGTAACCAGCTTGGAAGGCTGGAATTCTACCATTGAACTACACCCGCACATTTGCGACGCTGATTATTCTAACACAGACAGCGTCGTATGTCAATAGAATTACGATAATTTTTTAGCTCCCAATGACTGAAATTTTTTCGTCATCAGATATTATCTTAACTCTTGTTAAATGCTGATCACAATTGTCTATTATTAATGTTGCTATCTTGTCCTCTACTTCGCGTCTGATAACATTTCTGAGGTCTCTTGCTCCTCTAACCCCAGTGTCCATCTTCTTCCTTATAACCGCTGGAATGCCATCATCAAACTCAAGTACTATACCCTTTTCCTGTAGAGGCTCTTTAAGCTCATTAAGCATAAGAATTGCTATATCTTCATAGTCCTTATCTGTCAATTCGTTAAAGACAACTATTTCATCTACTCTACCAATAAACTCAGGACGAAGGAAATCTCGAAGTGCTTTCATTGCTTTTTCTTTTGATGCGTTCTGCCCAGATTTTGCAAAGCCCATTGTTCCATCTTTGCGTTCACTGCCTGCATTTGAGGTCATTATTATTACTGTATTTTCAAAGCTTACCATTCTGCCATGTGAGTCAGTTATCTTACCCTCGTCAAGTATTTGAAGAAGGATGTTCATAACATCTGGATGTGCTTTTTCAATTTCGTCAAACAAGATAACCGAATATGGCTTGCGTCTTACTTTTTCTGTAAGCTGTCCCGCTTCATCATAGCCAACATATCCTGGAGGTGAACCAATAATTCTTGAAACACTATGCTTTTCCATAAACTCAGACATATCAAGCCTTATTAGGGTTTCTGGAGTATCAAAAAGTTCATATGACAGCTGCTTTACAAGCTCTGTTTTACCAACACCAGTTGGCCCAACAAAGATAAATGAGGCTGGCTTTCTGCGTGGATTTATCTGTACTCTACTGCGTCTAACAGCAGCCGACACAAGCTTAACAGCATCTGCTTGACCCATTAGCTTTTTATTAAGATTTTCTTCAAGATTGGAAAGCTTACGCAAATCACTCTCTATGATTTTACTTGCTGGTATTCCAGTCCAAAGCTCAATAACTCTTGCAAGGTCATTTTCCGTTACTATATTGTCTTTTATTTGTTCTTTAAGGTCGGAAACCTTTTGATCAAGAGTGATTAACTCTGCCTTCATTCTTGCAATTTCTTCATAATCGATCTCTTTTGTTTCGGACATCAGCTCCTCAAGGTACTCCTTGTCTTCCTTAAGCTGACGCTCACTTATTTCATGTTCGCTTATTGCCTTGTTGCGCAGGTTGGCACAGGTGCAAGCTTCGTCGAGAAGGTCTATTGCCTTGTCTGGCAAGAAACGGTCGTTTATATAACGCTCTGAAAGCACGACAGCACGATGTACAAGGCTGTCGGTTATTGAAACTCTGTGATAATTTTCATAATACGCCTTTATCCCCATAAGCATTTTATAGCTATCTTCTATTGAAGGTTCCTCAACCTTAACTGGTTGAAAACGACGCTCAAGGGCTGCATCCTTTTCGATATTCTTTCTGTATTCATTAAATGTTGTTGCACCTATAACCTGAATTTCTCCTCTGGAGAGAGCAGGTTTAAGGATATTTGCAGCATTCATTGAACCCTCAGCGTCACCTGTTCCAACAAGGTTATGCACCTCATCAATGAACAATATTATATTACCCTCTGCCTTAACTTCATCAACAAGTCCTTTTATCCTACTTTCAAACTGACCTCTGAACTGAGTACCAGCTATAAGTGCTGTTAGGTCAAGAAGATGAATCTCTTTGTTTGCAAGCTTTGCAGGGACATCATTGTTTGCAATTTTAAGTGCAAGTCCTTCTGCTATTGCTGTTTTACCAACGCCTGGCTCGCCAATAAGGCATGGATTGTTTTTAGAACGCCTACAAAGTATTTGTGTGACTCTATATATTTCTTTTTCTCTACCTATAATTATGTCAATTTTCCCTTCCCTTGCCTTACCGGTAAGGTCAGTACAATATAGGTTGAGATATTTTCTTTTGTTTTTGCCTTTATTCTTCTTTTTATCTTTTTTTGTATTGCTTTTTACTGACTTCTCTTTTTCCTCTGTTGGCTCTTCTGCTGTTAAAAAGTCATTGTCCCCAAAATTCTGGTCCTCCATTTCGAGAGCATTGAAAAGACCTTGAAGCGAAGGCATCGTTGGTGTTCCACCTGCTTCAAAATCCTCTTCGTCATCTTCACCATATCCCATTAGTGAGTTAAACTGCTCACTTATAGCGTCAACATCGTCCTCAGTTACTCCCATGCTATCCATCATTTGTTTAACTGGGCCAAGGTTCATATCCATTGCACACTTTATGCAAAGTCCCTCTGGTATTGTTTTGTCGCCCTCTATTCTTGAAATAAATATAACGGCTGGATTTTTTTTGCATTTTGAGCAAAGTGTTTTTTTCATTTGTTATCTCCTTAAAAAGACTCCTGAATTTTGAGATTATTTGTTTTCAAGAGGTGGCAAAGCTTCCTCATCGTTTGTGTTGGACATTTTTGCCTTTTTCAATTCTTTTATTGTTCCCGGTACATAGCTTATAAACGCAATTATTGTTAGTATTGCAGAAATAAGTACGAGGATTATGACTGTTGCGTCATTAAACTGAAAGAAGTTACTGAATGCTCCATATTGCGGTCCAAACGCAATAATAAGCAACATTACTAAATAGAATGTAAATGTTGCAACCTTACCATATATTTCTGCTGCACATGGTCTTATATTTTTTACAAGAAGTATAACGCTTCCGCAAACCATTAACAGCTCTTTTGCAAGGAACAGAAGAAAAACAAACCTGAAGCTTCTTACAGCCAAACTTTCAGACTTGCTAAACTCTAAGAATAACATTATTACAATTGTTATTTGCGTAAGCTTGTCTGCCGCAGGGTCAAGTAACTTACCAAGTGGCGTTATCTGATTGAATCTTCTTGCTATTTTCCCATCTAACAAGTCTGTTAGCCCTGATAGCAAAATTATTACAAGCGCACCTTTAATGTCACCTGTATAAAAAAGATAGACAAATATGGGAATTAAAATAATTCTAACTACTGACAGCAGGTTAGGAATTGTTAGTCCGCCTTTAAAAATGTCTTTGACTTGAGAGGCAAAATTGCTCATATATTTCTCCTTTTCACCCAATAAATAAACTTTGGCTTCTCTATTTAAATCATTATATTTCAACTCTTAAAAAGTGATCCTATCATTTACTGTGGATACCAGCCACGATTTGTGAATGGAGTTTGCTAAGCTTGATGCTTTGACAGTTCCATTTTCATTTTGCAATGCTTTAAGTGCATTATTACTTTGTATTATGTCAGACGACATATTCAAAATAACCGAAAATACGATTATCATGATTGTGGCTTTTACTGCTCCAACTACACCGCCAAGAAGTTTGTCGCCATTTTTCAGTGGCGTTGCCTTGATTAGCCTTGAAATTAGATTCCCAACTGAGCCAAAAATTGCCATAAGGATAAAAAATCCAAATATTGAAACCACCCATTTGCAAAGCTTGATAACTATGGGTGAAAGATAGCTGTCTGTTATGGTTTGTGAAACTTCATTTATTGATAGCCCTGACGGATTAAAGTTAAGAACACTTTGAGAATTGTCAAGACCTAACATATCTGATGTGGCTTTCATTACTTCAGAAATTGCCTGTGCAAAGACATTGTATTGGCTTTGTGCAGTTCCGTAAGCATAGTCTGCCTGAAGAGTTTTGCCTAATTTTGTGACGACTTGACCCCTTAAAAAATCGTTATAAATCCATTCAGCAACTGGTGTGCTAAATTTGAGTACACATATTACGGTCAAAACCCATGCAACAAGCCCAAAAACTGAGGAGATAAATCCACGCCTTATGCCACCAATAACAATTATGATTGAAACAGCAATTAGTACTATATCAATAAACACAAGCTACCTCATCTTCCAAACTTTATTTGATTATTATATCACTATATTGAGTGCTATATCAAGTAATTTAATCATGAATATTGTCTGATCTCTCCTATAGCATATATATATACATATTTGCCATGTGTTAACACTGTGATGCCGTCATTTTTAGAATTGATTGTTTTTTTATCTTCACCGTCCATATTGTAAACAACAACCTTATTTTCAAACAGCACGCTGACTGATTTTTCATTGCAATATATCTTTTTTACAGTATTCTCAAACTTATTGCTAAATAGTTCATTCCCAGCCTTGTCGTAAGCCTTAAGGATATTAAGATTTGTGCTGCCATATTCTGAAAGAAGAATTGCACTGTTACCGTTTGGCGCCATTGAATATCGCATCAATGTACTCGTTCCAAATTTAATATCTTTCTGTTTTTCTGTTTTATTCTTAATAACACTTTTCAAGTTATCGCCCATTGCAACTACGGTATCTCTGCTTGAAAATTCAACATCAAACATTGAAGTACCCGCATATTTAAACACTGCTACGGCCTTTGAATATTCAAAATCAAAAACATAGACCTTGGAAAGCACTTCTCCATCTGAAGCACCAATGGTTGCAACTGCCATATATTTGCCATTGTCAGAAATTGCAATGTCCACTATATTATCAGAATAACAAGCCCACTTGAACTGTGTCTTTGACAAGTTGCTCGAATATACAGTTATTAAACCTGTTGAATCTTTTTGAAGGGTGGCAACCGCAACATTTCCAGACTTTCCTATGTCACAGGTTATTATTTTTTCTTTTGTTTCCCTTGAATACAGTTTCTCGGTTCTACTCTGAACCATATATCTGTACCCACCTCTGTCATATATTACTGCCCTACCGTCGCTGATACTCATTGCTGGCTGAGCATATGTATGATTTATTTTTGCTACTTCTTTTGCAGTTGAATCAAGTGATATTGTTGAAGTATCTGTCAATAAGAACAAGTTTGAAGCAATCATATCTATATCTTTTACTGAGCTTGAGCTGATTCTATACGGATACCCATCGCCTCTGCTAAGGCTTGATACAAAGCTTTTCATAGAGTCTGAAATGGAGGATAAAGTGCCTACTCCGAATGTTTCAGTTGCGACAAACAAAAGGAGCAAAACAACCACAACTATCGCAATCGTTCTTGCAATTACCCTTGAGCCACTTTTTGCAATTTGCTTTGCGCTGCTTTTTTTAGGAGAAGACTTTTTAGTTGTTTTCTGTCCAGCTTCTTTAGCTTTTGCTCTGTTTTTCACGCTCTTTTTCGGCTTCTCTTTTGGACTGTTTGGCACTATTTTTCACTCCCATAATCAACTCTGTTAAGGTATAGACCGCACGGCGGAGCAGTTACTCCTGCACGATTACGGTTTTTACTCTCTATTATATCTTTTATTATGCCTTGCTCTATTTTACCTTGAGATATGTCAAGCAGAGTGCCAACCATAATACGAACCATATTATATAAAAATCCGTCTGCTTCAACTGTAAAAATCACCATATCTCCAATGCGATTTACAGACGCTTTTTTGACAGTTCTTATAGTTGTTTTCACACTGCAATTACTGCTACAAAAACCTGCAAAATCATATGTTCCCACAAAATCTTTTGCCTGTTTGTCAAGCATTTCTGCTTCAAGAGGATATTTGTAATGCAAGGCATATCCATGCAAAAAAGGGTCCTTGACCTGTGCATTATATATTTTATAAATATACTGCTTTGATTTACAATCATATCTTGCATGAAAGTCCTGTGCAACTTCTTTGCAATCCATAACTGCTATATCATATGGAAGTGTTGCGTTAAGTGCAGCCTTGAAATTTTCACATGGTATATGATTATCTGTTTTAACATTGCAACAATACATATTAGCGTGAACACCCGCATCCGTTCTGCTACAGCCAATAATTTGCTCTCTTTTTTGCAGAATATTTTCTATGCAGTCCTGCACGGTCTGCTGGACCGTTGACGCGTTTTGCTGAACTTGCCAGCCATGATATTCACTTCCATCAAACCGCAGAGTTAAAAGCAAGTTTCTCATAACTACACCTTTTGTTTCGATTTTACTCACTATATTAAACGAGGAAATTTATTGTTTAGAAGCACTACTCCGACGCAAATTACAATCATTGTAATTACACTTGCATAATCAACCATGGCAAGCTTCATCTGCTTCATTCTTGTTCTTCCCTCTCCACCCCTATAGCAACGACATTCCATTGCGAAAGCAAGCTCATATGCCCTGCGGAATGATGTTACAAAAAGTGGTATGAATATTGGAACAAGTGCCTTTGCTCTTTGAATAAGACCGCCTGTTTCAAGGTCGGCTCCTCTGGCTTTTTGCGCATTTGTAATTTTGTCAAACTCTTCGATAAGAGTTGGGATAAAGCGAAGTGCTATTGTCATCATCATTGCAACTGTATGAACACCGCTTTTCATAAATTTAAGTGGTGAAAGAAGCCTTTCAAGTCCATCAGTTATCATTGTTGGTGAAGTCGTATATGTCAGAAGTGAACTTGCAATTATAAGGCATATTATTCGAACAGCCATGAAAATTGCTGTGTATATTCCACCTGTTGTAATTTTGATAAAGCTGTATTCCCACAAAACTCGTCCTGTGTTTGTGTAAAAAATATTTAGTACCGCTGTGAATACAATTATAAATAAAATTGGTTTGATACCACGAAGCATTAGCTTTATTGAAATTTTTGAGCTTGCTACCATCACTGCTAAAGCAACAACCATTACAGCAAGTGAAAAGAAGTTTTTGCACATGAAAATTATTACTATAAACGCCAGTGTTAGGACAATTTTCATTCTTGGGTCTATTCTGTGCAAAACGGAGTTTCCAGGGAAGAATTGCCCTATTGTTATATCTTTTACCATATTCCCACCACCGTCATGCCTTTCCAAGAAGCCTTGCAAGCTCTTGCTTGCCCTGCTCCACAGTGTATATATTCTTCTTTATATCTACTCCACATTCAACAAGTCGCATAAAAACTCTTGTTATCTGCGGAACATCAAGTCCCATTTTAATTATTTCATCACTTTTTGAATAGATTTCGTCAACAGTTCCATACATTGCGACTTTTGATTTGTTCATCACAAGCACCTTTGTTGCCATTTTTGCAACATCCTCCATGCTGTGTGAAACAATAAGAACTGTACTGCCAGTATCCTGCCTGTATTCTTTTATCATGCCGAGTATCTTATCTCTTCCCTTTGGGTCAAGTCCTGATGTTGGCTCATCTAATATAAGCACTTTTGGACTCATTGCCATTACTCCTGCAATCGCTGCTCTACGCTTTTCACCACCTGAAAGGTCAAATGGTGATTTGCTTAATTGCTCTTCACGCAGACCGACAAATGCCGCCGCTGTGTGAACTCTTTTATCAATTTCGTCCTCTGAAAGTCCCATATTCTTGGGACCGAACGATATGTCTTTATATACTGTTTCTTCAAAAAGCTGATATTCTGGATATTGAAAACAAAGTCCAACCTTAAAACGAACATCTCTAATTGTCGTTTTGCTTTCCCAAATGTCAATATCATCAATAAAAATTTTGCCGGATGTTGGCTTTAAAAGCCCATTTAGATGCTGAACAAGCGTGCTTTTTCCAGAGCCAGTATGCCCAATTATTCCAACCAGCTCACCATGCTCAATTTCAATGTTAATATCATTGATTGCAGCTACTTCAAAGGGCGTTCCTGTGCTATACAAGTAAGAAAGATTTTCTGTTTTAATTATAGGCATCAGCTCTGCACCTCCAGTGCTTTGAGTATTGCCTGAACGCATTCCTCTGTTTTTAAAATGTCCTTAGGCATATTTACTCCAAGCTTTTTAAGCTGTTGTGAAAGCTCTGTAACCTGTGGAACATCAAGCCCAACAGAACGCAAAAGGTCAATTTTTGCAAAGACTTGTTTGGGAGTTCCATCCATTATAACTTTTGCTTTGTCCATTACAACTACTCTGTTTGCCGTTACAGCCTCGTCCATAAAATGTGTTATAAATACAACAGTCATTCCAAGCTTTTCATTTAGCATTTTAATTGTATCCATTACTTCTTTTCTGCCACGAGGGTCAAGCATCGCTGTTGCCTCGTCCAGAACAATACACTCTGGTTGCATTGCGATTACCCCTGCAATTGCAACTCTTTGCTTTTGACCACCAGAAAGCTTATGTGGCTCATGTTGCTTGTAAGCTGACATTCCCACCGCTTCAAGAGCATCGTCAACTCTTTTGCGGATTTCCATTGGCTCTATGCCAAGATTTTCTGGACCAAATGCCACATCTTCCTCAACAATTGTTGCAACAATTTGATTGTCTGGATTTTGAAAAACCATGCCTACTGTCTGCCTGATATCATATTTTAAATTGTCATCTGATGTGTCCATTCCATTTACAAGAACTCTGCCTTCCTCTGGAAGAAGAATTGCATTTGTAAGCTTAGCAAGAGTTGACTTTCCCGAACCGTTATGTCCTAAAACTGCAACAAAATCTCCACGATTTATCTCAAGATTTAGTTCGTTTATCGCAAGCGGTTCAGGGACTTCTGTGTTTCCCTCATATCTAAAATTTACATTTTCAAATGTTATAATTGTATCCATTTATCTTTCCTTTTAAATGCTATTTATTTGTCCAGATCGCCGATGCTCCGCAAGGAAGCACAAGCCCTGATTTTGTAGCCTTTAGACCAATCTCATCTGATGTTACTTTTCCACCAAAGCGTGGCGTGATTATTGAGCCAAGAATGTAATGCATTACTGATGGTGAAAGACCTGTTGTATATGAATTAACAAGAAACATCAAAGGATTATCACTTAAAACCTGTGAGCATAGCTCAACAAATTCATAAATTTTCTCCTCCAGCTTCCAAATCTCTCCACCTGGACCTCTGCCATACGACGGTGGATCCATTATTATTATGTCATATTTGTTGCCTCGCCTTATTTCACGCTGAACAAATTTTACGCAATCATCAACAATCCAACGCACATTTTTGTTTGCAACTCCTGTCGCCTGTGCATTTTCTTTAGCATATGCCACCATGCCTTTTGATGCGTCAACATGGACAACATCTGCATTTTGTGCAAGACTTGCCGTTGTTGCTCCACCTGTGTATGCAAAAAGATTAAGCACGCGCACTTGTCTTCCTGACTTTTCAATAATTTCTCTTGTAAAGTCCCAGTTGACAGCCTGCTCAGGGAAAAGTCCAGTGTGCTTGAACCCCATCGGCTTTATTTTAAATGTTAAATCTCTATACTTTATGCTCCACTCGTCTGGAAAGTTTTTATAAATCTGCCATGCACCGCCACCCGCACTCGAACGGCTGTATCGTGCATCTGCCTTTCTCCACATCGGATGTTCTTTTGGTGTTTGCCAAATAACCTGTGGGTCAGGTCTTATCAGCGTTATATTTCCCCAACGTTCCAATCGTTCACCGTCAGCGCAGTCAAGCAACTCATAATCTTTCCAACCATCAGATACTCGCATATTATATTAACCTTTCTCTGACTAATTCAGCAATCTCCTTGCCAAGTGTTTCTATCTGCTTAAGGTCCTTGCCTTCAAGCATTACACGAACAAGTGGCTCTGTCCCAGAAACTCTTACAAGAACTCTTCCGTCCTCTCCAAGCTCCTGCTCCGCCTCTTTGATTGCAATTTTTATCTCTGCATCATCTTCAAATCGAACCTTGCCAAAATTTGATACTTTAACATTGAACAATACCTGTGGAAAAACTTCCATACAAGATGCAAGCTCACTAAGCTTTTTGCCAGTTCTCTTGATTGCACGAAGAATTTGAACAGCTGTGAGTTGCCCATCTCCCGTTGTTGAATAATCAAGAAAGATAACATGGCCTGACTGTTCTCCGCCGATTACATAATTTTCTTTTAGCATTTCTTCAAGAACATAGCGGTCCCCGACTTTTGTCTTCTTACATACAATGCCATTTTCATCTGCAAATTTGAAAAAACCCATATTGCTCATGACAGTAACTACCGCTGTGTCTGATTTAAGTCTGCCTGTTTCTTTCATGTCCTTTGCACAAAGTGCAATGATTTTATCACCGTCAACTATATTGCCATTTTCATCAACTGCGATAAGTCTGTCTGCATCTCCATCAAAGGCAAATCCTAAATCACATTTATTTTCTTTTACATACTTTTGAAGATTTTCAATGTAGGTTGAACCGCAATTATGGTTAATATTCAAGCCATCTGGCTCTGCACTGATAATATGGCACTTTACCCCAAGGCTCTCAAAGAGCTTTTGGGCTGTTACGCTTGATGAGCCATTTGCACAATCAAAGGCAACATTCATGCCATTATAGCGGTATTCAGAAGTGCTGAGGATATGGTTTATATAATCTTCTCTTGCTGTATTGGCTCTTTTGATTATTCCAACTTGTCCTCCGATTTTAACAGGTGGGACTGCTGCTTCGTCCAAGATTATTGACTCTATTTTTTCCTCAAGCTCATCTGCAAGCTTGAAACCATCTGCTTTAAAAATTTTTATACCATTATATTCACAAGGGTTGTGTGATGCTGAAATCATTATTCCTGCGTCATATTCATACTCCTTGACAAGATATGCAACAGCCGGTGTAGGAACGACGCCAAGTATTAGGACATCTGCTCCAACAGAACAAAGCCCAGCTGCAATTGATGCCTTAAGCATATCTGAAGATATTCTTGTATCTGTTCCTATCATTACCTTTGGTCTTGTGTGTGTGCTATCAGTTAAAACCATCGCGGCGGCTCTTCCAATTTTCATTGCGAGTTCGCAGGTTAATTCTTTATTTGCAACGCCTCTTGCACCATCTGTACCGAAAAGTCTTCCCATTTTATCTGTCTCCTACTCCATCTTATTTCTCGTTGAACTCAATGCCAAGATGTTTATATCCAGCGGGGGTTACAACCCTTCCGCGTGGTGTTCTGCTTAAAAATCCAATTTGCATAAGATATGGCTCATATACATCCTCAATAGTTATTGATTCCTCGCCAATTGCTGCAGCTATTGTTTCAAGCCCAACTGGTCCTCCATTGTAGTTCTTTATCATAGCAGTTAACAACAATCTGTCAACATTGTCAAGCCCCAGAGGGTCAATTTCCATTCTTCCCAGTGCTATTTTTGCATTATCCTGTGTTATTATTCCATTTCCCATTACCTGTGCAAAATCACGAGAACGCTTTAAAAGCCTGTTTGCAATTCTTGGTGTTCCTCTTGAACGAGATGCAATTTCAACTGCACCATCACCATCAATTCCAATTCCAAGAATACCTGCACTTCTTTTTACTATACTGCCCAGTTCTTCCGCTGTATAAAGCTCAAGTCTTAAGATAACTCCAAATCTGTCACGAAGCGGAGCAGTTAGCTGACCTGCACGAGTTGTTGCCCCAACCAATGTGAACTTTGGCAAATCAAGCCTTATAGACCTTGCTGAAGGTCCTTTTCCGATTATTATATCTAATGCATTATCCTCCATTGCCGGATATAGCACTTCTTCAACGCTTTTTGAAAGTCTGTGTATTTCGTCAATAAATAAAACATCGCCATCACAAAGATTTGTGAGAAGAGCCGCAAGGTCACCTGGTTTTTCAATCGCAGGTCCTGAGGTTACTCTTATATTTACTCCCATCTCGTTGGCTATTATACCTGCAAGTGTTGTTTTTCCAAGTCCTGGAGGTCCATAAAGCAAAACATGGTCAAGAGTTTCGCACCTTCCCTTTGCTGCCTCAATGTATATGCTCAGGTTCTCTTTTACCTTTTCCTGCCCAATATATTCCTGAAGCGTGCGTGGACGAAGTGAAACTTCAAGCTCTGAATCCTCGGAAGAATACTCCGGAGCAATTATACGGTTTTCAAAATCCATCTCGTGTTCCATTTATATCCTCCTTATTGCTTTGATAATTCCTTTAATGCAAGCCTTATCATATCTTCAACTGAAATTTCTGAATCATATTTCCCAATAACAAGGGCTGCTTCAGACTGTGAATATCCAAGCATTACAAGTGCAGCTGTCGCTTCCGACGCATTCCCGTATGATGCCGCTGAACCCGCAGCCTCTATTTGAGTTGTGTCAATGGTTGCTCCAATTTTTGAAGCAAGCTTGTCCTTAAGCTCAAGCACAATTCTTTGCGCAAGCTTTGGACCAACCCCCTGTGCTTTTGTTATTTCCTTAAAGTCACCCGTTGCAATGCAAAGTGCAAGCTTTTGTGGCTCAAGCTCAGAGAGAATTGCAAGTGATGCCTTTGGGCCAACTCCTGATACGCTTATGAGCATTTTAAAGCAATCAAGCTCCGATTTGTCATAAAATCCAAACAAGTCCATTGCATCTTCACGGACACTAAGGTAGGTAAAAAGTGTTACCTTGCTACCATTTGAACCCAACCTTTTAAGTGTGTTCATTGTGGTGTTACAAGAAAAAGCAACTCCGCCACAATCAATTGCGGCAGTAGTTGTATCTGAATATACTAATGTTCCTGTCAAGCTATAAAACATAATAAATCTCTCCGTATTACAATTTGCCGAGCTTTCCCATAAGTGAGCCGCTGGTGTGTGCATAGCAGATAGCCATTGCAAGTGCATCTGCTGTATCATCTGGCTTTGGAATTTTTTCAAGTTTTAGTATCACTCGTGTCATTTCCTGAACCTGCTTTTTTTCTGCTCTTCCGTATCCAACAACACTCTGCTTAACTTGAAGAGGCGTGTATTCCGCAATTTCAAGCCCATGCTTTTGTGCTGCAAGCATTGTTACACCTCTTGCCTGACTAACATCAATAACTGTTTTTGCGTTGCTGTTGTAGAACAGCTTTTCTATAGACATTGCCTGTGGCTTTGTGCGTTCCATTATTTCGCACAGTTCATCGTATATAGATTCAAGTCTGCAATTGAAGGGTGTTCCTGCCTGTGTGGTTATCGCCCCATACTCAATTACAGAAAAGCGATTGCCCTCATAATTTATTACACCGTAGCCAACTATTGCATAACCTGGATCTATTCCTAATATAATCATTTTATTTCCTCGTTTATTTTCCTTTTCATTATGCAATGTGCAAAAATTAAAGGCACATATTACATTACAATATAATTCGAAATATTATATCACATAATAATTGTTTGAGCAATAAAATGATATAAAAATAACACTATTTAACGCTTAATTCAACTTTAATATTTTAATTGCTCTTAATAAGTAAATAAACGATATAAAAGGCAATGAAATCAGATAACCCTTAAAACGGTTACACTGCTTTTCATTGCCTAATTATTTGTTAGAATAATCTACTTAGTTCTTTACAGTTTGCATTGCAACTGTATCATTAATAAATTCAAGGGATGCTTTTAGGCACTTCTTTGCCTCATTTGTAAATGCAAGAAGCATAAAGTCGTGAAAACTATTTGGAATATTTTTTCCATGATATGTAACATAGTCAACATCGAACTTTTTAAACTTTTCTTCCATCTTTTTGTCTTCACCCTTTGTCATGATATCAATGGCTCCAGAAACAAGGAATGTTCTTGGCATTTTTTCATTGATATATTCCAGTGGGCTTATAAGATTATAGAATGGAGATGTTGTTACATCTTTAACTCCAAGAAACTCCTGCATCATTGAGCGCGCAACCGGAACCTTGTCCATTGGCATTCCATTCCAAATATGCAGGTCGTACATTCCGCAGAAAAGCAAGGCACCTTTAAGCTTGATGCTTGTTGGTCTAATGCCTAACGCCTCGCCATATTCTGGTGAGCAATGGCAAGCTGCAACAACAGCAGACATATGTGATCCTGCTGAATCACCTGAAACAAATACATTTTCAAGGTCAAGATTATACTTATCTGCATTTTCTTCAAGCCACTTAAAAGCTTCAAAGTGAGTCTGAATCTGGTACGGGAACTTATATTTTGGTGGCAAGCCATAGTTTATGTTCATTACAAATATGCCACCGTCTGCAATTTGAAGGCAGAATCCATTGCTGTTTTTCTTGTCGCCTATAATCCAACCACCGCCATGAATGTTGACAAGAACAGGATATTTTTTATATTTCTTACTGTTTTTTGCATAGAGAAGATCGCATTTACATACTTCGGGGTTGCTATCGCTAAAACAAACATCATTATCCACAGTTACACTTGGATAATTGAGTTCGTTACACCATTTATATTTGACAAAATTGTCAAAATTAAATACGCCTCCTAAAAGAGCTGACTCAAAAGACATTAACATTACCTCCAAATATTTTTTTCTACTCTCACATTTTAATTGTAGATTTTACAAATGTCAATATTTTACATATATTATTTTTTATGTTAGCAAAAATTTGTCTAAATTAGACAAACTGTGTGTAATATTTTTAAACACTTTGTGAGGTGTTAATTTTTAAAATTTACATCTTTTTTCAGAAAATAGTTAGTATGTTTTTTTTATTATTCAATTATATACTTTGTTTATTAATTCTTTATACACAATAATTTAGTATTGTTATCCAAAAACTAATGGATTTGTTTGGTGATAATAATTAAAATTGTGTTGGAAATTTTGTCGTTATCCGTATGAATTCATAAACCTTGTTTTTAGATGGTTTTCTTGTTGATTTTGTCATTTGACAAGTGATAGAATATTTATGAACCAAATATTAAATTTTCTAAGTAATGAGGGGATTTTATAATGTTCTATGACATTGCAATCATAGGTGCCGGTGTTATCGGTTCTCTAACTGCAAGAAAACTATCAGAGTACAACCTTAAAATTGCTTTGCTGGAAAAGTGCAATGATGTTGCCTGCGCAACTTCAAAAGCAAACAGTGGTATCGTTCACGCTGGATTTGACGCAAAGCCTGGGTCATTAAAAGCTACACTTAATGTTAAGGGTGCTAAAATGATGCCAGAAATCTGCAAGCTACTCCATGTGCCTTATAAAAATAATGGCTCACTTGTAGTTGCTTTTTCTGAAAAAGAAACGGCAACCTTGCGCGAACTTTACAATCGTGGCATTGAAAATGGCGTCGACTCTTTAGAAATTCTCGATAGAGATGCACTTGTTAAAGCTGAACCAAATATCAGTACAAAAGCTGTTGCTGCACTTTTGGCTAAAACAGCAGGTATTGTATGCCCATATGAACTGACAATTGCCGCTGCCGAATGTGCGGCATTAAACGGTGTTGAATTTTTAAGAAATTGTGGAGTTAACGCAATTAGATTTGAAAATGACACTTTCGTACTTTCAACCGAGCAGGGTGAAATCTCTGCAAAATATATTATCAATGCTGCTGGTGTTCATTCTGACGACATTGCAAGAATGATTGGTGATAATTCCATCAATATTCAGGCTCGTCTTGGTGAATATGCTCTTCTTGACAAAAGTGTTGGTGGCGTTGTAAACCATGTAATATTCCAGTGTCCGACAGATATGGGTAAAGGCGTTCTTGTTTCACCTACTGTTGATGGAAATATTATCGTTGGGCCTACTGCTGTTGATGTTGAGGACAAAGACAGTGTTGCAATCGCTCAACAGGCTCTTGGAAATGTTTTTAAATCTGCTAACATTTCTATACCTTCTGTTACAATGCGTGACACAATCACCTCATTTGCCGGGCTTCGTGCTCATTCACTTTCAGACGACTTTATAATTGGCTCTTCAAAGGCTAACAGCAAATTTATCAATGTTGCAGGCATTGAATCTCCTGGTCTTGCCTCATCACCTGCTATTGCAGAATATGTTTGCGAGATATTTGAATCTGTGTGCGATGAAACTCTTGAAAAGAAAAAGGAATATAACCCATCACGCAAGGAGCCTGTAAAATTCCGCGAGATGACAGACGAACAGCGCCGTGAGCTTATTGCTAAAAACAATGCTTATGGTCGCATTATCTGCCGTTGCGAAACTGTTACGGAAGGCGAAATTGTTGATGCCATAAATTCACCTGTTGGAGCAAGAGATGTTGACGGTGTTAAGCGTCGCACAAGAGCTGGAATGGGCAGATGCCAGAGCGGTTTCTGTGGCTCAAAGGTTATGGAAATACTTTCAAGGGAACTTAATATTCCTATCAATCAAATAACAAAGTTCGGCGGTAAGTCTGACATTTTGTATGAAAGGACGAAATAAAGTGAACTCAACTCTTATGTATGATTTGGTCGTTATCGGCGGAGGTCCTGCTGGAATGGCAGCGGCTCTTGAAGCAAGAAATAGCGGCACAAAAAAAATTATTATTCTTGAGCGAGCAGAAACAATGGGCGGTATTCTTGAGCAATGTATACATACCGGCTTTGGCCTTCACTACTTCGGAGAAGAGCTTTCAGGTCCTGAATATGCTCACAAATTTATTGAGCTTGTTGAACAAACTGATATTGAAGTTAAAACTGATACAATGGTTATTTCCGTTTCAAAAGAAAACACTGTTACAGCAGTTAATAAAGCTGACGGACTTATTCAAATTAAGGCAACCGCAATAATTCTTGCTATGGGCTGTCGTGAGCGTCCTCGTGGTGCTCTTGATATTTCTGGCTCTCGTGCTTCTGGAGTTATGACAGCTGGAGCTGCACAAAAATTTGTTAATATTGATGGATATATGCCCGGTAAAAAAATCGTTATCCTTGGCAGTGGCGACATTGGTCTTATCATGGCACGACGCATGACACTTGAGGGTGCTGAGGTTAAAATGGTTTGCGAACTTATGCCTTATTCTGGCGGTCTAACAAGAAATATTGTTCAGTGCCTTGATGATTTTGGCATTCCTCTCAAGCTCAGCTGTACAGTTATTGAAGTGCATGGCAAAGAGCGTGTTGAGGGAATTACAATTGCACAGGTTGACGAAAACCGCAAAGTTATTGATGGAACACAGGAATATATTGAGTGTGATACTCTTCTTCTTTCTGTTGGACTTATTCCTGAAAATGAGATTTCAAAACAAATTGGCATAGATATGGACAGAGTGACAAGTGGGCCTGTTGTTAATGAAATGCGTGAAACAAGCCATCCAGGCGTTTTTGCTTGCGGTAATGTTTTGCAGGTTCATGACCTTGTTGACTATGTTACAAAAGAAAGCCAGATTGCAGGACTTGGTGCTGCTAAGTATATTGCAAACGGTGGCAGCGGTGACGCAAAATATGCCTTTACAAAAGGCATCGATGGTGTTCGTTACATTGTTCCTCAAAGAGTTAACATAAAATCAACTGATGAGATAAAGCTTTATTTCCGCGTTGGTGATGTTTATAAGAACTCAAAGGTTGTTGTTTGCGTTGGCGACGAAGTTTTGTTTGAAAAGCGTAAGCAGAAGTTTGCACCAGGTGAGATGGAAAATATTACTCTCACACCTGAGATGCTTGGAAAAATCAAAGAGAACGATGAAATCATCGTTGCTATAAAGGAGCGATAATTATGATTAAGGATTTGGTTTGTGTTGCTTGCCCCCTTGGCTGTCCAATCAAAGTAACGCTTGACAATAACGGCGTTGTTACTGATGTTACAGGAAACACTTGCAAGCGTGGTTATGAATATGCTCACACTGAATGTACCAACCCAACAAGATCTCTTACCAGCACTGTTAAGGTTGTGGGCGGAAAACTTCCTGTTGTTCCTGTTAAATCATCTGCTGCTCTTCCAAAAGGCATTTTGTTCGAGTGCATGAAAGTTATTAATACTGCGTGCCTTAAAGCACCAGTTAAAATTGGTGATGTCGTTGTTAAAGATATTTTAAATACTGGTATTGACATTGTCGCAACAAATGAAGTTAAATCTTATTAAATTAACATTAAAGCCAGCGGTTTGAAAATAAACTGCTGGCTTTAATTTATATTATATAAAATAAAAATTGCTTCTTTGGGCAGCTAACATAAATAAGTTAGACAAAATAATAGAAGACTATAAAAACTAATCTCTGCGTAACTATTAATTATACAAGGCTTAGAAGCTGCTTTATAGCGGGTTAGGATTTTATGCTATTGCCTTAATGATAAACTTTCCAAGAGCTACTGCGCCAACACAAAGGACAACACTCAAAGCAATATAAACTGCACCTATCATTATTTTTCCGCTGTCAAAAAGCTGAAATGTTTCCAGTGAAAATGTTGAAAAAGTCGTAAATCCTCCGCATAATCCAACTTGTAGAAGCAATAAAAGTTGTGGATTAATTGCACCTGTCTTTAGAGATATTTCTGAAAGTATTCCTATTGCCATTGCACCTATAAAATTTATTATCAAAGTGGCAAAAGGAAAGCCAACCGAATTATTTATTGCTACTTGACCAAGTAGATATCTTAATACTGAGCCGATAAATCCGCCAATTCCAACGAACAAACAATTAATCATTTAGTTATCCTTCTTTTTTCTAAGATTGTATTTTTTACTTTAGTATAAATTTATTTATAAATTTTTCAGATAATATATCTGGGTCTTTGTATCTTTATCAACGCGGTTTGACTCCACAATTTTTCGAAAAGTTTTTTTATATGTATCGTCATCCAATTTGCCTGATTTTAAAAGCTCAAATGTTTTGTCTTTATACTTTACAAAGCACACTGAAATTGCCCAAGCTACAGCCATTTTAACATAATAGCCATCGTGTTTGACTTTTGCTAAAACATCAAGCACCATATCTATATATTCATCTGTAATATAGTTGTCCATTAGCAAAACGACCGCAAATCTTAGCTCAAACTCTTTGTCTGATTTAAGATGGTGATTAATAAAATGTAGCGTTTCCTCCCTGTTTGATTTTACAAACTTTAGGCTTGCACAAGTACTGTCACAAATTGACCAGTTATTTATTCTTGGAATGAAGTTATCAAGGCATTCTAATATCTCGCAAGTTCCTGCCTTTGCATATCCCAAAACAAGTCCGTGCATCATTGTTGTTTCAAAGTATTTGTCTGAAACTCCATGAACAAATTCTCGCCAATTGCCCTTTGCAATTTGCTTTGCTATTTCTCTTAGCTTTGGAATTCTTACTCCAATTAAATTTGTTGAATTGGGTATTAATTTGCTGCTAAATTGCATATATTTTGTATCTGACAAATCATGCAAATAATTATTAAGCATAGCAAAATCACTGGGTTTCCATTCATTTCTCATTAAGTCCATTTTTCTCACCTTATATATTAAACCAACCGTACTTATTTATTTTTTATTATACAATATATTTTGTTTTTTTCAACTTTATGTCCGTATTTTTACTGATTATTTATAAATAATTGACCACATAAAAATATTGGCGTATAATTGTTATATCTTCTTTTTTGTGAGGCGCTTATGAAAAATATTGATACAAAAAGGATAATGAACTATTCAGGTTTAATCTTAATAATCATTGCTTTTGTTCTGGTCATTATGATGCAGAACGATAACATTGATGAAATTAGGACTCCACTTAATGCCCTTGACTTTAAAATTGAAGAGCTTTCAAATATTCAGCAGATATACCTTAATTTTAAGGAATGGATGTATGATTTTGAAGCTTCGATACAAGAATTTGGTAACATTGGACTTATGATTGTTGCAATGTTGCTTTTCTATGCTTTAAAGAGCTTTATCTCTGTTGTTCCAATATCTGCCACTTGCCTTTTAAGTGGTGTCATATTTCCCTTTCCCATCGCACTACTTGTCAACTATCTTGGGCTTACACTCCAAATATCCATCAAATACCTTTGGGGCAACAAAATTGGCGGTGGAAACATCTCAAAAATACTTAAACGTTACCCAACGATTTTAGACTTTTTTGAACACGATGGTAAAGGTAATCCATGGTTTTTGTTCGTTTTCAGGCTTGTACCCAGCTTTCCAATAAATCCTATCAGTCAAATGTATGGCGATATGAAATTTGATTTCAAAAACTATCTGCTCATTTCACTTGCCGGATTCACTATCAAGGTTGTTTCATTTTCTTTAATTGGCAGCAATGTTTATGACCCTCTTTCGCCAAAGTTTATTACACCAATAATTATCATCCTTTTTATATCTGGTCTTTTAATGCTTTTGGTAAATGCAATAATAACATTCACAACAAAACATTCAAAAGGTAAATATAAAACAATAAATTCAGATAAAAACAACTTTATAGGCTAATTTGCTCTTGATTTTTGAAGCAATATTAGATATAATAATCGAGCGCGTTAGGAACATCCTGTTCTTTAACTGCATATATGGAGAGTTGTCCGAGCTGGTCGAAGGAGCACGACTGGAACTCGTGTAACAGCCTAAAACTGTTCGAGGGTTCGAATCCCTTGCTCTCCGCCAAAGAAAAATCCTCGTCGTAACCCGACGGGGGTTTTTGTTTCTTGAGATGAAGGAGATGAGAACAGCACGACGCTCCTCAGAGCGTAAAAAAGTGTCCTGAGGACATTTTTTTAGTGCGCGGGTAGAATTCCTTGCTCTGTGCCAAAGAAAAGTCCCAAATCCGAACGCCAAACTTTACTTTATATTTGTTAATGGGATTTTGGGTTGCGTATTTGAAATCAAAACCACCAGCTGAACTGGTGGTTTTGATTTTTTTAACTTTAAATTACATAAGTGGAGCAAATAAAAGATAAAATCCCTCTTGCATTTTTTCTCTTAAGCTCCTTTTTTCAAACTCTTCGTATTTGTATTCTAAACAATTTAAAATGTCGTTTTCAAATATTTTTGAATACTCTGCAACAAGTTTATTGTCATAAAATACTCCGCATATTTCATCATCAACCCTAAGGCTTCGAATATCCATATTAACTGAGCCAACGCAACATATTTCATCGTCAACAATCATGGTCTTTGCGTGAATATATCCTTTGTATTTATATACTTTTGATTTATATTCTAAAAGATGTCCACAGTAATATCTTGCAACTGGGTCAAGAAAAAAACTTGATTTTATTCCAGGTATCATCAGTTGAATTTGCACTCCTGAGGCTGCAGCTGTTTTGAGAGCATCAAGCACTGACTGGTCTGGAATAAAGTACGGAGATTGAATGCAAATTTTATGTTTTGCACTTCGTATCATGCTCAAATAGCACATTTTTACAGATTCTTTATCTGTGTCAACTCCGCCAATAACAAACTGGCAAGGCTTGTTGCCTACTTCCTCTATTCTTTCAAAAGTCTTTTTCAAACTTTCTATTTTCTGCGGGATTTGTTTCCTTTTCATTGCACAAATCCAGTCTGTCCAAAAGTAGTATTCAAGCATTGCAAGGCAAGTCCCTGTAAGCCTTATCTGCGTATCTCTCCACGGCGTTTTTACTTTTGCAAGGTTTGCATACTGCTCTCCGACATTCATTCCACCTATATATCCGACCTTGCCATCAATAACAACAATTTTTCTGTGGCTACGAAAATGGGTCAGATATGGTTTAAGTCTTCTAACTATTCCGCCAGCTCTAACTAAAGGTCTGAACATTTTTGGAGGAGATGAGATGTTTGCAATAAAGTCAATCATTACAAATACTTCAACACCTTGTCTTGCCTTGTCCGTCAAAGCTTTAACAAACGCGTGACCCATTATATCGTTATGTATTGTATAAAACTGAATGTGAATACTCTCTTTTGCGTTATATATATCTTCAAATAAGGCTTTGTAATGCGATTCACCATCAATGTAGAATATCGCATTATCATATGCAGTTAGCTGGCTGTCATTGTATGTATAATTAAATTGAATAACCTGATTGTCGCTTGAAGATAAATCGGTTTTAAGTGCATCTATCTGGTTACTAAGCTCCTCAACTGTATTCTTTTTGTATGCAGATGCAAGCTTTTTTGTTCGCATCAATTTTGTTATTTTTATGTTTAGTGTGTTTCCAAATGCCAAATATAGAATAACCCCTAAATAAGGAATACAGGCAAGTATAACAACCCACAGCATTCCCTCTGTAGGGTTTTTTCGTTCAATAAATACAACACCCAATATCAATAAAACATATATAAAAATTAAAATGTATTTAGCCACTTACTCACCTCGGCTCATTTTTGAAAAGACTGGGATATAGAGTATAAGTGTCATGAGCATTACTGCTGCACAAACGCCAATTAGAATATTGGCTGCTAAAAGTGAAATTGATGGAATAAGCAACAATATAAACATTACAATATAGAGTGTGGCTGTACAAACTTTCCCAAACCACATCGCCCCATCTAACTTTTTATTATATTTTTTTATCATAATCACGCCCATGATACTCATAAAGCCTTCTTTTATAATAAACAAAACAATGAGCAGCCACATTAACTTGAATCTGGTTGCAAGACATATGACAAGTGCAAACTGAGTCAGCTTGTCTGCCAATGGGTCAACAAACTTTCCAAGCTCCGTAACCATGTTAAACTTTCGAGCAACCATACCATCAAATAAATCCGTAAGCCCAGAAAGTCCAATAATAAGTGCGGATATGAGGTAATCTGTGGTTGTTTCAGCTGACAAATAAGACCAAATAAAAAATGGAATTAGCAAAATGCGAAAATAGCCCATAATGTTGGGAATGGAATAAAACTCTCTCTTTTCAAATCTACTCATTTAAAATACTCCTCGAATAATCTTAATAATAAACCTTAATATTGGTTACTTTATTATAACACATTTTTTTTTAATAATATGTAAAATATTTTAAAACATAATAATAAAATAAATGTGTTGATAAAATTTTTAATTTATATATAATTAGAATATAGATTTATAAAAGAAATGTTATTAAAAGAGGAGAACTATATAATGTATTGTGTTAAAGAGATAAAAAAAGGCACTTATTGGATAGGTGCAAGTGACCGCAGACTGTCTTTGTTTGAAAATGTTTTTCCAATTCCCCGCGGTATCTCCTACAACTCGTATTTTGTTGATGATGAAAAAACAGTTATACTTGACACAGTGGATAGGTCTGTTTTCTCTCAATTCATTGAGAATATTGAGCATTTACTTAATGGTAAAAACCTTGACTACTTAATCATTAACCACATGGAACCTGACCATTGTGCCACTTTAAATGAAATAATTTTAAGGTATCCTGATGTTAAAATAGTTTGCAATGATAAAGCAATTGGTATGATTAAACAATTTTTTAATTTTGATATTGACTCGAGAGCAATTATTATCAAAGAGGGTGATACTCTTTGCACTGGTAAACACACCTTTTCTTTTGCTATGGCTCCAATGGTTCACTGGCCAGAAGCAATGGTAACTTATGATACAACCGACAAAGCTCTTTATTGTGCTGATGCCTTTGGCACATTCGGTGCAATTAATGGCAACCTTTTTGCTGATGAAGTCAATTTTGAAAGGGACTGGCTTGACGATGCAAGAAGATATTACACAAATATTGTTGGCAAATATGGCATTCAGGTTCAGTCACTTCTGAAAAAATTGCAGACACTTGATGTCGAAATTCTCTGCCCTCTTCATGGTCCTGTATGGCGTTCAAATATTGACTGGTATATTGATAAATATCATAAGTGGAGCAAATATGAGCCAGAAGAAAAAGCTGTTATGATTGCTTATGCTTCTATTTATGGCAACACTGAAAATGCTGCAAATATTCTTGCAAGCAAGCTTGCAGAAAATGGAATTAAAAATATTGCAATGTATGATGTGTCCTCTACTCATCCGTCTGTTATCGTTTCTGAAGCCTTCAGATGCAGTCATATTGTCTTTGCTTCTTCTACCTACAACAACGGAATATTTTGCAACATGGAAACTGCTCTCCTTGATTTAAAGGCACACAACCTTCAAAACCGTACAGTTGCTATTATCCAGAATGGAACATGGTCACCTGCTTCTGGTAAGCTTATTAAAGAAATACTTGAATCAATGAAAAGCATTACAATTATTGAGAATACTGTTACAATAAAGTCATCTGTTAAAGACACTCAGCTTAGTGAAATTATTGCACTTGCCGATGCTATAACAGATTCAATAAATAACTAAAACAAGAAAGGATGTATTATTATGAAAAAATATGTTTGCGATGTATGCGGTTATGTTTATGACGAAGCTGTTGGAGATCCTGATAACGGAATTGCAGCAGGGACTAAGTGGGAAGACCTTCCAGACGATTATGTTTGTCCTCTTTGCGGTGTTGGCAAAGACAACTTTAGCGAAGAAGCATAATGTAAACTCTGCTTAATTGCTTATATTAAAGCTATCATAAAAAGCCACCTATAAAACAATAGGTGGCTTTTTGGTTTGTATTTCAAAAAAGAACCCATTCAAAAACTGAATGGGTTCTTTAAACTATATTTTATCCTATTCTAAAATGTCATATACGACAAATTCATATCAACATTCCCTGAAATTCCTGCGACTTGTCCTTTGGAGGTGTATTGCCAAACATCATACTTTCCTTTGTATGTTGGTGTGGAGGTCCATTGTGCAAGCCATACCAAATACTGACCAAGTTGCGTCATATCAAGTTTCTTTTCAAACCAACTCTTGCTGGTATAAATACCTGTTTTATATCCCTTACTCTGTACCGTTTCACAAAAAGCTCTGCACACAGCAGTTCTCTGTTGGGTTGTTAATGTGTCTGCTCTTCCTGAGCCATTTCCTCCAGAGGTTTCAGTATCAATAAATATTGGATATTTAACTTTATAAGCTTTTGCAAGTTGAACACACAAGCTTGCTTCTTCAACTGCCTCTACCTCATTTATTGCCTGTGAGAAGTAATAAATTCCAACATCTAATCCCGCAGCAAGTGCGCCCTTCATATTAGATTTGAATTTTGCATCTTCAACAAGCACACCTGAACCATATCCACGGAAACCTGCTCTTACAATTGCAAACTGCACTCCAGAAGATTTTACAGCCTTCCAGTCAATGTTTCCCTGGTACTTTGATACATCAATGCCCAAGACACCAAATCCAGGTGCAAGAACACCTTCGTTGCTAAAGCTATATTTTGCTCCATTAATTATTTGATTTCCGGTAACATAGCTGCCGTTCTTGTCATAATAATATGTCTTTTTATCAATAGTTTGCCAGCCTGTGTATTTGTATGAATCTGGAACTATCTCCTGCTTATAAAACTGGTTTGCAGAGTTATAGTCCTTTGATGTTGCTAAAACATATTTGTCATTAACTTTTATGTAAAGTTTGTTTCCATTCGCATCATAAAGAATATCATTTTTTGTGGTTGATGTCGCTGTAGTTGATGTTGTTGAGGAAGTATTGGTTGTTGATTCGCCAGTTGCTCCTGTTGTTGATTCACTTGTTTCTGGTGCTTTTACTTTATCAAACTCAACAGTAACATATTTTATCACTCCAGGGATTTTGGTCGTTGAGCTTTGAACAAATTCAACGGTATCTTTTAATACAACTTCCTGTACAATGTCCTGTGGCACCTTAGTGTCTTCTTTAACATTTTGTGATGGACTAACCTTGTCCTTAATATCATTAATAACTTTGTAGTCAACCTTGTCTTTAACAGTAACTGAAGCTGTATCAACAGAGGCAACAAATCCCTCAGGGACATTTAGCTTAACTGTGTATACCCCTGCCCTAACCTTGTTAATATAAATGTAACCTTTAAGGTCTTTGCCTGTATAAGAGGACTGTTTGCCCGATTTATCGGTCACAGTTGCACTAAACGGAACACCCGTTATATATTGCTTGCTCTGCTCGTCCAAAAGCTTAATTTTAAGATCATTTTGAACCGAATTACATTCGAGCCGAACTGTTCTAACAACCGGAGCAGTGGTTACCTGCGTTGTTGGCTGCGTGGTCTGCTCTTGGGTTGTTGTTGGTTTATGTGTTGTTCCGTCAGCCTTAACTATGTCATCGTTTTGATAATTATTAATTGAAAATGATAAAATTACAGTGGCTACTATAATGTATATAATTCCTAAAATGAATTTAAAATTAAGCTTTCGTATTCGCATAAACCACAATCCCTAAGAGTTATTTTTTTTAGCCTAAAATATTGTACATGACTTTCTAAAATGACATATTATAACATAATTATGTGAATTTTAAATAGAAAAACATTAAAACTTAAACTAAGCATACAATTAATATACATCTATTGTATTATATTTTATTGAAGTTGTTGTTTTTTACAAGAAAATAGCTGTATAAAACTTTTTTTGTACTTTTTATTTCTTTGCAAACAAATTTACAGCAGGTTACCCTCTAAAAAGCATTAAAATCCTTGAAATGTGCTGATTGCAAATTTGACGACAATAAAAATATCAGTCAAACTTATTTTTTTGCATTCAGTTATGTGTTAACTTATATGAATTTCAGACCACATAGAAAAATACAAATTACCATCTTCGAGTTATGATGGGGTAAAACATAATGCCATAATAAATTAAAGTTTTTCCCCTGGATTATCTCAAACAGTCCTTTAATTGTTTTTGCAAAACTATGGGTGTTCTCTATTATCGGCATATTTATCTAAGATAAATCTATCATACATCAATTATATATACAAGCAAAAAATAAGCACAATTGGTTAATGCCCAATGTGCTTTTTATTTGTAAGTTAGTTGTTGCTATGTATTTATAAAAAGGCAGCTGTTTCCTACTCTTGAATTGCTGATATAATGTGTGGATTTTCTTTCATATATGAGTGTCCTAAGATTTGTTTATTGTAATTCATAAATTTTTTTATTAATATATTAAATTTACTATAACTTTTTCCAGCCAATCTTTTATTGTTGATCAAGTTTTATTCCAAACTCCTTATATGCTTCTTTGAATAATTTTTCAATCTCTGGTTTATATTCTTCTACGGTTTCTTGTTCAATAAATTTAACCGCCCGCATCTGTTCATTGATTTCAATAAAACATATAGTTACAGTATCGCCTATATTTTCATTACCCTTTTCATAATCAACCAGAAAAATAATTTTATATTCTCCGTTAACCTTAGGAAAGATGAATAACCCGTGTATATATCTTTCGCCGTCCTTAAAGTCTTTTTTTTCAAAGATAGCTAATTGACCATCATATCTTAAAAAGTGTGGCTTAATTATATACGTGTTATAAGAGATATTATTTTTATTCTTTAAGTTTGTTTCAATAATTGGATCATAAATATTATTTATGCTACATTTCCAGATTATAATATGAAGCAAAAATAAACCTACCGCGAAAAGAAGAACATGCTTTCTTGTTAATTCAAAATTTTTAAGCATCACATTTCCACCACTCTTGAGCCAAAGCCTTTTACATATTCATCATGCGTTACAAGGACTATAGTTTTTCCTTTGGCGTTTAATGATTTTAAAAAATTCAACACCATTTCCGAATTTTTTCTATCTAATGAACCTGTTGGTTCATCTGCTAAAATAATATCACACTTTTTAACCATAAGCCTTGCCAAAGCTACACGTTGTTGTTCTCCGCCAGAAAGTTTATATACTTTTTGATATATTTTATCAGAAAGATTAACATCATTTAGAGCTTGCTCAATACTTACATTTGATTTGCAGTCTTTTTTTACTAATTTCAAATTTTCTTCTACGGTTTTATTTTCGATTAGCGCAAAATTTTGAAACAGAAACCCAACCTTATATTTAAAATAGTTCAGCTTGTTTTTTCTGTTTGCTATGTTAATATTGTCAACCATTATTTCTCCTTTATCAAAAGGTTCGATTCCCCCAATCATATTTAGAAGAGTAGTCTTTCCACAACCGCTGGCACCGGTAAAGATAATAAATTCTCCATCGTTAATTTGCATATTAAAATTAGAAAACAATGTGTTTTCATCAAATGACTTTGATAAATTATTAATATGTATCATAGTGAACCACCCTTTAATATATTTTGTATATTAGAATTGTCATAGCGCTTTGTGAAAAGAGCAATTATAAATGCTTCAAAAATCAGAACAAATCCACCTCCGGCAGAGATAAATACTATTTCCCCAAAACCGGTAAGCACATTTATTAATAAGCTTGCAATAACTCCAAAAACAGTAGTACCAAGAGTATATGCAATTATTTTTCTGTTTCTTTGCCAAACTGAATATCCTAATACTTTTTTTATTGCAAATTCTATTGCGTTAATTTCATATTCCAGTTTTATAATTGTGTGTATTATAATAAACTCCAACATTAATATTAACAAACTAAAAATAGTGTTTAAATACAATGAACGCTTCATAATAGACCATTGATAATCATAGTTGTCACCAACATTAGTTAATGAGTGAAATCCATTATCGAAACCCCATTCATTTGTAAATTTATCAACCTCCTCTTTAGATATGTTGTATATAACACTGGGAGAGTAAGAAACATCCCCAACACCATAAAGCTCGGTTTCTGTAAATTCGTATTTTGAGATATCTAAATTATTTAGGTATATTATGGGGTTTTCAGTCCAGCTGCTCATTTGCGGTAAGAGTTCATCAAAATAAACTAACCTTGCGTTATTATATCTGATTATTTCTATAGGTGTATTTTCCTTCAAATATGGAATAAAGCTTGAAGCTGAAACTAAGAATTCTTTAACATTATCAATTCCATCAATAACGGGAAGCTTGTTAGGCATAAGTATGTATAGCTTTTCTTTTAATTCTATTCCTTCAAGCTCTTTTATCTTTTGTGTCAAATAAGGCACAGCTCTTCTGTTTGCTGAAATAGCTACACAGTTCCTCGCTACTCCAAAAGATTCGCAAAGCATTGTACTGTCAAATTTATTATAGTAACGACGATAAAAGTCATCGTTTCCTTGTTTAGCTTTCTTTGATAACATTTCGGCTTCTTCACTTGTAATACCTATTGACTTATAATCAAAATATGTAAAGTAATAATCTCTATAGTTATCTATAAGTTCTTTTTGCTTATAAAATTGTATCGACTTATTAATAACAACAAAATTGCTTGAAACAATTATTATGGTGACAATAACTGTGAATATTTTTATTATATAGTTTAGTGATAACAACTTTTTTGATGCTTTACTGTTTGACAACACTTCTTTATAGTTAAAGAAATAGAGTGACAGATATAAAAGAGAATTTATTATAATTAATATAGTTAACATTAATATAGAAATTTTTATATTAAATAAACTGTCAGTAAAAAACTGTAATATACCTATACATAATAAAAACAATGAGATAATAACTCCGGTATCTACAGCGACATTTTTTAAAATAATTTTATTGATGCTTTCGCCAAGAGTGATTTTAACAAAGTTTTCTTTTTTCTGATATACAATGTCATAAACAGATAAAAATATAATTAAGCATACTGCAAGACTCCAGATAAGGAGACTTTCATTACTGCTCTGACTTAAAATATCCTGAGGAGGCTTTACTCTTCCGCATATGTAATTTTTATCCATTGAGTTTTTAAATTTAATCAGATTACTCTCCGACCCCAATAGATAATAGGTTTTAATGCTGTTAATATTTATTAAATTTTTGAAATCATCAATATGAACATCTGTCTTTCCACATAAAATACTCGGATATGTTTTTTCATCAATACTATATTTATCTGACAAAAGTTTTTTATTTACATTGGTTGTATATATTTTTATAACTGATGTAAAAGCATTTTCAACATTTCTGTCAATTGCCAATACCCCGATATTATATTTTTTAGCCTTATTGATTAGATCGTTATTAAGTGTATTACTATCTGAGTTTTCGTCTACCTTTAAGTCCATGCTATAAAAATTGCATTCAATATTTCCTAAGAAATCTTGTCTGGTTTCTCCTATTATTAACAGAGTGATAAATAATGCAAAAAAACCAATCAGAAATTTAATTTTTTTTATAATAGCCACCACCAATAAAGAAAATCTATTAAATCTCACGCACAATATATCGTGCGTGAGATTTAAGCCTTAATAAGCTTTTATTTCATTCTCGTTGCCAACAAGAAATCTGTATGTAACAGTACTTCCACTATGTCTTGTCCAATTTTCTAACGCAAAATTTCGAGCTGCATATTTTTTGTGACGCCCGCTTCCGTTGGTAATTACAGTTGCCTGCCAACTAACCGGACTTGTTATGTTTGCAACATCCTCATTTATTAAGTTGGTATCGTACCCATAGCAATATTTTGTAACTGTTGTTCCACCATCCACTATCCATGCTTCTTTTGTTGTCCATGATGATGAAAAGTCAGATGATGAATATGACCTATTAAACTGAAATGCACTTGCCGAAATTGATAGTGTAAACACCAGAGAAATGGTTATCAATAGAGCAAAAACTTTTGATATGATTTTTGATTTGAATTTCATTAACTTTCTCCTTTGTATTATTTTGGCTTTGCAAAGCATTATAATTCTATCATATAAATAAAAATATGTCAATATTTTACATTTTTACGCTTTTATAAATAATTAAATACTTATTTTTACGGCTTGAATTAAATTTACATTCAATACTTTATTATAAATGAATCAATAAATGTTTTAATATAATAATATTATAATTCCTTTTATTTATCACGCATTCGACATGGTCTTACGGGTCAATTGTACCGCTTTGCCGTCTGGTGTAAGTTGCTTGCCGTTTTGGTCTTGATGGGTGGATTGAAGTCTTTTATTGCCTTTGTGGTTGTTGGTTCGCCGTTTACGGCTGTCCGATGTTTGTGATTGTACCGACCCCTGTAGGATTGTTCCTGTCTGCTCAAGCCATGTTCCAAGTGTTGTGTCGGTGTCTATTAGGATTCTTGCTGTAACCTTTACCTTAATTTTATCAACGAGTGGATAAAGGGTTGAGTAGTCGCCCAAGATTTCTATAATCCTGCATTTAAAACCGCTATGAAAGAGTTTGAGAAAATAAAGATAACCGAAATTCAACCGATTGATACTAAAGATTTGCTTGAAGACTTAAAGGCGAAGGGCTATTCTGCAAAGGTTGTTAAAACTCAAAAGACAGTTTTAAACCAGATATTTAACTATGGTATTGTTGAGATGAAAATTCAGAATTTGCACAACCCTCTTAATCAGTTACGCTTCCAAAAAATCTTCCTTCAACCAAAAGAAGTCTTCCTACTGATAAAGAGATTAAAACCATAATTGCTAATGTTAATTCTGATTTTGGTCTGTTTCCATACTTTCTGCTATTAACAGGTTGCAGGCGTGGTGAAGCACTTGCAATGCAGTGAAAGGACATTAACTTTAAAACAATGGCAATATCAGTATCTAAAATTATCTCGTACGAAGATAACAAGGCGATTTTACATCACAGAACAAAAACATCCGCAGGAGTGCGTGAAATCTTCTTGCTCTATTCCCTGTGGGATATTTTGAAGAATACAAGAAAAAGGTTAAGGCAACCGCAGATGGTTATATTTTTGCATTCGAGTGCAAAACTCCTATATCCCATATCAATTCAGAACACGCTGGGACAACTATTGTTAAAGAGTTGAAATAAAAGTCACTCCACATCAGCTGAGGCATGCGTATGCTACAATGTTGTATAAGTCTGGAGTAGATATGCTAACCGCACAATATTTTGGGGGTCATGCAGACATAAATACTACTTTATCAATTTACACTCACCTTGATAATGAACTAAAGATTAAAAGCGTTGGAAGCTTAAACGCATATTTAGATAATAAAAAATGCAAGTCAAATGTAAAAAACTAAAAAGCTTGGTGAACGCTGAAAATCAGCAGAACATCAAGCTTTTTTAGTTGGTCGGAGTGTCGAGATTCGAACTCGAGGCCTCTTGGTCCCGAACCAAGCGCG
>JAVVSD010000016.1:0-27686 GCA_036654375.1 Oscillospiraceae bacterium
CTTCCGCATAAAAGTATATAGCTTGCTGTCAAAATAGTTTTAGGGAATAAAGGGAATTGTTAAAATTAATGAGCAAAAACTTGTAATTATTCAAACTAAAACATCTCAAAAATTTAACTCAAAACCTTAACATTATAAAATCTAAAAGCTCTCAACTTATTTATTAACTGTGTTTAAATCTAAAAACTATCTTTAAACTACCTCTGTGGCACAGGAAGGGGTCAAGGGGAAACCAAATAACGGATGACATTTTGGTTTCCCTTTGTTTCCTTTCTTTGGTTCGTTTCTTTTGAAATAAAAGAAATGAACAACCCCCTCTATTAATTAATAAATCAAATTGCAAAATAAGTGTTAGTTTAAAAAGCAACAGGGTTCTTAGCTGTTACTTGTGCGGATTTGTTTTAAGTTATATGTTTGTTCGTTTCTTTGCCTGCCAAAGAAACGAACAACCCCCTCACTAATTAATAAATCACATTACAAATAAGCATTAGTTTAAAGAAGAAAACAGGGTTCTTAGCTGTTGATTGAGGTGATTTTACTTATATTGGTTTAAAAATAAAGGGACAAAAGTCAAAAAAACAACCGGAGCAAGAGGTTTCTCTTGCTCCGGTTGCAATGATATCACACAATATCTTAGGCATTATCGCTTGCTCTTCTGTGTCTGTTTTTACGAGGTGCAATGTGGTTCTGGCAAAGAACCATAGTAAGTATGCCGATTGTTACAAGTACTATAGCACACGCCCAGAAACCAAGGTATCCAATAAGAAAAGTTCCCACTGCTGAAAGTCCGCCACCTAATAAAACTGTTAATAAAATTCCAATAATCATTTTTTCCATCTCCATAATTTTTATTTAGTGCATTTGTGTGTTGGATAGGTTGCCGTAAAGAATTGAGAAAAGTTTTGCCACCAACTTTGAAATCGTTTTGCACTTATTTTTTAATTTAGTGCCTAATCGAAAACTGTTTAGCAACCATTTGGCTAAAACCCTGTGTGTTTCTCTCTCCCTGATTAGGATGATTGAATAATAACAGTTAAATTTGAACAATATTTGGTTTTACAGTTAATAATTGTTAAACTAATTATTAACTTAAAATGAACGCGTGAGATGTTTTTCTCTTTAGTTAAAATAACTGTATATGTTGCACAAAAATGTGTACATCTCACAAAAAAAGTGCCGAAGTAAGATTAAGACAATAGAGATTTTATAATTTAATTTAATTTATTAATTAATGTTTGATAAGTGATTTTATTAAAAATATAAAACCTTAGCGTGCAAAGACTTGCACCAAAAGCATCAGAGGTATAAAATAGCAGTGTTAACAGAATAATTATAAATAAAGGGGCGAATTAATATGACAATGATAGACACCGTCCGAAGCCAGATGATGGAGGCACTTAAAGCACATGACACCGTCCGCAAGGACTCCTTGTCTGCCTTGCTTGGGGCTTTAAAGGCAAAAGCTATTGACAAGAGAGCTGATTTAACTGCAGAAGAAGAGCTTGAAGTTGTGTCGCGTGAGGTCAAGCAACTCAAGGAAACGATAGAACTTTCACCTGCTGACCGCACAGCAATAATTGATGAGTGCAGGCAAAGAATTGAAGTGCTTTCTGCATTTTTGCCAAAGCAGATGGATGAGGCAGAAATCAGAGCAACAATCGAGAGCGTTTTGAGCAAGCTTGGTCTAACTGCTCCAACAGCGAAGGAAAAAGGCATGATTATGAAAGAACTTATGCCACAGACAAAGGGCAAAGCAGATGGCAAAGAGGTTAATCAAATTCTGGCAACATATCTAAACTAAAGTAAATTAAAAAAGACATGGTCGCAGTGACCGTGTCTTTTTTTGTCGCCTATTTGTCATTTATACGAATAAATATAAAAGTACGCTTATACAATATTTTCAAAGACTGTAATGCTGAAAATATTGTTTGTTCGGTTGTACTTAATCTGCAAAAAATAATTGAATGGTTTCCGCTCAAGAAAATAGTTGCCGATGTGACAAAAAATTTGAACAGGTACTGAAGGTAAGATAATTAGTATATAACTAAAAAAGGACAAGGCAACTTTATTTAGAAAACAAGTTTACCACTAATATAAGACTCCAGCTCAGTTATGGCAATTCTTGTCTGCCCCATTGAATCTCTTTCACGAACTGTTACACAGCCGTCTTCAACAGAATCAAAGTCATATGTGATGCAGAAAGGGGTTCCAATTTCGTCCTGTCTGCGATAACGCTTTCCGATTGAGCCTGCGTCATCATACTCAACATTGAACTTTTTGGAAAGTGTGCAAAATACTTTATCTGCCTCTTCATTAAGCTTTTTTGAAAGAGGAAGAATAGCAGCCTTAATTGGTGCAAGTGCAGGATGAAGACGAAGCACAACTCTTGTGTCGCCTTTTTCAGCATCCACAATCTCTTCGTCATAAGCTTCGCAAAGAAATGCAAGAGCAACGCGGTCAGCTCCGAGAGATGGCTCGATAACATATGGAAGATATTTTTCGTTTTTATCTTGGTCAAAGTATTCGAGGCTCTTACCCGAAGTGTTTTGATGCTGAGTAAGATCAAAGTCTGTACGGCTTGCAACGCCCCAAAGCTCACCCCAACCAAATGGAAAGAGATATTCAAAGTCTGTTGTTGCGTTTGAGTAGTGAGAAAGCTCTTTCTGCTCATGGTCACGAAGCTTTAAGTTTTCTTCCTTTACGCCGAGTGACAAAAGCCACTGCTTACAGTAATCTTTCCAATAAGAGAACCACTCAAGCTCTGTGCCGGGCTGGCAAAAAAACTCAAGCTCCATCTGCTCAAACTCACGAGTGCGAAAAACAAAGTTCCCTGGAGTAATTTCATTTCTGAAAGATTTGCCTATCTGACAAACACCAAAAGGAACTTTACGGCGCGTTGTTCTTTGAATGTTTGAGAAGTTAACGAAAATTCCCTGTGCTGTTTCCGGACGAAGGAAAAGCTCGTTTTTTGTGTCCTCAGTAACGCCTTGAAAAGTTTTGAACATAAGGTTAAACTTGCGTATATCTGTAAAATTGCAACTTCCGCAATCAGGGCAAACAATGTTTTGCTCCTTGATATAATCCGACATTTGTTCAAATGTCCAGCCGGCAGGATTAACCCCAGCATCCTCGATGAGCTTGTCTGCACGATGGCGAGTTTTGCAATCCTTGCAGTCCATAAGTGGGTCAGAAAATCCCCCGACATGGCCTGAAGCGACCCAAGTTTGCGGGTTCATTAGTATGGCGGAGTCAAGGCCTACATTATAGCGGTTTTCGTAAACGAACTTTTGCCACCAAGCACGCTTAACATTGTTTTTAAATTCAACACCAAGAGGACCATAGTCCCAAGTGTTTGAAAGACCACCGTAAATCTCACTTCCTGCATATATAAATCCACGGTTTTTGCAAAGAGCAACAACCTTTTCCATAGTTTTTTCAGAATTAAGCAATGAAATACCCCCTAATTTTTATACAACCAACATACTAATATAATAACTATTAAAAGTCAAGAGTACGGGGTTTATTAAAAAGAAGATAAAAAAGCATAAATATTTTACATTTCATAATTATTTGTTAACAATTGGGCAATTGACTTTCAATAAAAGAAAGAATATAGTAATTACTATCCGTCGAATAATTTTCTGATTAAATTGATTCAACAGAGATAAAAAGGATTTTTAGGCAATAAGGAGCAAAACTCAATGGAAAATGAACTATCACAGAGAGTAGAATCAGTAAAAAATATGACGCTTGGTATAGACATTGGCTCTACCACAGCGAAAATTGTGCTTATAAAAAATGGCAAAATATTATATCAGTGCTATGAACGACATTTTTCACAAGTTAGAAGGAAAACACTTGACCTTGTTCAAAGGGTTGAAAATTTAGTTGGAACAGAGCCGCTTTCTGTTGCAATTTCTGGTTCGGCAGGGCTTGGAGTTGCAAAGTCTGCTGACATCCCTTTTGTTCAGGAGGTTTTTGCAACAGCAGAAACGGTAAAGGAGCTTGCAAGCGACACTGATGTTGTCATAGAGCTTGGTGGAGAGGACGCAAAGGTTGTCTTTTTCACAGGCGGAACAGATGAAAGAATGAACGGAACTTGTGCAGGCGGAACAGGCGCATTTATTGACCAAATGGCAACACTTATGAATGTCAGCACGCAGGAACTGGACAATTTAAGTCTTGACTATCAGAGGATTTATCCAATAGCTTCTCGATGCGGAGTGTTTGCCAAAACAGACATTCAGCCCCTGCTTAATCAGGGTGCAAGAAAGCAGGATATTGCCGCCAGCATTTATCAGGCCGTTGTTGACCAGACCATTGCAGGACTTGCACAGGGAAGAAAAATTGAGGGCAAGGTTATGTTCCTTGGTGGTCCGCTTTATTATTGTAAGGGGCTTAGAGAAAGATTTGCAAGCACATTAAAGCTTGGGCAGGAGGAAGCGCTTTTCCCCGAATATAGCAGATTTGCTGTTTCAATTGGCGCCGCTATTTACGCTTCAAAACAGGCAAAAGTCTTTACATATAAAGAACTTGTTGAGAATATAGTAAAAAGCTCCAACGAAAGTACAACAACTGCACATCTTCCACCACTTTTTAAAAGCCAGCAGGATTATGACGAATTTGAAGCCCGTCACAAAATGGCGAGTGTCCCAGCGACAGACCCAAAAGAATATGAGGGCAAGGCGTTTTTGGGTATTGACTGCGGAAGCACAACAACCAAAGTCGTGCTGATATCAGAAGACGATAAAATCTTGTACACATACTATAATTCAAACAATGGAAATCCCGTTGCGGTAATCAAAGAGCAGCTGGATTACATATATAAGCTTTGCGGAGATAAAATCACAATTGCTTCAAGTGCCGTCACAGGCTATGGTGAGGAGCTTATTCAAAATGCTTTTCATGTTGACGAAGGACTGGTTGAAACCATGGCACATTTCACAGCCGCTCGTCACTTTAACCCCAATGTTGACTTTATTTTAGATATCGGCGGGCAGGACATAAAGTGCTTCAAAATCCACAACAATTCAATTGACAGCATCTTGCTAAATGAGGCTTGTTCCTCGGGCTGTGGCTCGTTTATAGAAACTTTTGCACGCTCAATGGGTTATGAAATTGAGGAATTTTCAAAGCTTGGGTTGTTTGCAAAAGCACCTGTGGACTTGGGTTCTCGTTGCACAGTTTTCATGAACTCTGCGGTCAAGCAGTCACAAAAGGACGGGGCAACTGTTGGCGACATTTCGGCTGGTCTTTCCATGAGCGTTGTAAAAAATGCGATATACAAAGTCATCAGAGCCAGCTCGGTTGAAGAGCTTGGAACGCAGATTGTTGTGCAGGGTGGAACATTCCTTAATGACGCAGTTTTAAGAAGCTTTGAAAAGGAGCTTGGGAGTGATGTTGTTCGCCCTGAGATTGCAGGGCTTATGGGTGCATATGGTGCAGCTCTTTTTGCAAAATCAATTGACATTGAAAAATCAGAGCTGATAACTCCACAACAGCTTAAAAGCTTTGTACATGAGGCAAAAGCGGCAGGGTGTAAAGGATGCACAAACAAGTGTAACCTAACTATAAACACTTTTGGCGACGGCAAAAAGTATGTTTCAGGAAATCAATGTGAAAAAGGTGCGGGGCTTAAAATATCTGATGCAGAGTCAAAACCAAACCTGCATCAATATAAAAGAGATAGGCTGATGGCAATTGAGCATACAAACGGGCCAAAGGGAACTATTGGGCTTCCGCTCGCACTTGGAATGTATGAACTTGCACCACTTTGGAACGAGATTTTCACAGCACTTGGATACAGAGTAATACTGTCTGGGCTTTCAAATAGAAGGCTTTACAGCAAGGGACAATACAGCATTCCGTCAGACACTGCTTGCTATCCTGCAAAAATAATGCATGGACACATCGAAAAACTGGTGGAAATCGGAGTAGATGCGATATTCTATCCATGCCTTACCTATAATATAGACGAAAAAAATAGCGACAATCACTATAATTGTCCTGTTGTTGCATACTACTCTGAACTTTTAAATGCAAACATGGAGTCGCTTAAAGGCACAAAATTTCTGTATCCATATCTTAATATAAATAGCCAGGTTGAGCTTTCAAAAGAGCTTTGTTCCATGCTGTCAAAAAACTTTGAGAAAATTGGATACTGGCAGGTTAGAAAAGCGGTCAAAAAAGGCTTTGAAACCTATAATCAGTGGATGCTTGACCTTAGAGAGCAGGGTGAAAAAGCAATAGAATATGCAAGAAAAAATGGCAAGAGAGTAATGGTTCTTGCAGGTCGTCCATACCATATTGACCCAGAAATTGGGCATGGAATAGACAAGCTTGCGTCATCATTGGGCTTTGTTGTTGTCAGTGAAGACAGCATTTGTCAGCTTGTAGAGCCTCAAAAAGTAAAGGTGCTTAACCAGTGGACTTATCACGCAAGACTCTACAATGCGGCAAGATTTGTTTCTGAAAATCCAGATTGCGAGATGGTTCAGCTTGTTTCGTTTGGCTGCGGGCTTGATGCCATTACAACAGATGAAGTAAGGGAAATTTTAGAGAGAAAAGGAAAGATTTATACGCAAATTAAAATAGATGAAATAACAAACCTTGGTGCAGTCAAAATTCGACTACGCAGCTTGCTTGGTGCGTTGGAAGAAAGGGGAGATAATTTTGGAGCATGATAATGACAGAATAGTTTTTACTCGAGAGATGAAAGAAGATTACACAATACTTATTCCAACAATGCTTCCCATGCATTTTGAATTGATTTCGCAAATCCTGAAGTCATATGGCTATAAAACTGAATTGCTTAAAAATTCAGGAAGCAGAGTAAAGGAATGTGGACTAAAAAATGTTCACAATGACTCCTGTTACCCTGCACTTTTGGTTATTGGCCAGTTTATTGATGCACTTGAAAGCGGAAATTTTGACCCACACAAAACGGCACTTTTGATTACTCAAACAGGTGGTGGTTGCAGGGCGTCAAACTACATAGCACTTCTGCGAAAAGCACTCAAAAAATCAGGCTTTGAATATGTGCCTGTAATTTCGCTTAACTTTGCCGGACTTGAAAAAAATCCAGGCTTTGTAATGCCGTTATCCATGATACACCGAATGATTTATGCAGTAACCTATGGTGATTTGCTGATGATGCTTCAAAATCAAAGCAAGCCATATGAATTGATAAATGGTAGCAGCGACAAGATAGCACAGGACTGGATAAAAAGGCTGACCAATGAAATGGAAGACGAAGGCAGGCTGATAAGCTATAAAAAAGTAAAGAAAAATTATGAGCTTATTATCAGTGATTTTGCAGCAATTCCAAAAAGCGATGAGCAAAAGATTAAGGTTGGGATTGTTGGAGAGATATTTGTTAAGTTTTCTCCTCTGGGAAACAATAATCTTGAGGAATTTCTCTTGTCAGAAGGAGCACAAACAGTCATGCCGGGGCTTCTCGATTTCTGCCTTTACTGTGTATACAATGGCATAATGGACAGGGAACTTTATGGAATGGGAAGAGCAAAGTCGGTTTTGTTCCGCGGAATATTAAAAGTGCTTCTGAACAAACAAAATGATATAATAGATGCTGTAAAGGCAGAGGGTTCGTTTGAAGCCCCAACATCTTTTTCACACACTTGCACCCTAACAGAGGGCTATATGGGTATTGGAGCAAAGATGGGAGAGGGCTGGCTTTTGACAGCTGAAATGCTGGAGCTTGTTGAGCAGGGAACAACCAATATAATCTGCACACAGCCGTTTGGTTGTCTGCCAAATCACATTGTTGGTAAGGGTATGATGAAGCTTATTAAAGAAAAAAATCCAGATGTTAACATTGTCGCAATCGACTATGACCCAGGCACAACGGCGATAAATCAGGAAAACAGAATAAAGCTTATGCTTGCAAATGCGAAAAAGCCTGTTGTAACTCGGTCAAAGAGCAATCCAACGGTAGTCAAGGATGAAAATGAAAAAGAATATGCCACACAAAAAGGATAAAGATAGCTTGTCTTGTCCCATGTTTTAAATGTGATGTGTTATAAAACTTTAAGGCACAATCAGTAATGCAAGGCGCTATTTAAAAATGATTATGCCCTATTTGAACAAATCCGATTTAAATAATAGCGGACAAACAACAAACAAATCGCCCCGTCACAGTATAAATCTGTGGCGGGGCTTAAGCTTTACAAGTGAGTGTCCTAAAAGTTTCACGCTGCTTCTTTCTATATTTTTAATTAAAATGCTTATTGAAATCGGGATAACAGCTCTCTGCCTTTGCCCAGTTAACAATCTCAAACCAGTTATCAATGTAATCAGATCTGACATTGTAGTGCTTCAAATAGTAGGCGTGTTCCCAGACATCAATGCACAAAAGCGGGCAAAGATTTTGCTCAATGGGATTGTTCTGATTTGGGGTAGTTGCAATTTTAAGCTTACCTTTGTTGGAAACAACAAGCCACGAATATCCAGAGCCAAAAACAGAAAGTGAAGCCTTTTTAAACTCGCTTTTAAATTTGTCAAAGCCTCCAAACTGTTTATCGATTTCTTTTGCAAGCCTTCCAAACGGAGCTTTTTCACTGGTGTTTTTCATTCCTTCAAAATAGAACTGATGGTTATAAACTCCTCCTGCTTGATTTCGTATGGGAGTTTGCACCTCTTTTGGCAGCCGCTCAATGTTGTATATCAGCTGTGTAAGAGAAAAAGGCTGAAGAGATGGGTAACTTTTTAGTATGTCATTAAGGTTGTTTATGTATGTTTGCAGGTGCTTGTCATGATGAAGGTGCATTGTCTTTGTGTCAATGTATGGCTCAAGTGCGTCATATTCATATGGCAGCGGTTTATTGGTAAACGGATAATATTCATTCATAAAAAATCCTCCGAAAATAAAAATATGTCCTCACATAATAATATGCGTTTTAATGCCTAATTATTTAAGCATCGAAAACAAGGCATTCAAAGAAAATAAAAAGCCACATTCCGCACAAAACGCGAGATATGGCTTTAAGTTTTTAAAAGCTTAAAAGTTATTCTGCAACAAAAACTGACTTTGGTCTTCCACAAACAGGGCAAACATAGTCATCTGGCAAGTCCTCAAACGGGGTTTCACCATCATAGACATAGTGGCAGATAGAGCAGATATATTTTTTGCCTTTGTTTGTTTCGGCAGAGCCTTTTTGAACACTGCCTCCGCTTTTGATTGAACGATAGTCAGCATATGTCATTGGTGCAACATCAGACAAAACCTCTGCATCAACAACATCACAAAGGAACATAAAATGTGTGCCAAGATCAATTATCTTCGTAACAGCAAGGCTCATTGTGGCATTCATGCTGTCTGTAACAAAAGGATTGCCGTTTGCATCTGTCTTAAAGCTAATGCCCTCAAACTTGTCAGAATCCCTGCTACTTTTAAAGCCAAAGTTTGCAACGGTGTCCAGCGGAGTATCCAGTGACAAAACAGAAAGGGCAAGGCTCTTTTTCTTTGCAATAAGCTGGGTGGTGTTGTTGGTTTTAAGCATGGTGACAGCAACGGTAACAGGCTCGGCTGTTGTCTGTATTGCTGTGTTGATAATGCACGCACTGAGTTTTCCATCTTGCTCAACACCTGCAACAAAAAGGCCATAAGAAAATTTAAAAAGCGCCCTGTTGTCCATATAAACATCTCCTGATATGTAATTATTTTTATTTCCAATTTTTATAGCTCTTGTCCGAAATTTTACTTATAAGAGCTTCTTCAAGATTGTTAAGAGTTTTTTCGTCAATATTAGATTTGTCAATAATATATGACTGTGATTTGTTTAAAAAGAGATACATATATTTTGGAGTATTATACAGTATATAAATCTGGTCATAGCTGTACTCTGAATCAATTCGACCACCTGGGCGATTAGAAGATGTAAAGAATAAATCATCAGTAAAAACAAAGTTAACTTCGAGATCCTGTGCAAGGGCATAAGCTTTTTTTGGCAAAACCCAATACAGAAAGTAAAACACAAAAACAATCATAAACTCAATAGCAAAATAATTGTAGTTGTTATAGTTTACCGCAGAAACAACGCAAGCAACCAACCCAACAACTGCAAGCATTGCAAAAATCCATTTTATTAACTTGTAATATTTGATTCTAAAAATATTAAAAACCGAGAATTCTTTTACAAGATCAAAGGTGTATGTAGTGGTAGTTTTAATTTCCATTTTACACATCCTGTTCTTAAAATTAATATAGTATATATAAGATAATCTTATCACATTGTAATTTATCAGTCCAGCGTATTTGAGCTTTTATTACAAGTTTTTACATTAATTTTATTAAATAAAATTAAAATCAGAGAATCAAAGGGAAATAACAACCCAATAAATTCTCTTTAATCAGAATTGATTTAACTGTGAGTGATAACAAGGTGAAAAACAAAGGGGCTGGCAAGACCTAACCTGCCAACCACCATTTCAATGCTTTAGTTCGTCAAATATAGCGTCCGCTTTCGTTTGATGTACCGTACCTTTTGGGTGCTTTGGCGGAGAATATATTGAGTATAATTTCAGTGGAATATCTCCTGTGTTAACGATATTATGCCAAGTTCCAGCAGGAACAAAAATTGCGTAGTCATCGCAAATATTATGCTTAATATCCAAATGTTCTTTGCACCGGCCCATGCTTACGGTTCCGTTTCCTTGCTCAACTCTCAAAAACTGGTCAATGTATGAGTGCATTTCCAACCCTATTTCCTCGCCTACAGGAAGGCTCATTAGCGTGAGCTGAAGATAGTTGCCTGTCCACAAGGCCGTACGATAAGTTTGATTTTCAAGAGTGGCATCGGCTAAGTTCATAACATAAGGACATGGACCATGGTCAACGCTCTGGAGTCCATCGGCTAAAATGGCGCTTTGTGACGATGCGTTATTGCGAGTACAATTTCTACCTTTATTCTTTGAAAAATTCATAAAGCTCTCCTTTCTTAAGAACTCTATTTTTAGTATATGCCCCTGCGCTTAAATTGGTGATGTGTGACAGAACAGCGTTGTTATGCGGAAAACCACATGGATAAATAAGGCTTAGCAATCTTGAATTAGCACACAAAAACCCAAAACTGCAATGTATCATCAATATTACAGAAGGGTTTAAAAAAAATGAAACACAGCTAATCTAAAAATAATTAGCTGTGCGGTTATTCGTGAAAAACGGTGGCTTTATTAGTCTAATTGCGTACTTGCAGAAGAGTAATTCAAACGACTGTTTACACCATTTTATCATTAAAACAACTATACTTTCCACTGGTTGAAGGCACCAATGTAATATGTTAAAATATCTATGTTATACAATTTTTTAAATCTTTTTAAGTATAATGCGTAAAAATACTCATAAATAGGCATTTGTGTTAGATGCAAGCTAATAATTCTCATTTTGAGAGTAACCATAAAAAGTGGATGGAGCGAAAAGTCATGATATCAAATGAAAAAAAATTGTTGGTGCTTTCCAAAATTGGGAAGGCACTAAATGAAGCTAATGTTATATGGGCTGTTGGCGGCTCTCTGTTGCTCTATTTTAAAGGAAAAGCCGAAGAGTTTCACGATATCGACATTATGACGACAGAAGAGAATGTAGAATGTGTTAGAAAAATTCTGATACAATATGGCACTTTGTCACCCAAAAATCCAGATGTTAGCTTCAAGACAAAAGCTTTTTTAGAGTTTACTGTGGACGAGGTGGAAATTGATGTCATGTCTGGATTTGTAATTGTAAACGATGGACTGGACTATGATTGCTCTTTGTGTCCAGAGAACATTACGGATTTCACAGAAATATATGGCGTAAAAATCCCGCTTCAGTCTTTGGCGGACTGGCGGAAATATTACCAATTGATGGGACGAACATCAAAGGTTGCTTTGATTGACTTGTGATTTTTAATTTGGGACAAGGATACTGAGTATATGCTTGATTGCGATATTTTGGGAACTGTTAAAGACAATCTTGCTTATTCTGAACAGATAGGCGGATTTGTCATACCTTGATATGGCTCTCATTTTAAATGCAGAAAAAAGGCAAGACGAAACGATAGAAAAAAGCTCGCACTTAATGTTGCAAATCCAAAAAAGTCAGCAAACCAAGCATCTCTAATTGATACTAATTTAGCATGAAGCACACTCTTTTAGCATGAAGCACACTCTTAATTGTTTGTCGGTCAAAAAACTGAAAAAATTAAGTTTTTGGGAGAATATCTTTTATCAACAATCCACTTTGCAGAGATTTTCTATCTTTTCCTTAATCCACCATATATAATATAGGCGCATAAAAAAAGATCTATTAATCCACTTATCGTGACAATAGGTCTTTTTTTTGGTGGACCCGAAGAGGATCGAACTCTCGACCTCTGCGTTGCGAACGCAGCGCTCTCCCAGCTGAGCTACGGGCCCAAATATGAAATTAAATTGCAAGAATCAAAGAGCTTTTGCACAAAAGGCGCTTAGGAATAAAGGCGAAGGCTTTGCTCTTTTTGCAGAAATGTGGCTTGTAATTATTACAATTACCAGAAAAAATATGTGTAGCAGAGCAATACCACCACTAAACGCTATGCAGATTAACACATTAGAAAGTATAATACCGACAGGGATTTAATGTCAAGAGTTATATGATTTTTTTGCACACGCTTTCAAGACAACACTTTTCACACATTGCTTTGCGTGCAGTGCAAACTGCTCTGCCATGAAGCACGATGCGGTGACAAAAATTGTTGCTCTCCTGCGGAGGCAGAAGCTCACGAAGCTCCCGCTCAATTTTCACTGTATTTTTTGTTTCTACAAGACCAATGCGGTTTGAAATACGAATAAGATGTGTGTCTGTAACAACGGCAGGCTTGCCATAAACATCCCCGCAGATAAGGTTTGCAGTTTTCCGTCCAACACCGGGAATCCTGATAAGGTCATCTATATTATCCGGAACAACTCCGCCAAACTCATCACGCACCATAGTAGCCATACTTATTATATCTTTGGCCTTGTTGTGATAAAACCCACAAGAGTGTATAAGGCGTTCAACCTCTGCAAGGTCTGCATTTGCATAGTCGTCAAGAGTTCTGTACTTTGCAAAGAGCGCAGGCACAACTAAATTGACCCTTGCGTCTGTGCATTGAGCGGAAAGACGCACAGAAATAAGAAGCTCAAAAGGGTCTTCATAATTGAGCGAACAAATGGCGTTTGGATACTCCTCTTTAAGAGCTAAAACGCATTTTTGTGCTATTTCTTTTTTCGTCATTTCGACACCTCTCACATTATGTAGATTAGAGTTTTTATAAGCTTTATCAACATTATAAACTAAAAAATAAAAAAAACAACAAGAAAAAATTGTTGTCTTGTCAGTTGCGAAAACAGCTGTTCTGTGTTATCATTTTACCAATTCGTGTATATTATATTTTGAAAGGATGATTGTTTTGTACAATGACCTTATGGACTCTATCGGATTTGTTTCCGGTATCGACAATGAAGTCGGACAGGCAATGCAAAAAGAATTATTTCGTCAACAACGCAATATCGAGCTTATAGCATCTGAAAATATCGTTTCTCCTGCAGTTATGGCTGCAATGGGAAGTGTGCTTACCAACAAGTATGCAGAGGGATATTCGGGAAAGCGTTACTATGGTGGATGCGAATGTGTTGATATTGTTGAAGATATCGCAATTGAGCGTGCAAAAAAACTCTTTGGAGCGGAATTTGCAAATGTTCAGCCTCATTCTGGCGCACAGGCAAACCTTGCAGTTTACTTTGCACTTGTTCAGCCCGGCGATACAATAATGGGAATGAGCCTTGCAGAGGGTGGACATTTAACACATGGCTCACCTGTCAATATGTCCGGTAAATACTACAACTTTGTTTCTTATGGTGTTAACAGCGATGGCTTTATTGACTATGACAAGCTTGAGCAGACAGCAAAAGAAGTTAAGCCAAAAATGATTGTTGCTGGTGCTTCGGCATATCCTCGCACAATTGATTTTGAAAGAATAGGCAAGATTGCAAAGTCAGTTGACGCATATTTCATGGTTGACATGGCACATATCGCAGGACTTGTCGCAACAGGACTTCATCCATCACCAGTCCCTTATGCGGATGTTGTAACAACAACAACTCATAAAACACTCAGAGGACCAAGAGGCGGAATGATTCTTTGCCGCGAGGAGCTTGGAAAGCAAATCAACAAGGCAATTTTCCCGGGAACACAGGGTGGCCCACTTATGCACACAATAGCTGCAAAAGCTGTTTGCTTCGGCGAGGCACTTTCTCCAGACTTCAAGGTGTATCAGCAGGCAGTTGTCGAAAATTGTCAGGCACTTGCAAAAGGGCTTTTAAGCAGAGGCGTAAACCTTGTTTCAGGCGGTTCAGACAACCACCTTATGCTTGTTGACCTCCGCTCACTGGATATCACAGGTAAAGAGCTTGAGCGCAGACTTGATGAAGTTTATATCACAGCCAACAAGAACGCAATTCCAAATGATCCGCAAACACCATTTGTTACAAGTGGCTTAAGACTTGGCACGCCAGCCGCAACAACAAGAGGTCTTGATACAGGTGATATGGATAAAATTGCTGAGTACATAAAACTCGCTGCAACTGATTTTGAAGGCAGTTCAGATGCAATTCGTGCAGGCGTTACAGAAATTTGCACAAGACATCCACTCTATAAATAAACGAAATTAACAAAGCGAGGGCAAAATTGCCCTCGCTTTTATTTTTAATAATTAGATTTGTGACAACAGCCATTGAATAGCAAATCCCAAAATGTAGAGTATAGGAATATGGACAATGTAAATTAGAAGAGCATTTTTACCTATTTTATCAAAGAACTTAACGCGTGATTTGTAAGCAAATGCAGGAACCTTTCCCTCCTTGACAGAAACGCCAACAAAGGAGCCAAACAAAAAAACAAAGCTCCAAGGAAAGATTGGGAAATAATCCGCAGAAAAGAATTTGTTGGACTCAATACCCAGTGGAAACAAGAAATCAAGATTTTGAATTTGATTTGGAATGGTGTAGACCATGTCACCCCAAAGCCCAATTCTTCCGACGGTTATTTCACGAGTGACAAAAACAATTGCAATGCACAAAATCGCTCCGATTGTTGCGGGGATTTTATCCATTGGCTTTTGCAAAACAGCAAACAACAGCATGGAAACCGCAAGCAAATGCAAAACTCCAAAATAGATTGCAGTGTCCTGAAATCCAAAGGTAGGAAGTAACACCGCACTTACAAAGGTTAAGGCAACTGCAATGCAAAGGAGCTTCAACCCTCTTGCTGCATTGTTGTGCGAAAGCCGTGTGCAAATGCCAGAAATAAAGATGAATCCCGCCGCAAAAATTGGCTGAACAGGCTCAAAAAATTTGTATGCATCAAAGGCAATTTGGCTGTTAAAAAACTCATAATAAATTACAAAGGCATGATAAAAAATCATGCAAAAAACAGCAAAACCACGAGTTTCGTCAAGTATGGCAATACGTTTTTTTCCACTTCCCAAGTTTCATCCATCCTTTAAAATTTAACATCATTAATAGTAAATCTTTTTATTAAAATTTGCAAAAAATGTGGCAAACTACATAAATGTCTGCACTTTTGATTATAATTTCTGATTTACACGCATTTTGTTTGTTAAATGCATAAATTAAGCAATAAGCAGTGTATGATTAGTTAAAACAAGCGATAGGCATAATAATAGATTTATGCTATAATACCCGAGTGTGGTTATTATAGCAAATTAATTTGTCTAATACAAGAAGACTATGTAATGAGAGGTTTATTAAAATGAGCAAATATAAGGTTGTACTTTTTGATTTTGACGGCACATTTGTTGATTCGGGTACAGGAATACTTAATAGCGTGGAATATGCACTTGAAAAGCACAGCATTCCTCTGGGAGATAGAAGCAGGCTTAACTACTTTATTGGGCCTCCTCTTTATGTTGGATTTAATCATCTTTATGGGGTCGAGGGTGAGGAATGTGACAGCTTAGTTGATGCTTACAGAGAAAGATATAAGGAAAAAGGCGTTTTTGAATTTGAAATATATGATGGCATCGTTGAGCTTATAGAAGAACTCAAAGGAAGCGGCATAAAAGTTGGCGTTGCATCTGCAAAACCCGAGGTCTTTATTTATCAGATGCTTGAGAAAACTGGGTATATTAACCTATTTGATACCATTTCAGGCACCAAGCTTGAAAATCATAGTTCTGATAAAACCATTACTATTTTAAATGCGTTGGATAGGCTTGAAATAACAGATAAGAATACTTGTGCAATGGTTGGAGATAGGCATTATGATATAACTGCAGCAAAAAAAGCAGGCGTAACATCAGTTGGTGTTTCCTATGGATACGGCACTGCAGAGGAACTTCTTGACGCAGGAGCAGAATATTTAGCACATGATATGAACGAGCTTCGTAAAATTTTACTTGATAATAAATGATTAGCTTAAAAAAACTGTTGACAAGCTATTCCCTTTATATTATAATTAACTTCGCTTGATGTGGCGGCATAGCTCAGTTGGCTAGAGCATTCGGTTCATACCCGAAGTGTCGTTGGTTCAAATCCGACTGCCGCTACCATTGCAAACAAGAGGACTTGTGGTGCAACAAATGGCAAGTACCGCAATCCCTCTTTTAATATATAAATTTAATATGGCCCGGTGGTCAAGTGGTTAAGACACCGCCCTTTCACGGCGGTAACACGGGTTCGAGTCCCGTCCGGGTCACCAAAAAGAGCATTCAGTCAATAGACTGGGTGTTTTTTGCTTTTTTGCTTTTTGAAACCTGACAAATAACAGCTAAGAACTTGTTGCTCCTTTAATTGAACACTTATTTATAATTACTTAACTTAACTTAAATTAATGTGTTAACCTTTACAATGCTCAACAAAACAAAAAAGCACCGACAATTGTCGATGCTTTAAAAAGCTAATTTTAAATTAGTCTGCTGTGTATGGAAGAAGAGCAACATGTCTTGCACGCTTGATTGCAGATGTGAGCTCACGCTGATGGTAAGCACATGTTCCTGTAACTCTGCGAGGAAGAATCTTTGCTCTGTCAGATGTAAATCTGCGAAGACGATTGATGTCTTTATAGTCGATTGTTTCAACTTTATCAACACAGAAAGCACAAACCTTTTTGCGAGCTTTCCTATTTGGACGCTTGTCGCCTCTATCGTTCTTATCGTATGCCATGATGGGTTACCTCCTTATAAATTTGTGATGATTAATTACCGAATTGCTTAGAACGGAAGTTCGTCGTCGCCTTCAATCATTTCAAAGTCGCTCGAAGCGGCGGTTGAGAATGATGGAGATGGAGCATTTGGAGCGGAAGCAGCTGAAGGCATTTGAGCTGAAGTGCCACTTTCATTCTTTGCGCCACAGAAACTAATGTTATCCGCAACGATTTCGAATGCTGTACGCTTGTTTCCCTGTTTGTCCTCGTAATTACGGGTCTGAATTGAACCCTGAACCGCAATCATTGAGCCTTTGTGGAAATAGCGAGTGACAAAATCTGCTGTGTTACGCCATGCAACAACATTGATAAAATCCGCTTGTCTCTCTTCTCCTGCTTTGACAAAAGATCGGTCAACAGCAACGGTAAAGGATGTTACGGAAAGACCCGTATTTGTTGTGCGAAGCTCTGGATCTGCTGTGAGCCTGCCCATAATTACTGCACAATTTAACATTTTACATCCTCCTTAATTACTTCGCGATGTTCATAAAACGAAGTACGCCGTCTGTGATTTTGAGAACACGCTCAAATTCAGCAGGGAAATCTGGAGCAGCTGAGAACTCGATGAGAATATAGTAACCGTCAAGCTCATCGTTGATTGGGTATGCAAGCTTACGCTTACCCCATTCATCGACTTTGCCGATGGTGCCGTCTTTCTCAATCATAGCTTTGAACTTTGCTACCAATTCCTGTGCGGCATCATCACCGTTTTTAAGTGAAAAAACCAACATAGCTTCATAGTTCTTGTTTGCTGACATTATAAAAGCACCTCCTTCTGGTCTTTGGCCCCTGCAATTTTGAGGAGCAAGGATTGCTGCAAATTACATATAAAATAATAAACTACCTGCAGCGAAGTATTATTATAACAGTTAAACCGCTACAAGTCAATAAATTATTATCTAATTAGCATTTTGCCAAGCCTGATTTAAATGCACATAATAGTTAGGGATAAATGGCAAGCTTGATGTTGTAAGTTATCTTTTTAATTATGCAAATTTTAAAACACATAAAAGCCTATAAAATCTCCAATATCTGAACTCTGCTCACTCTGCTCAAAAATCTCGAGATTACTTAATATTGTCACGGGTTAGCTTTTTTATTTTTCCTATATGTAACAATATTTATTATCGGAATAATAATAAAAGAAATAGAGGTTGTGAATATCATAATAATGCTGGTATAACAATAGAAAAATATGTAAAATGCGAAAGATGAGCGATTTATTAAATTTAAGGATTAATTAGTGTTTGTTCTTTTCTTCAACTCGTGTCGCATTATACCCAAATCTCACTCAAAACGATCAATTTTAAAAGCCTGTTATATTACGCTTCTTTCTCTATATTTGATAAAAACAAACCGTTTGTCGCATCTAAATATACATAGAATTGGTGTTAAATTTTTACAAAATAGGGGTAAACTATTGTTGTATACCATCGCAATTTATGGTATAATTATGGACAATAATAACTATATATGCTATTTATTGTAGAAACAGGGGGCTTTTAATGAACTCGCAGGGAGAAAGTAACGACCTAATTATAGGTCGCAATGCCATTTTGGAGGCGTTGCGTGCAGGAAGAGAGCTTGACACACTTTTTGTTGCCCGAGGTGAACGCACAGGTTCAATCGGAAAAGTGATTGCTCTTTGCAAGGATGCCGACATTTCTATAAAAGAAGTTGACCCTAAAAAGCTGGACTTTATGTGTGCACAGGGAAATCATCAGGGAGTTGCAGCTTCTGTTGCAGCTCACAGCTATGCAACTGTTGATGAAATATTTGAACTTGCGGAAGAGCGTGGAGAACAGCCTTTTATCATAATTTGTGATGAACTTGAAGACCCGCATAATCTTGGTGCCATAATTCGCACTGCCGAATGTGCAGGAGCGCATGGTATTATCATACCAAAACGCAGATGTGCCTCCCTGAGCTATGCTGTTTCAAAGACCTCTGCAGGGGCAATTGAGTATATGCCAGTTGCAAGAGTCAGCAACCTCTCCTCAACTATTGACGACCTTAAGCAGCGTGGCGTTTGGATTTATGGTGCTGATATGCTTGGCCCAACCTATTGTGAAACCGATTTAAAAGGTGCTGTTGGTCTTGTTATTGGTTCAGAGGGCAATGGGCTTGGCAGACTTATTAAAGAAAAATGTGATTTTATCATTTCTTTGCCTTTAAAAGGACAGATAAATTCGCTGAACGCTTCTGTTGCCGCAGGCATACTTATGTTTGAAGTCGCAAGACAAAGAGATGGCTTGAAATCTGTATGAAGGGATGGTTTTAATGTCTAATTCCAAAGTAGATAATTTATTTTCCGATTTATCTGTGGATGATGTTCTCAACTCATTGACCGCAGAAATTGAAGCTACTTCATATCAACATAAATCTTCGGCAAAGAACTGGTCGATGGACGAAATTGATGACCTTTTGGGAATTAATTCACCTGTTGAAGAGCCATCAAAGCCCGTCGAAGAGCAGACACCTGTATCTTCGAAATCCCAAGAGCAAAGTGCCGAGCCAAAGATACCAGTTCCCGAACCAGAAATTTTGAAGCAAAATGTTGCGGGAAACTCCACAACTATAAATATAGAAAAAAGTATTTCTTCAGCTCAAGCTGTTGCAAGCAAAGCACCAGTTGAGAATGTCGCGGATACGGAAATAAAAAAACCGCTTGCCGACAACAAGACAAGGGTTTTTGATGCATCAAAGGTGATAGAAAAAGCTGTTTCTCCAAAGGCTGAGGTTGAAACCAAACAGACTTCTGTAGAAGACAGCCATGATCTTGACCCTGGTGAAAGTTTCTTTTCATCAGTTGAAAAGAAAGATATAAAATTTATTGACTTTAAAAAATCAGCTTCTGACAACAGTGATACTTCAGAAGAACATATAATGAAACTTGCAAGCGAATATGTTCCAGGCGAACCTGTGCAAAACAAACAATCGTTGCCCGATATTCACCCTATATTTGACGAAAACATTGTTCATAACATTACGAGAAAAAAGGTTGAAAAACCTACAAGCTCAATGGAAAGCGATAAATACAGAACAAGGTTTATTAACAGACCTGTTCAAAATCTTGAAAAGACAGCAGACTACGAAAAGCTTCATCTTAATGAGCCACAGCCACGGGTTGAACGACCTGGGTTTATTGTTAAGAAAAAGGACTTCTCCAACACTGCCGACCTTGAGCCGATTCCAACAATTATTTCTGTTGATGATGAGCTTGAAAATGTTGCATCGGAGAAAACAAGAGTTGCAAAGGTTGTTTCAAACAACTCTCCTGCCCCTGAGCCGGAAGATGAAATTGCAGGACAAATTAAGCTTTCTGGATTTTCCGAGCCAGAAAAAATCGAAAAGATTGATGAGGAAGTTGCCGAAGACAGCCTTAAAAAATCTCGCAAGGAAAAGCTTAAAAGCTTTAGAATTTCCACAGATTTTGAAAGTATGCCTCTTGATAAAATTGGCGAAACTGATGACCAGACAGATGAAAATGCAGTTCCTTCAAGCCCCGCTTACACTTTGTTCTCAAACGACTACATAGACGAAGAATATAACTCCACAAGAGATAAGTGCAGCATCTTGCAAAAGCTTTCCCGCAAAGCCAAACTCTCACTTGTTTTTGCGTGCCTTGAAACACTTTTGTTTATTGCATCTGTGGTTATCAGCACACTTATTTTCAACGCAAAAGGCGATGTTGTGGCAGTTGGCGGCAATATCACAATTTGTATGCTGATAAACATTTTAATTTTACTTGTTTCTTGCTTATTCTCGATGCGAACTTTCACAGCAGGTATTTCAGGCATTTTTAAGCTTAAACCAAATGCCGGCACTGCCACCACAATTGTTTTTCTTTTGTGCCTTATACAGTGCATCGTTCTTATATTCACAGCAGATGGCAGCCTAATTGAGTCTGTAATCTATGCACCTGTGGCGTGCTTTGCATTTACACTTAGTGCCTTCTCTCATTTCTTTGTTCTCAAGCGAGCGCTTGGAAACTTTGAATTCTGTACAGGTGGCACTTCACTTTACAGCACTCAAGAAGTTGCTGAGGAACTTGATGAATTTGAAATTGGTCGCGGTCTTCTTCTTGGTGAGCCAGATGTTCGATACAGTTCTCGAATAAACTTCCCTGAAAAGTTTATGGAAAGCTCCTTTTTATATAACCCTGAGGACAAGATTTCGTCAAAGCTTATCCCCTGTGTTTTGATTGCAGCTCTTCTTGTTTCTGCTATATCCGGTTTTATAACGAAGAGTGCCTTTGATGGATTTTCCGCTTTTGTTGCTGTTTGCTGTATTGGATTCCCTGTTTTTTCAATGCTTTCCTCCAATCTTCCAATGTGGTTAACAAACAAAAAGCTGAACTCCCATGGCAGTGCAATCCTTGGACATAAAGCAGCACTTGACTGTGCTGGAACAAATGCTATAGTTGTTGACAGCTCTGATTTGTTCAAAAAAGGAAGTTGCAGCATTGACGGAATAAAGACATTTAATTCAATGCGTATTGACGAAGCTATTCTTGATGCGGCCGCACTTGTTATTGAGTCTGGCGGGCCACTTGTTGATATTTTTGACGGAGTAATTCTTAACAGGCGCGAAATTTTGCCTCCTGTAGAATCTCTTGCATATGAAGACAGGCTGGGACTTTCTGCGTGGATTCATGGAAATCGTATCTTGCTTGGAAGCCGAGATTTACTTGTCAACCACAATGTTTTAGCACCTGAAAAAGATGTTGAAATGAAATACATACAAAAGGGCAAAAAAGTTATGTATCTCTCTGTTGCAGGAAAGATTGCTGCCATGTTTGTTATCAGCTATTGTGCAAATGAAGCTATTAGTCGCGCACTCAGAAGCATTGACGAGAGCGGAGTTACAATACTTGTTCGCACTACTGACTGCAATATAACAGAAGAACTGCTTTGCCAGTCTTTTGACCTTCCGCTCAGTGCAATAAAAATTATCAGCCCCATTTCGGGAGATATTTTTAATAAGTATCGGTTGAACACCATCGAAAAATCTCAGTCGGGCATTTTCCACAATGGTACTGAGGAATCGTTCCTCAACTCACTTGTACAGGCACTCAGACTGAACAAGCTTGTTTCCATAAACTCGATTGTTCAGATAATTTACTCGTCCGTTTCGATTGCAATTTTTTCTTTGCTTTCATTCCTTTCGGCACTTTCGTCAATTGGTGCTGGGCAGATAATTGCATTTCAAGTTTTGTGGACAATAATTGCTTGTCTGATACCTGTTTTCAAAAAATCTTAAGAAGCCTATATTCAATCCTTTCGATAAAACCCCGACAAGTGTGTGAACTGTCGGGGTTTTATAATTTTTTTCTACATAAAAAAGCTTCGGTAAAAACAACCGAAGCAAATTTTTTTAATTGTATTTATTTTTTTAATTGTATTGTGTATTCTACTTTTCAAGAACCCTGACTATCTCACCAACAAAAACACGGTGATAATCTTTGCCCGGATAAAATCCTTCAATGCTTTTATCAAGAAAATCCTCTGGTTTCATGTCTGTTGTTGCTATTTTTTTGCACACAATTGCAAGAGTTGCCTGCTCAACCGCAGTTGTTCCGTCAACATAGTGTGGAGAAAGGCTTACACGCTCAAACTTGTCGCAATCTCTGCCAGACGCAGCGCCACAAATATTGAGTGCGTCCTTGTACTTTCCCGAAAGAAAATTAACAGTAAAGTATTCTGAATTTTCAATTATGTCAAATGTATATCTTTGTGGACGAATGAAAATAACTGCCACATCTTTGTTCCACAGCTTGCCAAGCATTCCCCAGCTTGCTGTCATAATGTTATGCTTCTCCTTGTTACCAGAACCGATAAGCGCCCACTTATCTCCAAACAATTCCGACGGAGATAACGAAACATCCTTTATGCTTATTTCTTTAAAACTCAATTTTAAACTCTCCCTTCAATAATTACTACTATAATATAATTATATCTTTTATTTCATGTTAAATAAAGAACTTTTCTTGAAATTATTTTTATACCATATATAATATTGTTATGGGCAGTTGGTAAATTAATGATTTTATTTTCAGTTTTGCTTTTTTACCTTAAATATATTCATTTTATGCCAGCATACCTTTATACACAATTTATGAATATTTATGCAAAATATCCTTGACTTTCTGCATAAACAGCGTATAATATACTCATATTTTGAATACTTTATCAGGAGGCAACCATTATGTCAGATATTAAAAAAGTCGTTTTAGCCTATTCTGGAGGGCTTGACACATCAATTATTATTCAGTGGCTTAAAGAAAACTACAACAACTGTGAGGTTATTGCCGTTTCGGGTGATGTTGGACAGGGAACTGAGCTTGACGGGCTTGAAGAAAAAGCACTTAAGACAGGTGCATCAAAACTTTACATAGAGGATTTAAACAAGGAGTTTGTTGAGGACTTTATTTTCCCAACACTCAAAGCTGGTGCAGTTTATGAGGGTGAATATCTCCTTGGCACTTCCTTTGCTCGTCCTATTATTGCAAAGAGGATTGTTGAAATTGCACTCGCCGAAGGTGCAGACGCAATCTGCCACGGTTGTACGGGAAAAGGCAATGATCAAGTTCGTTTTGAGCTTGCTATAAAAGCTTTTGCACCAAACATGAAAATAATTGCTCCATGGAGAACATGGGAGCTTAAATCCCGTGAAGACGAGATTGAATATGCGGAGGCACACAATATTCCGCTTAAAATTAACAGGGAAACCAACTACTCAAAGGATAAAAACCTTTGGCATCTTTCACACGAAGGTCTTGACCTTGAAAACCCTGCAAACGAGCCGCAGTACAATAAACCCGGGTTTTTGGAGCTTGGCGTTTCGCCTGAAATGGCACCAAACAAGCCAACCTACATAACTCTTTCATTTGAAAAAGGCATTCCTGTTGCTCTTAACGGCGAAAAGATAGGATCCGTTGAAATGGTTAAGGCTCTTAACGCTATTGGTGGTGCAAACGGTATTGGGCTTGTTGACCTTGTTGAAAACCGTCTTGTTGGAATGAAGTCAAGGGGTGTTTATGAAACTCCTGGCGGTGCGATTCTTTACAGAGCACACGCCGTTCTTGAAACCCTTACACTCGACAGGGACACCCACCATTACAAGGAGCTTATTGCCAACCGTTATGCCGAGCTTGTTTATTTTGGCCAGTGGTTTACTCCACTTCGTGAGTCACTTGCCGCTTTTGTTGACAAAACACAGGAAACAGTTACTGGCGATGTAAAGCTTAAGCTTTATAAGGGCAACATAATCAATGCCGGTGTAACTTCTCCATATTCACTCTACAGCGAGGAGTTTGCAACATTTGATGCTGACGAAGTTTATGACCAAAATGATTCAGCAGGATTTATCAACCTCTTTGGTCTTCCAATAAAAGTTAAAGCCCTTATTGAACAGGGCAAGAATAAATAATTAAGGTGGATTTTAAAATGAAACTCTGGGCAGGACGCTTTTCCAAGGAAATTGACAAAAAGACAAATGACTTCAATTCCTCCATATCTTTTGACTGCCGAATGTTCGAGCAGGACATCACCGGGAGCATGGCTCATGCAGCAATGCTTGGGGCACAAGGTATTATTACATCTGAGGATATGGATAAAATCCTTGACGGTTTGCAGAATATTCTTGCAGACATAAAAAGCGGGGCATTGCAGATTGACATGAACGCAGAGGATATACATACTTTTATTGAGGGTGAGCTGACGACCCGTATTGGAGATGCTGGAAAAAGACTTCACACATCTCGCAGCAGAAATGACCAAGTCGCACTTGACCTCCGCCTTTTCCTTCGTGATGAGTGTGACACAGTTCTTGCACAGCTAAAGGAGCTTACTTGCGTTCTTTGCAACAGTGCAAAGGAGTATTCCCAAACGGTTATGCCCGGATACACACATCTGCAAAGAGCGCAGCCCATTGTTTTTGGACACCACCTTCTTGCCTATGCCGAGATGCTTCTTCGGGACATTTCAAGGATTGAAGATGCAAAGTCGAGAATGAACTTTTGTCCTCTCGGAAGTGGTGCTTTAGCAGGCACAACCTATAATATAAACAGAAATCTTACCGCTAAGGTTTTAGGCTTTGACGGAATTTGCCACAACTCGCTTGATGGCGTTTCTGACAGGGACTTCTGTATCGAGCTTGCAAGCGCACTTTCACTTGTTATGGTTCACCTTTCTCGCTTTTGCGAAGAAATTGTTATGTGGTGTTCATGGGAATTTAAATTTGTTGAGCTTGACGATGCTTTTTCCACTGGCTCAAGCATTATGCCTCAAAAGAAAAATCCAGACATTGCAGAGCTTGTTCGCGGAAAATCCGGCAGGGTTTTTGGCGACCTTATGGGACTTCTCACAGTCATGAAAGGCATTCCGCTTGCATACAACAAAGATATGCAGGAGGATAAGGAGTCCATTTTTGACGCTTTTGAAACCGTTAAAATGTGCTTAACAGCATTCATCCCTATGATTGAAACTATGAAGGTTTTGCCTGAAAACATGAGAAAAGCAGCGGCAGGAGGATTTATTAACGCAACAGATTGTGCCGATTTCCTTGTTTCAAAAGGTCTTGCGTTTCGTGACGCATATAAGGCAACTGGCGTTCTTGTTGCACTTTGTATAAAAAAAGGGCTTACACTTGAGGCACTGCCTCTTGAAGAATATAAAGCTGTTTGTGAGCTGTTTGACAACGGAGTTTATGAAGCCATTTCACTTGAAAAATGCGTGTCTGACAGGACTTGTGACGGAGCTCCTGCTCCTGAAAATGTTGTCGCTCAGGCAAACAGAATTTTGGAGTTGTTAAAATGATAAAAGTTGGAATAATCGGTGCAACTGGATATGCGGGTGTTGAGTTGTGCAGAATAATACTAAATCACCCACAGGCAACTCTTTGTGCTGTTGGCTCTGTGAGCTTTGAAGGGAAAAAAATAAGCGATGTTTATCCCGCACTAAACGGAATTTGTGACCTTGTTTGCGAGGAGTCAGATGCAGTTATTGAGAAGAGCGATGTTGTCTTTGCGTGCGTTCAACATGGGCTGTCACAGGAATTTGCAAAAAAATGTGCTGATAAAAATATTGCATTTATCGACCTTGGTGCAGATTTCAGACTTGATAGTGAAGATGATTATGAGCAATGGTATGGTCTAAAATTTACAAATCCCGATTTGCACAACATGGCCGTTTATGGTCTGCCAGAGCTTTTCAGAGAAGATATTAAAGCCACAAAAATAATTGCAAATCCTGGATGTTATCCAACAAGCATTGCACTTGGTCTTTCTCCTGCACTTAAATCAAGGCTTGTTAAAACAGATGGGATTGTAATTGACTCAAAATCGGGTGTTTCTGGTTCTGGCAGAAACCCAAGCGAAACCTCTCACTTTCCAAACTGCAATGAGGCTTTTTCGCCATATAAAATTGCTGCACACAGGCACACCCCAGAAATTGAGCAAACTCTTTCAAGGGTTTCAGGCAAGGAAATAACAGTTTTATTTGTTCCACATCTCTTGCCTATAAATCGTGGAATAATATCCACAATTTATGCAAAGCTTGAGGACGGTGTTTCAAAGCTGGACATCAGAAAAGCTTATAAATCTGCATATGATAATGAAAAGTTTGTGCGTCTTCAAAAGGACGGTGGCGTTGCAAATCTTCGCAATGTTAAGTGTAGCAACTTTTGCGACATTTCACTTCATATTGATGAGAGAACAAATACTCTTGTTGTTGTTTCCGCTATCGACAACATGGTTAAAGGCGCGGCAGGCCAGGCGGTTCAGAATATGAATCTTATCTTTGGCATTGCAGAGGACTCAGGTCTTTGCCTTGTTCCAACTGCATTTTAGTACATATTTTAATAATTGAGGTGTTCTTATGAAAACTCGTAAATCACAAATTATCGCTATCGTTGTTTTGGTTTTTCTTTTTTGCTTTGCAATGGCGGGCTGTATGCCTCAAGATGTTCCAAGTACTGACACTGCTGGCTTTTTCTCTGGCGTCTGGCATGGCTGGATTGCACCAATTTCGCTTATAGCCTCCATCTTTACAGATGCACGAATTTATGAAACAAACAACAATGGGTTTTTCTATGACCTTGGATTTTATATGGCTATCATCAGTGGGTTTGGCGGTCTTGCCTTCTCCAGAAGAAAAAGTTATGACTGATAATTTTTCACTTTTATAATCAATTTTAATTTAAAAAAGCAACAGTGTTCTTAGCTGTTACTTGAGTTGGTTTACTTTTAGCTTTATGTTTATTCATTTCTTTGGCTGCCAAAGAAACGAAATGAACAACCACTTTTTTAATTAATAAATCAAATTATAAATAAGTGTTAAATAAAAAAAGCAACAGAGATTTCAGCTGTTACTTGTGTGGATTTGTTTTAAGTTGTATGTTTGTTCATTTCTTTGGCTGCCAAAGAAACGAACCAAAGAAAGGCAGCACG
>JAVVSD010000017.1:0-26127 GCA_036654375.1 Oscillospiraceae bacterium
GAAGATTGCCCTTAATTTATACACCACAAAAAAAACAGCCATAATCTTTTGATAAGATTATGGCTGTTTTTCTTAAGTTTAATTATTAACTTCTATCCTGACCTTTGCCTTTTGCTGTCCAGCAAATTTTTCTGTTTTAAGACTGTATGCTGAAAAAACTGCATAAGCATCATATTTGCCTTTTGGAAGCTTTCTATAAAATTTTGCTTCCTGTATGTGGTAGTTGGGGTAAATAAGCCCACTTTCATATATAACTTCATCAGTATCCTTAAGGAGTATGCTAACCTGCATTATGTAGTTATTCTTTGGTATGTTTTCAATTTTTACTGGAGCAAGCGCAGAGCCATTTTTCATCTGAATCCTTGTATTTATTGATATTACCAAGCTCGTTTCACTAACTACTCTGTCTAATTCTTGTTGTATTTCTTCTTCTGTTTTGCCATCAAGCTGGCCAATTACGGCATTTCCATCAACTTTATTACCTGAATCCTGGTAATAATCATATCCACACTTTGTAAAAATTATTAAAAGTAAGAGAATAATAATTGTGATAAGAGTTCTCCGTGCAATCTTATCCCTTTTTTCCATTTTTTCTCTTTCTCTTTTTATATCTTCCGGATTTTCTTTAGTTGATTTGCTTTTTGGATTTTTCTTGCCCATACAATCCATCAGCTCCTACTATAATTTTAAGTATAAGCTTTATATTAACTATGCCTTGCTCATTTATTAAATATTAAATACTTAAAATCCGACGTGGTTGGCGTCGGATTTTAAGTTTATTTCTAATGCAAATTAAGTTTGTTACGGTGTCGGTGCTAATGCTAATGTGTAAGAAACGCTAAATTGATACCCTGTTACAGCCGCTGCATTAGATGGCTTTGCTTCTGCTGTGATTGCGTATGGCTTAAATATTCCATCCAAAGTTGCTGCTGCTGGGATTTGTGTAAGTGTCTGTGCATTTGTGGATAAATCTAACAGGTTCTTATTCTCCAATTTAACTATAATATCTTTGGGGGCTGAAAGTACCGAGGAAAGTTTCCATCCATTTGCCTGGTCAACAACAGTGACTGCTGTGATATTAACAGGAAATCCAGAGAAATTCTTTAACCCATATGCGTTTGCGCTTGGAACTGCAACTGCTCCATCTCCAACAACTGCAAGTGCCACATACATTGGAACTTCAACTGTGAGTTGGTATGTAAGTATTGTGTCCTGATAGTCAACGATGTAGAAATCTGTTCCGATTTGTGAATCCGCAGAACCGGTTTTATCAAAATTTGCGCCTGTTCCGTCAACCACTGCATTTAGTCCGCCCTTTGGGGTATATGCACTATGCAATTCGCCTACTGCAGATGCACTCATTCCAAAAGTTATCGCCATAACTGCTGCTAAAATTAACGACATATACTTTTTCATTTTTCATAACTCCTTTACTCTTTATTTGTTACTCTTCACTTATAATAACAAGCTCAACAACTACCTTGCCACTTGCTTCCCCGCTCTTTATGTCCATCGCAAGAAACTCCGCTGTTGCCTTATAACTCCCCTTTTTAAGACGCTCATTAAGGTTTATATAATCAATCTGCCTTCCTGGTTTTAAAATGTCTGATTGATATAGAACTTTGTCTGTGCTATCCTCTTTTATCAATACCTGCATATTATATTTGTTTGTTTTGTCATTTTTAATATAGGCTGCAACTTTATTATCCTTAGTTAAATACAGCTTTGTGTTGATTGATACCGAAAACAGGTCTTCCCTTGTGGGTTTTTGCTGAATTTGCTCTATCTGTCCAGTGTTTGCTGAGGTGTCGCTATAATCAATTAGCTTAACTTTAATGAATACAAAATATATTAGTGTTAATCCAAGCACTATTAAAAGTAATATTGATAAGCCCTTTTGGGATTTTATAAATTTCCATAATGAAAATTTTTCCTTGCACACATCCAAACTGTATTTTTTCTTCAAAGCTGTTCGCCTCATTCCAAAACACTGTTTAACTCAAAACATATAGTTATCTATACTTATAGTAGCATTTTTGTCGAATATTGTCAATATTTTATCAAAATATTATATAATTTATCATATTTTTATATAAATTGTAGAAATTTTTTTAGAATAAAAAATTTTTTATATATATTTTGTGTATATTGCTCGTTTCATGACAATGCAGATTTTATTCTATTTTAAAATATTTGGTAATATTTTATAAATTTTATATTTAAATATTTGACTTTATACTATTTGTAATTTACAATATTCACAGATTTTATTAATTTGCAATAGCTAATTTAAGCATCTTTCATAATTGTCTATCTACTTGTATTATCGGAGAAAAATATGTCTTTATTTAATTGTCCTGTATGTAAAAATGAACTTTACAAAAAAACTGACCTATATAGATGTCAAAACAACCACTGTTTTGACATTTCAAAGCACGGTTATGTTAATCTTTTGCAATCACAAAAGAACAGCACAAAGCGTCATGGAGATGACAAAGTCATGGTTAACGCTCGAAAAGAATTTTTGGATAAAGGCTATTACTATCCATTGCTTAAAGCCATTTTTGAGATATTTGACAAGCACTCAAAAAGCGGAATGAAAGTTCTTGATGCTGGCTGTGGAGAATGCTACTATACTGCTAACATTTGCGAGCATCTTAAAAAGAATGGAATTGAGCCTAATTTTTGTGGCGTAGACATAGCAAAAGATGCTTTGATTGCTGCATCTCACAGAAGTAAAAGCATTGAACTGGCTGTTGCCAGTGTTTTTGATATTCCTGTTGGCGACTGTAGTTTTGATATTATACTAAATTTCTTTGCTCCTGTGGTTGCAAGTGAGTATAAAAGGATTTTGAAAAATGAAGGTATTCTTATCTGTGCTGTGCCACTTAGATTTCATTTGTGGGAGCTAAAATCCAGTGTTTATGACACTCCTTATGAAAATGAAGAGGGCATACCTTTGCTTGACGGCTTTGACATTGTTGAACGAAAGGAAACTAAAGATTTCATTTTTCTTGAAAGTAATGAGGATATTCAAAATCTTTTTAAAATGACACCTTATTATTATAAGACAAGCCGCACAGACCAAGCCAAGCTTCAAAAGCTTGATTCATTTAAAACTAAAATTGAGTTTGGTATTTATGTATACAAAAAGAAATAGATAAAAACTATTTTAATTGTTATCTTCTTAATAAACGCAAGCAACAAAAAGCGACAATCACTTAACCTGTGTTGTCGCTTTTTTAGGTTTGAAACCTAAAATTCAATTCCATATAGTTGTTTTATGGAGTGATATCGCATTAGATGTCCGCACAAATGTTTTTTGAATCAAAAATTTAGACAGTATATTTATATATAATATAGTATAAGAAATCATTTATATTTATATAGGAAAGTATTGTTTTGAGCTTAACAGTTTGATTTTATATTTTTTATAAATATTTTGGCTCTTTTTATTTTTCTTCTATACTATTTCATCGTTTGGAATTATTTATCTTTTTTATCATAAATTTCATTAAAAATTTATTTTTTTTGAAATTTGTATGTTATGTAAAAAATATCAATTATTTTTTACATAAAAACCCAATTGTGTTTAAAAAATGCTTAATTAATAGGAAAAATTGGTGTTTATGTTGTGTTTGATGTCCTTAATTCTTTACTTGATTTTTACTAATATTTTACTTATAATTCGTTAAAAAATAAATAATTTAAATTAGTTGTTTTTCTATTGACACGCCATATCGTTGAAGGTAGAATGAAGTCGTTATATCTACATATTTATATACTCTTTTAAAAACAAATCAGGTTAAAGAAGTGATACATAATGCAGCTAATTTCATTTTTAGTGCTTTTTCCATTGTTGTGTGCGGCTCTTCTAAGCATTTCAAAAAGCAAAGCTTTAATATCTTTTATTGTTAAAGTTTCAAGTGCAATAATTGTTGTTTGCTCTTTGGTTTTCTGCGCTAAAAACTTTTTTTCAGAAGATGGGTTATCCTTTCTGGAATCATCAAAACAAATTGATACCATAATGCTTGTATGTGAAATCTTAATGATGTGTCTTATTGTCTATTTCGGTTTTCGCTATAAGAAATACTATGTTGCCATACTATCAGTTGCTCAAACAGCATTGATTGTGTGGTTAGAATTTTCTTATAAAGAAGAGATTGAAGCTGGTCCACATATTTTTGCAAACAAACTTTCAATCATAATGTGCTTGATTGTTGCCATCGTTGGATGCTTAATATGTATTTACGCAATAGGCTACATGAAGGACTACCACAATCATCACACCGAATATAAAGACCGCTCACCAATGTTTTTTGCAATCCTTTTTGTATTCCTTGGTGCAATGTTTGGGTTGATTTTTTCAAACAATCTCTTGTGGTTGTTCTTCTTCTGGGAGATAACTACTCTTTGTTCCTTCTTGCTTATTGGCTATACCAAAACTGAGCAGGCAATGGACAATTCATTTACAGCGCTGTGGATGAATTTGCTTGGCGGTCTTGCATTTGCAATTGGCATTGCATACTTTGCAATAAAACTTGGAACGCTTGATTTTAATAAAATTTTGGAGCTTGGTGTCAGCGGAGTTGATGTCCTCGTTCCTGTTATGTTACTCAGCTTTGCGGCTCTTACAAAATCTGCACAGCTACCATTTTCAAAATGGCTTCTTGGTGCGATGGTTGCACCAACACCAACTTCGGCACTTCTGCATTCTGCAACAATGGTCAAGGCGGGTGTGTATCTGCTTATAAGGCTTTCACCTCTTCTTCAAGGGAACCTTGCCGGATTCATGGTTAGCATGATAGGTGGATTTACTTTCCTTGTAACTTCGCTTATTGCAATTTCGCACAGTGATGCAAAAAAAGTTCTTGCCTTTTCAACAATTGCAAATCTTGGACTTATCTGTGCTTGTGCTGGTGTCGGAATTCAGGAAGCTGTTTGGGCTGCGGTTCTGCTCGTTATATTCCATGCTGTTTCAAAATCGCTTATGTTTCTTTCTGTTGGTGCAGTTGAGAATGCAACAGGAAGCAGAAGTATCGAAGATATGCATGGCTTGATAGTTAAGCTGCCCAGTCTTGCAATGGTTATGATTATCGGCATAGTTGGAATGTTCCTTGCCCCATTCGGAATGCTTATTTCCAAGTGGGCTGCACTCAAGGCATTCATAGATTCTGAAAGCTTAATTCTTATATTGTTCCTTGTATTTGGAAGTGCTGCAACTCTCTTCTACTGGACAAAATGGCTTGGCAAGCTTGTTTCCTATATTCATGAGAGCCAGCGTCTTAATGACACAACTAAAAACAACCAGTGGTTTGCAATGGGTAGTCTTTCCATTATAATGGTTTCACTGTGCCTTGCTTTCCCTGCAATTTCAAAGTATTTCATAATTCCACTCCTTATGGAGATGTTTGGAAGCGAAACAGCAAAGATGATTATCAGCGATGGAAACATGAGCATAATGACATTCATGCTTTTGATGATTGTATTGATGCCAATATGTATCAAGCTGTTTACCTTTAAATCAAAAGAAAAGCTTGTAATCTCTTATATGTCTGGTATCAACGCTGGCAATGACAGAGAATTTATTGACTCTATGGGTAATAAAACCCCCCTGTACCTTTCAAATTGGTATATGCCAAAATACTTTAGCGACCAAGTTCTTCTCACACCGTCAATTATAATTGCAGCGAGCTTGATTGTAATTGTAATGGCTGTAATTACGGGAGGTGCTTTGAGTTGATAAGGGTTATTTCAGGTGTACTTTATGTATTGCTTGCACCTATACTTGGAGGATTTTTAAACGGACTTGACCGAGTTATTTCATCAAGAATGCAAAACAGAAAAGGTCCTCCGCTATTCCAATCCTACTATGATGTTTTGAAGCTTTTTACAAAAGAAACATTTGTTGTTAATAAAATTCAAGACTTTTTTGCTTTTGGATTTTTTATCTTCATTGTTTTTACCGGCATTTTGTTTTTTGCGGGCGGTGATTTGCTACTCATTTTCTTCTCACTGACACTCGCTTCAATATTTCTTATCCTTTGTGCAAGCTCAACAAGCTCTCCATACAGTGCAATGGGTGCACAGAGAGAACTTATTCAGATGATGTCGTATGAACCAATGGTTCTTATTGTTGCTATTGGTTTTTACATGGCAACTAAAAGCTTTAATGTCTATGACATTATTCAAAATGATATGCCTGCTATTGTTTATCTGCCCGGAATATTTTTGGGCTTTGTTTTCATTCTAATTATTAAGCTCAGAAAATCTCCGTTTGACCTTAGCACATCTCACCACGCACATCAGGAAATGGTTAAAGGACTCACAACTGAGTTTTCAGGCAAGATGCTTGCACTTATAGAAATTACTCACTGGTATGAAAATGTTATGCTGTTTGGCATTGTTGGTATGTTTTTCATTACATCTGCATGGTGGAGCTGGCTTGTCGCTTTTGGTGCTATTTCACTTGTATTTATTTTTGAAATACTCATTGATAATTCAGACGCAAGAGTTAGATGGCAGACTATGCTTAAATCCTCATGGGTTGTTGCACTCATTCTGGGTTTCCTTAATCTGATAATTCTTAAGTTTATAGGATAAGGGGATGTGAATATAATGTCTTACTTAAAAAAATCTCCTTGGATTATTCATTATGATGGTTCAAGCTGTAACGGATGCGATATCGAAGTTTTGGCTTGCCTTACACCGGTTTATGATGTTGAAAGATTTGGAATAATCAACACAGGTAACCCAAAACACGCTGATATACTTCTTATTACTGGCGGAGTGAACACACAAAACGAAAGTGTTATAAAGCAACTTTATGACCAGATGCCTTTTCCAAAGGTTGTTGTTGCCATTGGCATCTGCGCTTGTAATGGTGGTGTATTTAAGGATTGCTATAATATACTTGGTGGTATAGACAAGGTTCTTCCTGTTGATATTTATGTTCCAGGATGTGCCGCAAGGCCACAGGCTATAATTGACGGTGTTGTAAAAGCTCTTGACATTTTGAATGAAAAGTCTAAAGAATACAACCTCAAATAATAGAAAATAGAGGTAATAATTATGTGTGATGAACAGAAAGTAACAGTTATTCCTGATTGTCTTTTGGTTGAAAATGCTCTTAAATATAAGGATTTAGATTATCGTCTTGTTCAGATATGTGCAAACAGAATCAAGGACGGATATGAGCTTACCTACTCCTTTGCCAAGGAATATGACATGGAAAATATTAGGGTTATCATTGATACGGACGAGGAAATTTATAGTATTAGTGCAATTTTTCCTGCAGCATTTTTATATGAGAACGAAATGAAAGACCTGTTTGGTGTCAAAATAGTCTTTATTACCCTTGACTATAACGGAAATTTTTATAAAATGAGCGAAAAGCAACCATTCAAAAATTCGAATCAGGGGGAGTAAGAAATGGCAAAGCAAAGTATAATTCCTTTTGGACCTCAGCATCCTGTTTTGCCTGAACCAATCCATCTTGATTTGGTTCTTGAGGACGAAAAAGTTGTTGAAGCAATCCCATCGGTGGGATTTGTTCATAGGGGACTTGAAAAACTCGTTGAGAAAAAAGATTTTACCGAATATGTTTATATTGCAGAACGCATTTGTGGTATCTGTAGCTTTATGCATGGAATGGGATATTGCCAAGCAATCGAAAATATAATGGATATTCAAGTTCCAAAGCGTGCACAGTATCTTAGAGTTATCTGGGCTGAAATGAGCCGTATTCACAGCCATATTCTTTGGCTTGGACTTCTTGCAGATGCCTTTGGATATGAAAATCTTTTTATGCAGTCATGGCGTATCAGAGAAAAAATTCTTGATATGTTTGAATGCACCACAGGCGGTCGTGTTATCTTTTCTGTTAACACCATCGGCGGTGTTCGCAAAGATATAGACAATGATACTCTTCACAATTTTGTTGAGATGTTTAAAGATATTGAAAAAGAACTTCGTACTCTTACTCGCACTTTTCTCAATGACTACACAGTAAAATCCCGTCTTTGTGATGTTGGTATTCTCACAAAAATAAAGGCACATGAGCTTGGCGCTGTTGGCCCTATGATGAGAGCAAGCGGAATTTCAATTGACACACGGAAACTTGGATATTCCTCCTACAACGACTTTGAGTTTGAGCCAATCACAAGCGATATCGGCGACAGTTATGCAAGAACTGATGTTCGCATAAAAGAGATATATCAGTCCATTGATATCATTCATCAGGCAGTTGCAAAAATGCCAACATCAGAGTTGTTGACTCCATTCAAAGGCACTCCAGACGGCGAATATTTTTCTCGCCTTGAACAGCCAAGGGGTGAAGTAATCTATTATGCCAAAGCAAACGGTTCAAAGTTTCTTGAACGAATGAGAGTCAGGACCCCTACATTTGCCAATATACCTTCTCTTTTGGAAACCTTAAAAGGTTGTCAGCTCGCTGATGTTCCAATTCTTATTCTCACTATTGACCCTTGCATCAGCTGTACCGAAAGATAAGCATTATATTGTTTAGGAAGTGTTACTAATGGGCTTAATGAGTTATTGGCCATATGCTATAAAAAATATGTTTTCTAAGCCTGCAACAAAGATGTATCCTTTTGTTGTACCTGAATATCCAAAAGCAACTCGTGGAAGCATTGATATTGACATTGACAATTGTATTTTTTGCGGACTATGTTCACGAAAATGCCCAAGCGGAGCAATCGTCGTAAACCGCAGTGAAAAAGTCTGGGAAATTGACAGATTCGGTTGCGTTGTATGCTCATATTGTGTGGACTGCTGTCCAAAAAAGTGCTTGAGCGTCAACAATCAATATACCGAGCCAAGTAGTAAAAAAAGCTCTGGCATTTTCAAACTTGTTGAAAAAAATGATTTTGAAGAAAAAGAGGACTAAAAAATGCATGAATATCATAAGGCTATTCACATCATTGAGCACGCAATAGAAGACGCTCACAATCAAGGGAAAAGCAAAGTTACAAAAATTAATCTTGTTGTTGGAGAAAGTTCCGGCTTCTCTCCAGAAACAATTCAGCTCCATTTTTTAGATGTGTCTTTAGGTACAATCTGTGAGGGTGCTGAAATATCTGTTAGAAAAGTTAAAACTATGTTGAAATGTCCAAAGTGCTGCGAGCTTTTTGTTAGAAAACCTTTTGAGTTTTCTTGCCCACATTGTAATGTTGATGGCATTCCAAGTGAAGTTGGCAGAGAAATGAGCATAGAAAGCATTGAGGCTGAATGAAAAATATTAAAACATTCCAAATAAAAGTGGACGGTATAGTGCAGGGCATTGGATTTCGTCCATTTATTTTAGGACTCGCTGAAGAATACTCCCTTTGTGGTGGAGTGTTAAACTACGGCGGGACTGTTTTAATTTATGCCAATGTTGATGAGCAAACACTCTCATGCTTTATTGAAGACATTAAATCCAACTGTCCTTTTGGAGGCCGTGTCGATTCTATATCGCACATTGAAATCCCCTTTCAGGACTTTTGTGGATTTGATGTTATTGAAAGCGAAAAAGGCGATGTGAATTGCCCGCAAATACCGATTGACTTTCCTCTTTGTGAAAAGTGCAAAAATGAGCTTTATGATAAAAATGACCCAAGATATCTTTATCATTTCATCAGCTGTGCTTCGTGTGGTCCAAGATATTCAATTATCCGAGAACTTCCGTATGACAGAACAACCACTGCCATGGACAAGTTTCCAATGTGTGATTATTGCGAAACACAGTACAATACACGCACAAGGAGAAGGCAGGCACAAACGATTTCCTGCCATGCTTGTGGCCCACAGCTTTTACTAAAACTTAAAGACAGAACTCTGGAAAAGCACGAAGCGTTTGAAAAAGGTGTCGATATACTTAAAAATGATGGTATATTAGCCATTAAAAATGTCGGAGGCTATCAGTTTGTTTGTAGCCCATATTCCGAAAAGGCACTTTCAAGGCTTCGAAAACAAAAGGCAAGAGATGCCAAGCCCTTTGCAGTGATTTTTAATAACTCCGACGAGATTGAAAAGCTATGCTGTGCAACAAAGGCTGAAACAGAACTGGTTAATTCGATTTCACGGCCAATAGTGTTGTTTAAAAAAAGTGAAAATTATAATTTTTGTGAGCTTGTTTGTGGCGACAGTTTGTATCTTGGTGCTTTCTTGCCAAGCTCGCCTCTTCAAGATCTACTTATAAACCGACTTGGTCCGCTTATTTGTACAAGTGCAAATATATCAAGTGAACCCATAATATACAAAGATGAAGCCATGCTCTGTGTCGATACAGAGCTGTTTGAGGGCGTTCTTTACAACACCCGAGAGATTATCACTCCACTTGACGATTCAGTCGCAAGGGTGCTTGCTGACAAGCCACAACTAATTCGCAGAGCAAAGGGTTTTGTTCCAGAACCAATTAGACTTAAAGGCCACTATTCCGTTGATGATGTTCTTTGCACAGGCGGTGATTTAAAAGCAAGCTTTGGACTTGTTAAGAATGACAAAGTTTATTTGAGCCAATATTTTGGTGACCTTGAAAATGCCGATATATTTGCAAGATACAAAGAAAACTTTTTGCGAATGTGCAACCTTTTTCATATTAAGCCCAAAATTGTTGTTTCAGACCTGCACCCCAGTTACTACTCTTCACGCTTTGCTCTCTCTCTTGGCTTAAAGACTTTAAAGGTACAGCACCACCATGCCCACATCGCCTCTGTTATGGCAGAAAACGATATTACCGATAGCGTGATTGGCTTTTCTTTTGACGGCACTGGTTTTGGAGATGATGGCTGTGTCTGGGGCAGCGAAGTTTTAATCTGCAAAGGTGCATCATATAAGCGAGTTTCACACCTTGAATACACAAAAATGTGTGGCGGTGACAAGGTTTCAAAGGACGCCGAGCTTTCAGCCATGTGTTATATAAATTCATTAAACGCTGAAAGCCACTTTGACAATTCTAAATATGCAGTAATTAAATCTGCACTGCAACAAAATGTCAACACTCACCTCACCTCAAGCTTTGGAAGGCTTTTTGATGCGGTCGCCTATTTAACCGATATTAAACGCTACAACTCTTATGAGGGTGAATGTGCAATTGCACTTGAAAACTTTGCGGATTATGCTATTGTAAATAATATCAAACCCCTTGAACTCAAGTTTGATATTATCAATATTGGTGATTCATATTTATTTTCTTTCAATAACCTTTTAAAAAATATAATTAGTGCCTACAAAAACAATGCAAGCAAATATTCCGTGGCACTTGGATTTCACAGAGCTGTTGTAAATCTTGTTGTTGAAACAAGTATTCTTTTAAGGAACCGCTATAATATTAATAAGATTGCGTTGAGTGGCGGAGTTTTTCAAAACCGCATTCTCACAACCGAATGCTTGGAAAAGCTTTCAGAAGACGGTTTTGACACTTATATTAACAGGACTGTCCCGACAAACGATGGCGGTATTGCCTTGGGACAGGCTTTTGTTGCCTGCGAATACTTTAAAAAGGACTGATATTTTTGTGTGTTGCTGCGCCAGGTATTGTAAAAAAAATTAATGGCTCAAAAGTGCTTGTGGACTTTAATGGAAACATAGTTGAATGTGAAGCTGGGCTTGTTAGCGTTGAAGTTGGGCAAAGCGTCCTCGTTCATGCCGGCTGTGTCATTCAGGTACTCTCGGATTTTGATAGGGATATGCTTCTTGATATCATAAACGAAATTGAAAGTATATAGGTGAATTTTATGAATGACATTGATGGAATTATTGCGTACATTAAATCCTATAGCGGCGATCCTTTGCAAATCATGGAGGTTTGCGGGTCACATACCAATGCAATTTCAAAATTTGGAATCAGAAGCTTGTTGCCTGACAATATAAGGCTTGTTTCTGGCCCTGGTTGCCCAGTTTGTGTAACTGTTTCGGCATATATCGACAAGCTTTGCGAGCTGTCAAAAATTGATAACAATGTTGTTGTCACCTTTGGGGATATGATACGGGTAAAGGGTAGCTGTGAATCGCTTGAAGATGCAAAGTCAAGAGGCGGAAATGTTCAGTTTGTCTACTCCCCTTTTGATATTTTTAAGCTGGCTTCTGATAGCAAAGAAAAAAACTTTATTTTTGCAGCGATTGGCTTTGAAACGACCATCCCCATTTATGCACTTATGCTTGAAAAAATCATTGAGTCGGAAATTAGTAATATTCAATTGCTCACTTCACTCAAAACAATGCCGAATACAATTGACTGGGTTTGCAACAATGCGCCAAATATTTCTGGATTTATTGCACCAGGCCATGTAAGTGTAATTACTGGCAGCGACATATTTATTGATATATCCAAAAAATTCCAAAAACCTTTTGTGGTTACAGGCTTCACTCCTGAGCAAATACTAAGTGCAATTTATTCCATTACACAATTGCAGGGCAAAGGAAAAGTTTTAAACCTTTATCGCTCTGCTGTCAATTCATATCCAAACCGCAGGAGCGAGCTACTCACTTCAAAATATCTGTATGCTGATGATGCAAGCTGGCGAGGAATTGGATGCATTCCAATGTCTGGGCTTTACTTGAAAAAAGAATATAAAAGATATGATGCTGGAAGCTTTGGGCTTGATGAGGACAAACACTTTAATAAGCTTTGCAAATGCAGTGAGATTATAATTGGCAAGTCCGCTCCTTGTGACTGTCCACTTTTTAAAACTGTCTGTACTCCTCAAACTCCACAAGGTGCTTGCATGGTTTCACTTGAAGGTGCGTGCCACAACTATTTTTCACTTGCATAAAGGAGAATTGATATGAAAATTAACACAAGTCATGGCAGTGGTGGAAAAGCTACTTCCGACCTTATACGCTCCGTCTTTGCAAAGCATTTCAGCAATAAAATTCTTGATTGCATGGAAGATTCTGCTGTTGTTGACTCCAGTGCAAAAATTGCAATCACTACAGACAGTTTTGTTATTACCCCCATCTTTTTTAAAGGTGGAGATATCGGAAAGCTGTCAATTGTTGGAACTGTAAACGACCTTTTAATGCGAGGTGCTGTTCCCAAATATATTACCTGCGGTTTTATTATTGAAGAAGGCACAGACTTTGAAACTCTTGATAAAATTGCTCAATCAATGAGCAAGACTGCAAAGGAGGCAAATGTGCTTATCGTTGCGGGAGATACAAAGGTTATTGAGGGCAATGGCGGGGTGTATATTAACACCGCTGGAGTCGGATTTGTTGAAAATGAGATTGAGGTTGCTTCCTGTAAATGTGAAAACGATGATGTAATCATTCTTTCTGGCACTCTTGGCGACCATCATGCAACAGTTCTATCGTCAAGGCTTAATATTGAAAATGATATTCAAAGTGACTGTGCGCCTTTGAACGAGATGGTTTTGGGGCTTATTCAAAACAGCATCAGAGTAAAAGCAATGCGAGATGTGACAAGAGGCGGTCTTGCAACCATTCTTAATGAGATTTTTGATGCATCAAAATGTGGCATTGAAATATTTGAAGATACTATACCTGTTAGCTCACAGGTAAGGGGACTTTGCGACATACTCGGGCTTGACCCGCTCTATATGGGCAACGAAGGCAAGTTTGTTGTTGTTGTAAATGCCAAAGATGCCAAAAAGGCTTTAAGCCTTCTAAAAAGCAGTAAGTACGGTGAAAATGCCTCAATCATAGGCAAAATGAGTTCGGTTCAAAACAATGTTGTGTTAAAAACCTCCATTGGTGGCAAGCGAATACTTGAAGAGCTTTTTGGCGAAGGATTACCAAGGATTTGCTAAAAAATTAAATAAATATACTTTTTTAAACCGTTTGCATATGCAAGCGGTTTTTTTGTTTTTATAAATTCAAAATTAAGGTGTAAAATCTATTTTTAGCAAAAAAGCATTGCCATTGAATCACATTTTTTTGCAAGACAGTAGTATTTAACTTGCATATTGCAAATACTAATTTAAAATCTATTTAGCCCGCTATTTATTGTTAAATTAATGTCTAACCGTCGATTTTAGCCTTGAATGAACGGATTTCAAGCCTAAGCAGTTTTGAATTTTGCTTAAACACATTATCTTCCATTCACCCTGAAAAATGTAGCATGGCCTCTTTAATTTGCTATTTCACTTCTTTTATGTTTCAAAAATCGGCATTCAGTGATATCTTGTAATAAAAATATGAACAGGAGGTTTTAATATGTGTGTACTAAGTTACGATGACTATAAAAGGATGTATGACTTTTCTATCAAGGACCCTGCCGCTTTCTGGTCTGAACAAGCTGAAATGATTGAATGGATAAAGCCATTCGGAAAAACATTCCAAGGCGACTTTGAAAGTGGAAATATTCAATGGTTTATAGGTGGCAAGCTTAATGTTTCCGCAAACTGTCTTGACAGGCATCTTGGCACATGGCGAAAAAACAAAGCCGCAATCATCTGGCAAGGAGAACAGAGGGAAAACACAAAAATCATCACATACAATGAGCTTTACAATCAGGTTTGCAGATTTGCAAATGTTCTTAAAAAATGGGGTGTCAAAAAAGGCGATGTTGTCGGAGTTTATATGCCGATGATTCCAGAACTTGCTATTTCTGTTTTGGCTTGTGCGAGGATTGGTGCAATTCACAATGTTATTTTTGGTGGTTTCTCTGCACAGAGCCTTAGAGAACGCATTAACGATTCTGGAGCAAAACTGCTTATAACTGCAGATGCTGGACTTAGGAAAGGAACCTATGTGCCGCTTAAAGACAATGTTGATGAAGCACTTGAGGGCTGTCCAACAATTGAAACTTGTATTGTTGTTAAGCATACCGGTGCTGATATCAACTTCTGGACACAGCGTGACAAATGGTGGCACCATGAAATCAATTCACCCGATATCGCTGCTGTTTGCCCTCCAGAGGAAATGGATTCTGAAGACCCGTTATTTATATTGTATACTTCTGGAAGCACAGGAAAGCCAAAGGGTGTATTGCACACAACCGCTGGATACCTGATGTATTCAAGTATGACAACAAAGTATGTTTTTGATATGAAGGAAAGCGACACATATTGGTGTACTGCCGACAGCGGATGGATAACGGGACATTCATATGTTATTTATGGTCCTCTTTCTTTAGGTGTAACAACTATTATGTATGAAGGAATTCCAAGTTATCCTAACCCCGGTCGATTCTGGGAAATTGTTGAAAAATACAAGGTAAGTGTTTTCTATACTGCCCCAACAGTTATCAGAAGCCTTATGCGTGAAGGTGAGGACTGGGTTAACAAGTATGACCTTTCAAGTCTGCGTCTGCTTGGCTCCGTCGGTGAACCGCTTAATCCTGAAGTTTGGAAATGGTATAGCCGAGTTATTGGCAAAAACAAATGTGAAGTTGTGGACACCTACTGGCAAACGGAAACAGGCGGAATCGCTATCACGCCCTTGCCTGGAATATCGACAGGAAAACCCGGCTCGGCAGGTCTGCCTTTCTTTGGTGTTCAGCCTGCGATTGTTGACAGCTTTGGTAATGAGCAGGATGAAGAAGGTGCCCTTTGCTTTAAAATTCCATGGCCTGGAATTATGCGCGGTGTTTATGGAGAACCCGACAAATTTGAGCAGACTTATCTTTCAACCTTTCCTGGATACTACTTTACAGGTGACGGTGCAAGAAAAGACAAGGATGGATACTACTGGCTCCTTGGAAGAGTTGACGATGTTCTCAATGTTTCTGGTCACAGGCTAAGCACCGCCGAAATTGAAAATGCATTGGTAGAAAATCCTCATGTAGCAGAAGCTGCTGTTGTTGGCTATCCACATGACATCAAAGGTCAGGGAGTATATGTCTATGTTACACTCAATGCTGATTGTGTTCCGAATGAAGAGCTTAAAGAAGAATTACGCAAGCAAGTGCGTAAAACAATTGGTCCAATCGCAGTTCCGGATGTTGTTCATTTTGCAGACCAGCTTCCAAAAACTCGTAGTGGAAAAATCATAAGACGCATACTCCGTAAAATTGCATCTGGTGAAACCGAAAATCTGGGAGATTTATCAACATTGGCAGAGCCTGGAGCTGTTGAATCACTTATTGAAGGTAGCCAAAGTCTTTTCACTTGCATGGAAAAGGATAATGTTATAGTAACTGCTAATCTTCCGTTAAGTAAGAACGCATAAAAATAGTTTTTGGAGCAATGTAAACAGATGCACAGCCATAAATCAATAGTTATTATCACCCTTCTCATATCAAAATAAAGGTGACGCACTTATTTTGTGTGTCACCTTTGCTTTGTGTTTATTTTAATTTTCTTGCGTGCTTCTTCCAAACATCTTTCTAAGCTTCTGTGCATTGCTTCGGCTTACAGGTATCTGGCTTTTTTCCTTGTCATCCATCGTCAAGCTGTATGTCCCGTTAAAAAACGGCTGAATCTCTTTTACTCTTCGGATATTAACAATAAAGCTTCTATGTGTTCTGTAAAACACTTTGCTATTTAGCTTTTCCTCAAGTTCCTTAAGTGTAAATCTCGTCATAATTTTTTCTGTTGCTGTTTTAAGATAAACATGGTCACCCTCCGTAAAGGCATAACAGATGTCATTAACATCCACAAGAATAAATCTTCCAAAGGCTTCTGCCATAACTCGTTCAACTGATTCAGACTCATTCTTTGGCGTATTATTCTCACTTACCTGCGTGGACTCTGAAGCTTTATTTTGGTTGCGTTTTTCAACAGCTTTCAGCTCCGCAACTTTATCAATCGCCTGTTTAAGCCGCGCAACTTCAATAGGCTTCAAAATATAGTCCGTAGCGTTTACCCTGAACGCATCAAGTGCAAAGTTTTCATATGCGGTAATAAAAATAATATGTGGCCTATGTTTGCGAGAATTAAGTTTTTCTGTAAACTCCAGACCGTTCATTCCAGTCAAATTAATATCAAGAAACAATATGTCGTATTCAACTGCATCAATAAGCTTCAAAGCTTCTGTTGCACCTGCCGCTTCACCAACAATTTCAACATTTTCAAATTGACTTAGCAAATATCGTAGTTCCTGCCTTGCAGGGTATTCATCATCAACAATCAATGCTCTAAGTATCACTGCTCACCCTCCTTTTTGCTATCAAATCGTTTTTTGATAGTAAAACTCACAGTTGTGCCTTCGCCTTGTCTGCTATTAATTTTTATTCCACTATCTTTACCAAAAAGAATTTTTAGCCGCTCATCAACATTATTAAGTCCAACCCCCGCACCAGAACTTGAATTATATTTTTTCTCTCTTACAAGGGTAAGTATGTCTTCTTTTATTCCAATTCCGTCGTCACTTACAACAATTTCAATCTCCTCTTCGCCAAGTGAATACGCCTTTACTCGAACTGTTCCGTTACTTTCTTTAGGTGTTATTCCATGTACAATTGCATTTTCAACCAGTGGCTGAATACTTAGCACCGGCACAATTGCATCCATTAACTGCGGTTCGAGCGACATTTGGATATTAAGTTTATCTCCAAATCGTGCCTGCTCAAGAACGATATAGTTGTTTATGTTTTCAAGTTCTTGTGCCAGCGTGACAAAGTGACTGCTTGTTTTTAATGAGTTCCTAAAAAATGCGGAAAAGTTTAGAAGCAACTCCCTTGCCTTTTCCGGATCAGTTCTTATCAAAACTCCTATGGTGTTTAGTGTGTTAAAAAGAAAATGCGGGTTTATCCTTGCCCTAAGTGCATCCAACTGGGCCTCAACCATGAGTTGCTGTTGCCTGTCTTTTTCCGCAAGCTCCACCTGCATACTCAGCAACTGTGCTGCCCCAATGGCAAGTTTAAGTACATATTCCGGCACTTCGTCCTTTGCAGGGTGATAAAGCTTTACTGTTCCTATTATTTTGTCGTTCAAAATCAGCGGTGCAATCACTGTTGATTCAAGCGGGCAATTATATCCGTTTTTTTCACAATGAAGCCCGCTTTTGTTATGAACAACCCTAAGCTCACCAGTCCTCAAAACATCATACGCAGACTCGGTAATAATTGGCATTCCAATGGTTGGATGCTCTTCGCAGTCGGCTCCAATATATGCAAGCACCTGCTCCATATTTGTTATAGTTACTGCCGAAACATCACTTATATTATATATAATCTCTGCAACTTTCTGGGCTGTTTCAACATTAAGACCTTCATTAGAGGTAGCATTTTTAAGACTATTTTCTTTGTATGAATCAGTTGGTTTCAAGCTTGCTCCTCCTTAAAACAGATATGATACACTATTTTTGTATTAACCAATTTATTTATAGTTTAACATAAAGATGAAAGCGGAACAACACAAAGTTATTCTTATTACTTCCTCACATTTTCTGCGTTTTTTCCCACTCTTTATGCAAACGCTTTCCACAGTAATTTTGACAGTTTTATTAACATATATTTTTTGTCCATTCAAAAATAGCAAAGCAAGAAATAAACACTGCATTTTTAAAGTTAAAGATAGTAAAAATAAAAATCAAACCCCGTAATCTAATAATCACGGGGCTTTTGCTCATTCTTTCAAATAATATTAAAGGTAAGAGTATCCGCCTTGTGCCTATGCGTGTGGGTTTTCTTGACATACTAATTTTGTTGATATATTATTATCATAAAATACTTTTTCGAAGGAAGTCTTTTACTATGAAAAAATCAGCCAAGCTTCTTACTGGCGGTATTGTTGCGGGTGCTGCAATTTCTGCAACCGTCGTCGGTGCAACAGATTATATACACACTGTTCTTATAGATAGCACAAAGGAGGCAAAAAAATCAACTGAAATGAGTGACAGCAATCCTTTTATGCCTATTGAAAGAGATAGATTAATTACTGCTGTTCTGGACGGACAAAAATGGCTTGATAAACAAAAGGTTGAACATTATACCATGGTTAATGACAGAGGAGAAAAGCTCCGCGGCTATTATATTGCTCCAAAATCAAACTCTGATGTTATCGTTTTTTGCAGTCATGGTTACAAAGGCTCTGGGCATAATAATGTCTGTCTGTTTGGGAAAAGCTTTGTTGACGATTTTGGATTCGGGCTTTTTTTTGTTGACCATACCGCATCTGGAGAAAGTGAAGGCAGATACATCGGATTTAGTTTCTTTGAGTCTGTGGACTGTGTCAAATGGCTTAATTATATTAACAGCACATTACTTCCCAATCGGCAAATAATTCTCCATGGAGATTCTATGGGTAGTGCAACAGTTTTGTGCATGACAGGCAACCAAAGTCTTCCTGAAAATGTTAAATTTGCCATTGCTGATTGTGGCTATACAAGTGCGTGGGACCAGTTTGCCTATGAGCTAAAAACAAATCACATTCCTGTTCACCCAATTTTGGATATTTTCAATTGGATTAACAAGAAAAAAGTCGGATTTGACTTTAAGGATGCAAGACCTGTTGATGCTGTCAAAAAGTCAAAGACACCTACGCTTATAATTCATGGCACCAAGGACGCTTTCGTTCCATCTTTTATGGCTCAAGAGATTTATGATGCCTGCTCTGCCAAAAAGGAACTCGTTTATATTGAAAATGCAACACATATACTCAGTGCCACCTATAACCCCACTCTCTACTATGCTAAGGTTCAAGAGTTTGTTGACAAATATATTGACCATAATGATTCAAAAAGCTAAATAACATATAAATTTTTAATTTACACAGCTTAAAGGGGTGGTATTCTTGCCACCCCTTGTTTTTATATAATAGATATGGCTGATTAAAAATTTCGAGTAAATATATCACTATTTTTAATCAAGCTTTCGACTGTGTCAAAGCCAAGTTTGTGTAGTAGATCAATAACATACGGATTATCAATAGGTGTCTGGTAGGTCGCTTCTTTTCCATAGACATAGACATTTTTTTGACCCTCACTCCGCGGGATAAGAACCTTTGGACCTCCGACACAACCATTAACACATCCCATTCCCTCATAAAAATTCTTTGTGATTTTTTCACTTGAAATGTCGTTTAACATCTCCTTGCAAGCTTGTATTCCATCCGCCTGTGCTGTATGCACTGTTATCTGGCGGTTTGGATTAAGTCGCTTGACTGTGCTTTTTACAGCTTCGCTTACTCCTCCTGTGGTTGCATATATGCGTCCAGCTCGTGACGAATGATCTCGTTCATCCTCGTCCAACTCTTTGAGGTTGATGCCCGAAAATTTAAAGATATCTTGCATCTCCTGAAATGTCAATACATGGTCAACAGCACCAGCAATATCCTTTTCTCTTGCCTCTGCCTTTTTTGCGATACATGGGCCGATAAACACAGTTACAGCATTTGGATGCAAAACTTTTATCGAACGACCACAGGCAATCATCGGTGAAACTGATGCAGGAATATGTGTGACAAGCTCATTGTGAATTTTTCTTATCATTGCAATCCACATTGGACAGCAACAGCTTGTTAGCTGAAAATCATGTTGGTCAACAATTTTTTCATCAAATTCCAGTGCCTCCTTTAATGTCAATATGTCTGCAAATAGTGCAACCTCTACCATGCCCGTAAACCCGATTTGCTTAAATGCAGTTCGAAGCTTGCCGGGTGTCACCTCATTTGTAAATTGGTTTACAAAAGCAGGTGCTATCATTGCATAAACAGGAGTACCTGAATGATAAACAGAATTGAGCGTGGGAAGTATATCTCTGCTTTCTATCAAATTCTTTGCATGACAGTTTTCAATGCAAACTCCACAACCAACACACGAATCATTGTTGATTGAAACATTGCCATTCACATCTCTGGATATCGCATCAAACAGACATTTTCCAGCACATCCAGCCTCATCTTCATCAGAGCATTTGCACTCCCCTAAGCGAATGACAGGCGCATGATTCTGTGGATTTAGCAAGCAATCCAGATGATGTGGGTCAAACTCATCCTTTCGCAGTTCGTCCAATTCGCCCTGAATTTTATCCTCCAACACAGCCTTTAATAAACGCTCATATAATTCGTAAAATGAAGTCATTCACAATCCTCCAAAACAACACTTTACTTTAAGTATTACCTCTAAATTTGCCATTAACATATAAAGCAATAAATAATATCTTTCAACCCAGTTTTATTTCTATAACCTTTATAGTTAATCACATAATTAAGTTTGCTTTCTGGATTTATTACTTTGTTACTTTTCCATTTTCTACTTTGTCAATTTATTGCAATACAAAATTAAGTTTGCTTAATCATATAGCAACAAGGTCCTGTTGCAAAAAATCTTTACAGCAGAACCTTATTCTTTATTTATATCCCAGAATTTATTTGCCTTTTCAAACAGCTTTTCCACTTGTGCTTTATTTTCATCTATTATGTGCTGCTCTCTGGGATCTTTTGCTTTCATAAATTTATCTACATAAACCGAATATGTTTCTTTATCGCCATTTATTAACACACCATATTCATCTTCACCAAATACTACAGGCCATATTAATAAAACATAATTGCCATCCTTATCAGTAACTGCTAAATTACCTGTATATTGCAAATAATATGGCTTTGATAATGAATATGAATAATATTCCTCATCCGTTATGTATTCTTTTCCATCCAAGAAATCCTGAACCGGTGAGTAAATATCATTTATAATTATACTCCAAATAGCATTATAGATGCCGAATAAAACTATTAATATAATTAAAATTTTCTTTTTATCAATATGCATTTTTTTCATAATTCAATAACTCTTCCACCATATTTTTTGACTATTTCATCATGAGTAACAAGAATAATTGTTTTACCCTGTTTATTAAGGTTAGTTAGTATGTCTAACACTTTTTTAGAGTTATCTTTATCTAAAGAACCTGTTGGTTCATCTGCAAGAATAATATCACATTTCTTTATCATAAGTCTTGCCAGTGCAACTCTCTGTTGCTCACCACCGGAAAGCTTATACACTTTTTGAGGCAATTTGTCTTCTAATCCTACAGTTTTAAGTGCCTGCTCTATTGACATATCTGTTCTGCAATCATTTTTAACAAGTTTCAGATTCTCTTCCACTGTCTTATTTTCAATCAGAGCAAAATTTTGAAACAAAAAACCAACTTTGTACTTAAAATAATTTAGTTTGTTTTTTCTTAGACTAATATCTATGCTATCAATTAAAATCTTTCCACTATCTATGCTCTCTATTGCACCTATCATATTTAAAAGAGTAGTTTTTCCGCATCCACTAACTCCTGAAAAAACAATAAATTCTCCATTATCAATATTTAAATTCAAGTTCTCAAAGATTTTTTTCTCCTCAAACGACTTAGATACATTTGTTATTTCAATCATAATTTTTCGCCCTTCAAAATATTTTGAATATTCGTTTTTTCCAACTTTCTAACAAAGAACATAATAAGTAGCATTTCAAAAACAAGTACAACGAATCCACCTGCAGCTATAAACTGAAGTTCTCCAATTTTAAGTAGAAAGCTTATCAATAGTCCAATGACTACACTTGCTAAAGTAACAGACATTGTCATAAAAATAATTTTTTTATTTCTTTGCCATAGCGTATATCCCATAACTTTTTTAAGTGATAATTCGACTGCATTTACTTCGTATTCTAATTTAAGAATAGAAGTAATTATGATAAATTCAAGAAAAATAATAAGTGCACTTAAAATAATGTTTAAATACAGACCGCTTTTTAAAAGATTCCAATTATGCAAATAATTATCATAAACATTTGTAATTCCATGAAAATCATTTGTTAAATTAAATTCACATATAAAATTATCTACTTCCTCTTTTGATAATTTGTACATAATGCTTTGGCTATAATCTGAATTTTCAATTTCACTACTTATTGGGGTATTTGATTCACCTATATTAATATTATTTAATAAAATTATTGGATTTTTTACCCATGAACTCATTTGAGGTAACATCTCATCAAAATATATAATTTTTGCACTATCATAAATAATCATCTCAAAATCATAATCATCTGTTGTATGTTGTTGATAAATATAAAAATCTTTAACATCCTTAAAAGTTTGCTTATATGAAAGCTCTTTATCATATACATCTGACAGATTTTTAGGTATTAAAATATATATCTTATTTTTAAACTCCCTATTTTCTATTTCCTTTATATTTCTTTTAAGATAAGAGATAGCATTAGTGTTTGCAATCAAATAAGGATTGTCCGGATTTTTAGAACCCATCCATTCGCACATCATAGTAGCGTTATATTTATTATAATTTGTTCTATAAAACATCTCATTTACTATTTGTGTATTCCTATCTGATTCATCAAGTTCTCCTCCATTAAAATCGTCAGAAAACTTATATCCAAAATTAGTAAAATAGTAATCCGAATGTTCTTTCATATAGTCTTTTTGCTTATAAAATTCATTCGCAGTATATATACAAGCAAAATTACTTGATAGAATAATTATTGTTATTATAATTGTAATTAGTTTCAGAGAATAATTAATAGATAACAGTTTTTTTGATGATTTTGAGTTAGAAATTGCCTCCTTAAAATCATATAAATATAGATTTAAATATAACAAAGCATTGATAATTATCAAAATTAAAAACATTATATTAGAAATATTTATATTAAAAAACGGATTTGTATATTTAGATAATAAAAATAAAGATGTTGTATATATAATAAATAAAAGCAAAGTATCTATAACAATATTTTTAAAAATAATCTTATGGATACTTTCACCAAGTGTTATTTTTAAAAAGTTTTCTTTTTTCTGAAGTATTACATCATAAAATGACAAAAATATAATTATCCCATCTAAAAGGCACCAAATTAAAACAGTATTTCTTGTATATCCATCTAATTTTTCTCCTGTTTTAACTAATCCAGTAGAATATTTTTCATTTATATCAGTATGAAAATTTTGCATGTTTTCAAAAGAACCACTAAGATAAAATTCATCTACTTTTGTCACATCAGGTAATTTCTTTAACTTATAAAAATTAATTTTAGTTTCACCAAATAGAATACTATTATATACTTTATCCGAAATATTAAAACTATCATTTACATATTTTTTAGTAGTTTGAGAACCATAAAAATTTATTTCACTCATTGTTTTATTTTTTGAATCATGTGTTATTGCAAAAATATCTACTTTATTTTTTTTAGATTTTTCTGTTATATCCCTCAACATCTCATTTTGAGATACACCATTAGGCACAGGTATTCGCATATGATATAATTCAGTATCAAAATTTCCTAAATAATCCTGAAAATTTTCACCTATAAATAGTAACCCAACAAATATTATAATAGCACTTATAATTATTTTTACTTTTTTTATCTTTCTCGCCTCACACAAAAAAATGTTTAACCAGCTATAGAACTCAAAGCATAGCAATATTTACAGCTGTGCTTTGAGCCAAAACTATAACTTATAAACTGAATATTGTGGTAATCAATAATACTATAGCCTTGCTTTTCATTAGTTTAGACTTCACGACATTTCACCTCAACTATATATGAAATCACCCATAACAATATAAAAATTACTACTGCTATTAAAAATATAGGAATCAACACTTCAAAATCGTATTCAGCGAAAGGTTGAAACAAGTACATCAATGAGTCTTTTTTTAAAACTAATAAAAACCATAATAGAAAGGCAGAAGGGTAAACATATTCATTCTTTTTAAATAAAAAAGAAAAAGACGCACCGATTATACCTGAAAGCCCCGCAAAAAGACTTGTAACCAATAAAAAGCCTAAATTAGCAAGAAAAGGATGTTGTATACTTGCGTTATAAAGAATATCTCCAGGCACAGTACGAATATCATATGGTATGGATGTTCCCCCATTGAAAATCGCATAACATAGTATTAAATTTAATATCAAAGAAAAAAACATTATAAAAAACGGTACCCAAAATGAAACAAAAATCTTTTCCCTAAAATATTTTCGTTTTCCAATTTTACTAATTAAAATGCTAATGTATCCAGTCTTATAATCTTGTACCGTATCTCCACTTGCAAAAATCAAAAAATAAATAGGCAAAAACCATAAATATATAGCCTGTATAATATGCCCTCGTGTTGTTGCCGCCAAAAAAAATGCACTATAAGGATTTGGAATTGGAAATTGGAAGGCTACTATTGTATATATGTGAAAAGCAATCTCTACAGATGGCAAAAGTAATAAAAACAACATAAACAACTTAAAATAATTATTTTTGTATATTCGTCTTAAATGACTACTTATCATTTTCTCATTTCCTTATTTAAATTAGGTGTATAAATCATAAAATTAAATTAATTATATTATCGAGGTGCTACACCTGTTTCTTCATCCCAAATTCCACTTGCAGTATATTGTAATGCTATGGAATTGTTGTTTTCGGCAGCTAACTTTACATTTGTATAATCTGCGTTATCCCATGCTGGTTTGTAATAAGGAGCGTGTCCTTGTTGTATATCATAATACCTACTATCTGGACTTTTTGTACCTGTGTTTGCTTTCTCAAGCCAAAATGTTGTAACTGTACCATTTCCTTCGCCAGAATAAGATAATTGTACCTTCCATGCATTATTGTTGTCATATGTTTCTCTAAACTTAACGTCACCCCAATAGGTATTTGCGTAATTTGGTTTTATTTCAAAGTTGTACCCATAACTATCATCTACATAAGCAAATGCTGGAATTGAAAATGATGCTATTATTATTGAAACTATTGCACATGAGAGTAAAGTTCTAATTAATCTATTTTTTTGATCTATTTTTCATTATAAGAAATCTCCTTTTTTCTAAATTAAATTTATGCACCTTTTTTGAGTTTATCAAATAATTTGTAGTTTGTCAATGTTTTTCTATTTTAGATAAAAAACTCCTCACTTTTTTGTTATGCAAATGGTATTTCTAATTAAATATACCTCAAAGCCAACAATAAAAATAATTGCGAAAACAAAAAAACCGCACTCCCGCATAACTGCATGGGTTGCGGTCTATATTACTGCCACAATTACTGTAAAATACTGTCAAAATCGTGACTTTTTATGTGAAATTGGGGTAGACTTTATTCTATAAAAACTCGTTATAAAATGCTTATGCTGTCAAATATGAAAATCTCCTTGATTTTGATAAAATTAAAAAAACCATAACTTAAGTAGTTATGGTTTTTTTATGGTTGCGGAGGCAGGATTTGAACCTACGACCTTCGGGTTATGAGCCCGACGAGCTACCGAGCTG
>JAVVSD010000018.1:0-19057 GCA_036654375.1 Oscillospiraceae bacterium
CCCTTCCGCATAAAAGTATATAGCTTGCTGTCAAAATAATTTTAGGGAATAAAAGATATTGTTAAGATTTAGCAAGCAAGAATTTTAATTTTTACAAACCACACAAGCACAACGCATAAAAGCATATAGTTTGATATTAAGATAGTTTTAGGGAATAAAGGCATTGGTGAAAATTAATAAGTAATAATCGCAACTTATTCAAACTAAAATCTCTCAAAATTTTAACTTAAAACCTTAACATTATAAAATCTAAAAACTCTCAACCTATTTATTAACTGTGTTTAAATCTAAACCCCATCTACAAAATTGCTCTGTGGCACAGGAAGGAGTCAAGGGGAAACCAAATAACGGATAACATTTTGGTTTCCCCTTGTTTCCTTTCTTTGGTTCGTTTCTTTTGAAATAAAAGAAATGAACAACACCCTCACTAATTAATAAATCAAATTTCAAAATAAGTATTAAATTAAAAAAACAACAAAGATTTTAGCTTTTACTTTTGTGGGTTCGTTTTAAGTTATATGTTTATTCATTTTCATAAGCCAATTGAAAAACGAGCTAAACAACATTGTTCAGCTCGTTTTGGATTAGTTATTAATTCTGTTGAGAAAGCTTTGTAACCTTTGGGTCTGAGGATTGTTTATAACACTATCTGCATTGCCCTGCTCAACAATAAAGCCCTCGTCCATAAATATTATATAATCTGCAACCTCTCGGGCAAAATTCATTTCGTGAGTTACTATAACCATTGTCATGTCCTCATTTGCAAGGTCACGAATTACCTTTAAAATTTCGCCTGTAAGCTCTGGGTCAAGTGCTGAGGTCGGCTCGTCAAAGAATAGTATTTCTGGATTAAGTGCCAATGCTCTTGCTATTGCAACTCGTTGCTGTTGCCCACCCGAGAGTTGGCACGGATACGCATCCGCCTTGTCCTCCAGCCCCATTTTTAAGAGCAGTTCCTCTGCTGTCTTTTTTGCCTGATCCTTGTCTTGCTTTGCAATGTGAATCGGTGCTTCTGTTATGTTTCTTAGCACTGAAAAATGCGGAAACAGATTAAAGTTTTGAAAGACAAGACCAAAGTATGTGCGAATCCTTTTTAGTGTTTCCTTGTCAGAATACACAGCCTTGCCGTTTTCATCTGTCTTTAAAAGATAGTCGTCCATATATTTTATTTCGCCCGCATCTGCTGTTTCCAGCATTGTTGCACAGCGTAGCAGTGTGGACTTGCCTGAGCCTGAAGGACCTATAACGGCTATTACCTGTCCCTTTTCAACGCTCAGTGAAATATCCTTTAATACTTCAAGCCCATCAAACTGTTTTTTTAGATTGCTTATTTCAAGTAGTTTCAACTTCCACACCTCACTTATTCTTATAGTAATTGAATTTGCCTTCGACCTTTTCCATTCCATATGCAACAATAAAATTGAAAATGTAGTAGAAAATACCTGCTGCAAGATATGGCATCATGGAACTTTGTGCTGCCGCAATCTGCTTTGCTATCGTAAACATTTCTGTAACTGCTATTGCATATGCGAGCGATGTATCTTTTACAAGCGTTATTACTTCGTTTGTAATTGAAGGCAAAATTCGTTTTATCACCTGTGGAAGAATAATTTTAAAGAAGGTTTGTGGCTTGCTAAAGCCAAGCACATGAGCCGCCTCATACTGACCGACTTCCATTGACTCGATTCCGCCTCTGTAAATCTCTGCAAAATATGCTGCATAGTTTACAACAAACGCAATAACCGCCGCTGGAAATCGATATGAAGAAGTAATATTCATGCCAAAAATAAGATATGGTCCAAAATACACTACAAGTAGTTGTAGCATAAGAGGCGTTCCACGCATTATTGAGATATATAATTTTGTGAGACTTCTTACCACCACATTTTTGGAGTTTCTGCAAAATGCAATGCCAAGACCAAGTGGCAGTGAAAAAATCAGTGTGAGCAAAAACAGCTCAATGGTTGTGACCATTCCTGTCGCAAGCTCTTGCATTAGTGTTAAAAAGCTCATTTTATTCCCCTTCAAATCCTTTGATTTATTAAATACAAACATGGGCGGACAATTTCTCATCCGCCCAAAGTATTATTTAAACGAGTTCTATTTGTCTAAATTAATCTGCTATAATAACGCTTCCTTCAAGACCCCATTTTTCAGCAATCTTGAGATATGAACCGTCCTTCATCATTTCGTCTAAAGTTTTTTGAACTTTATCGCGAAGCTCTGTGTTACCCTTTTTGAATCCAATACCATACTGCTCTGCTGCAAGTTGCTCTTCAAGGATAATGAACTTGTCGCCACGCTTCTTTATCTGATATTCTGCAACTCCAATATCCATTGCTATTGCATCAACTGCACCAGACTCAAGGTTGAGAAATGCCGTGTTGTATTCTGGGACAACATCAAGCTTTTTGAATGTTGCTGCAAGATCGAGCATTTTTTTGTTGTCCTCTTTACTTGTCAAAACAGTTTCAGCAGATGACTTTGTTTGAACTGCAACACTCTTGCCTGCAAGGTCTGCAAGCGCTTTAATGCCACTGTCTTTTTTAGCAACTATAACCTGACTGTTATCAACATATGGGTCAGACCATGTGTATTCCTTTTCGCGTCCGTTGATTGTAAAGCCATTCCAGATGCAGTCGATTGTGCCAGACTTAAGCTCTGCGTCCTTAGTATCCCAATCAATTGACTGAAGCTTTATTTCCCAGCCGTTACGCTTTGCAACTTCTTTTGCAAGGTCAATGTCAAATCCTGCATAATCACCATTGTCATCCCTAAATCCATAAGGTGGGAAGCTTGCGTCAAATCCAATTGTAAATGTCTTCTTTTCCTTACCACATCCAATAAGCAAAACACTGAATACTATTGCCAGAGCAAGGAACATTGATGCCGATTTCATAAACTTTTTCATAAACATTCTCCCTCTATTTTATTTCGTTTATGATTTTACCATATTACTAAGATAAAGTAAAGAGAAAAAATTATAGCAACAAAGGTGTGGATTTTTTAAACATATTTTGCCTATAGAAGTAACTGTTATACGAAGCTTGTTTACATTAGAAATACTCTTGCAAGTGAAAAGTATATTACCAGCGTCAATGCATCAACCATTGTTGAAATCATTGGTCCCGCCATTAAAGCAGGGTCAAGCTTAAGAATTTTTGCAATCATTGGAAGAGTACAGCCTATTGACTTTGCAACCACAATGGCAAAAAACATTGCCATTCCTGTTACAAGATAAACTGATGACCCACCTGGGCTTCCTAAAAGCCACATCCTTGCATAGTTTACAACCGCAAGGATAACACCGCAGATAAGCCCAACTCTCACCTCTTTAAACAACACCTTTGGATAATCACTAAGCTTTACTTCGCCAAGTGCCATACCACGAATTGTTAGTGTTGAGGTCTGGTTTGCCGCATTTCCTCCTGTTCCCATTAACATTGGGATTGATGCCGTAAGCCCCACAACAAGTGCAAGAGTGTTTTCAAATCCTTCTATAATCTTGCTTGTGAGCGTTGCTGATATCATAAGAATAAGCAACCACACAATTCTATTTTTTACAAGCTTTATAACAGGTGTCTTTAGATATTCATCGTCAGATGGAGTAAGCAATGCCATCTTTTCGAAGTCTTCTGTATTTTCTTCTTCTATTATGTCAACGATATCATCGATAGTTATGATGCCAACAAGTCTGTTTTCGTTGTCCACAACTGGGATACTCAAGAGGTCATATTTCTTTGCAATTTCTGCAACATCTTCCTGATCGTCCCTTGTGTTAACACAGATAAGCTGGTCATCAGCATCCATTATGTCATGTATCAATGCCGCATCGTTGTTGAATATTAAATCACTTAATGTGACAGTCCCTATTAGATGCCTGCCCTTGTCAATGCAGTAGCAGCTATATATTGTTTCTTTATCAAAACCTGTTGAGCGGATTCGTGCAATAGACTGTGCAACTGTCAAGCTGTCATGAAGTTCAACCATTTCATTTGTCATCAAGCTACCAGCAGAATTTTCAGGATAACTTAAAAAAGTGTTGATAACCTGTCTTGTCTTTTGGTCTGTGTTTGCAAGAACTCGTGTTACAACATTTGCTGGAACTTCCTCAAGAAAGTCAACAGCATCATCCACGAAAAGGTTCCCAACAAGTGAGCCAAGTTCACTGTCGGTTATTGAGCTTACTATATCTGTCTGGTCATCTGTTTCAAGGTATGAAAAAACATCTGCCGAAATATCTTTTGGCAAAATCCTAAAAACTCTGATAAGTTGCGGCGTTTCTAAAGTTTCCAGAAACTCTGCAATATCAACAACATTCATGTCTGATATCTGTTGTTTTAAACCAGAAAAATCCCCTTTTTCAAGGAGATTTAAAAGCTCTTCAAAATTATTCTTTTCCATTTAAGCTCCTCCTTCCAGCACGCTCAAACAAGAGGACACTCAATAAAGCCGTTTGAAATTATCTAACGACAGGTGTGAATCCCAAGCAAGCCAGTGCAATATATAATTTGTTAATTATTCGATGTTTACTACCGTCTGCACCGTCCACGGATCCACCTCCATTTTACTTTAAAACTACTACTTAATTAAGTTTAAATCAATCGCTATTTAAAGTCAAGAAAAATGGAATCTTTTGGCTAATTACGCATACAACTTATGGTTTCAATTTATTCAATGTCTTGACACATACAACTTATGTTGTATAATTATTTTGTTATTATAATTGTATGTGGGAGTTTTTTGTAAAATGAAGAAGAAAATTTTAATCCTTATTCTCTGTGTTTCACTTATTACTTGTTTTGGTTGTAACAATGTCAAGAAAGAAGATAACAGCAAGAAAATTGTAACATCATTTTATCCCGTTTATATATTCACAAAAAATCTTACAAATGGCATCGATGATGTCACAGTCACAAACATAACACAGCAAACTGGTGGTTGCTTACATGACTATACTCTTTTGCCAAAGGATTTGGTCTTGCTTAATGATGCTTCGCTTTTCATCATTAACGGTGCTGGAATGGAAAGTTTCATGAAAAAGGTTTCTGACCAATTGCCTGAGCTGCCTGTTGTAACCGCAAGCGAAGGAATTGACTTGATTTTTAGCGAACATCATCATCACGAAGACGAAGAGGAAAAACATGATACAGCGGACAAGCATAAAACTGCATACAACGCTCATGTCTGGCTTTCTGTTCCAAATGCAATAACTGAGGTCGAAAACATTGCAAAAGTCCTTAAAAAGACTTTGCCAGATGATGCAAAAAAAATTGAGACAAACAAGCAAAACTACATCAAAAGACTCACCGCACTTGATAGCCAGCTAAAGCAGGAATTGTCTGCTTTCAAAGGCACTCCAATTATCACATTTCATGAAGCATATGGATATTTTGCCATACAATATGACCTTTTAATCATTGACACCATAGAAACCGAGGATGGAAACGAACCATCTGCAAAAGAGCTTTCTGAGTTGTCACAAAAAGTCAAAACTGCTGGCGTTACTGCACTGTTTGTTGAGCCACAGTATAAAGGTAATTCTGCAAATATTCTGGCCTCTGAAACAGGAGCAAAAGTGTATACTCTTAACCCAATAACGAGCGGAGCGGACAGCCTTACCGCCTATGAAGATATTATGAAAAGTAATCTTAAAGTTTTTAAGGAGGCGCTCGGTGGATGAATGCAAGCAATGGCTGTGGGCTTTGCAAGGTTGCGGTTAAAAACCTCAGCGTTGTTCGTGACAACGAACGGCTTTTAGACGATATTTCTTTTGAAATACACTGCGGAGAGTTAACTGCACTTATTGGTGTAAACGGTGCTGGCAAAACAACTCTTTTGCGTTCGATACTTGGTGAAATTGAGCATGAAGGAACTGTTGGATTTGAAAGCCATGACGGTAAAAAGCTTTCAAAAATAACGATTGGCTATGTTCCACAACATCTCAAATTTGACACTGGCTCACCCGTCAGTGTTTCTGACTTTTTAATGGCAGCCAGAACAAGAAAGGCTGTTGCATTTTTCAGCTCAAGAAAAGCTAAATTTGGAATAAGCGAAAGCCTTGAAGCAGCTGGAGCAAGCGAACTTGCAAACCGTAGTCTTGGAGATTTGTCTGGTGGTGAACTTCAAAGAGTTATGCTTGCACAAGCACTTTATCCAACGCCTGAGCTGCTTGTTCTTGATGAGCCTCTGTCTGGTGTTGACTGCATTGGCAGCGAGCAGTTCTATGACAGTATTACAAAGCTTCGCCAGAATTATCACATTGCTGTTGCTATGGTTTCACATGACCTTGAGCTTGTAAAACAATATGCCGACCGCGTTTTGCTCATAAACAAGCGCCTGTTATGCTCTGGAAGTGTTAACGATGTGTTTAATTCCACTGAATTTAGAAAAACTTTTCAAGTCGGAGGTGGCACTAAATGAGTGTTATCTATGCCATACTTGAAACTATTCTTCCATTTGATTTTATTAAATTTAATTTTATGAAAAATGCTATGATTGCCGTTTTGTTAATAACTCCTCTTCTTGGAATGCTTGGCACAATGGCTGTTAACAATAAAATGGCATTTTTCTCCGACGCACTTGGTCACTCTGCCCTGACAGGAATTGCACTTGGAGTCTTGCTTGGAATTGGCAATGAGCTTATCAGCATGATTGCATTCGGCATATTCATGGCTCTTATAATCACTCGTGTTAAGTCCTCAAAGGTCGCATCAGCAGACACAGTTATAAGCGTTTTCTCGTCAACCGCCATTGCACTCGGTCTTGTTATTCTCTCGTTTGGCGGTAAATTTTCAAGCTATTCGCAGTATTTAATCGGTGATATTTTAAGCATCAGCCCAGATGAGCTTTTGCTTCTTCTTATTTGCCTTGTTGTTGTCACCGCTATTTGGGGGCTTATTTTCAACAAGCTTCTGCTCGTCAGCATAAACGAAGATTTGGCTGCAAGCCGAGGAATAAAAACAATGTGGATTGAAAACATCTTTGTTGTGCTTGTTGCAGTTGTTGTTATGCTTTCAATTAAATGGGTTGGAATTCTTCTTATCAATTCGCTACTTATTCTGCCTGCCGCGGCCGCAAGAAACATTTCAAAAAGTTCAAGGCAATACACCATATTTTCTGTTCTTATTGCTTTGATTTGTGGCATTTTGGGGCTTATAATATCATTTTATATAAATACCTCCGCAGGTGCTACAATTGTTTTGCTGTGTTCAGCTGTTTTTTTCATAACCTATCTTTTCAGAAGAAAAAAATAATCAATTATCAAATCATTTGGCTTTTTGCCATCAAAGGCGGCATTTAAGCCTTTATAAATAAAAAACAGTCCCAAAGCTTTTGCTTTGGGACTTAATTTTTCTATTTATCAGCCTTGATAGAAGCCAACTTTTTTCATAACCTTTGAAAGTGTTCTCCCTGCTATTTCGCTTGCCTGCTCTGCTCCTCGCTTTGCACAATCTGAAAGATACGCTTTGTCCTTCATAAGCTGCGCATACTTTTCCTGAACTGGTGCAAGCTCTGCAATTACCGACTGTGCAACAGCAACCTTAAAGTCGCCATATCCCCTACCTGCAAATTCCTTTTCGATTGCATCAAAATCAAGCCCTGTACAACAAGAGTATATTCCCATTAGGTTGTTTACTCCGTCCTTGCCATCTGCATATCTGACGCAAGCATCAGAATCTGTTATTGCACTCTTAAATTTTTTCATTATGACATCAGGTGTGTCAAGCACAGATATAAATGACTTTGCATTTGTGTCTGATTTGCTCATCTTTTTTGTCGGCTCCTGAAGTGACATTATTTTTGCTCCCTGTTTGCCGATATATGGGTCTGGAATTGTAAAAACATTTCCGTAAATTCCGTTAAATCGTGTTGCGATATTTCTTGTTATTTCAAGATGCTGTTTTTGGTCAACGCCAACCGGAACAAAGTCAGCTTGATAAAGCAAAATATCCGCAGCCATTAGAGTTGGATATGCAAAAAGCCCAACATTTACATTGTCCGCGTGTGTTGCAGATTTATCCTTAAACTGTGTCATTCTTGACATTTCGCCAAACTGTGTATAACAATTAAGTACCCATGCAAGCTGTGCGTGTGCAGGCACCTGACTTTGAATAAAAATAATATTTTTTTGTGGGTCAAGTCCAACTGCAAGCAAAAGCGCATACATCTCCAAGGTTTGGCTTCTAAGCTTTGCTGGCTCCTGTCTAACCGTTATTGCGTGCAGGTCCGCAACGCCAAATGCAGAGTCAAACTCATTGCACATATTTGACCAGTTCTTTAACGCGCCAAGATAGTTGCCAAGAGTTGGCACACCGCTGGGCTGTATTGCACTTAAAATTTTCTTTTTCTTTTCTGCTGTTTCCATGTTCATCTCTCAAATCTTATTTATATTCTTTTGCAACCTCTGCAAGTATCTTTATTCCTTTTACTATATCATCATCCGATGGGGTTGAGAAGTTGAGCCTCACATATTGAGTTGGAATATCCTCGTCTGTCATAAACGCTGAGCCAGGCACAACTGCGACCTTATTCATGACCGCTTTTTTACAAAACTCCTGCATATTGACACCGTCAGGAAGCTTTGCCCAGATAAACAACCCGCCCTGCGGACGGTTATATGTCAGGAAGCCTGATAGCTCTGCATCAAGCATATCGCACATTAGGTTGAGCTTTTTCCTGTATATATCCTGCATTTTTTTAATATGAGTATCAATATCATAATTCTGCATCCACTCATAAACAACCATTTGGCAGAACATTGTTGTGTGAACATCGCTCGTTTGCTTTCCAACAATCATTTTTGCAAGAAGCTTGCTTGGTGCAATGACATAGCCAACGCGAATTCCGGGTGAAAACAGCTTTGAGAACGAGCCTGCATAAATTACTCTGCCATCCTCATCAAGGCTCTTTATGGGCGGAACTTGCCCCCCCTCGACACGAAGGTCGCCATATGGGTTGTCCTCAAGAATTAGTTTGTCGTATTTTTTTGCAATTTCATATAATTTTTTACGCTTTTCAAAAGACATCGTGACTCCTGATGGATTTTGAAAATTTGGTATTGTGTATATGAATTTTGCATTTTTATGTTCATTTAATTTTTCTTCAAGCATATCAAGATTCATGCCATCTGAATCAATTTTTACTCCACACAAATTTGCTCCGTATGATTTGAAACAATTGAGAGAACCTATAAAAGATGGTTCTTCACAAATTATCATATCACCTTCGTTGCAAAGAACTTTTGTCGCAAGGTCCATTACTTGCTGTGCACCGCTTGTGATGACTATTGAGTCAAAATCCCTTCCAACATTATGCTTCTGCTTCATATAATCCAAAATCTTATCGCGAAGCGGAGTATATCCTTCAGTTAATCCATATTGAAGTGCTTGAATAGGAGTAGAATCAAAAATCTTTTTTGTGATTATTTTTGCCTCTTCTATTGGAAATGCTTCTGGTGCAGGATTGCCTGCAGCAAAGGATATAACCTCGGGGTCTGATGTGAATTTGAGTATCTCTCTGATTGCTGAAGGTGCCAGCCCAGAAATCCTGTTTGCAAAATTGTATTCCATTATTATCACTGCCTTTTTAGTCAATAGCAGTATTTTATCACATTTTATACACTTTGACAATGGATATGTAATGGGGTATAATAAAGCCGAAATAATTAAAAAGAGGTGTTTCAATTGCCATTGGTCACTACAAAAGAGATGTTTAAAAAAGCCTATGACGGCGGCTATGCTATTGGTGCTTTTAATGTCAACAACATGGAAATCATTCAAGGAATTACCCAAGCTGCAAAAATCTGCAATGCTCCTTTAATTCTGCAAGTTTCCGCAGGTGCACGCAAATATGCCTCTCACACTTATCTCATGAAGCTGGTTGAGGCAGCCATTATCGAAACAGACCTCCCTATCGCATTACATTTAGATCACGGGCCAGATTTTGAAACTTGTAAGAGCTGCATTGACGGAGGATTTTCATCCGTTATGATTGACGGCTCGCATCTTTCATTTGAGCAAAATATCGAGCTTACTCGCAAGGTTGTAGATTATGCCCACGAACGCGATGTCGTTGTTGAAGGCGAGCTTGGACAGCTTGCTGGAATTGAGGACGATGTTAATGTTTCTTCCGAAGACGCATCATACACAAGGCCTGAACAAGTCTATGATTTCGTCACAAAAACAGGCGTAGATTCCCTTGCTATTGCCATCGGAACAAGCCATGGTGCATTCAAGTTCAAGCCAGGTCAAAAACCACAGCTTCGCTTTGACATTCTTAAGGAGATTGAAGGAAAGCTTCCTTATTTCCCAATCGTTTTGCATGGTGCAAGTTCTGTTATTCCTGAGTTTGTTGACCAAATTAACAATTTTGGCGGAAATATGCCTAACGCTATCGGAATTCCAGAAGATATGCTTAGAGAAGCCGCTAAAATGGCTGTTTGCAAAATCAACATTGACTCTGATTTGCGTCTTGCAATGACTGCTGCTATAAGAAAACACATGGCAGAAAACCCAGGCGACTTTGACCCAAGGCAATATCTTAAGCCTGCACGCGAAGCAATTGAAAAAATGGTTGAGCGTAAGATTAAAACAGTTCTTGGTTGTGAAGGTAAGGCATAAACAATTTAGTCCTAATTCTAAATCGGGCAGAATTATCTGCCCGATTATTTTTTTGTAAATTTTTGAGAATGCCCTTTATTTTTTTATTTTAGATTATTGCTAAATAATTTTATTGAGTGTATAATATTTTTGTTTTGAAAGGATGATGAATATGAAAAGATTTTTATCTGTTATTTGCATTATACTTGTTGCTACACTTGCTCTTTGCTCTTGCTCAAAAAGCAATGATAATCAAGTTCAAAGTACAAAAGGCGAAAATAAGAAACCAAGTGAGCTTTCAACAACCACCACGCAACCACAAAAACTTAAGGTTAAATGCAGTGCCATTGAAGACGGAAAAATTTCTGACGAATATGGAAAACGCGGAACTCAAATTGCAAACAAAGTTCCAACCCGCTCTATTCCTTTGACAATAACCACTGCACCAAGTGGCACAGTTTGCTTTGCCATTGCCATGAGCGACCCTGATTCAAAACCGGTTTGTGGTTATGAATGGGTTCACTGGCTTGCAACAAATATTGAGCCAAAGGAAATACCTGCAAATGCAAGCATTGATATGAAAAGCACAATTATTCAGGGCAAAAACAGCTTTGGCACAATCGGATATGGTGGCCCAACCCCTCCCGACAAGGCACACAATTATGTGATTACTATTTATGCTCTTGATGCAAAGCTTCCTCTTTCAAATGGATATTCACTTGACGAATTTAATAAGACCGTAAAAGCTCACACCATCGATTCGGTTACTCTAAACGGCAGTTATGAAAAATAAGTTTTTATAAGTTAATGCACCCGCCAAATTGGCAGGTGCATTTTTTCTTTCTTAATCTTTTTTTCTGTTACGCTTTTCAAAAGTCATCTTAACTATTGCGGTTGCCACTAAAGAAAGTATGACGGAAACAGCAGTGAGTAACAAAGCTTTTTTTACTTCATTATTCATTTCAGTTAGCCTCTTTTACAATAATTTTTATTTGAACGCTTTTACAAGTTCCTTGAAATGATTCCCTTTTTCTTCAAAGTTTTTATAGCAATTATAGCTTGATGCCGCAGGAGAAAGTAAACAGCTCTTGCCCTTTGCTGTTTTTGCAAATGATATTTCAACTGCTTTTTGCATATCGTCTGCAAAGAAGACATTGTTTTTGTTCAACTTTTCAAGTTCCTTGCCAATTTTATACCCTGTATCTGGCAGGCAAATTATGTTTGAAATTTTGCTGTCTACAAGCTTTGTAATAAAATCTGTGTAGTCAAGTCCCCTATCCATTCCGCCAATTATCAGTGTGTCCACATCTTCAAGTGCATCAACAGCAAGCATTACAGCTGTTGGAATTGTTGCGATGCAGTCATTATAAAATTTTATTCCTCTAAACTCGCCAACAAGCTCCATTCTGTGAGGAATGCCATAAAACTCTGCAACACCCTTTTCGATTGCCTCGTTACTTGCACCAACAATACTCGCTGTTGCAGCTGCAAAGAATATATCCTGTGCATTGTGTCTGCCCTTTAGGTTTGCATTAAGCCTTGCAAGCTTGCTCAAGAACTCGTTTTCCTCATCGTCATTAACCGAAATTTGAATATGCTTTGCTTTAATTTGTATGTCCGTAAAATCCGTTATCTTTTGGTCAGCATTGCTGATCAGAACATCCTGTGATGTTTGATAACGCAAAATATTAAGCTTTGCATTGACATATCCATCAAATCCTTTATAGTGGTCAAGATGCTCTGGATAGATATTTGTAATCACCGCAACATCCGGAGAAGTTCTCACAAACTCAAGCTGGTGTGATGACATTTCAATTACTGCAACCATTCCCCGTGAATCGTCAAGCTTTTCAAACACTGGCACTCCAATATTTCCGATAAGACACGCGTCAATCCCTGCCGACTTGAGCATTTTATAAATTAGTGTCGAAGTTGTTGTCTTTCCCTTCGTTCCTGTTACTCCAATTTTTTTGCACAGTGCAAACTTCAAAAACAGTTCCATCTGGCAGGTCACGACAACCTTTTCATCAATACTGACATCACGCACAGAAATTCCAGGACTTTTCATAATGATATCGTAGTCGTTAACGACGCTCATATACTCGTGTCCGCAAATTAGTGTTGTATTTTCATCTTCAAGATTTATGTGATTCTGGTCTGCAATTGCAAGAGGCATATCGGGCAGATATTTTCTTATATAGTTATAAGTTGAACGGCCCTCTCTTCCAAATCCGAGGATTAGCACCCTCTTGTTTTTAAAATACTCATACGCCTGCGACATAATTGTACATCTCCCTTATATATGTCATAAATTTTTGTGGAGCATTGTTCTCTTCATTAAACTCTTTTAACAAAAGGTCGAACTCGCTGGAATTTATGCTACTTGTTTTTTGTGCGTAATATTTAAGAAGTGCAGGCAATTGCTGTTTGCTGTTTGACTTGATTTCAAAAGTTTTCGCAAGTGCCGCATTTATCTCTAACTTCGTTCCGATACATTCAAATGGCTTAACCTCCGAAAAGCCAACAAGCCCGTCAAATATATCTTTCAATTCTTCTTTTTCAAGCAGATTTTCGCCGAAAATTAAAACCAATTGTTCGTCGCTTAAAAACGGTGAAAGTATGATATATACAAAAAGGCACTTTGCACAGTTTGCACACCAAATATTTTTTTTGCTTCCTACATTGCAGCTTTTGAAGATGCTGTGGTATTTTGAAAAAGCTGCAAACTGCTTTGCAATCTGAAGCTCATTAAATGCACGAAGCAGACTGAAATATTTGATATCCTTTGTTATATTCCTTTCAACATAGTTGTTAAAATCGCATTCAAACTCGTATGACTTTGAATATTGGTGATTTATATCTGTGCCATCAATATTGCTTTCATTTGCACTTGATTCATTTGACAAAATAATGTGTTCTCCACCAACAAGATAAGCACAGTACAGGCTTAAAAATGCCACAATTGCGGAAAATGGTGTATGACCATTTAAAAAACCTTTTGCATTAAGGTTTAAAAGTTCTTTGTCGATTGTTCTGTATGTTCTTATTATTTTACTGTCATCATACCCAGCCATGTTTGCCGATTCTTCTCTTGCCTGTTGGTCGTTAACTGTGAAACAGAAATTTTCATCCTTAATATTACGAAGCAGCTCCATTGTGACATTTGAGTCTTTTCCTCCGCCAACCGGCACAATGTTTTTTGCACTCTTTTTATAATTAAAGCTGTTAACCGCTGCTGGCTTGTTTGCTTTAATGCTTGCAAAGCTTTCAAAATCTGTTTTAATATCATTGATAAAAAAGAACTCGCCAAGCCCATTGTAGTAAAGCTTTTTCCACCAGTTACAATCCTCCTGTGACAGCTCGCCGCACTCAACAATAATATTTGGCGGGCAGGCACATTTCCAGTAGCTCACAAGCTCGACCATTCCAAGGTTAAATATAATTTTCTTTGCCATATCGCTTTTGTAATCATTAAGGATATCAAGATTTGATATCCTTATTTTTGTCGTTGGGGCAAAAGATATATCTCCCATTCTAAAATTAAACTCAATATTTATAAAATCGTCACTTTTGGACAGCTCGTATCCTTGATATATAAATGTTTCATACTCTTTTCTTAACCTTTCAAAATGGCTCTGCATTCATGTCCTCCGTTCACTTGATTAATAATATAGTTTACCCGAGGCAATAATTACAGTATTATCCATATTTTATCTTTCATACTGTTTTGCCACTTTACCATAGAGCTTATTTTGCTATTTATTTCCTAATTTACTTAATTTAATTATTCCTTGTTTTAATCGTACACCAATGCCATATAATCGTCAAGTTAATGCAAAAATAACTTCTGGAATAAGTGAAAAAAATAATTGTTTGGCTCTTACCTATTGCGACAAAATAAAACTTTTCAGTACGCTATAATAAAGCAAATTTAGCTCTTTTAAAGCCTGTGTACACAAATATATCCGAAATAAAAATATAATCATTTATTGATTTAATAATGTAATTATATTTTTATATATGAAGTGCGCTACATTTTGTAGCCGCCATCAAATAATGGAGGTTTTCCCTATGAAACGGAAAAAGGGTCTTTTGGCAACAGCAGTAATTCTTGCAATTGCAATTGTTTCGTTAACGGTTCCAAGCTTTGCAGCATCTGCAAGCAGGACAACAGCACTCGATCTTACAATAGAAACGGCAGACGGCAACCCAACTACAGATATTGATAAAATTTCTTCTGAAGGGTGGAAGTGGACAGCAGCAAGCAAAACACTAACGCTTAACGGCTTTAACATGGATGTGGACTCATCCGAATCCACCTATGCGGTTTTTGTTCCTGCTGGCACAACAATCGAGCTTCAAGGCACAAACCAGTTGATGGCGAGAGGTGTTGACGGAATTTCTGCAGACTTCGCCATTGACCCAAACACTAATCTGCCAAACGGTGATTTGACAATCTGCGGAACAGGCACTTTAAACGCATATACAGATGGTGACAAGCATGAAGTTGTTGAGTTTTATGGAACTAACCTTATAATTAAGGACTGCACGCTTAACCTTGAGGCACTTGTTGGCTTTGAGGCAATCTATGATGCTGGTGACTATGGCAATTTATCAATCAGCAATGCAAAGGTTACTGCTATTGGCAAAGATGGATTTTGTGGAATCTATATGGATAAAAACATTACCATTAACAACTCTACTGTTAACGCAAGTTCTGACAGCAATGGAGTGTATTGCGGTGGCACTTTTACAGCAGCAAACAGCACACTAAATATGTCATCAGAAAAATGTGCTGCTATTTCAAGTGAGTTAGGTGCCAGCTTTACAAATTGCACTGTTGATTTAGAAAGCTCAGATACTTCGCTTTGCATACAGGACGATGGCAATGTGGACATTAAAGATTGCCAATTTACCGCAAAAAGTTCCGATGGCTGTAACTTCTATTTTTATAATAACGGTGATATGACAGTGACCAACAGCACTCTAAATCTTACCGCTACACGAGGTGTTTTAAACCTTTATAACGGAAATATTTCTGTGAGTGGCAGTGTTATAAACGCCATAACATCAGAAAATGAAGGATTCTATATTGAATGTGAAAATAATGATATGTCATTGTTAAACAGCACAATTAATATTAATTCGCAGTATGAGGCAATTCAGTTTGCTGGAAATCTTGACATTAATAACTGTAAATTAAACATCATAAGCAGCGAAGAAGAGGGCATTGATGTTTATGACGGAGATATTTCAATCAAAAATAGTATTGGCACCATCAGCGCTTCAGAGGACGGCATTCAACTTGATAGCGGAAACCTGCTAATCGACAGCAGTAATCTTACTGTCACTTCTGATATGGAATCGGGAATATATGTTTATGATGGTGCGCTTAACATCATTAACAGCGATGTCACGACAACAGGCGTTGTAGATTGCGGTATCAATGTTGAGTTTGGTCCAATAACATTCAAAGACAGCTCTATTGTTGCAACAGGCGGGTTTGCTGGAATTCAAAGCCAAACCTCATGGAACTATGAAAGCAACGCATTCTATGACGGTGGGTATATAACAATTGACAACTCTGATGTTGATGCAAAAAGTACCGATGGCGGATTTGGAATTATTTCATTGTTCTGCTCAAACGGAGATATTAATTCAGTTATGCCAGTAAATCCAACAATTAAGCTTAATGGAAATACGGTCGTTCTTCAAGGCGGTTCTATTTCTATCCCATACGGAACCTCTTCTTTACAAGCACCGCAACTAAGAGCTAAAATTGCAACAAATCGAAATATTGCTTGTTTTGGTGCATATACATTTACACCAGACGGTAAAACATTCTCTTGGGACTATGTCGCACAAAAAACAACAAATGTTTCTCCTTGCGTTGTAATCAGAGCTGTTAACACTATTAATTTTGAAACAAATGGTGGTTCTTTTGTTGCTCCATTGACAGGGCTTAAAGCTGGTGACAAAATTAATCTCCCAGCAAATCCAACAAAAGATGGTGCAACATTTGCGGGCTGGTATCTTGACAAAGCTCTTACTAAAAAGCTTCCAGATGGTGCAATTTATAAAAGAGGCATAACAACTCTTTATGCTTCTTGGAATCTAACTGTTAAAGATACACCTGCTCCAAAGGCTGCTGCTCCAAAGGCAAATGTTCCTAAGACTGGTGATGCAAACGACATTATCGGCCTTAGCACGCTTGGAATTACTTCGATTTTGGGTGCTGGAATAATTTCAAGAAAGAGCAAATACGAAATGAATTAAACTTAGTTTGATATAAAATAAGCGGTCGTTTTAAAAACGACCGCTTTGTTTTGCATACACTCAATATCAGACTATGCTCGCAATGGCAATTGCAATTGCTGAAAGAACAATTCCAACACAAAATCCAAGTGTTTTGTATATTTTGTTTGGGTCACGCAAAAGCTCTTTAATCTTTTTACTATTGTTTAGCGTTTTGTTTTGTGGTGCATTTTCATATTTCTGAGTTATGGTTGAAACTCCGCCAACCTTCTCAAATGACTGAATATATGATGAAAGTGCATACCATTCCTTTACTTCTCGCTTGTTCTGGTCATAGACGATTGCTTGGTTAAAATCTTTAATTTCGGTTCCGTTTGCATCTTTTGGTGTGACTGCAAGAATGCCATAGGACTGCTTTTTGACATTTTCAAGCATTTGTGCAGTAAACATTCCTGTGACAACTCTGTACAGCTGTTTGTCCTTTATCTTTGCTGTGTTGCCATCAGGCTTTTGCAAACAGATGTCCGTTGCTCTGTTGAATATTGCTCTGTTTGGGTTATAGTTGTATTTCAGTCCTGTTGTAAAGAACTGGATTGAAGGCATTTTGGGTGACATTGAAGCGTCAAGTTCTGCTATAAGGTTAAGCTCTGCACCCGTGAGATAAATGCTTACAAGTGGGTATCCAGAAAGCTCATCGTTGCCTATTCCAAGAGAACTGACCTCATAAACATTTGCAACTGTTATAGGTCCTTTGAGGAATGTTGAACGAACAACCCCTGCTGGGACAAGAGCGACATCAATTGGCTTATAGCTTTCACCCTCTGCCTGCTTGACAGCGTAGACATACGAGTCTGTGATAAGCCCTGTAAGGTCATGGTCGCGTTGCTCTTGCTCGATTGTCTTGACCTCGTCAAAATCGTATGGGCTGTATCCAATGATCTGTGAATAGTCGTCATATCCAAACTTTGCAAGATATGTCTTAACATATGCCTTGAATTTTTCAATTTCTTTAAGTGTTGCTGGGTCTGGAACAACATTTATATCAACTGGTGCTACAGTGTAGTTATCAAGCGTCCATCTGCCATCCGCATTTTGAGTCATATCCAGTCTGCCAAGGTTTTTGCCATATTCGCCAACTGAAACAATAGCAGTGTTGCCAACCTTGATTGCATCTTTGATTGTTGAATGTGTGTGGCCACTGATTATAACATCAATTTCTGGAACATTCTTTGCAAGAATTTCGTCCTCTGACTTTTTCTTATCAGTATCAGTTCCGCTGTGTGACAAGCAAACAATCATATCAACATCTTCGTTTGCCTTGATGTTTGCAACGGTCTTCTTTGCACTGTCAGAAATAACATCAAAAGTTAGCCCACTGTTTGGTGCATAATATGCGGCATCTGAACCCAAAAGTCCAAACAATGCAATTTTAACATCACCCTTTTGGATAACTGTATAATTCTGAACTGCACCGTAGTTGTCAAGTGCCGTTTTAAGCTCCTGCTTGTATTGGCTTGTGGACTTGTCCCAATTAATGTTTGAAACCAACAGCTGTGGAAGGTTTATGCCCTTCGCTTTTGCGCTATTAAGCATCTTCGCAAGATTACCACTGTTATAGTCAAATTCGTGGTTTCCTAAAGTTGTAGCATCATATCCGAGATATCCCATCATGCGAAGCTCAATGGCTTCTTCAGCATAAACTGACTGATAAAGTGTACCCATCGAAAAGTCTCCGCCATCAACCAAAAGTGTGTTGTTGCCCTCGGATTTAACAGCGTCAATCATCGTCTTGATTTTTGCAAATCCACCAACCTCAACCTTTTGATTGTCAACCATCTGAATGCTTGTGTCAATATGAGAGTGCAGGTCATGTGTAAACAGCACAGTCAATTTTTTTGCGTCACCGGCACCAGATGCAGGAATACATATTATTCCAATAATCATAACAAGTGACAGCAAGAGCGATACTATCTTTTTCATAAATTGCCTCCTGATTTATAAATAATTAAGCCATAAGAATTATATACTTAATGTGATATTTTGTCTATATTTAGTATTTAATTTTGTTAAAATCTGTTATTTTACTATATTTATTTAAAACTTTTGTTAATAATTGTGATGCTACACAGCATTATTTATCTGTTTACAACAAAAAAATGTTTACAAAAACAGCAAATACTAATAATTAATACCGTACATAA
>JAVVSD010000019.1:0-18520 GCA_036654375.1 Oscillospiraceae bacterium
TTATGTACGGTATTAATTATTAGTATTTGCTGTTTTTGTAAACATTTTTTTGTTGAATAAGTATTGTTTATTATTTAATTTTCTGACAATTACATATAATTTACATTATACTAATAATAGTAATATCTCTTTTTATATATTAAAATACTGAAAAAGGAAAATTTTGTATTTTTTACAATATAATAGAATAAATGAATTAATTATTTAGTTATTTATTCTAAATAATTGTAATTTATTTGATTGCAATTTTGCAAAATGGATAAATTTTTATTTAATACATTGTATATAATGCTAATTTTTTATTGCATTCTAACATTATTATATTTGACATTGGTAAATTTATTATGTATAATTACTAACAAAATATAAGGAGGGAAATATATGTCTGAATATTCACAAAGCGCATTAGAAATACTCAGAAATCCGCAAGCTACTTTACAATGGTACATAATCCCGTTTATTTTGATTTTGATTTATGCAATTGCAGACCAAACAAAAAGAAAAAATTGGAATGTGTTACTTGGCGCAGCAGCACTTTGGGGAATGGATTTATTTAACGAAATCTGGAACTCAATAGTTTTCCACGCAACTGGTTTTGCACCTGTTTGGGGTACACCAATGGGACTTGGCGATACTTCACTTCTTATTCTTATTGGGTACAACATAGAAATTTCAATAATGTTTGCCTTTATGGGAATGGCCGCTTGTTTAATGTTGCCTGATGATAAAAAGAAGAAAATATTTGGAGTAAACAATCGTGTAGTATTTGCACTTGCTAATACATTCTTGGCAGTTTGCGTTGAGTGTTTCCTAAACTATGCAGGAGTTCTTACATGGGAATATGATTGGTGGAGCAGAAGTTGTCCATGGCTTGTTTTCCTTATTGGTTATCTTCCTTTCTTTGCAATGGCATTTTTCGTACATGACTTGTCAACACGCAAAAAGCAGTTTATAGCAGTCGGCTCAATTATCGGACTTGATGCATTATTACTTATCATATTCGGCAGTATTGGCTGGATGTAATTTTTGAATTATTATAACTCCCGTCTTGTACGGGAGTTTTTTATATAATAATTAAAAATCTAATATAAATGCCTATTTGTTTTCACCATTATTGAACTATCTCATAAACTAATAATGAAGTTGTAGAAGATTTCAATAATATTACGGGAGGAAACGCTATGGCGGAAAATAAGGGTTACGGTTGTAACCAACAAATCAAAGAAGCCGTATGTATCGATACAAAAAGGATATATGATTCTTGTGCAGACAAAGATTGTATTTCGGACATACGAGTTTGCTTTACAAACTCATCACAGGAAGTTGTAAACGCAGCAAGCTCAATCAGATGCAAATGCTGTGAAGTTATACATTGCTTTATTGATGTTGATGAAGTTCCGTTTAATCGGGGATTTTATTCAGTAGACATAATATTCTTCTTCAAAATAGTTTTTGACACATATACCTGTGCAATCACACCACCTGTTCCTGTAGAAGGTTTAATTATCTACTCAAAGAAATGTGTGCTTTATGGTTGTGATGGTAGGGTAAAGACATTTTCATCAGAATTTTCACCTGACTATTTTGATGATTGCCCAGTACCTAATGACAGAAATCCAATTGCAAAGGTACAATGTGTAGAGCCTATTTGTCTTGATGCTAAACTATGTCGTCCTTGTGATTGCTGTGATTCGAATTATCACTTTAGTCATTTGTCAAGTATACCTGAATGTGTTTGTCGCGAGTTTTCAGGGTTATTTTCACAGACAAAATGTGATAAGGCAGTCAAAGTAACATTAGGATTGTTTTCAATTATTCAACTCGAAAGAGAAGTACAAATCATGATACCTTGTTATGAATATTGTATTCCAACAAAAGAATGTTGCTGTGACAAGGATGACCCATGCGACTCATTTAAAAAGATAAAATTCCCGCTTGATGAATTTTTCCCATGTACTTCATGTGACGATGATGAGTGTCAAGGACCTGACTTCACCGGTTGCTGTGGTTGTGGAGGATAATTCAAAATCTCATACAGATTATGTAGGGGAATCAGGAGCTTAAATAAAAGAATGCCACTCTGCAAGAGCAGAGTGGCATTCTAAAAAAAAAGAGCAGATCAAAGCTTTTTTGCTTTGGTCTGCTCAAATTTATTTTGTTTGGATTAATACATTCCGCCACCCTGTGCGGCGGCCATTGCAGCAGCTGCTGCTGCGTCACCAGCTGGGTCTGGTTTTTCGGTGACAAGTGATTCGGTTGTAAGAACCATTGCGGCAACAGAAGATGCATTTTGAAGAGCAGAACGAGTAACTTTAGTTGGGTCAATAATTCCTGCTTTATACATATCTGTGTATTGTTCAGTTGCGAAGTCAAAGCCATAGCAAAGCTTATCTGACTTCAAAATTTTATCAACAATTACTGAACCCTCAAGACCAGCATTAGCTGCAATCTGACGAACAGGCTCTTCAAGAGCTTTAATTAATATTTTAATACCAGTTTTAAGATCAACATCTTCAGTGCCTTCTAAAAGTGCTTCAACAGCTGGAAGAGAATTGAGAAGTGCAACACCGCCACCTGCAACTGTACCTTCTTCAACAGCTGCTTTTGTTGCTGCAAGTGCATCCTCAATACGAAGCTTCTTTTCCTTCATTTCAGTCTCTGTTGCTGCACCAACACGGATAACAGCAACACCACCTGAAAGCTTAGCAAGACGCTCCTGTAGCTTCTCACGGTCAAAATCAGAGGTACAGTTCTCAATTTGTGTTTTAATCTGTGAAATACGAGCAGAAATATTTGAAGATTCTCCTGAACCGTTTACTATAATTGTATTTTCTTTTGAAACTTTAACCTGACGAGCACGACCGAGTTGGTTAATATCAGCTTCTTTAAGCTCAAGTCCAAGGTCAGATGTAATTACTTCACCACCGGTAAGAATAGCAATATCCTGAAGCATTTCCTTGCGTCTGTCACCAAAGCCAGGAGCTTTAACTGCAACACAAGTGAATGTTCCACGAAGTTTGTTGACAAGAAGCGTAGCAAGAGCTTCACCCTCAACATCTTCAGCAATAATTACAAGCTTTTTACCAGCCTGTAAAACTTTTTCAAGAACAGGAAGAATCTCCTGAATGTTTGAAATCTTTTTATCAGTTATAAGGATGTAAGCATCATCAATAACGGCTTCCATCTTGTCAGAATCAGTTGCCATGTAAGGTGAGATGTAGCCACGGTCAAACTGCATTCCTTCAACAACATCACAGTCAGTTTCAGCGGTTTTTGACTCCTCAACGGTGATAACACCATCAGCAGAAACTTTTTCCATTGCATCTGCAATAAGCGTACCGACATAGTCATCGGCAGCGGAAACAGTTGCAACTCTTGCAATATCCTCGGAACTTGTTACAGGTCTTGAGTTCTTTTTAATAGCCTCAATAGAAGTGTCAACGGCAATCTGGATACCTTTTCTTACTACCATTGGATTTGCACCAGCAGCAACATTCTTCATGCCTTCGCGAACAAGTGCCTGAGCAAGGAGTGTTGCGGTTGTTGTACCATCACCTGCAATGTCATTTGTTTTGGTTGCAACTTCTTTAACAAGCTGAGCACCCATATTTTCAAATGAATCCTCAAGTTCAATTTCTTTTGCGATTGTAACACCATCATTTGTAATGAGAGGTGCACCATATTTTTTATCAAGAACAACATTTCGACCTTTTGGTCCAAGTGTTATTTTAACGGTGTTGCTGAGTTTATCAATACCGTTTTGCAATGCTTTACGAGCATCTTCGCCGTAAATGATTTGTTTTGCCATAATATATTCCTCCTATTTATAAAAAATTATCGTTTATTCAACGATTGCAAGAATGTCACCTTGTTTTACTATTGTATAATCTTCCTTGTCAATCTTTACTTCTGTGCCAGAATATTTTCCAATAATAACTCTGTCACCAACATTTACATACATATTAACTTCTTTTCCATCAACAAGTCCACCTGGTCCAACAGCAATAATTTCTGCAATTTCAGGCTTTTCCTGTGCAGATGCAGCAAGAATAATTCCGCTTTTGGTTGTTTCCTCAGCTTCAATGGACTTTACTACAACACGGTCTGCGAGTGGTTTGATTGTCATCTAAAATTCCTCCTATAAAACAAATTGTATAAAAATTGATTTAGCACTCTCCGATGTGGAGTGCTAATTGCTATTGTAGTCAGTTGTACACTAAAAATCAAGTATTTTTTCGCAAAGTTTACAATTATGTAATATTTGTTGCAAACAAAATTATAATGAAGTATACTTATTGAGAATTTATTATGAATGAGGTAGTCATTTTATGGATGTTAAAAGTGGGAATACTTTGCAAAAATTGAGATCGTTTCTAATGTCGGAATTATTTATGATATTAGTTTTTCTTGCAGCCGCAGTAGTTGTAGTTGCAAAAATTGAGATAGCTGGAATATTGGGATTTATTGTACTTATGGCTTTTTTACTTATCGTTTGCGATGATGTTATTGTCACAACCTTGCCGTTTATGTTGGTTTGTTGTTTCGCAGCCAAATGTAAAGGCTCTTATAATACATTTGTAAGTCTATGGTGGGTTGTAATCTTTATTGTGTTTGCCTTTGTTTTTCATTTTATATACTATAGAAATCAAAAGGATTATTCTCGCGGAAAAAGCTTTTGGTCAATACTTATTGTTTCCATTGTGGTAACGCTTGGCGGAGTTGGAATTATAACTGCTAAGGAGTATTTTGCAGGGGTTTCATTGCTTTATATTTTTGGACTTGGATTTGGCATTTTAGGGTCATATTGGTTAATGAACGCATCATTTAAACCAAGTGATAAGTATGACTTTAGTGACCGTTTTGCAAAAATAATGGTTTTAACAGCAGTTTTTGGATGCTTTATGATTTTACATCATTATATAATACATATGGACACATTTCTTGCAAATCCACGAATTCTTCAATTTCAGTGGCGTAACAATTTATCCACAATGATTATGCTGACAATGCCCTTTGCATTTTACTTGTCAGTAAAGAAAACTCCGTACTTTTTATTTGGCTTGTTTTGCTATATTTGCCTGTTGCTATCTGGCTCAAGAGGCGGAATGATGTTTGGCGGAATTGAACTTTTGATTTGCATAATTGTTTTGATTATAGTTGACAAAAAAAAGAGAAATTTTAACCTTAGTATTATTGGAACAATGGTAATTTTGGGATTAGTTTTGGTGCCTGACCTTAAAGATTTGCTGGCAAAAACTCTGGAGCGATTTGCTTCATTTAAAGAAAACAAGATAAGACTTGGATTGTTTGAGAGAGCAATAGAAGATTTTAAATCCAATCCGTTGTTCGGAAGAGGACTTGGATACTTCGGAAACAGGGATATTCATAAGTCGGTAAAAGGAGCCCTTTGCTGGTATCATTCAACTCCGTTTCAGATAATAGGAAGTTTTGGAATTGCTGGAATTTTTGCTTATCTCTATCAATATTTCACAAGAATTAAGATATTTCTTTGTAACAGAAAAAGCTTCTTTAATATTTCAATTATAATTGCTTATTGTGGCGTTGAAATGATGTCACTCGTAAACCCTGGAGTCTTTTCTCCAGTTTATTTATTCATCGTTACAATGTTCTTTGTTATAATAGAAAAATGTAGCACACAAAAGGACATAGACGAGTATGCAAGAATAAGAGTAGGTGGAATTGAAGAAGTTAAATCGGAGCTACAAGAAGAAATTAAATCGGAGCTTCCAGAAGAAAATAAAACTGAACTTTTTGAATCAGCAGATGAAAGTAATAAAAAATAAGATAAATATAGTCAGACAAAAAATCCCACACACCAAAGTGCAGGGATTTTTTAATCTTATTCATTTTAAAGCAAACGAGTTGTTAATAATATTTTTATTCAATAATATTTGCAAAAAATTGTTCGCTTGTTTTACCATGTGGTCTGTTAAACCTTCCAAGCTTCATAAGGTCTGTATTTTGATTAATAATATTAACACGACTTTCACAAGTAAGTGCAGCAGTAAAACCCATTTCTAATAAAATTTTTTTAGATAGCTCAGAATTACTTCCGTATGGATATGTAAATGTATTTGGCATTACTCCAATTTTTTGGTACATTAAATCTTGCATTTTGCCTAAATCGCCGTTAAGTGCTTTTCTGTATTGATCCGCTGATTCACCATATTTTTTTTTGGTTGCAATTCTATCACCCGATTGCTTGTGCATATTATATGAATGGTTTTGAAACTCTATAGTTTTCGTTTTACTCAATTCTTCAACTTCACTCCAGTTCATGTGAGAATAGCCGATATTATGATCTTCAACTTTTGTATATGTATCTGTATAAAATCCAACTATGGAAACAACAGCACACATATCATATTTTTTTAGTGCAGGGTAGGCGTAAACATATGTGCTTTCATAACCATCATCAAAGCTTATAATTATCGGCTTTTCTGGCAAAGGATCGCCTTTAAGCTGATGATTAATAAGTTGAGTCATATTAATTGTAGTATATCCTTTGTCTTTAATAAATTTAATATCGCTTTCAAATTGTTCTGGCGTAACAACATATGCGTTAAGACGCCCTTTATTTGAAGAAATATGATGGTACATTATTATTGGTAGTTTTATTCCTCTACTTTCTCTTGTAGAAGTCACAATAGCAGATGGAGCAAATAATAAAGCACTTGCCAATAAAAATAATACAAATACGGATAACACTATTTTTCTTGGAGTTAATTTAATAACCAAGGAAATCACCTCTATATATAAATATAGAGGTGGACGGCTAAATATATTCAGATTTTTATTAAAATTAATATAGATTTACTTAGGAGGAAGATATGGAGCAATTATTGCAGGCAATAACAACAGCAAACGGAGCGGTGAACCAAATTGTTTGGGGAGTTCCTATGATGATACTAATAATTACAACAGGAATTTATATGTCTGTAAAAACAGGCTTTTTCCAATTGAAAAATGCAAAGCATATTGCAAAAGAAACCTTCATCTCGATTTTTACTAAAAAATCTGTAACAAAGACAAGGGACAATAAGGCAATAACTCAGTTTCAATCTCTTTCAACAGCCCTTGCTGCAACAATAGGAACAGGAAATATTGCAGGAGTTGCAACTGCAATTGCACTTGGTGGGCCTGGAGCAGTATTCTGGATGTGGATATCAGCTTTTTTTGGAATGATGACAAACTTTTCTGAAAATGTGTTAGGTATTTATTACAGGACAAAGAACGACAAGGGCGAGTGGTCTGGCGGACCAATGTATTATATTGAAAATGGACTGAAAGATAAAAAATGCATTTCAAAACTTGCAAAACCACTTTCACTTACATTTGCATTTTTTTGTGTGTTTGCATCTTTTGGAATAGGTAACATGACTCAAGTTAACTCAATTTCAAGTGCGTTGGAGTCAAATTTTAATGTTCCGACTTTGGCAACAGGAATAATTTTAGCAATCCTTACTTCGCTTGTTATTGTTGGTGGAATAAAGAGAATTGGAAAGGTTACAGAAAAGCTTGTGCCACTCATGGCTCTTTTTTATATTGTAGGTGCATCAATAATATTTTTCAAAAATTTCAGGCAGATACCATATGTATTTTCAAGTATATTTACAAACGCTTTTAGCTTTATGTCTATCGGAGGCGGAATAGGTGGCTATGCAATAAAGCGTGCAGTTACCATGGGACTTAAAAGAGGCGTGTTTTCAAATGAAGCTGGCTTAGGCTCAACGGTAATGGTAAACTCAGCATCTGATGTTAAAGAGCCAGTTGTGCAGGGGATGTGGGGCATTTTCGAGGTGTTTTTCGACACCATAATTGTTTGTACTCTTACCGCGTTTATTTTGCTTTCAAGCACAACCGATGCTGTAACTATGGAAAAAGCTCTTTCAAATGTTTCAACACAAACGCAATATTTTCAAATTTATAATGGAACGAACGCAACAGGGGAGATTGCCCTTATTGATAATGTCGCAAATGAATCAATTATGCTGTCAACAGAAAAAACATCACAAAAAGATATGGGAACACCAATTAAAATAAAAACAAAGTATGGACAGGAATTTACGGTTGACACAATAAGAAACGACAAAAAGTCTGAGAATGAATATATCTACACCAATATTATGGCTGTAAAAGGAATTCCTAAAACAGACAAAAATGGAAATGTTGTAAAAGATAAAAATGATAATCCTATAATAAAATCTGTCAGCATTACTCCAGTAAATGGAGTTCCTTTAGTGAGCTATGCGTTTACTCAAACTTTTGGATCAATTGGTGGAAAGCTTTTATCAATAGCAATTCTTTTGTTTGCATATTCAACTGTAATCGGTTGGTCTTATTATGGAACAAAATCGATGGAATATATTTTTGGAACAAAATCAACAATAATTTATAAGATACTTTTTGTTGGAGTGATTATTGTGGGAGCAACAATGGAGTTACAGCTTGCATGGGATATTTCTGACACCTTGAATGCAATGATGGCAATTCCAAACCTTATAGGAGTTTTGCTTCTTTCGGGTGTAGTAATAAAAATAACCAAGAATTATACATCGAGAAAACTTAAAAAAACGCCAAGCAATGAAAAACCAATGTTCTCTGCATATCCAGATATTCAAAGAGAACAAGAGGAAAAACTTTTAGAAGACCAATTCTTTAATTAAAAAAATCTCCCAGAAATTCTGGGAGATTTGACCAATTTATTACATTACTTTACTTTTATATCGCTTTATTTGCGATGCTTTTTTCAAAAAATATTTTGTCATTGCCTATTGCAGTTATGTTTATATTTTCACTCGAAAATACAAGCTCGATTGTATATAATCCTTCTTTGTCCAAAACGGATGAATCAAATGCTGTTGCTAAAGCTTTTTTAAATTCATCGCTGTTGCATACCTCGGATGAATAAGTTTTAATATTTATCGAGGTATCAATATCTTTCATATTTAATGTTCCGCCAACTTCATCTGGATAACCTTTTTGAATTTTTGTTTCAATGATTTTCTGGCTTGCAATATCAATTTTTAAAGACATTTTTGTTGCACTGTTTTTAATTTCACCGTAATAAATGAAATATGCAGTGCCTTTATCAAAATTACCATCAGGAATATTTATGCTGACTTGTTTTAATGTTATTTTATCACTTGTCTTTTTTGCTATTTTGTCTGTTTGCTCTTTAATTGAACCAACGGTGTCAAAATTGTTGTCAAGCTTTATGTTGGTGGATTGCGACTTGTTACTGCTACTATGTGAATCGATGTCGCCAGAGCAACTAACAAGGGAAAAAACGAGTAGAATCGTAACGAAAATGGATAAGTATTTTCTCATATTTAAACTACCTTTCATTTTTATAAATTGTATCACATACACAACACTAAATTCAATGTATAAATCTATAATAAATTGTTAAATTAATATTAAAATAGAGGATTAAAATTTTCAGTTTCCGAAATGTCAGTTTTTAAAGTAGCATTTTCGTTTGTGCTATTTGTAGATAAAGAATTAATTTCTTTGCAAACTAACAAGCTTGTTAAAGTGCTTCTTAATTGATCAACAAGTGCAATAATATATGTTATTTCTTTTAAACTACAATTTTCTCCAATGGCATATCCTAATGCGGTAATATATGCGGGATAATCACAATTGTTCAAAAACATCCCCCCTCAATATTATGCTATGCAAAAAAGAGGGAGGAGGTTATAAAATATTATTAAATTATGTAATCAATTACAGCACGACCACAGCTTACTTTAGCAACATAATTAGCAACATTCTGGTGCTTAGGATGTACTTTATAGGTGTGCAAATCATCTAAAGACTCAAATTCAGATACAAGAGTCATGTCATAAGACATATCAGTATGCGAAATATCTTTTCCTAATTCAATAAATTTAATCTGCTCAATAATTGGCTTTAAAGAAAGTAACCCATTTTTCACAATATCCATGTTTTCTTCTTTCGTTTTACCTTCGGCAGTGTCCTTGAATTTCCACATAACGATGTGTTTAATCATAATAATATCTCCTAATTAAAAAATTATAAAAACTTAAAGACAGCTGCAAATTGCAACAGTCTTTTTTAGGTTTAAAGTATCTCTGATTTCTAAAATTATAAGAACAAATGTCTGGCTTGCATTTTGACTTGCACTTTTTAATATAATAGTGTATAAATATCTTAAAATAAGTCAAATATAGAAAAATAAAAGCCCTGTAAAAACTCCGACAAACCGCGTAGATATAAGCTTTTTAAATGGTCCGAGTGGCGAGACTTGAACTCACGGCCTCTTGACCCCCAGTCAAGCGCGCTACCAACTGCGCCACACCCGGATATTCTTAATAATGCACAATATAATATCATATTTATTTTTTTTTGGCAAGAGTTATAGTTTTATAATTAATTATTTCACAACTTTATTACTAAAAAAATGAGTAAACAAGAGCAAACAAGAGTATTCAGGAGTAAAAGCAGAGAATTATGTCGGGGAGTGTCGGTTTTTGCAAAAAACATATTGACAATTAACGGTTTTTGAACTATATTTGTATTTGTTAATAATTTGTTTTAATTCATATTTGATTATTTTTACTCGGGGCTGGCTTTAATTTTTATTTAAAAGCCAGTTGGAGAGAGGGGCTGCATAATTGGAAAATAATGTTATAATTAATTTAAAAAACATATCAGTCACATTTGATGATGAGTCTGTGCTTAAAGGTATTGATTTGTATATACGAGATGGCGAGTTTATAACCTTACTTGGCCCTTCGGGATGTGGAAAAACCACAACTCTTCGTATTATCGCAGGATTTTTAGAGCAAGATTCTGGAGATGTGATTTTTGAAGATAAAAACATTAATGGTGTACCGCCGCATAAAAGGCAGGTTAACACCATTTTTCAGCGTTATGCTCTCTTTCCTCACCTTAATGTTTATGAGAACATTGCCTTTGGATTGAGAATAAAAAAGTTGCCTGAAAAAGAAATAAAGCAAACCGTTGAGGATATGCTAAAGTTGGTCAACCTTAAGGGATTTAACAAAAGAAAGGTTGAGTCTCTTTCTGGCGGTCAGCAGCAGCGCGTTGCTATTGCACGGGCTCTTGCAATTAAGCCAAGAGTACTTTTGCTTGATGAACCACTTGGAGCCCTTGACCTAAAACTTCGCAAGGATATGCAGGTTGAGCTTAAAAATATTCAGCAAAACCTTGGCATTACATTCGTATATGTAACACATGACCAAGAGGAAGCGCTTTCAATGTCTGATACTGTTGTTGTTATGGACGGTGGCAAAATTCAGCAAATAGGAACACCTATAGATATATATAATGAGCCAAAGAATGCCTTTGTAGCTGACTTTATTGGTGAAAGTAACATTCTTGACGGAGTTATGAGAAGCGATTTTTCTGTTGAGTTTTCAGGACATATATTTAATTGTCTTGATAAAGGATTTGCAAAAAATGAATCTATTGATGTGGTTGTAAGACCGGAGGATGTTGATGTTGTTCCTTCTGAAGATGGAGCAATTTCAGGCACAGTAACTTCTGTGACATTCAAGGGCGTTCATTTTGAAATAATAGTTGATATTAATGGTTTTAAATGGATGATACAATCAACAGACCAGCAGAGTATTGGTAATAAAATTGGCATTTCAATTGACCCAGATGCAATTCACATAATGAAAAAGTCAGATTACTCTGGACTGTATGGAGATTACAGCTCGTTCAGCGATGAAATCGAGCATATGTCCGATGTGAATGAGGAGGTCTGATAATGAATAATAAATCCTCACTTACATCAAAATTGGTTGCATCTCCATATATTGTATGGATGATTATTTTTATAATTTTCCCATTGCTTGTGGTTGCTTATTATGCGTTCACTGATACCGCAGGAGAGTTTACATTAAATAATATTGCGAATCTTTCCAGATATACAGACACAATATTACGCTCAATTTGGTTTGGAGCAATCGCAACACTTATTTGCCTTTTAATTTCATACCCGCTTGCCTATATGATTTCTCAGGCAACGGAGAACTCACAAAAAACACTTATAATGCTCGTTATGCTTCCAATGTGGATGAATTTTTTGCTTCGCACATATTCATGGATGCTGTTGCTTGAAGATACAGGAATAATTAATAATATGCTTTCCAAAATCGGAATTGGACCTTTAACGCTTATAAATACTTCTGGAGCAGTAATTCTCGGAATGGTATATAATTATCTTCCATATATGATTTTACCGCTGTATTCAATAATGTCCAGGATGGATAAGAAGGTTATTGAGGCGGCAATGGACCTTGGAGGAAACAATTCAACAGTAATAAGAAAAGTTATTTTTCCACTGAGTTTACCTGGAGTAATTTCTGGCATAACAATGGTTTTTGTACCGTCAGTAAGTACTTTTTATATTTCGCAAAAGTTGGGTGGAGGAAAGTTTACACTCATAGGCGATGTAATAGAAATGCAGTTCCAGACGTCGTACAACTATAATCTTGGAGCTTCTATTTCTCTTGTACTTATGATACTCATTTTAGTCTGCTTGTTTGTTATGAATAAGTTTGCAGATGACGATGAAGGAGGTATTCTTGTATGACAAAAATGAATACTTCCTCAAAAGTATATACATCACTTGTAATGATATTTTTATATGCACCAATACTTGTGCTTGTATTCTTTTCGTTTAATGAAGCGAACAGCACTGCTGTATTCTCAGGCTTTTCTCTTAAATGGTATGAAGAATTATTTAGGGATACAGACACAATTGATGCACTGAAGAACACGCTTATATTAGCTGTAACTTCATCAATTCTTGCAACAATACTTGGCACAGCAGCAGCAGTCGGTATTAATGCAATGCGCTCAAAACCACTCAAAACAACTATTCTGACATCCACAAACATACCGATGATGAACCCAGATATTGTAACAGGTGTTTCAATGATGCTTTTGTTTGTGTTAATAGCTAACATTATTGGAATAAAAGGTGTGCTTGGTTTCCCAACGCTATTGATAGCTCATATTACATTTAACTTGCCATATGTTATTTTATCTGTTCTTCCAAAGTTTAGGCAGATGGATAAAAATCTTGCAGAGGCAGCACAAGATTTGGGATGCACATCTATACAGGCATTTTTTCATGTAATACTTCCTTCAATAATGCCTGGCGTATTTACGGGTCTAATAATGTCGTTTACTCTTTCGCTTGATGATTTTGTTATTAGTTATTTTACAAGTGGACCAGAATTTCAAACACTTCCTATACGCATATTTTCAATGACAAAAAAGAGAGTTACACCTGATATGTATGCACTTTCAACAATTTTATTTTTTGTCATACTGGTACTTTTACTTCTTATTAACGCATCGCAAAAAAGAGGAGATAATAAAAAAAAAGAAAAAAAGGAGATATAAAATGAAAAAGTTTTTTAGTATTATACTTTCTGCCATTCTTGTTTGCGGAATGTCTTTTTCAGCATTTGCGCTTGATGATTCGGCATATAAAAAATCAGACCTTGCAGGAACAACCCTCAATGTTTATAACTGGGGTGAATATATTTCTGATGGTGCAGAAGGAACACTCAATGTTAATAAAAAATTTGAGGAACTTACAGGAATCAAAGTTAACTACACAAACTTTGATTCAAATGAGGATATGTATGGCAAACTTAAAAGTGGCGGTGCAAGCTATGACATCATTATTCCTTCAGACTATATGATTGAGCGACTTGAGAAAGAAAAGATGCTGGTAAAATTAGATTTCAGTAATATTCCAAATTATAAATATATTGATAAAAAATATAAAGACCTTTTCTTTGATAAAAATAACGAGTATTCGGTTCCATATGCTGTTGGAATGGTTGGATTAATTTACAACACAAAAATGGTTGATAAAGCTCCAACAAGCTGGGATGCCATGTGGAATGAAAAATATTCAGGACAGATTTTAATGTTTAATAACCCTCGTGATGCCTTTGCAATTGCTCAATTTTTACTTAAGCAAAATGTTAATTCTACCAAAGAAGACGATTGGAATTTAGCACTTGATAAGCTTAAAGAACAAAAGCCTTTAATTAAAAGCTATGTAATGGACGATGTGTTTAACATCATGGAGAGAAATGGGGCTGCAATTGCACCATATTATGCAGGTGATTTTCTTACCATGAAGACTAATAATCCAGACCTTGCATTTGTATATCCAAAGGAGGGGACAAATACATTTGTAGATTCAATATGTATTCCGTCTACCTGCCAGAATAAAGCAGCAGCAGAGCTTTACATCAACTTTCTTCTTGAGCCAGAAATTGCTCTTGCAAACGCAGAAACAATTCGTTATGCTTCACCTCATACAGAGGTAGTAAAGATGGATGAATATACACTTAAAGACAATGAAGTTATCTATCCTAAGGATGCCAAAGTATATGAAAATGTTCAATATTTTGAAAATCTTCCACCAGAAACATTAGCCCTTATGTCAGATCTCTGGAATGACCTTAAAATTGAAGGCAACTCAAATACAAGTATTTATATTGGTGTAGGAGTTGTAGTAGTTGCAATAGCTGGATACGCAATTTTTAAAGCGGTTCAGAAAAAGAAAAGGGAAGAAGCATAGTTCTTTACTATAAGCACACAAAAAAAAGCTCTTGCGTGTGCTTGATTTTGCCTACATAATAATTAAAAATAGAAGTTAAAATAAAATTATTTTATAAAGTTGAAAAAAGTAAAAAAAGTGCAGAAAAGCTATTGACACTTTTGACATCATTTGCTATAATAAACACCGTCGCGCGAGAGTGGCGGAATCGGCAGACGCGCACGTTTGAGGGGCGTGTGGTAATCCCGTACGGGTTCAAGTCCCGTCTCTCGCACCACGCTCAAACGGTGGGTTTTGTAACCCGCCGTTTGATTTTTTTAGTAGAAAAAACAAATGCTTATTTTAGATTATAGACAAGAGGGATATCGTTGATAAAGAAGTACTTATTTTATCTTATCCGTTGGCAACTTAGCACCCCAATACTTGCCGTTGTTCTTTTATGGCTTTCTGATTTAAGCACATTGTGGGCAACAGTTATTGCAAACTTTATAGGCGGATTAATTTTCTTTTGGGTTGATAAATATATCTTTAAAAAGGCAAATGCACAAAGCCCATTATGGGAAATTAAAGACTATGTAAAGTGTGCAGATTGCGGTGAATTAGGCAGGGGATATAGAATTGTTGAGTGGTTTGATTACAACCGTTCAGATGACAAATATCCTCAGTATAGATGTGAAAAATGCAAAGATAAAAAGATGGAAGAAGTAAGCCATAAACTTAAAAAACAAAAATAATATGTGCCAAATTTTTTACATATAATATTTTAAAATAACTATATATTATATAGCTTTGATGAATTTAAAGAGATTTAAGCTTTATTTTCACACTTATATGAAGTAAAAAATTATTGATAAAAACGGAGTAATTCCGTTTTTATGTAATTTTGATTAGCTTAATTGCCCAAATCAATAAACACTCGTATGTGTAAAAATAAAGATTAAAAAACATGGGATGTTCAATTTAATAAGCGGGTATGGTGAAATTGGCAAACACGCATGATTCAGGTTCATGTGTCGCAAGACTTGCAGGTTCAAGTCCTGTTACCCGCACCAACATGACGCTGTATCCAATTTTTTTGGGCATGGCGTTATTTTTATATTTTTACTCACAAACTAAATTTGTATCTTTTTCGTCACCTATTTCCAGTTTTGAGTTTTAATGCTATTAATGTCAGGATTATTCATTTTTCTCTTGTATATCTTACTAACCAAGTTCTTATCAACAAAAATATTTTTAATAGATTAAGGGCTTAAAATGTCGATGGTATGAGAAAATTATTTTGAAAGTCCACTCGGCATTGTTGCAATCACAAAGGTTACTTGATATAATTATTACAAATAAAATCTTTTAAAATATGATATAAGATTAAATTAATTTTAACAAAAATATTATTACCGATGTTGTATTAAAATGTTTTGTATTCTTTAAATATTGATAATAAGGAGTGTAGTTAAAAGATGATTATCAGTTCAAAAGAGCAAAAGCTATCTCCATTATTAAAGTATCCAGGCGGAAAAGATAAAGAGTTAATACATATTTTACCTAATTTACCAAAGAATGCCCAAAACTACTATGAGCCATTTGTTGGCGGTGGGGCTGTGTTTTTTGCTATTAATGCTAAAAGGTATTTTATTAACGACAAATCATATGAATTAATGCAGCTGTATTCATTAGTTAAAGATGGGGATACAGACTTTTTAGACAAGATTAGTCAAATTGATCATAACTGGAATATTATAGGAAGCATAGTTAATAACCATGCGGAAGAAATTTCTATAATTTATTACTCATATAAAAACAATAAGTTTAGCAAACAGAAATTATATGATGAAATTGCGGCTTTCGTTTTGCATAATTCAGCAGAGTTTAATGGTTTGTTATCTCCAAATTTTAATATTGGAATACAAAATTTTGTTAATGAACTTTCAAAAAGTTTTAGAAACAAAATAGTTCGAATGGTAGAAATAGAAAGAAAAAAAGGAAATCTATCAAAAGAAGATTTTTTACTAAATATAGAATGTGCTTTTAAATCTGCATTCTATATGCACTTTAGGTACTTATACAACAATGCAGAAGAGCTTGGCATTAGCTCCTCGTTTTACATTGCGATTTATTTTTATATTAGAGAGTTTTGCTATTCCTCAATGTTTAGATATAATAACAATGGAAAATTTAATGTTCCTTATGGAGGTATTTCGTATAACAAGAAATCATTAAGAAAAAAAATAGATTATTTCACAAGCAAAGATCTTATTAAGCAACTAAAAAAAACAACAATAGTTTGTGATGACTTCCAAAAGTTTTTGAGAGATAATACACCAAGCTTAAATGACTTTATATTTCTTGACCCACCGTATGACACTGAATTTAGCACCTATGCAAAAAATAAATTTGACAAACAAGATCAAGAGCGGTTGGCGGATTATTTAATAAATGAGTGCGATAGCTATTTTATGTTAATAATTAAGAGTACAGATTTTGTTTTAAATTTATATCAAAGCGGAAAATTAATAAAAAATGGAAGAACTCTTAAAGTTAAAAAATTTAGTAAAAAATATATGGTAAGTTTTCAAAATAGAAATGACAAGGAAGCAGAACATCTGATAATAACAAATTATTAAGTATTGGAGAAAAGATTATGTCTATATCAGAAAGCAGTCTACATCCATATATAAAGGGATTAATTGAAGAAAACGGAAGACTTACCGTTACTGACTTAAATAAATATTTAAGAGAAATTTTAGACCTGGATTCGGATGATTTAAAAACGCTTTCTGGAAGAAATGACGATAAATTTTCGCAAATAGTCAGAAATGTTGTCGCTCACGCTCCCGTGGGTGTTTCATGTAAAAATGGTTATATAATTGATAAAACGAAAAAGCCTGCAGTCTTTTTTGCAAGAGATATTGACAAGGATTGTATCTGTGAAGCACAGATTTCCAATGCTAAAATAAAGGAAAGGCGTGAGAAAAAGCGTAGGTTTACAGCTAAAAAGGTCGATTTTAATGCAATTAACAATGAAAATACAGCATTGGGTGACGCAGGAGAAATCTTTGCCTTAGAATGGGAACGGAACAGATTGAAAAACTTAAAAGTGTCATTTGATATTTTAGATGAGGTAATTCATTTTTCAAAAAAATATGGAGATGGCGCAGGATATGATATTATTTCAAGAAAAGATAACAACTATGAACTCCTGTACATTGAGGTAAAAACGACAAAGAGCAGTCTTGATACACCGTTCTATATGTCAGAAAATGAAAAAGCTTTTATGGATATTTATCGTGATAATGCATTAATTTACAGGGTATATAACTATAATCATGATACCAATGTTGGAGAAATTGAAATTATTACCCACTCAATTTTAGAAAATGATTATTCGTTTAATCCGATAAATTATAGAGTAACAAAAAATAAAAGAGATTGACTGTAAGTTTATGGATTTAAATATCTTATCTCTGTTACATTTTTCTTTGAGGTAAAATATTTAAAACAAAGGTAAAAAAATATTAATTTATTTTGAATGTATTTTTTGTTACCAAATTACAATTTTGAGTCTGGACACCATGCGTGTTTAGACTCTTTGCTTTTTTAATGGTGTTGCGGAATTTAAATCGGTGATTTTTGATTAGTTTATAATACTAACTGTTTAGAATCAAAGCTTTTGAATTTTTGTCCTTTTTTGTGCAATTATTAAAGTTTAGTTTAATACAAATAAAATGATATTTTTTTATTTTATTTTATAATATGTAACTATAAATAATAAAGTATAGTATAAAATATTAAAGCCAAGAAAATATAAAAATAATTTTTATTTTTTGATATGCTGGTGTGGCGAAATCGGCAGACGCAAGGGACTTAAAATCCCTCGGTGGCAACACCGTACCGGTTCAAGTCCGGTCACCAGCACCA
>JAVVSD010000020.1:0-15849 GCA_036654375.1 Oscillospiraceae bacterium
ACCCCTGACCTTTTGGTTCGTAGCCAAACACTCTATCCAACTGAGCTACGAGCGCAAATTTTAACTGCCCAAGTATATTAACACATACAGCTATAAAAATCAACTGTAAATTTACTTTTTATACGAATATTGTTCTATATAAGTATAAGTGAAAAAGTTATTATTGGGCAGTATATTGGTTTTTTTGATTTATGATAGTTCTTTTAGCTTCTCTCGAAGCTTTATAAAATCTTCAAGTGCTTCTGGCTTTTGGTTCGGATTGCGTAAAAGTGCAGCCGGATGAAAAGTTCCCATCATCAGCACTCCTTTTTTTTCAAAGAACTCGCCATGCTGTTTTGTGACCTTAAAATCAGGTGATATCAGCCTTTGTGCTGCTATTCTGCCAAGGCACACAATTATTTTGGGGTTGATTATTCTTACCTGCTCACGCAGCCAATCAATACAAGCTTCCTGCTCCTTCGGCTGTGGATCTCTGTTCTTTGGCGGTCTGCATTTAACCATGTTTGCAATATATATATTTGTGTTGCGGCTCAAATCAACTACTTCTAAAAATTTATCTAAGAGCTTACCACCTCTGCCAACAAATGGTTCGCCCTGCAGGTCTTCATTTTCACCTGGTGCTTCACCAATAAACATGATATCTGCATTTGGGTTGCCAACACCAAAGACAATATTTGTCCTTGTATTTGCAAGTTCGCATTTTGCGCAACCATCACACGCTGATTTTAGTTCATTAAAGCTACTGTACAATCAAACACCCTCCATCGATTTCTGTTAAATGGTTTCGAGCTTTATAAGATTAGTGCTTCCCGCGTTTCCAGTTATTGCTCCGGCGGTAATAACAATCTTATCGCCTGGCTCAACCAACTTGTACTGCTTGATTTTATCTATTGCACAATATAGCAAGACATCAACGCTCTGAAACTCCTCGCATATTAGCGGTGTAACTGCCCATGAAAGCGCAAGCTTATTAAACACCTTTTCGCTTGTTGTCATTGCTACAATCGGCTTTGGAGAACGGAAGCGTGACACCATGCGCGCTGTTCTTCCTGTTATCGTACAAACGACTATAAGCTTTGTGTCAATATCCATTGAGAGTGCGCAAGTAGCATGAGAAATAGCATCGCTCGAATTTTCAATTTTAAACTCCGCATCTCTGAATCGCTTGTAGTAGTTGATGTCTGATTCGGTTTGTTCCGCAATTTTGCTCATTGCCTCGACTGATTCAACTGGATATTTACCCGCTGCTGTTTCGCCAGACAGCATAATCGCACTTGTGCCGTCATAAACCGCATTTGCAACATCTGATATTTCTGCTCTTGTCGGTCTTGGATTTGTTATCATTGACTCGAGCATTTCAGTTGCTGTTATTACTCTTTTGCCTCGAACACGGCAGGCTGTTATCAGTTGTTTTTGAATTGATGGAAGCTCCTCAAATGGAATTTCAACCCCAAGGTCACCACGCGCAACCATTATCCCATCTGAAAATTCAATAATTTCTTTAACATTTTCAACACCCGACCTGTTTTCTATTTTAGCTATAAGGTCAATGTTGGTTCCGTTATTCTCAATTAAGAACTCCCTAACTGCTATCAAATCAGCTTTGCTTGAAACAAATGAGCAAGCTATAAAATCAACATCCATTTTAATTCCAAAAAGTATATCTTCTTTATCTGCGTTGCTTAAATATTCCTGGTTTAAGACTTTGTTGGGAAAGCTCATGCTCTTTCTGCTTGTAAGCAATCCACCAGAAACAACTGTGCAAACCGCTTCGACTTCCGTTAGGCTTTCAACCTCCAGAATAATTAAACCGTTGTTGATAAGAACTCTATCGCCAACTTTAAGCTCTTTTATTGTGTTTTTGTAAGACACAGATACTCTTGTGTTGTCGCCAATTATGTCTTCAGATGTGAGTATGAACTTTTGACCGCTGACAAGCTCTGCCTGGTCATCTTTAAAAGTCTTGATTCGATACTCTGGTCCCTTTGTATCAAGCATTATTGCAATTGGAGCGTCAAGCTTTTTTCGCACCTTTTTAATAAGCTCTATTTTTTCCTTATGCTCTTCATGTGTTCCATGAGAAAAATTCAGCCTTGCTACATTCATTCCTGCTTTAACCATTTTGGTCAAAGTTTTTTCGTCTGAGCATGCTGGTCCAATTGTGCAAATGATTTTTGTTTTTTTCATTTTAGGATACCTCTACCAATATATGATTAGCAAATTATAACACAATTTAGCCCCTATTATCAATACTGTCAAAAAATGTCTTGACATTACTTTTATTTATATAAATCTATTATATTGTATTTGTCCTTCCAATCATGTAGAATATTACATAGATTAGTCAAAGGAGAATGATATTTATGGAAAAAGCTGTTATTGTTGAAACATCTGCAAGGCACGCTCATGTAACCAAAGAAGTTCTTGAAATCCTGTTTGGAGAAGGATATGAGCTTACGCACAAGAAGGACTTGTCACAGCCAGGTCAATTTGCCACCAACGAAAAAATCAGAGTTGTTGGACCTAAGGGTGAGTTCCCAAGCATATCAATTCTTGGACCTGTTCGTCCTGAAACACAAGTTGAGTTGTCTATGAGCGACGCTCGTTCTATTGGAATCGTTGCTCCTATTAAAGAGTCTGGCGACCTTAATGGTGCAAGCCCTTGCAAGCTTGTTGGACCAAAGGGTGAAGTTGAAATTGACAACTGTATTATAATTGCAAAGCGTCATATTCATGCAACTCCTGAAGATGCTCAAAGGTATAATCTTAAGGACAAGCAGATTGTTAGCGTTAAAGTTAATTCAAGTGAAAGGTCACTTACTTTTGACGATGTTATCGTAAGAGTCAGCCCAAAATATGCACTTGCCATGCACATCGACACCGACGAGTCAAATGCCGCTTTGGCAAAACCCGGAACAGAGGGCTTAATACTCTAATATATAATTTATTTTGCAAAAATTTATAGATATTATGGAGAAGCCTTCATTTAGCTTTGCTTCTTCTTTATCTTATGACAATACGACAAATAACCGCAATGTGTAATTTCACACTGCGGTTATTATTTTATGCCAATATTTATATTTCTATTTCCAAGAGGAGTTAAGCTCGACTGTTCGGTTTATTATTAAATTGTCACCTGTGCTATCTTTATCTACGCAGTAATAACCTTTTCTCATAAACTGGAAAGTATCACCTGGCTTTATCCCACGAAGTCCGCCTTCAAGCAAACAATCCTTAAGCACTGTGAGTGAATTTGGATTGATATACTCATCAATAGTTGCATCGTCATTTGCCGGATTTTCCACCTTGAACAGTCTGTCATACAGCCTTATCTCTGCCTTAACATTGTCCACAGCAGAAACCCAATGAAGTGTTCCCTTTACCTTGCGACCGTCTGGAGAATTGCCTCCTCGGCTTTCTGGGTCATATGTGCAGTGCAGGCAAGTCACCTTGCCGCTTTCATCCTGCTCAAAGCTTGTGCAGGTAACAAAATATGCACTTTTAAGCCTTACCTCATTGCCCGGATAGAGTCTGAAATATTTCTTTACAGGCTCTATCATAAAGTCATCACGCTCAACAAAAATCTCTTTTGAAAATGTCACCTTGCGTGTTCCAAGTTCTGGTTTATCTTGATTTACCTCAACTTCAATTTCCTCTGTGTGTCCTTCTGGATAGTTATCAATTATGACCTTTAACGGGTCAAGCACAGCCATTGCTCTTGGCGAATTGGCATTAAGATTATCTCTTACGCACGCTTCAAGCAAGCCATAATCAACCACGCTGTATGCCTTTGAAACTCCGATTCTGTCGCAAAAATCACGAATAGCTGCAGCAGGGTATCCACGCCTTCTCATACCGCTAATCGTTGCCATTCTTGGGTCATCCCAGCCACTGACAATTCCATTGTCTACAAGATAATGGCACTTGCGTTTGCTTGTGATACAGTAGTTTAGATTAAGCCTTGCAAACTCTATTTGCCTTGGTGCAGGCACGATTTCAAGTTCACGAAGAAACCACTCATATAGAGGACGATGGTTTTCAAATTCAAGAGAACAAAGTGAATGTGTAACCTTTTCAGCCGCATCTGAAAGCGGATGAGCAAAGTCATACATTGGATAGACACACCATTTATCACCTGTCTGGTGATGTGATATATGAGCTATTCTGTAAATAACTGGATCACGCATATTGAAGTTTGGTGAGGACATATCAATCTTTGCACGAAGGACACGAGCTGCATTTGGAAATTCACCATTTGTCATTCTTTCAAAAAGATCCAGATTTTCTTCCACGCTCCTGTCACGATAAGGACTGTTTTTACCCACCTGCGTAAGCGTTCCTCTATATTCTTTTATTTCGTCAGCTGAAAGGTCACAAACATATGCCTTACCCATTTTAATCAGCTTGATTGCACACTCATATATAAAGTCAAAATAACTTGATGCATAATAGGCATTTGCATAGTCAAAGCCAAGCCATTTTATATCTTCAATTATGCTGTCAACATATTCTACATCCTCTTTTCCTGGGTTTGTATCGTCCAGACGAAGATTGCAAATCCCGCCATATTTCTGTGCTGTTGTGAAGTTAATGCAGATTGCCTTTGCGTGGCCTATATGAAGGTAGCCATTTGGTTCAGGCGGAAAACGAGTTTGAATGCTATCATAAACTCCGTTTTTTAAATCCTCGTCAATATAGTCGTGGATAAAGTTTGATGGTCTTTCTGTTATGATTTCATCCATTTTTAGTCCTCCTCATAAAATTTCTTTGCCTGATTTAGCCTTGTTATTACTTTTTCTTTTCCAAAAAGGCTCATGATTGAGCATAGGTCTGGAGTGTTTCTGCGTGAAGTAATTGCAATTCTTATCACCGTTGAAACATCACCAACATGGCCTTTGAATCCATCTGGATTCGCCTTATACTCCTTGACATTTGGAGTGAACCCAAGAGGACTGCAAATTTCCTTTATCCTTGCAAACCACTGGTCTTTATCATCGTTTTCATCATAAATTTCAATATACTTTTCAAGTATTTTTTCAGCATCCTGCGAGCTTATATTCTCAGGAAGAGTAAAATCAGCACTATATAGCTTGTCATAAAAATACTCAACATAGCCCTTTACTTCGCTCCACTTTGCAATATCCTTTCGAGGCTTTGCCGTTCCTCTATCTATGCTAAAAACGGCTTTTGAAAAGTCTTTATCCGCATTCAAAAGCTCAAAAAGCTCTGTGTCAAAGTCCCTTGACCAGTCAAGTGTTTTTTGCAAAACTTCATCTGCATTCATAACTGATATGACATTTTTGCTGACATCGTTTAGCTTTGCAAGGTCAAAAAGGGCCCCGCTCGCGCTCATTTTTTTAAGGTTAAACGGAAACTTGCTCTGTGGCTCGTTTTGGTTTGCTTTTCTCCACTCCTCAAAATTTGAGTTTGCAAGTGTTAGCAAATATTCTATAACGCTTTCCTTTGGATAGCCCTCCTGCGTATAGTAAGAAACTGCAGCTTCTGGGTCCTTTCGCTTGCTGAGCTTTCTTTTTCCGCCATCTTCCTCTTTCATAATTGGAGCGATATGTGCATATTTTGGCACTTTGAAGCCGCAATATTTAAACAACTGAATGTGAACAGGAACAGACGAAATCCACTCGTCCCCTCTGACAATATGAGTTGTCCTCATTAAATGGTCGTCCACTGCATGAGCAAAGTGATATGTTGGAATGCCATCTGTTTTAAGAAGTACTATGTCCTGTGTGTTTTCGGGCATTTCAATCTTACCCTTTATCATGTCTTCAAATATGATTTTTTTGCCTTCCTCACCTTGTGAACAAAGCCTGAGAACATATGGTTTGCCTGCTTTAATATTTTGCTCAATCTGCTCAATATCAAGTCCTCGGCATTTTGCAAACTCACCATAATACCCTTTGTTTATGCCCTTATCCTCCTGCTCATCACGAAGCTGTGAAAGCTCTTCGGCTGTGCAAAAGCATGGGTATGCAAGACCTTGTTTTACAAGCTCGCAGGCAAAGCAATGATAAATTTCACGACGGCTGCTCTGCTGATAAGGTGCATAATTGCCTTTCTCCTGATTAAAGCCAACAACGCCCTCGTCTACTGTTATTCCAAAGGAGTTCAGTCCTTTTATTATTTCTGAAACGCCGTCCTCAATCTCACGCTTTTTATCTGTATCCTCAATGCGAAGATAGAACACTCCGTTTGTTGTTTCGGCTGTGAGCTTTGCCACCATTGCGGCAAAAAGCCCGCCAATATGCAAAAATCCCGTTGGGCTTGGTGCAAATCTTGTTACTCTTGCACCCTCCTTAAGATTTCTCTGCGGATATTTCTCCTCAAGCTCCTGTGGAGTAACTTTAAGGTTTGGAAACAAAAGATTCGATAATCTATCATTCTCGGTCAAATTAATCTCTCCTCTAACTCTTTAACATATGCTGTTTTGCCCTGTGACTTGTATCCTGAATTTTGATATAAGCGATGTACTTTTTCACTGCTCTGCCCTGTTATGAGCATTATTTTATAGCAGTTTTGCTCCTGTGATTTTTGCTGTGCTATTTCAAGCAATTTGCCTGCAATCCCTTTTCCTCTGTATTCAGGGTGGGTTACAACATACTCAACCAAGGCAAATGGTCGCTGGTTTCGCACAAGGCTTTGATTTATGAAAAGCGACAAGCTTGCCACAACTCGTTTTTTATCTCGAGCAACAAGCGTGTGCCTGTTTTTATCTTCAAGTATCTCGCTCCAGATATTCTCTATCCTTTCGTCAATTTTTGGCAGAGAATTATCATTAAGATGGACATATAGCTCAAGCAGCCCTTCAAGGTCTGCACTGTCTGCTCGCGTTATTTCAATCATCGTTAACTCCCTCCTGCTCAATTGACTGAGGTTTCTTTAAGGATAGATTAACGACCATTGCGATTAAGACACCTATTGCGGTATCAACTGTTCTGTGAAGTGCATATAAATATGCAGGATAATTGTATTTATCAACAGCCAACATAATAATTGTTAGCGTTATTGCAGCAAATGAAATTGCGTTGGGTTTTCCAATAATATTACAAAACCAGATAACAAATAAAACCCCCATCGGCACCATAAAAATTGTAAATTCACGATTATAAATAGCCATGTCAGCATAAAGTGTTATAAGCCCGATTATACCGCCCAAAAATGTTCCTATTATTCTGCTTTTTCCTCTTTCCCACGAGTCCTCAATTGTGTTCTGCATAACTATAATTGAAGCAATACAGGCAAAGACAGGGTCGGTTCGACTTATAAAAATACTGACAGCTTTAACAAGAGCGTATTCATTGTCTATAAAATTAAGGCTTATGCTGTGCATAATCTCATAAAGAAGAATACAAACAAAAATAGCGATTGCGGTTTTTATGCTCCTCATGCCTAATTTGAGATGCTTTTGTGGTTCTTTCAAGTGTTTTCACTCCATGTTAACTAATTGTATATTATAAGTTATTCTGCCCTCAATGTAAAGGTTACAACGCGATAAATGAGATATTTTACTCCATTTTGTAAGAATTATTATTTTCTGTTTGTGTTCAATAAAAAAGACCTGCCAAAAGGCAGGTCTTTTGATATGGATTAAATTATTTAATCTCAACTTTTGCGCCAGCTGCTTCAAGCTTTTCTTTAGCTGTGTCAGCCTCATCCTTAGAAGCGCCTTCCTTGAGAGCCTTTGGAGCTCCGTCAACGATGGCTTTTGCTTCTGCAAGTCCAAGACCTGTGATTTCACGCACAGCCTTGATAACCTTGATTTTCTCTGCGCCTATTTCTGTAAGGATAACATCAAATTCTGTCTTCTCCTCTGCTGCTGATGCTCCACCTTCTGCTGGGGCTGCAACTGCAACTGCTGCTGCTGCTGATACGCCGAATTCCTCTTCGACTGCGTGAACGAGCTCAGAAAGCTCAAGAACTGTAAGAACCTTTATCTCTTCAATGAGAGCTGTAATCTTTTCAGATGCCATTTTAATTTACCTCCATTATTGTTGTTAAAATTTAAAATTATTCTGCTGCCTGAACTGCTTCACCGCTCTTATCAACTACTGCCTGAATTGCACGGGCAAAAGCTGTGATTGGAGCATTAAACACATTACATACAGTTGCAAGAAGTATTTCACGAGATGGAAGCTTTGAAAGACTCTTAATCATTTCAAGACTGATAACATCCTTATCAATAAATCCACTCTTAATTGTGAAATTCTTGTGTGTTTCTGCAAACTTTGCAAGTATACGAGCAGCGGCTACATAGTCGTCATTGCTTATAGCAATAGCTGTTGTTCCCTCAAGAACAGGGTCAATATTAGAAAGACCTGCTTCTGTTGCTGCAAGGTGGAGCAATGTGTTCTTTACAACTTTGTAATCGACACCAGCTTCACGAAGCTCTGCACGAAGCTTTGTGTCATCAGCAACATTGATTCCTTTGTAATCGACGATAACACCAGCACATGAACTTTTAAGTTTCTCTGTAAGCTCTGCAACTGCCTGCTTTTTCATTTCAAGTACTTTTTCGCTTGGCAAACGAATTCACCTCCTAAAAATTACGAACCATATGGCAATTCTCAGCCATAAAGCTTATCTTATAACGAAACAAACCCTCCCTACAAACCGCAGGAAGGGTTGACATACAAAAAATCATAATTAAGACTTTGTACGCTCCATCCTCGGCAGGTAGGCAAATAGCCGTTACGCTTTATAAGCACCTGCTGTCTTTGGTAAAGAACAGCATTGTTATACTAACACACGGAATAATCCATGTCAAGTATTTTGGTTTTCTTAGTTTCCTTCTGATGCTGATGAGCCAAGCTTACCAGAGTTAATCTTTATGCCAGGTCCCATTGTTGATGCAACAACGCATGAACGAATATACTGTCCTTTGGTTGCTGCTGGCTTTGCCTTAACAATAGCATCAAGAAGTGCGGTAAAGTTCTCGGCAAGCTTTTCAGCACCGAAAGATACCTTGCCGATTGGGCAATGGATAATATTTGTTTTGTCAAGGCGGTATTCAATCTTACCAGCCTTAGCTTCTGTAACAGCTCTTGCAACATCTGGTGTTACTGTGCCTGCTTTTGGGCTTGGCATAAGTCCACGAGGACCAAGCACCTTTCCCAAACGGCCTACAAGTCCCATCATGTCAGGTGATGCGATAGCAACATCAAAATCCATAAAGCCTTCGCCCTGGATTTTTGCTACCAAATCCTCTGCTCCAACGATTTCAGCACCAGCTTCTTGAGCTGCCTTTGCCAAATCGCCTTTTGCAAATACTGCTACACGAACAGTTTTACCTGTTCCATTTGGCAATACAACTGCACCACGAACCTGCTGGTCTGCGTGGCGTGAGTCAACGCCAAGTCTAACATGAACCTCAACGGTTTCGTCAAACTTTGCTGTTGCTGTCTTAATTGCAACATCAAGTGCTTCCGTTGGGTCATAAAGTTTTGTTTTGTCAATTAGCTTTATGCTATCAACATATTTTTTACCATGTTTCATTTTGTTTGTTACCTCCCAATAGAGTGGTTAATCGGATTTTTCCTCCCACCCGGGAGCATTAATCAACGACAGTTACGCCCATGCTGCGAGCTGTTCCAGCTATCATACTCATAGCTGTTTCAATATTCGCTGCATTAAGATCTGGCATTTTCTGCTCGGCGATCTTTCTAATCTGCTCACCGGTAATTTTTGCGACCTTTGACTTATTTGGAACACCTGAACCGCTTTCAATGCCACAAGCCTTTTTAATAAGGATTGCTGCTGGCGGAGTTTTTGTTACAAATGAGAATGAATGGTCAGCATAAACTGTGATAACAACCGGAATTATAAGTCCCATGTCGTTCTTTGTGCGCTCGTTAAATTCCTTTGTAAACGCCATAATGTTTACGCCGTGCTGTCCGAGTGCTGGTCCGACAGGGGGTGCCGGTGTTGCCTTTCCCGCAGGAATCTGCAGTTTAATAAAGCCTATAACCTTTTGAGCCATTTTTTTGCACCTCCATAATAATGTGGTAGATGGCGGAGCGCACTTTTAAGCACTCCTCCCACAGGGACAAAAGTCCCGTAATTAAGCGGAAACCCGCAAATTACCAATCTTAAAATTAGTCGGCAACGAGGTCTATCTGGTCAAGTTCAAACTCAACCGGAGTCTCTCTGCCAAACATTGAAATTTTAACACGAACAATATTCTTGTCTGTGTCAATTTCTTCGACCACGCCAGAGAATCCCTCAAGCGGTCCATCAACTATGTTTACAAAATCACCTACTGAATAGTTAACTTCAACCGATCTCTTTTCAACTCCAAGAGAAACAACCTCCGCATCAGAAAGCGGAACAGGCTTGCTCTCCGGGCCAACAAAGCCAGTCACTCCGCGTGTGTTTCTGATTACATACCAAGCATCATCTGTCATTGTAAGCTCGTTCTTAATCTCCTTAACAGCGAGTTTTACAAGAACATATCCAGGGTATATTTTTCTTTCAACTTCACGCTTTTTGTCGTCCTTGATTTCTGTTACCATTTCAGTTGGCACTTTAACCTCAAGGATTTGGTCGTGCATTTTACGGTTTTCAACTATCTTTTCAATATTTGTGGCAACCTTATTCTCATAGCCTGAATAGGTGTGAATAACATACCATTTGGAGCTTTCAGACATCGCTTTACCTCCATTACACTTACATCAAGTCAGACAGCATCATTGAAAGCATAATTCTTGCTTCCTCTGCATTTGACTGTGAAAGTTCATACATGAATTCTCTAAGACTTGTAAATCCGAAATCAACAATCCAAATGCCGACTCCGATAAGACAAACAACAAGTAAAACGACTCCTGTGCTTTTTATAGTATCCTCTTTGCTGTTCCATGAAATCTTTTTTGTTTCACTTTTTAAGTCTTTAAAAAACTGCTTGAAACTTGCAGCTTTCCCTGCTTTTTTACCACCCTTGTCCTTTTCAGATTTGTCTTTTGAAGACTTATCTGACTTTGAGGACTTTGACTTAGCATCAGATGTTGCAGCAACTTCCTTTGTCTTCTTTGACTTTTCAGCTTTGTCAGCCGTTTTGTCAACAACAATTTCGGTTTCTACTTTTTCATCTTTAGAAGTAGTGGCTACAGCGGGTTTACTGCTGTTGGATTTTGATGAAGCTTTAGGAGATTTCTTCTTATCAGCCATTTTCCTACCTCCAGCTTATTTAGTTTCTCTGTGGAGAGTGTGTTTCTTGCAGAATCTGCAATACTTATTCATCTCCAACCTGTCAGGGGTGTTATTTTTGCTTTTCATTGTGTTGTAATTGCGCTGTTTGCACTCTGTGCAGGCTAAAGTAACTCGTACTCTCATGACGGCACCTCCAGTTTTCCGGATATAATCTAAGCCCTATGGGCTTTGCCTCCCTCTTGCTTGTGCTTTAAAGTTGCACTTTAAGGGCACAAAAAAAGAACCCTCCAATAAGAGGTAAAGAAACTATAACATATCTTAATCAAGCAGTCAAGTATTTTTTTAGTTTTCAACTCTATATATAATGTAATTATCCTTCAAAGTTGATTTTACGAGGAAGCAGGCGTATAATACCTATTACATTATTAATATATTTAAGGAGAATTATGAAAAAAGTTAGCAAACAAGAGATCTTCGAAACCGTCCCTGTTCCAAGGGCTATTGCAAATCTTGCCATTCCTACAGTTATGGGAATGCTTGTAACGATAATCTATAATCTCGCAGACACATTTTTTGTAGGTCAAATTGGTGACCCAAACCAGGTTGCTGCCGTTGCAATAACCTCACCAATTTTTATGATACTTATGGCTGTCGGAAACATTTTTGGTATGGGCAGCGGAAGTTTAATTTCACGCTCCCTTGGAAGCAAGGATTTTGAAAATGTGAAACGCACATCTTCATTTTCATTTTACAGCTGTATAATTCTTGGGCTTGTTGTCGCTGTTGTCGGCCTTCCATTCATCAAGAATATTATACATCTTTTAGGTTCAAGCCCAAACACCTTTGAATTTGCACGACAATACCTAAATGTTATTATTGTTGGTGCTCCGTTTATTATTTTAGCTTTTGCACTTGGACAAATTATTCGTGCCGAAGGTGCTGCAAAAGAGTCAATGACAGGAATGATGCTTGGCACTGTAATCAACATCATTTTGGACCCATTATTTATACTTGGATTTAAAATGGGCGTTTTTGGTGCTGCATTCGCGACAATTATTGCAAATGTTATAAGCGTGGTATACTACATCATATATTTAATTAAGCGAAGTGAAAACCTCTCTATTTCACCAAAGAAATTTAAGCCCACCTCTTCTATTGTCAAAAATATTTTTTCAATTGGAGCTCCAGCTTCTTTGACTAATATGCTGGTTGGTCTTGCCTCAATATTTCTCAACAACTATGCAGTACTATATGGAGATACTGTCGTTGCCGCACTTGGTATTGTTAATAAAATTATGATGCTGCCTGTACTCATCTCTATTGGGCTTTGTCAGGGCGTTCAGCCTCTTATAGGCTACAACTATTCTGCTAATAACATTAAGCGAATGAAAGACACCTTAAAGTTCACTGGAATTCTCGGAACCGGCATTTCAGTTTTTATAACTGTATTGCTCTTCTTTATTGGGAAATATGCAGTCAATATCTTTATCAACGATCCACAAACTGTTGAGCTTGGAACTCATTTCTTAAGAGTCTGCCTGATTTCTATACCGTTTTTTGGGATAATGTTCTTATTCATTAGTACTTTTCAGGCACTTGGGAAAGCACTTCCGTCACTTGTTTTAGCAATCTCAAGGCAGGGATTAGTTTTTATACCTGTGCTTGCGTTAGGGAACTATTTTTTCGGGCTAAATGGCATCGTTTATGCACAGCCCATTGCAGACATTGCAAGCACCATAATCTCTGTTGTCATGGCATACTTTGTATTCAGAAAAGATTTTAATAAAATTAATAATAAAACAAAAATTTCATAAATTGATTGGAGGATTGACATGAATAAAGTCATTACAATTTCAAGAGAATTTGGCAGTGGTGGTCACGAAATCGGAGAAAAGCTTGCAGCCAGCCTCAACATCCCATTTTATGATAATTCCCTTTCCGAGGTTGCTGCCTCTAACATTGGGATTGATGTCGATAAAATTTCTGGCATTGATGAAACTGCAGCCAAGAGCTTTCTCTATTCACTTGTTATGGGAAACAATTTCATGGGTAATATCACCACCGATGTTACTACTTTAACTTCACAAGACAGATTATTTGCAGAACAATCAAGACTCATTGAGGAGTATGCTCGAAAGGGTCCATGCGTTATTGTTGGACGATGCTCTGATTATGTTTTAAGAGAGCATCCAAATTGCATGAACATCTTCATTTGTGGTAGCTCAATGGTTAGAACTCAAAGGATAATGAGCAAGCTTTCTAAAAATGAGTCCAGTGCTTCTGCTCTTGTTAAAAAGACTGACAAAACAAGGGAGTCATATTATCAATATTATACTAACAAGAAGTGGGGAATTCCCACAAGCTATGATTTGTGTATTAATACAGACAGAATTGGCATTGATAAATCAGTTAATTTAATATTAAAAATACTTGCAGAATAGTTAAAAAAATTAAGCCTGCATTTAAGCGATAGGCAGAAGCTTATCGCTTAAATTATTTGTTATAGCAGAGCTTTGACTTCCGTTGCTTTTTTAGTTTTATAATATACTTTTAAGTGATTTCTATATTGCACTGGATTATTTCACTGCGTTTTCATTGCTTTGTAGCGACACAATTCTCTTTTTTCTTATTAAGCATTTATTTACTCTTAGTTTGGGTTATTTAGATAAAAAAATGTGTTAATATTACAGAATTAGATAAAGTTTGACAAATATATTTTTTTATAGTAAGTTATTATTATGTAAATAATTCTATTTCAAGGGAGTGTAAAACTATTGAATCCTTCTACAAGCACTAATCAAACCAAAATTCTTTTAGAAGCAGGTACTAATGAGATTGAGATAATGGAATTTACCATTTCTGGTGAACTTTTTGGCATTAATGTCGCTAAAGTTCGTGAAATTATTAGGGCCCAAAAAATAAAAAAAATGCCAAACTCTAACCCGGTTGTTGAGGGTGTATTTAAGCCAAGAGAGGATATTATAACTGTTGTTGACCTTGGAAAATATCTTAACCTGTCAGAGTTTAAAAAAGATGGTCACGATATTTTTATTGTCACCTATTTTAACAATCTTCACTTTGCCTTTCATGTTGAATCAGTTGTTGGAATTGACAGGATTTCATGGACCTCAATTAAAAAACCCGACAAGGCTATCTATGGTGGCAACGAAGGTGCCGCAACGGGAATTGCTGAGTTTCAAGACAGGCTCATAACCATTCTTGATTTTGAAAAAATTATTGCGGAGATAAGTCCTGAATCAAGCATACAGGTCGAAAGCATTAATGAATTAGGAAAAAGGTCGGACAGTGAAAAGACTATTTTAATTGCAGAAGACTCGATGTTGCTTGCAAAACTTATTATGGAAAGCCTACACAAGTCAGGGTATAAAAAAATTGTTAAAACAGAAAATGGACAAGAAGCATGGGATTTTTTACTTGAAGTGAAAAAATTAGGAGATAAAGTTAAAAATCATATTGACTGCATTGTTACTGATATTGAAATGCCCTTAATGGACGGGCATAGGTTGACCAAGCTTATTAAAGATGATAGCGTGCTTAAAGAAATACCTGTTATTTTATTTTCATCATTAATTAGCAATGAAATGAGAGTTAAGGGAAAGCAGCTTGGTGCAGACGAGCAAATATCTAAACCGGAAATCGCAAATCTTGTTTCTGTTATTGATAGGCTAACGCAAACCAAATAACTTTAACCAACTGTAGACCATAACTAATTATAATTATTAAAGAGAAAAATGGTTTGTTTGTTTTTAAACATTGCTAATATAAAATCTCCCATAGCTACTTGGCTATGAGAGATTTTTTTATTTAAACTACAATCTTTCCTTGATTCTTTTCCATGCTCTTGTCTTAAAAAAGCATTCGTCAGCATTTGCAAGCATCTTAATATAATCATCATAACTGGCTGTAAAGCTAACAACATCCTTGTCAAAATGTGGTCGTGAAAAGATGTCAAGATTTCCAATGACAGCTCGGGGTGTTTTCGTTTTCAGCTCGCCAAAAGGAATTCTAAAAACCGATGCACAGCCTGATACAGCAGGTGCTATAACAGTGTCATACTCGCCATTATTAAAGTTAAAAAGAAAAGTAAGTGCCGCCAGCTGATCACTGTTTGCAAATAAAATAACAACATCTGATTTAACATCATCTTCATATGGCTTGAGCGTAATAAACTTATGGCCTTGCAAAACATCTTGTGGCTGGTTGATTATCATTTTTTCAGCAATTTCTGGAGATTTTTTCAACCTTTCGCCTAAAGGAAAGCCCTCGCCTGCACCAATGGATATAAAGTTTCCAAAACCGCCTGGCGTGTTTGGTACTCCATCTCTGAATCCACACCCAGTGGACGCTCCTCTGCACTTAAGCATATCGTTATGTATTACAACATTTTTGCCGCCAGTTGCTGCTTTAAGTGCAGTTAATATACATTGTTCAAAGTCTTGTTCATAATTATCATGGCAATTGTCTGTAAGTGTAACCGAAACAGGTTTATATTTAAGGTTTAATTCTTGTATGAATTCATTGCTTTTCATGCAATCGCCTCCAAATACAATTATATCCACAACAATAAAAAATTACAATAGAAAAGCAGATACCGAAGTATCTGCTATAATTATTGGTTTTTTGCACCCTAAAAACTGAACAAAGTGAAAGTAATAGTTTGGAAATTGCATT
>JAVVSD010000021.1:0-14529 GCA_036654375.1 Oscillospiraceae bacterium
TGCTGCCTTTCTTTGGTTCGTTTCTTTGGCAGGCAAAGAAATGAACAAACATAAATCTAAGAATAAAGCCACACAAGTAAAAGCTAAAATCTTTGTTGCTTTTTTAAACTAACACTTATTTGCAATTTGATTTATTAAACAAAAAAGTGGTTTGTTCATTTCTTTTATTTCAAAAGAAACGAACCAAAGAAAGGAAACAAAGGGAAACCAAAATGTTATCCGTTATTTGGTTTCCCCTTGACCCCTTCCTGTGCCACAGAGGAAATTTATTGAAGGGGTTAGATTTAATAAAAGAATTAATTCCTGTGCCACTAAGGTAGTTTGTAAATGATTTCTTTAGTGCAAAGAAATGAATAAACATATAACTAAAAGTAACTCCTCATAAGTAAAAGCTAAAAATTTTGTTGAATTTTGCTGAAGCAAGGAATAAACAAAATCATTTTCAATATTCATATTAAGCTTTGAATTAGTTTATAACATAAAAACCCTGCCTTATTTTGATAAGACAGGGTTTGAAAATATTAGTACCACTAATGAAATATTGGCTCACAGCTTGCCTGTTGAGCCAAATCCACCTGCACCACGCTGTGTATCGTCAAGTGAGTCGCACTCAACAACCTCCGGCGATGCAACAGGTTGAATAACCATCTGCGCAATTCGCTCAAGTGGCTTGATTTCATAGTCCACATCAAACTGGTTGACAAGTCCCACTATGATTTCACCACGATAATCACTGTCAACAATGCCAACACTGTTTAAAAGTCCAATTCCGTGCTTGATAGCAAGTCCGCTACGAGCATAAATCATTGCAGCGTAGTCAGGCTCAATAGAAATGGCAATGCCTGTCGGAATTTTTGCGTACCCACGAGCAGGTATAGTGATTGGCTCGTCAATGCACGCATATAAATCCATACCAGCGCTTCCATTGGTTGCACGCTGTGGGACAACAGCCTTTTCACTTGTTTTCATTATTTTTAAAATCATGTTATTCCACTCCTCGATAATATAGACCCCTTGTAAGCTCAGAGTCAAAGCACTTTCCGCTTTGATATGCTTCAATTATTTTGGCGCATTCCGGAGAGCTTTCCTTTGTGAAAAACAGCATCATAAAGTCAATATTCTTGATTTCAGTTAATCGTTCTGCCATATAAATTGGGCGCGAATTGAGAATTTCTGAACATCCATTATTGCATACAATAGGAAAATGAACACCGAGCCTGTCCGTCAGAACGGCATCTTTTTTGCACATCTTACATTCTCGTGCATTTTTTGCAGGGCAGTTGCGGGTTAGCATAAGAGGAAGCCTGCCATAGGAAATAATGCCTCTACTAATTTCTCCTCCAAGTGTTGATGCACCTTGAAGCGTGATTTCAGGAGAAAGCACACAAGAGCTTGCACCAAACTCTTGAACTGCATTTAAAGCAGCAGAATTATAAACATTTAGTGAAAATCCACCCATGATTTCAATCCCAACTTCTTTTGCAATTGCAACACCGTCAAGTGTTCCACAATACGCAAATGACACACCACATTCCTTTGCGGTTTCAAGGGATTTTTTAATGTTGTCCTGCGTGCCGAAAATTCCACGAGGAAGTTCGACACCAACAGGCAGGGAAGAATCATTACATAGCTTTTTCAAATTAGATTGGTCGGTTAAGAGTGGAACTATAACACTGCTTGCATTTCCAAGATTACTTGGGATTTGGTCAATGTTTGAAAAACGCAAGACGATTGAAAGCTCAGAAGTTTTGTGCGTGCTAAAGTCAAGTGAAGTCCTGCAAAATGACTTTGGAATAGGTGCAGAAAGCTTTTGCGCAAGCTTTTCAAGCACAGTTCTTCTAAGCGAGTTCACTGCAGAAACAGGGACAAAAACATCCTCGCCAATATCTATAAAAATATCGTCAGCAAAAAATGGGGTGCCACCACATTTTTCAAGCTGGACTTTAATTGAAGCTTCACCAGTTGCACGATTTTGAGCCTTTTGTGCCAAGGTTTCTGACTGCTCAAAAATCTGAACACCACTGCAAGATGCAGACAGGCAGATTGGCTCGTCAATACTTGCACTGAACGCAAAATTAACAGGAAGACTTTGCAAATCCCGTCTGAATAACGATGCAAGAGAAGAAATGGCAGTGGGAGCAGAAGTGACATCTTCCTTTTTCCTGGTGCCAAACATATCTCTGCCAAGCTTTCCATCAAGATATCCGCGAGTAAATCCTGAGCGTGAAAAAACTGCTCTAAGGTCGTTCTTCAAGGACTCATCAATTGCACCGCAAACAGATTGCCTACAAGCAGTAACGGCGGCGGCAACATACTCTGGGCGTTTCATTCGCCCCTCAATCTTAAAAGAGGTAACGCCTGATTTTGCAAGCGCCGGAATATCCTCGATTACCGATAAATCCTTAAGGCTGAGGTCAAATCCTGTGCCACCATTAACTCCAAAAGGCAAACGACATGGCTGCGCACAAAGCCCACGATTTCCACTTCGACCTCCAAGCATGGCGCTCATGTAGCATTGACCAGAAACAGACATACAAAGTGCACCGTGAACAAAAATTTCAAGCTCAACAGGTGAGTTGATGCAAAGCTTTTCAATCTCTTTCTTGGACAGCTCTCTTGGCAGAACAGCTCTTTTAAAGCCAAGCGACTTTAAAAGCGTTAGCCCATAAGTTGTCTGAACAGACATTTGAGTGGAGGCATGAATAGGCATTTCAGGTGCCATTTTTCTAACAAGACCTGCAACTCCCAAATCCTGTATAATAAATGCGTCTGCACCAATGGCACAGCCGCACTCAATTAAAGACAACGCTGTATTAAATTCATCGTCCGAAACGATTGTGTTAAGGGTGATATAGACTTTTACACCCCTTGCGTGGCAGTATGATACTGCCTCTCGAAGCTCATCAAATGAGAAGTTTGTGGCATTACGCCGAGCATTAAGAACCTGTGAGCCGAGATAGACTGCATTAGCGCCGCATCGAACAGCAGCAGTCAACGCATCTTTTCCGCCAGCAGGTGCAAGAATTTCAATTTTGTTCATAATTAAAAGCTCGCCATATTTCCGGATTGCTTTGTACGCAATGACTGAAGCTCACGATTAAGACGCTCAATATCACGCCTTGCAACTTCAGCTTCCATTTTGTAACGAGCAGAATCCTCAAGATATTCTTTTATCTGATTGCGAAGGTTGTCCGCACTGTCAACAGCTTTTTTTGCAGTATCTGCATACTCAAGAGCGACAAGAATAGCGGCCTGGGTAATAGAGATTCTTGAGCTTTCGTGAACAAGCTTTGAAAGCCTTTCATCAAGCTCATTCCCAAGGTCATTCACATACTTAACATCATCATCAGTAAAAATGAAATAATCACTTCCACAGATGCTGAGTTTAACTTTAGTTTTCTCCATAAAAATCACACCTCAAACGGTCAAAATTAAAATAACAATACCAAGATAAATCAAGGCAAAGACAGGTATCTCCTGCATATAATTATACAACTAATAGTATAACATATTATATTTTCAAAATAAAGACCTAAAGAGGGAAAAGCGCAAATTTTATTAAAGTGCAAGGGGTGTGCCAAAACGCATATAAAACAACATGCGTTTTGGCACTATATAATGCAGCGGTTAACAGCGTAAGGCTCCCCTGTGAACGGCATCGCCGTTACCTACACTAAAACAACTGCTTATTGTAGCCCCGATTATATAGTATGCTTGTCATCTCATTGATGGTACAGAAAAGTATTTTTGCAAAAGAGCATTTTTAAAAATTGACAGTTAATTTTGCTTTTAGTATAATTAAAGACAACATATAATGTGAGGGATTGTTAATGAAAAAAAATATCGGAATTATTTTTGCAGATGATTTGGAGTTTAAACCATTTGAGGATTATGCAAAAATAAACGGAGCAGAAGCTTCAAAGCTTTGCGGGTGCAACAAAATAACAATGCAAAAAGGTGAGAAAATAATTCACGCAATTGAAAGCGGCGTAGGGAAAGTTAATGCCACCGTGGCAACCTGTGTGTTAATTGAACAGTGTGGTGTAAGTGCAATGCTTAATGCAGGTCTTTCTGGAGCAATAAGCGGAATGCAAAGGGAAGATATTGTGGCAGGAGAGAGCTGTGTTGAATGTGATTTTGATTTAAGAGCATTTGGATATCCACAGGGACAGAAGCCAACAGGCGAACGCGTTTATAGTGCGGACGAAGAACTCCTCAACATTGCACTTGATATAAAAGGAATAAAAAAAGCAAAACTTGGCACAGGTGACTTTTTCCTTGCAGACAAGAATAAAAAAGATAAATACAGCGAGATTTTTGGGATTAACGCATTTGACATGGAGTCTGTTGCCATTGCAATAGCCTGCTCGAAATATGCTGTCCCGTTTCTGTCGCTAAGAAAAATTTCAGACGATGCGGATGATAAATCGGTTTCATCTTACAGAGAAATGAATCAAAAATGTGAAAAAACACTTACAGAAGTTTTATTAAAAATAATTGAAAAGATATAAAAGGAAAAGACATAAAAGGAAAAGACATGGGCTATGCTTTGGCATAGCCCATGTCTTTTCTGTGAGGAGAAAAATAATGAAAATGAGAAAAGTAGATATCAAATTTTAGAGTGAACCAATTGGTTCATTTGGCTTTCGCTTTCTGATAGCTGCGCGTCTGACAGGTGAAAAACTTTGTTGCCACGCACCATATTGATAGGCACATCAGGAAGCATTGAGTGTATTTTTGAAACAAAGTGAGAGCTTTTATCACTTGGGAAACCAGTAACTATGCTAAATGCGTGTGATTTTCTTGCAAATTCTGCTGCACATTCTGCAGGGGCGTCATTGAAGAAAACAGTAAGCTCTGCATCAAATTTTTTAGACTGCTCATATAACATATTAAGAGTATCGCGGTCAGGTGAAAAGCAAGCATTTTGAGGAAGGGCAATAAGAATAGAAAGTTTAAGCCCATCTCTTTTTGCCAGTGCATTACCAGCCTCTATCAAATCGCAACAATCTTTTTTGCCTGAAAGGCAAACTAAAACACGAGATGAATTATTCAATATTGAAACCTCGCTTTCGTCCTGTGATGTTATTATAATAACCTTAAGTTGTGTCTGTGTTAAGAATAATGTAAGAATAATCATTGTATAAATAGTTAAAAATTTTTGAATTAAAAGTTACAAAAGATTACATATTTTTTTGGACAACCGCGGTAAGCACCGTAATATCGTCGTTTTTGCTATTCTTATATTTTTCACGAGCCTCGTCTGCTATTTCTTGTGAAAAATCACCTGGATTTGCTCCGTCAAAGCTTTTAAGCTTGGTGGCAATGAATTGACCTTCGTCAATCCAAGCACCGTCACTGGACATAAGAATTACATCGCCATCGTTAAGAGTTGCGGTTGAATGGCTGAATTCCACTTCTTGTAATATGCCAATTGGGAGTGCAACTTTTTCAAGCTTTGAAATTTTTTTGCCATGTTTAACAAGCGTTGCCGCAGCACCCGCCTTGTAAAAATCAGCAACGCCAGAGAACAAATCTATGCAAACAAGGTCAAGTGTGGCAAGGGACTCATCTCCGGACTTAACCATAAGTGCAGAATTGATAACCTTGAGCGCACATTCGAATCCAAAGCCTGAGCGTATAAGTTGAGAAATAAGGCTAACTGTCATTCGACTGTCAACGGCGGCCATTGTGCCTGTTCCCATGCCGTCACTGATAATCATAATATATCTGCCTCGTCCGTCGAAAAAGCATTCATAATAGTCGCCACAATACTGCTCGTCCTGACATTGATACTGAAAAACCCCAGAGGAGATATTAAATCTTGCTCGCTCACAAAAATTGATTAAAGTTTCATTTTCAAGAACAGTCACAGTTGGCAATTCAAAATCTCTGCAACAAAGCTCGCAAAGATCGGCGGTAAGATCAAAGCGGTCAATCTTTTCTGTGATATTTTCACAGCGAATCTCTATTCTCATTCTTGAAAATCTGTCAAGCAGGCAGGAGATTCCAAGAGAAGTTATGCCAAAATCATCAAGGAGAGCATCAGCTCGTGACGCAGTTTCGCAGTCAAATGTACGCTCCTCGTCAAAATCCTCTGACAAATCTTTGAGCAGTGTTGCAAGACTCTCGAACTGCTGTGCAACAATAAGACGCATTTGAGATAGCTTTGCATTTGCTGAGATATTCGCGGTATGTATCCCATAATCATTGTTAAAGCTTTCGACCAGTGCCGTCAGCTTAATACATCTTGAAGTAAAGTGCTTTGGTAGGGTGGAATTTGAAACTCGATTCCCACTTCGCAAAACAGAGAATGAATCGTTAAAAACATTCATAGTATCGTTAAAGCAGTGTTCCCAGCAAAAAGCACGATTCCCACAGCTTTTGCAAACATTGGATTGAACTCGTTCAAACAAATCGTCATAGGTGAGCATTGTACTTTTTTTTGAAAGGATAGAGGATACCTTATCCACAGTGGAGGAAAGCTCTGTAACCGCGTCAGACGCAACGCAAAGCCGAGTCACGAGCGAATGTTTTATTCCGTCAATGCTTGGCATAATGCTCGCGCAGCTAAATAAAAGCCGAATGCGTTCTGTGATGCTTGATGGCAGAAATATAAATATAATACAGGCAACAACCGCCTCAGCAAACTGAATTGCAACTTCTGCATTAAGACCTTGAAGAATAATTGAAACGCCATGTGCAATAAGAAAAGCACAGCTTACTCCAATTGCTCCAAGCGGTGCAAAAACTCCGGCAAGAAGCCCACCAAAGGCATAGCCAATAACAATGCCCTGTGATTTGCAGGCAATGCCTATTACAAGCCCTAAGGTGATTCCTGTAATGCTTCCTCCTGCTTCTCTTGCAAAGTAGGAACAGATGAGAATAATCAGAACGCACAAAACTCTTGCAGGCGAAAAACCGCCAAATTCAAACACAGTAAAGGACATTAATAAAATGCTTGTGCAAACGACAACACCCGCAAGTTCATGAGAACTGATGGAGTAGATACCTTTTTTAAGATTCTTGATGTTCATTGCCATTTTAAAGAAATATGCACTTCCACCTGCAATAACAGCCTCAGCAATATAAAGGGTAAGAACATACATATCAAAACTCTGTGCAACAATCACTGTAACGCCTGTTGCTACAGAGCAAAAGAAAGCTACTAACGGAGTGGCAATTTGTCCGCTTTTGATAAAGTTCAGGGATTCAAGACATCTCACAACGACGGCAACTGCAACAAGAGTTGCTATGTAACGCAAGGGCATTATGTTGTCGCCAGGAGAAAGAGAATAGCCCAAAATTGAGCCTACTAGAGCGGCAGGCATATATTTGGATTTTGATGCACTGACAAATGCAACTCCAAAAGGTGAAATGCTACCCATTATTGTTTGAAATGAAAGGAAAAAGCTGATTACAATAATGCCGAGATGCGCTGGAAGTTCTTTTAAAATTACATTTGAATGCTCAACTTTATAAGGAGCGTTTGCGACAGCTTCACTACTTTTCAACTTACACACCACTTTTGCAAAAAATATTTTGGGCTTGTCCGCCCTTAATAATTATAAAAAAAGCACAGAGTGAATAATGTCACTCTGTGCTGATGATTTTTGCAATAGAATATATAATGTGAAGCTTTTTTGTAATGCCTTGTCTAAATCCAGTCCCCATTGCCAAGTATTGCACAGGTCATTGCTGCAATGCGAACACTGCGACTGTTAACACTGCATCCAGAAATGGACTGCAGGTTATCAAACCTATCGTCGTTGAGGTAGTAGTCAATATCGTGTTCATTTCGATTTGCGATGACAACAATAATATCGTTTCCCTTAACACGAGCAAATGCAACACATCCAAGTGCAGCTGAGATTGGAACAAATTCACCGTCCGAAAGAGCGGGGCAGTCGTGCCTGAGCTTCCCAAGAAACTTGTACCACTCAATAAGGCTCTGGTTTTCATATCCCCAAGGATAGCAGGTACGGTTGAAAGGGTCTTTAAAACCTTCAATTCCCGCCTCATCACCATAGTATATAGATGGAACCCCAGGAAGTGTAAACTGTAGTGCAGATGCAAGAGTAAGCAGCTTGAGAGCTGCGTTTTTCTGCTCGGGAGTGAGTTTGTTTTTAGATTGCCACTGCCTGTCTTTGTAATTGCATGAAAGCCCAGCAAGCACAGTCAAAATTCGCTGAGTATCATGAGTACCCAAAGGATTCATAAGAACATTAATAACCTGTGGCGGATAGTTTTCAAGCACGCTTAAAATCCGTGCAAAGAAATCGTCTGTGCGATATGACAGTACAAAGTCAACAACAGCGTTTAAAAATGGATAGTTCATGACACTGTCAAGTTGTTCACCAAGCAGATATCTGCGTCTAAAGCCATAGCTTGTTTTGTTAGAGGCATCTTCCCAAACTTCTCCAAGCACAAGAGCATCAGGATTTACTGCTTTTGAACGCTTACGCAGTTTGTCAAGAAAAATGTCTGGGAGTTCATCCGCAACATCAAGCCTCCAACCGTCGGCACCAGCTTTTAACCACTTTTCAATAATTCCGCCTTCACCTGTTATAAAATCAAGATATTCGGGACATTCCTCGTTAACTTGTGGCAAAATATTTATTCCCCACCATGAAGAATAATCGTCTGGCCAGTTGTTAAAATTATACCATTTGTAGTAAGGTGATTGCTTTGAATTATAGGCACCGCCTGTTCCATATTTTTTATACTTATTAAAGTATTTACTATTGTCGCCTGTATGATTAAAAACTCCATCAATAATTATATGAATGCCTTTCGCCTTTGCTTTTGTGCAAAGAGATGTAAAATCGTCTTGTGTTCCAAGGATAGAATCAACTTTCTCGTAATCAGCAGTGTCATAGCGATGATTTGAAGCTGACTCAAAAATTGGGTTAAGGTATATACAGGTCACCCCAAGCTCTTTAAGGTAGTCAAGCTTTTGCTCAATACCCTTGAGGTCGCCACCAAAAAAATCATTGTTAAGAACTTTGCCATCGTTGGTTGGCTTCCAAAGTGGCTCTCCACCCCAGTCATCACGCATGATTCTGTCAGCAGGAACAGCTCCTTTGCTATTTTCGCTTTTGGCAAATCTATCAGGGAAAATTTGGTATATCACTCCGCCTTTAAGCCATTCAGGAGTTTTAAAATCAGGGGAGTAAACTGTGAGCTGCCAAGAAGCACCATAGTCAGAAACATAACCGATACCATCACCATCATTTGAAATACGGCAATTTCCAAAAGGAGTTGAATACTCAAAATGATACCAGTAAAGTCCAGACTCAGCAACGCTTTTAGTTATTTCCCACCATCTGTGATTGTCCTGATAAGAGTCTGTTGCACAAAGCTCAAATCTTTCCTCTTCTTTTCCGTCTTTGCACAAAAGCAGGAAAGCACCAGTGCAAAAGTGATTGTCATAGCATGGAAGCAAAAGGCGAAATAAAACATCTTCACCTGCACAAACAGCTCCGAACTTACTCTTGTATTGTTTTTCTCTTGAATTGAAAATACAATTACTCATAAGAAACAACTCACCTTTAATTATCTTATTTTATTTTAGTTGTATGCCAGATATTTTCTGCATAATCACAAATTGCTCTGTCAGCAGAAAAAATTCCAGCACCAGCAATGTTGAAAAGTGACATTCTGTTCCATCTTTCTCTGTCCGTATAGGCATCAACAATCTCCATGCGAGAGCTATGGTAATCTGCAAAATCTGCCATGACCATGTATGGGTCTTGGTTAAGGATAGACGATGTGATTTCAGGGAAGGTCTGTGAGTTAATTCCCGAAGACATAAAGTCAATGACTCTGTGAATATCATTATTGTTTACATAATAGTTGTGTGGATTATATCCGCTTGATTCAAGTCTTGATGCTTCTTGTGCATTCATACCAAAGATGAAGATATTGTCATCTCCAACAGCTTCTTTTATTTCAACATTTGCACCATCGAGTGTGCCAAGAGTTATAGCACCATTAAGCATGAGTTTCATGTTGCCTGTTCCGCTTGCCTCCGTTCCGGCAAGTGAAATCTGCTCACTAATATCTGCACATGGCATGAGCCTTTCCGCTGCAGTGACATTATAATCTTCAATATAAACAATTTTCATGCGTCCGTTAATGTCTGGGTCATTGTTGATTAGCTGTGCAAGAGAATAGATAAATGAAATGATTTTTTTTGCGATAAAGTACCCAGGAGCCGCCTTTGCGCCGAAAATATAGGTTCTTGGAGTAAAGGTCATTGATGGATTTTCTTTAAGTATCAAATATTGCGAGAGTATATCAATTGCATTGAGATGTTGTCTTTTATATTCGTGCAATCTCTTGACTTGAACATCAAAAATTGAATCGGGGTCAATTGATATTCCGGTGCTTTCTTTGATATAGTTTGAAAACTCAGCTTTATTTTTACGCTTTACTTCTTCAAGTTTTTTTAGCACTTGGGTGTTATTTGAAAAATCACGAAGCTTTGCAAGCTCACTCGCATTGTGAACAAATCCATCACCAATAAGGTCGGTGACAAGAGTTGAAAGTGCGGGATTAGCCTGACACAGCCAACGCCTGTGTGCAATACCGTTGGTTACATTTTTAAATTTTGCAGGAGAAAGTGTATAGAAGTTGTTAAAAACATCTTGCTTTAAAATTTCGCTATGCAGGGCAGAAACGCCGTTTACACTGTGACAGCATGCAACACAAAGGTTTGCCATCCTGACAATACCGTTTGAGATTATAGCCATGTTTTCTACTCGGTTTGCATCATGAGAAATATCCCATATGAAGGCTCTGTATCTGTTGTCAATTTCTTTAATTATCTGATAAATTCTTGGGATAAGCTGCTTTAAAAGCTCTTCCGTCCAGCATTCAAGGGCTTCACTCATAACCGTATGATTTGTATATGCAAAGGTCTTGGTGACAATTGCCCATGAATCGTCCCAACTGTAACCGCAGTCGTCAAGGAAAATTCGCATCATTTCAGGAATAGAGAGAGCGGGATGAGTGTCATTTATGTGTATGGCAATCTGCTCAGGAATATTATCTATGCTTCTGTGAAGGCGAAGATGCCGTTGAACCATATCTTGAATTGAAGCAGATACAAGGAAATATTGCTGACGAAGGCGAAGGCTTTTACCTTCAAGATGATTGTCAGAGGGATAAAGCACCTTGCTTATTACCTCTGCCATTGCGTTTTGTTCAATAGCACGAATATAGTCACCTTGATTGAAAAGGCTCATATCAATGCTTGGTGAGGTGGATTTCCAAAGGCGAAGCACATTTACAGAAGCACCATCTTTGCCGGAAACATACATATCATAAGGAACGGCAATAACGGGAGTGTAATTTGTGAGCTTTGTTGAATAGTAACCGTCAGACCACTGGCTTTCAAGTGTTCCGCCAAACTTAACTGTAACACTGAAATCCTTTTTTGGAGAAAGCCACGCTTCTCCGCCGGGAAGCCAAAAATCTGGCAGTTCTGTCTGCCATCCGTCAATTAGCTTTTGCTTAAATATGCCATATTCATAAAGTATAGAATACCCAACAGCGCGATAGTCATTTGCCGTAAGCGCATCCATATAGCAGGCGGCAAGTCTTCCAAGACCACCGTTACCAAGCCCTGCATCGGGTTCGTACTCATAGAGCCTATCAAGATCAACATCAAAGCTTTCAAGAGCCTTCCTAACGGTGCTTTCAAGCTCAAGATTGTAAAGATTATTCTTAAGGGAACGACCCATAAGAAATTCCATACACATATAATAAACCATTTTAGAACCTTGCTTTTTCTGCTTTTTTGAGTTGACAACATCATACCAACTGTTTCCCATAAGATCTCTTATAATAAGAGCAACAGCTTTATAATATTGGTCATAGGCAGCGTCTTGAACATTAAGACCGAAGAGATGTGAAATCTTTGTAGCAATTTCTTTTTCGAATTCTTTTTGAGTTATCTGATATTCCATTTTCAAATCACCTTTATTCTTTTATCCCCCATTGCTTTAACATAAAGAACCAGGGGTGTGCTAATCAGCATTTAGGGCATGATAAGTTGATTAGTTGACCTTTTAAATAAAATTAAATTTACTATACTAATAATTATATCACTTTTTTATGATTTACTTCAAGACAAACAACAAGAATGCAGATAACTTTTTATTATTATGACAAAAAGACCACCTGCTTCAAAACAGATGGTCCAAGATTTGTTTAAATATTTGCTTTTATTATCTTAAGATAAGGTTGTTCCTAATGAAATCCTCAATCTCTTTTTGTGTGTACATCTTTGGAACAGGATATGTAGGATGTGTTTCAGCAAGGCAACGCTCTGCAATTGTTGGAATGTCCTCTTCCTTGATGCAGTCAAAGCCAGTTGGGATATTCATTCTTGCATTCATAGCTTTGATTTCAGCAATAAAGTTCTTTGCCTTCTGTTCGTCAGACAAACCGACAATACCAACAGCATCAGCAAGCTCAGCAAGCTTCTTGTAAACAACAGGTCCAAAGAGTTCATCAGACATAACATGAGGAAGAATAATAGACATTGCAAGCCCATGAGGAATACCATACATTCCGCCAAGACGATGTCCAATACCATGAACATAACCAACACCGCCACGAGTAAAGCACATACCTGCATAATAAGAGGCAAGAAGAAGCTGCCCACGAGCGTCAATGTCGGTTCCGTCATTATAAGCTCTTTCAAGATATTTAAAGATTATCTGTACTGCTTTAACACCATAGTCGTTGAATTTCTTATCGTTATACATTATATTTGTATAACCTTCAATAGCGTGAGTAAGAGCATCTATACCAGTTGTTGAGGTGATGTGCTTAGGAAGACCAATGGTAAGCTCTGGGTCAAGAACCGCATACTTTGCACGAATAAATGGGTCCATGATTGGGAATTTATCGTGTGTCTTCGAGTCGGTAATAACAGCGGCAATTGTTGTTTCTGAGCCTGTTCCTGCTGTTGTTGGAACGGCAAAGAGAGGAGGTGGAAGAAGTGAACCCATCTTAAGAGAAGGGATAATAACTTTGAATGTTCCGCTCATTTTCTCAATAGGACGGTTAGGTCTTGCAATACAAGCACCTGCGGCTTTTGCACAATCCATTGGAGATCCGCCACCAAAAGCAATGAGTGCTTGGCAACGATTGTCCGCATAAATTTTCTGTGCTGCACGAACATTTTCAATAGTTGGATTTGGCTGAACCTGATCATATATAGCGTACTCAACACCACAACTCTTTAATGTTTCAAAGAGGGAGTTAAGAACATTAAGGCTCATAAGTACAGGGTCGGTAACAATAAGAACCTTTTTAATACCTTTGTTTTTAATAACCTCAGGAAGCTTTTTGACACTTCCTGGTCCTTGAATAAGAATCGGATCAGGGAAAAACCAGCCCCAAAGATACATAGCACCAGCAAAGACAACTTCAATTCCACGATACCCTATTTTTTTAAGTGCCCACATGATAATAACCTCCATAAAATTTATTATTTTTACTAATACAAAATGAAACACGCACTGTATTAATAATTTGGATAAATTATATCACTAAAAAAATTACCTATTTTTATAATTAAGAAAAATAGGTAATTTTTAACATTTATAATGCTCTTTTGTGTAATATCACAAAAGAGCTTGTCTTATTTGCAAAACACATGAGAACCTATAGTTATAATAACAGGTCTGGTACGCATCCATTTATTAGAAGTTTTTGCAGGATTATAATAGTATATAGCTCCACCCGTTGGATCCTGTCCGTTTATGCAATCTCTTGCTGCTCGTTTGGCAGAGTCTGCAACAGGCTGGCTCCAGTTGCTATCTCTTACGCATGAAAAAGCACCGGGTTGATAAACAACTCCTGCAATGGTGTCAGGAAAAGAAGAGTGTTCAACGCGATTTAACAAAACAGCACCAACTGCAACCTGTCCAGTGTAGCTTTCTCCCCTTGCTTCAGCAGAAATTACCTTTGCAAGCAAAGTGATATCGTTTTCGTTATAAGAGCCGGAGCCGCCGGAGCCAGACGAACCAATGCCGAGTGCTGTAAGAGTCTTAGTCCCTGCAACGCCATCGGCAGTAAGACCTTTGCTTTTTTGAAATCCAGCAACTGCTTTTTTTGTGCCAGAGCCAAAAACGCCGTCAACATTTCCTCCATAGTAGCCCAAGGCTTTAAGCTTGGTTTGAATTTGTCTAACCTCTTCACCACGAGATCCCATCTTTGATAAGGTCTGAATTGAATCATCTCGACCAGAAAAATAGTTAGAGGTAGGAATTCCGATTGCTAAAACAAAAACAACTAAAAGTAAGGTAACAACCAAAATCCTTCTTTTGTCATATATTCTGTATGTCATAAAAAATCAACTCCCGTAGTGGTAATATACCCACAACCGATGTGTTTTATTAGCTAATCTTGTATGATAAATAAATAAATGCAAAATAATTGAACTTTTTTGAATTTAGGTGTTGACATTAGGGAGTAGTTTTGATATTATAGTCAAGCGCCTTACGGGAAGAC
>JAVVSD010000022.1:0-10002 GCA_036654375.1 Oscillospiraceae bacterium
TCAGCACTCTATCTTTGAAATATTATCCAATGCAATTGATGAAGCAAGAGAAGGATATGGAGATAGAGTTGTAGTAACAAAATATGAGGATAACTCTATTGAAGTTCAGGACTTTGGTCGTGGAATTCCAATGGATTACAATACTGTAGAAGATAAATTTAACTGGGAGCTTGTATTTTGTGAGATGTATGCTGGTGGCAAATACAATACAAATACAGGCGGTAGCTATGAATTTTCACTTGGACTTAACGGCCTTGGACTCTGTGCGACTCAGTATTCTTCTGAATATATGGACGCTGAAGTACACAGAGATGGCTTTAAATATATTATGCATTTTAAAAGTGGAAAGCCTTGTTCCAAACTTGTTAAAGAGGAATACAGTGGTAAAGATACCGGAACAATCATAAGGTGGCGACCAGATAGAGAAGTCTTTACTGAAATTGACATACCAATAGAGTATTTTCAGCAGACAATAAAGCGTCAGTCAATAGTGAACTCTGGAGTAAAATTTATTTTACGCAATCAGGCTGGCGGAAAATTTGAAACTTTTGAATATGTTTACGAAAATGGAATAACAGATTATGTAAAAGAGTTTGCAGAAGATAAAGCGTTTTCATCTGTACAATTTTGGCAAACTGAAAAAACTGGTAGAGATAGAGAGGACAAGCCTGATTACAGGGTAAAAATTAATGTTGCACTTTGTTTTTCAAACAAAAAGCAGCTCAAGGAATATTATCACAACTCAAGTTGGCTTGAGTATGGTGGAGCGCCAGAAAAAGCTTCAAGAAGTGCGTTTGTGTCGCAGGTTGATTCATATTTAAAGCAAAATAATAAATATGTTAAGAGCGATAGTAAAATTAGCTTTCAGGATATTGAGGATTGCATGGTGCTTGTAATTTCGTCGCTTTCAACTCAAACATCATATGAAAATCAGACAAAAAAGGCAATCAACAATAAGTTTATCCAAGAGGCAATAACGGAATTTCTCCGTCATCAGCTTGAAGTCTATTTTATTGAAAATCCATTAGAAGCCGAGAAAATTGCAGAACAAATACTTATAAATATGCGTAGCAGAATAAAAGCTGAATCCACAAGACAAAACCTTAAAAAGACTCTTCAAAGTTCCAATGACATGGGAAACAGAGTTCAAAAATTTGTTGATTGTAGAAGTAAAGATGTAACCAAGCGGGAGCTGTTCATAGTTGAAGGAGATTCTGCTCTTGGTGCCTGTAAGCAGGCAAGAGATTCGGAGTTTCAGGCGATTATACCTGTACGAGGAAAAATTCTTAACTGCCTTAAATCCGAATATGATAAAATATTTAAAAGCGATATAATAGCAGATCTTATAAAAGTTCTTGGCTGTGGAGTTGAAGTTAGAAGTAAGTCAAATAAGGATTTATCATCTTTCAATCTTGAAAATCTAAGATGGGGCAAAGTTATAATCTGTACTGATGCCGATGTTGACGGATTCCAAATTCGCACATTGATACTTACAATGATATATAAATTAATGCCGACACTTATTGAGTCGGGAAAAGTGTTTATTGCTGAGTCACCTCTTTATGAGATAAAATCAAAGGACGAAACATGGTTTGCATATTCAGAGCGAGAAAAAACACAGGCACTTGAAGAAATAGGAAACGCTAAGTACACTATTCAGCGTTCAAAGGGACTTGGTGAAAATGACTCGGACATGATGTCGCTGACCACAATGAACCCAAGCACAAGAAGACTTATAAAGATTGAGCCAGATGATATAATTCGCACTGCAGAGGTCTTTGAGCTTTTGCTTGGAGATAATCTCGCAGGACGAAAAGAGCATATAGCAGAGAATGGACATCTTTATGTTGATATGACAGATGTTAGTTAATTAAAAAGTCTGTTATGCTACTAAAAATGAGGATGAGAATTAATGGCAACGAGGAAAAGTAAAAAAACAAATAAAGAGGATTCGATTGACCCAAAGGCTCATATTCTTGGAGCAGGTATAGTTGTTAATCAAATTATTACTGAAACGCTCGAGGTTAACTATATGCCTTATGCAATGAGCGTTATAATGTCGCGTGCAATTCCAGAAATTGATGGATTTAAACCATCGCACAGAAAGCTTCTTTATACGATGTATAAAATGGGGCTTTTAAATTCTGGCAGGATTAAGTCTGCTAATATTGTTGGTCGTACCATGCAGCTGAACCCCCATGGTGACCAAGCAATTTATGATACTATGGTAAGACTTTCAAAGGGATACGAGGCGCTTTTGCATCCTTATGTAGACTCTAAGGGTAACTTTGGTAAAGCATATTCAAAGGATATGCAATGGGCTGCATCAAGATACACAGAGGCAAAGTTATCGCCTATTTCAGCAGAGCTGTTTAGAGATATTGATAAGGACACCGTGGATTTTATTGATAACTATGATAACACCATGAAAGAGCCAATATTGTTACCTGTAACCTTTCCGTCAATTCTTGTAAATGCTAACTCAGGAATTGCTGTTGGTATGGCAAGTTCAATTTGCTCATTCAATCTAAAAGAGGTTTGCGAAACAACCATTGAGCTTATCAAAAACCCAGAACATATAATCATAGACACATTAAAAGCACCTGACTTTATTGGTGGAGGTCAGATACTTTATAATCAGGAAGATATTGAAAATATTTATGCGACTGGCAGAGGTGGAATTAAAGTAAGGTCAATATATTCTTATGACAAAGCCAATAACTGCATAGATATAACCCAAATTCCTTCAACAACAACAGCAGAAGCAATTATTGACAAAATAATTGATAGAGTAAAGGCTGGCGTAATAAGAGAAATTAGCGATATTAGAGATGAAACTGATAAGTCGGGTCTTAAAATAACCATCGACCTTAAGCGTGGCATTGATGCTGATAAATTAATGCAAAAGCTGTTTCGCATGACAAGTCTTGAAGATACATTTTCTTGTAACTTTAACATTCTCATTGGTGGAAGTCCACAGGTGCTTGGTGTTAAACAAATCCTTACTGAGTGGATAGCATTCCGAGTTGAATGCGTTAGACGCAGAGTGTTTTTTGACTATACTAAGTGCAAAGAAAAGCTACATCTGCTTAGAGGTCTTTCAAAGATACTGCTTGATATTGATAAAGCAATTAAAATCGTTAGGGAAACGAATGAGGAGGAGGAAGTTGTTCCAAACCTTATGATTGGCTTTGGAATTGATGAAATCCAAGCGGATTATGTTGCAGAAATTAAACTTCGTCATTTAAATAAAGAGTATATCCTAAAGCGTTTGGCTGATATTGACAAACTTGAAGCTGAAATTGCAGACATGGAAGATATTCTAAGCAGCAAAACCAGAATAAAAAAGATTATCATTGCCGAATTAAATGAGGTAATCAAAAAGTACTCACAGGAAAGAAAAAGTGAAATAATGTACTCAGTTGAGCTTGAAGAAGTTGAGCTTGAAGAAGAAGTTCCAGATTATCAGGTAACACTTTTCTTTACCCATTCAGGATATTTTAAAAAAATTACACCTCAGTCATTAAGAATGAGCGGAGAACAAAAGCTTAAAGATGGAGATGAAATAAAAGATATAATAGAAACAACAAATGCAAAAGAACTGCTTTTCTTCACAGATAAATGTCAGGTTTACAAGGCAAAGGTCAGCGATTTTGATGATACAAAAGCCAGTGTACTTGGCGATTATATTCCAACAAAATTGCAAATGGATGAAGGAGAGAACGCCATATATATGGCTGTAACAAGTGATTACAAGGGATATATGTTGTTCTTTTTTGAAAATGGTAAAGTGTCAAAGCTTGATATGAGCGTATATGAAACGAAAACAAATAGAAAGAAACTAATAAAGGCATATTCTGATAAAAGTCCAATAGCGAATATGTTATATATTCAGGAAGATGGAGAATATGTAATTGAATCTTCTGCCGGAAGATTGCTTCTTATAAATTCTGGCTCGATTGCACCAAAGACAACAAAAGATACAATGGGCGTTGGAATAATGACTCTTAAAAAAGGTCAAAAGCTTGTAAATGCAAGACCATATATTGAAGGAGAATTTTCAAAACCACACCGTTATCGCACAAAGAATTTGCCTGCATTGGGTTCATTCTTATCTTCGGAAGACTCTCAACTCGAGTCTGAACAACTTACTCTTTAATTGATTTAAACTGAAATAAAGTTGAACCGCTCTGCCAAGGCAAACCCTGTCAGAACGGTTCAAAGAAACGAATACGGCTCCAGAATTAACTGTTGCCGTATTTAGCGGATAGCAGCAAACGCAAAAATTTATTAAATCTAAGCTTTTACTAACCGCTACTTATATGCTTTACAAAAATCTAAATATTATACCAAATAATATTTAGATAAAATCCAGCTGTTCCCCTTGCATTTAATATGTATATATGTTAAAATATTTTTCACGCAGTGAATTGGAGGTTTTGTTTTATGTCAGGATTAGAAATTGCAGGTGCAGTTGGCATGATTGTTTTGTCACTTGCTCTTATTCTTATAGTAATTTTGCAAAAGGACAGGCAGTCAAACCTATCTGGAGCCATTTCGGGTGGAGATTCTTCAGGCGGATTTTTTGACAAAACCAAAGGCAAACAAAAGGAAGCAGTTCTTGAAAAAGGCACTAAAATTTTGGGCGTTATTTTCTTTGTTATCGCTATAGCAACAACTTTAGTTATCCTTTTTGTTTAAAACAATAACTAAAATATAATATATTTGCTCCGCTACAAAATGCGGAGCAAATTTTTCTGAAAAAGGCTTGACTTTATTAGTTAAATCATATATTATATTCAAGTGCCACACGCAGTATGATCCATTAGCTCAGTTGGCAGAGCACTTGACTTTTAATCAAGGTGTCCGGAGTTCGAATCTCCGATGGATCACCAAAGTAGCTTGTAGTTGTAACTTTTTGTTGCAGTTACAAGCTTTTTACTTTTTCAAATACACTTTATCAAGAGGGGACAAAGTATAAAAATTGACTATCATTTTATTTGAAGTCAAGTGTACATACTTTTTCACCATTTCAAGTGTACTATGACCTAAAATATTTTGCAAGCTGTATATATCACCACCATTCTCTAAATAACGTGTTGCAAAGGTATGTCGCAATAAATGTGCATGTAAACGTGGTATATTACTTTGCTTTTTTAAACGCTGAAAAAGAGTCTTTACGCAATCATAATCTATCGGAATCAATTCTTCAGATACAAACAATGGTGTCTGTAATTCCAAAAATGGAAGGCGTGCAAGATATTTCATTAACGCCTTTTTAGAATTTAATCCCAAGGGTACAAATCTTTGTTTGTTTCCTTTACCGTCAACTATTGCATAACTCTCTGAAAGATGTAACGAACCTATTTTTAATTTAACAACTTCGTTTAATCGTAAACCACTATCAAGCATTAATGCACATATACAGTAATTACGTAAACCAAGAAAAGTTTTTAAATCAAAATTGTTCATAAGACGATTAATTTCGTCATCTGTAAGAACGTCAATAACTTTTCGCTGTGCTTTTGGTAGCTTAAAACGCTCTGAAATATTAACATTAATATATCCCTCGTTATAACACCAAGTAAGAAATGCACGTAAAGCCCTAATATATGTTTGTCTTGAAACAGTGGTAATATCTCTTCTATTGAGATAAATATAGTATTCTTTGCAATTAATAAGTTGGATATCATCTATAGCTTTTTCATGAGTAACAAATCTCATAAAATATTCAAGAGAACGCTTGTAATAGTCGATAGTATTAATAGAATTTCCTCTGATTTCTTGGTCAATCAAAAACTCATTCACAGCTTGTTGGATTGTCATATTATCACCCAAATTCTGTGCAAGTTACAAGTTATACGATATATACCTTTTGTGTGAGTTATGAGGTATAGTCAAGTTTAAAGGAAACGCCCCGCAAGCGGGGGGCGTTTCCACCGTCCACAGGGAATAACGGGACGGTAAAAACCTTAATAGGTGCTATGCACCAACCCACGCAGAACGAAACTACCATAAACGGTAAAACTACAGCCATGAAACAGAAAATAGTATATAAACGCTCAGGGCGTTGCCCCTGTACTAACATAAAGAAAAAACTTTACATGTATGTAGCTAATCTTCTCAAAAGGAGCAAACGAGAAGCAATGCTAATAGAGAAACAGTCCTAAATGCGTTATATAAGCTACTGAAAGTCGCAAAACGGCTTTGTATGTAATTTAATCAATATATTCGTCTAATCGACCATCAAGAGCAATTGAGCCATTTAATTCACAGTTTCTTTCAAGCTCTTTTCCAACGAAACCGACTAAACCACAAATTCTGGTGCAAATTGTTTCGTCAAACTTTGTACATCTTAAAGATAAATTTCTTAAATCTATATAAACGTCCTCTAAAAAAGTGCAATAATCATCAAGTAATATATTATCTTTTTTCATTTACTTTCCTCCATTTCAAGTGACTTTTAATCAAGGTGTCCGGAGTTCGAATCTCCGATGGATCACCAAATTCAATATTATTTGAGAACAAAGCCACTATAATTTGTGGCTTTGTTTTTTTCTCTTTAACTTTAAAAGCTCTACTATATATAACGGATTTAAAAATAAAAAGTTGAAACCAAGTTTTGCAACCTGCCAACTCAAATACATCTATTGGCTCGCAGTTGGACTCCATTTCCACTAACACCAATACACAACAAGATAAAAATAATTTAAATAATAGTATATCAAATAATTCTGAAAAGAGTGTCGATGTTTTAGATAAAATGTTAAAAAATCAATGAGCGATAGTTCTACTTACAAAAACGAAATAGCTCCAGTAAGAAATGATATTTTTGGCAAAGATATAAAGTTTAAAGAACCTGTTGATAATGAAATTGCACCAGTTAAAAATACTGTCAACTTAAAAGAGCTATCTTCTGTTAAGTAGATAGAAAAAACCGCACCAAAGGAAAACATTAATACGACAGTCGGTCAAAGCAACCAACTAAAGGCAGAAAACTATAAAAAATTATTAAAGGGATATGACCGTGATAAGAAAAAATCAAAAGATAGCCTAAATAGTGAGATTGCCAAAAAGTTAAACGAATATGACAACTTAAAGAATAAAAACACTAAAAAGGCTAACAACACCACGAAATCACATGAAACATTTGAAATGCTTTCTAAACTTGCCGATGAAAGACAGACACAATATCACATTACTAATAACAAAGAACTCTCAGAGATGGGATATAGCGTTGAGGGTAAGACCATAAACGGGCTTGTCAATAAAAATGGTGAGGTCTTGATAAACATTGATTCTGGCACTGCTTTAAATCGCATTGTAGGGCATGAAACCACTCATTTATTTGAGGGAACGCAGGAATACGAAGAACTCAAAGAAATGGTAAAGCAATATGCCACTATAAAAGGCGAATATGACACAAGGATAAAAGAGATGCAGAGACTTTATAAAGGCACAAACGCAAACATTCAAAATGAGATAACAAGTGACCTTATAGGAGATTATCTATTTACTGATACGAACTTTATAAACAAACTATCTGCCGAAAAACCAAATGTATTTAAAAGAATGTATGAAGAGATAAAACACTTATATAAGCTTGCTACAGCAGGGTCAAAGGAAGCGAGGCAACTTGAAAGGGTTAAAAAGGCTTTTGATAAGGCATATAAAAACACCACCACAAAAAGTGATGGTGAGGTTAAGTATTCAATTGAAAGTTTTGGGGACAAAAAATATGTTAAGCACGATAGAAATGTAATAACTGGTAATAACCCACAAGATTGGGCAAAGCAAATTAATAATTATATCAATAATACAATCCGCAAAGGCGAAGATGTAACTGTTTATTCTATTGATGGGGACGCTCTTACTATCACAGAAGATACGGCAGGGAAAGCAAAATTTAGAAATGTTGTCGTTCTTAAAGACGGCTCAAAAAGACTTATGACAGATGATGAATATGCAACAAAATTAAGAGCAGAGTCTCATATTGATGAATTGTCAGAGGTCTCTATAAAAGGGAAAAATATAGTGCCTGATTATAAAAACCATTATTTCGCAAAAGATGGGTTTAATTACCGCACTGCATATTTTTTAGATGAAGATGGTACGTATTATAAATTAACCCTATCAGTTGGCAAAAATGGGTCAATAAGTACAGTATATAACGTAGGAAAATTAAAAGAAGCTACTGCTCCTTTCATGGTTCAAAGACCTACCCGCAATAAAGCGGAGGAACACATAGCTTCTAATAACACCAATATATCACAAAAGAAAAATGGTGTCAATAATAGTATATCAAATAATTCTGAAAATAGTGTCGATGTTTTAGATAAAATGTTAAAAAATCAATGAGCGATAGTTCTACTTACAAAAACGAAATAGCTCCAGTAAGAAATGATATTTTTGGCAAAGATATAAAGTTTAAAGAACCTGTTGATAATGAAATTGCACCAGTTAAAAATACTGTCAACTTAAAAGAGCTATCTTCTGTTAAGTAGATAGAAAAAACCGCACCAAAGGAAAACATTAATACGACAGTCGGTCAAAGCAACCAACTAAAGGCAGAAAACTATAAAAAATTATTAAAGGGATATGACCGTGATAAGAAAAAATCAAAAGATAGCCTAAATAGTGAGATTGCCAAAAAGTTAAACGAATATGACAACTTAAAGAATAAAAACACTAAAAGAGCTAACAACTCCACTAAGTCACATGAAACATTTGAGATGCTTTCTAAACTTGCCGATGAAAGACAGACATAATATCACATTACTAATAGTAAAGAACTCACAGAGATGGGTTATAGCGTTGAGGGTAAGACCATCAACGGGCTTGTTAATAAAAATGGTGAAGTGCTTATAAACATCGACTCTGACACTGCTATTAATAGAATTATAGGGCATGAAACCACTCATTTATTTGAGGGAACGCAGGAACACGAAGAACTCAAAGAAATGGTAAAGAAGTTTGCTATTACAAAAGGTGAATATGATACAATGCTCAAAGAGTTGCAGAGGATTTATAAAGGCACAAACGCAAACATTCAAAATGAGATAACAAGCGACATTATAGGAGATTATTTATTTACAGATACAGACTTTATAAACAATCTTTCGACTAAAAACCCAAACATATTCAAAAGAATATATGAAGAGATAAAGCATTTAGACAAGCTTGCAACAGCTGGCTCAAAAGAAGCAAGACAGCTTCAATAGGTAAAAAAGGCTTTTGACAAGGCATATAAAAACACCACTACAAAAAGTGATGGTGAGGTTAAGTATAGCAAAAAATTAGGGGGATATAATCCTAAAATTGAGGTTACTACAGAAAATGTTCTTGAAAAATACGGTATTACAGATGTTAATAAAAAAGGTCATGTAGTCCAAAAAATTGCTGAAAATCTAAATAGCTTATATCTTTCCACACCTGAGAAATCAAAACCAATAACCAATATAGACACTGGAATGGACATTGAAATTTGGAAGGGCGGTATAAATGAAACCTTTGGTAAAGATGAGTATTTTAGTAATATATCTTATCAAGACAAATTAAACAAAATAGCAGTTATGCCTCATCTTGCTAAACTTATAAAATATGGCGAAGTTAGGGCTAATGAAGCTGCTAATAAACACAATCCAAATAGCAAGGTTAGATATGCCTATTTGGTTGCTTCTATTACTGTTGACGGAAAAGATTATAACATGAATATGGATATAAGAAAATAACCTTATGGGGAAAACAGATTTTACATTCATAGTCTACAAATAAAAACGGATGTTGACTACCGTGCCCACAGTGTGAAGCAGTTAAAGGATAGTCAATCATCCGCTAACACCAATATATCACAAAAGAAAAATGGTGTCAATAATAGTATATCAAATAAATCTAAAAATAGTGTCGATGTTTTAGATGAGAATGTTAAAAAATCAATGAGCGATAGCTCTACTTACAAAAACGAAATAGCTCCAGTAAGAAATGATATTTTTGGCAAAGATA
>JAVVSD010000023.1:0-9998 GCA_036654375.1 Oscillospiraceae bacterium
TGGTTTCCCCTTGACCCCTTCCTGTGCCACAGAGGTAGTTTAAAGATAGTTTTTATATTTAAAAAGAGAACTAATTCTTGTGCCACGGAGGAAAATGTAGGCGGTTAACTAACAATAAACCCACACAAGTAAAAGCTAATAACTTGTTGATTCTTTAATTATAATCTGACTTTGTAGGTTGCTTATAAAAGAAAAAATAAGTGATTGTTCGTTCCTTTTGTTTGAGAAGGAGTGAACAATCACTTTTAGTTATGAGAACAATCTGTATAATGGCATATTTAGTTTATGAGATATTTTGTAACGGCATATACTGTTTGACCATTATATATAAGTCTTGACCATCCATTATCACTTACTCCGGTACGAGTAACATACTCTCCGTTTTTAAGAAGGATAACAACATTTGAATTGTCCTTACTGCTTGGTGAGCTGCGAAGATTTGTTTCGATTTTTGCGGTTACACTATCATTAATATCCTTAAATTGCAACCCTGATATTGATGTCGTGCTTTTCGTTGTAGAGATTGTGATTTGGTCCGTTGGATTTAATTTATCTGTAAGATAGCTTGTAATTGCATAAACGGTTTTTCCGTCATATGTAAGCCTTGACCATCCTTTATCACCAACACCTGTGCGTGTTACAAACTCGCCGTTTTTGATAGTGACAACTACAGCGCCGTCTTTTGTGGGGGCATTGCGAAGGTTTGTCATATCCTTTGCGGTTACCTTTTCGTTTACATTAGAAAAGGTCTGGCCGTTTACCATGTTATTCGGCAGAGTGGTGGTAGAATAATTATGGTCAGTTGTAAGATAGCTTGTGATTGCATAAACAGTTTTTCCATTATAGATAAGTTTTGACCAGCCGTTGCTTCCGGTGCCTGTGCGGGATATAAATTGACCGTTTTTAAGAGTTGCAACAATATTGCCCTTTGTGTTTGCAGCATCTCTCAAATTTGTAAGCTCCTTTGCAGTGACGCTGTCGTTTACAGTTGTATAAATCTTTGAATCTCCACTGGGGGCAGTGGCTATAGGATTTTTTGCAGAAGGATTTTTGGGTTGTGCCTCACTTCTTGTAAAATAAGAAACAACAAGATCCGTATTTCCGCTTATTCCTTTAACATTTCCCCTGTTAGTATATTGCCACATAGAATATTTTCCGCTGTATTGTGGTTTCTTTTGTTGAGGATAAGGTGTTTGCGAATAATGTGCAACCCATACCTTATGGCTCTTTTCAATTCTTGGGGTATCCCAGCTTGTGGAGTTTTCAAGCTCACTTTTTGCGGAGTATAGCATTGACTCATACCCTGCACTTTTAACAGAATTAAGAAATGCAAGTGCGATGTCTGTTCTTTTTGATTTGCTTATACCATACATACGGCTACTGGTGGAATTGAATCCCTCACAGTCGTAAATAACAGGATAGGATATGGGGTAGCCTGCAATTGCAGAGGCTGTCCACGATGCCTCTTCCTTTGCCTCCGCTACAGATGTTGCGGTAGAAAAGAAGTATACGCCAACGAGAACTCCGGCTTTTTGTGCCTGCTGGATATTATAATCCGCGCAGGTATCTTTATATATATATCCGTCTTCAGCCCTGAAGCCAATACGGATGATGGCAAAGTTTATACCGCTTGACTTAACATTCTGCCAGTTAATTTTACCCTGCCATTTTGAAACATCTATGCCGTTTGCACTACCGGACTGCTCTTCCAAATCACCAGCGTTAATATTTACGCCAACATCATTTTTCATAGTATCCATATTTTCCGGGTCAACCATATCTAAATTATTTTCTTTTTTAGCGGCGTGCTTTATTTCAGAGGTCTTAGGGTTGTTAGCCTTTTTGGAAGAATCCTTATCGTTAGAAGAACCGCAAAATTTAAAGCAAAGAACAAATACAATAATAACTATCAACAATAAAACAACAGCTGAAATAATTAGTTTTTTTCGATTTTCACCATTATTAAATGCTGGCGTGTTAGCCCTCCAAGAATTTAATTGTGCCACCAATATCACTCCATATAAATAGATTGATTTTAATTATGACCCCATACAAATAATATGTCAATATTAAAATCAGAAGATGGCGAAATATAGCAAAATTAAGAGAGTTTTACTATGAAGTTATATTGCTAAATACATTTTTGTATGCTTTTATATTTTAAATAATTTTATGTGTTTGTCAATAAACTTACAACACAGTTTTATCCTGCGTTAAGAGCCGTGTGAAAGTGGAGTTTGTACATGGATGCAAGATTTATTGCGGTGATAATAATTTTAATTTTTCTGTCTATTTCTCTGCCTTTTTACTGCTTTCATTCATCTTTTTCATTGCCTTTTTAAACTCAAATGCAAAGAGAATGACAGTTATTGTGACTGCTATTATATCTGAAACTGGCTCTGCAAGATAGACAGCCATGGTTTTGTCTGCAAAGAAATTCGGAAGGATATATATGAGCGGAATGAGAAGCAGGAATTTTCTGACAACTGCAAGAATGACAGATGCCTTTGAGTTGCCCAGTGAGAGAAGTGTCATCTGGCAGGCAATCTGAATGCCCATCAAAAGCAGTGCAGAACCATAGACATGAAGTGCAGAGTTTGTGAACGCTATCAGTGCCGCATCAGAGGTGAATATCATTGCAAATGCCTGTGGGAACAGCATTACCAACGCCCAAATTAAGGTTGAGTATATCACGCTTGACAACAGCAAAAGCTTGAATGATTTTTTTACTCTGTCGGCCTTTTGAGCGCCAAAATTGTAGCCCATAACTGGCTGTGCACCCTGTGAAAGTCCCTGTAAAGGAAGCAGGGAGAACTGCATTACGCTTGTCAAAATTGTCATTGCTCCCACCGCAATATCTCCGCCAAACCTCAGCAGCGATGCGTTGAAACAAATTGCAATTACACTCTCACTTGACTGCATAATAAACGGTGCAATACCAAGTGCAACACAAGGCATGATTATCTCTTTTTTTATTTTCAAATTACACTTTTTTATTTTTATAATGGTTTTTTTGCCACAAAGGAAGTAAACAACCCAGATAGCCGAAATGCTCTGTGAAATGATTGTCGCAAGTGCAGCACCCTTGACACCCATGTCAAAACCAAAGATAAATATTGGGTCAAGAATTATGTTTAAAACCGCACCAATGACGACGGTCTTCATACTGGTTTTTGCAAACCCCTGTGCGGTTATAAATGCGTTAAGTCCAAGCGTTAATTGGACCGAAAGAGTTCCAAGTGCGTAGATATTCATATAGTCTGTAGCATAGCTAATTGTGTTTTCGCTTGCTCCAAACATCAGCAAAAATTCTCTGTTCCATATTAACAAAACCGCGGTTAGAACTATTGCGATAAGACTTTGCAACATAAAGCAGTTGCCAAGAATTTTTTCTGCTCTGTCGTTGTCATTCTGACCCATATGGATTGATGCTCGTGTTGAGCCGCCCTGGCTTACCAGTGCCGCAAAAGATGCCATAATCATTATAATCGGCATACAAACTCCGACACCCGTCAGTGCTACCCCGCCAATATCTGGAATATGACCAATATACACGCGGTCAACCAAATTATAGAGCATATTGATTATCTGTGCGGCAATTGTTGGAAGCGAAAGCTTAAACAACAATTTTCCTATTGATTCGGTTCCTAAAAATTCATTTTTTTCTTGCATTTCTCTGCTTCCTTTACAAATAATTTTGAGTGTTTTGCAATATCTTATTGTTTAACAATTCAAATTGTGCTAACTCTTCTGGAGTGAATCCCATAAACAACACTTTTATATAATCGTTCTGTGCAGAATGTATTTCGTCTACTATCGTTTTAGATTTTTCGGCGAGCTTTAAATGAACTCTTCGTCTGTCATTTTTGTCCTGTTCGCGGGTAACAAGATCCTTTTGAATAAGGGTTTCCACCGCCTGCGAAACATTTGCCTTTGGCAACATTCGAATTTCTACAATCTCGCTTGCTGTATCTTTTCCGGGATTGTTTGACAAAAACGCCATAATATCAAGCTCTGTTTTTGAAATGTCTTGCTTTTCGCAGACGACTGCCATCATTTTTTCATACAACTTTAAGGGTTTTCGCATTTCTTTCAAAAAATCGCTTCTTGAACTCACAGCTATTCCTTCTTCTTAATATAGTTTATTTACGAACAGTTTAATTATAAACTATATTTTGCGTTTGTCAACACCGTTTTGATTTATTAATTAGTGAGAGGGTTGTTCATTTCGTTTCTTTGGCAGCCAAAGAAATGAACAAACATAAAGCTAAAAGTAAATCAACTCAAGTAACAGCTAAAATCTTTGTTTTCTTCTTTAATTTAACACTGACCTCTTCCTGTGCCACAGAGGTAGTTTGTAAATGGTTTTTAGTGCAAAGAAATTAACAAACATATAACTTAAAACAAACCCACACAAGTAAAAGCTAAAATCTTTGTTGCTTTTTTAATTTAACACTTATTTTGCAATGTGATTTATAAATGAACAAACATAAAGATAAAAATAAACCACCTAAGTAACAGCTAAAAGCTCTGCTTTTTGCTAACTTCCTATTGAGCAAATAAAAATCAACTCTCTCACTCGAACTACAAAAATATAGAGCTGCGGAGGTTAATCCACAACTCTATACTATAAGGATAACTATAAGGATAACTATGAAGATAATTTTATATGAAGGGAGATACATATAAATTAGTTCGTTTAGTTTGCTGCCTTGTCGCCGGTTTTACCCATAACTGCAAGCGGATCAGCAAGTTTTCCATCGATAGTAGTTTCAAAATGCAGGTGAGCAACCTCTGCCTTTTCAATCGGAACTTCGCCAAGCTTGCCGATAACATCACCCTTACAAAGAGTTTGCCCAGGCTTTACATCGACGCTTGCAAGTCCGCAATACTTTGCAACAAGTCCGTTTCCATGATTGATTTCAACAACTTTCCCCCAAAGACTGTCATCATAAACCTTAAGAACTGCACCGCTGTTTATGGATTTTACAGAACTGCCCAAAGCGGCACTAAAATCTATTCCGCCATGAGTTCTCCAATCGTTGGTTGTCTTTGAAAAAACTATTTCACCGTTACTGAAATCCTTTGAAATTGAAGTTGAAATGGGAAGAAGATATTCACTCTTGTATGGAATGTTTTCAGAAAATGGGTCAGGAGCGGTTGTAGGCACTGCTGGCGCCTGAGTTGTTGTCGGTGCGGTAGTCTTTTGCCTTTTGTCTTCAACTCCGGTTACCTTTGCACCGGCAGGGTTATCATTGTCTTCTGTTGTGACAGCAGCCGAAGGTTTTTTTTCGGCGAGCTTTGGAGAGCCAACAATAGAAAACACCGTAACTCCTGCGGCAATAACACAAAGAGATAGCGCAATGTAAAAGCCTTTTGAAGCCAACAGGCTCTTTTTCTTATAAAAGCTATTATTTTTTTTAATCAAGTAAAAACACCTCCACGAATAGTATTGCCTGTAAAATTTAGGCTTATACCGTTTTTTGATTTTATATTAAAAAAATATAAGCAGCTGGCGTCTTGACTTATAAAAAAACTCAATATATAATATTTTACAAAGCAGACAAAAGGAAAGTTAATACAAGTTTGCGGATGTAGCTCATTTGGTAGAGCTCCACCTTCCCAAGGTGGAGGTAGCGAGTTCGAGCCTCGTCATCCGCTCCATCTTTGAGCGAACAAAAAGAATGTATCTTTTTGTTCGCTTTTTTATGATATATTAATTTTAGAGTGGTGAGTGATAATGTATAGGAAGTATAGAAGAAGTGCGATTTTCAAACAAATCAATAAGCAAGAACTCTTATCTTTATAGCTTTCCTGCTGTACAGCATCTTATTAAAAAACAAGAGTATTTATCTTTCAAATGATGTAAACTATTTGTTGGAGAAAACGCAACTGACAAAATAACATTACATGACGCAAAACTGTTTTTATTTTGTTTGTTTTGTGTTACAATATCAGAAAGTTTCAACTGAAGTGGAGTGTGGGAAATTGAGTAATAGAAGAAAGAAAAAAATAAAAATTGACAAAAAAAGGTTGACGATTTCAATACTTGTTGCCGTGGCAATAATAGCTGTTGTAATTTTTGCGATTGTTAAAGCTGTTGATGGAAAAAAGGCAGAAGAAAAGCCCACAACAACCAGCGAAAAGCCCTCTTCTTCAACAACACAAGAAAAAACGACAAGGCCCACAACAACGCCAGTACCAGTATCAGACCCAAAAAAATTTATAGATGCAAAGTCAATAAAAATAGACGAGAGCAAATGGAATCTTACTCTGCTTAACCGAAGCTACAAGCTTCCAGCGGGATATGTTCCAAAAACGCAAAAAATAACGCTTTCAAGCAAAGATCCACGCCAAACCGAAAAGGCACTTGCTCAAACTCTTGACACAAGAGTGGCATCTGAATACCAAAAAATGTATGATGCGGCCGCAAAGCAAGGCATATATCTCACTCCGTATTCAGGATACAGAAGCATCGAGTTTCAAGCACAGATTTTTGAGAACTATATCAATATAAATAAGAAAAAGGGATATTCGTTGGAAGAGGCAAAATACCAAGCGTCCCAGACGGTTTTGCCACCAGGAACAAGCGAGCATAACATGGGCATTGCAATGGATATTGTGAATACAAAAAACGAATTTGAAAAAAGTGAAGAATACAAATGGCTTGACAAAAACGCACAGAATTTTGGCTTTATTCTTAGATATCCAAAGGACAAGGTTAATGTTACAAAAATCATCTATGAGCCTTGGCACTGGAGATATGTCGGAGTAAAAACCGCAAAGGAAATGAAGTCAAGCGGGCTTTGCATGGAGGAGTTTTTTGCAAAATAGAGCCGAATGAATGCTTGAAATTTTGCAACAAAGCAATGAAGGGCAAAGCAATAGGGAGCAAAGAGTGAGTGGCTAAGTTAGCAGAATTGCATAATATAAATCAAAGCAAAACTTTTTACACAGATTGAAAGAAGCAAACAATCAAGGATAGTAATAGATAAGCATTATTAAAAAGAATGTTTAATTTGAGTTTAGGTGTTGACATTCTTGCCTTTTAGTGGTACAATCCTCACACAACAAAGCAGAACAGTATTCCGTTCTCACCTTTTTGGCAATGCCATAAAGGTCAATACTATTAAAAGCACAGGGGTTTTCCTGTTTCTTTCTTTTGTATTGTACACGGACGGAGTTTCTCTGTCCGTGTTTTGATTTTATTTTAAAAATGTCTTTGGAGGTGCTTGAACATTAGCAACAAGGAAATGCAAATCAATGAGGAAATTCGCGACAAGGAAATAAGGGTAGTCACCGATGAGGGTGAGCAGCTTGGAGTTATGTCTACAAAAGACGCGTTAGAAATTGCCGAGCAACGCAATCAGGACTTGGTTAAAATTGCCCCACAGGCAGTACCGCCGGTCTGTAAGATTATGGACTTCGGCAAGTATCGCTTTGAGCAGTCCAAGCGTGAAAAGGAAGCAAAAAAGAATCAGCGTGTTGTTGAACTAAAAGAGATTCGTCTTTCACTCAACATTGACAAGCATGACTTTGATACTAAGGTAAATCATGCCAAAAAGTTTTTGGGCGCCGGCAATAAAGTAAAGGTTTCAATCCGCTTCAGAGGAAGAGAAATGGCTCACCCTGAACATGGTCTTGTAACCATGAGGAGTTTTGCCGAAGCTTGCGAGGAGTTCGGGATTGTCGAAAAGCCAGCAAAGCTTGAAGGTCGCTCAATGCAGATGTTCATAGCTGCAAAACCTGCAAAGTAAAAATTAAGGAGGATACTTCAAATGCCTAAAATTAAGACACACAGTGGTGCAAAAAAGCGCTTTAAGCTTTCAAAGAACGGCAAGCCAATTAAGGCTCATGCAAACAAATCACATATTCTTACAAAGAAAAATACAAAGCGTAAAAGAGGACTTCGTAAGACTTCTGTTGCAGATAGCACAAATGTGAAGCAGATTAAGCGCCTTATTCCTTACAAATAAACACCACAAAATTATAAGGACATTACAATAACGGAGGTAAGATACTATGGCACGCATAAAAGGTGCGATAATGACTCGTAAGAGAAGAAATAAAACACTAAAGCTTGCAAAAGGCTATTATGGCTCAAAAAGCAATCTCTTCAAAACTGCTAAGCAGGCAGTAATGAAATCAGGACAGTATGCATATATCGGCAGAAAGCAGAAAAAGCGTGACTTCCGTCGCCTTTGGATTACTCGTATTTCAGCAGCTTGCAAGATGAACGGTATGAATTATTCAACATTCATCAGTGGTCTTAAAAAAGCTGGAATCAATCTTAACCGCAAGATGCTTTCAGAAATAGCAATTGCTGACGCAGCTGCATTCACAGCTCTTACAGAGCAGGCAAAGGCAGCACTTAAATAATAAAATATAATCACGCCCGATTATTTCGGGCGTGATTTTTATTGTTGGTTACTAAAATGCGTTGCCGATAGTATAATAAAAAGTGTTTGGATTTAGGTAATTCAAAAGTTTTTTTCTATACTATATAAATAGTTCTTGCAACTGCGGCATTAAACATATAAAATAATTTTTATACAAGGAGCGTGGATATGGAAAAAATAACAAGCGTTCAGAATATAAAAATAAAAAATCTATCAAAGCTTATGTCCTCCTCCAAGCATCGCCACGAAAGCGGAGCTTTTGTCATGGAAGGGCTTAGGCTTTGCCTTGATATATTAAATAGCGAGTATGAGCTTTGTGAGGTTTATGTAACCTCTGAGGTTGCTCAAAAATATAGTGCCGAGATTGAGCCACTGCTTAGAGCATCGGCACAATGTTTTGAAATATCTGATGAAATTTGCACAAAGGTTTCAGACACAAAAAACTCACAGGGCATATTTTGTGTGTGCAATATACTTGACAAACTGCAAGACATATATAAAATAGACTTTAATGGTAAATATATAGTTTTAGAGCAGATAGCAGACCCGTCAAACCTTGGGGCAGTGTGCAGAACGGCAGAGGCACTGGGCATTTCGGGTGTTATTGTCTGCGGAGGTTGTGACATTTATAGCCCAAAGGTTCAAAGGGCTTCAATGGGTTCGCTGCTCAGAATTCCTGTTATGTCTGTGGAAAATGTGCAAAACTTTATAAAAAGCTGCAGGCAAAATGGAATGAAAAGCTATGCGAGTACACCAAAAAATGACGCAACAGACATTTTAAAAGTTGAAATGTCGGCTGGCACTTTGTGTGTTGTTGGCAACGAGGCATCGGGAGTAACGCAGCAGACCATGGAAGTGTGTGACGATTGCATCACAATCAAGATGCTTGGCAGAGCAGAGTCCTTAAATGCCGCAGCCGCCGCATCTATAATAATGTGGGAAATGATGAAGTAATATGAATAGTGCTGAATATTGGATATGGCTACAGAATACACTTGGTGTAAAAACGCGTATTGATGATATACTGGCATACTTTAAATCTCCCAAAAATCTTATCGAGGCTGGGGAGATGGAGTGGCGTCTTTCGGGAGTTCTTTCTGCAAACCAAATTGACCAGCTTTCTTCAAGCTCACTTGACGATTCATTTGAGATTATTGAGCAGTGCAGAGATAACAATATACAGATAATAACTCCTGACAGTGAAGCGTTTCCTGTGTTGCTTAAAACGCTTTCAGATATGCCAGCAGTTTTATACACATGGGGAGATCTTTCGCCTGTAAACGAAACTGTGTGTATATCTGTTGTTGGAACAAGAAATGCAACCATAAGCAGCGTTGAGGTTGCAAAAAACCTTTCAAAATCACTTGTAAGTGCAGGGGCAACCGTTGTTAGTGGCGGAGCGTTGGGAATCGACACAGCGGCACACACAGGCGCTCTTGAAGCACAGGGGAAAACAGTTGCGGTTTTAGGGTGTGGACTTCTTACTCCGTATCTTATGGAGAATAAACCGCTCAGGAACCAAATTGAAAAAAGCGGAGCAGTAATTTCAGAATACCCTCCGACACAGAATGCAACAAGATCAACATTTCCAATTCGGAA
>JAVVSD010000024.1:0-9887 GCA_036654375.1 Oscillospiraceae bacterium
TTCTTTTGAAATAAAAGAAATGAACAACCCCCTCTATTAATTAATAAATCAAATTACAAATAAGTGTTAAATAAAAAAAGCAACAAGTTATTAGCTGTTACTTGTGCGGATTTGTTTTAAGTTATATGTTTATTTAGTAAATCAAATTATATTTAAAAAACTATTATAATTAACCTCACAACTTATGCACTGCACTAATTGTGAGGTTATTCTTATGCCCTTTTCTTTTCGCTTGTCAAAATCATTAACGATTCCTTAAGCACCGTTATATTTCGTCCGCCAATTGGAACTTTTACAGAAACATATGGCTTTGAGCCTGCACTGACAAGGACTCTTCCACGCATTAGCTGAGAAAGCCTTGAAATTCCCTTCATATCTATTTCGTTTGAATAGAGCAACAAATTGTCGCCTCTTTGTCCAATTTCATATATTCCGAGCTGTGCCGCTGTGTTTCTGAGAAGTGAAACTTCAATAAGCCCAAGCACGCTCTCGGGCGGTTCACCAAAACGGTCAATAAGCTCATCTGTAACATCCATTGCGTCATCGTTTGTTCTTATTCCCGCTATCCTGCGATATATTGCAAGCCTTTGTGGAACGCTTATTATATAGTCATCTGGGATATGTGCGTCAATTTGAACATCTATTAAGCAGTCTTTTTGCTCTTTTTTTGGCTTTTGCTCTTTTTCCTCGTCAACCGCCTCGCTGAGCAATTTGATATACATATCATAGCCAACCGCTTCCATGTGTCCATGCTGTTGTGCTCCAAGGACATTGCCCGCTCCACGAAGCTCTAAGTCACGCATTGCAATTTTAAATCCAGAACCAAACTCTGTATATTCCCTTATTGCCGAAAGCCTGCGGGTTGCTATTTCACTAATTTCCTTGCCTCTTGTAAATGTGAAATATGCAGATGCTCTTCTTGATGAACGACCTATTCTTCCTCTTATCTGGTGAAGCTGTGCAAGCCCTAAGGCATCTGAATTTTCTATTATCAGTGTGTTGACATTTGGCACATCGACACCTGTTTCTATTATTGTTGTGCAGACAAGAACATCAATTTCGGCTTCAATCAGTCTTCGCCAAACATCGCTTAGCTCCTCCTCTGACATTCGTCCATGCGCAACAGCAACACGAGCCTCTGGCAAAAGTTCTGAAAGCTTTTTTGCAACCTTTTCAATAGTTTCTACTTTGTTGTGCATATAGTAAACCTGCCCACCTCGCCTTAGCTCTTTTTCAATAGCGTAGGTCACAACACCCTCGTCGTATTCCAAAACATAGGACTGCACTGGGTGTCTGTCCTGTGGTGCTTCTTCAATGATTGACATATCACGAATGCCCGTCATCGCCATGTTTAGAGTTCTTGGTATTGGTGTCGCCGAAAGCGTTAGAACATCCACATTTGGAAACATTTCTTTCAATTTTTCTTTTTGAGCAACTCCAAAACGCTGTTCTTCATCTATTATCAAAAGCCCTAAATCATGAAACTTGATGTCCTTTGAAATAAGCCTGTGTGTTCCCACAACAAGGTCGACACTTCCTCGACGAAGCCCGTCTGTTATCTTTTTTTGCTGTGCAGGTGTTCTAAACCGAGATATCATCTCCGGCTCCACAGGAAATTCCTCAAACCTTTTTAATATGGTCTGATAATGCTGAAATGCAAGAATTGTTGTTGGCACAAGAATTGCACACTGCTTTCCGTCTGCAATGCACTTGAATGCAGCACGAAGAGCAACCTCCGTCTTTCCAAATCCAACATCTCCGCAAAGAAGTCTATCCATTGGATATGGTTTTTCCATATCTCTTTTTATCTCATCAATGCAACGAAGCTGGTCATCTGTTTCATCATATGGAAATCGTCGTTCAAAGTCATTTTGCATATCAATATCTGGAGAGAACGCAAAGCCTTCAGCCTTTATTCTTTTTGAATAAAGTTCAATAAGCTCCTTTGCCATGTCCTTTACTGCTCCACGAACCTTGCTTTTTGCCTTTTCCCATTCCTTGCCACCAATTCGGTTAAGCTTAACTGTTCTTGATTCCTCACGAGGTCCTATATACTTTGCAACTGTATCAAGCTGGGTTACCGGAACATATAGAACATCATTTTTTGCATATTTTATTTTTATATAATCTTTTGTAAGCCCACCTACAGTAAGGCAATTTATTCCGTCAAAAACTCCTATTCCATGTGCATTCTGAACAACATAGTCACCTTTATGAAGCTCGTCAAGATTTGTAAAAGCATTTGCTACCTTTTTCGCTTTTGTCTTTTTGCTCTGCTTAACTTCTGTGTGTCTGCCCTGTGTTATAAGCATAAACTTAAATGCAGTATAATCCATTCCTGCTGAAAGGCTTCCGGGAATTACCGTTATCTGCCCCTGTGCAAACTCTTTTGGTAACTTTTTGAAAAACACTGCGTTATAGCCATCTTGCGAAAGTTCATCGGCAAGATTTTTTGCAGCCTTTTCTGTTCCAGCCATAATTGCAACTGCATATTCACTCATATTTTCTGGCAAATAATCCTCTTTAAGCACCGAAACTACACCACTCCAGACAGAAAGCTGCTGTGGTGTTATGCTGTAAAGTTCTTTTATTGGTGTGTCAAAGCTTCCTCTTGCAAAAGAATCTGCATAGATTGCTCCAAGCTCCTTATAAATTCCACAAAGGCTTGAAAAATCTATCAAGAAATCGTCCAGTCCACGACATATTGTGCCTTCCTCAAGTGCCGCCTTTATTTCCTCGTTCATTAGCTTTACTGCAGATGTTGCTTTCTCTTTTACCGATGCAGTTTCACAAACAAATAGCTGACCGCCCTTGATATAGTCAAAAATTGTTGCTGGATTTTCATAGGCAAGTGACAGATATTTGTCGCTTGATGTTGCCTTTATCCCTTGTGAAAAAGCCTGTGCATCTGCAATAAGCCTTTGCTTTGCTCTCTCTTGTGTTTTACCTTTGAGCGATGCTGCGAGTTTTTCTATTTTTTCTGCAAGCTCCTCGTTACTGTCAAAAAGGATTTCCGCAGATGGTGTGATTGTTATTTTGCTTATACTGTTTCCTCGCCTTTGAGTCTGTGTTTCGAACTCTGCCATTGTATCGATGGTATCTCCCCACAGCTCTATTCGGATTGGCTGTTGCCTGTGTGGTGGAAAAAAGTCAACAATGCCTCCTCTTGTTGCAAACTGACCTGTCCCATCAACAGCATCAGCCCTTGAATATCCCGCTTTTAGGAGTGCCTTTGTCAAAGCTTGGGTGGATATATCATCGTTTTGCTTTAATGTTATTGACCTTTCACAAAGCTCTTTTGGCGGAATAGTTTTTTGTATCGCCGAGCCAACACTGCAAACAACAGCATCGTATTTGCCTTTTGCCATATTCATCAGGACGCCAAGTCGCTGCTGCTCATATTCCCTACTCTGTGCCTGAACATCAGCAAAGGAAATATCACGAGATGGATAGAAATATGCGTTGCTACCCATTGACTGCAAATCCTTAGCAAGCTTTTGTGCCGAAGCTTCATCTGGTGTCAGCACAAGTGCTTTCTTTCCGCTGTCGGCACACAGCGAGTGGATAAAGTGCGCCCTGTGAATAAGCGATACACCAACAAGCCCAAGTGGTGTTCTTGAGCTATGCACTGCACGCAAGATTGCTGCATATTCATCACTTTTATTTAACACCTGTGAAAAACAAGACATTTATTTAAACACTCCAATTTAAAGTTTGCAACGCACAAAGCCCCAACTCCATAGGAGAGGGGGTTTGATATTATTCTACTTTGATAAACCTATTCTTATTTTATGCACTAAGAATTGTATAAATTCATCGCCTTTTCGACATCGCCTTTTATTATAAGTTTTGATGCCTCAAATGCATTTTCTAAAGCTTTTTCTATCTTCACTTTGTCTTTCTTTTCTATCTTTGAAAGGACAAAGTCCGCAAGTGAATAATCTTCGTTTGGCTTTCCGCCGATTCCAATCTTGATGCGTGGAAAATCCTCTGTTTTAAGGTGGGCTGTTATGCTCTTTATTCCATTGTGACCGCCACTTGAACCCTTTCGCCTTATTCTTAAGCTGCCTGGCTCAAGACTGATGTCATCAAAGACTACAAGAACATTTTCTGGTGGGATTTTATAAAAATTCACAGCCTGTATCAATGCCTCTCCACTATTATTCATAAAGGTCTGTGGCTTCATTAGCAAGCATTTTTCGCCTGCAATATTAACCTCTGCAACAAGTGCAGAAAACTTTGACTTATCCACCTTTACTGAAAGCTCTTTTGAAAGAGCGTCAATAAACATGAAGCCAACATTGTGCCTTGTGCTTTTATATTTTATCCCTGGATTTCCAAGCCCTGCTATTAAATACATTTTTCTTTCCTCAATTTAAATAAAAGATATTGAAAGCCAATCGGCTCCAAACTTTTGCCTTTTTCATATGAAAGCAGCACAGGAAAATGAGTTACTCCATGTTCTTGAATGGCTTTCTCGATTTTACCCAATCCTCTTTATTTGTCTGTATTGACCTTGCTATCGAAAGGGCAAAGGCTGGAACATCGCTCGTTATTGTTGACCCAGCTGCTGTATATGCGTATTCTCCTACTGTTACTGGTGCAATAAGGTTTGTGTTGCATCCAATAAATGCATGGTCATTGACAACTGTTCTTGCCTTATCCTTACCATTGTAGTTAACAGTCAGACTGCCACAACCAAAGTTAACCTTTTCGCCAATATCTGAATCGCCAATATATGTGAGGTGTGGAAGCTTTGTTCCTTTTCCAATATTGGAGTTCTTTACCTCAACAAAATTGCCAATATGAACGCTTTCGCCAATATGTGAATTTGGACGAATATGTGCATATGGCCCGATATCTGCACAGTTTTCTACAACTGAGTTTTCTATCTGAACATTTGCAATCTTTACATTATCTTTTATTTCACTGTCATCTATAAGACAGTTTGGGCCAAGCTCGCAATCACAGCCAATGCTTGAATTGCCTCTGATGATTGTGTTAGGAAGGATTGTTGTTCCCCTCCCAACGCTGACTTCGTCACCGATAATTACACCATCAGTACATGGAATGTCAACTCCGTCAAACATAAGCATACGCAAAATTTCATGCCTTGCTATTTCATTTAATTCCATTAGCTGCATTTTATCATTTGCGCCAAGAATAACGCTTGTATTTTCTGTGATAAATGCCGAAATCTTTTCGCCTATTCCCATTAATATTTCAATTGTATCAGTAAGATAATATTCACTTTGGTCATTGTCCGCTTTTAAATGTGAAAGTGCAAATAAAAGTTCCTTGCTCTTAAACCAGTATGCACCCGAATTAACCTCGTGAATCTCCTTCTCATCATCTGTTGCATCTCTTTGCTCAACTATTTTTAAAACATTTCCATGAATATCTCTAACAATTCTGCCATATCCAATCGGTCTTTTAATACAGGCTGAAACAATTGTGACGGCACTTCCTGTTGCAATGTGCTGTTCAAGCGAATCCTCAATGGTCATTTCATCCATAAGCGGTGCATCTCCGTTAACGACAAGCACATTTTCCGCTCCACTGTTTTTTATAAAGTCTGCGGCCTGCATGACAGCGTGTCCCGTTCCAAGCCTTTCAGTTTGCTCTGCAAAGCAAAAGCCATCTCCCATATGCTTACGGACAAGCTCACTCGTGTGACCAGTTATAACGCAGATATCCTGTGTTCCACTTTCAATAACAGCCTGTGCAACCCAGTCAATCATCGGCTTAAACAAAACCTTTGACAAGACCTTTGAATAGTCCGACTTCATTCTTTTACCCTCGCCTGCTGCGAGAATTACTGCGCAAGTTTTACTCATTAATTTGCCCCCCACAGATGCTTCAAATTTTCTTTTCATTTTAGATATTTGCTGCTAACTCTTTTATATATTTTTTGAAGTCCGCACCAATTTCAGGGTGTCCAAGTGCGACTTCACAATTTGCCTTTAATATTCCAAGCTTGTTCCCCATGTCATATCTTGTTCCCTCAAAATCAACAGCATTGAGCTTGCCCTTTCGTGCCAGCATCGCCATTGCCTCTGTAAGATAAAGCTCGCCATCTCTGCTGTCTGGGTTGCTTGACTCAATAAGCCCAAAAATCTCGGGTGGCAAAACAACTCTGCCAAGGATTGCAAAACATGACATTATTTGCTCTTCGCTTGGCTTTTCAATAATATTATGGCACTGCATAATATTATCTCTTAAAGGAGTGACATCCAAAGAGCAATATTTTGAAACATCTGCTCTTGGAACTTCCTTGACGCCAACAACGCCACATCCAAATTCCTCATATGCTCTGCAAAGCTGTGCTGTTACAGGCTCTTCTGAGATTATAACATCGTCACCATACATTACAACAAAAGGCTCGTTTCCAATAAATGAACGCGCGCACAAAACAGCGTGTCCAAGACCTTTTGTTTCCTTTTGCCTTAAGAAATATATGTTTGCAAGTCTTGAAACCGCAACAACATCTTCATAAAGTTTTTGCTTTCCCTTTGACTCCATCAGCTTTGTTTCAAGTTCAAATGAATGGTCAAAATGGTCCTCTATTGCAACCTTTCCACGATTTGTTATTATAAGAATTTCTTCAATTCCTGACGCGACTGCTTCCTCAACAATATACTGAATTGCAGGCTTGTCAACTATATTTAACATTTCCTTGGGGATTGCCTTTGATGCAGGAAGAACTCTTGTTCCAAGCCCTGCTGCTGGTATTATCGCTTTTTTTATCTTCATTCTTAACTCTCCAAACTACTATTTTTGAAACAGTGCAATTGCTTTATCAATATAAAATGAAATGTCTGTTCCTGTTCGTATAGAGATTTGCAGTGCCAATTCAAGAGTCATATATATGACAATTACCGCAATAATCCAACTTCCGTTTGAAACAGATCCTCTTTTTTTAATTTCAAAACTATAGTCATCTTCGTCCAGTTCTTGCTCTTTAAGTGTTTTGATATCTTTTGTTGCTTTTTTCATATAGAAGTAGTTTCCGAACATTCCACAAAATGCCATGGCGGCAAACAACAGATAGCGTGCAACAGTAAATGAAAGCGGCATCTGTGGTGCGAGAGCAGCAAGCTGTTCTGTTGAAGCATCTGGTGAAAGAGTTCCCATAAGACTTGCAAAATCATTATAAAAATTTACAAGGTCTGACGAAAATACTATTGGAATAACACTCACAAATATTGCAAGAATAACTCCAATTCCCACCATCTTACGGTAGAAAAGCCATGGTATTGAAAAGAAAAATGCAGACCAGTTCCATGATATTTTTCTGTTAAGCTTATTCATTGTATAAATTTTTGGAATATATTTTTGCCTGTTTTTGTCGATATACTCACCATAATCTTTAACTTTTAGATCGCCAATGCTCTCTTCACCATCAATTGGTCTAAACCCGCTCATTTTCATAAGCTCTTCAGACTCAAAGGGAGTACCGTTTGAGTCTACCTTTGTATCCGAAAAAGAGTGTTCTGATTTCATCTTTGCTGTGCCAATACTATTGTCTGATTTGGGTAAATCTGCAAGCGGGCTTACCCATGAAAAGCCCTCCGAGTGCTTTGCTTTATTTGCACAATTCCCAGTTTTTTGCCAACAACCTCTGTGATGTGGAGTTCCACATATTGGGCAGACAACGATATCATCTTTTTCCCCAAAAATGGAATTGCATACTGGGCATGGCAGGCATTCATATCTCATGTAATAACCACCTTTAATTTATCATAAATGTTTTTTACTTGTTTCTCATATCAAACCAGTCTAAAATAAATACCTAATGGCATTTAACTTACTGATATAATATACTTTGAGAAAACCAGCCTCAAGCAAGCGCATATTTATTCAAGCCTATTAGGTTATTATATCTTCTTTTACACTAAATTTCAATTGTATTTAGCCCTTTTCGTACTTTTGAGTTGTTCAGAACTAAAAATATCTTTACAATAAGGCTTTGGTTTAATATAATACTATAGTTAAGCAAAGAAATAAAACTGTCTTTAAAGGATTGATTTTTAATGTTGGCGTTTGAAGAATTGCGTCTTAACCTACTCGAAAGCGAAAAGCCACTTGCAGACCTTCGTGATGCTATTGGCCTTGATAAAATGAAAAGTGAAGTTGAGGAGCTTGAGCAAAAATCTGCTGCTGATGGATTTTGGGACGACCTTGCAGAATCTCAAAAAAATTTGCAGAGAACAAGTATGCTCAAAAATCGAATTACATCTTATGAAAGCCTTAAAAGTGCGTATGATGATGCACTTGTTATGATTGAGATTTCTGACGAAGAAGAGGACGAGTCAATGCTTGCCGAATGCACAAATAGCGTTGAAGAAATACAGTCAGAGCTTGAGAGGCTCACTCTTTCCACACTTCTTTCTGGCGAGTTCGACTCAAAAAATGCAATCCTCACATTTCACGCTGGTGCAGGTGGAACAGAGGCACAGGACTGGGCATTGATGCTCTTCAGAATGTATTCACGATGGGGTGAAAGGCACGGATTTAAAGTTAGCACTCTTGATTTTCTTGATGGAGATGAAGCGGGACTTAAATCTGCAACTATCCTTATTGTGGGTGAAAACGCATATGGCTTCTTAAAAAGCGAAACAGGTGTTCACAGGCTTGTTCGAGTTTCTCCTTTTGACTCTTCAGGTCGCAGACATACCTCTTTTGCATCCCTTGAAGTTATGCCCGAAATTGACGACACTATCGAAGTGGAAATCAGCCCTGATGATATAAAAATCGACTACTATCGTGCAAGCGGTGCAGGCGGACAAAAGGTTAACAAAACCTCTTCTGCAGTTCGTTTAACCCACATCCCAACTGGCATTGTCGTTTCTTGCCAGGTTGAAAGAAGCCAGCATCAAAACAGGGAAGTCGCAATGCGTATGCTCAAATCCAAGCTTGTTGAGATTAAGGAAAGAGAACATCTTGAAAAGATTGACGATATCAAAGGTGAGCATAAGGAAATCGGCTGGGGAAGCCAAATCCGCTCCTATGTTTTCATGCCTTACACGCTTGTTAAGGACCACCGCACAAACTTTGAAATGGGTAATATAAATGCGGTTATGGACGGCGATCTTGATGGATTTATCAACGCATTCCTTAAAATGCAGTCACTTGAAACGCTTAATAAGAACTAAATATTAAGGCAACTCGAATATCAATTTAGTCGCCAATATATATCTTAGTCGCCAATATATATCGATTAATACTTAGATAAAATCCCCTATATAAACTTTCAATTAATAAGCCAACAAAGTGATTTAACGGTTACTTTTGTTGGCTTATTTTTAGTTTTATGCGATTTACTTTTATAAACAACTTACAAAGTCAGATTATAATTAAAAAATCAACAGAGATTTTAGCTTTTACTTGTGTGGGTTTGTTTTAAGTTATATGTTTATTCATTTATAAACCAAATTGCAAATAAGCGTTATTTTAAAGAAGAAAACAGAGGTTTTAGCTTTTACTTGAGTTGGTTTACTTTTAGCTTTATGTTTGTTCATTTCTTTGCCTGCCAAAGAAACGAACCAAAGAAAGGCAGCATGGGGGAAACCCTCAGTAGACACAGTCAATCGGTTTTCCCCCATGTCCCCCTTCCGCATAAAAGTATATAGCTTGCTATCCAAATAATTTTAGGGAATAAAAGCATTGGCGAAAATTAGTAAGTAAGAATCGCAACTTATTCAAACTAAAATATCTCAAAATTCAAACTCAAACCCTTAATGTTATAAAAGCTGAACTTTTACAACTTATTTCTTAAATGTATTTAAATCAAACCCTTCAACAAATTTCCTGTGTGGCACAGGAATTAGTCCTCTTTTTAAATCTAACCCCTTCAACATATTTCCTTAGTGGCACAGGAAGGGGTC
>JAVVSD010000025.1:0-9419 GCA_036654375.1 Oscillospiraceae bacterium
TGGGTTACAGCTTTTTGGGTTTATCGGAATTTTCCTTTTGCCCATACTCATAATTCTTTTGAAGCTTTTGAACGACGATGGGATTATTCATATTTGGCGTCGCAAGGAAGAGCCAAAATTGAGCGATTGCGAACCCACCGACTCCGATTCTCAAGCAGATGTTAGTGATTCTCAAGCAGATGTCCATGATTCTTAAACTACCAATTTCAGCCTCACTTGCTGCAATTTGAACTTCTATGTTTTAATAATTTTCTCTGCTTTCTAATCTCCGGTTTTGGTTTTCAACTCCCATCTCTATTTTTAAACATCCACCTCTGATTTTTAAGTGACAACTATGATTTCAAAATGCCCATCTGCTTTTTAATCCCTCGACGACATCCAAATTCTTGATTCATACTTTCGAACACCTTCTTGCGTTTTCCGGGCAATTGCCTATGTTTTCTACTTTAAAACATTCCGAACTATTGTTGTCCGGAATTCAAAGTATGCCAAAATTGTTTTTCGGCAAGAAATAAGTTTTATTTTAAATTTTTTATAAAAAAGGCTTGACGTTGGGTGCAAATTATGATATATTGGTCGAGCGTCAAACGCTGGTGTAGCTCAGTTGGTAGAGCAGCTGATTTGTAATCAGCAGGTCGGGGGTTCGAGTCCGTCCACCAGCTCCAACAGGTCTGCAATATTTATTTTGTTGCAGGCTTTTTATACGGGAGAGTTCCCGAGTGGCCAAAGGGAACAGACTGTAAATCTGTCGTCAGTGACTTCGGTGGTTCGAATCCACCCTCTCCCACCAAAAGGCATTCATTCCATTTGGAATGAATGCCTTTTTTCATGTAGATTAGATTTGAAAAGACTGGGCTGTTCGCAGATGATAAAAACAGCTTCTGCACAGCTGAATAACGGCAGCTTTTAATTTGCGACGAATGACAAATAGGCAAACCGATTATCTGTTTAACACTTTGACTTTTATTATGATTGCCATACAAGGGGAAGCTTCATAAAATAAAACCACTGAAAAACTATATTCCAGATAAAGCTTAGAATTTTTAATAAAATAGATAGATGAAAGCAAAATAAATAATGTTTATCTTTTTATTGATGGGTAAAGAAGAGGTAAAATCTTTTAAAATAAACAATGAACTGTATTCAAAATAAAAAAGTTATGTGGTATAATTATCCAAATAAAATAATGGTTATGTGGCAAATAAATGTTTTGATAATGAATGGAGAATTAAATGCAGGACATTATAATAAATATAATTGGGAAATTCGGATATATTGGAATAACATTGTTAATAGCAATCGAAAACATTTTTCCACCCATTCCTTCAGAGGTTATACTTGCCTTTGGTGGATTTGCAACTTCGTTCACAAAGCTTAATGTTGTTGGGGTAATAATTGCAGCCACTATTGGTTCCTTGCTGGGTGCAATTGCTCTTTATTACATTGGAAGTATTCTCAACAAAGAGCGGCTGGGGAAGCTGGTTAATGGCAAAATAGGAAGAATATTAAGGCTTAAAATGTCTGACATTGAAAAAGCGGAAACTTGGTTTGATAAAAGAGGAAACATAACAGTTCTGTTTTGCAGATGTATCCCAATAGTCAGAAGCTTGATTTCCATTCCAGCGGGAATGGCAAAAATGAATTTTTTAACCTTTATATTGCTTACAACAATCGGTTCAACCGCATGGAATACATTGCTCACCTTGCTTGGTGCGGCAGCAGGCAATTCGTGGACACAAATTGTGGCTTACTTTGATGAGTATTCCAAAATAACTCTGGTAGTGCTTTTTGTAATATTCATAATTGGAGGATTCATCTTCTATAAAAAACGAGGGAAAAATAGTGCAAGTGAAGAAGAAGCACAGGAGGATAACTTGGAAGAAAAAGAAGATAATGATGGCCAAAATAAATAAAGCAAAATCAAAAAGAGTGTTGAGATTAGTTCTCAGCACTCTTTTTGATTAACATTATAAAATTAAACATATGTAATTGAACTTTTATTGACCGCACTTGCCGCTTCCACAGCCATTACTTCCGCAAATATGCTCGCCGTTTCCATGTGCGTTATCATGATGGTCGCAATGAACATTAGGGTTGAATGTTAGTGAATTGTTCATAAGAGCCTTAACTGCCTCATCAACATTTCCGGAAACACCGCCAAAGAGCTTAATTCCAGCTTCATTAAGTGCAACCTTTGCACCGCCCCCGATACCGCCACAAATAAGTGTGTCAATTTTCTGAGCCTTTAAAAATCCCGCAAGGGCTCCATGTCCACTTCCTAAAGTGTCAACAATTTCGCATGATACAATTTCATTACCGTTTGTTTCAAAAATTTTGAACTGGCTACAATGTCCAAAATGTTGAAATACCTGTCCGTTTTCATAAGTTACTGCAATTTTCAATTTAATTTCCTCCAGTTTGATTTAGATTTCTTTTTTGCACTTGTGATTGTGGCAGTGTTTCTTGCAACCCCGTCCACATTGAGATGCATATTTTTCACAAAGACGATAATCACCACCCGAAATTTCAAGCCGTTTCGCATTGACAATGGCATCGGCAATTTTTTTACGGGCAACATTATATATCCCTTGAACGGTAGTTCGGGCAATGTGCATTTGGTCTGCACAATCTTGCTGAGTGTAATTCTCAAGGTCAATAAGACGAATGGTTTCGTATTCATCTATTGTCATGAAAACCGAATCCTCTATCACGCACTTAGATGGAGAAAAGCAATTGTTTTGTGGCATACAGCAAACATATCGTTCTTTTTGTGGTCTGGGCATACGAGCACCTCTTTTCTGACATATGTCATAAATATATATTAATATAGTTACCGACATATGTCAATAACTAAATGAAAAATTTATAAAAAATTAAACTCACGCAATAAAAGCGAGAGTTTAAAATCATTAGAAAATTGTCAGTTTACAAAATAAGCAACTGCCACAGCACCAGGACCCGAATGTGCGCCAACAACGCTTCCGATAACAAAAGTTTTATCGCTGTCCTGAGCTTCAAATTCTTCTCTTATGCTATTAAGGTAATCGGCGTTCCCGCTGTGTGCAAATGCAATTGGCATATCCTTGTTTGGAGTTGATTTGTAGTATATTTTCAAAAGCTCTTTAAGTGCATTTTTCATACCTCTTGCTTTGCCAAGTGGCTTAATATCACCATCCTGCACAATCAAAAGAGGCTTAAGATTTAGAATGCTTCCAAGCATACCCTTTGATGCAGGAAGTCTTCCGCCCTTAACCAAATATTCGAGTGTGTCTACGGCCGCAATTATGCGAAGCTTTTCTTTGAGTTCTGAAATGTTTTTATAAATCTCAGCGGCATCAACACCATCGTCACGCATTTGAACAGCCTTTTCAATCAAAAGACCAATGCCCAAAGATGCAGAGCCAGAATCAACAAGATATATATCTTCTCTTTCAAGGTCACTCATTGCGATTTGAGCAGACTGGAATGTTCCACTCAGCTTTGAGGATAAGAATATTCCTACAATAGAATCCTTTGGATATTTATTAAAAATTTCGATAAACTTGTCTGGGGTAACAAGGGTGGTTTTTGGCTGGTGTCGCGAGGATTTAAGCTTTTCGTAAAATTCGTCATTGGTGATAGTGACCTTATCTATAAACTCTTCTTCACCGAAAATCACTTTTAGCGATGCCATTTCTATACCAAGATTTTTTGCTTCGTCTAAAGAAAAATCGCTTGTACTGTCTGTAACAATGATAACTGCCATGTGGTATTATTCTCCTTCTTTTACCGGTGCTTCAAAAAAATTGCTGAGCTTTTCAAGAGATGATATAAGTGCTTCAAGTTCATCATCGCTAAGCGAAACAGAAACATTTTCAATCATTTCTTCGTGAAATTTGTGGTGAATTTTCTCTGCCTGTTTACCCTTTTCGGTTAGATGAAGATAAACAATGCGTCTATCTTTCGGATCTTGTCCGCGATTAATATATCCTTTCCGGACAAGAACATTAACAGCAGTGGTAAGAGCTCCGATTGTGATGGAAAGGCTCTGTGCCGTTTTTGACATCGTCGAGCAGTTGCAAGGCTCAAGCTTTGAAACAACTTCAATTATGTGCAATTCTCTAACAGTTAGTTCGCTGTTCACTTGTTTTGAAATATAGTGTTCTTCAAGCGACAATACTTTGTTAAAGGTTTCGACAAAGAAAGTATTCAGAACTTTTTGTTGCTTATTATCCATAGGCCCTCCTAAAGGTTTTAACTTAAAACAACTTTAACATAAAAGCAATTCATAAGCAATAAAAAAGAATATGCTAATTTATGGAAATCAGTGGATTTTATTTACTCAATTTATATATTGTTTGTCTTTTTACTTGGTTTATGAAATGTTGAATAAACGAGATTTAAAAGATACGAAAATAAAAATCGTCTTAATAGAAAAGTTGTATAGTTCAATTTATTTTTATAAAAAACTTGTCTTAAAGTAGAAATATTATTTGTTTTAAGTTATAATAGAATGATTAAATGCAAGGTAGTGAATGGGTATGTTAACATTAAAAATCAGTCTTATACTTCTTGGAGCATTACTTTTGTTTCTTGGAGGCTTTTTACTTTATAAACAGAAGCGTATTGTTATAAATGTTGCGAGCGACGATAAAGAACAAGGTATGTTTGACAATGATTATGTAAGAAGGATTGGAATAATTGAGGTTTTTTGTGGAATTGTCAACATGATTCTTGGAACGCTATCATTTTTCTTGTCGGATATTTTTGGGCTTGTTGCAAGCGTAATAGGTGTGTTTGTGATTGTTGTTCCGCTTTTGGTTAACCAGATAATTTTAAGCCACAAGAAATAAAAGAATTTAGAAATTAAAAACAAGTAAGGCATTGTTAGAAATGATTATATATATTATAATATAATTAAATTGCTGAATGGAGGGGTGCTTTTGAAACCATTTAACCATAGCAAAAAGAAACTCAAATTCATAACAGAAGAAAATAAAAAAGGAAAAAGGAATAAAATCATACTTTTAACCTTTACCATATTTATAATTATATTAGGAACAGCATCAACTCTATACTTTTTAAATGAATATGACTATGACCTGTCAAAAGCGTTTGGAAAAGCGGAGGAAACCACTCTGCCAGGCGAGGAACCAACAACTCCTGTTAAATCAAAGGGTAGTTCAGTGTTTTTGCTGGCAGGAACTTCAACGCAAAAGGACCAGTTGTATTTTGCCGCATTGGTAAAGATAGACCTTAAAAAGATGCAGGTTTCAGTGAATTGTATGCCAAAAGATACAATTGTCCAAACAAGCCATGGAAGTGCAACGCTTGAACAACACTTTGTAGCAGGTGGGGCAGTAAAGCTGACAGAAGCTGCCAAACAATATTCTCAGGCGAAAATTGACAGGTATGTTGTTGTTGGTGAAAAGAATTTTAAACAAGCAATCAAATATCTTGGAAACTACTCGCTTGAGTTGAATGAGAAGATTGTATATAACGGTGGGGACTATTCGCTGAACCTTGTAAAGGGAAAGCAAACACTCACAGGTGATAAGCTTCTTCACTATATTCGTTATCAAGAAAAGCAGGGCGGTGCATATCTTAATGCACAGTCCAGTATAATTTGTGATATGATTGACCAAATGGTTAATGAAAACAACTTGGATGAGGGTGAGGAGCTTTTTAACAAGCTCATCAATGTTGTCGACAGTGATATTTCAATAGTAGATTACACAAAAAATTTAAACTATTTAAAAGCATATGTAGGGTCTGATAAAAGGCAGCCATCTGTTAATGCTGAGCTATCAACCTTCAGAGATTGACAACAGGGAAGTGATAGAATGAAAAGAACACTAAGTTATATTGCGGTCTTTGCAACTGTGTGTCTTGCAGTATTTATGATGTTTCCTTTTGATGAAACACTTACAAATGTATATTCAAAAATTCAGGAGAATGACCCTTCTGCCGATGTTCCGATTTCACAGGAAAATTATTGGTACAACAAATTAACCGATAATGAAAAGAAAATATATAAGAGTATATATGCCAAAATACTTGACTTCCCAGAAAAAATATCTATTCCAAAAACTGAAGGCAACGAGATAAATAATGTCTTTCAGGCATTGTCATATGACAATCCTGAGTTCTTCTTTCTTGGCTACTCAAGCTCTGTTGAGCAATCTGGACTTGCTGCTCACTTTATACCTCAATATGTCATTTCAAAGGAAAATTATGATACATACATGGCACAGGTTAACACAGTGCTTTCACAAATTGATTCCAAAACGCAGGGAATGTCAGCCTTTGAAAAAGAGCTATATGTTCATGATTATCTTGCTTCCAGCTGTGAATATAGCGATGCAGGCAAAGACACAAAGACAACCATTTATGGTGCATTGATTAGCAAACAGGCAAATTGTGAGGGTTATGCAAGAAGCTCGCAGTTTTTGCTAAACCATATTGGAGTTAAATGCAGAGTTATAATCGGCGATGCAACAAACGCTAATGGTGCGACAGAAGGACATATGTGGAATATCGTCACAATAAATGACAAGGAATATAATCTTGATGTAACATGGGATGATTATAAAATAAACAATGTACCTGATGATAAAGTTTCTTTAAGCCATATGCATATGAATATTCCGACAAGCGAAATTGTTGGTTCGCACAAGGCAACTTATGAAAAGGACTATGCCAACTGCTTATATGATGATGCAAACTATTACAAAATGAGCGGGCTGTATTTTTATGACTACAATAGTGATGTAAAAAATGCAATTGCAAGCGAAATAGTAAAGCAGGTTGACAGAGGCGGTAAAAGTATAGAACTCAAGTTTGCAAACGAATACTCATATAAAACTGCGGTTTCAAGGCTCTTCGATTCAAAAGAAATATACAGGCAGATAGCAAGAGCAAATCTTAAAACAAGCAGAAAAATTTCAAGTACCCAAGTAAATTATTACACCCAAGATGATAAAAAAATAATAAGAATCTTCTTTTTATTTTAACTTAGAAGGGAAACGGTCTTTACAATGGTTGATAAACAACGAATAGAAGCGGCGGTAAGAGAGATTTTAGAGGCTATCGGTGAAGATCCGGAAAGAGCTGGTCTTGTTGAAACTCCTCACAGAGTGGCAGAAATGTATGCCGAAATTTTCTCTGGGCTGCATGACGACCCACGCAACTACCTTAAGGTATTTAATGAGCAGGATAATGATGAGATGGTAGTAGTAAGGGATATTCCGCTTTATTCCATGTGCGAGCATCATTTGCTTCCTTTCATTGGAAAGGCACATATAGCATATCTTCCATCAGGCGGGCAGGTGATAGGTCTTTCAAAGCTTGCAAGGATAGTAACAAGCTTTTCAAAAAGGCCACAGCTTCAAGAAAGGCTCACAGCACAGATAGCAGATTTTTTAATGCAGGAGCTTCATCCAAAGGGAGTAGCAGTAATAATAGATGCAGAGCATTTGTGCATGACAATGCGTGGAGCAAGAGCGGCGGGAGCAAAAACCCAAACCTCCGCCATGCGTGGAACAATGAGAAGCGATGCAAGAACAAGAGCAGAGGTAATGGCATTATTACAGGGAGGCAGAAGATAAATGGCATATTGGAGAGGCAAAGATTTTTGCTTCGAACTGGGCAAAAAAACATATGTGATGGGAGTACTTAATGTAACACCGGACTCATTCTCGGACGGAGGACTTTGGACGGATACAGAAGAAGCAGTTTTACACGCAATGACAATGCAAAACGAAGGAGCAGATATAATAGATATCGGAGCACAGTCAACTCGTCCTGGGAGTAAAACACTCTCGGCACAGGAAGAGATTGCAAGGCTTGAACCAATGTGGGACAAGCTGATAAAAAGTGTCAGTGTTCCTGTTTCGGTGGATACATATTATCCGCAGGTGGCGGAGTTTGCACTTGAAAACGGAGCATCCATTATAAATGATGTCAGCGGAAAGTTTAACCCTGATATGGCGGAAATAGTCAACAAGCATAATTCTGGATGGATAATAATGCATACAGGTGGAGGAACTTCACTTGAGCCTGCCACATATTCAAATGGTGTAACATCAGATGTAAAAGACTTCTTTATAATGATGAAAGAGCGTGCGTCTGCTTTTGGAATAGATGTCATGCAACTTTGTTTCGACATGGGCATTGGTTTTGGTAAAAGTAATGATGACAATCTGTCATTGATAAGAAATGTTAAAAAGCTAAAGACAAACGATGTAGCATTGCTTACGGCACTTTCAAGGAAAAGAGTTATAGGTAACGCAACGGGTGAACAAGATGCCAAAAACAGGCTTTTTGGCACGATAGCTGCAAATACAGCTGCGATATCAGGAAAAACGGATTTTATAAGAGTACACGATGTTGCACAGTGCGTTCAGGCGGCAAAAATGGCAGATGCAATATACAGAGGGTGAATTAATGGATAAAATAATAGTAAAAGAGCTGAAGGTCTTCGCGTTCCATGGGGTGAATCCAGAGGAGCAGAGAGATGGTCAGCTTTTTATAGTGGATATAGTAGCACACGCAGATTTAAGCAAGTCGTGTGAGTCAGACGATGTCAATGATACGGTGAGTTATGCAAAAATATTAAAAACAGCACAACGAGTAATGATAGAACAAAAGGATTGCTTGCTTGAGCGGGTCGCACAGAGGATTGCAACAGCATTACTTCAAAAGTTCAGCTTAATAGAAACAGTAGAGGTAACAGTAAAAAAGCCAAATGCACCAATAAAGGCGGACTTCGCATATACAGCAGTAAGCATAATAAGGGGGAGAGAATCTTTTGTCTAATGCAGTGGTTGGACTTGGAACAAATATTGGAGACAGAGTGGACAATATTAAGAAAGCTGTAAATGCAATTTCTCGGCTTCCAAGCACAAAGATAATAGGTGTGTCAAACATATATGAAACTAAACCCGTAGGATATCTTGAGCAGGACGATTTTCTCAATATGAATGTAATGGTAGAAACAAATCTTACACCAACAGCACTTCTTGGCACCTGCCTTGGAATTGAAAGCTGCCTCGGAAGAGTCAGAAATATCAAGGATGGTCCAAGAAACATTGATGTTGACTTGCTTATATATGAGGGCGTCAGAATGGAGTCGTTTGAGCTGACTTTACCACACCCAAGAATGTTGGAGAGAGCTTTCGTGCTTAAACCGCTTCAGGACTTGTATCCAAGTGGCAGAGCTCCGGGGCTGTTCTTTGGACCAAAACTCCGCGAATTGGGAACACAGGGTGTTGAATTATATGACGAAAAGATAAGCCTTGAATAAGGGCTTATTTTTTGTTACCCTAAGCAAACACCCGGCGGGGTTTATACAAACAAATAAAAGATTAAAAAAAGATATAAAAAAGTGTTGACATTAGGGAGTAGTTTTGATATTATAGTCAAGCGCCTTACGGGAAGAC
>JAVVSD010000026.1:0-8202 GCA_036654375.1 Oscillospiraceae bacterium
ATTTGTATAGAAAATAGAAAACATCTTTATTGTATATCAAATATAATTCATTAAAATCTGCCTGCAAAAGCAAGCAACTAAATGGGCAAAAGATAAATAATTTTCACTACAAATTTATTATTTCCTTGACATCAACACCACACACTCAACATGTGCGGTTCGTGGGAACATATCAAAAGGGGTGACTTCTTTTACCTTATAACCCTCATGTTCAAATGTTTCGCAGTCCCTTGCAAGGGTGGCAGGGTCGCACGAAATATAGACAATGCGCTCGGGTTGCATATGTGCAACGGTTTTGACAACATCTGGGGAAAGTCCTTTTCGAGGAGGGTCTAAAAGCACAACGCTTGGATTTTCGCGGTCTTCTTCAAGCTGTTTTACAGCATCAGAAGCATCGCCACAGATAAATGTGGCATTTGTGATTTTATTAAGTTCCGCATTAATCTTTGCATCCTCAACAGCTTGCTCAACAATTTCAATTCCGATAAGCTTTTTAACGCTGTCTGCCATCGTAAGCCCGATTGTTCCAGTACCGCAATAGAGGTCAAGCAAAACATCATCTTTTGACAGGTTTGCGTACTCTTTTGCCTTGCTATAAAGCTTTTCAGCCTGTGCGGAGTTAACCTGATAAAATGAGAGCGGAGAGATGCGAAATTTACATCCGCAGAGAATATCGGTGATATAATCTTGCCCCAAAATGGTTTCGCATTTATCGCCAAGAATAACATTTGTATCTTCTTTGTTGATATTTACAACAAAACCCTTAAGCTGTGGAAGTGCATCACAAAGCATTTTTGCAAGCACATCTGCGTTTTTTAGTTTGTTTGCGTTTATAACAGCACAAGCAAGCATATCACCTGTTGCAACTGCCTTGCGGAGAAAAATGTGTCGTAAAACCCCTTTTTTATCCTTTTCATTATAAATTGAAATATTATTTCTTTTTATAAAGTCGTCAAAAATTTGAAGAGCAGTTGCAAATTCAGAGGGTTGAAGCTTGCAATCTCTGCAATTTATTATTCTGTGACTGTTTGGAGCAAAAAATCCGATTTTGAGTTCACCATCAAAAGAAACAGGATATTGTGCCTTGTTTCTGTAGCCAATGATTTTGTCGGAACAGACTATGGGCTGTGGAGTTATCTTTATATGACCAATTCGCTGAAAGGTTTCTTCAACACGCCTGTGTTTAATGCCAAGCTCTGCATCATAGGTTATGTGACGAAATGCACAGCCACCGCACTGCGAAAAAACAGGGCAGTCTGGCTCGTATCTGTCTGGAGATGGAGTGATTATTTTTATAAGCTTGCCAATGGCATAACTTTTTTTTGCTTTTATAATGTGGGTTATAACAGTGTCACCCACAGCGGTGTTTGCAACAAAAACAGCAAAGCCATCAGCATGACCAACACCCCATCCCTGTGTCGTTATACCGTCTATATATAGCTCAATGTCCTGATTTTTCTGTATCAACATAATTATCACGCTCCATACGGATTTTTAGCAATACTATATCATAACAAAGCAATAACAAGTATTTTGGATATATTGATGCTTTATTTTTGCTGCTGATTGCTATATAATGAAACTAATTATTTAAACTTTTAATTAGTTAATTATACTTTATTATTATTTTAACATCAATATAAATATAAAACAATCCAATTGGTAATGGGGAATAGATAATGAATTACAGGGTATCACCATCTGCGTGGTCAAATGCGTTTGCAGTGCCTGCGCAAATTGTGGACAAACATATTAAAATAGCAAGTGGACAACAGCTAAAAGTATTTTTGTGGCTTTTAAGGCATAGTGCAGATGAACCCGATATATCCAAACTTGCAAAGGGCGTTGGGATGACGGAGGCTGATGTATGCGACAATATGCAATATTGGATTGAAGCAGGTCTGGCTATCCAAGATGGTCAAGGAAGCGCACCCGCAAAAGTTCAAAAGGCAGAGGACTCCAAAGAGGTCAAGGAACCAAAGGCAGAGCTGGAACCACAAAGCGACAAAAAGCAGCTTTTATCTCTGCCGGATATCACTCCAACTCATGAGCAAGTTGCCAAAAGAGTTATGGAATCGCCTGAGCTTAAATATCTTTATCTTGAGGCACAGGCAAAGCTTGGAAAAACAATAGGCTATGATACACAGGCAAAGCTTTTAATGATTCACGACCACTATGGACTGCCTGTAGAAATAATTCTAACGATAATTGAATATGCTGTATTGCAAGGTAAGCCATCAATGGCATACATATCAAAAGTTGGCAAGGACTGGGGAGAGCGTGAGATTAACACGCTTGAAAAAGCAGACGAACTGCTAAAGAGTCTTTGCGAGGACGAAAAGAGATGGAGAAAATTTTGTTCAATGTTTAGCGTTGATCCTCCAAAGCACACAGAAAAGCGAAACGAATTATTAAAAAAATGGAACCAACAGCTTGGCTTTTCACTTGAAATGATTTATCTTGCATACGAAGAAACACTTAACAACATTAATAAAGTAAATTTTACATACACAGATTCGATACTCCAAAACTGGAGCACACAAAAGGTTAAAACTCCGGCAGATATTGCAGAAACAAAAGATGAGCGCTCCAAGAAGTTTGCAGATAAGAAGCAAACAAATACAGGTGGAAGTAGTGCATCCTATGACCTTAACAAATTCAGGGAAAAGGCAAGAGGCCCGATAGAGTATAAGAGGAGAGACGGCTGATGAGTTACAATGAGCAACTGATTGAAAGAGCAAAGCGAGAAATTAGCAGTCGCAAACAAAGGGCAGAGCAGGAAGCAAAAAGCAGAAGAGATGAACTTGTAACAGCTTGCCCCGAGCTTGACGAGATTGAGCGTGAAATTGCAAAAGCAGGGCTTGAAGCCATCAAGGCGATAAGCATGGGTGCAAATGCACAGGATTACATAAAAAGCCTTGCGACTAAGAATCTTGCACAGCAACAACACAGAAAAGATATACTTAAAAATATTGGCATTGATGAGGACTATTTAGAGGTCAAATATTATTGCCCAATATGTGAAGACAGGGGAACGGTTGACGGTAAACGCTGTGAATGCTTTAAGTCACTGCTTAAAAAATATGCTTATGATGAGCTTTCAAAATGCTCGCCAATAAAGCTTTCAAGCTTTAGCGGTTTTAGGCTCGACTTTTATCCTGAACAGTCCGACTCAAGGGCAGGAATATCACCAAGAAAGAGAATGACAGAGGTGCTTTCATATTGCCGAAACTGGGCAGATGATTTTGACAGACAGGCACCGAGTGTTCTCATGTATGGTGCAACAGGGCTTGGAAAAACACACCTGTCACTTGCAATGGCAAAAACAGCGCTTGATAAAGGCTATGGAGTTGTCTATGGCTCAACTCAAAATCTGCTCAGCAGGCTTGAGAGAGAAAAGTTTGGAAGGTCAAACGACGGTGAAACAACAGAGCAAGCATTGCTTGAATGTGATTTGCTAATACTTGATGACTTGGGTGCAGAGTTTTCAACATCGTTTACAATATCATCTCTATACAATATAATAAACACCAGAATGATGACAGGCTTGCCAGTAATTATAAATACAAATCTCAGCTTTGAGGACATAGAGGCAAAATACACACAGCGTATTTCCTCAAGGATAATTGGAGATTACACGCCAATTGAATTTTTTGGCAGAGATATAAGACAACTAAAATCTATGTGATAATCGGAGATAAAGCATGAATATTATTGCAACCCTTACAAAGCAGTTTGGACTTCAGAATTGGCAGGTGGAAAACACCGTAAAGCTTATAGATGAGGGGAATACAATTCCCTTTATTGCAAGATATCGAAAGGAAGCACACGGAACACTTGACGACCAAGTGTTAAGGGAGCTTTCAGAAAGGCTTGAGTATCTTCGCAATCTTGACAAGCGTCGTGCAGAGATAACTGTATCAATAGAGTCGCAGGAGGCAATGACACCAGAGATAGCACAGTCGATAGAGAAGGCAATAACACTTGCAGAGCTTGAGGATATATACAGACCGTTCAAGCCAAAGAGAAGAACGAGAGCATCTATTGCAAAGGAAAAAGGTCTTGAACCACTTGCAATAGAAATATTAAATCAGGAGCCAAAAAGCAAGGCGCCAATAGAGCTTGCGTTAGAATATATTAACGAGGAAAAAGAAGTAGGTACAGTTGAAGAGGCTCTTTCTGGAGCTTGCGACATCATCGCTGAGCAGATTTCTGACAATGCGGATATTCGTCGCAGGCTTCGTAATCTTTTTTGTGCAGTTGGACTTTTGCAGTCAAAAAGCCAAAAGGAAGAGGACAGTGTCTATGCACTATACTATGATTTTTCACAAAAAGTAGAAAAGCTTGCAGGCCATCAAATTCTTGCAATTGACCGTGGCGAGAAAGAGGGATTTTTAAAAGTCGCCGTAACTCTTGAACGCCCAAAGGCAATGGGAGTTATAGAATCCATAATGGTAATGGAAAATGGCTCTCCATGTACCGAAACGGTAAAGCTTGCAGGAGAAGATGCCTATGACAGGCTAATTTTTCCATCTGTCGAGCGTGAGATAAGAGCGATGCTAACAGAAAAAGCGGCAACATCGGCAATAAAAGTTTTTGCGGCAAACCTTCGTCCGCTGCTTCTTTGCCCACCAGTAAAAAATAAAGTTACAATGGGACTTGACCCTGGATATAGAACAGGATGCAAGGTTGCAGTTGTTGACGAAACAGGCAAGGTGCTTGATACAGGCGTGATATATGTTACACATAGTGAGGCACAAAAGATTCAGGCACAGCAGGAAATTGCGAAACTAATTAAAAAGTATTCAGTTCAGGCGATAGCAATTGGAAATGGCACAGCATCAAAGGAAACCGAAATATTTGCAAGTGAGCTTATAAAGCAGATACCACAGGAAGTTTCATATATGGTTGTAAGTGAGGCTGGTGCTTCAGTGTATTCTGCATCAAAGCTTGCAGCACAGGAGTTTCCTCAGTATGATGTTTCGCTTAGAAGTGCTGTTTCAATTGCACGAAGGCTGCAAGACCCGCTGTCAGAGCTTGTAAAGATTGACCCAAAGGCAATCGGTGTCGGGCAGTATCAGCATGATATGCCCAAAAAAGAGCTTGAGTCAGCACTTGATGGAGTTGTGGAGGACTGCGTTAACAGCGTTGGTGCAGACCTTAATACGGCATCACCGTCACTGCTTTGCAGGATAGCGGGAATAAATGCGACGGTTTCACAGAACATTGTGGCCTACAGGGAAGAAAACGGTGCATTTGCCAGCAGAACGCAACTTAAAAAAGTGCCAAAGCTTGGTGCAAAGGCATTTGAGCAGTGCGCAGGTTTCCTAAGGGTGTCAGATGGTAAAAATGTGCTTGATAATACAGGAGTTCACCCCGAAAGTTATGACGCAGCAAAGAATTTGTTGCTCCTTTGCGGATATGATTTAAAAGATGTGGCACAAGGAAACATTTCCGAGCTTACGGATAGAATCGAAAAGCTTGGGGCAGAGAATGTTACACAGAAAATTGGCATTGGTGAGCCGACTTTAAGAGATATTGAAAAGGAACTGCAAAAGCCAGGACGCGACCCAAGAGATGAACTTCCGCCACCACTTTTAAGAACAGATGTAATGGACATGAAAGATTTAAAAGCAGGAATGGAACTTGTGGGAACAGTTCGTAATGTTATCGATTTTGGTGCATTTATTGACATTGGAGTTCATCAAGATGGGCTTGTACACATCTCACAGATTACTGATAAATATATAAAGCACCCATCAGAGGTGCTAAAAGTGGCAGATATTGTAACTGTCTGGGTAATTGGAGTTGATATCGCCAAAAAGCGTATATCTCTTACAATGAAAAAGCCCAAATAAGCAAAGAAAACAGGAGGATGGTAAAGTGAAATTTGAGGTTAGCAATATAACAAAAAGTTTTGGAGAAAAAGAAGTGCTTAAAGGAGTTTCTTTTGAAGTTAAAGGCGGAAGCGCACTTGGGCTGCTTGGAAGAAACGGAGCAGGAAAAACAACAACAATCCGAATAATAATGCAGGTGTTTAACGCAAACAGTGGGCAGATATTGCTTGACGGCAAGCCACTTGACATAAGAAAAACCAATATTGGATATATGCCAGAGGAGCGTGGGCTTTATCCAAAGAAAAAGATATTGGAGCAATTAGTTTATTTTGCAACACTAAAGGGAGTTGCTTCAGGCGTGGCAAAGGCAAATGCGAAACGCTTGCTTGAAAGACTTGAAATGACAGAGTACACAAATGTAAAGCTGAATACTTTGTCAAAAGGTAACCAGCAAAAAATCCAGCTTATAGCAACTCTAATCTGCAACCCTGATATTGTAATTCTGGACGAGCCATTTTCAGGGCTTGACCCGGTCAATGCAATGCTCTTGAAGGATATTGTAAAAGAGCTGATAGCAGATGAAAAAATCGTTATCTTTTCAAGCCATCAGATGAACTATATTGAGGAGTTTTGTGAAAACATAGTAATTCTCAATCAAGGAAAAGTTGCGGTTTCGGGAAGCATAAAGGAAATAAAAAGAGGCTATGACCGCAAAAAGATATTTATAACTTCTGAAAATATCAAAGAAGTTGAAGAATACATAAACACAAGTTTTTCAGAACTTGTGAAAAGTGTTTCTTATCAGGATGGCGGGTTACTTATCGAGCTTACGACTTCAAAAAACAAGTCGAAGCTTTTTAAAGCACTTGCAGAATGCCCTGCGGAAATTGATGAGTTCAAGGTTTATGAGCCTTCTCTTAACGATATCTTTGTGGACTATACGGAGGGTGCAATATGAAACAGTTTTGGGCAATATTCAGGTTTGAACTCTCAAACTACATGAAAAATAAAATGTTTGTCGGAATAACAGTAGTTATAGTTCTGGCACTTGCAGTTGGGCTTTCTTTTCCAAGAATAGAGAGCGTTTTTAAAGATGATGCAGGCAAACTGCCAACGAGCAGTGAAGAAAAGACAAAGCTTGCAATCGGAGTCAACGGTGAAATGGACGAGGCAACAGTTCTTTCGATATTTCAATCTGCCTTTGGTGACAAATATGAAATCAAGGCAGAAAAAGGTAATGAAAAAGAGCTAACCAAAGCGGTAAAGAGCGGAAAGTATGACAATGCATTGCTGATAACTTCACCGCTTTCATTCAAATATATAACAGAAACAAAAGAAATGTCCGACACAACAACAGCGAGGGCAAGTGAAGTCTTGATTCAGATTTATAGAATGACCGCACTTACAAATGCAGGTGTGACTCCAATAGATGCACAGCATATTCTGATGGCTGATGTTAAAAATGAAGTTGTGGTAACAGGGAATGACCAAACCATGAGCTTTATGTATACCTATGTGATAATACTAATGCTTTATATGGCACTTTTGATTTATGGACAGTTTGTTTCCCAAAGCGTCGCAACAGAAAAAAGCTCAAGAGCAATGGAGATGCTAATAACCTCGGCAAAGCCAGTCAATCTAATGTTTGGCAAGGTGCTTGGCTCTGGATTTGCAGGTCTTATCCAGCTTGTTGTTTTGCTGTTCTCGTCGTTTGGATTTTACACGCTAAACAAAGAATACTGGGAGAATAATTTTGTTGTAAACTCAATCTTTGGAATGCCACTTAATATTCTTCTCTATGCAATTTTGTTCTTTATCCTTGGGTTCTTTATATATGCATTTATGTATGGTGCGCTGGGTTCGCTTGCCACAAGGTCAGAGGATTTAAACACATTGGTAATGCCCGTAACATTTATATTTATAGTGGCGTTCATGATTGTTGTAACTGCGATAACATCTGGAAAACTTGACAGTACATTAATGATAGCTTGCTCATATATTCCGCTCACATCACCAATGGCAATGTTTGCAAGAATTGCAATGGGTTCCGTACAAACCTATGAAATAGTAATTTCGTTGGCTATACTTGTGGTATCGGAAATTGCAATTGGCTATCTTGCCGCAGTTATTTATAAAGCCGGAGTATTGATGTATGGAAACGCGCCAAAATTCAAAGACATTTTAAAGATATTTAAAAAGCAAAAAAAAGCAAACTAAAATAAGGACTTCAAAAAGTGTGCTAAAACACTATAAAATTATGAAAAACCTCTTGACGATGAAAATATTTTATGATATATTGTTTTAGCACTCAAGTGCTGGTGTAGCTCAGTTGGTAGAGCAGCTGATTTGTAATCAGCAGGTCGGG
>JAVVSD010000027.1:0-3870 GCA_036654375.1 Oscillospiraceae bacterium
GACTAAACTCGTTTGTTCAACAAGCATAATACTATGAATTTGAAAGATGTGCAATAATCGTGGTTTGTATTCATCTTAATTCAAAGTGAGAAAGTCACATAAAGTATTATAAAATAAAGGCTTTTTAGCTATTTGCTTTCATACTGCTATAATCAGAAACGAACAAATGAGATTCTATTTTATAAGCTGTTTTTGCCCTCTATTTTGAAGCAATAACCAAATAGGATTATACTATTCATATACTATTTATTTTAGGTGTATCACAAGAAGAATCCAGATAACCTCAGATTCATTTTAGGATTTAGGATATAGAAAATATAGGCCATTAAATTAAAATCAATCTGGGGTTATTCTGGTTAATCAGAGGATAGGCCATCAAAATGATAAAAATAAAATACATGAAAAAATATGATAAAAGATTAAAAAAGTAGTGTACTTTACCGAAAATATGTGATATAATATAATCATAAATAAAAAAGGGCTACCTTTATATAAATGCTATTGATGAGCGAGTAACCAGATGGATTGATTCTGGTAACTGGCTCTTTTTTGTTGCCTAAAAACATTTCAACGAAAGGAATTGATAAGATGGATACGAACAAAATCCCATACGATGTTATCTCTCATGTAGGTAACATTTCAGAGAAAAACAATTATACAAAGGAAGTCAATTTAATCTCATGGTCTGGTCGTGAAGCTGTTTACGACATCAGAGGTTTTAGAGTTGGCAAGGACGGATTCAAATACCCTCTCAAAGGAATCTCAATGGAAAAGGCAGATTTGATTGCACTTAGAGATTTGCTAATAAACGCAGATTTGGGGGTGTAAACAATGACCCAACGAAAAACACGAATGGTAAGAGATAACTCAAAGCAAGGAACAGATTGCTACACATTTGAGGTTGTCTTTCAAGGGGAATTGAAGAATCTACCTAAACAACCCTTAATTAACGACCAAGGCAGAAAATATGGAACTGTTGAGGTAAAGGACGGTAAAGCAACCGTTGCTTTGGTGTTACCACAGTTTGTAAGAGATAGTAATGTGCAACCATTTACCCTTATGGATTCAATCTATTTGGAAATCATCAAGAACGATTGTGAAAAACAGCTAAAGCAACTTTTGGGTGCAGAGCTAAACAGCAAAGTTAAATCTATCGAGTGCAATATCACACAGAAAGTAAGTGGCAATGCAACACAGTCAGATGTATTGAATTTGTTAAGTCATGCGTTCCTATCTTCGGAGCGTGACAACATTAAATATGTCGGTGCAAATAAGCGTTGTCGATTAAAGGAAGAAACACATACAGTAATTGCTCGTAGACCCCACTACTACATTCTCAAAGCCTATGATAAAACAGAACAGCAAAAAATGGAATTGAAAAAAGAAAACAAAAGCACAGATACCGTACCAGACGGATTGCTGAGAATTGAAATTATTATGGTGGAAAGAACGATTGATAAACTCTTTGGGGACAAGATAAGCTTTTCCGACATTCTCACAAAGGACAGCCTAATTATGATTCTACGAGAATACAAACGAATATTTTGTGAGGATATTATTGATGTACAGGTTAAGCAATATCTGAATGCTTGTGTGTTGCACCTTATTGAATCTTTGTGTGATACTGAAACACCTCTTGCGACAATCGCAAAAGAACGGGAAATGATAGCTGATAAAGAGGTGTTAAGAAAGGCTCTTAAAAAATGGCAAACATTAAGAGGAAAATCAAACCACAATCTTTTAAGGGATTCTGAATTTTATGCAAGCAAGTACGATTTACCGCAAAATGTACTTTTAACGCTTCATGATTTTAAGGTGGCTTGCGGATAAAGTTTTCTGTTTAATATTACTCATAATTTGAGTAAAAAGAGGCAGAAAGTTTTGAATGTGTTATTTGGCAAAATGCTTTGTAAAACCACAATCACAACCTGTCAAATAGATTTTACAGAGGATTAGAGCAAAATGAGAAGTTCAAATTCTGTCCTACTTCTTGGAATATAAAGTAGACAGATACCATAACAGCTATCAACGCAATAACAACAAAGGAGGGATTGTCGTGCAGATAGAAACCATTAGAGCAGATATTAAATTAAAGCACAAGCCACATAATGGCACACAAGCGTATAATCTGCTTATTGAATCGCTCAAAGCAGAGATTGAAGAAAAGCAAACCATTCTTTCTGAATTGTGTACACCAGATGTAAAGGCACAATTTATTAAAGACTGGAAACCTGCAATAAGGAGTGTGTCAGTATATGACGTATAAAGGAGTGTGATTTTGATATGTCTTTTCAGAAAGGCAAGAGTGGTAACCCACAAGGCAGGCCAAAGCAAACGGCAGAGCAAAAATCACAAAAGGAAGAATTTCAAACACTATTGAGGGCATCCACGATTGACGCTCTGCAAAGCATAATTCAGATTGCCAATGATAGATACAGCAAGGACCGATTTAACGCTTGCAAGTTCATCATTGAAAAAGCCTATGGTGCCAATACAGCTTTTCTGTTAGACGGTAGTGAAGAATCAGCCCCTATTGTGATTGAAGTGGTACCACACAGAATGGATAGAAACGAAGAAGATAAAGCATGGGAAGCAGAATGGAACTCTGCCCCAGAAAGCGAGGACGACAATGATAGTTAAAATTACAAATGGTGTCCTTACCACAGAAGTTACGAAAGGTGCTTTTGATAGTATGTATGCCAAGCAAGGATTTACGATAATTGAAAATATTAAAGAAACCGAAGATGATTCGGAACAGGAGGATTAAGACAATGGCTAATATGAGTTTTATTGAGCAGTATAACAAATTGTTCAGTCTAATTGAAAAGGCTGGCAACGATACGGATATGACAAATCTCTACCCTACGATTAAGAAGTTCGTTACTGATTATGAATCGGTTGATAAAACTGCAACAGATCGTATCTATACCAAGTTTGCAGATAAAATGCAGGGTATGCTTGAAGAAAATGATTTTGTGTATCAGCGTATGAATAATAAGGTTGAAGAAATTCGCAATCGTCAGTATGACTTTGCAGGAGAAACAGACACCACACAAGCAGTACAGAGTAAAGTGCTTCAGCTTATGGCTGAATTGCCCAAGACTAAAACGACTTCCAACGCAAACCAGATTATCAATAAGTTAAATGCTACTATTGCTACTGGTGTTATTGGTAGCAAAGCAGTTTTGGAATTGCTGAAATACCCTGCTTACATTGATATGATTACCGAAACAGTGAAACAGCACGCATTTGCAGGAAGTAAGACACCGGCACAGCAGGCATTTGATAATCTCAAGGATTCAGAATTGAATGAAGCTACAAAGGCTCTCACTTCTGTGTATATGCAAGGCTTTCATCTTAGAAAGCTCAATGAAAAGGTAAGCAAATCCAAAACGATTATGGCATGGTAATAGGTACATCACCAGAGTAAACAGGATTAACCCCAGATGAACGGAAAGATATTTATTAAGGATTTATATAGGCTTACACAATAAGCCACCAGAAGTCAACCAGAGTATTCCAGAGAATAATCATAAATTGAGAATAAATGTAAATAGGTCGCTATGATTAGCCCAGTGTCCAAGGTTGGAGCAAAACATAAACATGGGCAATCAGTACAACAGTTCAGTCGAATTTGTATTGTGCCCCTTCAAGAAAGGGTGCATACAAAATGAAAAATGCAAATAATGAAGCTACTATTGAGGTAGCAAAAGAAGTCGTAATTAAGAAACTGCCTAAAATGATGTCGATTCAAGAAGTAATGAACGAAACAGGCTTTTCATACAGGCATTTGTGGATGTTATGTAAAACAAATAAGATTGTGCATATCAGAGCAGGTGCAAAATACCTTATTAACTTTGACAAATTCAT
>JAVVSD010000027.1:3970-7579 GCA_036654375.1 Oscillospiraceae bacterium
TGGTATCAGAATTTATAAAAATTGATACTACTCAAAAAGCAATCACAAAGAGTATCGAAAAGCTATGCAAAACATATTTGATAATTCTCAAAAGAAGTGTTGTACATTTTGATACCAGCCTGATACGATAGATATGGAAACAAACATACATTCGTTAAATTCTTAGGAAAGAGGTGCTTTTATGAGCTTAGAGGAAAAATGGAAGCATGACAGGCTGGTATTCAATCTAATAACAAATGCAGATATGGTTTGTGTTGATTGTGAATATCGCTTTGATTGTGTTGATAAGTGCTTAGTATATGAGCAAAAGCCAGATAATGTGTTGAATGGTGGTCCATGCGATTCATACGAGGTGGAAACCTTATGAAGTATGTAGCATATCACAGGACAAGCACCAAAGAACAACATCTTGATAGAGGTATTGCAGAAATCACAAAGTATTGCAATGACAACAGCATTCCATTGTATAAGAGTAAAGTTTACACAGACCAACGGACAGGCAAGGACTTTGACAGACCACGCTATCAAATGCTGAAAGAGGAAATCTTAGAATCTGGCGATATTCTTATCGTTACAGAACTGGACAGGCTCGGCAGGAACAAAGAAGCTACATTAAAGGAATTGCGATTCTTCCATGATAACAATATCCGTGTTATGGTGTTGGAATTGCCTACTACCCTGTTAGACCTATCTGTTATGGAAAACGCTATTGCTATCATGATGTTAGAAACAATCAATAATATGATGATTGAGCTATATGCAAGCATGGCACAAGCTGAAATTGAAAAAAGAGAAACACGACAAAGGGAAGGCATTGATGCTAAAAAGGCTCGTGGCGATTGGGATAATTACGGTAGGCCAAGAGTAATGGACCTTGAAGCATTTTCACAGGAATACCGCTTAGTACAGCAAGGAAAGAAACGTCCTTTTGAACTGATGAAAGAATTAGGAATGACGAAACCCACCTTTTATCGTTACAAAAATCTAATTGAGAAAGGGTGTTAAAAATGGCATCACTAAAAAGAGTTGAGCATAAAAGCGGTAGGGTTGTATATCGTATTGTTGTGTGTTTGGGGTACGATAAGCAAGGCAATAAGCTGGTAAAGAATCTTACTTATTCTGTAAATCAGTCAGCTACACCCAAGCAACAGGAAAAAGAAGCCCTTAAATATGCTTTGGATATGGAAGATAAAATCAAGTACGGTTATGACTTTGACGCTGAAAAGATGTCCTTTGAGGATTTTGCTGATAAGTGGTTAGAAAGTATCAAGGGCGATATTGCTTATGGAACATATACAAGCTATGTGTATTCATTGGAAAAATGTATCGTACCCTACTTCAAAGGCTACAAGGTAGCAAATATCAAAACACCACTTGTTGAGATGTTTTATAAGTCATTAGTTGATGATTATTCTATCGGCACCATAAGGAAACACAAAAGCGTTTTGAGTTGTATTTTTACTACTGCCAAGCGTTGGAACATGATAGAGAATAATCCATGTCAGGGGGCAAGGCTACCAAAGAAAAGCCAAGAAACAGGACTTAAATATTTCACACCAGAGCAATCATTGATGTTTATGAAATCTTTGAATATGTCGTATGATGTGACCTACAAAGGACACCAACGCATTGATGATACTGGTAAGCCCTATCAAGTTGAGGACTATGTGGAATCCTGCAAGGTAGCAACGCAATATAAAGTGTTCTTTGCCCTATCGTTATTTTGTGGTTTTAGAAAAGGCGAAACGCTTGCATTGCATTGGAGCGATATTGATTTTCAAAAGAGAGAAATCTCAATCACAAAATCTATGGGTGCAACGGAGCATGGTGTTGATTATAAAACGACTAAAACAGCAACATCAACAAGGACTGTTCCTTTTCCAGAGAAAATTGCACCATTGCTGAAAGAATACTTTTCAGAGTATAACTTATATCGCTTTCGTTTGGGTACTGCATGGAAAGGCGACGGAAACCTATTCATACAAAACGATGGCAAGCAAATGTCAATCAGCACACCCTATCAATATTTTATCAAGCACTTAAATCGCTACAATCAATGGGTAAAGGATAATTCAGCCCAAGCCAAGATGGAGGGCTTAGAAGAATTGCCTGTTATACCACTTCATGGATTAAGACATTCATGTGCGACACTTCTTAATTATTTGAATGTGAATATCGTAGATATTTCCAAGTATTTAGGCCATGCGAATTGCTCAACAACAATGAACATTTACGCACACAGTTTTGAAGAACAAAAACATGAAGCGACAAACAAATTGGATGAATTTTTGAAGATGAACGCTTAAGACGGACAGAGAGCCAAAGGAGAAAATCCCACGGCTCTCTTTTTAATTGCTATACATGATGTGTTAATCCTCGTCTTTAAGTTCCATGTGGTCAAGAGCATATTTTAAAGCCATGCTGATAAGCTCATTTCTCGAACGGTTAGTTTTGGCAGACAGGTCATTATATTCCTCTTGTAAAGCCCTATCTATGCGAATCGTCATTGTGACGGTTTTATCTTCTCTTGGTGTTACGACAAATTTATCCATAATGCAAAAATCCTCCATGTTCTTACTTACATTATAGATTGAACATATAAAGCAAAACTATAACACAATAAGCATTGAATATTTACTGTACTTTTGTGTTACAATCTGTTATAATGCTTTTATGGATAATCATGGGCGAAAGCCTTACAAATACGACAAGAGGGGGTAAATCCTTATGTTTAACGACAATAAGAAACAACAAAAATTAGAAGAAATCTATACCAAGGCCAGTGGACTGACCAGACAAGCAGGAGAAACCTTTGAACAGTTTGAAGCAAGGGTAAAGGAAAAAGATACCGAGGTTCAAAATACAGCACAGCAAAAACTGAATGCAGCACAACAAATGTATCAGTATTGCATTGATAACAATTTTGGTGAGGGTATGAATCAGAAATGGGGTGTAAAACACTTTATGCTGATTGAGCAATCCTTACAGAGTGATGAAGAAGTATTGATGTGCTTTATCGGCTTGCACAATTACATATCAACAACCAAGCACGATAACAACTTTGCTTATGCCATTACCAATAAGCGTATCATTATGGCACAGCAAAAGGTAGTCGGACAGGTCGTGCAATCCGTATTACTTGACAATCTGAATGATGTAACCTTGAATACAGGTGCAGTATTTGGAGTGCTTACAGTTGATACCATAAAAGAGAAATTCAATGTATGTGTAAGCAGTCGTAGTGCAAAATCAATCAATGACAAAATCCATGAGATTCTGCTAACACAGCAAAAATCTAAAACAGCACCAGTACAAATGCAAGCTGTTAGTTCTGCTGATGAATTACTGAAATATAAGAATTTGCTTGATATGGGTGTGCTTACACAAGAAGAATTTGAGCAAAAGAAAAAGCAACTATTAGGATTATAAAAACAAGCCATTGCCTATAAACGGTCAGGGCTTATTTCTTTTATACTATTGAAAGACTAAACTTATAAGGAAGTAAGCAGAGATAAGACGAGTTATGCAGAGAGGGTTTTCAAAAAGTGTAATAGGAAGTATACTTATAAAGAGCTATGCAGAGATGTGCAGAGCAAAAGATGTTTTATA
>JAVVSD010000028.1:0-5456 GCA_036654375.1 Oscillospiraceae bacterium
TGTTATCCGTTATTTGGTTTCCCCTTGACCCCTTCCTGTGCCACAGAGGAAATTTGCAGCAGGGGTTAGATTTAATAAAAGAACTAATTCCTGTGCCACTAAGGAGATTTGTACATGAGGTTTTAAGTTTGAACAGATTCAATAAATAAGTTGTAAAATTTCAGATTTTATAATATTAAGGGTTTGAGTTTGAATTTTGAGAGATTTCAGTTTAAATAATTATAAGCTTTTGCTCATTAATTTTAACAATTCCCTAAAACTATTTGGATATCAAGCTATATACTTTTATGCGGAAGGGGGACATGGGGGAAAACCGATTGACTGTGTCTACTGAGGGTTTCCCCCGTGCTGCCTTTCTTTGGTTCGTTTCTTTGGCAGGCAAAGAAATGAACAAACATATAACTTAAAACAAACCCACACAAGTAACAGCTAAAATCTCTGCTTGCTTTTTTAATTTAACACTTATTTGCAATTTGATTTATTAATTAATAAGGGGGTTGTTCATTTCTTTTATTTCAAAAGAAACGAACCAAAGAAAGGAAACAAAGGGAAACCAAAATGTTATCCGTTATTTGGTTTCCCCTTGACCCCTTCCTGTGCCACTAAGGAAATCTGTTGAAGGGGTTAGATTTAAAAAGAGAACTAATTCCTGTGCCACGCGGGAAATTTGTTGAATGGGTTTAGATTTAAACACAGTTAATAAATAGGTTAAAAGATTTTAGGCTTTTTATATTGTTTAAATTTGCAAATTCTTGCGTATTAATTTCAACAAGATCTTTTATTCCCTAAAATTCTTGCTTGCTAAATCTTAACAATATCTTTTATTCTCTAAAACTATTTGGATAGCAAGCTATATACTTTTATGCGGAAGGGGGACATGGGGGAAAACCGATTGACTGTGTCTACTGAGGGTTTCCCCCATGCTGCCTTTCTTTGGTTCGTTTCTTTGGCAGCCAAAGAAATGAACAAACATACAACTTAAAACAACCCCACAAAAGTAACAGCTAAAATCTTTGTTTTCTTTTTAAACGAACACTTAAACATAAATCTACATAACTTTTAGTAAAACTAAAAACCGTTGCTCTTATAAACCATACAAACTTCAGCACCAAGGATTACTGTTTAACAAATAAGATAAACAATGTTATACAAATTAAAATACATCACAAATAAAGCAGGCTTTCCAAAAAGGAAAGCCTGCTTTATGGTCGAGGCGACTGGACTCGAACCAGCGGCATCTTGGTCCCAAACCAAGCGCGATACCAAACTTCGCCACGCCTCGATATTGTTTATCCACAATAAGCACAGAAGTTTAAACGAACACTTCCTGCACTTGTTGTGCTTGAACATTATACAACAGGATATTAGCGTTGTCAATACAAAATTGCAACAGTTGCCCTTGCTTATTTTTTGTTGTATAATGTTTAATGAATTTACAGATAAAATAATTTTAAAAAAATATGTTTTGGAGGGTTTTTATGGCAAAGGTATTAATTGTTGTATCCAGCCCTAAAAGAGATTCTTTAAGCACTTTTTTGGCAGCAGAATTTGCAAATATGCTAAAAACAGATGATATTGAATTTTTTGATTTATCACAAATTGAATTTCCTGTTTATGACGAGGTACTGTTTGAAAAATTTGAAAATCCAAACTCTACTGAAACAGAGGAAAGTGCGTTTTATGATGATATTTTAAGGCAGTTTATGAGTGCAGACAGAATTGTTTTTGCGATGCCTAACTGGAATTTAATATGCCCACCGTCAGTGGTTTATTATATGCTTTGTGTGTGCAGAGCAGGTGTAACTTTCCAATATACTGAAAGCGGTCACGATGGATTGCTTGAGGGCAAAAAGGCATTGATAATTGCGACCTGTGGCGGGGAATATATTGAAAATGACTCTTATTTTGGAGTTTCTTGGCTTAGGTCAGCACTTGCATTAAATGGGATAACCGATACTTGCGAAGTCGTGGCAGATTTGATAGAGGTCCGTCGTGACGAACAGGACATTATAAAGCAGGAGGCACTTGAAAAACTTTCTGTTGTTGCAAGCGGTTTTTTAAATAATTAAAAAGACGGATGTGTTTATAACAAATGAGTAATGACAATAGATATCCACAAAGACCAGAGGACCCAAGGAGAAGATATAATAGCAATGCGAGAAGAAAAAAGAAAAAGTCTTTTATAATAAGACGAATTCTTCTTATTGCTCTTGTTGTTGTTGTTTTGGCTACAACGATAGCATTTATTGTAATAAGCGTTAAAAATAATAAGGCAGATAATCCGCCCAAAACAACCAGCAGTGGGCGGTCAACATCAAAGCCCGACGATAAAAAAGGCAACGACAAGGTTAAGCCCGTTTCCACTGCAAGCATTTTAAGCACAGGCGATATGCTTATCCATGAATCACTGCTTAGCGGTGCATCGCAGGGCAATGGCGTATATGATTTTACAAAAAGCTTTAACTATGTTAAAGATATTGTAAGCGACGCGGATTTGGCAGTGTGCAATCTTGAAGTTACATTTGGAGGAACGGCAAAAAAATATTCAAGCTTCCCATTGTTTAACACACCAGATACTCTTGCAGATGCTCTTAAATCAGCAGGATTTGATCTGTTGCTGACAGCAAATAATCATTCATATGATTCACAGGCTGCGGGAATTAAACGCACACCACAGGTGATTAAGGAAAAAGATTTGCTTTCAATAGGGACAAGAACTGACAAAAGCCAAAAACCATATTTGGTTAAAGATGTAAAAGGAATAAAGTTCGGATTTTTGAATTACACATACGAAACAGCACCAGATGCACAGGGAAGAAAAGCACTTAATGGTAACTTTATGACTCCAGAGGCAGGCGAGCTTGTAAACTCTTTTAACTATGATAAGCTCGACCAGTTCTATACAGATGCAAAGTCAAAAATTGATGCTATGCAAAAGGACGGAGCAGAGGTTATAATGCTTTATCTGCACTGGGGTACAGAGTATCAGATAACACCAAACGAGGACCAAAAGGAAATAGCCAAAAAGATGTGCGATCTTGGCGTTGATGTTTTAATTGGGGGACATCCTCATGTTATTCAGCCTGTTGAAACAATAAAAAGTGAGGCCACAGGTAACAAGATGGTTTGTCTTTATTCATGCGGAAACGCACTCTCAAACCAGAGGATTTCAATGATGGGTCTTAAAACAGGTCACACAGAGGACGGAATTATGTTCTATACCACTTTTAAAAAATATAGCAACGGCGAAGTAAGGCTTGAAAAGGTTGATTATATTCCAACATGGGTTAACATTGCCCAGATTGGTCAAAAGAAAATTCACCAGATTATACCGCTTAAAAATATTATGAATACAACAGACAATTTAGGGCTTAATGCAGAAACAGCAAAAAATGCAAAAAGCTCGTATGAACGCACGCAAAAACTTGTTGGAAGCGGAGTGGACGCATTTAACCAGTCGGCTTCACAGGAACAAAAGCCAACTCAAAAGGATGCCGCATAAGTTACACAATGAGGAGGATTTTTTAACAATGACAATTGATAAACTAACTCTTTCACTTGACGAAAAAATTGCTTATCCCGATAAAATGAAAAAAGACAAAAGCTTTGGATACCCCAATACAATGGAACTTAAAGTTGGATGTGGCATAGTTGGAGATAGATTTGCAGGAAAAGGCGACAGGCATATTTGTATGCTTGATACTGATGTTGCAAAAAGCATTGAGGGTCTTGAGGGGCTTTGCACAAAAAAGTTTACAGGCAATTTTTTAACAACTGGGCTTAACTATAAAAGTCTAAAGCTTGGGCAAAAATTCAAGGCTGGCAGTGCAGAGATTGAGATTATCCAAAACGGCAAAAAATGTTATCCTGAATGTCCTTTGGTTATGGCAAAGACTCCTTGCAATCTTTCAAAAGGCTCTGCATTTGCAAAGGTCACAAAAAGCGGAGAAGTCAAGCTCGGCGACGAACTTATTCCTATAGCTTAAAAATTACATGATAAAAGCCGCTGATTTTTCAGCGGCTTAAATTTTATCTAAAGTGTTATTCAAAAGATGTTTCGATTACTTTTTGGCAACTTTCAGGAGAATATAGCCAGTGGCTAAGGTGTGTGCTGTCTGTAAAATAGTGAAGCGGAGCGGGAGGATAGTTTGCGTCAAAGCAGTCAACAATAATTAACTTAATCTTCATTCTTTCGGGGTTAAGACTCTTTATGTAAACGCTTGCGTGTTGTCCCGCAACAACTCCGTTCGAGTATTCCGCAAGCCCTGCAAGATTCGGAGTAAGCTCAACAAATATACCATATTTTTCAACCGAGCGCACAATTCCCGGGACTGTTTCGCCAGGGCTAAAAAGCTGTGCATTTTGTTCCCATGTGCCTAAAAGTTCCTTGTGAGAAAGAGTTATTCTCCCTTGCTCATCAATCCCTTTTACAATAGCCTTAATGTATTGTCCTTGCACAAATCTCGAGCTTGGGTGCGGAATCCTTGAGATTGAAATACTGTCAATAGGCATAAGGGCGCTAAGCCCGCAACCAATGTCAAGAAACACACCAAAATTCTCCATATGAGAAACACAGGCAGGAATAACATCGCCACATTTAAGTGTACTAAGGTACTTGTCACGACATTCCTCCTGAACGGATTTGCGGCTTAAAACCGCACGCAGATTGCCGGCCTCATCTTTATCAAAGTCAATAATTTTAAAGCACACAGGCTTGTTAACTCTGGAAATAACGGCAATATCACGCACACTTCCGTCACCAATTCCCAAAGCCCCCTCTTCTTTTGGGATGATTGCTGGTATTTCTCCAAGCATCAAGTGCAGATTATGGTCTTTGTCACAAAGCGAAACGCGGGCTTCAAGTATTATGCCCTGCTGATGTGCTGATTTAAGATGTGCAAGTGATGAAAGTGCCTGTTTGTTTTGAACTGACTCGATTATGCTGCCTTCCGGTAAAAAATTTTTCATATTCTCACCCATTTCAACTTTTATAAATAATTTATATGCCTGCAAAATTGAAATAATGAGTGAATGGGATATGTTCATTTCTTTTGTGTTATTAAATGAACAAAGGAATGAGCATATTACTTAAAATAATTTCACCCAAGTAACAGCTAAAATCTTTGTTGACTTTTTAATTATAATCTGACTTTGTAAGTTGCTTATAAAAGAGAATAAGTGGTTGTTCATTTCTTTTATTTCAAAAGAAACGAACCAAAGAAAGGAAACAAAGGGAAACCAAAATGTTATCCGTTATTTGGTTTCCCCTTGACCCCTTCCTGTGCCACAGAGGTAGTTTGATGATGGGGTTAAGTTTGAACAGATTTAATAAATAAGTTGAGAGCTTTTAGTTTTTATAAGATTTTAAGGTTATAAATTTCTTGCTTATTATTTTTTATCCATCCCTTTATTCCCTAAAACTATTTTGACAGCAAACTATATGCTTTTATGCGTTG
>JAVVSD010000029.1:0-5022 GCA_036654375.1 Oscillospiraceae bacterium
CTGGTAAATCGAAAATTTTGCAAACCTACATCCTTGCTATGTCTACACTTTTCCATCCTTATGAGGTTTCTTTTGTTATTATTGACTTTAAGGGTGGCGGAATGGTAAATCAGTTTAAGCAGCTTCCGCATCTTCTTGGTGCAATTACAAATATTGATGGCAAAGAAATTAATCGTTCTCTTAAATCGATTAAAGCGGAATTGCAAAAGAGACAGCGTCTATTTGCAGAAGCGGATGTAAACCATATTGATAAGTATATTCGTAAGTATAAAGCTGGTGAAGTCAACGAGCCATTGCCACATCTTATTATTATTGTTGATGAATTTGCTGAGCTCAAAGCAGAACAGCCAGAATTTATGAAAGAGCTTATCAGTGCCGCCCGTATAGGTCGTAGTCTTGGTGTCCATCTTATTCTTGCAACGCAGAAGCCTTCTGGACAGGTTAATGAACAGATATGGTCAAATTCCAGATTTAAGCTTTGTCTAAAGGTGCAAAGTCAGGAAGACAGTAACGAGGTTATTAAATCTCCGTTGGCTGCCGAAATTAAAGAACCTGGTCGTGCATATCTGCAGGTTGGAAACAACGAGATTTTCGAACTGTTTCAGTCTGCTTACAGCGGAGCATCGGAAAAAGCCGACGACTCTAATGTTAAGGAATTTAAGATTTTTAGCCTTACCGATTCGGGAAAACGCATTCCTGTATATGTACAGAAAAAGCAGAAAAGTGGGGAAGGCAGCGTAACTCAGCTTGATGCAATCGTAAAGTATGTTTCTGATTATTGCGATAATATTCATCTGCCAAAGCTTCCAGATATATGCTTGCCGGCTTTAGGAGAAGTGATTAACTTCCCTGACAATTCTTTGTTGTTGCCAAAATCGAATAGTATTCAGGTTGAACTCGGCGTATACGATGATCCAGACAATCAGTATCAGGGTGTCTATCATGTTGATCTAACAAATGAAAATCTAATGATAATCGGTTCTTCACAATCAGGAAAAACGAATATCTTGCAAAATATTATACGAAGTATTTCGACAAAATACACGCCTGACGAGGTCAACATTTATATCATTGACTTTGCGTCAATGGTTTGAAAACATTTGAATTGTTAAATCACGTCGGCGGTGTCGTTACATCCTCAGAAGATGAAAAATTGAAGAATTTAATGAAACTGTTATTTTCGGAAATTGAAATGAGAAAAGAAAAGTTGCTGTCTATCGGTGTCAGTTCTTTCTCCGCATATAAAGATGCAGGGAAAACGGATTTACCTCAGATTGTGCTAATTATTGACAATCTTACAGCATTAAAGGAACTTTATTTCCAAGAGGATGATGAACTTATCAATCTTTGCCGAGAGGGGCTTTCGGTCGGCATAAGCATTGTTATTGCTAATTCACAAACTGCGGGAATTGGATATAAATATCTATCAAATTTCTCTAATAGGATTGCTTTGTTTTGCAATGACTCTGGCGAATACAGTGCATTGTTCGACCATTGCAGTGAAAGACTTGATGACATACATGGGCGTTGTATTGTTGATATAGATAAAACCCATCTTGAATGTCAGGCATTCCTTTCATTTGATGGGGATAAAGAGATCGATCGTGTATCGACAATTAAAGCATATATTACGGCTTGCAATGAAAAGAATCCGAAAACATCAGCCAACATCATTCCTGTTATTCCAGATGTTCTTGACAGCGAGTTTGCAAAGACGAATTTTGCAGGATTTATGCGTGAACCAGGGGTACTTGCAATTGGTCTTGATTATGCTTCTGTTATGCCGTTTGTATTGGATATGCGTTCTTTGGGTGTGCTTGCCGTTTCGGGACGCGAGGGTTCTGGAAAGCATAATTTCCTCAAATACATTACCAAGATGTACGAGCAAATTCATCCGGGTATGTCTGAGGTATATGTTGTTGACGGTATCAGAAGAAAGCTTTCGGAGTTGAAGGAATGTTCAAATGTTAAGTCATATGACTTCCTCCCTGAGAAGGCAATTGATACAGTCAAGATGATTGAGTCTGAACTGAAAGTTCGGTATGAAGCCCTTGCTGGCGGTGATGAGTCAGTCATAGGTAATTCTAAGTTAATTGTTCTTGTGCTTAATAACTATGAGGCTGTTGAGACAATCTGTAATGATACAGCTGCTATGACTTCATACAAAAACATTGTGGGCAAGTATAAAAATATGAATGTTTGCATTATGCTCGGCGAGTTTGAAAACGGTAATGTTCCATATGGGGCACCAGAGATGTTCAAAAAAGCGAGAGACGCAAAGCACTTTGTATTCTTTGACGACATAGCAAATATGAAAATTCTTGATATGCCACTTGCCGTAATGCGTAGATTTAAGAAGCCAATTGAAAAAGGCGATTGTTATTATATCAAGGATAATGAGTGTATTAAATTGAAAACTTCAGTTTGCATAAAGTGAGGAGATTAGTATGGAAAAGGATGAAATTTTGTCTTCGTTAAATTACAACAAAAAACAATTATCATCATTTAAAAAGAAACTGAAAGCATTAGAAGAACAGCTTGATTCACTTCAAGAATTTGCGATACAATGTTCTTCCCATATTGGCTCTTTTGAATCATCTATGGCGAAACGAAAAAACAAACTTAATGTTTTTGATGGATTTTTAGATAAGGTGAAAAGTGCTGTGCGGTACAAACAGAAGATGAGTGATATGCTTTCTGGATCTGAATACTCTGCAACGGTTGCGTGCATTGACCAACTGCAAAATTCTGTTGCATCTGAAAAGAGTAAAACAATCAATGATATTAGATATATTGAACAACGAATATCAGAACTTGAAAGCAGAGTATCTAATCTACAATATCAGTATGATACTTATCCAGAGGAGGTTCAACCAAATGGTGAATGAACATGATGTAATAATATATGATGAAGAGTTTAATGCTACAGCATTGAAGATTGAGGGTTATTGTCAATCTTTAATAAGCTACATAACCGTTTATTCAAAATGCATTAAGGACATAACATCGGTTGCAATAAATGACGAGAAAATAGTAGAAAGACTGTCCTCATTGGTTGCTGAAGTTGACAAAATAAAGCCAATAATTGAAGAAATTAAAGCAGATGCATCAAGTAACTGCAAGAGTTTTGTGTTGGCAGTAGATGACGCTGACAAATTCTTATATTGAGGTGAAAAAATGAGTGCGATAAGCATAAAAATTGATTATGTTAATTTGGCAATTGCCATTAACAATTTAAAGTCTTTAGAGGATGGCACCGGATATGACAAAAGCTATTTAAGCGAATCACTAAGTGGATGTATTGGTTTGGCTGCTGATAAAAATAGAGAATTATTTATATCACTGTTTAAAATTGAGGAATTACTTATTGAGATTGTTAAAAAAACGCAAGTTGCGTTGCAAAATGCTGGAGTGAAATTCAGTGAATCTGAAGATATGATAAGTTCTATTTTTGATGTAGTTGGAACAATATCGAATTCTCCAACAACAAACGATACCAAAGTCACCTCAAGTCAACCATAAGAAATGAAACCATTCAGCTTCAAGAAAAACATGTGATTCAAGAAGGAGATTTGTGGGTATAGGAAGAGAGTTATAAAGGATACTATTATGCAATAGTAATTGTTGTATTTATACAGTGAGTTGTTGTGAAAAAGCAAAAATGATGCAGGCTTAAGTAACTGGAAAAGTTGAAGGCTATGCAGAAATTCAAGATGTGTCTTCGGTGCAAGTATTAGATATAATCCATTGTTATTATTTAGGCACATAGATATGGAATAGCAGTGAATATAAAAATTAACATTCAGGTTTCGCGACTTGTGTGAATACTTTTACAATTTCAATTGGTGACAGTAATGTTACTAACCAACAGGTTTATTATATAGATATCAGTATTAATTTGTTTGGTTTAAGCGAGCACTCAATTAAATCAATTTACAGGTCACTAATACATTGTATTTACCATAGATGAAGTATTGTGTATTAGATATGGAGAACAATATATGATTAAAAAAGCTTTGTTAATTTTTTTTTCTTTAATTATTAGTATAGGGGCGTGTGGATGTATGGATACAAATGTGAGCAAAGAGCAGTATGCTTTAAAAATTGAGGAACAACTGGAATCAAAATACGGAGGGAAGTTCAGCGTTATTAAACTTGGTTCAACACTTGGTGGCATTGATGACACAGTTATTCAAGCATGGTGCAAGTGTAATTCTGGCGAATATGTTAATATTGAGTTTATGGCACAAATTGATAAAGAGAGCTTTGAAGTAAAAGATTCATATATTAACTTGTATGCAGCAGATGAAATATCAAAGTCTTTAGAAGGACTCTATCATGAAGAATCAATTGTATTAACTCAGTTTGAAACACCAAGTGTCTTTTCATCTGAAAGAACAATCACCGATATAAACAACTTCTTGAAGAGTAATAGAAGTTATTATATTACGAGCTTTATTTTTATTAAATCAGACCTCTCAAGTGAAACTTTGAGTGGAAAAATATTTGATTATGCCAAATCACTGGAAAAACTCGAATATAAGAATTTGAGTGTTATTGTGTTTGTTGTAAAAGATTTAGATGCCAACATATCTAATAAATTCTTTTTGTCGAATAAGAAATACGACGACTTTATTTCGGATAGTAATGTTAAAAAGCATACTGGATTTCAATTAAGGAATCAAGAATTGCTCACATCCATAGAAGATATAAAAAAAGTGCTTTTTGGAGGAAAATGATATGGCAATACAGTTTACGGAATCAGAATGGCTATTAATGTCTTCGTTGTCATATGCAATACCAAAAGCACCATTTGATAATAATGGCTATCCCATTAACCAACCACCAATGAGTGTAATAGACTTGTTGGATGATATGGAAAAATTAGCTACCGATGGCGGAATGAACAAGGAACAGTTTGTAAATTCGACAGATAAAGGAAACTATTTGAAGGCTATTGATAGTTTAAAGAAAAAACTTGGTGAGGGAGAGTTCATCGTTACAAAATGCATAAATCATAAC
>JAVVSD010000030.1:0-2690 GCA_036654375.1 Oscillospiraceae bacterium
TTGAAATAAAAGAAATGAACAAACCACTTTTTAAATTAATAAATCAAATTACAAATAAGCGTTAAATTAGAACCATAAACTACATGAATTTTCTCTGTGACACAGTAAGGTTTCGTTTCTTTTGAAATAAACATACATATCAGCAAAAGACTTCCCCTGTGCCTGAAGTTAAATATTAAGGAGTACATATGAGTAATTTTACCTTTATTGATGGCGGTATTTGTGCGCCAATGGGCTTTGTTGCAAACGGTATCCACTGTGGCATCAGAAAGAACAAGGCAAACCTTGACCTTGCACTTATTTTTTGTGCAAAAGAGTGCGACACTGCCGCTGTCTATACGCAAAATCTTGTTTGCGGTGCACCAATAACCGTTACTAAAAGCAATATTTCAAACGGCAAGGCTCGTGCAATTATCTGTAATAGTGGGATTGCAAACACCTGTAATGCCGACGGAGTCGAAAAGGCTCAGGGAATGTGTGATATTGCTGCAAAAGAGCTTGGAATTAATTCAAGCGATGTTGTCGTTGCGTCAACTGGCGTTATCGGAATGCCGATTGATCTTGAACCTGTCCAAGACGGTATTTCAGAGATTGTTAAAGGGCTTTCTTGTGAAGGTTCCGACAAGGCGGCAAGAGCTATTATGACAACTGACACACATAAAAAAGAAGTTGCCATAAAGTTCAATATAGGTAGTAAGTTGTGCAAAATTGGTGGCATTTCCAAAGGTTCTGGCATGATTCACCCAAACATGGCAACAATGCTTGGCTTCATTACAACCGATGTTAATATTTCTGCAAATTTGTTGTCAAAAGCGTTGAAGCTTGCTGTTGCTGACAGCTTTAATATGCTCAGCGTTGACGGTGACACTTCAACGAATGACACTGTCTGCGTTATGGCAAGCGGGCTTGCTGAAAACACCCGTATTGAAGCTGAAGGTGAAGATTTTGATGCATTTTCAGCTGCATTAATGCAGTGCTGTGTTTATCTTGCTCGTGAAATGGCAAGGGATGGAGAAGGTGCAACAAAGCTTGTCGAGTGCGTTGTCACTGGTGCAAGTGATGAGCAATGTGCAAAAAAAGTCGCAAAAAGCGTTATCTGTTCTTCACTCGTCAAAACCGCCATTTTTGGTGCTGATGCAAACTGGGGCAGAATTTTGTGCGCAATCGGCTACAGTGGTGCAAATGTTGACATTTCCAAGGTCGATGTTTCTTTTAAATCAGATTCTGGGCGTATTGATGTTTGCAAAAATGGTGCTGGAATCGAGTTTTCCGAGGAAACCGCAAAGAAAATTTTGCTTTGCGATGCAGTTCAAATTTGCGTTATTCTAAATATCGGAAACGCACAGGCAACTGCTTTTGGCTGTGACCTTACATATGATTATGTTAAAATAAATGGCGACTATAGGACTTGATTTTTAAACACTAACTGCAAGCTGGGAGGAATAATAAAATGAAAATTTCAGATGCTGATAGGGCAGAAGTGCTTGTTAAGGCTTTGCCATACATACAGCAATACAACAACAAAACATTTGTTATCAAATACGGTGGGAATGCAATGGTAAGTGACGAGCTTCGTGATGCAGTTATTACCGATATCGTGCTTTTGTCACTCGTTGGAATAAATGTTGTGCTTGTTCATGGCGGTGGGCCAGAGATTTCTGAAATGCTTAAAAAAATCGGAAAGGAAACCCATTTTGTTGACGGTCTTCGTTATACCGATGAAGAAACCATGGAAATTGTTCAGATGGTTCTTGCGGGAAAAGTTAACAAAGGTCTTGTTCAGCTTATTGATGCACATGGTGGCAAAGCACTTGGTCTTTGTGGGCTTGATGGTGGAATGATTAAAGCCAAAAAGAAAAAGGGCAAGGTTGATTTGGGCTTTGTTGGAGAGATAACTGATATTGATGTCACAACCCTTAACGACGCTATTGAAAAAGGATATATTCCTGTTGTCGCAACCGTTGCCAGCGGTGAGGGTAACACCTCATACAATATTAATGCAGACCTTGCAGCGGCAAGAATTGCCTCCAGCCTGCACGCAGAAAAACTTCTTCTTATGACTGATGTCAAAGGGCTTCTCAAAGATAAAGATGACGAAAACTCTCTTATTTCCTGCGTCAATGTCAGCGAAGTGACAGCCCTTAAAAACCAAGGCATTATAAGTGGAGGAATGATTCCAAAAATCGACTGCTGTGTCGAGGCAGTCCGCAGAGGTGTTAACCGCACACATATTATCGACGGACGAATTCCTCATTCAATTATTATTGAAATCCTATCAAACGAGGGTATAGGAACCATGTTCCAATAATTTAGTTCATTTTCTTTTAGTTATAGATTTTGTTTTTTTAATCTGTTGATCTAACTTGAAGCTTTGTCTGTGGCACAAGAATTAATTCTCTTTTTAAATCTAAAAACTATCTTTAAATTTCCTCTGTGGCACAGGAAGGGGTCAAGGGGAAACCAAATAACGGATAACATTTTGGTTTCCCTTTGTTTCCTTTCTTTGGTTCGTTTCTTTTGAAATAAAAGAAATGAACAACCCCCTCTATTAATTAATAAATCAATTTACAAAATAAGTGTTAAATTAAAAAAGAAACAAAGATTTTAGCTGTTACTTGGGTGGGTTTACTTTAAATTATATGTTTGTTCATTTCTTTGCCTGCCAAAGAAACGAACCAAAGAAAGGCAGC
>JAVVSD010000031.1:0-2645 GCA_036654375.1 Oscillospiraceae bacterium
TCGCTGTTAAGCTTAATGTGGTACGACAAACAATATCTAAATGGGAACAAGGATTATCAGTTCCTGACTCTGAAATGCTGATTTCAATATCAGAGGTTTTTGAAACCTCTGTAAGCACATTGCTTGGAGAGCCTATTGTTGAATCGAAAGCAGATGACTTAAAAGTAATTTCAGAGAAACTGGAGGTTATTAACTTACAACTTTCACAAAGAAAAACTTCAAGACGAAGAATATTTCATTGGTTATTAATATCATTGTGTGCAGTTATAATAGTAATTTCGGCTCTTTTAATTGCACTAAATAGTTTTTATTTAGGTTGGGATTTTACCAATCCTGAAACCGCCGTTCTTGGAACAGCTTTACACGCTTTTGAGTGGCTGTTTTTCAGGTTATCCCCCGTCATTCTTATAGGTGGAATCGTGGGAATTGTGTTGACACGGAAGAAAGAATAACACGGCTTTACTGTTGATATACTTTTGATTTAAAACATCCATTTGTTATGCGGATTATAATCACTCGCTTTATTAGCTTATTTTTGGCACTACTAAAGCGAACCTCTCTAACTCCGAAAACCAGGAGAACCCCCCTTGTTTTAAAGGCATAATAAAAGCCTTCTCGTTTGAGAAGGCTTTTTGTTATATTAATTTATGCAAGGTTAAGTGTTGTGCTATCTACTGTTCCATCATCGAATGTGTAAGTAACTGTTATTGATTTTATATCGGGGTCTGGTGCAAACATTGCATAGCTATATTCATTGCACTGATATTTAACCCTATAGCCATCCGGCTTTACCATTTCTTGCCCTCTGTCATTAATATATTTCATGTCGTATCCACTTAGATGATAATAACTATACTGGCCCATTTTGATTTTAAAGCTTACCAGAATAAATTGTTCTGTTATTTTTACTTCTGTAAATGTTATGGTGTTTCCATTGGTGTCACAGATTGATTGATTAAGTTGAATTGTTTTAAGCACTTTGTTACTTTCTGTAGTTGGTTGTGTCTGCTGTACTGTAGGCGGTGTGGTTTGCTGCGTTGCCGATTTCCCAGCTACTGGCTTTGTCATATTTTTAGAAATTATACTTACCTCATCATCTGTTATTTCTTCTATTGCGCTTTCTGCAACAATTTTTGATGCATTTGCCATTTTTTCTGATGCTCCTTTGCTCTCGTTTTGTATTCTTACAACATTTGCAAGAGCAACAGTGGTCGTTCCAACTAAGGCTACAGCCATAACGGCAATTATAGCCTTACTTTTATCAAACTTCATAAAATCACCCCCTCTTATTTCGACTATATAATTATTTTTAGAAAAGTAAAGTGATTTCATTTTATTAGTAAGAATTAAGCTATCTAAGACTATTATAAATTGCAAATAATTCTGTTAACACATATAACTGCAACCTTGCCAATTTCTCAATTTGTTTTGCTATATAACTTTAGACAAGCGTCACCATAAAATCACTCTTTACATATAATATCAATGGGTCTATGAGGTTCAAACTGAGCATGATCAAAAGTGCAAAAATTTTGCCCTTTATTGGCCTTTCAGTAGATATTATAATCTGCTCTACAAACTAATTTTAGGAGGCTATTTTTATGGGAATGCCTATTATTAAGCCAGGCACAATTACACGCGGAGATGCTGTTGGCGATATCATTGAATCCGTTGCAATAGAAGAAGCAGCTTTTGCGCATATTTTGAATGCAGAAAGCGAAAAACTGATGGCAGTTGTTAACAACAGCGGTGCTTCCGCTGAACAACTTTTGGCTATGAATCAGTCCGTTAAGAACACCATAAATGCAATTTCCAGACTGGAAATGCAGTTGCAGGCAAAACTGGATTTGTTCAGCAATACAGTTTGTCAATAGCCATGCAACCACTCTGTGTCAGACCATATGTGTCTGACTTTGCACAAAACTATTAAAAAGGAGTAATCTTTATGTCTTTTTCTTATGCGAATGCCGGCTCGGGTCCAAGTGCAGGCGGAATTGGCTGGTTTAACTTTGGAAATCTCACGCTCAACCCTGGTCAAACCATCACAGGTCTTACAGGCACATTAAATGACGGAACAACCGTCACTTTTGATATTTCAGCACCCGCAACATCTTCTATGATATTTGATGCAGTTGGTGCACCGGTTTCTGGCAACTTCGGCTATACTGGCTATACTGGAACCATCGGAAATGTGGTCATGCAAAACCGTAGAATTGGTTCATATGACCCCGCCACTATCAACATCAGTAACATCGTCGTAAAGGATTCTTCTGGAAATCCCGTCACCAACTATACAACGCTGATTTCCGATGCAGAGGATACTAACATCGGAGAACAGTGGACCTTTAAAACCGACGGCGGTGCTTGGAATCTGTTTACCACATTAGGCAACAATCCAACCACGCTGACTGGGCTTGGGACACAAACCGCAAACATTATTGGAACCACGCAGCTGTTTACCGCTGACTATGTTTTAAGCACCCAAGCTCCGAAAAACCTGGTGCTAACTGCCATCACCAACAGCGGATTGGAAGCCTTTGCAATTGGTTTTGCAGTCACAAAAGTAACTGTCTGCAAAAACATTGGCAACCGCATCAATTCCGCTGACCAGTTTGTAGTCAACATTGCCGGAACTCCTAACAATC